>NZ_CAXXSJ010000072.1:0-108342 GCF_963675095.2 uncultured Roseibium sp. | reverse complement strand
GGGCATACTTAAAGAATTCACTTCGATTTGGCCTGCACGCCTAGGGAAAGCCCAATCATTACAAAAGACTGTCAGGCACAGTAACCCATGTTTTTCATTTTCTGGAAGGGTAGAAAACGCTCTCTAGCGCCGTTGCTGAATCGTGTTTGGCGCAAAGGCCTGCATTCTTGTTTTTAAATACCCGTCGGCGTGAGGCCAGGTGACAGTTCCCGTAAAGCAGATTTGAGACGGGTGTCTTCAACGACCGCCCCGCTGAAAATCAACGTCTTCAGGTCTTCACTGTTCACGATAGAGCTTTCCAGAAAGGACAAACTTCCCGTTTTCTGGAGTTCCTCATATTGCTTTCGCCAAGTTGCGCCCACGTTCAAAGGAAGCTCGGCATTGTTCATCAAGGCCCTTCCGCCAACGCGTATCTTGTTGGTGTACTGAGCGCGGGATCGAAGCGGAAAGTGCAATATCTCCAACCCTTCCTTCAACTTGCGGGGCTTTTCGATACCGGAAACGGCATGATTTCCATCCGCAACAACCGCCTTTTCCGATGGGCGATGCGCGACCTTGGGCGGCAAAGGGTTTCCAAGGGGGTTCAATGAAACCGTCTTGCGATAGGTCATCCGCTCCCAGAAGGGACGTGGCAGATCCCCTGCCGTTTCATCCTGCACACAGACGAAATCATGGCGCCGCGCTTCGATGATATTCCATTCCTGGCACTGCGAAAAAAACGTTGCCAGGTTCTGATGTCCAACCGGCATCCAGAATTCATCCGCGTCTGAATGAACAACCCAGTCAGCATGAAATGTCTCACATGCCATGCGCGCCATGCGCGTAACCCACCTGGATTGAGAGTGGGTATCTGAGTCTTCAAAAAGATATGTCGCAACACCCTGGCTTACGAAGCTTTGTATTATTTCGCGTGACCTGTCCGAACTCAGGTTGTCGGTGACAATGATATGATCAATTCCCTGGTCCAGATGGTAGCACATGTTTGCTTCAAGGATTTCTTCTTCGTCCCGCACCAGAAGGGTCATGACCAGGACCATCGGATATCCTCTCCTGCGCCGGTGTCCGGCGCGCCTCCATATTGCTATATCCCCTACGCGTTTTTTCATCCCATCGGCAAACAGCGTCGGTCTACCATGGACGTTTTGCCGGAGGACAAACGACTTGGGGTAATAGCATCAGAGTGCCGATGCCTGTTGTCGCCGACAGCAGGTGCGCGGATCGACCCCTTTAGCTAAAGGGCAGCCAAAGCGCGATCTTCGGGAAGACGATCAACAGCACCACGCCCGCCAGGAGTAGCAGGACGAAGGGGAGAGACCCCAGGGTGATATCCTTCAATGGTATTTCACCTGCGACCGCCTTGATCGTGAACAGGTTCATTCCCACGGGCGGCGTTACCAGGCCGATTTCCAGCAGGAGAACCAGAAGCACGCCAAACCAGATCGGGTCGTATCCGAGCATCGTGATCACCGGATGGACGACCGGCACGGTCATCAGCAGCAGTGAGATGGCATCCACGAACATGCCGAGCACGAGATAGATCAGGATCAGAACGCCGAGGATCGCAACGGGCGGCCACGGAAGAGTGCCCACCTGCTCCACGATGATCTGGTTGAAGCCCCAGGTGTAGACCGCATAGGAAAATAGTTGCGCGCCGGTTACGACGAACAGGATCATGGCCGAAAGCCGCGCCGATTCCACGATTGCCCGGAAGAGCAGCTCGCGTGAGAGCGTGCGGGCAATGGCGGCAACGATGACGGAGATCGCAACCCCACCGGCGGCCGCTTCGGATGCGGTCATCAAGCCGCTGTAGATCGTTCCCAGGATGACCAGAATAATCACGGTCAGCGGCAACACGTCCCGGACGAACCGCGCCATCCGGCCGTCGTCGTCGACACTTTTTTCCGGCACCGGCGCACAGGATGGGTTCGCCACGGCACGCACCAGAATGTAGCCGTGGAACATCGCTAACAACATGAGTGCCGGCACAAGGGCCGCAATGAAGGTCAGGCCGACGGATTCCTCGACCAGCGAACAATAGACGATCAGCGGGATACTCGGCGGGATCAGGATCCCCAGGGTCCCGCCCGCGGCCAACGACCCCGTGCTGAGGCGCAGGTCGTAGCCAAAACGGCGCTGGCTCGGGATGGCGGCCGTGGCGATGGTCGACGCGGTCGCGATACTGCTGCCGCTGACGGCGGAAAAAATACCGCAGGCCAGGACGTTTGCGTGCAACAGTCCGCCCGGGAGCCGGACAAGCATGCGGGCTAGCGCTTCGTAAAACCGCTCCGCGATCCGGGCCTTCTGGACGATCTGTCCCATCAGGATAAAGAGCGGGATGGCAATCAGCGTTTCGCTCGAAACCGTGTTGTAGACCGTGTGGGCGAGGCCGGGCAGATATGCCGGGCTGTAGGCCCAGGTCCAGAATATCCCCGTAAGCCCCAGAACCAGCGCGATCGGGAATCCGGCCAGAAGCATCACGATGACGCTCAGGCCCATCAAAAGGAGTTCGGTCATTGCTCCAGTTCGTGCCTTTCGCCTTCGTGGAAGAGAAGACGGAGCTGACTCAGGAAGGTCAGAGCAAGTCCCAGAACCACACCGAATTGCAGGATGGACAGCGGCAGGCGCAGAATGCCCGCGTCACGTGCGCCGCTATGATAGTTTTTCAGGGCCAGATCCCCGCAATACCAGATCAGCACGCCCAGGTACCCCAACATCAGAATGTAGCCGAGAAACCTCAAGGCCCGTCGAAGCAGGGGCGGCAAAGTGCCGGAGGCGATGTCCGTGGAAAGATGCGCCCGGTTTCGGGTGAGCCAGGGCAGGCACAGCACGGTCAGCCAGGCCATCAGGATGCCGCTGAGTTCGGAGCCCCAGTAGAATTCAATCCGCATCATGCGGCAGACCACTCCGATCAGGAGCAGGAAGAAAATCGCGACGAGGCAGAAGGCCCCCAAAGACTGGGCAAGGCGTTCCATGCCTTGCCCGATCTTCCGCGCGCCTGATTGCGTGCCTGACGGCATCAGTCGCCTCCGAGTTGCACGCCCAGTTCCTCGAGCATCTTGCGGCCTTCAGGTCCGGCCCGTTCCGCCCAGGCGGGGTAGGTCACGGTCACCGCGGCGTTGCGCAGCTGCTGGTACATCTCCGGTGACGGCTCGATGAGGTTCAGCCCCTGCTCGCGCAGCCCATCCTGCTGGGCTTGCGTGAACTTCGGCATGAAGTCCCGAAGATCGGCCTGGGCCTTGTTCAGTTCGTCCATAAGGACCGTCTTGTAGTCGTCCGGCAGTTCCGCAAAGCGGTCCTTGTTCACGATCGGTCCGGAGGATGACATCATCACGTTCGCAAGGAAACCGGTCTTCAGCACTTCAGACCATTTGAAACCGGTCACGGCCCCCTGTCCGGTGATCGTACCGTCGACCGTTCCGCGCTGGAGCGCGGTGTAAAGCTCGGCAGGCTGGATGTTAATGGGGCTTGCGCCAATGCCGGTCAGCAGCTCTGCCTGCTCGGGCGTGGAACCGCGGATCTTCATTCCCTTGAGCGCATCGACGCTATCTACTTCCGACGAAACCCAAAGCTGGTAGGGGTCGTAGAACCATGTGATCAGCGGCTGGGCATTGTAGTCGTCAAAGATCTTGCCGAGATAGGCGCTGATGGTCGGCTTCGACCAGGCCTCGACCTTCTGTGCCTGGAGTTCGGCCGGCGTCGTCAGCTTCTCCGGCAGCAGCGGAAGTTCCGGGCCGGCCAGCAGCGGATAGGTCGACGCATTGTAGTTGCGCAGCCATTCGGCCATGTCGATCAGGCCGTCGCGGGTGATCGTCAGGGCGTCATTCACCTTGAACGGCGTCTCGCCGTAGGTCACGAAGCGGATCTTGAAATTGCTGTCGGTGCGTTCCTCCACACCCTTGAAGGCTTCGATCATACGCGCGGCATAACCGTGGCCCGCAGGCACCACGCTGACATAGCGCCATTCCACTTTTTCCTGAGCCATCGCAGGCGTTGCCAGCGCGCAAGCGGCAGCAAGCAGCGGCAAAATGAGTCTTTTCATTTAATCCTCCCTAGCGAGTCCGATCCCACCGACCTCGCTTGATTCATGGACGGGCTCCAGTCAATGGATGCCGCAGCACCAGAATGTGCACATGTGGAGATAATTTGTCTACCCCTGTGATCATTTTCTTTTCAGCGCGCTGATCGGCAGAGATGCTTCATCGTGCCCGTTCCGCCTCCAGCCGCTTCCGGAGTTCGGTCTTGAGAACCTTACCGTAGTTGTTCTTGGGCAGCTCCTCGACGAAGATATACCGCTTGGGTTTCTTGAACCGCGCGATCATGGAGGAACAGGCCGCATCAAGGTCGTCCGCATCGAGCTGCGCGCCCTCGCTGGGTACGATGAAAGCCACGACGATTTCACCCCATTCAGGATCCGGTGTGCCGACGACCGCGATCTCGCTGACGCCGGCGTGGGTCAGGAGCGCCTCCTCCACCTCGCGCGGATAGATATTCGAGCCGCCGGAGATGACGAGATCCCTGGCGCGGTCATGCAGATAGAGATACCCGTCTTCATCCACGTTCCCCATATCGCCGGTCATCAGCCAGCCATCTACGAGCGACTTGGCGTTGGCCTCCGGGTTGTCGAGATAGCCTTTCATGACCTGCGTTCCACGAACGGCGATCTCGCCAATGCCGCCCACCGGCTGTTCGGTTCCGTCACTGCCGAGGATCCGCACCTCGGCGACACTGTGCGGCCTGCCGACCGATGACAGACGCTGTTCCCATTTCGGATGGGTCTTCGCCGCCAGATCCGCGCGCGACAGGGTGGAGATCGTCATCGGCGCTTCCCCCTGACCGTAAATCTGCACGAATTTGGGGCCCATCGCCTCCAGCGCCGCCTGGATATCGGCGACATACATCGGACCGCCGCCATAAACGATGGTCTTGATCCCGTCCCCAGTCCCGCCGGCGGCGCGCACGTGATCGACCAGTCGCTTCACCATCGTCGGCGCCGCGAACATGGAGACATTCCGAAGCGTTTCTGCCAGTGACAGGATTTCCCCGGGATCGAAGCCGCCGCTCTCCGGTACGACGTGGCGCGCACCGCGCAAAACATGCACGAAGTTGTAAAGGCCCGCGCCATGGGACAAGGGCGCGGCGTAGAGGGCCGCATCATCGCCAGAGACATCGTCCACATCGGCAAGATAAGCCAGCGACATCGCCATCAGGTTGCCCGCGGTAAGCATCGCTCCCTTCGGGCGCCCGGTGGTTCCGGACGTGTAGAAAAGCCAAGCGGTATCGTCGGCTGCCATCGGTTCCGGCCATGCCATCGGCCGCTGCGCCAGAAGGCCTTCAAAGTCGCCCCCCCGCGGGGCAATGCAGTCCAGACCGTCGGCGATGTCGCCGGTTTCCCGCAAGGCTTGCGGGTCCTTGGCAAACACCAGTCTGGCCTTCGAATGATTGACGATCCAGGCCGCTTCCTTCGCATGCAGTTTGCCGTTGATCGGCACCACTTCCGCGCCCGCATACCAGATGCCATAGAGGATCGGCAGATAATCGATCGAGTTGGGCAGGAAGAGCGCGACCCGGTCACCCCGGCCAATGCCCCGTGCTCTCAGAGCCGATCCGATCGCCGCCGCGCGTTTCCCAAAGCCGGCGTAATCGGCGACCTGGGTCGCTCCGAGAAAGAGGGCGGGCGCCTGAGGCGTGTTCCGCGCTGTGCGCGCAAGCCATTCCGCCGGATTCATTTCTGCAGCTCCAAAACGCATGAGACGCGGATGGTCGGGACCTGTTCGAAATCAGGGTGTCCGTTTTTGATATGGCCCCCGGCGACAATACATGATTGCATGACATCCTCCATTTTGGTGCCGCATCATAGGAGCCGACCCGAGGCAGACTATTCGGCATTATTACCTAACTGCATGGCTGTGGGATGACTCGCAAGGATTTCGAAAGCCGGATTTTCGAGAATGCACCGATCGGTCTGCTCTACACGGAAGAGCGCATCATTCTTCGCTGCAACTACCGTTTTGCCGAGATGTTCGGATACGAGCGCCAGGAGCTAGAAGGCCAGTCCCTGGCGATTCTCTATCCAAGCCTCGACGACTTCGACACCACCGGCCTGCACTGGACAAAAGAGCTGAGCCTGCACGGGCAGTTCTCCGATGAGCGCATCATGCGCCGGAAGGGCGACATTCTTTTCTGGTGCCGGGTCCGCGGTCAGTCGCTGACGCCGGCCCAACCTCTCGCCCAGGCCGTGTGGACCTTTTCCGATCTTTCCGGAGAGCGCCCCGTTGCGGCTTTGACCCGTCGGGAGCGCCAGGTCGGGATGCTGCTCGTCGAGGGCCTGACCGCAAAGGAGATCGCGCGCCGTCTCGATATCTCGCCGCGCACGGTCCATGTGCACAAGAACCGGCTGATGTCCCGCTTTGGGGTGCGCAATTCCCTCGAACTGGTGAGGTGCCTGACGACCATGCCGATCTGAGCAGGCTCAGAAATTTATTCTTGTGTATGGACAAATAATTTCTGCTGGTGTCTTTTGGCGACATCCTGGGCGAACGCATTCCTTGTCGCCTGTTATCAGGGAGGTCGCAGAAAATGGAACCGAGTCCATCGGACAGATATTGGAAACCGCTTGCGGACCCGGACTATGTCCACCGGGTCCGTGAGCATGTTCAGGCGCATGTCGCCCCCATCGCCGCGGAGATCGACCGGGAAGACAAGTTTCCGCTGCAAATGGTGCGCGATTTCGCAAAGGCGGGCCTGACGCAAAGCATCTTTGCCCCGGAATTCGGAGGGCATGGCGACTATCGCAAAACGATCGCCCTGTTCGAAGAGCTCGGCTATACCAGCTGCGCGGCCGCCGTTTCCGTCATCACCGTCCTGCAGGCGCAGACGATGATCAACAAGTTCGGTAGCCAGGAGCTGAAGGAGCTCTACATCCCGCGCCTCGCCCGGGGCATGACGGCTTCCTATTCCCTGACGGAGACCAGTCACGGCAGCGATATCCGCTCGCTCGACACGAAGGCGGTCCGTGACGGCGACCATTGGGTGCTGAACGGCGAGAAAAGCTTCATGACCTCGGGTGAGGACGCCGAACTCATCGTTCTGCTGGCCGAAACCGAAAAAGGCGTCTCCGTCTTTGCCGTCACGGAGGACATGCCGGGGATCGAGAAATATATCGGCGAACACTCCGCCACGTTCGGCCTGCGGAACGGCCCCCACGTGAACATGAAGCTCAACGATGTCCGCATCCCGGCAAGCCACATGATCGGCGAAGAAGGACGCGGCGTGAAACAGGCGGTCATGACCATGGCCCATTCGCGCACCTGTACCGCCGGCATCTTCGTCGGCATCGCCCGGGCCGCTTTCGACGGCGCGCTCGGCCGGGCCAGCGGCCGTGTCGCTTTCGACAACACGGTCCTGAGCTTCCAGGGCATCCAGTGGTACTTCTCGGAAATGTTCACCGAGATCGAGGCCGCCCGCCTGCTGACCTACCGCGCGGCGGATGCGTTGAACGACGGCGAGGAAGTGGACCGCCATACCAGCGTCGCCAAGTTCAAGGCCGGCTCCGTTGCCACGGACGTATCGCTGAAGGCCATGCAGATCTGCGGCGCATGGGGCACGTCCGACAAGACCCCCTTCTCGCGCTACATCCGCGATTCCAAGACCTACGAGATCGGCGCCGGATCGTCCGAAATCATGAAAAACACGATTGCCAAATACCTGCTTCGGGAGATCAACACATGACACCGCGTACGATCAGCGAGCTTTTACGGGAACACGGAGACAGGGAGTTCCTGGTCACGGACGGCGGACGCTACACATTTGCCGAAGTCCACGACCTGGCCCGCAGGTTCTCTACGCTGCTGCGGGAGAAAGGGATCCAGAAGGGAGACCACGTCGCGATCCTCGCCGGCAACAGCGCCGCCTATGTGGTCGCGTGGTTCGGCTCCGCCCTTGCCGGCTGCGTGACGGCCACGCTCAACAACATGCTTCTCGCGGAGGGAATGCGCTACACGATCGATCAGTCGGAAAGCCGGATCCTGATCTGCGACCGGGCCTGGATCGATACCAGCCACAAGCATCTGGACAAGCGCCAGAAGGACCTCCCCCTGGTTGCGATCGAAAGCGAGGCTGCGTTCTTCGACATGCTGCGCACCTATGCGCCAGGCGAAGAGACCATGTTGCCCATCACCGAGCCGCTGGCAATCCTGTACACCTCCGGCACCACCGGACTGCCGAAGGGCGTGATGAACAGCCAGGCGACCTATTACCGCTCGGGCGCGCAAGCGGTCAGACTGCTGGAACTGACGCCGGACGACAACGTGATGGTCGTCCTGCCGATGTTCCATGTGAACCCCCAGATGATGGGAACGATGTCGTGTCTCGTTTCCGGGGCGACCATGGTTCTGCGTCCCAGGTTTTCGGCCAGCGCCTTTTTCGAGGACGCCGAACGGTTCGGCGCGACGGGATGCACCTTCGTGGGCACGATCCTGTCGATCCTGGTGAACCGGCACCGGGGCGACCAGAAGAACCACAAGATGCGTTTCTGCTTCGGCGGCGGCGCGCCGCGCGAGGTCTGGAAGGTGGTCGAGGACCGGTTCGGCATCATGGTCTACGAAGCCTACGGGATGACCGAGCTCGGCGGCTGGACCAGCTGCAATTCCCGCACGGTGCGCCGGTTCGGGTCCTGCGGCAAGGTTCGCGACGATATCGAGCTGATCGTGGTGAACGAACACGACGAGCCCGTCCCGCCCGGCGTGAACGGCGAAATCATCGGCCGGCCGAGGGTCCCGAACGCGGTCCTGTCGGGCTACTGGAACAAGCCGGACAAGATGGTCGAATCCTGTTCGAACCTCTGGTTTCACAGCGGCGACCTCGGTTCCTACGACGAGGACGGCTTTCTCTATTACCACGGGCGCATCAAGGAACTGATCCGGCGGGGCGGCGAAAACATCTCGCCCATCGAGATTGAATCGAGCCTGATCCAGATGGACGGCATTGCCGATTGCGCCATCGCAGGCGTGCCCGATCCGGTCATGGACGAGGAGATCAAGGCCGTCGTCGTGCGCAAGGATGACATTAGCCCGGAGGATATCATCGCCTACCTCTCCGAGCGTTTCCCGCGTTACATGCTGCCGCGTTATCTGGAATTCGTCGACAGCATTCCGAAGACGGCAAACGAAAAGGTCCGGCGCGAGCTGATCAAGACGATCGAGCCGCCGGTGATCGACCTTGGCGCGAAATCCATCGATCGCGGCAAGCCGGTCAGTGCCGGTCAGGAAGCTGCGGGGTAGATCCGAGGTACTCCTCGACGGCGTCACGCAGCGTGGCGCCGATCTCGCTCATCCGGTCTTTCATCCGTTCGGTCGGACCGGAAACGAGCAATGCGTAACTGTAGGGCGGCATCGCCAATGGAACGGCGATGCCGGCCAGGTTTTCCGAGTAGCCTTCGCTGCCCTGAAACCAACCCCGCTCGAGAGACGCGCTGATGTCCGCCTCGATGTCCTCAAGGCTCATCAGCGTCTTCGGCGTGAACCGGGTGAACTTCGTCTTGCGCAGCACGTTTTCCCGTTGCGCCTTTGTCAATTGAGCCAGCAGCGCCCGGCCGAGAACGGTGGCGAAAAGCGGCACGGTCTGCCCCACCGAAGCGGTAAACCGGACAAGGCTGGTCGACTCGTGAACCTGGTAGAACAGGGCCTGCGTGCCGCTGATCACCCCGACCACGGCCACCCAAGATGGCGGGGCACCTCGGCCAATGTTGCGAGCCTGCGAAATCGGTGAAAATGCGCCCGGAGAACGCGACGCAGGATTTTTTAGCAAGGTGATGGCTGCGTCCCAAGCTAGAATATCTGCTTCAATTAAGTATTCTGCCCACCGTTACACATTTCCCATAGAAAGAACTCAAAAATTCTTTCAAGTTTTGACGCATGTCAATTTGTGACCGTTATCACATCATCGATACAGGCCGTGTCATATATTGAAATCATGCGGCTTAATTCGAAGGAATAGAAATGAACTTGCCGAAAGCAGATCTGCTGACATCGGCCTTAACGCTAACAAACGGCTGCGTTTGACGCAGTGCGGGCTGATCCGCTTTATTCGCAAGCGTATTTTTAAAGGAGTTTCTTATGGGCTTTTACAGGAAGTCATTCACTGTTGCCGCATTCCTTTGCGCATCAGGCGCACCTGGCACATCCGCTCTTGCCGATGTCTGGACCTTCGAGACGCCCTCGAAAAACATCCAGTGCACCGTAGAGCAGGAAGCCGGTGTCCAGTCCGATATCACCTGTACCATTATCGACCGATCCGGGCCGCTGGCCTTGCCGCGCCCGATCGGCTGCAATTCAGACTGGGGGCATACATTCTCGATGCGGGAGCGCGGTCCCGTCGGGATCCTGTGCCAGACGACCGACCGCTCAAAGAACGGCTTCGAAACGGCCGCCTATGGGGTGACCGGGAATTTCGGCGGGTTTAACTGCCATTCCTCGACACAGGGGCTGACATGCACCAATCGCGATGGCAACGGCTTTATGCTTGCCCGGCAGCGGCAGACCGTTATCGGTTCGGCGCTTCAGCCTGACAGTGCTGCCGTCTCGCCAGCGCAGCCCCGCTTCTTCGCAGCTCCCCAACCTCTGTCCAACGCAGCGGCCTATCTGAGGGACCAACAGATCAGTCTTGCCTGCCAGGGAAGGGGCGGAACGATCAGCCCGGACGGACTGATCCAGCGCGATCTGACCGGCGACGGCAACGACGATCTGATCATCGATCACAGCGGCATCAGCTGCAACGGTCCCAAGGCCTCCAGCCTTGAGTGCGGAACGCAGGCCTGTTCGGTTAATCTCTATGTTCGAGAAGGCCGGCTGTTAAAACTCAAGGCCCAATTCCTCGGGCGCAATGTCATCGTGGGAGAGGGAGACATTCCAGCTATCCATGCGCGCGGCCGTGAAAACAGTGACGGGGCCGTCTACTGGACCGGCAACAATTTTGAATGGCGGCAAAACCCTGTTGCCGCCGGTGTTGTGTCAAGCCAACCGGCCACCCCTGCCCCGGGTCAAAAGTTTGCCGATTACCCGCCGGCCGACACATTGAAGACGGCTGCACAATTCCCGGACTTCAACGGACGGGATCGCGCGTTCAGATCCTACCGGACGAGAATCCGGGAAGGGGTCAGCGCAGGCGTGAACTTTGCCGGACACTATTCATTTGTCACCGTCGGATGCGGAACGAATTGCCGGTTCGGATATGTGGTCGATCTCCGCACGGGAGAGGTCTTTGACTTTCCCTATGGCGGTGAAGAGCAGTATCAGATGGACCTGCTCTTCTCTCCCGACAGCCGCCTTCTCAAGGTCCGTTGGAAAGAAAGCTGGGACAGCGAAACCTGCGCAGAAAAGGACATGCTGGTCGAGGGAACGAAATGGCGAATTCTCGCTGAGCGAACCGTTCCCGCAGACGACGGTCTTTGCTACTACGGCCCCGACGCGGCGCCGGACCAAGTTGCCACCACGGCAGGTCCGGCAGAAACGATTGCCTCCGGCACAGCTCCTGCGACGACTGCCGCGGCACAAGGCATCAATGATGACCTGAAACAACACTGGCTGGTCACGGAACAATATCTGCAGACACTGGGTTTCGATCCGGGTCCTGTCGACGGCGCAATCGACGTGGCGACCATCATGGCCGTCAAAGCCTTTCAGAAGGCCTATGGGCTCGAAGCCATCAATGAATTTCCGCCACAGCAATTCGCCGTTCTGGAAGCTTTGGCGAAGGCAAAGACGGCCGTCGCGGAGGCACCGGCGGAAGTGCCCGGGCCGCAGGTTTCAAAGGTAAATTCCTTCGCGCCGAAAGCCGGCCCTGCACCAGACGCCAACCCGACCGCGCAAGGCGCGCGGCCGGAAGACCTGCGCGCGGGCCTGCGCCTGAATTCCAGCCCGGAACCGGTCCGGAACGAGCTCTATCCTGACGCCCGTTTCAGGCTGATCGACGGCCATGCCGCGTTCGATGAAAACGGCGAAGGGACACCGGATGACTATCGTGCCTGGGCGTCCTGGATGCTCGCGAACCTTCCCCTCGCCGTTCCGGAAATCATCGAAAAGAACGACGAGCTGGCGGTGCTTTACGCGCATGTTCTGTTGACAGAGGCGGAAAGGATCGGGATCGAGCAGAATCTTGGCCTGCCTTTCAAGCTGTTCCTGTATCAGAACGACTATCAAAACGTCCGGTCTAGAAATCGGAATATCTGGGCCTTGTCCACCGCGGTAATGCGACATTCCCAGGACCTCGTGAATCGAAAGCTGGACGAGTTCACCCGGCCATCGGCGATGGCCGAAGTCCGAAGGGTATTGGCACAAAAAACGTCCGTCGCTTCGGCCCGGATGCCGCTTGCCGCGGTCCAGATCTACAATGTCACGTTGGGCGAATACGACTTTGCTTCGAAAAGCTTCCCGATCGAAGCCATCCGGGGGGCAGGAAACGCCGCACAATCCAATCCCGCAACAAGCAAGATCCGTGAGTTTGCAAAAGATTCCTATGGTCTGTCGGCGAAGATCGACACCGACGTCAAGGAATTCCCGATCTCCCTTCCCATGGACCCGCAAGCCGCCAAACGCTTCGTGGACGAACTTGCAGCACGGCGCGGCGATCAATATCGCAAGATCCAGGTCGGTATTTTCGGCAAGCTCAATTCCGTCGCCTATGCTCCCGAAGACAGTACCGAGCGCAGGACCGCCGTCCTGTTCTCCCAGAACGTCTCCCGCATCGATTTTGCGATGGACGATGAATTCCAGGAGGTCATCCACCGGGTCATTCCGGACAAGCTGGAGGATGCGGAAATCGCCGCCGCGGTGGAAACCGGACAGAAGGGTCCGGCAACGCTTTACGAGCCGGAGTACCTTGTTGCCGCTATCTCAAACGCCTTTCCCGATTTCCTCGAGGCGCAAGGCGTTGCGGAAACGATGATGCAGGGCCGAATAGAAATCGAGAAAGCCGATCTCGAATCCTACGGGCTCGACGGCAATATGGTCAGCCGGATCCTTCGGCCGGAAGTGGTCGATGGAACCCGCACGCCGAATTCGGATGACCTGCAAAAATACCTTTCGTTCCTGGAAGGCCGTAAAAAGGCGGGGCTGAGCAGGGAAATCATCCTGCCGCTGTCGGTCTGGGTGCGTCAGGGGAACGATGGTGGCAAGTTCATTGAACCGGCCCGTCCGGTCGACCTCGTCGCCAGAGGGCTCAACCTGGCTTCAATGCGCTTTGGCGGCATCGGGTCGAACACAAACTACAGCGGCAATGCCTTTGCAGAACCTGGACGTATCGTCCTGCCCGCTTCGAGCCTGCGCGGCAAGGAAAGGCATAGTGATGCGCCGGTGTTCTTTTCCCTCAAGCTGGACAAGTCCGACACCAATCTGCCCCTGCCGCTTCAAGGCCGGCTGAAAGAGCCTGCCACAGACAGGTCGGGAGACCCGAGGCCCTTCGCCGAAGAACACTATGACGGCGAATTGCGCGGCCATGTCGTGCTCACCCTGGAGGGTTCCCCGACGGTTCTGGAAAATCAGAAGAACATCCGCAGCGGCAGGGCGGTCATCCTCAACGTGTCCCTGAAACGGATCGCGCTTCTGGACCGGGGAACGCCGATACGCTTCGACTATGACAACAACGGACCGGCGGATGCCGCGAAAAGCAGCCAGGCGCAAAATGTCGACGTGCCGCAGTCGCTGTTCCTGGACGCCGAAACGAGCGACCTCCTGGTTCTTCATCACCTTCCCGAGACTGTCACCGATCCGGACTTCGTCCGCATGCTGCTCGCGCGCTGGGATTATGAAAACAGGCACCGGAACATCAACGAAAAACCGGTCTGGGGACGTTTCTTTGAAATCGGCCAGCCCAGGCCCGACGATCAGGCCATTCAGGCCCTGCTCCCCTCGTTCCGGAAATGGTCCGAAGCACGGGCGGCGAACCTGCCCGAAACGATAAGGATCCTGACCAATACGGCCTATATGCCGGGCAACGAGACCCGTGGATTCGGAACAACCTTCGCCAACCCCAACCTGGTCAACACCGGATTGATGAGTTGCGAAACGGAAGTACGGGTCATGAAAGGGCAGACCGGTACGCCCGCGAACAAGCAGAAGACGGTGGAAAATGCCTGTGCCTACATCCGCTCGGCATTCACCAAACCGAGCAACGTCGCCTACATCGGCCGGACGGAGAGCCTGCCCGTGGATATCCGGCGGAACCGAGTGGCAACTACGGGCGCGGGAAATCCCGGCCGGCACGGCACCGTTGGCATCCGGGTCGAATGCGGCCGATATTCGGACGGTCGTGACGACTATTGCCTCGCTGCCCAGAAGCTTCTGAAGGAGGCCTATTGGGGCAAGAAGGTCTTCGCGCTCGATGATGCCTACATATTCGACAAATACGCCGCCTTCACGGACCAAATTGCGGCCGGAACAAAGGGAAAGTCCCATGATGTCCTGCTGACCGTGAAAGTCACCGGCATCGAGCGAAGCAACCGGGCCAAGCTGTCACCAAAGGAAATGGCAATCACAGACGCAAACCGGTTCCTCGTTGCGCAGAAAATCAGAGACGGCAGAAGCGGCGATTTCAACGAAACGCCGGAAGTCGTCGACATGAATTTCTTCACGCTCGAAGTGCAATCCGCGACGCTCTATGACCGGGAAACGCACAAGACTACGATTGCATTTCCATTGGCGGTAGCCTCACCGGCAGCGGACCAGGCGCTTTTGACACCGGTTGCGCAGGAAAAGGTCGAGACACCGACACAAGCCTACGGACAGGACATCGTCGGCCTCCAGCTCGGCATGTCGTTTTCCGAAGCCGACCGTATCATCCGCGACCACATGGATGTCGGACGGGTGATCACCGCCAATGGCGGTTGGGACAGTTTCGAAGTCACCAACCAGATCACCCCCTACACCTCCGGTCTTGCCTATGAGTCCAGGGACCGCAAGGAACTCATCATTATCTTCGACCAGCCGCCGTCCGCCTCGAAAGTGGTCCTCGGAGCCGTCCGGCAAGTGGCTTTCGAAAAAGGCAAGGTCAGCATCTCCCAGGTCTTTTCAGCCGCGCGCAAGAAATACGGTCCGGCGGCTTTCCAGGACAACGGAACATTGTCATGGGGCGACAATCTGGCGTCAGGCATTACCTGCACCGCCTTCATCGGCGCGCGCCAGAATAAAAACGTCTGGACAACCGAAGATCAGTCAGACCCCTGGCCGTACAAGAACAGCACCTTCCGCGGTGGTGGCGGCAATCCACCGGTGCCGACCAACAACGAAACCAGATCGCTTGAGTACAAGGCCAAATGCGGCCCCGGTCTCACGATCACTTTCGACACCCAGGAAAACAGAGACTGGGACCGCCTGGTGTTCCGGCTCTATGACCGGAAGAGCTATCTGGATCATCTGACTCAGAGCGAACAGATGGTGCGGCAGGGGCATATGCCGACAAGTGAAGGTGCCAAAAAGAGCGAGGACCTCAAGATCAAATTCTGAAGGCGGCTCTCGGTTTCCCGGGCGGGGGGCTTAGCCCCCTCGTCATTTCGTCAGGCCTCGATCACTTGACGTCATGTTCTGCCGGACGCAGGTCATGAGTCGACCTCCTCTCGGAGCGTTTCCCGCACAGATCTGCTGGATATCCGGGCCGCCTGTGTCGACCTTGGCGTAAAGTCCGTCGATCGCGGCAAGCCGGTCAGTGCCGGTCAGGAAGCTGCGGGGTCGTTCTAAGGTACTCCTCGACGGCGTCACGCAACGTGGCGCCGATCTCGCTCATCCGGTCTTTCATCCGTTCGGTCGGACCGGAAACGAGCAACGCGTAACTGTAGGGCGGCATCGCCAATGGAACGGCGATGCCGGCCAGGTTTTCCGAATAGCCTTCGCTGCCCTGAAACCAGCCCCGCTCGAGAGACGCGCTGATGTCCGCCTCGATGTCCTCGAGGCTCATCAGCGTCTTCGGCGTGAACTGGGTGAACTTGGTCTTGCGCAGCACGTTCTCCCGTTGCGCCTTTGTCAGTTGCGCCAGAAGCGCCCGGCCGAGAACCGTGGCGAAAAGCGGTACGGTCTGCCCGACCGCGGCGGTAAACCGGACCAGGCTGGTCGACTCGTGAACCTGGTAGAACAGGGCCTGCGTGCCGCTGATCACCCCGATCACGGCCGTCTCCCCGGTGATTTGCGACACATGGGCGAGCAGGTTCTGCATGGCTTCCGACGGCGGCTCCGCCAAACGGATCTTCTCCACCATGCTGGCCCAGCGGGTCGATGGAAAGAAGCCGCCCTTCAATGCAGGCTCGTAGAGATATCCGAGCCTCGCCAGCGTCATCAGAAGATTGTATGTGCTCGAACGCGGCCACCCGAGATGGCGTGACACCTCGGCCAATGTCGCGGGCCTGCCGAAGTTGGCAAAGAATTCGAGAAGCTCAACGACCTGCGCCGCCTGCTTGACGATCTTCTCCTGACTTTCGCTGTTCATCGCCCCCCCTTCGCCACCTGTTCCAAACCCGTCGTTTCACGCAACATAAGCCCGTGTCGATCCGTCCGCAGCGGGAAAATGTCCGCGCGGAGCCTGCCGAGAATCACGCTGCGGGATCCTATGACCGGGAACACTTGGCTGCAATGGGGCTGCAATGGGCGCCGCAGATCCCTGCCGACTGGCATTGTGCCCGATCCTGCCTTTCCCGGTTCTTCGCTTTCCGGAAACCGCTTTAGTTCTGATCAGTTTCCTCTGCCAATGCCTGCTGGATCATGGTCGCGTGTTTCAACTCCTTGCCCTGCACACGCGACAGCGGTCCGGCAACCGTCACCGAAAACGGCCGGCCGCTCACGGTCACGGGAACAGATACCCCACCGAGGTCGGTGGAATAGTTCGAGGCGGAATGAAACCATCCACGTGCGCGCCCTTCGTCGATCCGTTGCAGGACTTCCTCCACGCTCTTGGGGGCATTCGGTCCGGAATCGTCAAAGGTGACCTTGTTGAGAATGACCTCAATGTCGCGCGGGGGCATCTGGGTAAGCAATGCCTGGCCGGAGGCCGTGATATGGATCGGGACCCGTTTGCCGGGCTTGGCGGCGTAGCGGATGGCCTGGAAGGATTCCACGACATCCAGAAAGACCGCGAAGACGCCGCTCGGCGCCGAAACCCAGACCGTTTCGCCCGTTTCTTCCGCCAGCCGGCGAAGTACGCGTGCCAGGGATTCCGGAAGCGGTTCGGCTTCGGAAATCGCCGAGATGACCTGCATCCATTTCGGCGACGGATAAAAGCCGCCCCGTGCCCGCGGTTCGTAGAGATACCCGTTTTCAACCAGCGTCGTCAGGATGTTGAACGCGCTGGAGCGCGGCCAACCGAAATGCCGGACCACATCCGCAAGGGTCGCCGGTTCCCTTCGCTCCGCAAAAAACTCAAGCAAACCCAACATGTTCTCGATCTGGCGGACGGTCATACGCGCTTCCTTTTACGGCCCCGAACCCCGAATGACAGGCTCCGGCTTCAGTCGGTGATTGACTTCAGATTCGTTTAGCGTTTAGCATTGTTTCAAATAGTGACGTATTTGTCCATATATAAGAACAAAATAGAGAGGAGAGCGAATGGGACCGCTGGCGGGCCTTCGCATTCTTGATTTGACGTCCGTACTGATGGGGCCGTACGCGACCCAGATCCTCGGCGATTTCGGTGCCGATGTGATCAAGGTCGAGTCGCCGGAAGGCGATGTCGTGCGTCAGATCGGCCCGGCGCGCCACGACGGCATGGGACCGCTCTTCCTCAACACCAACCGCTCCAAGCGCAGCATCGCTCTCGACCTGAAGAAGCCGTCCGGGCGTGATGCGCTTCTAAAGCTGGCGGAAAAGGCGGACGTCCTGATTTCCAATGTCCGGCCGCGCGCCCTGGCACGGCTCGGGCTCTCCTATGAAGAAGTGGCCACGGCCAATCCGGGGTTGATCTACGCCTCTCTCGTCGGCTTCGACCAGAGAGGCCCCTTTGCCGAACGGCCGGCCTACGACGACCTGATCCAGGGAGGCTCGTGCCTGGCCTACAGCTTCATCCGTGCGGGCCAGCGGCCGTCTTATGTGCCGTCCGCGATCGCCGACCGGATTGTCGGGCTGGCCGCCGTCAACGCAATCCTGGCGGCGGTGGTCGAACGGGACCGTTCCGGGCAGGGCCAGAAAATCGAAGTGCCCATGTACGAGACCATGATCACCATGGTGCTCGGCGATCACCTCGGCGGGCTGACCTTCGATCCGCCGCTCGACAAGGGCGGTTATGCCCGCCACCTCTCCCCGGACCGCAGGCCGTATCAGACCAAGGACGGCTATGTCTGTGCGCTGGTCTACAACGACGGCCACTGGCAGCGTTTTTTCCGCGCCATCGGCCGGCCGGATATGCCGGCAGCCGATCCGCGCATGGCCACGTTCGCAGCCCGCATGAAGCATATCGACGAAGTCTATGCCGAGCTCGGGCAGATCATGCTGACGCGCACGACAGCGGAATGGCTCGACATCTTCGACGAGGCCGATGTCCCTGCATTGCCGATGCATTCCTACGAGTCCGTGCTGGAAGACCCGCACCTGGTCGCGACCAACTTCTTCGAGATGGTGGAGCACCCGCAGGAGGGACCGATCCGGTCCATGGCCATCCCTGCGCAATTTTCCCGTAGCAAGGCCCGGCCCAGCCGTCTGGCGCCCGCACTCGGCGAACATGGCGAGGAGATTTTGTCCGAGGCGGGCTTCTCCGCCGCCGAAATCCAGGAATTACGACAATCGGGCGCCTTGTGCGCCGTAGAAGGAGACTGAGCGAATGGACTTCGCGCTGACCGAAGAGCAGAGGGCTATTCAAAACGCGATCGAGCGGATCTGTTCCCGTTTCGACGATGCCTATTGGCTGGAGAAAGACCGCAAGGGCGGCTTCCCGCATGATTTCTACGATGCCTTTGCCGCCGAAGGCTGGCTCGGGATCTGCACGGCCGAAGCACAGGGCGGAGCCGGGCTCGGCATCACCGAGGCAGCCCTCATGATGCGCACGATCTCCGAATCCGGCGCCGGCCTGTCGGGATGTTCGGCCGTGCACATCAATATCTTCGGGCTCAACCCGGTCGCGGTGTTCGGCACCGAAGAGCAGAAGGAACGGATGATCCGGCCGATGGCGGAAGGCCGTGCCAAGGCCTGCTTCGCCGTGACCGAGCCCAACACCGGCCTCAACACCACCCAGCTCAAGCTCCGGGCTGAAAAGCGGGGCGACAAATACGTCGTCAACGGCCAGAAGGTCTGGATCTCCACCGCACAGGTGGCCGACCATCTCTTGCTTCTTGCCCGGACCACTCCACTGGAAGAGGTATCGAAGCCGACCGAAGGGCTGTCGCTGTTCTACACCCGCTTCGACCGGGACCGGATCAAGGTGGCGGAGATCGAAAAGATGGGCCGCAAGGCCGTGGATTCGAACGAGCTCTTCTTCGAGGACTTCGAAATCCCCGAAGCAGACCGGATCGGCGAAGAAGGCCAGGGCTTCAAATACATTCTGCACGGCATGAACCCGGAACGGGTCCTGATCGCCGCCGAAGCCGTCGGACTGGGATTTGCCGCCTTGCGGCGTGCGGCGGATTACGCACGCGAGCGCGTCGTCTTCAACCGACCGATCGGGAAAAACCAGTCCATCCAGCATCCGCTCGCCATCTGCCAGGCGGAACTGGAAGCGGCATGGCTGCTGACGATGAAGGCCGCCTGGGAATACGACAACGGTCTGCCCTGCGGGGCTTCGGCAAACATGGCGAAGTACCTCGCCGGGGAGGCCGGCTACAACGCCTGCCAGACCGCCGTGATGACCCATGGCGGCTTCGGATACGCCAAGGAATATCACGTGGAACGCTATTTGCGGGAAAGCCTGATTCCGCGCATCGCCCCCGTTTCGCCCCAGCTCGCCCTCTGCTTCATCGCGGAGAAAGTGCTGGACCTTCCGAAATCATATTGAGAGCCCATTCCATGCCCGGACTTTACTTTGAGGATTTCGAGGTCGGCCGTCACTTCCGTCACGAAATCACCCGTACCGTGACGGAGGCGGACAACACGATGTTCAGCCTGATGTCGATGAACCCGCAGCCGCTGCATATCGATGCCGCGTTTTCCGAAAAGACGGAATGGGGACAGCGGCTTTTCAATTCCATGTTCACGCTGGCGATCATGGTGGGCGTCACCGTCCAGGACACCACCCTGGGCACCACGATCGGAAACCTGGGCATGACCGAGGTCCGCTTTCCCAATCCGGTCTTCCACGGCGATACGCTGCGGTCAGAGACCACGATCGTGTCGGTGCGCGAGAGCAAGTCGCGGCCGGAAGCCGGTCTCGTGGAGTTCGAGCACCGCTGCTTCAACCAGAACGACGTTCTGGTCGCCCAGTGCCGGCGCGTGGGTCTCATGCGCAAGCGCGGGACGGCCGCGTGATGCGCAGTTTTCTCTTCGTTCCCGGCGACAGCCAGCGCAAGTTCGACAAGGCGTCCGCTGGTGACGCCGATGCGCTGATCCTGGACCTTGAGGATTCCGTCGCCGCCAGCGCCAAGGAGGCCGCCCGGCAAACGGTAGCGGAGATGCTGCAGGCGCCACGCGGCGCCCAAGCGCGCTTCGTCCGGGTCAATGCGCTCGATACCGGCCTCACCCTGCAGGATCTTGCCGCCGTGATGCCGCATGCGCCGGATGGCATCGTCCTGCCGAAATGCGAGGGACCGGACGATCTGCGCAAGCTCGCGCATTATCTTGCGGCGTTCGAGGCAACCCATGATCTCGGCGAGACGAAGATCCTTGCCATTGTCACCGAGACGGCCGCTTCGCTGTTCACGCTCGGCCAGTACCGGGGTGTCGATCCCAGGCTGTGGGGCATGATGTGGGGCGCGGAAGATCTGGCCGCATCGCTCGGCGCGCGGGAAAACGCTGAGAATGCCGTCTATCACGAGCCCTTCCGGCTTGCGCGCAACCTCTGTCTGGCCGGTGCCGCAGCGGCCGGCGTCGTGGCGGTGGATTCCATCTGCGCGACCCTCGACGACCTGTCGATCGTGGAAACGGAAGCCAAGGCCGCAAGGCGCGACGGTTTCGGCGCCAAGGCGGTGATCCATCCCAAACACGTGGCTCCGGTCAACACGGCCTTCACTCCGACGGAAGACGAAGTCGCCTGGGCGCGGAAGGTGCTCGACGCCTTCGCCGCCAATCCGGACGCGGGCGTCGTCCGCATCGACGGCAAGATGGTCGACAAGCCTCATGAGCGCGCCGCGCGGGCGATCATGACCGCGGCAGACAAACAGACCTGAGGAGGCTGGAGAATGGGAGGAGGAACATTGACGGGAGGACCGGCGGCCAATGGATTTTCCAGATGGCTGGCGCGCGTCGAAACCGGCCTGGTCGCCCTTTCGACGCTGGCGATGGCCGCGATCATGTGCATCGTCGTGGTCGACGTTCTGATGCGTTATGCCTTCGCGGCGCCGCTGGCCTGGTCCTATGACCTCATCGGCCTTTATCTCGTCAGCGCCGTCTTCTTCCTCGCCCTGCCCGACACGATGCATCATCACGGCCATATCGCGCTCGACGTCTTCGCCCCGATGATGCCCGCAAAACTGCGGCATACGTTGCAGTCCCTCGGATACGGCGTCTCCTCCGCTCTGATCGCGGCCATCACATGGCTGGAATTCCAGCAGGCGGAAACCGCCTTTCTCGCAGATCAGCGGATCGCCTCGGTCATTCCCTGGCCAACCTGGATCGCACATGCCGTCTTGACCGTCGGAATGGCCGTTTTGTTCCTGCGCTGCGGCTACCGCGCTGTCTTCCATCTGGCATCAGCCATCACCGGAAGAGACCTGGTCGAAGTGCCGCCGCCGCCGATCACCGAAGACAACACAGCCTGGAGAGCGGAATGACCGTGACGATCGCACTTCTCGTGCTTGTGGCGATGCTCGTCGCCGGTCTGCCGGTGGCGCTGGCCATGGGCGTATCGGGCGCGGTGGGGCTCTACCTCTTCGGCGGCTGGCCGATCCTACAGGGGATCCTGAAAACCACGGCGCTCTCCACGGCCAACGGCTACGAGATCATCACGATCCCGATGTTCATTCTGATGGCCGAGTTCGTGATCATCTCCGGCGTCGCCAATGACCTGTTCCGCGCCGCCACGATCTGGGTCGGCCGGGTGCGCGGCGGTGTGGCGATGGCGACGGTGCTTGCCGGCGCCGGCTTCGGAGCGATTTCCGGATCTTCCACGGCAGCTGCGGCAACACTGGCCTCGACCTCTATTCCCGCAATGCTGAAGGAAGGCTACGAGCCCAAGCTGGCCTGCGGCGTGGTGGCGATCTCGGGCACGCTGGCCATGCTGATCCCGCCTTCGATCGCGCTCATTCTTTACGGCATCATCGCCGATATTCCGATCGGCCAGCTTCTGATGGGCGGCGTGTTGCCGGGCCTTCTGGTCACGGCGACCATCATGCTGACGATTGTCTTCCTCGTCTGGCGCGATCCGGACGCGGCTCCCGCGGGCCGTTCCTATGGGTTTGCGGAGAAATTCGCCTCGCTCAAGAGAGTGTGGCCGGTGGTGCTGCTTTTTACCGCCGTGACCGGCACGATCTACTCCGGCATCGCCACGCCTACCGAGGCATCCGGCATCGGCGCCTTTGCCGCGATGCTGATTGCCGCCTGGGAACGTCAGCTCACGCTGACGAAAGCCTGGCGGGCGATGCGTTCAGCCGCGCAGACGACCTGCATGATCCTGTTCATCATCCTGGGCGCGCATATCTTCGGGTATTTCTTCACGCTGACACGGGTCACCAACGACATGACGGCCTGGGTGGAAGGGCTCGAAATGTCGCGCTGGATGATCCTGGTGGTGATCCTGCTCGGATACCTGGTGCTCGGTTTCTTCATGGATCAGATCGCCATCCTGATCCTGACGGTTCCCGTGACACTGCCGCTCATTCTGCAGCTGCAGTTCGACCCGGTGTGGTTCGGCGTCCTGATCGTGGTGACGGCGGAGGTGGGCATGGTCACGCCGCCCCTGGGCATGAACGTCTTCGTGGTCGCCCGATACACGCGACGACCGTTGGGCGAACTCTTCAGCGGGGTGATCCCGCATGTCTGGGCGCATCTTATCGCAATCGCGATCCTGGCGGCTTTCCCCGCCATCACCTTATGGCTGCCATCGACCATGAGGTAGTCCAACAACTTCAAAATGGAGGAGGAATAGAAAATGAAGATCAGTAAGAAAGGTCTGTTGGCCGCCCTGATGCTGAGCGTCAGTGCAGGAACCGTAACAGCGCAGGAAGTCTCTCTGCGGGCTGCAAGCAGCCTGCCCGTCGGACACTTCATCGCGGAAAGCGTCTTGATACCGCTTATGGATAAGACCGGGGAACTGACCGGCGGCAAGGTTGCCTTCGAGTATTTCCCCGCCCAGCAGCTCGGCAAGGCCAAGGACATGCTGTCCCTGGCGCAGAGCGGGGTCGCCGATGTCACCTACGTCGGCGCGTCCTACGTCTCCGACAAGCTGCCGCTCAGCACCGTTGCCGAAGTGCCCGGGGCTTTCAAAACGTCGTGTGAAGGCACGATGGCCTTCTGGAATATCGCAAAGCCCGGCGGCCTTCTCGACAAGACCGAATACGCGCCGGAAGGCGTGCGCGCACTGGCAGCCCTCGTCTTGCCGCCCTACCAGGTCTTCTCGGCGACCGAGTTGAAAGGCGTCGACGACCTGAAGGGTCTCAAGGTCCGCGCCACCGGCGGCGCAAAGCAGATTGCGCTGACCGAACTCGGCGCAGTGACGGTCTCCATGTCCGCACCTGAAACCCGGGAAGCCCTGTCCCGCGGCACGGTCGACGCGATCGCCTTTCCGCACAGCTCGATCCTGCCCTACGACCTTGCTCCGCTTTTGAAGACGGCAACGGACGGCGCCAACTTCGGTTCCTTCGTGGCCATCTTCATGATCAGCCAGTCGAAGTTCGACAGCCTGCCGGAAGATGTTCAAAAGGCACTGACCGAGGCCGGTGAAGCCGCCACGAAGAACGGTTGCGAAACCGCCGACAAAAAGCTTGCGGATGACAAGCAGAAGATCGCGGACGGCGGTGTGAAATTCATCACGTTCCCGGACGGGGACATGGCGAAGCTGAACGCGGTCCTGGGCGGCGTGGGCGACAACTGGGCCTCTGATCTGGATGGCCGCGGCAAACCCGGCACCGAAACCCTCAACGCTTTCCGGGCAGGCCTGGATAGCAAATAACGCCGGTTGACCGGCAAAGATCCGATCCTGTTTCGGGCACGGGACGCCCTGTCGATCGACAGGGTGCTCCGTGCCCGTTCTTCTTGTGAATTCTTCTCTTTCTCCGAGCAGCCGCAGAGCCGGGCCTGGAACGTCAGGCCGACAGGTTCAGACTGTCCGCCACCTTCACGTTCCGCGTGAAATCGGCAAGGCCCGATTTCACTGGTTCCTGATGCAATAACTCCCCTTTTCTTGCCTCCGGATCGCGCAGTGTCGCGCGTCACAGGTCCCTCGCCCTTTTCCGCATTAGGTATTGGTCATCGGCGGCGCAAAGCCCGTCGAAGTCAACAACCAACAGGAGAAGCGCAGTGCTTCGTCGAACGATCCGCTAGCAGGCGAAACCAGGCATCCGTCTGACCGGACAGTCCGTTCATGGCGGTGCGGTGGAAGCCGAACAAATCTAGCGCAAACACGTCTGATCACTTGAGACACCGCAAGTCCCCCCGGACATGCGAACGGCCTTTTGCGGCCTGCCTCCAGCGGTCTGACCCCACGACCAAAGGAAAAAGTCATGCATATCGAGACCATCAGAAATTCCAACTTCGTCCAGCCCGCTAACCGCACGGGCGCAGAGCATCCGATTACACGGATTGCAGTCGACGCCACCCTCAAAGCAATCAGTCTCCTGGCTTCGGGGTACAACGACCTGCGCAAGTCCATGAAACGGAGGCGCGCCGAGGCGGAGCTGCTCGAGCTTTCCCCGGAGCTGCTGAAAGACGTCGCCCTGAGCCGGGACGGCCGTCACGGGTGGGTGCACAATCCGCACGCATGGAGGAAACAGGCATGACCGCGTTCTTGCTGACGCAGGATGCGTCGGTCCTACTGTCCGGGATTGGCGCGGTTGTGCTGCTCACAGCCGCGCCGGCCTTCCGCACACGCCGGACGATCCTGCTGACCCAGCTCGCCGCCGGCGCCTGCTTCGCCGCCCACTACAGCTTTCTGGGCGTCACCGTGGCGGCGGCGGTCAACATGCTCGGCCTGTTGCAGACGGGTGCCGCCCTATTTTCGACCCGCAACTCCACGATGACCTGGCTCGGCTACGGCCTCATCGTCCAGATGATCCTCGTCTGCCTCGCCTTCTGGCAGGGACCGATCTCCGCGCTGAGCATGATTGCAATGGTTCTGATCGCTTTCGGCCGGATGCAATCCGATCAGATTCGGCTTCGCGTCCTTCTGCTCGCCGGCGGGTCCCTCTGGATCCTGCATGATTTCCTGGCCGAGGCGTGGATTGCGCTCGCCGCTGATATCGGCGCCTTTGCCCTGGGCAGCGTCGCCCTGGCATCGCTTCTGGTCCGTATTCGGATCGAATGGCGCCCTGCCATGATGGCTGTCAACCAGCCTGCGGTCTGATCCGCATCGAAACGGCGGCCGCGCCCAGCACAATCGCAGGCCGGCCGGCCGTTCGCTGAATCCGGGCGCAGCCCACCGCCGATTACGGCAAAACGCTTCTGTTCTTTTGTGGATCTGTGGCCGCAGCCAAAGCGGCCTTCTGCTGCATCGCCGTTGCCTTGTTCAAAATGGTCAGGCAACAAGGTAAAACAAATGCAGGCCGGTGAATGAGACCAGAGTCATTGTTTACAAGTCTGTTGCGAAAAAATGGAATTTGACATGTCGGAACTCACCCAAACCGGAAACACTGCCGGGAACGCCTATCAACTGCCCCGATCCCAACGCTACCCCTCCTCGACCCGCCTGTTGCACTGGCTGATCGCAGCCCTGGTCCTGGCGACATGGCCGCTCGGTTTCGTCATCCAATTCATCAAGAATGAGGCGGCGCTTGATTTCTACCTGATCCACGAAAGCCTTGGCTTCCTGGTGCTCTGGCTCATGCTGGTGCGGGTCGGCAACAAGCTGATTGCCCGTAAAGTCCCGGCCGAAGGGCCGGCAATCGAACGGATGGCAGCGGCTTCGGTCCACGGTCTTCTTTATGCGTTCCTGATCATCATGCCGGTCAGCGGCTTCCTGGCGACGAACGCCCATGGCTTTCCGTTCAGCTGGTTCGGCGTACTGCCGATCTGGAGCCCGATCGGCAAGACACCGGATATCGCCTGGACGCTGTCTGCGATCCATGAATGGAGCGCCTGGATCCTGCTCGGGCTTTTCGCCCTGCATTTCGCGGCGGTTCTCTTCCATCATGTCATTCGGCGGGACACCACGCTCTACCGGATGATCTGACCGGTCCTGGCGTTATCTGTCCGCCCCCAGCGGTGAACAATGCGGCGGACAAGATGGCGGGCCGGTGTTGTAACGACATGTTTTTTTGAAAGTGCGAAAAATGAGCGATCTGGAGAACGTCGGAAAAGAAAAGCTCCTGAGCCGGAGTCTCATCTTTCAGGCGCTGGATGAGGAGAACAGGCGCGAGCTTGCCTCCTTTGCGCACATCAAGCGCTACTCCGCTGGAGACATCATCTTCAACACCGGAGACCCGGGCCAGAGCATGATGGCGATCGCGGAGGGGAGCGTGCGCGTCACCGTGCTGACCCCGTCCGCCCGCGAAGTCACCCTTTCCGAATTGAGCGCAGGCGATGTCTTCGGCGAGATCGCCCTGCTCGACGGCGGCGAGCGCTCCGCAAACGTCAAGGCCCTGACGAACTGCGCACTGGTTGTCGTCGAAAGACGGTCCCTGCTCGAAGTGCTGCAACGCGATCCGAAGCTGTCGATCCGGCTCATCGAGCTCCTGTGCCAGCGGGTGCGCCGGTCCGACGAGCGGATGATGGAAATCGCGTTTCTGGACCTCCCCTCCCGCCTGGCCAAGGCCTTGCTCCGGGTGACCGTCTCTGCACCGGGCAGCCCCGAAAAGCCCCTGACGAAACTGTCGCTCTCCCAGTCGGAAATCGCAGCCATGATCGGCAACACCCGAGAGAACGTGAACAGGTGCCTGCGCAAGTGGCAGCGCGCAGGGCTCATTGAACTCAAGGACGGATGGCTGATCATCTGCAACCGGCCACAGCTCGAACTCGTGGCAGATCCGGCCTAGGGTACGGACCCATAAAAGGAAATGCGGCGACCGTGCCTGGGCAGTGTCGCGCGTCACAGGTCCCGGCCCGGAAACTCCCGTAGGTATCTAGTCATCGGCGGAACGAACTTCACCGCCGAGTTTGAACCGAAAGGAGAACATCATGTTTCGTAAATCCATCCTGTCCGCAGTGACCATTGCAACTCTGGCCGTCGCAACGGCCGCGACCGGTACGACCTCCGCATTTGCGGGTGGCTACGGCTACAACGGTGGCGGTTACAGCTACAATGGCGGCGGCCACAAGAACGGCGGCTATGCCGGAAAGCACGGCATCCCGTCCCACGTCTGGAACAAGCACGTCCGCTGGTGCGGTGGCCGCTACAATTCCTACCGCGCCTGGGACAACAGCTGGCTGCCGCACTACAACGGTCACCGCAAGCAGTGCTGGTCGCCGTTCTACAAGGGCTGACCCAGTCCGACAGGAAACCGGCGCCGGTTTCGGCGCCTGGCTTTAAATGGAAAGGGCCCCTGGCATTTGCCGGGGGCCTTCCTTTTTGCGTTTTCCATTCCCCGACGAAGGTAGCCCTAAGCCACAGCAAGGCAGAACGGTTCCATCCGCCTCTGAACGAGACCGGCAACGGAACCGGACCATTCCCCTTCGATTTGCATCGCTCGTTCCGCCGTTTTGGCAGTGTCGCACGTCACACGTAACTGCCAGCGACCTCACCTAGATTTCTTTCATCGGCGGACGAACGCTGCCGCCGATCCTCTCTGGAAAAGGAAATCGACATGAAGAAGAAATGCATCATTACAATCGCAGCGACCGCCGCTCTGGCCGCCGTGGCAGCCGGTGCCGCAACGACCTCCGCATCTGCAGGGGGCTATGGCTACAACAGTGGCTACGGCGGCGGTTACGGCGGGGGTTCCAACTACGGCTATCAGCAGCATTACAAGGCCCCGCGGCCGAACCACCAGTGGGAGCAGCATGTGAGCTGGTGCTATGATCGCTTCGACAGCTACTATGCTCATGACAACACCTACCAGCCTTACAACGGTCCGCGCCAACAGTGCTGGTCGCCCTACTACAAGGGCTGATCCTCCACGACAGCGGCCCCGATCCTCCGGAACCGTACATCCATATCGCACAACCCCCGGACATGGTCCGGGGGTTTCCTTTTGCCTTTTATTTAGCCGGCTTATTTCTCGCAAATAGAGAGGTCAACCACTGCGTTCGATCCGAAACCGGTTCCGGTTTTAGCAGTGTCGCCCGTCACAGGTCCTGACGGCCGCACTCACATAACGTGTTCCTATCGGCGGAGAAACGGCTCCGCTGCCTACTACGCAGAAAGGACCAACCCATGATACGGAAATCCATTCTTTCGGTGACCACTGTTGTGCTGCTGTCATCCGCCGCCGCCGCAGTTGTCCCCACCTCCGCCTCTGCCGGCGGCTACGGCTACGGCTACGGCAACGGTGGCGGCTATGGCTATAGCTATGGCAACGGCGGTGGTTATGGTGGCTATCAATACAAGAAGCCCCGTACCTACCGTAGCCACAACGCCTACCAGGGCAACAACCCGCATCTTCGCTGGTGTTACAACCGGTACAGATCCTACCGGGAATACGACAACACGTTCCAGCCCTACAACGGACCGCGTCGGGTTTGCCTGTCGCCTTATGAAGAAGAACGGCTTGTCCTGTTTCCGGAAAACCCCGGCGTCGCACCTGATGTGCTGTTCAACAATGAAGCCCGGGCGGTCGATGCACCAGGGCAGCGCGATGAATTCGGCAACCTTCCGGAGGGCCGCCCTCAGCCGGCACCAGATGCAACTGCAGCCGGTTCGGACGACCTCCGGGACGCGTTCGGCAATCTGCCTGAAACCGCACCGGCGGCGGCACCCGCCGATGCGCCTATCGACAGCGAACCGGCTGCTTCCCCTGCTCCCGCTCCTGTAACGTCTGCCCCAGCACCCGGACCTCAGGGCGACGACGTCCGGACAGACGCGACCGGCCTTCCGGCTGGCGAACCGCAGGCTGCGGCAGAGGCCGGGCAAGCGGAGGCTCAGGCACCGGCCGCTGCCGAAGCAGACGACGTCAGTGAGGATTTGCTCCAGGCTCCGGCAGCAGGTGATGATCAATCCGGCTGACCTCTTGCCGCGACACCTCCACGATCAACAGGAACCCCCGGCAGCATGCCGGGGGGTTTCGATCGATCCCGCTTCTGACGTTTATCCGCTGACATCAATTGCACGCGTGGTTTCGAGCCGCATCTCCGGATACAAATCTCTACAAATTGGCAAGATGCGGAAATACATCAAACAACAGCAGCGCCGAGAATTGCTCAGATCTCGAGTTCACTTCGTGCCTCCGGAGCGGGTCGATGAAAATACTGCCGCTGGCGTGCTGCCGTTTGCCGAGGTTTCATGACCGTTGATTTTTGCGCTGCAAAATGTCCATCTAGCGCCATGGAAATCGACAAGAAAATCGTTCTGATCGTTGACGATGACCCGGAAATCCGCCGCCTGGTCGCCGGGTTTCTGCGCACGGAAGGGTTCGACGTCGAACTGGCCGGAGACGGCCGGGAAATGAACGGTGTCCTGGAAAGGATATGCCCCGACCTCGTCATTCTGGACCTCATGCTGCCGGGCGAGGACGGCTTGTCGATCTGCCGCCGGCTGCGCGCCGATCAGAACATCCCGATCCTGCTCCTGTCCGCGAAGGGAGACGAGACCGATCGGGTGGTCGGCCTGGAAATCGGCGCCGATGATTATGTGGTCAAACCCTTCTCGCCGCGGGAACTTCTGGCGCGAATCCGCGCACTCCTGCGCCGGTCGGGACAGCAACCGCAACAGCTGCATTCCCGGCGCTTTTCGTTCGACGGTTTCATTGCCGATCTCGACGCCCGCCAGCTTCTTACTGACGCCGGAGACCTCGTGCCGCTCACCAGCGCGGAATTCGAATTGCTGTCGTGTTTCGTCCTGCGCCCGCGCCGGGTGCTGTCGCGGGACCAGATCCTGGAATGGACGCATCGACGGATCGCCGATCCGATGGATCGGACGGTGGACATTCTGGTGTCCCGCATCCGCAAGAAGCTGGAGAACCAGAAACCGGGCTGCAACCTGATTTCCACCGTCCGCAACGGCGGATACCTGTTCACGGCCACCGTCAAGCAAGTCGGCTGACATGCGCGCCAGCCTGACCTTCCGGCTATTTTTTATTTTCTTCAGCCTGTTGCTCGCCTTCTGGACGATCTTCATCGCCTATTACTATGTGAAAAGCGACCTCTCCGCGGACGAGGTCAATCCGTCGCCAGAAAAGCTGGCCGCCATCGTGCGCCTGGTGGAAAAGACGCCTGGGCCGGAAAGAGACGCCCTGCTTGCCGGGATTCGTTCGTCCTATCTCGATCTCGACCTTCTGCCCATGAAACAGGCCGGTTCGCCCGGGCCGGACCATGAGCTCCTCGGTGAGCCGGTCAGCGCTCCCTATATCGCCGCCCTCGGCGGGCGGCTGCTTCATGTGGAATCGAACCAACGGCGCGTTCTGCTGCAGGGACTGCTCTGGGACAAGCTCCGCAGTCTGGTCACCCGGACCCGGCCTGCCCGCGCGCTGACCTTCCGGATCGCGGTGGGTGACGGATCGGTTCTGGTCGCAAGTTCCCTCGTCCCTGTCCTGGTCACCCCTTTCGGGCTGCCCGTCGGATTGGCTGCGGGACTGCTGGGCACCATCGCCGCCGTCATCGCCTTCGTGCTTTTTCACCGGGAGATCCATCCCCTGAAGAAGTTCGCCGCCGCCGTGGAGCGGATCGACCCCGCCGGCGACAGGGTAGAACTTCCGAGATTCCGGGCGAGCACACCGGAGATACGGACCCTGAGGCAAGCCTTCGAGCGTCTGCAGACCCGGCTGCAGTCGCTGACCCGGTCCCGTATGGCCCTGATCGGCGGCATCCAGCACGACGTGCGCAGCTTCGCGACAAGGCTGCGCCTGCGGGTGGAGGCCCTGCCCGACGACGACGAGCGCGAACGGGCGATCGCGGACATCAACGACATGATCGACCTCCTGGACAATGCGCTGCTGACGACACGGGCCGGTTTCGGCGCGCTCGATCAGCAGATGCTGGAATTGGCGGACTGGCTTCAGCTTGAGATTACCGATCTCAAATCCATCGGTCTCGACGTGACCTTCAACGCGTCGCCGGACGTGCAGGACCTGGTGATCCTCGGCGACCGCCTTGCGCTTCGAAGGATCCTGACGAACCTGATCGAGAATGCCGTGAAATACGGCACCTACGCCCGGGTCTCGCTGCTCCAGGAGAATGAATTCGCGTTGATCACTGTCGACGACGGCGGCCCCGGTTTCGATCCCAAAGAGGCGGATCTCCTGCTGGAACCCTTTGTCCGCGCCGAACCGTCGCGCGCCAGAAATACCGGCGGCGCCGGCCTTGGTCTTGCGGTCGCCCAGACCCTGGCGGAAGCCCATGGCGGCATGATCCAGCTCGCCAGGCATGCCAAAGGCGGACGGGCAACGCTGAAGCTGCCGATCTTTACGAGCTGACACCCGCATCTTCGGCTCAATCCCCCCAGTTACAAACTGAAACAAATCGATACCTCCCGTTTGCACGCGGTTCACGCCCGCTTCCTAGCTAAGGAAAAGGGCGGGTCCGGACGTGGCAGGCGGACCTCCAGGGGCGGTCCTTCATCAGGCGGCTGAAGCCGCCGGTCTTGAATGCATTGCCTGGGACTTTCCGGGCACGAAACTTGGAGAAGATTTATGAAACGCAGTCGCAAACTGGCACTTGCCGCAGGTGCTGCAGCCCTGGTCGGAATGGGTGCCCTTGCCCCGGCCAGCGCCGAGGCGGCCGGTGCCGTCACCGTATCCAATTTGAACATGCGCGCCGGACCGGGAACGGTCTACCCGGTCGTGCGTGTCCTGCCCGCGAATGCCTCCGTCGCCCTTTACGGCTGCAATGCGGGAACAACCTGGTGCGATGTCGGCTTCGGCCGCGACCGGGGCTGGGTCTCGGCCAACTACCTGCAGGTCACCTACCAGAACCGGACCGTTGTCGTCACTCCGGCGATCGCGCCTGCGATCGGGCTCGGCGTCGTTACCTACAACCAGGCCTACTGGAACACCTACTACGTGGGTCGGCCCTGGTATGGCCACTGGAACACCTATTACCGCCGTGCGGCCGGCGGGTGTAACGGCAACGGCTGCGGTGCCGTCGCGGTTGGTCCGAGAGGAGTCGCGGTCGGCGGCTGCAATGACGTCACCTGCGGCGGCGCCGTCGTCCGGCGGACACCCCGCGGCCCCGTCGTCCGCCACGGTTCCTTCAACAGGCCCTGAGCGGCGGTTTTCCCTCTCTTCCAACATTTCAAAGAAGATCGACATCATGAAAAAACTTGCAATCGCCCTCCTGGTTCTCGCGGCAACCCCGGCTGCCGCTCAGCAACCCCAACTGACACGGAACGATGCCCGCCAGATCCGGAACAACTGTGCCGCCGATGTTCAGAAGCTATGCCCCGGCTTGCAACCGGGGAATGGCCAGATCATGAACTGCATGACAGAAAAGAAGGACCAGCTGTCCGAAATATGCCGGCAGACCCTCCAGTCCATCAGGGCGGCAAAGGGGACCTGACGCCGGCGCGCATGATCGGGGCGTGTCGCGCGTCACAGGTACCGGGCCCGCTCACGACCTAGATCTTGGGTATCGGCGGGATAATCCGCCTGCAGCACAAACGAACAGGAGGGCCAGCTGGTCTTGCCCTCCCGTTCACCCAGCCGGCGTCTGTATTTCCGAAAGGAACGGCGTCCCTTTTCGAGGTTCAGGAAAATGACCGAGTTTTCTCCTTTAGCCCGCCACCGCACCAGACGGATTATCCGCTTCGGCGTTCCCCTGGTTCTCGCAGGTCTGGCCGGTGCCTTTTTCATGCAGCCGGGGCGTGGCGAACAGCATGCTCCGGACGTTCCGTCTCCGGTAATGGTTGCGGTCGTGAAGCCGCAATCCGCCACGGTGGAAAGGTATCTGCAGGAAACCGGACGGGTTGAGGCCACCAGCAGCGTTGCCGTCGTGGCACGCGCGACGGGAAGACTTGCCTCGGTCGACTACACCGATGGAACGGAAGTCAAAAAGGGACAGACCCTCTTCACCATCGAGGCCGATGAATACGAGGCGAAGGTCGCACAGGCGGAAGCGAGCGTTGCCCAGGCGAAGGCCAACCTGACCAAGGCCGAACGCCAGTACACGCGAAACAATGTCCTGGTTAAATCGTCCAGCGTCTCCCAGGCGGCGGCGGACGAGGCGGAAACCAACCGCGATTCCGCCCGTGCGCAACTGGCTTCCGCGGAGGCGGAACTGAAGCTCGCGAAGATCAATCTCGGCTACACGACCATCACCGCCCCCTATGACGGCTACGTTACCGCGCACAAGATCGATGTGGGCGCGCTGGTGGAAGGTCAGGCCGGAACCGAACTTGCCCGGGTCGTCACCCTCGATCCCGTTCAGGTCAGCTTCACCATTTCCGAGATGCAGCTCTTGCGGATCCGCAACAACATCAAGGACCGCAAGACCACCCGCGCGGACCTGATCAGGATCCAGGTCGAGGCGGCAACGCAGATCGATGAGGATTTCCCTCTGAAAGGCCATCTGGACTATGTCGCGCCCGAAACGGATCCGAATACCGGAACGCTTTCGGCCCGCGCCGTTTTCGAGAACGGTGAGCGAGCCCTGCTGCCCGGCATGTATGTGCGCATCCGCATTCCGATGAAGCCGGTCGAAGGCGCTCTTCTGGTTCCGGCCTCGACAATCGGAACGGACCAGCTCGGCCGCTATGTTCTGGCGGTCGATCCCGACGGGCAGGTCGAACGCCGTTCGGTCAGGCTGCTGCAGAAGACGGGAGATCTCCAACCCGTCGAAGGCGATCTCGCCGCGACCGACATGGTCGTGCGCAACGTGCTTTCCGGCGCCTCTGCCGGCCAGACCGTCAGCCCGCAGCTGGTCACCCTGCCGGGCAATGACGACAGCCGCAGCGCGTCGCTGAACACCGTTCGGATCGGAGGATAACCCCATGTTCTCGCGCTTCTTCATTCAACGGCCTGTCCTGGCGAATACCATTGCCTTCGTCACGGTGCTGATCGGGATCGTCGCCTATTTCGCCCTTCCGGTCGCCCAGTATCCGAACGTGGTGCCGCCGACCATTCAGGTCACCGCGCGGTTCCCCGGTGCGAACGCGGAGACGCTGATGGAAACCGTCGCCCTGCCGATCGAGCAGCAGGTCAACGGCGTGCCGGGCATGATCTACATGCAGTCGACCAGTTCCAGCGACGGCGCCTATTCGCTCACCGTCACTTTCGAAATCGGCACCGACAGCAACGACGCGCAGATCCTCGTCCAGAACCGGGTCGATGCCGCGATGGCGCGACTGCCGTCAACGGTGCAGAACCAGGGCGTTGACGTTCGCCAGCGCTCCACCTCGCTGCTGGCCTTCGTCGCGCTTAATTCCACGAACCCGGCCTATGACAGCCTGTTTCTCTCCAACTACGCCAAGATCAATCTTGTCGATCCGCTATCGCGCATTCCAGGCGTCGGCGGGGTCTCGATCTTCGGGGCCGGCGAATATGCCATGCGCATCTGGCTCGATGCGGACAAGCTGCACGCGCTCGGCCTGAAGCCGGGCGATATCGGCGCGGCGGTCCAGGCCCAGAGCCAGACCGCGTCCGGCGGACAACTCGGCATGCCGCCGGTTGCCTCCAGCCAGGCGTTCCAGACGGTCCTCGACATTTCGGGACGCCTGTCGGACCTGGAGGAGTTCGAGGACATCGTCGTCAAGTCCGATGCGAAGACCGGCGCCATCGTCCGGCTGCGCGACGTGGCCCGGATCGAACTGGGCGCCCGCTCCTACAGCCAGATCTTCCGTCTCAATGGCCAGTCGACGGCAGCCCTCGGCATCAACCAGCTCCCGGATTCCAACGCGCTTGCCGTTGCCGAAGCCGTCGAGGCGAAGATGAAGGAGCTGGCGCAATCCTTTCCGGAAGGGGTCAGCTATTCGGTGCCCTTCGACACGACCGCTTTCGTCGATGCCTCGGTCCACGAGGTCTACAAGACGCTGATCGAGGCCTTCGTGCTGGTGCTGATCGTCATCCTCCTGTTCCTGCAGGACTGGCGGGCAACACTGGTGCCGGCAACGACGGTGCCCGTCACCCTGATCGGCGCCTTTGCGGCCATGGCCTTGTTCGGCTTTTCCATCAACATGTCGACGCTCTTCGCCCTGGTGCTGGCAATCGGCATCGTGGTCGACGACGCCATCGTCATTGTCGAAGGCGCAGCCCGGCATCTGGAGGAAGGCCATTCCGCTCCGAAAGCCGCGGAAAAGGCCATGACCGAGCTGTTCGGGCCGATCATCGGCGTAACGCTGGTGCTGATGGCCGTCTTCCTGCCGGCCGCCTTCCTGCCCGGTCTGACCGGCCAGCTCTACCAGCAATTCGCGCTGATTATTGCGGCAACGGCCGTCATCAGTGCGCTCAACGCGATCACGCTCAAGCCCGTGCAGGCGGCCCTGTGGATGCGGCCGATCAAGCCGGTGGCTCAGCGCAATATCGTCTACCGCCTGTTCGACAGGGGCTACAAATGGCTGGAAGGGAAATACACAAACGGGCTGAGACGCGTGCTGAGATATCGCTATCCGTTTGCCGCTCTGTCCATGGGTATCGTCTGTCTCGCCTTCGTCGGACTGACGCGCATTCCAACCGGCTTTCTGCCTCCGGAAGACCAGGGCTATTTCGTGACCGCCGTGCAACTGCCGGCAGGCGCCTCCCTGGAGCGCACGGATGCCGCGCTGCTCGACGTGAAGACCCGTCTGGAAAAGGTTCCAGGTGTCGCCAACGTGCTCACGGTGGCGGGCGTCTCGATCCTCGACGGGAATGCGTCGCTCTCCAGCGCCGGCATGGCCTATACCGTGCTGACGCCCTGGGACCAGCGCGGACCCGAACAGGGACTGCTCCCCACCTACAAGGCGATCACCGCAGCGCTTTCGGACCTTGAGGACGGTTCGGCTCTGACGATCCCGCCTCCGCCCATTCAGGGCGTCGGCAACACCGGCGGCTTCTCCATGGTCGTCGAACTGACCGACGGCAGCGGCGATTACCAGCGCCTTCTTGAGACCGCGAACCGTATCGCCGAACGCGCTTCCAGCGAACCGGCCATCCAGCTGGCGCGGGTCAACGCAAACTTCTCGGCCCCGCTCCTGTCGATCGATGTCGACCGGACCAAGGCTGCGACCTACGGCGTGCCCGTGGACGATGTCTTCAAGACCCTCTCGGACTATATGGGCGCGTCCTTCGTCAACCAGTTCAGTCGGTTCGGGCAGACGTTCCAGGTCTATCTTCAGGCGGACGGCGACTACCGCAAGTCGATCGACGGCCTGACGCGGCTCAAGGTGACCAACTCGGCAAACGAACTCGTGCCCCTCGGCAACCTTCTGGAGGTCAAGGAAACGGTCGGCCCGGCGCTGATCTCGCTCTATAACCTCAGACCCTCGGTCACCATCAACGGACGGGCGGGCGCCGGGTTCAGCTCCGGCCAGGCCATGACCGTGATGGAGCAGGCCGCGGCCGAGCTTTCCGGCCCGGGAATCTCGAGCGAATGGACCGGGATCTCCTATCAGGAAAAGGTCGCGGGCAATCTGATCTATATCGCCTTCGGTCTCGCCGTTCTCCTCGTCTACTTCGTCCTCTCGGCGCAATACGAAAGCTGGCTCGGTCCGGTGCCCGTCATCCTGTCGGTGCCGCTGGCGCTGGCGGGAACGGTGGCGGTGCTGTTGCCGCTCGGCGTGCCGAACACGCTCTACACCCAGATCGGGCTGATCCTGCTGATCGCGCTTGCGGCCAAGAACGCCATCCTGATCGTGGAATTCGCCCGGGAGATGCGCATCCGAGACGGCCTATCGCTGATGGACGCGGCGGTCACGGCAGGAAGGCTTCGGCTGCGACCGATCCTGATGACGTCCTTCACCTTCATTCTGGGGATGGTGCCGCTGGTGCTGGCCAATGGCGCGGGCGCCTTTGCCGCCAAGTCGATCGGCGTCGCGGTCGTGAGCGGCATGACGATCTCGACGATCCTGTCGATCTTCGTCGTGCCTGCGCTGTTCATGATCGTCCGCAGCTTCGAGGAGACCCTGCAGACGTCAGGGAAGCCGGCGCGCGCCTAGAAAAACGCACAGGCACAGGCCATCACGGTCTGTGCCTGTGCCGGGACTTCAGACGACCGTAACCACCAGCGGTTCCAGGCCGTCGATGCGGGCCTCGAGCTTGTCGCCCTTGACGACCGGACCGACGCCGGACGGCGTGCCGGACAGGATGATGTCGCCGGCGGCCAGTTCGAAATAGTCCGACAGGTAGGAGATCATTTCCGGCACCTTCCAGATCATCTGATTGAGGTCGCCTTCCTGCTTCAAGGCCCCGTTGACATGGAGCGTCACAGCCCCGTGATCGGGATGCCCGATCTTTTCGGCGGGCAGGAGCAGGCCGACAGGAGCAGAACGCTCGAACGCCTTGCCGATTTCCCACGGCCGGCCCATGTCCTTGGCGATGCCCTGCAGGTCCCGGCGGGTCATGTCGAGGCCGACACCGTAGCCCCAGACATGGGTCAGCGCCTGGTCGATCGGGATGCTGGTTCCGCCCGATTTCAGGGCAACAACCATTTCGACTTCGTGATGCACGTCGGACGATTTCACCGGATAGGGAAACTGGCCCGAACTGTCGAGGTTGTCCGGATTCTTCTGGAAGAAAAACGGCGCTTCCTTGTTCGGGTCATGGCCCATTTCCACAGCGTGGGCTGCGTAATTGCGGCCGATGCAATAGACCCGGCGGACAGGAAATTTTGCATCGCTGCCAGCGACTGGAATGGCCGCCACGGGCGGTGGTGCAATCACGAACTCGGACATGGGAACCTCTTTGTTATTCGCTTGAGACTGTCATTTGCATGACATAGCGTACGTATCCTAGGCCATACCCTAAAGCGGGCTGTCCGTGTTGAAGAGTTCATAGCCTCCGGTTTCCCGGGCAACGAGCTTCGCCTTTTCGAACAGCGCGGTTCTTTCTTCCGGTGCGGCTTCCTGGCCCAGGTTGGTCACGGTTGTCATGACGCAGGCAATTTCCTGCTGCGCATCGAAGACGGGGACGGCCTGCCCGGTGATGTCCGGCAGCAGATGGTTGGTCAGTTCTGCCCAGCAGGAGGCCCGCACCCGCGCCAGCGTGTCCGCGGACGGCTTTTTCCCCCTGAAATGCTCCGGCTGCAGCCGACGCGCCGCCTCGATCCGGTCGGGGGGAAGAAACGCCTGAAACATCAGTCCGCAGGCAGTATTGTCCACCGGGAGTACGTCCCCCAGGCCGACCGAGCTGATGGTGAAATAGGCGCTGCGATACCAGCGCACCAGCGTCGGACCCCGTTCCGTCCAGATCGCGACGCCGCCGCTGGCCGCATGTTCCCGGACGAAATCCTTCATATGCCGGGCAGCGATCTCGACCGGGTCGATCCGTTTCAAAGCGCCGATCCCGATGCTGAGGGCCGAGGGCCCCAGATCGTAAAGCCCTGTTTGGGGGTCCTGCATCGCGAGCCCTTCCTTGACGAGGCTCTGCATATAGCGATGCGCCGTGGAACTTCCCGTGTCCGCGTGGCGGGCAAGCGCCCCCAGCGCCAATGGTTCTTCCGCATTGGCGAGTATGTTCAGGAAACGAGCGGCAATCGAAACGGACTGGATGGTTCCAGACCGTTTTTCGCTCTGAGAGCCGCCGTTTGTTCCTGCTTGATCAGACATGGATAGGGCCAAGAGAGTTCCTTCAAGAACAGCCATCGAAACATGGGCGGACCGACGCCCCTCCCCCCGGAACCGGTCCGGCCAGGGGCACGGATCGATACCGCGCGTCGGGACAGGCGAGCATCTTAGGAGCCGAATTCCCCCCGCGCAATCAAACGCCTGTCATTTTCCAGACACGCGGTCGGATCGCATTCGAGCTTGAGTCACAAAAATGCCACAGTTATTTATGAGTTAAAAACTCATATTGTAATGCGGAATGCTTTCTGTATTGTGGAATTCATCAGGGCGCGCCGGCAACGTTTCTGAGTTCCCGCCAGGAGCGCACGCCGGCCGTCTCCTCCCATCAGAATCAGTTTCCAGGAATTGCAGCCAGCACTCGTTGCCCGCCAGCAGTCACATTGTGAGGAACGACATGAAACCGCATACACTCGCAAAGATGCTGGGCAGCATCAGCACCGTTTCGGCTTTCGCCGCCATGGCGACACCCGCCTGGGCGCAGGACCAATCGGCTGCGGAGGTAACGGAACTTCAGACCATCGTGGTGAAAGGCGAGAAAGTCGACCGCGATATCATGGACACCCCCTCTTCGGTCACCGTCCTCGGCGCCGAGGAACTGGAAGGCAAGAAAGGCGCCCTGACCATATCCGATGCCATCCGGGATGTTCCCAACGTCGCCTATACCAGCACGGTCGGCGCGCCGATCATCCGCGGTCAGGATGCCCAGGGACCCAATTTCGGATCGACGGCCTTCTTCGGCGGCACGATCCCGCGCGCCTCGATCAACCTCGATGGCCATTACCTGAACTACTACGAGTATGTTTTCGGCGGAACGTCGATCTGGGACGTCGAAGACGTCGAGGTCTTCCGCGGGCCGCAGACCACCTCCCAGGGCGCCAATGCGATCGCCGGCGCGATCATCGTCAACACGAAGGATCCGACCTTCACGCCAGAGGGCGCCCTCCAGGTCGAATACGGCAGCTACAACATGAAGCGCGCCGCCGCCATGCTGTCCGGTCCGCTGGTCCAGGACCAGCTCGCCGCCCGGGTCGCGATCGACTACTGGGGGCGCGACACGTTCATCGACTATATCAATTCCGGCTTCAACAAGGGCGACACGGACCAGAACCTGCGCACGCTCAATGCCCGCGCCAAGCTGTTGTGGGAACCCGCGGGGCTATCCGGGTTTTCCGCCAAGCTGACCTATTCGCATCTCTATAACAACCGCCCGACCTACGAGAGCGCTTCCTTTCCTTACGAGGATCTGAACAACGCCACGACATCCATGCCGAGCTGGGAGCAGGACACCGACACGGGTATCCTCGACATTCACTACGAGTTCGACAACGGCCTGAAGCTCCACAATCAGAGCCAGTACTCGAAAATCCATGTCGACCGGGTGGCGTCGCCGGCGACCAACGGCTCCGCGGTGATCGACCAGCAGAACATGACCAACGAACTGCGCCTCCTCTACGGCGATACCGAGTCGCGGTTCAGCGGTGTGGCCGGGCTTTTCTTAGGCCATACGGTCTCCGACGAAACCCTCTACATCCGGGGAACATCCGACTATGACGACGAGAAAGACAACCTCGGTGTCTACATGGATGTCACCTACAAACTGACAGACCGGTGGACCCTGACCGCCGGCCAGCGTTTCCAGTACGACCACATCCAGCGCACAGGCACCTCGCCCTACGCCGCCGGCGTCAACCTCGACTATGACGAGAGTTTCGGCGCCTGGTTGCCGAAGATCTCGCTCGCCTACGACCTGACGCCCGGCGTGACCGTCGGCGCCCTGGTGAGCCGTGGCTACAATCCGGGCGGCATCAATCTCAGCTTCGCGAGCGCCGACTACATCTCGTTCGATCCGGAAACCGTCTGGAACTACGAGCTCTTCGGCCGCGCCAGGCTTCTGGATGACAAGCTGACGCTTACCGGTAACCTGTTCTACAGCGACACCAAGAATTCCCAACGGCTGCTGCCGGACTATCTGGGCACGATCCAATACGGAAGCGTCGTCTACAACGCCGATCACGCAACCACCTACGGTCTGGAACTCGGCCTGGACTATCAGGTCCTCGACAATGTGCGCCTCAAGGGCGGCGCCGGTCTGCTGCATTCGGAAATCGGCGAATTCACCAATGTGGCGACCGGAACGACGCACGAGGGCAACGAGTTCGGCGGCGCTCCGGGTTACATGCTCAGCGCCGGCGTTTCCTGGGACATCCTGCCGGAGGTCACGCTGAGCGGTGAGGTGCGCTACACGGACGGCTATTATTCGACGGACGAGAACGACCCCGATTACGAGGTCGACAGCTACGCAATCGCCAATGCCCGGCTCACCTATCAGCCGCACGAGAATTTCCAGGTCTTCGGTTACGTGAACAACATCTTCGACGAGCGCGCCGAGACGGAATATTACGACGACCGGACCCTGACCACCGGTATCGCGGCGAAGATGGTCGAGCCGCGGATATTCGGGATCGGCCTGAAGGCGACCTTCTGACGACGTAAACTGCGAAACAAGAGAAGGCCGCGGACACACCCTGTCCGCGGCCTTGTCCTTTCTACTTCCGGTCAGCGCCCAGACCAGGCCTCAAAAGCGTCGAGCGTCTTTTCCGCGCTGGCGATCGACGGCGTCGTCACTTGCGCTGAATCGAGATAAAGGATCCGGCCTTCCCGGGCGGGTTTGAGAAACCGCTCCCAGCCCGGCACGATCCGGGTCAGGGCCGCCTGAATGGCGGCTTCACCCCGCTCCTTTGCGGTAAAGGTGGACATCACGATCAGAAGGTCGGGATCGAGCCGGCCGACGATTTCCGGGCTGATCGGCACCAGCAGGGTCGAGCCGAACCCTGAAATTGCGCCCACCTTGTCCAGTTCCAGGCGCTTGTAACCCAGGTCCTCGATCGCCTGAACGGCCCCCGACATCTCGCCGACCGCGTTGACCTGATCGGTGAGGAAGAGCGCGAGATACGTCCGGCCTTCCGGGTCGAAAGGCAGTTCTGAACGGACCCGGTCCAACCGCGCCAGATAATCGGCCTTGCGTACCTGGAATTCCTCCTCCCGGCCGAGCAATCCGGCCAGGGCTTTCGTCGGGCCGAAGCCGCGCACCAGGCCCGTGCTGCTGTTTTGCAGATAGATCGGCGCGATCGCCGAAAACAGCTCGGTCTTGTCCTTGTCGTATTCCGTGCCGATGATCAGGTCGGGATTGAGCGCGCGCAGTTTCTCCAGATCGATGTTGCCGAGAACGCCGATGCCCTTCGGCATCGGGTCCGGCGCCCTCGGCCCCAGGATCACGTCGTAGAAATCCACCGCCATCAGCGTCCCGCCGTCGTCGTCGCGGCCGTAGCTGCCCACGGGCGCGAGCCCCAGATCGGCGATGGGTACGCCGAGCGCGGGCTCGTGCAGCACGACGATGCGCTGCGGATCCTCCGGAACCGTGACCGAACGTCCGGCATCGTCGGTGACCGTGCGGTCCGCGGCAAACACGGTGTTCGCGGCCAGAAGCGCCGGTATCAGAATGGACAATCGCATGGTGTTCCTCATTTTCAGTCGGTCTGCATGTTTCGAAGCGCCCTCAGGCGCAGGGAGATGATGAACAACGGGACGCCGAGCAGGGTCAGGCTCAGGCCGATCGGCAAGGCCACTTCTCCGCCCAGACCCCGCGTCAGACTGTCAGCGCCGACAACGAGAATTCCGCCGGTCAATCCCGACAGGATCAGCCGGACACGACCCGTGGACGGAGACAGGAAGCCGGCCAGATGCGGCGCCATGACGCCGAGGAAAATCAGTGGCCCGACCGCGGTCACCGAAGCGGAGCTCAACAGCACCGCAATCACCAGGATCGCCGGCCTCGACCACCTGATCGGCTCGCCCAGCGCCAGCGCCATCTCGTTGCCCAGGTCGTAGCAACGCAGCGCCCGCCCGATCAGAAAGGCGGCGGGCAGGCTCAGCAGGAACCAGGGAGCAAGGGCCGCGATCCCCGTCCAGCTCGCCTGGAAGAGCGAACCGGCCAGCCAGTCCGACAGGGCGTAGGAGGTCTCGTTCGGCGTGTAGAGGATGAGGAGCGAGCTTATCGACGACAGGACCGTCTCGACAGCAATGCCCATCAGCAGGATCGCAAGTCCGCTGGAATGGCTGCCGCCGACCAGCCAGATCAGTAGAAACGCCACGCAAAGCCCGCCCGCAAGGGCTGCCAGCGGGATCGCTTCCTTTGGCGCATCGGGCATGAACACGATCAGCAGCATGATCATCAGCATCGAGCCCTGGCTCAATCCGAACAGCCCGGGATCAGCGAGCGGATTGCGGGCAAGGGACTGGAGCATCGCCCCGGTCATCGCCACCAGCCATCCGGCCATGAAACCGATCAGCGCCCGGGGAAGACGGACACTCCACAAGGCGAATGCCTGTTCGCCGGACAGGGATCCGCCGGTCAGAATGCCGGGCAGGTCCCAGATCCCCAGCCGGGTCGCGCCGACGCCGAGCGCGACCGCCGTCACTACGACGGCGAGCAGACCGAGAAAACCCGCCGCGCCCAGGTTGCCCAGCCTGATCTGCAGTCCGGTCTTCAGACGCAGAACCGGTTTGCCGTCGGTCGCCCGGCCCAGTCTCATGCGTGCCTCCCTACGGCCGGCGAGAGATAGTATCGCTTGACGATCAGGGCGAAGACCACGCCTCCCGCCAGATCCATGATCAGCCCGGTGTGCAGAATGAAGGGCGCGAAGGCCTGGCGCGCGACAAGATCGGCGAGCAGGCAGACAGTCGCCCCCAGAAGGGCGCTGGCAGGCAGGTTCACGCCGAACCGGGCTCCGGCGAGCGGACGCACGATATGCGGGACGACAAGGCCGACGAAGCCCACCGGCCCGCAGATCGCCACCGCCGAGCCGGCACCCAGCATGACGGCCGCGATTGCCAGCCGGGAAACCCGGACGACATTGACCCCGGCCGAAGCCGCCTTTTCATGTCCGAGCGTCATCAGCGTCAGCGGGCGCGCGAGCAGCAGCAGCCCGGCGAAGGCCAACGCTCCGATCCACCAGAACCTGTAAAGGCGCGCAGCGTAGACATGGTTGATATTCCCCGTCACCCAGCCGAGGAAATCGGTCCGCCCGGCCGGGTCGGACAGAAGAAATGCATTTGCAATGCCGATGAACAGCATCGAGATCAGCGCACCCGACAGGATCAGCGCCAGCCCGCGCGGATCCCGCGAGAGCCCGGCCAGACGCGCCACGACGAAACAGCTCAGGAAACCGAACACAGCGCCAGCAAGGGCCGCGCCCCCCTGCGCCTCGATCCCCAGATTGAACAGATAGGCGCCGGCGACGACGAAGAGCGTGGCTCCGGCGTTGATGCCCAGGGTCGACGGCGAGGCCAGCGGATTGCGCGTCAGCCCCTGCAGGACCAGCCCGCCCGAAGCCATGAGCACACCGACATAGATTGCAATCAATGCCCTGGGCAGACGCTGATAGAGAACGATGTAGTGGTCGTAGTTCTCCGGATCGAACCGGAACAGGGCACCGGCCACCTCCGCGGGTCCGATGGACGTGGCCCCGGTCGACAGGTTGAAATAGAGGCTAGCGAGCAGGACGAGAAAGGCGACCGCCAGGATGGAAAAGCGTCCCCTCATGCGGTTACCGCCGGCGCGCCGGAGATCCGCGGCACGCAGATGAGGCGCCCGGACCGGTCGAAGATGTCGGTTTCAAGCCCGAAGACGTCCCTGACATTGTCCGTATTGACCGTTTCGCTCACCGGTCCGGCCGCAACGACCCGTCCGTCTAGGAGCATCACAACGTCGTCGGCGAAGGCGGTCGTCAGATTGAGATCGTGCAGAACCGTGACGACGGTCTTGCCGAGCCGCCGGGTGAGGCCCTGCACCAGTTCCAGAACCGCGTATTGATATTTGACATCGAGATGGTTCACCGGCTCGTCCATCAGGATGATCTCCGCATCCTGCGCGAGCACCATCGCGATCCAGGCCCGTTGCCGCTGGCCGCCGGACAACGCGTTAACCGGCCTGCGCGCCATGCCGGAAAGGCCGACGATCTCCAGCGCCTCGCTAAACAGCTGCCGGTCCCGCGCCGACGGGCCACCGATCAGGGAATAGCGCGCATATCCGGCCAGTTCGATCAGTTCGCCCAGCGTCATGTAGTCGGGGCAATGGTTTTCCTGCGGCAGATAGGCGATACGCCTCGCGAGGGCCCGGCGTCCGATGCCCTGGACCGACTGCCCGTCCAGCGTGATCCTGCCCCCGGTAATCGGCATGAATCCCATGACGGCCTTGAGGAAGGTCGATTTGCCGCAACCGTTGGGACCCACCAGTGCCGTCAGCCGGCGGCGGTCAAACCGGACGGATAATCCCTCCAAAACCGGGACCTGGCCATAAGAGGCCGCAATGTCTGTCGCTTCGAGCACCCTGTGCACTCCACAGATTCCACGTTTGCGCGGAACCTAAACTAGAGTATTACAGTCAGCAATTCGAAAAATGAAACGCATTCCACAATGCGGAGAGCAAAATCCATTGCATCAGCGAATTCCGCGCCGAAAGGAGCGTCTGCATGACGAAACGAAACAAGCTGCACATCGGGATGTCTCTGGCGCCCACATGGCTCAACGGCGATGCCTGGCGGCGCCCGGACAGCGACATCGAAGGTATCTTCGGCACGGACTTTTATGTCGACATTGCGAAGCGATCCGAGGCGGCAAAGCTCGACTTCGTGTTCCGTCCGGACAGCCTGTTTCTCAACGCGGCAGTGCTGGAGGACGGACCGGGTTTTTCAGCGCTCGACCCGACGATCCTACTGGCGGCCATCGCGCGCGAGACTTCCCGGATCGGCCTGCTGTCGACCGTTTCGACGACCTTCTATCCGCCCTATGTCATCGCCCGGCAAATCCAGTCCCTCAACTGGATCAGCAACGGGCGGGCGGGCTGGAACATCGTTACCGCCCTTGACGGCAACGAGAACTTCGGGCTCCCCGCCATGCCTTCTCCCCAGGAGCGTTATGACCGAGCCGCGGAATTCGCCGGGGTCGTGCGCCGGCTCTGGGACAGCTATCCAAACGAGGCCCTGAGAGTCGACCGGGCCAGCGGGCGGTACGCGGATCCGTCCCTTATCCGGCCGATCGATCACGAGGGACCTCATTTCAGCGTCAAGGGTCCGCTGAACCTGCCCGCTTGCGGCCGAACCCGGATCCCGCTCATTCAGGCGGGCGCCTCCCCCGCGGGCCGCAATTTTGCCGCGTCCATCGCCGATGCGATCTTCGCGTCCACGCCGGACCGGGACGCGGCGACCGAATTGCGCAAGGACCTGCGCGAGCGCGCCGTTGGGCACGGCCGCAAGGCGGATGATATTCGTGTCCTGCCGGGTCTCAGCCTTTATCTGGCGGGCAGCCGGGAGGAAGCTCGGGACCTGTTCGCCGAGACCCACGCCCGTGTGGACCGGGCCCGCAAGATCACTTCGATCCGCGACATGACCGGACTGGACCTTACCGAGTGGGAGGACGACAGGGCCGTGACCGGAGCCGATCTGCCGGAACCGCCGCAGAAGGTCCGCAGCCGAACCCATTCAGACCTTCTCCGACGCCTGATCCTGCGCGAGGAGCCCAGACTGGCGGACTTGCTGATGCGTCCGGAAGTCATCGGCTCCGCCCATTGGCAGCTGATCGGCACGGTGGACGACGCCGTCGCGGAAATCCGCGCCTGGGCCGAAGCCGGCGCTATGGATGGCTTCATTGCCGTGCCCGGCGGATCGGTCGACTGCATGCGGCTGGTGCTGGAGCAACTTGTGCCGGCACTGGCGGAGGAGGGCCTGTTCCGCCAGGATTATGCGGGTACGACCTTTCTCGACCACCTCACGGAGTAACCTGCCCGTTTTCGCCCGGGCAGGATGCGATTAGCCGTGGATCATTTCCCGGTTTTTCTGCCGGGACCTACCGCCTTTCGCATTTTGCAAGATATTATCGATTGGTTAATGACTGTCCCAGTATGACTTGGACCAACCCGATCATACGATAAGTCCGACGGTGAACAGAGATTGAAAGCAGTTAGGGTTGCCGCCTTCGGCCGGGGTACTCCGGACCACCTGTTCGCCCGGGACTTCTCGGCGAGGCAGTGATGAACTTTGTCGCTCCAACAAGCTTTCCGGATACGCTCGGGTCCAACGCGCTGAAAGGCGTGAAGGTGCTCCTGATCAACATGCCCATTCGTGAGCAGGCGCGGCCGAACAATCCGCCGGTGGGCCCCGCGCTGCTGGCAGGGCGCCTGCGCGCATACGGCGCCGAACCCAATATCGTCGATTTGAATATCTACCGTATCCAGGACGAGGAAGCGGCACGGCGCGGGTTGGAGTCCGGCCGCTCGCTGACCTTCGCGGAAGCCCGCGCGCTGCTGTCGCGCACCCTGGACAAGATCGGCCCACAGCATGTGATCGGCCTGTCCGGCCTGATCACCACATTGCCGTGGCAGACGGAAGTGGCGAAGATCATCCGGGATCTGGATCCGGACGCCATGCTGGTCAGCGGCGGCGGCCTTGCGACCCAGTTCCGTACCACCCTCTTGGACTGGATACCGGAACTCGACGCGGTATCCCACAGCGAGGGCGACGACGTCATCCTGAAGATGGCGCTCGATGCCAAGACGATCCGCGACCTCGGCTTCGACCGCGCCGAGAAATCCGGACGGCTGGCGCCCTATTTTCACGACACCAAGAACGGGCGCCCGCGGTTCTTCTATCAGGGCTTCCGGACGGCGGATCTCGATGCCCTGCCCTGGCCGGCCTATGACCTTCTACAGGAAGACGTCGACGGATTTCCGGTGCTGGAGACCTATCTGAACACGCCCGTTTGGGGCGGGTCGGCAAAGAACAGTTCCGCGACCAGCTTCGACATGCCGCGCAGCATCTCCACCATTTCCAGCCGCGGCTGTCCGTTTGCCTGCAAGTTCTGCTTCCGCGGCGGACAGGGCGAGCGCAATTACGGTGTGCGCAGCGCGCAGAACATCGCCGACGAGTTCCTGCACTACCGGGACTGCTACGGCGTGGAGTTCATCGCGCTTCTGGACGACAATTTCATGGTGAGCCCGAAGCGGATCACCGAGTTGGCCGACATCCTGGAGCCCTATGCCCGCGACGGCAAGCTGCAGTGGGGAACCCATGGCCGGCTGGACGAGGCCGCCGATCTGCGCCCGGACCGCAACGGCGGTTACAAGAAGGCGGATGTGCGCCGGGTCGACGAAATGGCCCGCGCCGGCTGTGTCTATATCGGCTTCGGCGCGGAATCCGCCGCTGCGAGGACGCTGGATGCCATGGGCAAGGGCGGATTCATGCTGTCCAACGGCATTACCAAAATCAACGGCTACGAATTCCCGCTGACCATGGTGGAAGGCATCCGCAACACCTATGCGTCGGGCATTCACGGCAACTGTACCTGGATCATGGGTTATCCGGGCGAAACGCTCGCCGATCTCCAGACCAGCGTCGCCTTCATCCGCTGGCAGGAGGAGGAAATCTCCAAAGGCCTGACGCCGGGATCGGACGAGCACAAGCGCGCGCTTGCCTCGATCAACAAGGCGCTGTTCACCGCGACTGCCTATCCGGGCACCGAAATGTTCCAGGCGCCGAAGGTGATGGAATCGCTCGGTGAGGTGTTCGGCCTGACCTTCGATGCGAAGACGAAGCAGCCGGTGCCGGACGAGAACTACCGCAAATACGTGCTGGAGCTGAACGACGCGAGCAAGATGATCGCCAACAGCGACGGCCGCCCCCTGAATTACAGCGACATGCCAGACGATCAGTTTGTAGAGGTTCGGTCGATGCTGGATGCCGGAAAACTGGACGAAGTGCTGGGCCTCTGATGAAGAAGAATATCGTCGCCATGATTCCGGCCCGGTCGGGGAGCCAGGGTCTGCCGGACAAGAACATCCAGATGCTGAACGGCATCCCGCTGGTCGCGCACAGCATCCTGCCGGCCCTCGATTGCCCGGATATTTCCGCCACCTATCTGAACAGCGACAGCCAGCAGTATCTGAACATCGGCGCCTCCTTCGGCGCGCAGACCTACTATCGGCCGGACACGCTCGCCTGCAACGTCTCGACCATGCAGGCGGTCATCGCGGATTTCATCGAAGCCCTGCGGACGATGGGCGAACAGGTGGATGCTGTTCTGGTGCTCTACCCGACCTATCCGTTCCGCACCGCCAAGCAGCTTTCGGACATCATCGCCTGTTACAACGCGGCAGAGGATTGCAGCAGCGTGGTCGGTTTCAAGACGCCGGACACCCATCCGTTCCTGTGCGCCAACCTGTCGGACGACGGCGAGATCTCGTCTTATGTGGACTACGATCCGAACCGGTATTACCGGCGCCAGGACTATCCGACCTGCTTCGAGTTCACCGCCTGGGCGATGATCGTCGATGCGGATCGCATCGATGAGCTCAACGCCTATCTGATCGGCCCGGGCTCCCGCGGCTTCCGCGTGCCGGACGACGTCAAGGTGGTCGACATCGACACAATCCACGACTTTCACTACGCGGAGTTCCTGGTGGAAAAGGGCTACGTCAAGGCCTACGGCGGTCCATCCTTCGCCGGCCGCCCGCTGAGGGTGAAGACCGGCTGATCATTCCACCAGATTGAGATCCGCCATCATGTCGGCGGCGGTGGCCTGGAGCGCTTCGCTCAGTTCCGTCGGTTCCATGCCGTCCGGAAGGCGCAGATCGGCGGTGGCCTTAAACAGCCGTTCGCCGGACATGGAGCCGGCTACGACGGCGGTTTCCAGGTGTTCGATACTTACGCCGTGGCGGGTCAGGACACGGGTGATCTGGCGCAGGATGCCGGGATGGTCCTGGGAAACCAGATCCAGATGGGCGGCCTTGCCAGTGGGGTCCTCGTTGTTGTGCACATCCGAGCGCAGGGTGATGGCGATGCCGTCCGTCAGCAGGCTGTCGAAATGGGCATGCAGATTGTCGATCGCATCATCCTGGATCTCGACGCTGACGATCCCGGCGAATTCGCCGCCAAGACGCGCCATCGAGCTTTCCACCCAGTTTCCGCCGGCCTGCTCGATGGCATCCGCAAGACGCTCGACCAGGCCCGGACGATCCTGCGCGATCACAGTAAAAACCAGATGGTTCAGCATGGATGTTCCTTTTCACGAGTTCGGGCGCAATACCGTCGCAGCGTCCGGATACACTACTAGATTACCAAAATCCCTGACAGACAATGAAAGGTTGTCAATCTTTTGGCGCTGAAAGATCGAAGGCCGGATCCACCGGGACCTGCATGGCGGTGACCAGATGGTTGGTCTTTCCGGCCAACGAGACGATCTTCAGCAGTTCCGCATATTGGGCGTCGGTCATGCCCTTGGCCCGGGCGCTCGCGGTGTGCGAATGCACGCAATAGGAACAGGCATTGGCGATAGACACCGCGACATAGATCATTTCCTGGGTCATGGGATCGAGTTCCCCGGGCACGGCCATGACGCCCTTGACCTCTTCCCAGGTCGCCTTCAGGAGCGGCCCGTCCACGGCGATCGCCCGCCAGAAATTGTTGATGAAATCGGTTTTCCGGGTCTTGCGGATATCGGCGAAGACCTCGGCGACGAGACCGCTCGCTTCTTCGTCTGACACGAGTTTGACGGTGGACATGGACGTCTCCTCTGGCTTTCAAATCGGTTGTCCCATTCCATCCCCCCGGCCGTCGCGGCGCAAGTCCCATGGTGCCGCAGTCTGTCCTCTTTGGCTTTCCGCCGGACATCGGCCGGTCAGGACGCTCTCATACTTTTTCCTGTCGGATTGACGCTTGATCCGGAAACCGCGCTCCACTAGCTTGGCCGCCACTGGACGGCGTCCCCCCGAGGGACTGAAAGCGATTCCGGTGACGGTTGACCCATATCGGGGACCCAGTCCGGAGCTGTCGACGTTGATGCCCTGCCTGCTCTCACGGAGCGGGGCGGTGTGTATTTGGCGCCCGCTTTCTCCCCCTCGCCGGACGCCAGCAAAAGATCACGGCCGTGCAGACCACCGTGACCACGACGAGGGAGACTTTCCAATGCTGAAGAGTGCCGAGGCCGCCCGATGAGTGAAAAACTCGGACTGATGATCTGCGGCCATGGCAGCCGCAACAAGGGCGCCGTCGGGCAGTTCGCGAAGCTCGCGGAAGCTTTGAAGAAGCGCTTTCCCGACTGGCCGGTGGAATACGGCTACCTGGAATTCGCCAACCCGGTGATCAAGGACGGGCTTGACCGCCTGCGCGCCGAGGGCTGCACCCATGTGCTTGCCGTGCCGGGGATGCTGTTTGCCGCCGGCCACGCCAAGAACGATATTCCCTCCGTGCTCAACACCTATCAGGCGCAGCACCCGGAGATGAAGATCACCTACGGCCGCGAACTTGCCGTCGATACGCGCATGGTGCGCGCAGCCGGCGACCGCATCCGCGAGGCGCTGGCAGCAGCCGGCGGCGACGTGGCGATGCATGACACGCTGCTGATGGTGGTCGGCCGCGGCGCCTCAGATCCGGACGCCAACTCCAACGTCACCAAGATCACCCGACTGCTTTGGGAAGGCATGGGCTTCGGCTGGGCGGAGACCGCTTATTCCGGCGTGACTTTTCCGCTGACCGGGCCAGGGCTCGAACATGCCGCGAAGCTCGGCTACAAGCGCATCGTCGTCTTCCCGTATTTCCTGTTCACCGGTGTTCTGGTGCAGCGGATCTATTCCACGACAGACGAAGTCGCGGCCAGACATCCTGACATCGAGTTCATCAAGGCCGGTTATCTGAACGACCACCCACAGGTGATCGACACCATGGCCGACCGCGTGCAGGAAATCCTGCAGGGCGCCAACGTGATGAACTGCCAGATGTGCAAGTACCGCGAACAGGTGCTCGGCTTCGAGGCCGAGATCGGCCTGGCGCAGGAAAGCCATCACCATCACGTGGAGGGCCTGGGCGCGGAAGCCGAATGCCAGCTGTGCGAGGAATTCTGCACCGGCGCCTGCGAGGAAAAGGTCCGGGCTGCCGCCCATCATCACCATCATGATGACGGCCACCACCATCATGACCATGATCACGCGCATGGGCATGACCACCACGGGCATGGTCATAGTCATGATCACGGGCATTCCCACAACCACCATCATGACCACGATCACGGGCATGACCACGGGCACGGGCATGACCACCATCATCACCCCTACCCGCATGCGGACCATCCGCTCGGGCCGAAATCGATGGAACGAAAAGGGTGAGCGAAACGGTGCCTTCCGGTCCGCTCTATACTTATGAGCACGACCCTTTGGCGATCTACCGGCAGTCGTTCGCGACCGTGCGCGCGGAGGCAGCGCTCGACCTTCTGCCCGCGGAGATGGAACCGGTTGCGATCCGGCTGATCCATGCCTGCGGCATGACGGATATCGTCAAGGACCTGATGTTCTCCGACGGTGCCGTCCGGGCGGGCCGGGACGCCCTGGCTCGGGGTGCGCCCGTCTTCACCGACGTGGAAATGGTCGCCCATGGCATCATCCGCTCCCGCCTGCCGGCCAACAACGACGTGCTGTGCACCTTGAACGATGCGCGCGCGCCTGCCCTTGCCAAAGACCTTGGAACGACCCGGTCTGCGGCCGCGGTTGAGCTGTGGCGGGACCGGCTCGAAGGGGCCGTGGTTGCCATCGGCAATGCGCCGACGGCGCTGTTTCACCTGCTGGAGATGATTGCCACCGGCGGGCCGAAACCGGCCGTCATCCTCGGCTTTCCTGTCGGCTTCGTTGGCGCTGCGGAATCCAAGCAGGCGCTTGCCGAAAACCCGTTCGGCCTTTCCTACATCGCGTTGAACGGCCGGCGCGGCGGCTCGGCCATGGCGGCGGCCGCGGTCAATGCGCTTGCCGCCGGCCTGCCGGAGGAGACCGCCGGTGGCTGACGACGACAAAAAACACGAACTGAAGTCCTCGGCGAAGAAGCCGCAGCTGCGCTCCTACGGATTTCTGTCCCATGGCGGCAACCCGGCGCCGGAGGACAAGGATGAGGGCAAGCCGGCCCGCTCACGCGGCATGCTCTCTCACTGCGCCGTCAACGAACGCACGCCCCGGGAACTGGACCCGCCGAAGCCGCGTCGCCCCTACCGGCGGAAAGACAAATGACGACACGCTGGCTCACCCTGATCGGCATCGGCGAGGATGGCTTTGTTTCCGAAGCTGCGCGGCAGGTTCTCGCAGAAGCGGAGGTCGTCTACGGCAGCGCTCGGCATTTCGAACTGGTTGACTGCATAGACGGCAAACAAAAGACATGGCCGAGCCCGTTTTCGGGGGTCTATGATGAGTTGAATGCCCTGCGTGGCAAACCGGTCACCGTGCTCGCCACTGGCGATCCGCAGTGGTACGGTATCGGCTCGACGCTTGCCCGCACCTTCGCTCCGGACGAGATCCGTGTCCTGCCCGCGCCGTCGGCGTTCCAGCTGGCCGCCGCCCGCCTGGGCTGGGCGCTGCAGGATGTGGAGACGATTTCGCTGCACGGCCGGCCCGTCGAAACCCTGAGCGGTTTCCTCTATCCGGGCGCGAAAATCCTTGCGCTGACCAGCAATGGCGAAACTCCGGAAACCGTCGCGAACCTTCTCACCGCGCAGGGCTACGGCCAGTCCCGCGTGACCGTTCTGGAACATATGGGCGGCGATAAGGAGCGCGTCGTCTCCGGCCATGCCGACGGTTGGGACCAGGCAGTTGCCGATTTCAATACGCTGGCGCTCGAGATTACCGCCGATCCGGGCACTGCCTTCCGGCCCCGCGTTCCGGGCCTCGCCGATGACGCCTTCGTGCACGACGGCAAGATGACCAAACGCGAGGTCCGCGCGGTCACGCTTGCCCAACTCATGCCTCATCCGGGCGCGCTGTTGTGGGACATCGGCCTCGGCTGCGGTTCCATTGCGATTGAATGGATGCGCTCTGCCCGCGGTGCCCGGGCGATCGGCCTGGAGCCGAACGCGGACCGGCGTGGGCTGGCTTCCGAGAATGCGCTCGCGCTCGGCGTTCCCGGTCTCGATATCCGCGACGCAACCGCACCGGACGGCCTGAATGGCTTGCCGTCGCCGGATGCGATCTTCATCGGCGGCGGGCTGACGGCGGACAGCATCGTCGATGCCTGTCATGACGCACTCAAGCCCGGCGGACGGCTCGTCGCCAATGCGGTGACGCTGGAGGGCGAGACCGTGTTGCTAGATGCCCATCGGCGCTTCGGCGGCGGGCTCACCCGGATTTCCGTGGAGCGGGCCGGCGCCGTCGGCGGGCTCACCGGCTGGCGGCCGCTGATGCCTGTTACTCAATGGCACCTGATCAAGGAAGCTGACTGACACCATGACAGGAACTCTTTACGGGGTCGGGCTCGGCCCCGGCGACCCGGAACTGCTGACGCTGAAGGCCCACCGGCTGATCTCGACGGCGAAGGTGATTTCCTATCCCGCACCGGATACCGGCCCGAGCTTCGCCCGCGCCATTGCCGCCGGCTATTTTCCGGACGATGTCCGGGAAATTCCGGTCGTGATCCCGATGCGCGAGAGCCGGTTTCCGGCAAAGGAAATCTACGACCGGGCAGCGGACGAAATCGCCGACGTGCTCGACACCGGCACCAATGTCGTCACCCTGTGCGAGGGCGATCCGTTCTTCTACGGCTCCTACATGTATGTGTTCGAACGGCTGTCGGCGCGTTACCCGACGGTGATCGTTCCGGGCGTGACCTCGCTGACGGCCTGCGCGGCGGCGCTCAGGCGTCCGCTAACGAGCCGCACCGACGTCCTCACCGTGATCCCGGGCACCTTGCCCGACGACGACATCCGCGCCCGGATCGACAGCGCCCAGTCGATCGCCATCATGAAGGTCGGCCGCCATGTCGGCCGTCTCAAGGCCCTGCTCGACGACCTCGGCCTGACCGCACAGGCCGGCTATGTGGAGCGCGCCAGCCTCGACGAACAGAAGGTGCTGCCGCTTGCCGAGTTCACCGGCGACAAGGCGCCTTATTTTTCCATGATCCTCATTTACAAGGGAGACGAAGCGTGGACGCTTCCCCCATCATCCTCGTCCTGAATTCCGCAGGTCTTGAAACCGCGAAGCGCATCGAAGCCGGCCTTCCCGGTTCCGCGATCCACGGCCTTGCCGGCCGGATCCGCGAGGCGGATACGCTGTTCAGCGAGACCATCGCCCATATCCGCATGCTGTTTTCCGCAGGGCATCCGATTGTTGGTGTGTGCGCCAGCGGCATCCTGATCCGCGCGCTGGCGCCGCTTCTCTCCGACAAACGCGCGGAGCCGCCTGTGCTTGCGGTTTCCGAAGACGGCAAAAGCGTCGTGCCGCTTCTCGGTGGCCACCACGGCGCAAATGACCTGGCGCGCCGGATCGCGGGGCATCTTGACGGCCATGCGGCGGTGACGACGGCTGGAGACACCGCGCTCGGGATCGCGCTGGACGCCCCGCCGAAAGGCTGGAAGATCGCCAACCCGGAAGACGCCAAGCCGGTGATGGCGGAACTGCTATCCGGAGCCGCCGTTCGCATCGAAGGCAAGCCCGACTGGCTGGAACAGGCCGCGCTTTCGACAAGCGACGACGCAGCGATCACCCTTGCCGTGACCGAGAAACCGGAAGAGGGCTCACCGACGCGGCTGGTGTTCCACCCGCAGACCCATGTGGTCGGCGTTGGCTGCGCCAGGGGCTGTGACGCCCAGGAACTGATCGGTCTTATCGAAACCGCGCTCGCAGACGCGAACATCGCGGTGGGCAGCGTTGCCTGTGTCGCCAGTCTCGATCTCAAGGCGGACGAGCCGGCCATGACCGCGCTTGCAGAACATCTCGGAGTGCCGTTCCGGGTCTTTTCCGCAGACCGGCTGGAACAGGAAACGCCCCGGCTGAAAAATCCCTCCGATGTCGTCTTCGAGGAAGTCGGCTGTCACGGCGTCTCCGAAGGCGCCGCACTCGCAGGAGCCGGTAGCGACGCCGAACTGGTTGCCGAAAAGCAGAAGACGGCTAATGCGACCGTCGCCATTGCCCGGGCGCCGGAGCCGGTCGACCCGGACCGGGTCGGCCGTGCGCGCGGGCATCTTTCGGTCATCGGCATCGGGCCGGGGCAGGACGCATGGCGCACGCCGGAGGCGACGCGCCTGCTGGCGGAAGCGGACGAAGTCGTCGGCTACTCGCTCTACCTCGACATCGTCGCGCCCCACATCAAGGGCAAGACGCGCCACGACTTCGCGCTCGGCAAGGAAGAAGACCGGGTGCGCTTTGCCCTGGAGCGGGCCGGCGAAGGCCGCAACGTGGCGCTGGTTTGCTCGGGTGACTCGGGCATCTATGCCATGGGTGCGCTGGTCTATGAACTGCTCGACCGGGATAAGGACAACGGCGGTGTCTCCGATGCCGCAAAACGCGTCAGCCTGATCAACGGGCCGGGGATATCCGCGTTGCAGGCGGCCTCCGCCCGGATCGGTGCGCCGCTCGGCCACGATTTCTGCGCCATTTCCCTTTCCGATCTGCTCACCCCCTGGGAGGCGATCGAAAAGCGGCTCAAGGCGGCGGCCGAAGGCGACTTCGTCGTCGCCTTCTACAACCCGGTTTCCAAGCGACGCCGGTCGCAGCTTGCCTCCGCGCGCGAAATCCTGCTGGCGCACCGGCCCGCCGACACGCCGGTGGTGCTCGGCGTCAATCTCGGACGCCCGGAGGAAACGCTCCGCGTCACCACGCTCGGCGCGCTAACTGTCGACGAGGTCGACATGCTGACAACGGTTCTGGTCGGATCCTCTAACAGCCGGGCGGTCCTGCGCGGCGACGGCAGGCCTTTCGTCTATACGCCACGCGGCTACGCCAAGCGGATCGACGCGCCCAAGAACACCACAGAAGAAGAAAAAACAGGAGAAACGGCATGACGGTCTATTTCATCGGCGCGGGACCCGGCGACCCGGACCTGATCACCGTGCGCGGGTTGAAGCTGATCCAGTCCTGCCCGGTCTGCCTTTACGCCGGTTCGCTGGTGCCGGAGGAAATCGTCGCAGCGGCGCCGGACGAAGCGCGCGTGATCGACACGGCCCCGATGACGCTCGACGACATCATTGCCGAGATTGAAGCAGCCCATGCCAAGGGGGCCGACGTCGCCCGCGTTCATTCCGGCGATCCGTCGATCTATGGCGCGACCGCGGAGCAGATGCGCCGGCTGGATGCGCTCGGCATTCCTTACGAGGTCGTTCCCGGCGTGCCGGCCTTTTCAGCGGCGGCCGCCGCGCTCAAGATGGAACTCACCATCCCGGAGGTGGCGCAGACGATCATCGTCACCCGCACCTCGATGAAGTCCTCGGCCATGCCGAACAACGAGGATCTGGAGACGCTCGGCCGGAGCGGCGCGACCCTTGCCATTCACCTGTCGATCCGAAACCTGCGCGAAATCGAGCGCAAACTAGCACCGCTTTACGGACCCGACTGTCCGGTGATCGTCGCCTATCGGGTCGGCTGGCCGGACCAGGCCTTCATCCACGGAACCCTGTCGACCATTGCGGAAAAGGTGCGCAAGTCAAAGATCACCCGCACCGCGCTGATCTTCGTCGGCCACGCCTTGAAGCCCGCTCAGGACTTCCGCGATTCCGCCCTGTACGACGCCGATCACGTGCATGTGCTGCGGCCGAAAAAGAAAGCCGCATCGAAGGACTGAACGGACCCACAGCTGTCCGGTTTAATGTTGGGCTTCTCATATATCTCATTCGAAAGATTGAAGAATTTCAGATCGTTCGGCATAGAGACACGCGATGGCCTCCCCACTTGTCATCCCGGTTTGGCGCGGTAGCGGCAAGACCGGGATCCATATGTGGACGGCCCCGTGGTTGCAAGGTTGAAGTTGGCAGGTGTTCCGGATCGCTTGCGGTCATATGTACGGCCTGCTTTGCGGCCGTTTTGCCGCTGGCCAAGATGGGTTCCGCAGCGGATGGGGTCCAAACAGTACAGCGATATCGGCCTTGAAGCCGCCACTGGATCCCACGGTATTTCCCATCCGCCTCGGTTCGACCGAACACACCTTCTCATCTTCCCTCGCAAGTTCCTCTGTCGCGCCAGCCTGTCTTTGGCCGGGGCAAGTGTTTTGTCTATCGTCAGGCGAGTCCCGGTTGCTCCTTCGGTGACCGCGGGTGATAGGTTTCGCCGCTGACCATCAGCTTCCAGGCGATGCGCGCCAGCTTGTTGGCGAGCGCGACGGCAACCAGCTTGTGCGGCTTGTGACGACACAGTTTCTCCAACCAGGGCCAGGGCGTTTTGATCCTCCCCTGCCGGCACTGCAGCAGAACGGCGCTTGCGCCGGCAACCAGGGTGGCGCGCAGCATCTCGTCCCCGGCGCGGGTGATCACACCGAGCCGGTTCTTGCCTGCCGTGGAATGGTTTTTCGGCGTCAGGCCGAGCCAGGCAGAAAAATCGCGCCCCGATTTGAAGGCATGCGCGTTGCTCACCTTGATCGCCAGCAGGGTCGCACCAACCGGACCAATGCCCGGGATGCCGGACAGCCGCTGGCTGAGTTCATCGGCACGGTGAAGCTCTCGCAGTTTTGCGTTGAGATCGGCTATCTCCTTGTCCACTCGCGCGTAGTCACGAACCAGCGTTTCGAACATATCCCGTGCCATCTCCGGCAGCGTCTCGTCCGCGCGGATCCGCTCGACAAGCCGGTCAAGCTGGAACAGACCCTTCGGGGCAACCAGACCGAACTCTGCCGCAAAGCCGCGGATCGAATTGGAAAGCTGCGTACGCCGGCCAAGGAATTGCCCCCGCAGCTTCGCCAGCATCTGCGCAGCTTGCTGCTCTGGACTTTTCACCGGCACGAAGGTCCGGGCCAGCTTCGGACGGCTCATCGCCTCGCAGATCGCTTCCGCGTCCGCCGCGTCCGATTTGCTCCGCTGCACATAGGGCTTGACGTATTGCGGCGGGATCAGCGCGACCTCATGCCCCAACTTCCGTAACTCCCGAGCCCAATAATGCGAGGCTCCACAGGCCTCAAGGCCCACCTGCGCCGGAGGCAGGCCGGCAAAAAAGTCGAGAACCTGACGACGGCGAAGCTTCTTGCTCAACACCGGATGGTCCCCAGCATCCACACCATGCAATTGAAAAACAGACTTGGACGTATCCATTCCAACGCGGCTAATATTCTTCATGGACGGCTCCATCGTTTGAGATCTTTAACAACCTCATTCTGGCACATCGATGCCGTAGGGGCCGTCCACCCCAACAGTACGCCGTGTGGTCTGCGAGTGGAAAAGATAGCAGATTCAGTACGCCGTGTGGTCTGCGAGTGGAAAAGATAGCAGATTCAATAGATTACTGAATCCCAGCCTTCGCTGGGATGACAACAAAATCTCAGATCAAACGGATTGCCATATTCAGTCAAACTTAAACCGGACACCAGTGGAACGGACCATGGCACCGGCAGCGGAAACGGGAAACCCCGTTTCCGCTTGTCTGGTGCTTCGCCTTAGCGTGTGGCGTTGACGATTGCCGAAATGATCCCGGTGGTGATCGCGATCAGCACGAAGTCGTCACCGTTGCGGACCCAGCGGTACCCTTCCGGCGGCTTCTTCAGATTGTGCTGGCGGTAGTCGACCTGCGGACCCCGGGCATTCTGGGGCATCTGTCCGCCCTTCTTCTTCCAGTTCGGCTGCTGCGCTTTTGCGGCCGGCTTTTGCGACTGGGAACCCGGCTTTTTACCCGGCTGGGCCGCCTTCGGCTGGGTCTTGGATTTGGCCGGTTGCGGTGCCTGTTTCTTAGATTGTTCCTGTTTCCTCGGCTGCTCCTGCTTCTGCGGCGGCTGCTGGGGAGCACCTGCTGCAAAGCTCGACGACGCACCCAGGACACAGGCCATTGCGACAATTATTGCTGTGTGTAACCCATTGTTTTTCTGCATGTTTCTACTCCTGAAGTTTTTACCTCCCGTTCTAGTTCCCGGTTTCTGAACAGCAGGTGAATGGGGTGATATTGTGGTGCCGGGTGGCTTTGCCCCGCCTTACCACACGCATCTCGCGACGGCAGTTTGCCTGTCTCCTGTCCGATCGCTAAGGTCTGCGCTCGATCTGCAAAGGAGGATGCCGATGTCGCCGGAAAACCCCTTGCTGCTGCGCGCCATTTCGCTCGGCGGCGACAAGACCAGGATCACCGAGTTCTACGACGACTGGGCGGATACCTACGACACCGACATGATCGACACGATCGGCTATGTCGGACACGTCATCACCGCCGAGGCGCTCGCCGCACGCGTGTCCGATAGTGCAGAAATTCTCGATGCCGGCTGCGGCACCGGACTGGTCGCGGTCGAACTGAAAAAGCGCAAAGCCGGTTTGCAGATCGACGGGATCGACCTGACCCAGGGCATGCTCGATGAAGCAGCAAGGACAAAAGCCTACCGCAAACTCATCGTCGGCGACCTGATGGGAAAACTCGACCTTGCCGACAATAGCTACGACGGCATCGTCAGTGCCGGGACCTTCACCAACGGCCATGTGGGGCCCACGGGACTTGACGAGCTGATCCGTATCGCAAAGCCCGGCGCGCCGATCGTGCTCACGGTCAGAGACACTGCGTGGGAGGCAGACGGCTTCAACACCTATATCGACGATCTGAATGCAAAGGGACTGATCCGGATCCGCGAGATCAGGCACAGCCCCTATCACGGCAACGAAGGCATCTTCTGCCGGCTCTGCATTCTGGAAGCCGTTTAGACTGCAGGGATCAATTCACCGGTTTGCCGGTCAGCAGTTTCCTCAGTTCCGATGCCGGTACCGCCAGATTGGAACCGCCGTATTCCGGCAATATCGCCGACTGGATGGCGATGACGCGACCGTGGCTGTCGAGGACGGGGCCGCCGCTGCCGCCATGGGTAGTTTCTGCGTCGAAGACCAGGGCGGACGGGGTCATCTGGGCGACGATGCCGCGGCTGGCCAGCGGCTTGATATAGCCTGCCTTCGCCAATTGGGCGGATATCTGCCAGAACCCGATCTCTTTGGTTTCCTGCAGTGACTTGATGAAGGCCACGCCCGACTGGGCGAGCATGGAGCGCAGGCCGGCAGGATAGCCCATGGCGATGACATCCTCGCCGACCGCCGGCGGGGTTTCCGCGATCTCCAGCCCGGGAACGGCCGGCGCCTCGCCCTTGACCGCCAGGAGAGCAATGTCCGCGTCATCGCTTACGGCCTCCGGCACGACTTCCAACGGGTCCGGCTCGCCGGGGATATAGGCGATGAATTTCAGCATCACCGCTTCAAGGCCGACGATCGCCGCGGCTTTCGCGGCCGCATCTTTTTCCCAGGGAAAGACAACATGCCGGTTGGTCGCTATCAGACCGGATCCGGCAATGAAAAAGCCGGTTCCGACGATCTGGCGCTCCGCGACCGGCCCTGTGCCCTCAAGCGACAGCAGCGGATTGCCCGTCGGCCCGATCAGCGCTTTCCCCTCATCGTCAACGACCTGGCGCAGCAAGCGCCCCGACGCTTGATCGCGCAGGCCGAAAGCGCATTGCAAAAACACCACCGAGGAGGAAGATCGGGCCACGATATGCGCACCGGCCTGCCAGCGCTGTTCCAGTTCCTCCAGCCGCTTGACCTGAGCGGTAAACTGACGGCCGACGTCCTGGCGCAGCAGGGTCAGATCCTGCGGCCCGAGCGCCTCCTCGCGGGCGACCGCAAGGGCGGCTGCCACCGCATCGAGACGCTGCTGGCCGGCGGCCACAGTTTCTTCCAGGTCACGGATCAGACGGCTCTGCTGCCAGGCGATAACCGCGATCGCCAGGACGGCGACGACAATCATGATGCGGAACAGGACGGTCGTGCGCAGGGCCAGTTCACCGGCAAGCTGCGACAGGGCGCTCAGGGCACGACGGGGAACCGGCCGCCGGCTGACCCTGAAATAGGCCAGGGCATCCTTGAAGATATCCGGAATCGGGCGGTGAAGGGGATGCCTCTCATCAATGAGTTCGAACCGCGACAGCGGGCCGTCCTCGCCGAATTCGATCATGTCGCGGTTGGAGAGCTGCTTTTCCTGTGCCGGTGCGCGGTTGACCCAGATGGTCCCTCCGCCGCAAGGCTCCACAAGATAGGTGCCGCCAGCGCGCCGAAACCGCGCCCGGCAGGCCGATACCGGCCCGCCGTCCGGTTCGCCGACAATCCGAAATTCGCCCGTCGGCTTCAGGATCACATCATGCTGACCGAGACTGAGCCAGGACGTCCGCCCGCGCGACGGTCCCGTCAGATGATGAAGCGCGGCGATTGCCGGCGGCTCTTCCAGATCAGCGTCATCGGTCATGGTCTAGGTCTGATCCCCCCTCTCGGATCATCCCGAAAGCGGCAGGACAAGTAAACCGTCTTGTCTTTGCATAAGATTGCGGATCAGCGCAGACCGATCACATGGGCAAAAGAACCCATGACGCTTCCCGCGCGCAGGCCCATGTCGGCCACAGCCGTTCCCTCCGCGTCGGTGGCCGCAAAAAGACGCTCCGCGTTTCCTTCGCGCTGGGTGGTCGCGTAATGGAATTCATGGGCCGCGAGTTCTCGTGTCCACGGCAGATCTGAAAGGGGTGAGAGCACCCGGTAGCCGAGGTGGCGTTTTCGTTGCGCAAAGCTCGTCTCGAGCGGCAGGAGGCCGAGCATTTCGTGACGCGCACCTTGGGCATCAATTAGCCCCTCGCCCAGGGCCATGTAGCCGCCGCACTCGCCGTAGATCAGGGTGCCATCTGCGGCGGCCTCCCGCATGGCCTTGCGGAATTTGCTAGCCGCGGCAAGCGCTCCTGCATGCAGTTCCGGGTAACCGCCCGGCAGGAAGATAGCATCGGCGTCAGGATCAGGCAGTTCGTCGGCAAGCGGCGAAAAGAAGCTCACGTTCGCCCCGGCCTCACGCCATCCCGCCAGCACATGGGGATAGGAAAAGGCGAAGGCGACATCGCGGGCGATCGCGATCCGCTGGCCGAGCGGCGGCAGGACCGCAGCGGGTTCTTGGGGCCGTGCGAGCGGTGAGGCCAAACCGGCCAGCGCGTGCAGATCAATCCGTTCCGCGCAAAGAGCGGCCGCCTGATCCAGGAAACTGTCGAGATCCCCGTGTTCTTCCGCCTGTACGAGACCCAGATGGCGTTCGGGCAAAACCAGCCCGTCCATCCTCGGCAAGGCCCCGAGCACAGATATGGGGAGAGGTGCCAGCGCGTCGCGCAGCATTTTTTCGTGGCGCGGACTGCCCACCTTGTTGAGGATCACCCCGGCGACCGTGACATCGGGTCTGAACGTTCGAAAGCCATTGACCAGGGCTGCGACCGACTGGGCCTGCTTGCTGCAGTCGACCACCAGGACGACCGGCACGCCGAGGCAAGCTGAGAGATCCGCTGCCGATCCCCTGCCGTTCGCCGCCCCGTCGAAGAGCCCCATGGCGCCTTCCACGATCAGGAGATCGGCAGTTTCTGCGTGAGAACGCCCAAGTGCGCGGACCGTCTCCGGCGTCATGGCCCAGGCATCGAGATTGATACAGGTCAGGCCGCTTGCCGCCTCGTGGAATTTCGGGTCGATATAGTCCGGCCCCGATTTGGCGGAGACGATCTCCCGGCCGGCGTTTTTCAGCGCCCGAAGCAGGGCCAGGGTCACGGTGGTCTTGCCAGCTCCCGACTGGGGCGCGGCGATCAGAAGGCCTTTTGGTTTACCCTCTTGCATCCCGCGCCTTCATCCGGCATCGGACTGACGAGCCTTCGACAGCCCGAGAGGGTCGGCATCCAGCAGACGGCCGGAGAGCCCACCCATCCAGTCGAGACCGGCACGCAGGCGCACCACCTCGCCGACACAGACGACCGCCGGCGGCTCCAGATTGGCCGCCGCCGCATCTGCGGCACAGCGCCCGAGCGTCGTTTCCAGAACCTGTTGGCCGGCTAAAGAAGCGTTGCACACGATGCCCACAGGCTCATCCACAGACCGTCCACCGGTTATCAGTTTGCCGGCTATGGTTTCCAGGTGTTTCATCGCCATGTACATGACGATCACCGGTGAGCCCGCGGCTATCCCTTCCCAGTTGATCGCATCCGGCGTCAGTCCGGTCTGGTCGTGACCGGTCAGGAAGGTCACCGCCTGGTTGGTATCGCGGTGGGTTGCCGGAATACCGGCATAGGCCAGACCGCCGATGCCGGCGGTGATGCCGGGAATGATCCGGAACGGGATACCGGCGCCGACAAGGCCGAGCGCTTCCTCGCCGCCCCGGCCGAAGACAAAGGGATCGCCGCCCTTCAGGCGCAATACCCTCTTGCCGGCCTTCGCATAGTCGATGAGCTTCAGGGTGATGTCGCGTTGCTTGGGGCTGGGCTTGCCGCCGCGTTTGCCCGCAAATTCCAGGTGGGCCTCGGGGCTTGCCCAAGACAAGATACTCTCATCGACCAGCGCATCGTAGACGATCACGTCGGCCTGCCTGAGACCGTTCAGGGCATGGAGGGTCAAAAGGCCCGGATCCCCAGGCCCAGCGCCCGCCAGCCAGACCCAGCCAGGTTCGAAAACCGGCAGTTTTCCGGGAAGGTTCGCGATTTCTGTTTCCGTCGACATGATCCCGTTCTATCCGGCCTTGCCGGGAACGCCAAGCGCAATGGCAACCTGAATGCGCGCGGATGCGACATGGGCTGTAAATCACCGGTGCCACAGGCGAATTTCACGTTATAAAGGCAGCCATGAGCGGAGCCGATCCTCAACATCTCAGACGCGGCTGGACGACGGGCGCCTGTGCCACGGGGGCGACCAAGGCGGCCTTTACCGCCCTTGCCACCGGCGATTTTCCGGACCCTGTGGATATTTCTCTCCCCAAGGGTGGAACCACCGCTTTCGCGCTTGCCCGCCATGCCCTGAACAAGACCTCGGCTGCGGCCGCAATCATCAAGGATGCCGGCGACGATCCGGACGTGACCCACGGCGCGCTGGTCTGCGCAACGCTGCGGCTGTTACCGGCGGGAAGCGGTGTCGTGTTCAAGGCCGGCGAAGGCGTCGGTACCGTCACCCGCCCCGGCCTGCCGATCCCTCCCGGCGAACCGGCGATCAACCCGGTGCCGCGGGACATGATGCGGCAGGCGATCGCCGAGGTCTCGGCAAAGACCGGCCTTGCCGGAGACGTGGAAATCGAAATCTCCATCGAAGGTGGCGAGGAGCTGGCAAAAAAGACCCTGAACGGCCGGCTTGGCATCGTCGGCGGCCTGTCCGTCCTCGGAACCACAGGTATCGTGCGGCCTTTCTCCTGTGCCGCCTGGATCGCCTCGATCCACAGGGGGATCGATGTCGCCCGGGCAACAGGCATGACCCATGTGGTCGGCGCAACCGGTTCGACTTCGGAGGAAGCCGTGCGCGCCCGTTACGATCTCGACGAGGCTGCCTATCTCGATATGGGCGACTTTGCCGGCGGGTTATTGAAATACCTCCGCGCCCATCCCGTCGCCCGTCTCACGCTTGCCGGGGGCTTTGCCAAGTTCACCAAGCTGGCGCAGGGCGCGCTCGACCTGCATTCCGCCCGCAGCCGGGTCGACTTCACCTTCCTGGCGGACCTACTCGCGGAGCAGGACGCTCCCCAGGCGCTATACGAGGCCGCGCTCTGCGCGAACACGGCCAAGGAGGTGCTGGACCTGTCGCTGAAAGGCGGGATCGACCTCAGCGCGCCTTTGGCGCGCAAGGCCAAATGGGCCGTTCTGGAGATCCTGCGCGGCGCGCCGGTCGAGGTGGAAGTGCTGATCGTCGACCGCAACGGTCATGTGACCGGGGAGACCGGCTGGGATGACTAAAAAGCACCATATCCTCATCCTTGCGGGAACACCCGAAGCCAGACGACTGGCGCACGCGCTCGCTGAACGCTTTCCCGATGTCGGGCTGACCGTCTCCTTTGCCGGTGCGGTTTCCGATATTGCCGATCCGGGTATTCCGGCTAGAACCGGCGGGTTCGGCGGCGCGGAAGGTCTGGCGGCGTTCATCGATCAGGAACACGTGACACTCATCATCGATGCCACCCATCCCTTCGCGGACCAGATCAGCCGAAACGCCGTGGAGGCCGCAAAGACCAAGGGTGTGCCGTTGATCCGGTACGAGCGGCCGGCGTGGAAACAGCAATCCGGCGATCGATGGGAGCATGTTTCAAGCCTTGCGGAGGCTGCCGAACGGCTTCCCGCTGAGGCGCGGGTCTTTCTGGCGATCGGCCGCAAGGAAATCGCAGCCTTCACCCATCGGACGGATCTGTTCGCTGTGGCGCGGATGATCGAGCCGCCGGATGTGCCGCTTCCCCATCATTGGCATCTGGAGTTGAGCCGTCCAGCACAAGCCGTGGAGGCGGAGGAGGATCTCCTGCGCGCCCACCGGATCACCCACCTGGTTTCGAAGAACAGCGGCGGCAGCCGGTCTCATGCGAAGATCGAGGCGGCGCGGCGGTTACGGATTCCGGTGATCATGATCGAGCGCCCTGCACCTGCAAGCGCGAAAACTTTTGGCGATTGCGACGACGTCCTGCGCCTGGTCGCGCGGACCGTCACTTAGAGCTTGCAGATGCCTTGCCGGATCGTTTCAGGCCGCGAACCTTGAAGAAGAACCTGGGAATACCGATCAGGTAGCGTTTGGACAGCCGGCGCGGCTCCTGAAGAAGACGGAACAGCCACTCCAGCCCGATGTTCTGGATCGGTTTTGGCGCCCGGATGACGGCACCGGACATGAAGTCGAACAACGCGCCGACACCGATCGCCACCGTGGCACCCATCCGGTCGCCATGCTGCGCGATGAAATGTTCCTGACGCGGGTTGCCCATGCCCACAAGCAGCAGATCGGGACTTGCGGATTTCACCATTTCGCAGATCTGGTCTACATCGCTCGGATCGAAGTAGCCGTTTCGAACCCCGACCACTGTGTGATGCGGATAGGTTTCTGCGATGTGCACGCCCGCTGCCCGGACCTGTTCCTCACCCGCTCCGAGAAGGAAAATCCGTAACGGGACGCCGATGTTGCGCAGGATCGCGGGAATAAGGTCCGTGCCATTCAGATTGTCCGGAAAGCCTTTGCCATGCAGGACCTTGCTCGCCAGTTCGGCGCCGATACCGTCATTGAAGAGCGTCAACGACTGAAGAGTTTCCGCATAGGCGGGATCATCGAGGGCGGACAGGATCGTATGGGCGTTGCAGATGGCAATGTCCATGCGCTGGCGCGAAAGCACAGACGTACGGATCAGGTCGATCGCCTCGGCCCGTTCCATGCGCAATATGTTCAGCGGACCGATTTTCGCTGAATCGATCTCTCGACTGAAATCGATATCCTGGTTTCTTGCCAACATTCGGACTGCTCAGACCCTTAACGATTATTATTCTGCATTCGGTTAGGCCGTTTTACGGAGGGCAATGTAGGCCTCTTTCGTAAAAACTGAATAAATTTCGATTGCCGAAGCGTTATTAGGTTAACCGGAACCTAAACGGCACATGATCAAAACATTAATCTTTTTTCACAAATAAATAATTCGTAGCATTTAATCGTGACCATAACTTTTTCAACCTAAAGAAAACCCTCATTTTTGCGTCAGAAGCCATAGATTAACGTTAAGATCGTTTACTATGTTCGCTTCACCCCTGGCTACCCGCACGGATGGCACAGTAACGCGATCGTCTCCCGACGCGACACGCCGAAGCCTGCCATCCAAAACCACGCGCGCACTCCTCCTGCCTCCGACCTGGCCTCGGCGGGTAGCGTCAATTTCACCAAATCTTCACCTCTTCGAGTGCAAAAAACTGGCATTTCCGGAAAGTGCATAATCCGTGGGATCACCACAATTCAGGACCAAGTTCAATGTCCGGTTCGCCCGTCGATGTCGCAATTGTCGTTGTCTCGTATAATTCCGCCGACACGCTCAAGGATTGCCTCGACAGCCTGCTGCAGTATCGCCCGCGCCGACACAGCTCGCGCATTCTGGTGGTCGACAACGCATCGCAAGACGGCAGCGCAGACCTGGTTCGGCAGGGATATGCCGGTGTTGAATTGATCGCCTCCAGTGAAAACGTCGGGTTCGGCTGCGCCAACAACCTGGCCATGGACAGGCAACCGGCACGCTACTACTACCTCCACAACGCCGATGCCTATCTGCAGGACAATGTCCTCGATCCGGCACTCGACTATCTGGACGCCAATCCCGAAACCGGCGTAGCCGGATTGCCGCTGGTCTTTCCCGACCACAGCCCGCAAACGGCCGCCTATGCGTTTTCAACGCCGTTGAAATGGCTGCTCCAGGCGATCGGTCTGGACAGGGTCGTCAAACCTGTCCTGCGTTCAAGATTTTTCGGCCATCTTGCAAAGCCGCTTTCCCGCCTGCCTCTGGCGCGCACCTTTCTGGACACCCACCTCGGCACCCAAGACCAGGATGCGGCATCCAAGGAAGTCGACTGGGTCTGCGGAGCTGCAATGATCATGCGCCATGAGGTCAAGAATGCGCTTGGCGGGTTCGATCCCCGGATATTCCTCTACGGCGAGGACGAGGATCTGTGCATCGAAGCGGCTAAGAAAGGCTGGCGCATCGAACAGATCCGGTGCGCGCCGGTCATTCACGATTTCGGATGGGGGAAATCCGGGCGGACATCACCGACCGTCGCTCGGCTCAAGCAACAAAGCCTGCGCTACTTCATCGACAAGCACTTCCCCCGCTGGCGGCCTTCGTGGCTCGCCATGCGCATTTTGCTCTGGCTTAAAGGACTGACCTGGAATGTATGACGCGCAACGCCCATCCAGTCCTTTGCCGGATCGACGTCCGCTCGCCGTGCATCTCAGTGCCGACTATCCGACGGCCCACCGCGGATTGACCACGACAGCCGTCAAACGCCTGGTCACCAGCACGCAGGATGCCGATCATGTCGTGTTTTCGCTGAACCGGACGAGCAATCCGTTCGACGAAGCCTTCCACGACTGCGGCCTGGACGAAGGTGTTCGCGTGTTTGCCTACAGGTACTTCTCTCCGCCTTTGGGCATCGGGCTTGCGGCCTCGATGCGACGGGTGGCACGGCGGATCGAGGCGGTTTTGAAGTCCGAAGGCCTGCAGCCGGATGTCGTCCATGCCCACAAGTTCGCTTTCGAAGGCATCGCCGGCCTGGAACTGGTGAAGCGGTGTGGTGAGGAAACACGCCTTTTTGTCTCCGTGCGCGGCGAAGCCGAGGACAAAGTGCTTCGCTTCAAGCCCCACTACCGCTCCCTGCTGCAGGCCATTCTCAACCGTGCCAGCCGGGTTTACTACGTGTCGGCCTGGTTCGCGCCCGTTCTCCACGCGAAGCTGTCTGTAGACCCGCACAAGGAACGGCTGCTGGCCAATATCGTCGGCAATACCGGCTCGGCCATCCCGGCGCAAAATCCCCAGCCGCGCTTTGCCTGCGTGCTTTATCTGCACAATTACCGGAAAAAGCGCCTGGAGGACCTGTTTGCCGCATTCGCGATCTTGCGCAGGTCCCATCCCGGGATCGGCCTGGATCTCATCGGCGGCGGAGACGAGGACAGCATTCACACCATCGAGGCGATGATCGCCCAAAACGGCCTCACGGACGCCGTGCGCATTCTCGGTGCCATGGATAATGCGGAAATCACGAAAATACTGCCGACCTACCTGGGCATGGCCCTGCCGAGCGTGAACGAAACCTTCGGCATGGCCTATCTGGAAGCCCTGTTCGCGGGTATTCCCATTCTATATTGCAAGAACACCGGCATCGACGGTTATCTCGACGGAATTGACGCAGGGATAGGGGTCACGCAGAAATCCGTTCCCGAGATCGCAGAAGGCCTCAGGCGACTTGTCGACGACAACGCCGCTTTCCGGTCCTCCCTTCAAAGCCACGCAAACCTGTTGCACGAGCGCTTCGACAAGGAGGCGATCATCGCCATGTATCGCGCTGATCTCCTGGCGGGCTGGACAGCACCCGCCGACGCCGCATGAGCCGGTCCCAAAAAACCAGTTGGCGCTATCGCCTGTTGCTTGCGGTTGCCGGAACCGTGACCGTGGCGGCCCTTGCTGTCGGCCTGTTCAAACCGGACCCCCGGAGAAGTTTCGTCGCGAAGCCCCCGTCCACGGCAGAGACTTCATCCGTCTCTGAAGCCCAATCCACCGCTGAAGCCCGGGCCATCGGCGAGGTCCAGACCACCGCTGAAACACCGGTGGCAGCAGCGGTCAGCACGAACCTTCCCGTTTTCCGGCGGGGGATCAATCTCTCGCGCCAACAGAGTTTTTCCAGACGCGATCCGGACCGGCAGGGCGCCTACCTCTGGCCGCCGTTCAGCGACGATCTTGCGCAAATCTCGGATAGCGAACTAGAAAAGCTGCGTCTTTTGGGCTTCGATTTCATCCGTTTGCCCGTCGACGCCGGTCCGTTTCTTGCCGAGTCCAAACCTCACGAAAAGATCCTCCTGGAAGACCTGAAGCAACTCGTCGGCAGGTTGCACGGTGCCGGGTTTTCCGTGCTGCTCGATGTGCATCCGGCCATCTATTCATCCGTGTGGACACCCAAGGATATTCTGGCCGATCCTAAAGGTCCGAAATACGAACGCTATGAAGCGTTCCTGTTGACGCTGGCCGGCCTTTTTCATGACCTGCCGGCAAAGACCTTCGCCCTTGAGCTCATGAACGAGCCGCAGCCGCAATGCGTCAATCCCGACGGGGAGGACTGGACCGTCGCGCAAAAGCGGCTCTATGACGTCGTGCGGGCGAAAGCCCCGGACCTTCCCCTGGTCCTGACCGGCGGTTGCTGGTCATCGGCGGACGGCCTGGTCAAGGTGGACCCGGGCATGTTTGACGGCAATACGCTCTATGATTTTCATTTCTACGACCCGTATCCGTTCACCCATCAGTCCCAATACTGGGCCTCGCCCCCGACCCGTTATCTTGCCGGCCTCAGCTATCCGGCCGAAAGCGGATCGCCGGAGCGCACGATCGAGCTTTCCCGCCAGCATCTGGCCAGGATGGCGGACAAAGGAGATCCACAACCTTCCAATGCCCTGGCAAAGGCGAAGAGGGAAATCCGGCACTACTACGGGTCGCTGCGGCCAGATCAGGCCTACCTTTCGCGGCGCTTCGACGTCGTAGGCGACTGGGCGAAAGACCATGGCATTTCGCCGGACAGAATTGTCGTTGGTGAATTCGGCGCAGTTCGCCTGCAGGATTATACGCCGGATGACGGCAGCCGCCTGCGTTGGCTGAAAGACGTCCGCATCGTCGCTGAACAACATGGTTTCGGCTGGTCCCTTTGGGATTACCTGGGCGGCTTCGGACTGGTTTCCGACTACAAGACCCGCGACATCGATGCCGGAATGGCAGGCGCCCTCGGCCTCGACGTCTCCAAAGCAGACCCGCAGGATTAAGCGAATTCAGCGAAACTCCGGGGACATGTGGTAGGTTCGGACAGGCGATTCGCTCAAACCTCTTGGGCCAGAAGATATTCCGGAGACGCCCTCCTTGTCCGATCAGCGCACTGCATATCTGGAGCAGACATCCGGCTTTGAAATGAAGACGCTGTCCAGCAGGGTCCTGGGCTGGATTCCGACCCTGGCAGTGCTCTATTCGTCGCTTCTGTCCCCGTTCCTCATCCATTTCGGCAGCGGCGACGGCTCCGATGCGAACATCACCGCGTCGCAGCCGAATGCCATCAATCAGCTTTTCTGGATCGGTCTGTTCGGCCTGACCCTGGCAGCGGCCGGGCGGCGCCTGACCAATCTCTTCCGGCTGGCGAAAGAGCCCGTGGTCATCGCTGTGCTGGCTTATCTCTTTCTCGCGTTCCTCAGTGTCTCCTGGTCCCCGGTCCCGGGCGTGGCGTTCCGACGGCTCGTTCAGCAGGCGATCGTTATCTTTTGCATGCTCATACCGGTCATCCTGGCCGATGACCGGAATTTCATTGTCGGACGGGTCCTGCTGTTCGCCGTGTTCACCGTTGCAATCAATGCCGTCGCCGTCGTCGTCATACCGCCAACCCCGATCGGCTATGCGGGCATTTATTCGCAGAAAAATGCCCTCGGAGCCATTATGGCCCTTGCCTGGATCTTCTGCCTATACGGGATTGCATCGCAACACGGTTGGAAACGCCTGGGCCTGCTCGCCACCGCTGCCCTTGCCATGGTCCTCCTGGTCCTCAGCCAGTCCAAAACGTCACTGGGCCTGGCGATCCTTATTCCCGCCGCAGCGTATTTTATCGTCGACCTTTCGTATCGCTTGCGAATCAACGCGGCCCTGCTGCTTCTTTTCTTCGCGGCCCTTGGCATCGTACTGGCCGCCTATATCTCTGCGATGACGCGGTTTGGTTTCAGCGAACTTTCGATGTTGCTGTTTCACGACGAGACCTTTACCGGCCGAACGGTGATCTGGGCATTCGTTGTCGACGTCATTTCGCGATCCGCCCTCATCGGGCAGGGATACTCCTCCTTCTGGGGTATCGGCGCCGACTCGATCGTGTTCCGTGAAGCCCCGAGCTTCGTCGTCACGTTGCTGCAGTCGCACAACGGATATCTCGACGTCCTGCTCGAAACCGGTGCCATTGGCCTTTTGATTCTGATCTTTCTGATTTTTGCATCGCTTTTTTCGGCGGCGCGGCTGGTGCCCTTCGACCGCCCGACCGCGTGGCTCTGCTTTACGCTTCTGCTTCTGGTCATTTGCCACAACAGCCTGGAAAGCAGCTGGTTCCGCGGTTACTCACAGATCTGGCTGCTGTTTCTGTTCGCAGCCCTGCTTCCCGCTTCGGCGGTCCAGCCAGCAGCACCGAACATCAACGACCGCATCTGAGGCCTCCAGAACGGCTGATCGTTAGCAGTTCCCTAACGATACCGCGCTAAACGGGAATAAGCCGATCCGCGACGTCTTTGTGAGGCTTGAATTCGTGCCCCTTCAAAATTCATCCGAATTGTTACCCTATTCCGCACCGTCTGGCGGCGTTCTGGATGTTTTTGCGATCCTCAGGATTTTGCGGAAGCGGATCTGGCTTGTCTTCCTGACCGCCTTCGTGTTCGCGGCCGCAACGGCCGCGGTGACGCTATTCCTCAGCCCGGTCTACCGGGCAACGACGCAGATCCTGATCGATCCCTCTGTCCGCCAACCCTTCGACGGAGACAATCAATCCCGCAACACCGCGCAGGACACGTTCGGCATCGACAGCCAGATCGCCGTCATCCTGTCTGACTCGGTGCTGAGGCTGGTGGTGCGCGAGCACAAGCTCGCGACCGATTCCGAGTTCGGCAACGGCGGTACAAACGGCCTCATGGGCTTGATTTTCAAGGCACTCAAGGGCGGTCAATCGAAAGATGACGGTTCCTTCGACACATTGGAAAACAAGGCGATTACTGCTCTTGCGAAGGCCATGACCGTCAAACGCGCGGGCCAGACCTTCGTCATCAATATTTCCGTCGACTCGAAAGACCCGACAAAAGCCGCAACGCTTTCACGCGCGATCGCGCAGAGCTATCTGGAAGACCACAAACGGCAGACTGAGAGCGCCGTTTCGACAATCACGAACCAGATCGACGACCGTCTCGTGGGGCTGCGGGAGCGGATGCGGCAAGCGGAAGCCAGGGTTCAGGCCTTCCGTGAGAAGAATAATCTGCAAAACGCCACCGAAGGGGAACTCCTGACTGAAAAGGAACTGACGGACCTGAGCGCGGGACTGACGGAAGCGCAGGTCGCTCTGTCGGCTGCGACCGCCAAGAACGACGAAATCCAGCGGATCATCAAAAGCGGCGGCGATATCGAGGCCTTCGGCGATGAAACCACCTCGGCGACGATTGCCAACCTGCGCGAACAGTATGCCGCGGCGGCCCGGACCGAGGCGAATTTGCTGGTCGACCATCTGCCCTCGCACCCGTCCGTCATCGGCATCAAGGCCCAGCTCAACCGCCTTCGGCGCCTGATCCAGGAGGAAATGACACGCATTGCAGCTTCGACGAAGATCGAGCAGAAAGTCGCCGCAGAACGCGTCGCCATGCTGAAACAGCAGATCGATTCCTCGCGCAGCAGCGTCAACAAGGATTCCTCAGCCTCGATCGAGCTCCGTGAACTGGAAGCCGATGCCAAGGCGACGCGGACGCTTTACGAAAACGTCCTCAACCGGACGAAGGAAATCAAGGAACTCGACCAGGTCGTCGTCCCCGATGCCCGCATCATCTCGCCGGCTATGGTCCCCGAGGATCCCATCTGGCCGAAGAAAAAGCTGATGGTGGTGCTGGCTGCGGTTCTGGGACTGCTGACAGGCGTCGGCCTCGCCGTCGGAGGTGAGGCGTTCCGGCAGTTGAAACAACGTTTCCTGATGCTGCAGGCAAATCAAGATCACGATGCATTCGAAGTCTACGCGCCGCTGGCGGCTCGGACCGCACCTGAACTGCAGATGCGCCGGATCCCGGCCTCCTCCGATCGCATGCCATCGCCACAGCCTCCCAACGGCGGCCTCGTCCTCCTGAGCAGCCTCCCGCCCCTTGCAGACCTTCGCTCACGACGCGGTTCTGTGGCCGGGGGAAGCGACATGGCTCTTCTCATCCGGCAAGCCGTCGACGACTTCTATGAGGGACGGGACAATCCGAACTGGGCATTCGGTCAGGTCGTCGACCGGATCGCAGAGACGATCTCGCGACCCGAACGCCCCGGTCAGCCGAACATCGTCATGCTGACAGCCCCTGCACCCGGGCAGGGTCAGACGACAATTGCCTATGCACTGGCCCTTGCCGCCGCCAGACAGGACCTGCACGTCCTTCTGGCTGACGCCGAACCGAGAAACCGCACGCTCAGCCACAGCCTGCCGTTCGAGGCCGGGAACCCGCGTCTGAGCATCGAGGACCGCATTTTCGAAGACAGAGACCTGGGTTTTTCCTTCGTTTCCCTGACCTCTGGACAGCCCAAGTATGCAATGCGGCGAATGAGCCTGGAGGATGCGGGCGAATTCGACGACGTCGCCCGGGATTTCGACCTCGTGATCATCGACGGTCCCACACTCGGCGAACTCGATATCGCGGATCCGCTTGTCGACCTCCCCGATACCCTCCTCCTCGCGCAGGCAGACGGCCCAGCACAGCGGGGAACCTCCACCACAATCACCCGGGACCTTTTTGCCGTGGCCGGAAGACGCCCATGCGCGGCCATCCGGACGAAGGCCGTCAAATGGCCGGCAAGCGCCGCCTGAGAGGCTCAGCCGTCGTTAAAATTTCCTGATGAACTGGCGCAGGAGCTCCAGCACTTCCTCGCGGGCGGCAACCGGCGTCAGATTATGATCGGCGCCCTCGATGCGGGAGAACCCGACATTCGGGTAAGACTTCAGTCCGCCCAAATCCGGGCCGACCCAGTTTTCGAGTTCCGAAAGCCCCCGGTCCCCGACGCTGTAGACCAGCATGACGGGAGCGCTGCGCGCGCTTAACGTCTGCAATCGGTCATGGACGACCCTGTTCAGACGGTGGTGCTTGGACAAGCCCCGCAGAACCGGCGCCAGCTTCCTTCCGCCTGCCCGCCTGATTGCGCTCAAAACCTTGGATGCCGCCTTGCGGAGCGATATCTCGCCGGACAGGACACGGCCCAGGTTTCGCGGATCGAGCGCCTTGCTGCGATAGGTGGAAAGGGTCTGGATCGGCTCCCGGATGGCGCTGTCCACGTCTTCATCCGGATCCCAGACCAGGCGGCGCGGATTGACGGCGAAAACACCCGATATCCGCGGATCGAGGGCAGCGGTGACAAACGCCAGATAGGCGCCGCTGCAACGGCCGTACACAATGACGTTCTCGAAGCCGCCTTCCCCGATAAGCCAGTCGACGGCAGCCTTTACATCGTCATTCTGTTTGGTCGCGTAAAGCACCTGTCTTGCCTGCCCGGGCCAATAGGGGCTCTCGCCCATGCCCGCCAGATCCATTCGGAACGCGGCAATCCCGTCCCTTGCGAGCGCCCTGGAAAAATCCACGGTCATCCTGGCCCAACCAATCGAATGATCATAACCGGCATTGAGAAACAGAACGGCCGTTTTCGTCACTGTCTTGGAAGGAGACGCAAGGGCGGCAAAGAACATGTTCCCGGGACCGAACCGCATGAGCGTTTCCTGGAAGTCCGGGCCCTTCAGAATGGCGGGCGGCACCACCGTCGGCGCGGCCGGTGAAACGTCCGCAGACATCGGAAAAGTCGCAGCGACCCAGTCCACGACCGCATCGACGGTCCCAAGCGGGGGGATCGACAAGGTCGGATCCGAAACATAATCGGCATAGCCTTCGAAGACCAGGCGATCACAGGCCAGCCCCTCGCCCTCGAGGTGCTCGGCAAGCTTGGCATCGCCCGGATGATCGGGACGCTCGACAAGCAGAAGTTTTTCGGTGCGCGGCGCAGGTCCCTTCATCAGATTGAGCGATTTTATCTCCCCGACAGTCGGCGCGGACAACACAAAGCCGCCTGCCATCAGGCTGCCTTCGGGACCATCCGAAGGCGCAACGAAAAAGGTGGGTTGGGTCATCGCTGTCCAGGCCGCCACTTCGCGCAACCAGGCCCGTCCTTGCGCCACAGGAGCAAGCAGGACCAGGCCTGCCAACTCCCGCTCTTCTGCGAGATCGCCCGCAAGCGTGGCGCCTATCCCCTGCCCCATGACGATCACGCGGCGCGCATGGCTCAGATCTTCCAGTTCGGCCAGGGCCCTGCGGACCGACGCGCGCCAAGCGCCGTCATCCTCCAGCCCGGCCCCCGTTCCAAGGGAATGGCCCGTTCCGGGATAGTCGAACCGCAGGCACGGGAAGCCCGCGGCGGCCAGCTTTTCTCCCAGCAAGCGATATGTCTTGCGCGCGCAGAGTTCCTCGTATCCCCAGGGAGACAGAAGCAACACCGCCGTATTGCCCTGCGCGGCATGAAAAAAGCCGGCAAGTCCGTCAAAGGCGACCGGCTGTGCGGGGTCGGTTTCAACGGCGAGAGACGTGTTCTGGCTATCCGGACGGACTGGCTGAAAATGGTTCATCTTGCTTCGGCCATTTGTAATTGTTTTCGCTAACGACGCAGCCCTGTGACCAGCGACAGACGCATTCCAACACAAACTTCCTAGCCGTCATTTAACGATGTCTCAAAGGTGAGGCTCCATAGTGCGGGACGCCGCAACCGACTGCCTGACAGTCGCACCTTCCCGACGGAGCCCGGTCGATGGAAACCGTATCGATATCGATTGCCAGCATTGGCCGACCGAGCCTCGCTGACACGTTGCATTCCCTTTCGAGACTTCCAAAGACCGAAGACCTGAAGCTGGATGTCCTGATCGCCGACGATTCCCGGGATGGCGCCGCGACACGGCTCGTCGAGAGCCTCGATCTGAATGGTCTTCCGGTCACCTGCCTGCCTGTCGCGTCGGGTAATATTTCCCATGCGCGCAATGCACTGCTGGATGCGGCGGAGAGCGACTGGATCGTCTTCGTGGATGACGACGAATGGGTGGAGCCGGACTGGCTGGCCCGGATGTTCGCCGCCCAGCGCGATTTCCAGGCGGACGTGGTCATCGGACCAGTCCTGCCGGCGTATCCGCCGGACACTCCGGCATGGCTCGTGCGGGCCAATCCCCTTTACAAGGACTGGGGCCATCGCGGCAAACGGCTCGACACAGGCCGCGGCGGCAATACCCTGGTGCGCATGCGCCTCATCCGGGAGCTCGCGTTACGGTTCGATCCAGCCTATGGGATCACCGGTGGCGAGGATACCGTCTTTTTCGCCGAAGCCGCGTCGCGCGGAGCGGTGATCGTGGCCACCGACGACGCCATCATTCGTGAACATGTCCCACCGGAACGCTTGTCGCCGACAATTATCCTGCGCAGGGCCATCAGGGCGGGCCAGTCTTACGGCATTTTACAACAGACCCACCTTCCCAGTGCCGCGGCGCGCCTTCTGTTTCTGCTGGATGCGGCAGCCAAGACGGGCCTCGCTGCATTTCTCTCGCTCATGTTCCGGCCTATCGACCGCGCGCGCCATTTTCGCATGCGGCAAAAGCTTGCGCGCAATCTGGGAAAACTCCGGTCAGCCTTCGACCTGCCCCTACCAGAAGTCTACAAGAAGCCGGATCGGGGTTAGAGCGTTTTACGATCAATTGCTAAATCCGATATCGGGCCCGCCGCAAGGCGGCAAAAGCCGTGCTGCGGATGACTTCCTTCAAGGAGAGCCGCGAAGCCATGTCCCTGTCTGGATCAAAATCTTCCGTGACAGACCAGCGTGGGCAAAACCAGGAACCGTCGAGAGACAATCCGGAGGTACTGGTATAGACGCGGGTATAGCCGGCGGCTTTCAGCTCGTGCAGCACGGATCTGTCGAAGGCGCCGAAGGGAATGGCAGCTTCCGTGACCGCCTGACCGGCTTCATCCTCGATTTTCCGCCGTGCGTCGTAGAGTTCGCGCTGACGGCCGGCCTCGTCCAGCCTGCGCCAATCGACATGGTCATAGCCATGGGTCGCGATAGTCATGCCGGCGCTCAACATGTCCCGGATCTGGCTGCCGGACAGATAGCCGTGCCGGTCGATCCGCCCGGCCAGAATGGCGAACATGGCACTGCGGCCGGCCTCGACGAGCGCCGGCAAACCGACCGCGTAATCCGACAGATTGCCGTCATCGAACGTCACTGTGAGGTGGACCTTGTGCCGCGCCTCGTATTCGCCAAGCGAGCGAATGGTGCGCCGATAGGTGTCCGACGGAACGAAATATCGTCCCTCGCCCTCCGCCAACGGCACAATCGGATCGCCAATGCCATGAAAGGTAAGCACCTGGGTTCTCGCCAGCATCTGCCGCATTGCCTCCCGAAAACTACTGATGTGCGCAAATCTGGCACAAGAACGTCAACAAAGCTTGAGGCTCCGGCAAATTCGACAGATCAGAATATTAACCGCTTGATGGTACGAGGGGAACACGACGGGACGACAGCGCGCGGCAAGGGGGACCGCCTGCGATCGATGCCATGACGACCGCCACTCGCCACGTTCGGCACGTTAAGCGGAATACACGCCAAGGGACCTTAAGGTGAGCGGCAAACTGAGTATGGAACCAGGGCAGTTCGGCAATATGCTGAAACGGTTACGGGATCGCGCGAATAGCCCGCTTGTCCGCAATACCTTCTACTACGGCCTGAACTTCGGCCTGCAGATCCTGACCCAGTTCGGCTATTTCGTCCTCATCAGCCGCGCGCTCGGGATAGGCGGCTACGGCATTTTCGCCAGTGTATCCGCCGTTGCCCTGACGGTCAGTGTCTTCGTCGGTTGGGGCAGCGATCATCTTCTCATCCAACGGGTCGCTATATACAAGGATCAGTTCGCCGCCTATTTCGGGCGGGCCCTGACACTGGTCTTCGCGACCATGATCCCCGCCGTCCTGTTCGCGATGACGGTTCTCTACTTTCTGAACACGGGCGACCTGAACCTCCTGGCTCTTGCAGGCATAGTCATCGCCGAATGCGGGTTTCGCAAAATCACCTTTCTCTGTTCCGCGGCCTATATGGCGCACGACAGGGCCGGGAAACAATTCGTCATCGACAACGGCAGCATGCTGCTACGCCTTGTGGCGATCGCGACGCTCACTCTGGTTGCCCAAGACGTGACCCTGAACACCTGGGCTGCCTGGTACGTCTGCGCGAGCGCATTCACCTCCACCGTATCGGTTGTCATGGTGGTGCGCGACTTCGGGCTGCCGCGCCTGGTGTTCAGCGGCTTCGAGTTCAAGCAGGGCTTCCTTCTCGGTCTGGAATTCGCATCGATCTCGGGGCTCAAGGACCTGGACAAGCCCGTGATCGTGCAAACCCTCGGCGCGGATCAGGCCGGCCTCTACACAGCGGCCTTCCGTATCATCGACGCAGCTACGGCCCCCGTTCGCGCCGTACTCTTTGCCACCTACACACGCTACTTCCGGCATGCCCATGAAGGCGTCGAACATGGCATCGCCTTCGGTATGCGGATCATCCCGTTCATTTCCGCCCTCGGTCTTGCCGTAGCGGTCGCAGTGCTGATCGGTGCGGGCTACGTGCCGCTGATCATCGGCAAGGAATACGAACCCTCGGTCGATCTCATCCGGACGCTCGCCCTTTATCCCTTGTTCCTGGGTGCTGCCGGGATCGGCGCGGATATCATGCGTTCGGTCGGCATGCAGGGCATCCGCGTGGTCCTCGTCCTGATCTCGAATTTCGTCGTGATCGGTATCGTCTGGGTCGGCAGCACCACCGGCGGGCTCGAAGGCGCCGTGATCGCAAGGATGGTCACGCAGTTGCTGATCCTGACAGCGACCTGGACCCTGATCGGACGGAAGAAGAAAAGCCATACCGGCGAAGGCGAAGACGGCTGAGCTCAGCCGGTCCCGTAAAACCGCGATACGCGCTTTCCAAAATGAAACCAGATCCTTCAACAGGCTGGCGTGTCAGGCGGCCGAATAGGTCTTCGCCGACACCCCGTTCAGAGCCGTGAGCCGGACGGCTGGCGATACGTCCGGATCCGTTCCGGCCTTGCGCGCCAGCATGATCCTCTTTCCGGCGCCCGGTGCCAGATGGAACCAGTCGTCGGAAACGCTGAACTCCGCCACGTCGAGATGCACGGACTGAGCGAAACGTTGCGCCTCCAGGCGCAGCACCCAGTTGCCATCGCTCACCGGTTCCAGGTCGCCCTCGATCTCCAGCGGCTGGCGCGTCTGCGGGTAGCCTTGCGGGAAATGGAAGGCTTCGGAGAGAACCTCTTCCGTTGCCGGATCGATCAGGCGAGCCACGGTGACATCATGAGCCGGCGGACCGAAGCGGTAAGCATAGGTGACGTCGAAGAACGCACCGAACAGATCGGTTGCCGCGATCTCCTGCGCTTCGCGCGGTGAAAGATCCAGTTCACGGCGTCCGGACACAACCGGAACGCTACCGTCGCGCAGACAGGCGAGCGTCAGCACGAGCGATCTCGTTTCCGACGTCTCGTTGACAACGTGGACACTGAGGCCGTTCGTGCCTTCATCGGTCACACTGACCTGAAGCGGAGAGAAGCTGCGCTTCAGCGCGTAGTAAGCCGGCTTGGGAAGTCCGGTCGAATCGACCAGTCCCCAACCGGCTCCGGGCAGCAGATCCTGAAAGGTCCAGACCAGGGCTCCCCGGCAGGAGGATTCCTTGCGCCGCCATTCGGCGAAAGTCGCCGCCATGACCTCTCCGGTCACGACCCGCGACAGATCGAGATACCGGTCCGGATCGCCGTAGCGCACACTTACCGGGTCGAGGCAGAACAGCTCCTTGAAATAGTGATCGCGCACATCCTCAAAGTCCCAGCCGGCACCCCGGTCCCGGGGGATCCGAGCCTTCCAGCGCGGATCGTGGCCCGGCTTTACCGGCAGATGTTCGGCAAGGGTCTCGGCCTGCGGCACGTTGGAGAAGGCAAGGCATTCGCCCGCAAAACGGACGTCCGCGCGTCGGGCATCCTCCAGCGGACGCTGATAGGCGCCGACGCCGTAGTAATGAGCGATGCCCGCGTTCGGCGAAAACGGCATGGCGCCCTCGCACGGGGAGTTGGGCACGTAAGCCACGTCCGGGCGCCGGTCGCGGCTGATTGCCGGCAGGATCTCTTCCGTCAGCGACCCCTTCCAGCGGCTTTCCGGCAGGCCCATCATGGCGCCCTGCTGGTAGATCTCGCTGCCGCCGCACAGGACGGCCAGTGACGGGCAGCCTTGGGTGACCTCAAGCTGATAGCGGGCTTCGGCCTCGATCGTTTCGACGAAGGCCTCGTCCTTGACCGGATAATCGTAATTGGCGAACTGGAAGTCCTGCCAGACGAGAATACCAAGCTCGTCGCACAGTTCGAAAAAGTCCCGTGTCTCGTAGGTCATGGTGCCGCCGATGCGCAGCATGTTCATGCCGGCATCGCGCGCCAGTTCCAGCCACGGGCGATAGCTTTCCCGGTCGCCCGGCAGCCTCAGGATATCCGCATTGGTCCAGACCGCGCCGCGGCAGAAGACGGGCACGCCGTTGACGATCAGCCCGAAGCCCTTGCCGTCCGCTCCCCTGTCGACCTCGATCGTCCGGAAGCCGGTTCTTCCCAGGTCGAGAACCGTGTCCGCGCACAGGATTCGAAGTGCGTGTAGCGCCGGTTCGCCATGGGTGTGCGGCATCCACGGTTCGACATCGGAAACAGTCAGCGTCGCGGACCAACGGCCATCCTCGCCGCGCACCATGTCGGCCCGGCTGCCGCAGCATTCCAGCACCGGTGTGCCGCTTACTGCCTCAAGTTCCGCCGAGACGATGAGGACACCGTTTCCGGAACCGTCGAGCCTCGCCCCGATCTCCCTGGTCTTCACGCGCGGGGTCGACGTGTCGATCAGGGAGATCGGGCGAAAAGGACCTACCGCATGCACGTCCGGGCACCAGCCGGGCATGTGGCCCAGAAGCGTGGTGCGGACGAGGCGCAGGCCCTGCGAAGTCGCAAGCTGTGGCCGCCAGCGGGCACGGGGCCCCTTCTCATCGAGCGCGGGCTGGAGGGCCCGAAAGCAGAGAACAAGCCGGTTTTCCTTGCGAAGCTCGACGGGGACCTCGTCGCCCAGAAACATGTTCCGGCTTTCGAGGACCTTCCCGCCGTTGAGATAGACCTCGGCAATCGTTGCCAGTCCGTCGAAACGCAGGATACGGGGACCGGGTTCATCGACCGCGAATTCGGTGACGTACCAGATGTCCTTGTCGTTCAAGGGCCGAGGATTTTCAGGATCGTAACGGCCGGCAAGCGCCAGGGCTTCCGCCGCCGTTCCCGGAACCTTGGCCGGCACCCAATCGGAGAGAGTGGAGAGGCCGGAGGGGTCTTTGATCCCTCCGGCCTCTGCCACGGCAAGAGACCATTTTTCCGTCAGCATTTTTTATAGCGCCCCCTGACAGAAACCGTCTTGCCCCGATCCATGATATCGCCCGGCCGCTCCGCCCCTCAGGCCGCCTTCGACGCAGGCTTGCCGAATTGAGTGTCGAGCGTGGTCATGATGGTGTCCCAGGCTTCGACCGCCGGCTGCAAGGCCGGGACGAGCTTGTCGAACTTCTTGCGCATCACCGCCCGGGCCAGCTGAAACTGGACCGTCTTGCAGGTGGTCGAAATCCGCTTGGCGGCTTCCGCCGGAACTTCGAGCCCATTGACGCCGCCGGCTGAAAGCCAGTCGAGATGGCTCGCGAACAATTCGTAATTCGCACCCAGCTGGCGCAGGGTGTTGAAGGCATAAAGATGGAAGAAATCGAACGGCCGGTCGGCAACCGCTTCAACCTGTTCCGGGAAGACCTTCGAAAAGGCCGCGATCGGGTTCGCTTTCGGCCGGCGCGCCAGATGACGGCGCAACAGCTCGACCGCGGTCTCGACAATCTGCGCGGCATCCGGCTTCGGCCCGTCCGGGAATTTCACGAATTCCGTGTAAGGCAGGAAGGCCGGGGCCTGTTCGGAAACATTGCGATGGAACACGCCATCGAAGTCGTTTCCTTCCAGATGGTGCAGCCCGAGCCCATGGAAATAATCCATGGACCGGCCTTCGATATCGAGCCGGTTCACTGCGACCGTGGTCTTGCCGTGGGCCTGGTGATAGCCGACGCCATGGGTGTCCGGCAGGAAGTAGCTGTCGACCTCCACCAGAGACAGGCGACCACGGCGGATCTGTTCCAGCACGTGGTTTTCCACCCGGTCGTAGATGGCCAGCTCGGTCACCTTCAGACCGTAGAGGGCCTCCAGATCTTCCAGTGGCACCTTGAAGAAGGTGAACTGATCGCCTTCGAAATCCTGGGTGACCGAATAACCCAGACAGGCCTCCGGCGGCAGGCCGAGGGCCGGCAGCACCTCGATCCAGACATCGAGGTAGCAGTTGGTCTCCGGCCAGTCCCGTTCGGCGGAATGCAGCGCATGGCGCTGGTAACCGTCCGGCTTGAGTGCCGGAAAGACAGCGTCCGTCATGATTGCACCTATCCCCTTAACCCCAAAGCGCCTTGCGGACACCTTCCGGCCAGGTTTCGACGTCGAAACCGTGGTGACGGAACAGCGCCAGAGCGATGCGCTCAAGGCCGAAACCGACACAGGCGGTGTGTGCCGGAGAGCCGTCGGCCTGTTTGATGTTCCAGGCCTTGCCGAAATTGTCCATGTGGTAGTTGAAGCTCATGCAGGCGGTCGGCTTCGCGGTGGAGTTCACCGGAACGACCAGCTCGAACTTCAACTCCTGCTCGCGCTGGCTGACGCCCATCATGCGTCCGGCCCGGCCGAAGAACGGATCGTTCGCCACTTCCACTTCGTGGGGAAGCTGAAGGATCTTCATCATCTCCTGACCGCGCTGCTTCCAGGTTTCCCGAAAGTCCATGGCCTGTTCCGGGCTGCCGACGCGGACATATTCGCGCTGGCGGAACATCTGCATGCGGGCCGGATCCCTGGAGGGCTCATGACGGAAGCAGTAGGACTGCAGCGCGACGTAGGCGCCGTCCGCGGTGAGCGGTCCGCGCTTCGCCAGAATCGGATAGAGCGGATAGCAGGCGGCCGGCGTCAGGGCGACATCGGTCGCCTTCTGCTTGTCGGTCCAGTCCTTGCCCTCGGCGATGCACTGGATCAGGCCCATGTGGTCGTGATCGTTGCCGCAGAAGGCGTGCACGGTGCCCGCAAGCTGCGGGAAGTTCTTCATGTAGCCGCTGGTTTCGAAATCCGTCATCGGCATGCCCGGGGGGAACACCATGGCTTCGGAAATCTCATCCTGGCCGAAGGTCAGGGCGAAGGCCTCGAACTTCGAGATCACGTCCTCGAAGACGCCGCTGCGGGCATAGAGGCCGTCGACACCGCTGTCGTGCAGGATGCCCTGGTTGAAGAGCTGGTCGAGAAAGGAAACTTGCGCGTCCATGGCCTGATTACCCCAGAAAGCTCGTGTCTTGCTTCTTGACGACCAGCATGTTCGACGTGTTGCCGAGGATACGGTCGTTGTTGATCATCAGCTGGGCCGAATGCGCGTCGCGCAGATGGCGGCCCAGGCTGAACGGCGTTCCGTTCTTGTAGCCGGCGATGCCACAGATCAGCATGCAGTGGTTGATGATCGTCAGGATCATCTGCGACGTGCCGACCTTGATGTTGTTCATCTCCACCGAGAAGCTCATGGCGTTGAGCGCGTCCGGATTGCCCTTGGCCGCTTCAAAGCGCTTCAGGCCGGAAATCAGATTGGCCTTGATGAGCTGCAGCATGCTCGAGGCTTCTGCCAGACGCAGGGCGCCCGGAGGCGTCTGGCCCGGGGTCCGGCGCGCTGCCGCCTTGACGAAAGCCTGGGAGCGGGCAACCGCATCGGCCGCCATGCCGAACCACAGGGCACCCCACAACAGGTGCGACACGGCCAGCATGGACTGGGCCGCGATTTCCGCGAAAGGCTTGGGCAGGATCTGCTCCGCCGGCGCTTCCCCGCGGAAGATGTAGCCGTCGGACCGGGTGCCGCGCATGCCGAGCGTATCCCAGTCGGCGGTGTGCTCAAGCGTGTACTGATCCTTCAGGAACAGGGTCGCGACCTGATCGGAATGGGGCGCGTCCGCGTTCCGGCGCGAGGTCACCATAATGGCATCCGACGCTTCGCCGTAGGAAATCACGGTGGCGTCCTTCTCCAGGCGGACGGTGCCGTTTTGCACTTCGACCGCGCAGATGGAATTGCGCAGGTTACCGCCGATCCCCGCTTCGCTCGTCGCGGAGCCGATCAGCAGCTGTTCTTCGCAGATCCGCTTCAGAAACGCCTGGTGCCAGTCGCTGCCGACCGCGTGGTCCGCAAGGCTGGCGATCTGGATCTGATGCATGGCGTAGATCATGGCCGTCGATGCGCAGGCCTGACCCAGGATGGAGCAGACTTCGGCGATCTCGGTCAGGGTCGCCGCCTCGCCACCCAGTTCGGGACGCACCATGATGCCCATCAGCCGCTCGGCCTTGATCGCTTCCATACCTTCGGTCGGGAAGCGGGCCTCGGCATCCACCCTGTCGGCGAATTCGCCGGCAACCTTTGCCGCGCGCTCGGCCCGTTCAGTCAGGCTCAGCGCGGAAATCGGACCTGCGACGTTCATATCAGGCCACCTTCTTGTCTTCTGTGATCTGGGACAGCGCCTCGGCAATCGCCGCGATGGACGAGAACGATTTGCGGTTCAGGAGGTTTTCCGGGAATTCGACATCGAACTCGTCCTCGAGCGCCAGCATGAGCTGGACGGAGGCAAAGGAGGACAGACCCGCTTCATAGAGGTCGTCGGTGTCTTTCAACTGGTCAACAGAAACGGGAAGACTGCCGTGCTTGGCCAACAGCTCGCGAATAATGGTCGTCATAGTGGTTTCCTGTCGATTGTGCCGGTTTGATGATTTTGTCCGGCTGTTTGCGCACCTCGTAAGATCTAACTAGAGAATAATAGATAAACTTACCTTAAAACGCTTGGTTAATTTATTGATAAAGTTAAAAAGCAAATTGTTAACCTAAAACGATTATTAAATTTATTTAATATAGAACGCTTTTCACAACAAAAAGAGGCACTTAAGAAAGCGCCTCTGCGTAATCATCGTATTTTTGCTTATAATATCCCTGAGAGAACCTTATCCGAGGCGCTCTTCAGACGCGCAATTGTTTCTCAAAGTGTCCACTGAAGGATCCCTTCCCGTCCGAAAATCAGATCCAGACCATTCAGACTGCTCCCTAAACGGCTAACTCTTCGAGCACATGGGTTAGAGAGGAATGGCGGCCATGTCCCGGTGCCCGACTTCGATCGCGAGCGCGCCCTTTGCTATCTGTTCCGTCCGCATCTCCAGCCAGTGGGACAGCCGTTCCGGATCCAGTCCCATGTCCGACCCGGCAGATACCCAGCCGGAAATCAGTTTCCGCTGAAAGGCCTGCGCATCCCGATCCGCGTGCCAGTCAGAATGGCCGGACACCACCCGGTAACCGGCGGCTTCAAACAGCGCTTCGGCCGCGACCGCCGCATCGGGACCAAGGGCGGCACCAAATCCCTTGTCCGTCTTCTGATGGGCGTTCATCGCCTGCCGAATATCCTCGTCGAACGGATCGACGGACATGCAGGAAGCGCGGCCGTCATAGGTGAGGCTGGCGAGAAACGGCAGGCGCGCAGCGGTAACGAGGCTGACGAGTTGCTCCAGAAAAGGCCTGGTGACCAAATCGAGAAAGGCGGATGTCGTCACCCCGTCGACGCTTGCGAAGGGCAGTGTGGCGAGATCGCCGGAAAGATCCACCTGACGGTACGCGACCGTGCCTTGTCCAAACTGGGAGAACCGGCGGCGGGAAACTTCCAGCAGGGCCGGATCGTTGTCGGTCAGGATCCAGTCCTGATGCGTTTTCAAACGACCGGACAGGGCCGCGACAGTGGAGCCTGCCCCGCTTGCGAGATCCATCAGGCGGACCGGCCCTTTGGGAAGGGCAGACAGAAATGCGTCTTCGACTTGCTCGTTGCGAGCCGCCAGATCCACCGGTTCCCGAAGCCGCAACCAGTCGGCGGAAAATCCGCTCATGACCTATCCTCCAGAACGGCGGAAAACGCATCGGCCGCGTCCGCCCAAGTCGGCAACTTCTCGGCGGCCTGGCGCGCAGCCGCCGCAAGGTCCTCACGCGCCTGCGTATCCGAAATGAGCAACTTCAGGGCAGCCGTGAGCCGGCCCACATCCTCCACACCGCAGTATATCGCGGTACCTTCAGGCAAGGTCTCACGCACCGCGCCGCCGCCGCTGCCGATCACGGGCAACCCGTGAGCCAAAGCCTCGGTATAAGCCATGCCGTAGCCCTCGTAACGGCTCGCCAGGGCGAAGATATCGGCCTTGGTGTAAAAGTCGGCCAAGTCTTCCGGCGGAACGGCGCCGTGAAACGTCACCCGGTCCTGCAGTCCGTTTGCCTGGAGCTGGGTTTTGAGCATCCGAAAACAGCTTTCGTCTCGCGTGGTATCGCCGACAATGCCCAGGCGCCAGGGCAGATCGGTCAACCCGGCCAAGGCCTGGAACAAAAGATCATATCCCTTGCGCGGCACGATGGTGCCGACGGCAAGCAGGTTCGGACAGTTCGTCTCCGGCTTCATCCCGATTACGACACGGTCGGTGCCGGGCAGAACGACATGGATCCGTTCCGAGGCAATGCCGAAACAGTCTCGCACCTGCGCCGCCGTCGCCGGGCTGGTCACGATAATTGTCCGCGCCTGTTCCAGTCCCGCTTTTTCCGAGGCCCGCAGACGGTCCGCTGTTTCTTGCGGCAGACCGTTTTCCAGGAACAACGGATGATGCACCAGAGCGATCAGGTCATGGCTTCCTGCCAGCCGTTCCGCCATCTCCCCCATTGCGCCGTAGGCCAGTCCGTCGATCACGATCCGGCTCCCCAAGGGCAAGGCTTCGATCCGGCGCGCAGCCTCGTCAAGGACCTCAGCTTCGGGAAAGGGAAACCCGTCTCCGAGCGGAAGAAGATCCACTGTCCAGCCCTTGTCCCGCAGTCCGGAGATGATCCGACGGTCGTAGCCGTAGCCGCCGGTCGGTGTCTCCAAGTCGCCCGGATAGGCAAAGACGATCTGACGGCCGGGCTCAGCCAATGGGCGCCTCGTACCAGGCGCGGGCGACATGGGATTCGGAAATGGTCACCCGGATCGCGCCGATCTCCGATCCCGGACGGCCGAGGCGGTCGCCGCGGGCAGCGGCGGCCAGATGGTCATGCACGTGTTTGGTCAGGAATTCCGTCGTGGTGTTGATCCCGGCGAACTGCGGCAGGTCGTCCAGGTTCTTGTAGTTCAGCGGCTCCAGCACTTCTTTCAGCGCCTCATGCGCCCGGCCGATGTCGATCACCACGCCGTTTTCATCAAGCGTCGCGGCCAGGAACGCGGCATCCACCACGAAGGTGGCGCCATGCAGCGCCTGGGCCGGGCCGAACAGCTCGCCCTTGAAGGAATGGGCGATCATGACATGGTCTCGAACTTCAACTGCAAACATCGATTTCAAATTCCTCAGGTTTGGAAAGAGGGAACGGGTTCATTCGTAGGTGAGAACCGTCGCAAGGGCGTTCGGGTCGTTGAAAAGGTCCGGCAGGCGCTCCGGCGCGCTGTCGAAAGGAATACGATGGCTGATCAGGCGGTCGAGCACGGGATCGGCCAATAACGACATGGCGGTTTCCAGCCGCCGTTTGAAACTCCACCTGTCACGGCGTTCGGCCTTGATGCGGCCGACCTGGCTGGATTTCAGGACAAGACGGCGGCTGTGAAAGTCGCTGCCGAGGAGAACCGGAACCGGCTCGTCGCCGTACCAGCTCATTTCGATGACGGTCGCGCCGTCGCCGGCCGCACTTAACGCCGATTGAAGCCCGGCAGCGGTTGCACTGGTGTGGAACACGAGATCCTGATCCTGCGGCAGATCTGACGGCAGGGCGAATGTGCAGCCGAAGGCCTCGGCAATGTCCCGCCTCACCGGATTGACGTCCACCAGCGTCACCCGCGTCGCCGGGAGACGGGCGACGAGATAAGCGGTCAACAGGCCGACGACGCCGCCGCCGACCACGCAGATGTGATCCCCAGGTGAAGGCATTCCGTCCCATAAAGCATTGAGGGCAGTCTCCATATTGGCAGCCAGCACGGCGCGCTCTAAGGAGATGCCGGTGGGAATCCGGACCACGTGCCCGGCGGAGACGGTAAAGACAGACTGATGTGGATAAAGGCAAAAGACACTGCTGCCCAGAAATTCATCGGGGCCTGCCTCGACGATACCGGCCGCGGCATAGCCGTATTTGACCGGAAAGGGAAAATCGCCTTCCTGGAAGGGCGCGCGCATGCGCTGCCACTCGGCCTGCGGCACGTTTCCGCGGCAAACCAGGCGTTCCGTTCCCCGGCTGACGCCGCTTGCCCGGGTCCTGATCCGCACCACATCGTCTTCGAGACGAGGAAGTTTTTCGGCACGCACCGCACAGGCGCCCGGCGCGGTGTACCAGAGCGCCCTGGGATTTTCGGGGCTTGCCGTAAATTCGTCGAAATTCGTCATGAAACAACCCGATCGACAAAATGCCGTTGTCATTATTCCGTATCAGCAGATGACAAGATCCCTACTGCGATCAGGACAGGTTTTGAAAGTCACAAATATGCGCGCTGGATTTGAAATGTCTCTTTTCCAACAGTCACAACCGGCCATGACCGCCCGCAGGATCACCTTTCTGACCCTGTTTATCGCCAGTTTCGCCGCGTTGACGGTGCTGATGGCGGTGACCCTTTCTCCCAACGGCTATGGCGTGCTCGACTTCCTCGTGCTCGGCTGCTTCATCGTCACCCTGCCCTGGACCATTATCGGGTTCTGGAACGCCGTCATCGGTCTTGCGGTCATGCGCCTGTCGCGCGATCCGGCCAGGATGGTCTGCCCCATCGACGCGGGCGATCTCTCCGCGGCGCTCACCAGCCGGACGGCAATCCTGTCCTGTGTCCGCAACGAAGACGTTTCCCGGCTGGAGAAGACCCTCAACGCGATGCTGGCAAACCTGGTTCGCAGCGGCGAATCTTCTGCTTTCACCCTGTTCGTCCTGAGCGACAGCTTCGAGGACGAGATCGTGCAGGCGGAACAAGTCCTGGCCGACCGGCTCGCAAAGCGCTGGTCGAACAAGATCGCGATCGTCTATCGCCGCAGGGAAGACAACCCGGGCTACAAGGCCGGCAACATCGAGGATTTCTGCGACCGCTGGGGCAAGGACTACGATTTCGCGCTGGTTCTCGATGCGGACAGCTACATGTCGGCGGAGGCCATGCTCGGCCTTGTCCGCCGGATGGAGGCCAACCCGAAGCTCGGTATCCTGCAAAGCCTCGTGGTCGGCCTGCCGACGGACAGTGCCTTTGCCCGTATCTTCCAGTTCGGCATGCGCCTCGGCATGCGTTCCTACACCATCGGCAGCGCCTGGTGGCAGGGCGATTGCGGCCCCTACTGGGGGCACAATGCGGTCCTGCGGATCAAGCCGTTCATCGAACACTGCCGCCTGCCGCAACTGCCCGGCAAGGGCCCGCTGTCGGGCTGGATCCTGTCCCACGACCAGGTGGAGGCGGTGATGATGCGCCGGGCCGGCTATGAGGTCCGGGTCCTGCCGCAGGAAGGCGGCAGCTACGAGGAAAACCCGCCCCACCTTCTGGAATTCATCCGCCGAGACCTGCGTTGGTGCCAGGGCAATCTGCAATACAAGCGGCTGTTGAACATGCCCGGCCTCAAGCCGGTCAGCCGCATTCAGCTCGTTCTCGCCATTTTGATGTTCATCGGGTCTCCGGCGTGGGTCGGTTTCATGGTCTCGGCCGCGTGGCTCGGCATGGCGGATACCGGTGCGGCCCCGTACAGGGCCGATACGGGTGCGGCGATCTTCCTGATCATCATGACCATGGTCTTCGCGCCCAAGCTGGCAACCATCGCCGATATCCTGATACGCGCCGACCTGCGCCGCGCCTTCGGCGGTTTCTTCAGGGTCATCATCAGCTCCGCCGGCGAAATCCTCTATGCCGCAATGCTCGCGCCGATCATGGCCGTCGCCCACACGCTGTTCATCGGCGGGCTCATCTTCGGCAAGACCATCGGCTGGGGCGCGCAGGGGCGCGATCTGGAGCGTCTTCCGCTCGGCCTGACCGCCCGGAAACTCTGGCCGCAGACCCTGTTCGGGCTGGCCGCCATGGCCTGGATCAGCCAGCAGCCGTTTGCCCTCGTCTGGCCGGTGCTGCCGATTGCCGTCGGACCGCTTCTTGCCATTCCCGCCGCGATCCTGACGTCCACGCACGTCCTGGGCCTCGCAGGCATCAAATCCACCCTTTGGCGGATCCCGGAAGAAAGCGACCCGCCGGCCGAGCTTTGGGCCCTGGCCCTTCCCGCGCTGGCCGAACGCGAGTTCGCCGGAGCAATCGAGTCCTGGGACGATGTCCCTGTCAACGGCGAACCGGTTCCCGTCCCCATTCCCGTCGAAGCCTGAAACCTGCCAGCTCTTACGCAGCAAAAAACCGGCCTCTCGAGGGCCGGTTTTTTAATCTCTGCAGATCCTGGATCTTGAGAGGAAGCGCCCGCCGTCAGGCAGCGTTCGACGAGGCGATCGGCTGGGTAAGCAGCTCGTAGATCTCGTTGGGATCATGGGACGCCCTAAGACCTTGGGTCACGTTGGCGTCGCGCAGCTGGCGAGCGATGCGGGCAAGTGCCTTCAGATGGTCGGCGCCGGCGCCTTCGGGCGCCAGCAGCAGGAAGACCAGATCGACCGGTTGGTCGTCCAGTGCATCGAAATCGACCGGTTTGTCCAGCCTGGCAAACAGGCCGACCAGATGGTCCAGACGCGTCAGCTTGCCGTGTGGAATGGCGATGCCATGACCGACACCGGTCGAACCGAGACGCTCTCGCTGAAGCAGCGTATCGAACACCTCGCGTTCGGAAAGCCCCGTCAGTGCCGCTGCCTTAGCCGACATTTCCTGGATTGCCTGCTTCTTGCTTTTCGCCTTCAGCCCCGCAATCACCGCATTCTTCGTCAGAAGATCACTCAGATCCATATTTGCCTGCCACTGTCCGGGACCGGACCGACGCTGCCGCGCGGGTCCGACCCGGATTCTTCTGGTTTATTCCGCAGCCTGTTTCGCGACCAGGTCCGGATCGATCCAGCCGATATTTCCGTCTGCCCGGCGGTAAACCACATTCATACCGCCATTGGCCGCATTCTTGAACATCACGACCGGAGCCTCGCTCAGGTCCAGTTCCATGACCGCCATGCCGACCGTCATGGTCTTCACCTTTGCCGAAGTCTCGGCAATCACCAGAGGATTGAAATCCTCCGGCACTTCCTCTTCCTCTTCCGGCGATGCCAGAACGTAGGACACAGCTTCGAACGCTTCACGTCCGGACCCGTTGTTGAGATGGTGGTCCTTCAGTTTGCGTTTGTAGCGGCGCAAGCGTTTCTCGATCTTGTCGGCCGCAAGATCGAAGCTCAACCGCGGTTCCTGGTCCTGCGCGGATACCTGGAGGATCGTCCCGGTATCCAGATGCAACGTGCATTCGGACTTGAAGCCTGTTCCTTCCCGGCTCAACGTGACGTGCCCGTTGTAGCCGCCGGGAAAATACTTCGACAGCGCATCTTCAATCCGGTCCGTGACGTGCGTCCGCAATGCGTCGCCAACGTCCACGTTCTTTCCCGAAATCCGTAATGTCATGGGGACCTCTTATTCTTGTATCGACCGATAGGTCACCGGCTACCGTGCCGGCGCCCGAAACGCGGTGAACGTTTCAGACCTACAGAATGGACCAGTCAGCGCCCGAGCGCCATCCCCTTCGTCTCTCGTCATGCGGACGGTCGTATAAGCTCGTGCCCTGCCTGTGTCAATTGTAGGACCGCGCATTTTCGCGCAGATTTCTTCACGATTTGTGTATTCGATCGTAGAGGCAGGACACATCCGGTTTGCGAAGTGAAAGGCCGCTCAGGCGACCCGTCCCCAACATTGCTACGTTGCGTCAGGAGATCTAACGGTTCGCGCGCTTCTCCCGCCGCCGCTGAACGGAGGATCCGATCTTCATGGCCTCGCGGTACTTCGCGACCGTGCGCCTGGCGATATCGATTCCGTCATCTTTCAAAAGCTTAACGAGGGTGTCGTCGGACAGAATGGCGTCGGGAGATTCCGCGTCGATCATCTGCCTGATCTTGTGGCGGACGCTTTCGGCCGAATGGGCATCCTCACCTTCCGTCGCCGAAATGGCGGAGGAGAAAAAGTATTTCAGTTCGAAAATACCGCGGGGCGTCGCCATGTATTTGTTCGACGTCACCCGGCTGATCGTCGATTCATGCATACCGATCGCATCGGCGATCGTCTTGAGATTGAGCGGCCGCAGATACTCGATGCCATAGGTCAGAAATCCGTCCTGCTGGCGCACGATCTCTGTGGATACCTTGAGGATAGTCTTGGCCCGCTGGTCCAGGCTCTTCACCAGCCAGTTGGCCGTTTGCAGGCAATCGGTCAGGTATTCCTTTTCCGTTTCGTTGCGCGCCGTCTTGGTAATCGTCGCGTAATAGGTCTGGTTGACGAGCACCTTGGGCAGGGTGTCGGAGTTCAGTTCGACCGACCAGGAGCCGTCGCTGGCCCTGCGGACGAAGACATCGGGCACCAGCGGCTGGACCAGCGCAGATCCAAAGACGCTGCCCGGTTTCGGATCCAGCGCCCGCACTTCCGCGACCATCTCGGTCAGATCCTCGTCATCCACCCCGCAGACCTTGCGCAAGGCCGCGTAGTCGTGCCGCGCCAGGAGATCCAGGTTTTCGATCAGCGCTTCCATCGCCGGATCGAAGCGATCCCGGTCCATCAGCTGCAATTTGAGGCATTCGCGCAGGTTACGGGCGAAGACGCCGGCCGGTTCGAAGGTCTGCATCAGCGCAAGAACACTCTCGATGCGGTCTTCCTCCACCCCGAACTGTTCGGCGGCCTCGGCGAGATCCAGATCGAGATAACCGTTCTCATCCAGGGAATTGATCAGGTGATTGCCGATCAGCTTGTCCACCGGATCGGAGATGACCAGATGCATCTGGTCTTCCAGGGAATGAACGAGCGACTCTTCCTCCGCCACGAAGGCTTCAAGGTTGTAATCCTCGCCGGCGGAGCCGCTGGAGACATTCTTGTAGCTGTCGCCGCCCTTCAGCGCCGCCGGATCGGGCGATGCGGGTACGCCGGGTTCATCCGGAAACACGTTGCCCAGATCGGTATCGAGCCGCGAGGCGATGGCTTCCGAGCCGGTTTCCAGCTGGCTTTCCATCCAGTCGCCGGAGGCCGGTTCGCCGCCGGATGCGGCCGCTCCTGCATCCTCTCCTGAGTAATCCCCGCCTTCGGACAGCGCGCCGCCGGCGTCACTCTCGCCACCGCCGGGAAGGTCGCCGTCCCCCTTTTCCAGAAGCGGGTTGCGCTCCAGCTCCGCATCGACATAGGCGACAAGATCGAGGTTCGACAATTGCAGCAGCTTGATCGCCTGCATGAGCTGAGGCGTCATGATCAGCGACTGACTTTGTCGCATCTCCAGCTTTGTTGAAATTGCCATTTACGCCCGGCGCGCCCTGCTGATGTTTTGGTCCACTTCTTGCTTATAGCGTATTAGGGGACCTGTCATCAAAGCGTAAATTGTTCCCCGAGATAAAGGCGGCGAACGTCCGGATTGGTTACGATTTCGTTTGGAAGGCCTTCGGTGAGCACTTCGCCGGCCGCAATAATATAGGCCCGGTCGATCAGTCCGAGGGTTTCGCGCACGTTGTGATCGGTGATCAGAACGCCGATGCCGCGTTGGGTCAGGTGCCGAACGAGTTGCTGGATATCGCCGACCGCGATCGGGTCAATGCCCGCAAAGGGTTCGTCGAGCAGCATGAACGACGGGCGGCTGGCCAGCGCCCGGGCGATTTCGACACGGCGCCGCTCGCCGCCGGACAGGGCGATCGAAGGCGACTTGCGCAGATGGGTCAGGCCGAATTCGGCCAGCAGGTTGTCCAGTTCCTCGTTGCGCTTCTTCCGGTTCGGCTCGATCACCTCGAGCACGGCGCGGATGTTTTCCTCCACGCTCAGCCCGCGGAAGATGGAGGCTTCCTGCGGCAGATAGCCGATACCGAGGCGGGCACGGCGGTACATGGGCATCTTGGTGATGTCCAGGCCGTCGAGCATGATCGCACCCTGATCCGGGCGGATCAGGCCGGTGATCATGTAGAAAGTCGTGGTCTTGCCGGCGCCGTTCGGCCCCAGCAGCCCGACGGCTTCACCCGGTCGAACCGCCAGGCTCACGAACTTGACCACCTGACGACGGCCGTAGGTCTTGCCGATACCGTCCACCACCAGGGCTCCGGTCGGGTCATGACCGTCTTCGGACATTTCATTCATGTCCACGGGCGTGGCTGTCGAGGCGATGGAAAACAGTTTCACAAATGCGATCCATTGATTGAGCGCGCAGCCCTTTTCTTAAGGCTTCGCCCTTCCTCTGTCGAGTTAAGAAGAAGGCAGGCGCCCGGGCAGGTCTTGCGGTCGTTATGACCGAAATTAGTTCTTATTGAGGCTTTTCGGCTGAAGTAGAACTTTCACGCGACCAGACCCCGAGGACGTTCCGGAAACGCCCCCTTGCAGGTTCGCCGTCCCGGTTTTCAGGTTGACGGTCAGCTTGTTGCCCACCACCACGTTCGGCCCTTGGCTCAGAACCACTTCCTTGCCGGTCATGACCATCACCTGACGGTTCATGTCGAAACTCGCCTGGTCTCCGGTGGCGGTCTGATCCTTGGCCGTGATGTGGACCCGTCCCGAAGCCTCCAGGCGCGATATTTTCTGCTGAACGTCGCCTGTCGCGGATCCGTCGTAGAAGACGCGCAGCCGTTCGGTCTTCAGTTGGGTGTCGCCCTGAGACACGACCACATCGCCCTTGAACGTGGCGCTGTTGGACTTGTCCTCGACCTCCAGCTGTTCCGCCTCGATCTGGATCGGCTCCTTGGAGTTCGAACCGAACCCTGCAAAGGCATCGGAGAAGGTCTGCGCCGACGCGACATGGGGAAATGCCAACACGCAAAGCACGCCTGCAAGTGCCAGATGGAGCAGTTTACTCATTCTATTTCCCCTGTTCCGTCGGCTGGAGGGTCATCTTGATTCCGTCGGTAAACCGCACCTTGCCTGCTTCCTGATCGTAGCTCAACCGACCGGCCCTGATCGTTCCCTTCTCGGAGCGGATCGAAATCGGTTCGTCCGTGCGCACCTCGCCCGTCTTCAGATCGATCGATACTTCGGACAGGTCGACGGTATAGCCTTCGCTCCATTCGAGCTGAAGCCCGTCGTAAAGCTTCAGCGTTTCCTTGCTGTTATCGAATATGCCCTTCAGGGCGGTGACCTTGGCGAGCTGGTTGGGACCGGGAACGATATCCGCCCGGATCATTTCCAGATCGATGATCATCGGATTGCTGAGCCGCTGTACGGCCCGGGTTGCCGTCACCCTGTAGGAACGGTCACCATCATGGCCGGACAGTTCCGGTCGGTGCATGACCAGCCCCTCGGACGTGAGGCTGACGGCGCCGATGCCGAGATCGGACAGGTAATTGAAGACGACGATCAGTCCGACCATGCCGGCAAAGATCAGAACACCGACTGCCGGGAAGAAAAATCGAAGAAACCTGACCGCACGGCTGTGCCGGCGCGCCGTTTTCTGGGCACGCGTCATCTCCCTCACCCCGACAAGCGCTGCGCGCAGAGGATGGGTATCGGCAACATCAAGCGTCACGGTTCAACCCCGCAGTTCTAGAGCGAGTTAGATCTAAATTGCCGCATTTGACCGAGGTGATTTTGTCTGCTGACAAGGCGGGTTGCGCGCCGTGATGTGGTTCCACCACAAGCGCGAGCCAACGCAGTCAGCGGGCAAAAGCGCCCGGCCCTTCGGGTGGCGAAAAGCAGCCCATCGGCAGCGTTGCGCCGTTCGCCCGATGCGCCGCATCGCGCTTCACGACGCGCCTTGCCGAATGAACCGCTTTTCACCATCAAATGTGTCAATTTAGATCCAACTCGCTCTAATCCGCATTCCGCGGACCGGTCCCGACTCCCCCTCGGCACCCATATAGGAATTCAGAAACAGGATTACAGGCTTTTGCGCTTCCATCCATTCGGCAATCTATCCGAATGCCATCAGGAATGGGCGAAAATATCCGTTTCCTCCCAGCCCTTCAGGTCAAGTTCGGCACGGGTGGGCAGGAACTCGAAGCAGGCCTGCGCGATGTGAGTCCGCTCTTCCCGCTCCAGCATCATTTCCAGCCGCGCCTTCAACTGATGCAGGTGCAGCACATCGGAGGCCGCATAGGATAGCTGGGCGTCCGACAGCGTCTCGGCGGCCCAGTCGGAGCTTTGCTGCTGCTTGGACAATTCCACGCCCAGAAGCTCGCGGGTGATGTCCTTCAAACCATGACGATCGGTATAGGTGCGCACCAGCTTGGAGGCGATCTTCGTACACCAGACCGGCGTCACGTGAACTCCGAGATACTGGTGCAGGACCGCGACATCGAACCGCGCGAAGTGAAAGATCTTCGGCTTGGACGCATCGGACAGCAGGGCCACGAGATTCGGCGCTTCCGTCTGGCCGCGATCGATCTGCACCACGTCGGCGGTTCCGTCGCCCGGAGACAGCTGAACGACACACAGCCGGTCGCGGTGCGGATTGAGCCCAAGGGTCTCGGAATCAACGGCGACGGCATCGGCTTGCGCGTAGGCGCTCAGGTCGGGCAGGTCGTTCTTGTGGTAGCGGATGGTCATGCCGAATACGGCTCCTTCACATGAAATTTCAGCCCGGCCGTCGATCGCGAAGCGCCGGTCGCATCAAAAAGAACCGGCGGGGAGGCCCGCCGGAACGGTGGCACTGACGTAAATCATGGCCGGGAACTTGGCAAGCACCGCAGCCCCCACCTCGTTCAGGTCACCCTGATCCAGGTCGTCATGCCGGCCGCCGCATGTTCCAGCATGTGGCAGTGGAACAGCCATTTGCCGGGATTGTCGGCCTGAAACGCGACTTTGACGGTTTCTCCCCGTTCGATCAGGAACGTGTCCCGCCAGGGACCCAGCGTTCCATCCGCGCCGACGGTCCGGAAATGATGTCCATGAAGGTGGATTGCGTGGGGCCAGGCAGTGTTGTTGATCGTCTCAAGGAGAACGGTTTCACCACGAGCGGCCTCGAACAAGGGCTCCTCGTCCACATTCGCGATCCCGTTGAAGGCCCAGACCTGACCGGTTGCCCGGATATCGTCCCGGGTCATCATCAGGCCCTTGTGACGCATCGGTCCCATCTGGCCCATCGCCCCGCCTGTCATGTCGAGGACGATCCGCTTCGCATTCGAAAGGTCTGGCGCGGGAAGCGTGTTGGCCTGGGGCAGGCGCGCGGGCGGGTTGCCCTTACCGTCCCCGGTGACCTTGAATTCGGCAAAGGCGAACCGCTGACTGGTGGAGACCTCCACAAGCGCAAGATCGCGGCCGGCTTCTGGAACAACGACCAGATCGACCCTTTGCGCCGGGGCAATGACGAGGGCCTGCGCTGTCGTCTGTTCGGCATCAGTCAAGACCTGCCCGTCATAACCGATCACCTGGCCGCCGATGCGGTCCGGATCGAGTTCCAGCACCCTGGCGTTGGACGCATTGACTAGACGGATCCGGTAGGCCTCGCCCGCATTGAGCGAAAACGACGGATCGCTCTTCCCGTTCACGGTCAGCCAGTTGCCGAGCCGGCCGGCATGAGACCAATCCATCAGGGAACCGAAACTAGCCGTGTCGAGACGTCCGTCGTCATTGAGACGCCAGTCGTCCATGATCAGCATGAGATCGTGGTCGCGGTCGAAAACCGGGTCGTCCTCCTCGATGATCAGGGGACCGTAGAGACCCCGACCGACCTGGTTCCAGCTCTTGTTATGGGCGTGATACCAATAGGTCCCGGCATCAGGCGCGACGAAATCGTATTCGAACGTTCCGCCAGGCGGCACCGGATCCTGGGTCAGGCCGGAGACCCCATCCATGGCGTTGTCGATCCGAACCCCGTGCCAGTGGATCGAGGTTGCCTCTTCGAGAGCATTGATCAGGCGCACCTTGACCCGTTCGCCGCGCCGGACCCGGATTTCCGGTCCCGGCAGGCCGCCGTTATAGATCCACAGGTCCGAGGCAGCGGCATCTTCGCTGTAGAGCTTGTATTGGCCCGGTCCGGCGGTGATTTCGAAAAAGCCGTCGGCCGCTCGGGCAGCGCTGAACAATGCACCGGATGCCATTGTGGACCCGACAAGCCCTCCTGCTCCCGCCAACAGAGCGCGGCGGGTCAACAAGATGTCGCTTTTCCGGATTCCGCTGAAACCTGATCTGCCTTTTGCCATGACGTATCCTCCCCGGCGCCCAATGCTGCTGATCGAGCGAGCCGGACCTGTCGGTCAGAAAATGCCGTTTTCCCGCTGCAAAGTCCGCACATAAGTGACGATGCTGGCCACCTGATCTTCCCTTATGCCCTCGACCGGCGGCATGTCGCCGAAGGGCCAATGATGGGCTCTGACGCCACGCATGGCCGCCAGATAGAAAGAGCCGTCCGCATGGTGGTTCGGCTCGTAGATCTTGTGAACCAGGGGCGGACCGTTGCCGTCCCGGCCGGCCGCATTCTTTCCATGGCAGCTTGCGCAGTTGTCGTTGAACAGCGCCTCGCCTTTCAGCGCCTCGTCGCCCAGAGCAGGTACCTTGACCGCAACCAGCGCACTTCCGGCAGCAGCTGCAACCGACGCCTCGTCGTCCTTTTTCAGCAGGAGAGTGCCTGCCAAGGCGACCACCGCGACACCAGCGGCTATCAGAACCGGTTTCTTCATGTCTCACCCGCAAGGTCGTCGATGATCGGGCAATTCGGCTTGTCGTTGCCGTGGCAATTCCCGGCCAGGTTTGCCAGCGTTGCCCGCAGGGACTGGAGTTCGGCCAGCTTCCGGTCGATCTCGTCGATCTTGGCGAGCGCGATCGCCTTCACGTCCGCACTCGCCCGATGCTCGTCCTCATAGAGCGACAGCAGCAGACGGCACTCGTCGATGGTGAAGCCGAGGCTGCGCGAACGCTGCAGGAATTTCAGCCTGTGAACATCGGTTTCCGAATAGTCCCGGTAGCCGTTCTCCGAACGCGCGGGCCGGATCAGGTCGATGTCCTCGTAGTAGCGGATGGTCTTCGGCGGCAGATTGGATTGTTCGGCCGCAAGTCCGATATTCATGTCGAGCTCCCAGCTGGCGTCTCATCGTTCGAACCGGTCATCCGTCCGAAGATAAGACTTCCAGTAGCTGGAAGGTCAAGACTTATCGGCCATGGGTCATTGCGGGCGGTCCTGACGCCGGATCGCCCGCAATGACCAAATTGCTTTCTTCCGGAAGCTCCGGGCTCTGCTGGACTACTCCACGCCGCCCATCGATTTCGCCTGATCGATCAGTTCCTGGCACGCGGCCTCGTCGCCTTCCTTATGCGCCTTGTAGGCCTTTTCGAGAAGGGCGCGCATCTGGTTCCCGGTCTCGAAATCGATCCCGTTGCTGTCGGCACGCCCGAGCGTTGCCTCGACTTTGTCGATATCGGCGCTGCAGTCCGCGAAGGCAATCGCGGGTGTGGCGACAACGACGGCGGCGGCCAGCAGTAATTTTATCGAACGCATAAAAATTCTCCCTTTGGTCTCTTCCACTCAATAAGTTCCAAAAAACCTTAGCTTGGCATTAAGCGCCAGATCCGAGCAGATGTGCAGACGGCCTTTCCTAAAGCACCCGGTCTCCAAGCCGCCAGGCGGTTCTCAGGTAGGGGTGGCCGCCATGAAGGCCAACCCGCAACAGGTCGGCGCGCCGGCCGACGGCGATTTCACCACGGTCTTCAAGGTTGGCGGCCTCCGCCGGTGTCTTCGACGCCATGCACACCGCGGCCGGCAGATCCTCCTCGAAATGCTCCGTGGCCGCAATCAGGAAGACCGCATCGAGAAGCGAGCGCGGCACATAATCCGATGCCAGGATATCCACGAGCCTTTCCGCCATCAGCTCCGCGACGGCGACATTGCCCGACTGCGATCCGCCGCGCAGGACGTTCGGGGCGCCGCCGACCGTGATCATGCCGTTTTCCCGGGCCAGACGGGCGGCCTCGAGGCTGCAGGGGAATTCGGATATGGCAATGCCTTCTGCGAGCGCAAGATCGATGTGTTCCGGATCGGTGTCGTCATGGCTCAGAAGCGGCAGGCCATGGTCATGGGCCATGCGGACGACGGCGGGCCGGACAGCGGCGCTGATCTCGTCTGAGAAGTTCAAAAGCTCCTGCGTGTCGCGCTCGACCACGGAGCGGGGAAGGCCGGTGTCGGCCATGCGCCGCTGCATGTAGCCTTCCACATCCTTGCTCTGGCGGCGGCCGGGCAGATGTTCCATGACCGAAATCACCCGGACGATCTCCCGCCCGATATTCTCCTCAACCAGCCTTGCGGATTCCGCGTCGGTGATCTCGCAGCGCAGATGGACCAGATGCTCCGCGCGCAGCATGCCCGCATTCTGGGTTGTCTCCAAAGCCTCGATCATCGGCGCCAAGATTTCCCGCCGCTGCGGGTTCTTCAGCGTCGCGCCGACGCACAGGCTGTCGAACACGGTGGTGACACCGCCGCCGATGATCTGGGCGTCATGAGCCAGCGCCGCCCGCACCGGATCCCAGCGCACGTGGGCACGCGGATACAGATGCTTTTCGAAGTGATCGGTGTGGATGTCGACGAGGCCCGGCAGCAGGTAATCGCCTTCCAGGTCGATCCCGCCCTGCGGCGCCACGCCGGTATCGATGGCGACGATCACTCCGGCGCTCACGGCGACATGCCCGGTGATCACTTCATCGGCGAGGATAATCCGCGCATTCTTGAAAACGGCGGCCTCTCCGCCGGCCAGGTTCGATTGCTGCGCGATGTTCATCCTTGTCCCCTTTCCGGTCATCGCCCTCCGGAACAGAGCCGGATCGGCCACAGCCTATATGGATTTGAAAATACCGGCGGGGACAATCGCCTGTCTTCATGACAGTTGTTGCAGCAGACCCATAAAAATGATTTGCCGGGTTCGCTCAACAGTGGACAACGAGCCAATCCCAGTCCCCGAACAGGGTTTGTGGCTATGGCGCAGGCGCGAACGACGTTCTTCGTGACAATCACGGGCGGTTTCTCGTCAAGCGCAAGGCCTGATCAGTCCGGAAAGATCCGCTTCCAGTCGTTTTTCATGCTGATAAGCGGAAAACCATGATCCTTCGCAGCAGCGAGCCCCTTGTCCAACTTTCCGAAATGGGACTCCTTGTCATAAGCATATTCCCGCTTCCCATCATCGTGATGGACCAATGCGACGAAGCGTTTCCCCGGTCCGTATTTCGTCCAGGCCAGCATGCCGAGATCGCCGTCGGAATTACCGAACGCGGCAATCGGCTGTTTACCGATGAAACGCTGGATCGCGACAGGTTTTCCCGGACCGTCGTCGATGAATTCCACTTCCGGCAGCCGGAAGATGATCGGCACGCCGCCGCGCAGGAGGAACTGTGTCTTGATCGAGGAGCCAACGACATTCTCAGGCACGACGCCGTAGGTTGCGGCCGTCCACGGACGCATGAAGGCAATGCCGCCGCCGGAGACGATGAAGACCTTGAACTCGTTGGCTCTCAGGTAGTCCATCACCTCAAGCATCGGCTGGTAAATCATCGAGGTGTAGAGCTTGCCGGTTTCCGGATGCCTGGCGGTTGCGATCCAGTCCGTGACAATGGCGTCAAACTGTTTGGTCGTCATGCCGGCATGAGTGGCGGCGACAATCTGAAGAACCCCCTTGTCGCCGAATTCATCAAGCAGCTTGACCCCGCCTTCCAGGGCAGAGGCGAAGGGCTCGCGGTCTTTCCATTCGGGATGCTGTTTCGACAACGCCTTTAAACGGTCGAGCGCGAAGGCAAGCTGCACATACATGGGCTGTTCGACCCAGAGCGTGCCGTCATTGTCGAAGGTCGCGATCCGGTCGGATGGGGCCACATAATCCGGGCCGCCCTGTGTGGTGACAGCGTCCACGAAGGCGATGATCGCCTGCTTGTTGGCGCCGTCATTCCAGGACGGGAGCGGGTCGGATTGAGCACCGGCGCCCGCACACCAGAGCAAAAGCCCGAACAGGCCGGCAATAAGCATTTTTGAAAATGACTTGGAGCTCATCGGATCACCTTTCTGAATACGGCTGTCGCGGGAGGCCTATCCTTCTTTTCAAAGTCGATCGGCCTTACTCAATAGCCCCCATCGATTTGGCCTGATCGATCAGTTCCTGGCAGGCGGCTTCATTGCCTTTGCGGTGCTCTTCATAGGCTTTCTCCAGGAGCGCCCGCATCTTGTCGGCAGTCTCGAAACCGATGCCCATATCATCGGCCCGGGTCAGAGCGGCCTCCACCTTGTCGATATCCGAGTTACAGTCAGCAAAAGCCATGGTCGGGGGTGGCGACCACGATCGCAACGGCCAGCAGAAATTTTGTCGAACGCATTGAATATCTCCCTTTGGGTCACTCCACTCAAAAAATTCCTAAAATGGCAAATGCAAATCAGTCCCATGTTATCTTTTGGTAGTTCTGATCCGAATGTCTTCTTCACCGTTTTCAAAAGAAGCCGGGTAGCCGGCGCCCGAAGGCACCGGCCTTGATCTTGAGTTACTTCGTCCCTACCGGCATCACGACCTGATACCAGGGATCGAAGCTGTCCAGCAGTCCGACGAACTCCTCGAATTTCTTGGGATCCCCGTCGAGCTTAATCTTGCCGCCTGTCACGCCCTGCTCGACCTTCAGCTTTCCGGCAATAACCTCGTTCAAGGTCGCCCGGTCAAGGGTGAGACTGGCATCGGCGTCGCTTGCCTGCTGGTCCTTGTGGTACTGGAGAACGCCATACTGAACCACCAGCAGGTATTTCTGCTTGGTGTCAGGGAGATCCATATTCAACTTGATCGTCTTGCCTTCCGCTTTGGGACCATCCAGACGGATTGAGAGGAAGTCGAAAAACAGTTCGAGCGGCATGGCAGAGACGGTGTCGGGGCTTGCGAAAACGGCGACCGAAACGGGTTTAACACCTTCGCGCAGATCCTTAGCAGCGCTCATATACCAACCGCGCCAGGTTCCTGCTTCGGCCTGATAGCTCGAGCTGCTCGCTGGCATCCGCCATGAGATTACGCGCCGCCATGTTGGTGGGATCGGCGTAGACCACCTGCATCAGCACTTGCATAACCCAACGGTAGTCGCCCTTGTCGAAATCGACCTTAGCCTTCTCAACGATTGCATCGGCACCGCCCATGTAGTCGACGTACTTCTTGGCGGCTTCGACCCGGGGCAGCGGGTGCAGTGTGGCAGGATTGCCGTTATACCAGCCAAACTGTTTGTCGATGGCTGCTTTCACGTTGTGATTGGTCGTGCCGTAGTAGCCGCGCAGTCCCCATTCGGATTGAAGGTCCTTGGGCAACTTGATCATCTCGGCGGCCTCGATCATGTCGTAACCCGAGTTCGCCAGGCGGATCGACTGGTCGTTGATATATTTGTAGGCGGCAGATTGCCTGGTCAGGTGCTCACTGACGCGCTCTTTGTCCCAAACGGGCCAGTGATGCGGCGCGTAGAGAACTTCGGCTTCGCCGCCCCACGCGTTCATTGGCTTCTTTCAGGTATTTGGCCCAGTTGTACGCACTACGGACCTTGGCCCCGCGCAGGCTATAGACATTGTGCTGCGTGTGGACTGCGTCCTCCGCGGTGGAGAGTGCCTTGTATTCTGGGATATAGAAGAACATTTCCGAAGGTGCTTCGGTATCCGGAGCGAGCATGAACTCGATATCCAGACCGGCAATCTTTTCCTTCTGCACTTGCTCGGTGATCACATTGGTCGGCACGGCGAAGGTGATGGTTCCTCTGGAATTGATCAGGCCCAGACCACTTGTCACGCTGCCAGTAGGGCCCGGCGTCACCAACTGGCTGTACTGGTAGCCGCTGAGGCGTGTCTGGCGGTTACCGCCGATCACGTTTTCATTGAGGGCAGCTTCCGTGAAGCCCTCCGGCGCATAGATCTTGACCTTGCCGGAATCGATATCGTCCCTGGCTCACGACACCTTTGACACCGCCGTAATGATCGATGTGGGAGTGGCTGAAAATCACCGCCACGACGGGCTTGTCGCCGCGATGCTTTCGATAGAGATCCAACCCTGCTTTGGCGGTTTCGGCAGATACCAGCGGATCCATCACGATCACACCGTCCGGCCCCTCGATGAAGGTGATGTTGGAGATGTCCAGACCGCGAACCTGATAGATGCCCTTTGTCACCTCGAACAGTCCGGTGAAGTGCTGCATTATCTGCGCCTGACGCCAGAGGCTGGGGTTGACGGTGTCCGGTGCCGGATTGTCGCCCGCCAGGAAGTCAAACGTCGTCAGATCCCAGATAACGTCTCCCTTTGCATTTTTGACCACGCCGTTGTTTTCCAGTGGAGCGATGAAGCCCTTCTTGGAGTCCTCGAAGGCCTGCCTGTTACTGAAGGGCAATTCCTTGAGCAGTGCCGCATTGGCCTCTTTTGTCGCCTCTGTGGCGGGTTTGGCAGTATCCTGTGCCAGAACGGCTTGACCGAGGCCGGTTGCCAATATGGTGGCCAGGAGCAGTGGCTTCAGTTTCATTACCATTTCTCCGTACATAGTGAGAGAGCAAAGATTGTCTGTTGGTCTATCGCCTGCTGATCCGAGATGCAGGGGAGGCGGCGAGGAACACGTGACGGATCGCTGCCGTCTCGCTTCCGTTCCCTTCGATGACCACGAGGCCCTGCGCCAAGGCATCGTCAAAGGAGAGCGTCCCGGCGCGAATTGCTGTCAGCACGGGTTCTCCCGTCAGCACAACCGCCTCCCTTTCGCTGGGGCCATCGGTAATGGATCTTTATTCCGACCTTGCCGTCAGATTGCGAGAACCGTGTCCACAAGCCGCTTTCCACGTAGCCCAGAGAGAAGCTTGCCGGCAGTTCCGCAGCGGTGGCGGAAGCGTCAAGAGTTTTCCGAAACCGCTGCAAACGCGGCATTGTATTGAGGAAGAGGGTCGCTACGTTGCGCGGCGCATCGAGGGCTGCGGCGTCAATAACTCCTCTGTCCGCCGCGTTACGTAAGGCCACCGCCACCGAGAGAGAGCCAGGATACATACCATCGAGTCTCGTCTCCGGTATGGTGTTGTGAAAACCGCAACTAATCGCTGCCGGGGCTGCGAGGGATGCCGCGAAAGAAAAGGCGAGTATCGTCGCAAGGTTCTTGCCGGTACGGCCGGTGTCCGGGCGTTTGCCCGCGCCCGACGAAAGAATCGTCTTACCAGACATCGAAGCCTCCTTCCCAATTTGGTTCTGAATTGCCAACCGGTGCCCCCTCGTTTGCAGGCTGTTTTCCTCAGCACCGGATCGCTCCCCTTTTCACCTCTTATTCGGACGCAAGCTCCGCAGCGAATTTGTCGACTGACGCGAGGCATTCCGGGGAAATTCTGGCGGCGTTCTCTTGCAGACAGGACATAATGCGGCCTCCGCCGAACTCCGTGTTGGGACACTGTTTCTCGATATCGGCCGCACAGATCGCCATAGCATCGCGAATGGTTGCGAAAACATGATCCAGAATATCTCCAATATCGGAGATTGAATTGGCGCAGGCTTCCTCGAGCTGATCCTCGTGCGCATACAGGCACGAGATTATCCGCCCGCTTCCCGGGGTGACCTGGGCACACAGTTCCTGGATCGGCTTCTCACACGCCTCGAGCACACCCTGCGCCCGTCCCGGCTGAGGCAGCAGGAAGGCTGCCGATGTGAGCACCAGGGCGAATAGAACGGCAAAACTTGCTGGTTTGGTCATCTTCCCCTCCGATCGCGTCTATGGATTGACGACGACGTAAACAGTCACGCCGTTCTGAACGGTCGGAGCGTAGTAGACGCCGCCGCAATTGTAGTAAGTGCGATAAGGTGAACATCCGGAGACTGAATTCCGGTAGGCAACGCGCCGCGTGGTGCGCCGTGCGGTCCGTCTGGAAACCCCAGCGACACTGACCGGCGTCAGTGGACGGCCGACTTCGGCACGTGCATTCGAAACACCGAAGGGCAACAGAGGTAACGGATCGAGCAGAAGCGCCGCCGATATGGCGAAAGCCCAAGTGAAGCAGTGTTTTCGTAGCATTGCCGACGTCTCCCTACTTGCGTTGACTGTTGTGGCCGTGGCGGCCGTCCTTTCTATTTTCGGCTGCCGCGAAGTCTTGGGTTGCAGTCCGGGCCGGTTACGGCCCGGACTGCCGTCTTTGGGCTCAGTTTCCGGCCCGGTTTGACATCGCCTTTTCGATCTTGGCTTTGATCCCGGACAGATTGAAACTTGCGCCGGGCTGCATTGGCGGGAAGTCAAGCGCGGTCTTCGCAAGCTTGGCGACTTCCTGCTGGACGAAGACAAAGCGCCAGAACTCATCTGCCCACCAGTTTCCGGCGAACAGGGAATCCCCGACATTCATCTTTTCGAAGGGGTCCAGCCTGAGGTTCACAATGCCTGGCCAATCAAGCGGCACCTTCGGTCCAAACCAGCCATCGGGCTGCTCGATGAAGGTGTATTTGTAATCCCCGACACGGGCCGCCGCGAGTGTGGACTCGGTGAAATACCAGAGCTCGTTCCGTGCCGACTTGCCACCCTTGGTCAGCATGTCGAGCTGGTTATAGCCGTCGAGATGGACCTTGTACTCCGTTCCGTTGAGCGTCTTACCCTTGGTCAGGTCAGAAGCGATATCGCCATCATAACCGGCGGCAGCGGCAAAGGTCGGGAACCAGTCCATGCCGGACATCACTCCGTTGATCACCCTGGTTGGGCTTGACCTTGCCGGGCCAGCGAACAACCAGCGGAACACGGAAGCCGCCTTCGGTGCCCATGCCTTTCCAGCCCTTGAACGGCGTTGTGCCGCCATCAGGCCAGGTAAAGCCTTCGGC
>NZ_CAXXSJ010000071.1:0-42123 GCF_963675095.2 uncultured Roseibium sp. | reverse complement strand
GAGTTACGGTTTGTCGGGAGGCCGTTCACCCCCCTCTGTCCGTTGACACGGACATCTCCCCCTCAAGGGGGGAGAGGGGAACAAGCCGCGTGTGAGGGCCCCTACTGTTCAGCCACGAGTATGCAGAGGCGCCTTACTTGGCAGCCGCTTCCCGCACCGGCCTGAACGACATCCTATGGTGCGGGGAGGGACCGAGTTTCAAAAGCGCTTCCTGGTGGGCCGGGACGCCATACCCTTTATGGGCGGCGAAGCCGTAGCCGGGGGCAAGCGCGTCGAGGCGGACCATCATCCGGTCCCGCAGCACCTTTGCGACGATCGAGGCCGCGGCAATGGCGAGACAACGGCCGTCACCCTTGATCAGGTTCTGTCCCGGCTGGTTCAGCCCCGGTGGAACATCGCGCCCGTCGACCAGCACCATTTCCGGCGCGACCGCCAAACCGTTCACGGCGCGTCGCATTGCCGAAAGGGTCGCGCCTCGGATGTTGAGCCGGTCGATCGTCGTAGGGCTTGCGGTCGCGGCGCAGACATGGGCCGACGAACAGATCTCATCGAACAGCTGTTCCGTTTCGCTTCGGTCAGCTTCTTGGAATCGTTCAGTCCTGCCGGCAGGTTGTCGTAATCGAGAATGACGGCAGCCGTTGCCACAGGCCCGGCCCACGGCCCGCGTCCGGCTTCGTCGACGCCTGCGAGCCGGTAATGGAAACCGGCGGCATGGGACCGCTCCAGGGCTTCGTCGGGACTGTCGGGAAAAGGAAGATCGAAAAGACTGGGTGGCTTGCTCATGTGCCGACCATGCCAATGGCCCGTCGGCTAGACAAGATCGCGGTTCAAAACAGATCCAGTTGCACCCCGCCTTTTTGCGGCGAGACGAAACTTTCCGTGTCGAGCTTTTTCCGCCGCCCGTTGAGGCCGAGCCGTTTCGCGGCCAGGGAAAACCGCTTGGCGATCTGGTCGGCATAGGGGCCCTTGCCCTTCATGCGCTCGCCCCACTTGGCGTCATAGTCCTTGCCGTTGCGCATGGAGCGGATCAGGTTCATCACATGCCGGTAGCGGTCAGGCCGTTCGCGCAGGAGCCAGTCGCGGAAAAGCTCGGAGACTTCCAAAGGAAGACGCAGCAGGATGAAGCCGGCGGATGTGGCGCCGTGTTCGCAAGCCGCCTCCAGGATCGCCTCGATCTCGCTGTCGTTCAGGGCCGGGATCACTGGCGCGATCATGGCCGCCGCCGGAATGCCGGCCTCAGACAGCTTCTTGATCGCCTGAAGGCGCTTGTGCGGAGCGGACGCCCTCGGTTCCATGGCCCTGGACAGCTTGTGGTCCAGGGTGGTGACGGAAAGCGCCACCTTGACCAGGTTCCGCTCCGCCATGCGCGACAGGATATCGATGTCGCGGGTCACGAGCGCGGATTTGGTGACGATGCCGACCGGATGATTGCATCGGTCCAGCACCTCCAGCACCTCGCGCATGATCGCGTATTGCTTTTCCAGCGGCTGGTAAGGATCGGTGTTGGTGCGATTGCGATGGTGCGTGGCTGGTAGTTCGGCCTCGACAGTTCCCGCTCCAGCAATTCGGCCGCATTCGGCTTTGCGAACAGCCGGGTTTCGAAATCGAGCCCCGGCGACAGCCCCATGAAAGCATGTGTGGGCCGGGCGAAACAATAGATGCAGCCGTGCTCGCATCCCGGTAGGGGTTGATGGAGCGGTCGAAGGAAATATCCGGCGAGGTGTTCCGGGTGATGATGGTGCGCGCCCGTTCCTCCTGGGACCGTGGTCTTCAGGGGCGGCAGATCTTCCCCGCTGTCCCAGCCGTCATCGAAGGAAACGGTTGCCAGCGGCTCAAACCGGCCGGACATATTGAGCCCGGCGCCGCGGCCACGGCGAAGGTCGGGCCGCACGACCGGCCCGGCGTCGGAAAGAGCGGCTTCGCCCTGACTGTCGAATTCTTCCGTAACGGCATGGAGTTGCATTTTCGAATCCGGGACAGATTGCATGAGAACATAATGAGAACATTAATCAGAAAATGCCGAAACTCAAGGGGGTCGTCTCGCGCTTTGCGCGAAAACACGCTAGAAGAAAGGCATGATCAGCGTCATCATACCGACATTGAATTCCGAGATTGTGCTCGCCCACACATTGGCGGCTCTCGTTCCGGCCGCGGCCGAAGGCGTCGTACGCGAAGTGATCGTGGTCGATGGCGGTTCTTCCGACAATACCCATGTGATCGCCGATGCCGCCGGATGCGACTGGTGCTCGGACAAGGGGCCGCGCAGCCGGTTGCTCGAAGCAGGCGCCAACCGCGCCAAACGGGGGGAGTGGCTCTTGTTCCTCTCCGCGGACACCGTCCTCGAGCCAGGCTGGTTTCACGAGGTTCAGGCCTTTATCGAGCGGGCGGAGCGCTCCGGCAGCGCCGACCGGACGGCTGCGGCCTTCAAACTGAAATTCGAGGCCTTCGGCCTGGGCGCGCGCTTGTCGGAGATACTGGCGTCACTACGTTCGCATCTGCTCGGAATGCCATACGGCAACCAGGGCCTGATCGTTTCCAGGCGGTTCTATGCCAAGCTCGGCGGCTATCGCCCCTTGCCGGAAATGGAAGATCTCGATCTGGTGAAACGGATCGGACGCCGGCGCCTCGTCTGTCTGCGGGCAGCGGCGATTTCCTCGGGGCGGCTGGACGAGCCGGGCCTCCTGTCGTCCATCCGCCGCTCGATCGCCCGTTTTTGCGTCGGCACCCTGCGCGTGCCGCCGAAGCTCGTGCTGCGCATCCACGGCTGAAGCATGGCTTCCTCTCTCTGAGAGTGAAACCGGCTTGTTACGTTCCCTTGCCGGTGATTAGGTGTTCCTCCCTTTCAAGAGAGGAGATGCACTGTGAGCACGGCCAATGCAGGGGTGGATAGGACGGCGACCGCGGGCATCCTGTTCATGTGTGTCGCCGTCGTCTTGCTGTGTGTCAGCGACGCCATCGCCAAGGCGTTGACCGCGCATTATTCGCCGCTGCAGATCCTTTTTCTGCGCAACATCATCGCCCTGCCGTTCTCCATGGTGATCGCCTGGAAAGCGGGTGGAATCGCCGCCCTGCGTTCTCACCGACCTGTCATGCATATTCTGCGGGGGCTGATCTGGATCGGCGCGGCCGGAACCTTCTTCACCGGCCTCAGGTATCTCGGCCTGGCCGAGGCGACGGTGCTGGCCTTCGCGGCTCCGGTCTTCATCACGGCCCTTGCGGCTCTCGTGCTGAAGGATCCGGTGGGCTGGCGGCGCTGGTCGGCGGTCCTGGTCGGCTTTGTCGGGGTTCTGGTCGTGGTCCGCCCGGGTCTGGACGCGTTCCAGATGGTATCCCTGTTTCCGGTCGCGACCGCTATTCTCTACGCGGTGCTGATGCTGTCGGCCCGCTTCGTCGATCCCCGCGAAAGCGTATGGACGCTGATGCTCTATCTGGTGGGCGCCGGTGCGGTGGTCAGCGCCCTGACGATGCCCTTCGTCTGGGTCCCTGTCCGGCCAGAAGACATCTGGCTGTTCCTGGGGATCGCGTTCTTCGGCACCATCGGCGTCACCATGCTGACCCAGGCCTTCCGGCTCGCGCCGGCGGCAACCGTCGCGCCTTTGGACTACACGGCCCTGATATGGGCAAGCCTGATCGGCTGGCTCGTCTGGGGTGAGATCCCGGACCTCGCCACCTACCTCGGTGCTGCGATCATCATCGCCAGCGGCATCTTCATCATCTGGCGCGAGCGGAAATTGGAGGGGTAGGGGGCCGTTACAGGCCGTGCGCTGCGCGTTGACCAGAAATGCGTTGAACGGTCCATGCACTCATTCGTGGCGGCGTCCCGAAGAACGGCTTTTTGCTGTTGTGCGGAACCCTGCAGTCGCTATCAATACGACCGAGAATTTTGGAGGGGCGTCATGAGTTCGATTGAACAAAAAATTGCAGCAATGGGAATCCGGCTTCCCGAAGCGCCTCGTCCGCTCGGGAACTTTGCACCTTACCTGGTGGACGGGGACTATCTCTATATTTCCGGGCAGATTTCCGTGGGGCCGGATGGTCAGGTTCTGAAAGGAAAACTTGGTCAGGACCTTGCGCTGGAAGAGGGAATTGAAGCCGCCCGCTATTGCGGAATCGGTATCCTCGCGCGCGCCAAGGCAGCAGTCGGCGATCTCGACAAGATCGAGAAGCTCATCAAGCTGGGCGCGTTTGTGAACGCCACCCACGATTTTCCTGATCATCCCAAGGTCGTGAACGGCGCATCCGATCTGATGGTCGAGATATTTGGAGCGGAAAAGGCCGACCATGTTCGTTTTGCTGTTGGCAGCGCAAGTCTGCCCTCAAACGCGGCTGTCGAAATCGAGGCGGTCTTTCGCATCCGGCCTGATCGGTAACGTTCGCTCTGGATCGTTCCGTCCGATTGCAGCCATGGCCGCTTGACGGACGGCGGTTCAGTTCCTGGCAGATGGCTGGCCTATAGAACGGCCGCTTCCCTCGGCCGCTAGCCCAGCGTGGGCCGTCGCAAACCGCTCCAGCGCTTCTGCCACCTCCGGCTTGGGCGGACAGGCCTTGCGGGCGGCGAGATCCGTGTGCAGCAACAACGTCTCCACGGTGGCGGCCAGCGTGCCATCGCCGCGCCAAAGCCGGTGGAACAGCTGCATCTTCTTAGCCATTCCGGAAAGCACCTGGGTGGTGACCGTGAGGCGATCGTGCGCTTTGACCTCGTCCAGGAAACGCAAATGGGTTTCCACGGTGAAATAACTGAAGCCTGAGGCCACATAGGCCGCATCCGCGCCGATCATCTCCATGAACCGGTCGCTCGCCTGAGAGGCGGCTTCCAGATAGCGGGTCTCGTTCATGTGGCCGTTGTAATCGGTCCAGCTCGCCGGCACCTGCCGCGCCACCGTGACCGGGAGAACGCGATAGTCGCCACCCGTTTCCAGCTTGTCCTCATGGGCACGGATGACACCGCCGGCACCGCTGCCACTGCGCCGCAGGGACCGGACCATGCCGACGATGTTGTCGTCGCGCAGCCGCTCCAGCTCGCGGATCGTTCTGTGGCCGGACTGGGCGTCGGACTGGCCGGCAATCAGGTCGACCAGCTCGTCCGTGAACTCCGGCACGTCCATCAGTTTGGTCCAGGGCCAGGAAAGGGCCGGGCCGAACTGGGCCATGAAATGCTTCATGCCGGCCTCGCCGCCGGCGATGCGATAGGTCTCGAACAGGCCCATCTGCGCCCAGCGGATACCGAACCCCATGCGGATCGCCTCGTCGATCTCTTCCGTCGTCGCGATCCCGTCCTTCACCAGCCACAGGCTTTCCCGCCAGACCGCTTCGAGCAACCGGTCGGCGATATGGGCATCGATTTCCTTGCGCAGGGTGAGCGGGAACATGCCGACGCCGCGCAGGATGTCGGCCGCTTGCGCGCACGTTTCCGCTGCGCCGACCAGTTCGACCAACGGCAGCAGATAGACCGGGTTGAACGGATGGGCGACGACGGCGCGCCCACCCTTGGCATTGAGGTCCGACGGCTTGAAGCCGGAGGTCGACGAGCCGATGACGGCCTCGGTGGGGGCTGCAGTCTCGATCGCGGCAAGCACGGTGTGCTTCAGGTCCAGTCGTTCGGGAATGCTCTCCTGCACCCACGTTGCCCCGGCGACCGCCCCGGGCAGGTCGTCGTGAAACGTCAGCGCCCCTTCGGCGGGCAACGCGCGGTCATAAAGCGCGGGCAGGGACCGGCGCGCATTGGCGAGCACCTCGCCGATTTTACGTTCCGCGTCCGGATCCGGATCGAACACCGAGACGTCCCAGCCGTTGAGGAGGAAACGCGCGGCCCAGCCGCCACCGATGACGCCGCCGCCGACGATCGCCGCCTTGGCGCGCGCTCCGCCGGTCACGAGGAGGCTCCCTTCGGCGCACGCTTTTCAAGGCCGAGCCTGTCGCGCACCGCCTGCGGTCCGATCACTCGCGCGCCCATGTTTTCAATCACGGTCACGGCCCGCTCGACCAGTTGCGCGTTGGTGGCAAGTACGCCCTTGTCGAGCCAGAGATTGTCTTCCAGTCCGACACGGACATTGCCGCCGGCAAGCACGGAGGCTGCCACATAGGGCATCTGCTCCCGGCCGAGGCTGAAGGCGGACCACGTCCAGTCTTCCGGCACGGCGTTGACCATGGCCATGAAGGTGTTGAGATCGTTCGGCGCCCCCCAGGGCACGCCCATGCACAGCTGAACCAGCGCCGGCGAGGCCAGCGTGCCTTCAGACACAAGCTGTTTGGCAAACCACAGATGGCCAGTGTCGAAGGCCTCGATCTCCGGCTTGACACCGAGCTCCGTCATCATCGCGCCCATGGCGCGCAGCATGCCGGGCGTGTTGGTCATCACGTAGTCGGCCTCGGCGAAGTTCATGGTGCCGCAGTCGAGGGTGCAGATTTCCGGCAGGCACTCGTCGATGTGAACCATGCGTTCCGAAGCGCCGACCATGTCGGTCGCCTGATCGTTGAGCGGGAAGGGGGCCTCTGCGGAGCCGAAGACGATGTCGCCGCCCATGCCGGCCGTCAGGTTCAAAACCACGTCGACCTCGGCGTCGCGGATCCGGTCGGTCACCTCGCGGTAGTAGTCCGGGCGTCGTGAGGGAGCACCGGTTTCCGGATCGCGCACATGGCAATGAACGACCGCGGCGCCGGCCTTGGCGGCGGCAATCGCGCTGTCGGCGATCTGCTTCGGGCTGCGGGGCACGTGCGGCGAGCGGTCTTGCGTGCCGCCCGCGCCGGTGACGGCGCAGGTGATGAAGACCTCCCGGTTCATGGCAAGCGGCATGGGGTTCTCCCGTTTCCGATTGATGTCTTTCGGCAAGGATAGGTTGGGCGAACAGATATTTTTTGTCCTATGATGCCATCAGATTATCCAATCAGGACAATAATCGATGGCTCGCATCACCTTCCTGCTGTTCGACGGCTTTTCCAACATGGTCCTGTCCTGCCTGCTGGAACCGCTGCGCGCCGTTCGCGACCAGACCCGGGCGGAGATCGCCTGGCAGGTGATCACGCCGAGCGATGCGTCCGCGATCAGCTCGAGCGGGCTGAGTATCGCCGCCGATACCGCCTGGCGAGATGCCGGGCGGTCGGACATGCTCGTGGCCGTTTCGGGCTACGGATTCCGCGACCATGCCAATCGCGAAACCGCGCGGATGCTGCGCGTCCTTGCGAGACAGAGCGACATCGTTCTCGGCGCCGACACGGGCGCCTGGCTTATGGCCGATGGGGGGCTGCTGAACGATCACAGCGCCACGATCCACTGGACGGTTCTTTCCGATTTCGAGGAGCAGTATCCGGATGTCCGGGTGAGGTCCGACCGCTATGTGAAGACGGGCAGGCTCTGGACGTGCGGAGGGGCGTCCTCCGCGCTCGACCTGATGCTCGCCTTCATTTCCGAGCGCTTCGGGTCGGCAAGCGCATTCCTGGTGTCGACCATGTTCCTGCAGGACGCTGAACGGCCGCAAGGCGAAGAGCGCGGACCGGGTATGCTTGCGGGCAGGGGATCTGCCCGACTGCGCCAGGTCGTCAATCTGATGGTCGAAACCATCGAGACGCCTTTGCCCCTCGTCAAACTCGCCGACCGTGCGGGGCTTTCGGTCCGCTCGCTCGACCGGTTGTTCCAGGAGGAACTCGGCATGGCGCCCGGACATTATTATCAAATGATACGACTGTCCCATGCGCGCGAACTGGCCGCGGGCACGCGGTTCACCCTGCGCGAGATCGCCCTGCGCTGCGGCTATTCGGATGCGGCGGCGCTGAGCAAGGCCTTCCGGCGGACCTTCGGTCATCCGATCCGGAAATCGCTCTAGGCGGCAATCAGCTCCTTCATCGCCCCGACCGCGGTCTTGTATCCGGACGGGCCCAGCCCGGCGATCACGGCCGTGGCGACCTTCGACACGAGCGAGTTGTGATAAATCGCGTCGCGCCGGTGGATGTTCGAGATATGTAGCTCGATGATCGGACCCGGGAACATCTTCAAGGCATCAAGGATCGCGATCGAGGTGAAGGTGAAGGCCGCCGGGTTGATGATGATGCCGCCGGCCGGAGCGTCGATGGCTTCATGCACCCATTCGATGATCTCGTATTCCCGGTTGGACTGGTGGAATTCCACCGGCGTGGAGCCTGCCGCCTCGCGGCACATCGCTTCGACTTGTGCCAGGGTCGTATGGCCGTAGATCTCCGGCTCGCGGGTGCCGAGCCGGTTCAGGTTGGGACCATTCAGGATGTAGATGGGATTTGCCATTGGGCACTCCGGAAAGAGCTGGAGATGCGATTTCCGCCGCCCGGTTAAAGACCGGACGGACGGATGCGCGGATTGTCTGTCTGAAGGTGATGCCGACAGAAAACGCGCGGGCAGACGCAAACCTGCCCGCGCGGGTCGAGTGGCCTCAGCTCATCACTGGATGGCGTTGATCCGGTCGACGATGCCTTCCGGCCAGTCTTTCGCCAGATCGGACTTCAGGTACTTGTCCTGGGCAAAGGCCCGGAAAGCGTCCACGTCCGGCTTATAGATCTTCAGGCCCTGTTCCTCGAAGAAGGAACCGAGTTCCGCCTCGCGGTTGAGGTGCTGCTCGGTGCTCCAGGCAATGGCGCTGTCGGCAGCCGACTGCACCTTCGCCTGCTGTTCCGGCGACAGCTTGTTCCAGGTGTCGAGCGAGATCGACAGAAGGTCGTAACCGACAAGGTGGGACGTCAGCACGATCTGCTTCATGACTTCGTAGAACTTCATGTTCTGGACGTTCGGGAACGGATTGTCCTGACCGTCGATCACGCCGTTCTGCAGGCCGATATAGACCTCGCTGTAGGCCATCGGCACCGGGTTGGCGCCGAGCGCGCTGCCCATGAACTGCCAGGCTTCACCGCCCGGCATGCGCAGCTTGACGCCACCCATGTCGGCGGGGGTCTTGATTTCCTTGTCCAGATTGAGACCGACCTGGCGGACGCCGAAATAGGTCGGGCCGAGGATCTTCACCTTGAGCTGTTCCTCGACCATCCCGGTCATTTCTTTGCCGATGTCGCTGGCGAAGAACTTGCGCAGGTGATCGGAGTCGCGGAACAGGTAGGCCGAGGTCAGCACCGACCATGCCGGGATCTGCTTGGCGATATCCTGGGGCGCGATGTTGCCCATCTCCAGGTTGCCGCGCTGCATGGTGACCAGTTCAGTGCCCTGCTTGAACAGCGTGCCGCCGTAATAGCCGTTGAACGTGAATTCGTCGCCGATGCCTTCGGCGAATTTCTTCATCATCTCGGCGCGAATGTCCTGCGGCGAGAAGACGGCCGAAAAGTTCAGTTCCATCTTGTCTTGTGCCGAAGCGGTCGCGCCCGGCGCGATAAGGGCCGCGGCCACACCGGCGGCCAGCAGCGTGCGTCTCGTGAATTCCATCATGGCTGTTACCTCCCAAGCCAAATGTTCACGACGGTTAATTTCCGTCACCGGGAGTCGTGCCATTAGACGAACTCAATTTCAATGGGTATTATTAAAAATCTCATAGATTATTGTTTTTATCCTTTCTGTGCCGCTTGCCGGGACGGCGGGAAACTGCAAAGAAGGGGTCCATGAGAACCGCCGAAATCGCAACGCCCGACATGTCCGTCGAAACGCCCGGAGAGATCGCCTACCGGCAGATCCGGCGCGATATCGTCTTCGGCACGCTTGCGCCCGGGGCCCGGCTGCGGCTGGACAGCCTGAAGGCTCCTTACCTGGTGAGCGTCAGCACCCTGCGCGAAATTCTCAACCGGCTGGCGTCCGAGCGCTTCGTGGTGGCGGAAGGCCAGCGCGGATTTCACGTGTCGCCGGTGTCTCAAAGGCATTTCCGCGAAGTCGCCGGCATGCGCGAACTGCTGGAAGCTCATGCGCTCCAGGAAGCCTTCCAGCGCGGCGACCTGGAATGGGAAGCGCAGGTGGTTGCCACCCATCACAAGCTCGCCCGCATGGAAGCGCTGATGGAGGCCGGCGACCGGGACAAGACCGAAGCCTGGAAGCGTTACGACCGCGAGTTTCACGGCGCCCTGATTTCGGCCTGCGGTTCCAAGGTTCTGATGGAGGCGCATCGCCGGGTCTTCGACCATTTCCTCCGCTACCAGATCGTGGCCGTCATCTACCGCGGACAGGCCGCCGGCGACGAACACCGCCGGCTTCTGGTCTGCGCGCTGGAACGCGATCACGAAACGGCGGTGAAGATCCTCGCAGGGCATATCGAAGCCTGCGTCGAACACACACTGAGCAACGGGCAGTTGGCGGCATGACCCATTCGACGCCCGACCTTGTCCCGCCTGTGCACGGAGCCTGGTCGTGAAACGGGACGCGCCGCCAACGGCCGATCAGGCCGTTCCGACCGTCGGCGAAGGCGCCTATCGCCAGGTCCGCTCCGACATCATCTTCGGCAAGCTGCTTCCGGGGCAAAAGCTGCGTCTTGAGAAACTGAAAACCGCCTACGGCGCAAGCGTCAGCACCCTGAGGGAAATCCTGAACCGGCTCGCCTCCGAAGGGCTGGTGGTGGCCGAAGGCCAGCGCGGCTTCCAGGTCGCCCCGGTCTCGGCGGACAACCTGCGGGAAACCGCGGACCTGCGACTGCTGCTGGAAACCCACGCGCTGGAACAGTCGTTTGCCTCAGGAGACGTGGACTGGGAAGGCCGCGTGGTTGCGGCCCATCACCGGCTGAAGGCGCTCGAAGCCAGGATGCGCGACGGCGACCGCGGCGATATCCAGGCCTGGAAACGTTATGACTGGGAATTCCACCAGGTCCTGATCTCCGCCTGCGGCTCCGAACTCCTGATGGAGACCCACGCCGACGTCTTCGACAAATACCTCCGCTATCAGCTCCTGGCGCTCTCTTACCGTGGCGATATCGCGGCGGAAGAACACCGCCTGCTGCTGGAACACGCGCTGGAGCGCGATGCGGCTAAAGCCTGCGAGGTCCTCGCGCGTCACATCAGGGGTGGGGTTGAGCACGCGTTGGCGACGGGGACGATTGGCTGAGGTTGTCCTCTAAATTGTTCTGATGCCCTACGAGGTGCGGTGAGGGGGCGTCATTTGTTCGCCGGACGTTCGCCGTTCTCGGCGGTAAGGGCTGAGGCAAGGGGTTAAAATCGGGTAGTCAAATAGTTTGCAACAAATGGCCGGAATAGGGCCGGTTGCCGACTGTCCGCTTCAGAAAAATTCGCCGTTAATGCGGACGTTCAACACCCAAATATTGTCGCTTCATAATAGGTCGCATGTCATTTGTGCCGCGCCGAGTTTTTACAAGTCTCGATAAAGGCCCTTAACGGGGTTGAGGCGTAACGGCTCGGATAATAAAGACGCGGCCCATTCTGCGCGGGCCAATAGTTCTGCAGGATGGGAACAAGCGTTCCGCTGGCAAAGTCGCTTTCAAGCCAGTTGCGAAAGGCGCCGATAATCCCCAAACCGCTTCGGGCATAACTTAGCCCCGTATTCAAGGCGTTCACGCTCAACGTGAGCCTTGTGACGGCGTCCACTTCGACTGTCTTGTCTCCGTCTTTCAACACCCAGGGCAGAAGCCGCCCGTTCAGCAAGCGGTAGCGGATCGCGTCATGGAGAAGGAGGTCGGCGGGCGTTTGCGGGTGCTCGCGCTCTGCGAGGTAACCAGGCGATGCGGCGAGAGCGACCCACTGGATACGGGGACCCAACGGAATGGAGATCATGTCCTTTTCCAGACGTGCGCCATACCGGATACCTGCATCGCAACCCGCCGCAATGATATCGACAAGGTCATTTTCCACGACGATCTCGACCTCCACCAGAGGATGACGGCGCTGAAAATCTACCACCAGTGGCGGCAGGATATCCGGCATAACCGCGCCCGGGACGTTGAGTTTCAGTCGCCCGCGCACAACGTCCCTGGAATTTGCCGTTTCCATTACGGCCGCATTTACTTCCGACAGGAGTGGTGCAACACGCTCGGCTAACGCTTGTCCTTGCTCTGTGGCCATTACGCTTCGCGTCGTACGTAGAAGAAGCGGCACGCCAAGCTGCGCTTCGATCCGCGAGATCGTCGTACTGACTTTCGACGGGGCGACGTTGAGACGGCCCGCCGCGGCACGGAACCCGCCTTCGCTGAGGACCGCCAGAAAAATCGATAGGTCGCTGGGGGAAACATTGTTCTTCATGAAGAACAACCTATTCGAAAAAATGCGCGTTATCAAAACGATTGAGAACAGACAGTCTGTTTCCGAAGACAACGGTGGGCGATGCGCCTGCAGAGAAAACCAGCTTCAGGAGAAATTGAATGTTCATCGTCACCGGGGCCTCAGGCCAGCTCGGCCGCAGGATCGTGAGTAATCTGCTCAATCATGTCCCTGCCGAAAGGATAGGCATCAGCGCTCGCGATCCCGAAAAGGTTTCGGACCTGAAGGCGCTGGGTGTCCGTGTGCGCCAAGGGAATTATGATAACGCCGAAAGCCTGCGGTTTGCCTGGGAGGGGGCCGAACGTCTGCTGCTCGTATCCTCGAATGCGGCGGCGACGGGCGGCGATCCTCTGAAACAACATGCCACGGCGCTTGCGGTGGCGCGGGAGGTGGGTGTCGAACGGGTCTTCTACACCAGTCAGGTGGCGAGCTCCGCGACGTCTCTGTTTCCGCCCGGAAGAGTCCATGCCGCCACCGAAAACATGTTGGCAGAATCGAACCTCCGCTGGACCGCGCTTCGCCACGGCTTCTACGCCGCAAGCGCCCTTTCGATGAACGCCCGCGCCTTCAGAACGGGCGAAATGATCGCGCCTGAGGATGGCAAGGTGACCTGGACGACCCATGACGATCTCGCCGCTGTCGACGCCGCCCTGCTGGCCGGAGACGTTGTCATCGACGGACCGACCCCGCCTCTAACCAGCAGCCAGGCCCTAGACCTGGCGGAACTTGCTGAGCTGGCAGCTGAAATTTTGGGGCGGCCCATATCGCGCGTTTTCACAAGTGAGGAAAACATGGAGGCAAATGCGCGGGATGCCGGGATTCCCCAGGCCTCCATCGCCGTTATGCTGGGCTATTTCCATGCTGCGCGGGCGGGTGAATTCGCCGCGATCGATCCCGCTCTTGCCGAAATTCTTGACCGGGCACCTGTGGAGATGGATGCGTTCCTGAAAGCTGAACTTGGCTGACTGTTCGCCAGTCAGCGCAAGAGCTGCACATGAATGCACATTCCAGCAATGCGGGCATTTGTTGCCACCGGACGAATGTCCGTTCTCAAAGGTGATTTCGTTTTCATGAAACTCCGAAATGGGGACGCGAAGCGGACACCCGTTTGACGGGCGGCGAACACTTGCTTCTCGTTCCTGTCATCCCCTTAGACTTCGCTAGGCCACCTTGTCCAACGCTCGCTCCACCCATTCCCCTCAAGATGCATCCAGAACCACATCCAGCAGTCCCGGGAAACGTCTGTCCAGTTCCTCCCGGCGCAGGGACAGGAGCCGGCCGCGGCCCTTCGGTTCGTTGCGGATGACGCCGGCTTCGCGCAGGACCTTCATCTGGTGGGATTTCGTCGATTTAGGCAGCGAGGGATCCTGAAGGTGGCAGCGGGCCGCCTCTAGCGGCGTGTCCTTCAACTGCCGGACCAGCTCCAGCCGAGCCGGATCGCTCAGCGCGAAAAGAACCTTTGAAAGCTCGATTTCGTCTTCCGGCGGATGTTCCAGCGGATCGGGTGCGGATTTTTCTGACTTGCTCACGGTTCGAATATAGTTGAACCTTCGGCGGCAAGGAAGTATGTAATGGTTCGAAATTTTTCGAACCATTGAGAGATCCCGCATGTCCTATGCCGTTTCCGCCACATTGCCGCAGAGCCGGACCGGCTTTGTGGTCACGACCCTGGGGGCGCTGGCGATGATGGCGAGCGCCAGTGCGCCGTCGCCTTTTTATCCGGTGCTGCGGGCCGAGATCGGGTTTTCGCCCGCGCTCATGACCGTCGTCTTCGCGGTCTACGCCCTGGCGCTTCTCACCGCGCTTCTGGTGGCTGGGTCGGCGTCCGATCATGTGGGGCGGCGGCCGGTCCTGAGCCTGGGCTTCGCACTGCTCGCACTTGCCCTTTACGTCTTCGATCAGGCGACGACCGTGTCCGGGCTGATCCTCGCCCGCATTCTTCAAGGGGCGGCCTGCGGCCTGCTGGTCTCCACATTGCCGGCGACGATCACCGACTTCGAGCCGCGCGCCCGGCCGGGACTGGCGGCGGTGATCAACACCGTCGTACCGCTCCTGGGGCTGGCGCTGGGCGCTCTGGTCTCCGGCTTCTTCCTCGATCTCACCACAAGGCCCCAGGTTTTCGTCTTCGGCGGGTTCGTGGCGGTCAGTGGCGTCTTTGCCCTGGCCGTCTGGCTGTTTCCGGAAACGGCGCCGCGCCATGACGGCTTTCTGGCCTCGCTCAAGCCCCGGGTCGGCGTGCCGCCAAGCTCCCGCAAGGTCTTCTGGGGCAGCGCGCCGGCGCTGTTTGCCAGCTGGGCGACCGGTGGCCTCTACCTGTCGCTCGGAGCCTCCATCGTGGCGCAGGTGTTCGCCATCCACTCCGCCATCCTCCAGGGGCTGGTGATCACGGTGCTGACCGGCATGGGGGCGCTCGCCTGCCTCATCGCCCGCAACCGCTCCGGCCATGGCGTCATCCTCTACGGCACACTGGTGATGAGCCTCGGCACGGCCCTTTGCCTCGTCGCGCTGTGGAGCGGCAGCCTGACGCTCTACCTGGCCGCTCTGGCCTTTGCCGGCACCGGTTTCGGCACCTGCTTCTTCGGCGTGCTGCGCACGGTGGTGCCGACTGCTGCGCCTGACGAGCGGGCGGAACTCTTCGCCTCGATCTTCACGCTCAGCTATCTCTCCTTCAGCGTGCCCTCCGTCATCGCAGGGATTCTCGTTCCGATCATCGGGCTGAAGTTGACGGTGACGCTCTACGGAGCTGTCGTCATCGCGGGGGCAGGCACGGCCGGCATTCTGCGCTGGCGTCGGGGCGAGGCATGAAGCCTATGCGACCTGGGCCTTGCGGCCCAGATACACCGCCTGCGTGACCTCGCGCCCGTCCTGCAAGGGATTGGCAAAGACGACAGGCGCGGCCCAGGCCTCGGCGAAGGTCGTGCCGAGCAGAGACGTGATCGCCTCGTCCGGCGGCTCGTCGGACCAGAGTCCCACGACTCCGCCGGGTTTCAGAAACCGCTGCAAGGCGCGCAAGCCGTCGGCCGTGTAAAATCCTTTCGAGCCGCCATGGAGCAACCGCTCCGGCGTGTGGTCGATGTCGATCAGGATGGCATCGTATTGATGTCCCGGCCGGTCGGCGTCGAAGCCGGTATCGGAGGCCGCGAGCGCAAAGAAGTCCCCTTGCACCAGCCGGCAGCGCGGGTTGTCGGCAAGTTCCGTTTTCATGGGCACGAGGCCTTCCCGGTGCCAGCGGATCACCGGCTCCAGGAGATCGACCACCGTGAGAGCGGCAACGGTTTCATGGGCCAGCGCAGCCTGGGCGGTGTAGCCGAGGCCGAGCCCGCCGACCAGCACGTCCAGCCCGCCGCCGGTCAAGGCGGCAAGCCCTTCGTCGGCCAGCGCCACTTCGGACGCGATGAACAGGCTCGACATCAGATGCTCGTCGCCGAGCAGGATCTCGAAGACGTCCGTGTCAAGGGAGAGGATGCGCCGCCGGCGCAGGGAAATCGCCCCGATAGGCGTGGGGGCGTAGTCCAGTTCTTGGAATAAGGCGCTCATCCCCGCACCATGGCGGTAAACGTTCGCGCGGGAAAGGGAGGATCTGGAAAAGTTGGGTACCGACTGCCGGTCGTTCACGCTTCCCGGAGTTTGCCCCGCTTCAGGTGCTCGTCGAGGCGCGGCATGATTTCCACGAAATTGCAGGGCATGTGCCGATAGTCGAGCTGCCATTTCAGGATGCCGTCCCAGGCGTCCTTGCAGGCGCCGGGCGAGCCCGGGAGCACGAACAGATAGGTGGCATTCGCCACGCCGCCGATCGCCCGCGACTGGATCGTCGAGGTGCCGATCTTCTCGTAGGAGATCTGGTGGAACACGGTCGAAAAACCGTCCATACGCTTTTCGAACAGCGGTTCGATCGCCTCCGGCGACACGTCCCGGCCGGTAAAGCCGGTGCCGCCGGTGGAGATGACCACATCGATCGCCTCGTCCGCGATCCACGCCTTCACCACGTCCCGGATGGCTGGCACGTCATCGATGACGATCTTGCGGTCGGCGAGGATATGACCGTCCCGCGCAATCCGGTCGGCAAGGGTCGAACCGGACCGGTCCTCGTCCAGCGAGCGTGTGTCCGACACGGTCAGTACGGCGATCTTGAGCGGAATGAACGGGCGGCTTTCGTCGATACGGGACATGAAAATTCTCCTCTGGAAAAGACATAAGCGAGCGCGGAGCGACAATCCAGAGGTTCACGTACGAATTTCGAAATGCATGAAAATTACAAAAAATAGCCATTGAAAGACACAAACGAAAATATTAGGTAAGTGTCATTGACCTATAATATCAAACATAAGGTCGTCCTAAAAAGACGAAAACACCATGCAGGACTGGAGCCACTTGTTTGCCACGCGGTCGTCGCGGATGGCCGCATCCGAAATTCGTGAATTGCTGAAGCTGCTGGACCGGCCGGACATGATTTCCTTCGCCGGCGGTATTCCCGACCCGAAGCTGTTCCCGGCCGCGGCCTTCAGCGACGCCTATGGCGAGTTGTTCGCGTCCGCCACCTGCCAGACGGCCTTGCAGTATTCGGTAAGCGAGGGCTATCCGCCGCTGCGCAAATGGATCGCGGAGCGTATGGCGGAGCTCGGCATCCCTTGCGGCATCGACAACATCATGATCACCTCCGGATCGCAGCAGGCGCTGGATTACCTGGGCAAGCTGTTCCTGTCGCCCGGCGACACGGCGCTGGTTGGATGGCCGACCTATCTGGGCGCGCTTCAGGCCTTCAATGCCTATGAGCCGGCCTATGATCGCCTGCTGCCGGCGGCCAACCGGACCGCTCAGGACTATCGCGATAGAGCAGAGGAGAAGGGCGGAGCGGTGAAATTCGCCTATGGCTCCGCCGATTTCGCCAATCCGACCGGCCTGACCCTGGATCTGTCAGAGCGCGAGCGGATCCTGGACCTGGCCACCGAACTCGACATCGCGGTGATCGAGGATGCCGCTTACCAGTCCCTGCGCTATGACGGCGAGCCGTTGCCGCCGATCCTGGCGCTCGACATTGCCCGCAACGGCGGCATCGACAACACGCGAACGATCTATTGCGGCAGCTTCTCCAAGACCCTGTCCCCGGGCCTGCGCGTCGGCTGGGTTTGTGCGGCGGCCCCGGTCATCCAGAAACTGGTTCTGATCAAGCAGGCCTCCGACCTGAACTCGTCGACCATCAACCAGATCGTGATGGCGACGGTCGCCGAACGCGCCTTCGATGCTCAGGTGACCCAGATCCGCACAGCCTATCGCGCCCGCCGCGACTGCATGCTGGACGCCCTTGAGCAACACATGCCGGAGGGTGTGTCCTGGGGCCGGCCGGAAGGCGGCATGTTCATCTGGATGGAGCTGCCGGCGGGCGTCAATTGTGCCGACCTGCTCGCCCGCTCCATCGCGGAGATCAAGGTTGCCTTTGTGCCGGGCGGGGCGTTCTTTCCAGACGGGACCGGCGCCAACTGCATGCGTCTCAATTTCTCCGCGCCGAGCGAAGAGAAGATCAAGGATGGAATTGCCCGCCTTGGGCGATTGATTTCTGAAACCCTGTCCCGATAGGGTGCCGTCGACGCTACGTTGGATACGGGCAGCGAAAGGGAGATGACTTTGGATCTCGGCGAACAGGTTGATCGGTATTGCGAACGGCTCGGTCCGGAGTTCTGGGCCGAACCTCTGAATGCGGTCACCAATGCCGCGTTCCTGATCGCGGCGATTGCCGCTTTCCTCATGTGGCGGAAGAAGACGCCGGATGATCGGGTGGCGCTTGCCCTGATCGGCGTCGTCTTCCTGACCGGGATCGGCTCCTTCCTGTTTCACACCTTCGCGACCCGATGGGCGGGGATGGCCGATGTCATTCCCATCGTCGTCTTCATCCATTTCTATCTTCTGATCGCATTGAAGCGGTTCCTCGGGCTCTCCTGGGTGCTGGCCGGGGCGCTCGTCATCGGCTTCTTCGTCATGTCTCCGGGACTGGGTGAGGTCTGGGCGCCGATCGTCGGATCGTCGGCCTTCTATCTGCCGGCGCTGCTTGCGATCTTCGCGGTCGGGATTGCCTTCTGGCGGATCGACAACAGGCTGGGCCGGGATCTGCTTCTGACCGGTGTCCTGTTCGCCGTCTCCGTCACCTTCCGCGCGCTGGACATGCCCTTGTGCGCTGACGTTACGGCGGGAACGCATTTTTTATGGCATATCTTCAACAGTCTGGTGCTGTTTTCGCTTCTGCGGGTTCTCATTTTACACCGCAGCGGGTAATCCCTTTGTCTAATAAGGAATTTGAGTTCCGCGTCGGCAACGCACAGGCAAGCCGAAGGCGATTTGGTATGATGGAAGAGAGGCGGCAGCCATGAGCGACGACAAGACCACCGGCAGCGATCTGACCGAAGCCGCCCTGTTCTTTCACCAGCATCCGAGGCCGGGGAAACTCGAAATCCAGGCGACAAAGCCGCTCGGCAACCAGCGCGACCTGGCGCTGGCCTATTCTCCTGGTGTCGCTGCGCCCTGCCTGGAAATCGCGAAGGACCCGGCCAAGGCGGCCGATTATACGGCTCGGGGCAATCTGGTCGGTGTGATTTCCAACGGCACTGCCGTTCTGGGGCTCGGCGCCATCGGTCCGCTGGCGTCCAAGCCGGTCATGGAAGGCAAGGCGGTTCTGTTCAAGAAATTCGCCGGCATCGACGTGTTCGATATCGAGGTAGATGAGCGGAATGTCGATCGCTTCGTCGATGCGGTTGCGGTGCTCGAACCGACCTTCGGCGGCATCAATCTGGAAGACATCAAGGCGCCCGAATGCTTCATGATCGAAGCCAGGCTGCGGGAGCGGATGAACATCCCCGTGTTCCATGACGACCAGCACGGAACGGCGATCATCGTCGGTGCGGCTGTCCGCAACGGCCTGGAACTGGCGGGCAAGGATATCTCGGAAGCGAAGATCGTCGCCTCAGGGGCAGGGGCGGCAGCGCTTGCCTGCCTTAACATGCTGGTGAGCCTGGGCGCGAAACTGGAAAATATCTGGGTCACGGATATCGAGGGCGTCGTCTACGAGGGCCGCGAGGCGCTCATGGATGAATGGAAATCGAAGTTCGCGCAAAAGACCGACAAGCGGACCCTGGCGGAGGTCATCGATGGAGCGGATGTCTTCCTCGGCCTGTCCGCGGCCGGCGTTCTCAAGCCGGACATGGTCGCCAAAATGGGTAAGGGCCCACTGATTCTGGCGCTCGCCAATCCCAATCCGGAAATCATGCCGGAAGAGGCTAGGGCCGTCCGTCCCGATGTGGTGATGTGCACCGGCCGGTCCGACTATCCGAACCAGGTCAACAACGTTCTGTGCTTCCCCTACATCTTCCGCGGCGCGCTGGATGTCGGCGCGACCACGATCAACGAGGAGATGAAGCGCGCGGCCGTCGAGGCGATCGCGGGTCTTGCCCGGGAAGAGCCGTCCGACGTGGCCGCCCGTGCCTATGGCGGGGCGACGGAAACCTTCGGACCGCACTATCTTATTCCCTCGCCCTTCGATCAGCGCCTGATCTTGCGGATCGCGCCGGCGGTTGCCAAGGCGGCCATGGAAACCGGCGTCGCCACCCGGCCGATCGAGGATTTCACCGCCTATCTGGACCGGCTGAACCGCTTTGTCTTCCGCTCCGGCCTGATCATGAAGCCGATCATCCAGGCGGCGACCCAGGATCCGAAGCGGATCATCTATGCCGAAGGCGAGGACGAGCGGGTTCTGCGCGCCGCCCAGGTGCTGATGGAAGACAAGATCGCCAAGCCGATCCTCGTCGGCCGTCCGGATGTCCTGCAGGCCAGGTGCGAGCGTTTCGGCCTGAAGATCCGGCCGGGCGAGGATTTCGAGTTCATCAACCCGCAGGACGACCCCCGATACCGGGATTATGTCGACGAGTATTTTTCCTGCGTTGGCCGAAAGGGTCTGCCGCCCGATGCGGCGCGGACGATCGTGCGCACCAATTCCACCGTCATCTCCGCGCTTGCTGTTCGCAGGGGCGATGCGGATGCGGTGATCTGCGGCCTTGAAGGCCGCTTTATCCGCCATCTGCGCGATATCCGCCAGGTGATCGGCATGCGCGACGGCGTCCGCGACCTGTCGGCGCTCTCGCTGCTGATCAGCAGCCGTGGAGCGGTGTTCCTGACCGATACCTTCGTGTCGGAGGATCCCGGAGCGGAGGAACTGGCCGAAATGGCCCTGTTGGCGGCGGAAGAAATTCACCGCTTCGGCATCGAACCCAAGGCTGCCCTGCTGTCCTTGTCGAACTTCGGGTCTCGAGATACGGCCTCCTCCCGCAAGATGCGGGAGGCGCTGGAAATCCTCTGGCAGTCTCATCCGGATCTGGAAGTGGACGGCGAGATGCACGGCGACGCCGCGTTGAACGAGCTTCTGCGCGAGCGCGTGATGCCGAACGGCAAGCTGAAAGGCGAGGCGAACCTGCTGCTCTTCCCGAACCTGGATGCGGCCAATATCGCTCTCAACCTATTGAAGGTGTCCACCCAGGCGCTTCATGTCGGACCGATCCTGCTCGGAACCGCGAAACCGGCACATATCCTGACCCCGTCGGTTACGTCGCGCGGCGTGGTGAATATGTCGGCGCTGGCATGTGTGGAAGCTCAGAAGCGGGCTGTCATCTGACGGAAATCCGCTCGCTGCGCCACCCGAGGTGCAAGCCGTCGTCCTTGCGGATCAGGCAGACATCTGCCGGCTCTGCTCGGTATCGGACGCTGGCCCTGTGCTCAGCAAGGCGAGGGCCTGCTCCTGCGGAACCGCCTTGCCGAACAGGTAACCCTGGCCGAAACTGCAGCCCAGTTGCTTGAGATCGTCGAGCTGGCTTTCCTGCTCGATGCCTTCGGCCGTCGTGGTGATACCCAGGCCGGTTGCCAGAGCAACCGTGGTTCTGACGATCTTCGATTTCTTTTCGTCCTGCTCCAGGCCGGAGACGAAAATCCGGTCGATCTTGATCTTGTCGAAGGTCAAGGCGGATAGTTGCGCCAGGCTGGAATAGCCGGTGCCGAAATCATCCAGGGCGACGCGGATACCGGAACCGCGCAGTTCCTGGATCATGGCCGCTGCCAGATCGGTGTCGCGCACCAGGGCGCTTTCGGTGATCTCTATTTCCAACCGGTGGGGACTGAGCCCGGTTTCTCCCAGGATCTTGAAGATCTTCAGGCCCAGGTAGCGGTCTTCCAGCATCAGGGGCGAGATATTGAACGCAAGATGAACCTGTGTCGGCCACGCCATAGCGTCCTTGCACGCCTGGCGGAGCAGGTGTTCCGACAGGTCCGAAATCAGCCCCGTATTCTCGGCGATGCGGATGAACAGGTCCGGCGAGATGAAACCGTCCTCCGGCGTGTACCAGCGGGCGAGGGCCTCGAAGCCAACGATGGCACCAGTCTTCAACTCGACGAGCGGCTGGTAGTAAGGAGCGATATCGTCATTGGCCACCGCGGTCCTCAGCTGACGCTCGATGCGCGTACGCCGGGCGAGATCCTCGTTGATCTCCGGTCGAAACTCCACATAGGAATTGCGTCCCTGCCGTTTGGCGACGCTCAGCGCAAGGATAGCCTGTTTGACCACGTCCTTCAGCCTCAGGCCGTGTTCGGGATAGCTTGAAAGGCCCACGCAGGCACCGACGGAAATCTGCGTCCCCTTGATATCAAAAGGCCTATTCAGCAGGCTGATCAGGTCTTCGGCCAACTTGCGGGTTTGCTCGGGGTCGGTGCAGTCCTGGCAACGGTTCGATGCCGTGCAGCCAGCGATGATCAGAAATTCGTCGCTTCCGAGGCGTAGGAGCAGGGCCTCCGGCATGAAATCGGTAAGCCTTTTGGCAATGTCGATCAGCAGCATGTCGCCGCCGTCAGGCCCGACCGTTTCATTGACCTTCTTGAAGCCGTCGAGATCGAATGAAAGGACCCCGTAACCCGCCTTGCCGAACGTGCTTTCGGCGATTTCGGGAGCTTTTTCTTCCAGAAACCGGCGGTTGGGCAACCGTGTGAGAAAGTCGTGATAGGCGATCCAGTCGGCCTTGGATTCGGCCAGCGAACGCCGCCCCTGTTCACGTCTCAGGTCGAGGAATTTGCGAAAGCCGAAGGCGTAGCCGGCGCAACCGACCAGAAGCACACCGACGATGAGGCCGTCGATGCTGGAATGCAGCCGCGAATGCCATCCTTCCGGCAGAAGCGTGAGCATTCCGGTGGCCCGCGTCGCAACAAGTGCGACACAGGCAAAAAATCCGGCCAGCAATCCATAGCGGATAAATTTACGCTTGTTCGGTATTTGGATATCTTCTCGCATCAGGACGGCTCGGACAAATCCGAATAATTTTCAGGTGGTAATATTGCCAGTGCAATACTTTGGATTGTCTTAACAGCCGAAAGGGACGTCCCCCTAGCCTCCTTCAGAGAGCACGATATCCCTTGACTTTGCAGTGCACAAATCCGATATAGAGCCAATTGCATTCGACCGCCGCGTGAGCGGTCTGCACAAGAGCGCTGACGTAAAGGCGCTGAAGCTTGAGCAAGATGCAGTCTCAATCGGTTTAAAAAACCGGCAATCTCCTGAGTTCCCATTTCACGCGGGGTTCTGACGATCGGCGCGGCCTGAGCGGACAATCCAGTCCCAGGTGAGTGCGCCTGTCGTAACCGCACTATTATCCTCCGCTGCCAACAGGCCGTGGAGCCTTGGCGCATTTTGCTTCAATCAGGCGGAATGCAGTTCCAGAAGGGTATAACTTGACAGAATTTCAATCGCTTGGCCTCTCCGATCAACTCCTGAAGGCCATCGAGGCGAACGGCTACGAAACGCCGACGCCGATCCAGAAAGACGCAATCCCGCTGATCCTTAAAGGCGAAGACCTGATGGGCCTTGCCCAGACCGGTACCGGCAAAACGGCAGCCTTCGGCCTGCCCCTGGTGGAGCGGCTCCTGGCTCATCCCGGGAAGGCGGAACCGAAAGGCGCCCAGGCGCTGATCCTGGCGCCGACCCGCGAACTGGTGAACCAGATCGCAAAGAACCTGGTGTCGTTCGTGCGCGGCACGCCGCTCAGAGTGACATCCGTCGTCGGCGGCGTTTCCATCAACAGCCAGATCAAGCGCATGTCGCGCGGCACGGATATTCTCGTTGCGACGCCCGGGCGTCTTCTTGATCTGGTCGACCGCAATGCCGTGACCCTCGGGAGCGTTTCGTTCCTGGTTCTCGACGAGGCCGATCAGATGCTCGATCTCGGTTTTATCCATGCCCTGCGCAAGATCGCCGCGCTGGTTTCGAAAAAACGCCAGACACTCCTGTTCTCGGCCACCATGCCGAAACAGATCAATGAATTGGCGCAGTCCTATCTCACCGATCCGGTGCGCGTCGAGGTTGCCCAGGCAGGCAAGACCGCGGACAAGATCGATCAGTCCGTCCATTTCATGGATCAGAAGGCCAAGACGGACTTCCTCGTTTCGACGCTGTGCGACCGGCCCGATGACATGTCGCTCGTCTTCTGCCGCACCAAGCACGGTGCCGAACGCCTGATGCGCAAGATGGTCGCATCCGGCATCAAGGCGGGCTCCATTCATGGCAACAAGAGCCAAAGCCAGCGCGAAAGGGCCATCAAGGGCCTTCGCGAAGGACAGATCAAGGTTCTCGTAGCAACCGACGTCGCCGCCCGGGGCATCGATATTCCCGGCGTCAGCCACGTCTACAATTTCGAGCTGCCCGAAGTACCGGAAGCCTATGTCCACCGGATCGGCCGGACAGCGCGTGCCGGTGCGGACGGCGAAGCCGTGGCCTTGTGCTGCCCGGAAGAAATCGGTCTTTTCCGCCAGATCGAAAAGCTGATCGGTATTACGATCGAAGTCGCCAGCGGCGATGTTCCGCCTGCGAGCGCGGCGGTTTCTCCCGGCAAGGGGCGGGGCGGAAATCGCGGCCGCCAGAACAATGGTGGCCGAAGCAATGGTGGCCAGAACAACGGTGGTCGCAACAACAGCGGTCAGGGCAGGGGCGGAAAGTCCCGGTCCAATGACAACGACAACGCTGCCTCCCGGCAACGTCGGGCAAAGGCGAAACGGCCTGTCCGCCGGCGCACTGAAGCTGCATAAGCAATAGTTTCGGAACGGTTCCACGACCGGTGGCGGACTGCCACCGGTCGTCGCTTTCGCGCTGCGATTCCGAACGCATGAAAATTCTCCATCTGCATTCGAAAAAGCGTTTGACCGCTTGTTTGCTTGTATGTATACAAACGCACATAAGTAACGCAAGGGAACTTGCGGGTGTCTATGACGAGTGAATTGGTTAAATGGGGCGCCGATTGGTAAGTTGGATTTTCCGATCCGGTAAGTCGACCTCATTGCCAATTGAGCTTCGGCCGCTTTGAAGTCACAGAATACTGCGTAAAAGTGTATGTTCAGCCTTCTTGTCGAACATGGCTGGATGGGCGCAGCCGGTTTTGCTGCTCTTAATGTCGCGGCGGAAATCGGGCGACCTATCGTGGAAAAATTCTCAGGCGATCGACTTCGGTTCCTGGCTTGTATGTATACAAAATCTTGTGGTGGCGGGCAAATGTCCGGGTTCCGTTTCAACAAGACGAACGCATAGTTCGCGGGAACTCACATGACCTTTGACAACCGCGACCGGCAGCGCCGAGTCCCCTCGGCGACCCGCCGGATAATGACCCATCGGCCACAAGCAAACGGCACCGGGATCTTCCTCCCGGTGCCGTTTTTATTTGTATGCTGCCAATGATAGTCCGGCAGAAACGAAGCTTACATATTCGGGTAGTTCGGCCCGCCCGTCCCTTCGGGAACCGTCCAGGTGATGTTGCCGTTGGGGTCCTTGATATCGCAGGTCTTGCAGTGGACACAGTTCTGCGCGTTGATCTGGAACCTTGGTGCGTCTTCGCCTTCTTCGACCCATTCGTAGACCCCGGCGGGGCAATACCGGTTTGACGGGCCTGCAAAGACGTCGTGCTCCGACAATTTCTGCAGCGCTTCGTCGCCCACCTTCAGATGAATCGGCTGATCTTCCTCGTGGTTGGTGTTCGACAGGAACACGGAGGAGAGCTTGTCGAAGGAGATCACACCGTCCGGCTTCGGATAGTCGATCTTCGGGCAATCCTTGGCCAGCTTGAGGCTGGCCGCATCGGTCTTGCCATGCTTCAGGGTGCCGAAGAAGGAAAAACCGAACAGCTCGTTGGTCCACATGTCGAGACCGCCGAAAGCGATACCGAGCACGGTGCCGAACTTGGACCACAACGGCTTCACGTTGCGGACGGTCTTCAGATCTTTGCCGATCTCGCTTGCCCGCCAGGCAGCGTCATAGCCGGTCAATTCCGTATTGGCTTCGCCGCGGCCGATAGCGGCCATGACTTCTTCCGCCGCCAGCATGCCGGACAGCATGGCGTTGTGGGAGCCCTTGATCCGGGGCACGTTTACCAGGCCTGCCGAACAGCCCATGATCAAGCCACCCGGGAAGGAGAGCTTGGGAACAGACTGGTAGCCACCTTCGGTGATCGCCCGTGCGCCATAGGCGATGCGCTTGCCGCCCTCGAACGTGTCGCGGATGGCCGGGTGGGTCTTGAAACGCTGGAACTCGTCGAAAGGCGACAGCCACGGATTCTGGTAGTTCAGGTGCAGCACGAAACCGACCGCCACCTGATTGTCTTCAAGATGGTACAGGAACGACCCGCCGCCGGTCTTGCCGTCGAGTGGCCAGCCGAAGGAGTGCTGAACGAGGCCTGGCCGATGTTTTTCCGGGTCGATCTGCCACAGCTCCTTGATGCCGATACCGTACTTCGGCACGTCGCTGTCCCGGTCGAGGGCGAATTTCGCGATCAGTTCCTTGGCGAGCGAACCGCGCGCGCCTTCTCCGATCAGCGTGTATTTGGCGCGCAGTTCCATGCCGCGGGTAAATTGCGCATTGGGCTTGCCGTCGCGGCCGATGCCCATGTCGCCGGTGGCGACACCGACAACGCGGCCCTCTTCGTCATAAAGGATTTCGGCGGCTGCGAAGCCCGGATAGATCTCGATGCCGAGCGCTTCAGCTTTTTCCGCCAGCCAGCGGCAGACGTTGCCGAGCGAGACGATGTAGTTGCCGTGATTGTTCATCAGTTTCGGCATGAACATGTTCGGCAGGCGAATGGAACCGGCCGGCCCGAGAACCAGGAAATGATCGGCCGTGACCGGGGTCTTGATCGGCGTGTCTTCCTCCCGCCATTCCGGCAGCAGCTTGTCGAGCCCGATCGGGTCGATGACGGCACCGGACAGGATATGGGCGCCGACCTCGGAGCCTTTTTCCAGCACGACAATGCTGGGCTCCTCGCCCTTCTCATCGGCAATTTGTTTCAGCCGGATCGCGGCAGCCAGACCGGCCGGGCCGGCGCCGACGATAACGACGTCAACGTCCATGCTCTCGCGTTCGCCAAGCTCTGCCCCATCCTGTTCGGACATTGAGTTCTCCCTCGCTTGAAATCCGGTCCTGGCCGGATCATACCGTTTTGCATCATCTGCCGGCGGAACGCACGACCCTATCGGCAGACCTGCCCCGATCAAGTGCGAAATTCGGCTTATAACTTCGAAACGCACATAGACTGAAAAGTCTTTCCGCCGTCAAGTCTGGGAGTGACGCTTACGTAAGCGGAATTTTTCTTGCGAGGTGAGGTACCCGAAACGAGTCATTCTGTTGGACAAGCGGTTCTCCGCGGATAAAACAGCCTGTCTTCGCTTTGTTTCCGGACATGGGAACGAATAGAATACCTGCGGAGGCCATAGGGTACAGTCGATGGATCAGGCAAACAGGGAACTTGAAGCGCTGCTGGATTTTTATCTGGCAAGCGGGATCGATTGCCTGTTGGAGACGGATCCGGTCGATCGTTTCGCCGAAACCGCTAGGCTCGCCGAAAGGCGGGCGGCCGAACAAGGGTTTCGCCCGTCCGACCGTCCGGTTCAAGGGGCAGGTCCGGCTGCGGCCCAGTCACCCCTTTCCCGGAGGCCGGGAGCGGATCGAACCTTCCCGCAAGCGGCCCCTGCCGCTCCGGTGCCGCAGCAGGGCAACGAGGCTTCCGGTGGCGGGACTTCGGTGGTTCTCCCAAATGCGTCAACCGTTGAATCCGCACGCGATGCCGCCCGAAATGCTTCTACACTCGATGAGTTGCGTGCCTGTCTGGAAGGATTTGACGGCTGCAATCTGCGTTTGACGGCAAAAAACCTTGTCTTTGCCGACGGGAACCCGGAGGCTCGGGTCATGTTCGTCGGTGAAGCCCCCGGACGGGATGAGGATTTGCAGGGCAAACCCTTTGTCGGTCGCTCCGGCCAATTGCTCGACAAGATGCTGAAAGCGATCGGACTGGACCGGTCAGCTGCCTATATCGCCAATGTCGTGCCCTGGCGGCCGCCGGGAAACCGGACGCCGACACCGCAGGAAACGGAGATCTGCAAGCCGTTCATCCTGCGCCAGATCGAGCTGGTGAACCCGGATATATTGGTATTTCTTGGATCGGCCTCCGCGAAAACCTTGCTGGGGACCCAGGAAGGGATCAGAAAATTGCGCGGACGCTGGATGAGTTATTCCACCACAGGTGAGGAAATAGCCTGTGTCGCAACCTATCACCCGGCCTATCTTTTGCGCAGTCCGCTTGAAAAAAGGCAAACGTGGCAGGACTTTCTGTCGATTAAGCAAAAGCTTGATGAAAAACGTCTGGCTCAAAGTTAACAATATCTAAGTCTAAATATATTTTTCGACTTTAATTATGGATTCTTGAAAATACGTTATATGGAGAATTTTTACAGGCGCGTTAACCTGAAGTTTGCATCGGGCGGGTATCTCCTTAAAGAGTTCTAAGGGAAATTGCTCGTGACCGCTTTGGCGCAAAACATACCTGAAGGCGCAACGCTGGCCGTTCTGATCGTCGATCTGGAGCGTCTTCTTTGCATTGAGGGGTCCGCATCGGACTTTTCCAGTTCCGGCTGCAGCATTCTCTCCCACCGCGTGAACGAACTGAACGAAATGATCGGTCTGCGCGTGGACGGCCTGGAAAAGATGATCAAGGGCCGGATCACCTATGTTACGGACGGTGAAGCCAAGGTTCTCTTCGATTTCAGCGAATCGAGCAAAGACCAGGAAAAACGGAAAGAGCAGCGCCGTCCCGTGCATATTCCGGCCCGTGTCAGCGACTTGTCCGGCAATGCCTCCATCCATTGCGTCATATCCAATGCCAGCAAGAACGGCTGTCGTCTCGAGGGAAAAGGCGTCGGGCATCTGCCTGATGACATTTTCCTGCGTATCAATGGATTGGATTTGCCTGTACGCGGCAGCATTGCGTGGCGTGGACCCGAATGCGCCGGCGTCCGCCTGTGCTGGCAGTTTACATCGGGCAAGGAAATGAAGCCTGTGCTCAATGACATGAATCCCATGCATAAGGGGGTGGCAAGACGGGCTGCGGATTACGGGCCGGCAAAGCGGCGGACGAACGGCGCTGGAGACAAAGCCAGGCCCGAAGTGATCGCCGAGGAAATCGAAAGAACGGCTGAAGAACAATCCGTCCGTGAAGTGAAACGCGCCGAACGCAAGGCTCGGCGCGCCGAAGCAGGTGCTTTTGGAGCGCGCAAGGGCGCTCAGCACTGATTCCGGCCGAAATCCCTTAAACTCGATTGCACGGAACGCCGGGTCCCTCTTGGAGGAGATCCGGACCAGTCGGTTCGAATTCGTGGTCGGATGGGTTATATTCGGAAGCGATTGGCACTATATGCCTTTCGATAAACTCTTCCGGAGCTTCTGTTTCCTTGTTCGATAAATTGCGCAAACTGCTTCCCAAGGCTCTTCGAAAAGACAAGACGGTTATCCCGGTCGTCCGCCTTCAGGGCGCGATCGGCATGGTGACGCCACTGCGTCCCGGCTTGTCGCTGGCCTCCGTTTCCCAGCCGCTTGAGAAGGCTTTCGCCATGAAAGAGGCGCCTGCGGTGGCGCTGATCGTGAACTCTCCCGGCGGGTCGCCGGTGCAGTCGCGGCTGATCTTCAAACGGATCCGCGATCTGGCGGAGGAAAAGGAAAAGGACGTGCTCGTCTTCGTGGAAGACGTGGCTGCGTCCGGCGGCTACATGATCGCCCTAGCCGGCAACGAGATTTACGCGGACCCGTCTTCCATCGTGGGCTCCATCGGCGTGGTCGCCGCCGGCTTCGGCTTTCCCGACCTTCTGAAGAAGATCGGGGTCGAGCGCCGGGTTTATACTGCCGGCGAAAAGAAGGTGATCCTGGACCCGTTCAAGGAAGCCGACCCGGACGACATCGAGTTTCTCAAAGGACTGCAGCAGGAAATCCACGAGGTCTTCATCGATATGGTGAAGTCCCGTCGGGGAGACATTTTGTCCGATGACGAAGAGCTCTTTTCAGGTAAGTTCTGGACCGGCGGCAAAGCCCGGGAGCTGGGCCTCATTGACGAGATAGGCGACCTGCGCGGTGTCCTGAAAAAACGGTTCGGCGATAAGGCGGAGCCCAAGCTGATCTCCGCGCCGCGCGGGCTGTTCGGCCGCAAGAGCGGGGTCGGTGTCGCGGCGCAATTGCTGGAAAGCCAGAGCGGACTTGCCGACGAGATGATATCATCGCTTGAAGCACGCGCATTGTGGCAGCGTTACGGGCTTTGAAGCTTCAGACCGGGCAGGGCCGGCGGTGGAGGTGACATGACGGAACTACTCGGATTTGCAGCCCTCGCCGTCGGTGGCTACTGGGTCGTGAACCGCATGAAAAAGAAAATGGCCGAGGTCGAAAGACGATTGTCCGAGGCCGCCGCCGCGGCCAAAGGCCCCAACGGCGAGCCGGTCAGGACCCTGAAGCAGGACCCGGAAACAGGCCGTTACCGGCCCGAGCAGTAACCGGCTTCCAAGGGACGAAAAGGTGGCCTAGCCGGCCGCCTGAGGTTGAAGACAAACCCTGATTTAGTCATCCCGGACGAAGCGTAAGCGGAGATCCGGGATCGGCGAGCCGAGGTTCCGGCGAACCGAGGTCTATGTCACCTCAATCCTGCTGAAATTGTTAGGCATTTGCCTCGCCGGCCCCGGCCCGCGCTGTCGCTTGGCCGGGGTGACTACGGAGAGGAAAGGCTTTGCCAGCAGGCTGAGGTAGCCTAGCCGGCTACCTTGGCGAAATCCGCAACCACATGGGTGGCGTCGCGGATTTCCGATAGCAGCCGCAGCCGGTTGAGACGAATTTCCGCCTCATCCGCGTTGACCAGGATATCCTCGAAGAACCGGTCCACCGGCGCCCGCAGCTTCGACAGCGCTTCCATGGCACCTGCAAAATCTTCCCGCTCCACCGCAGTCTCGGCATCGGCGCGAGCCGTGTCGATGGCCGCTGCGAGATCGACTTCCGCCTGTTCCTTGAAGTGATCGGCATGCGGCCGACCGGTCACGGCCGCGCCGTCCTTCTTTTCTTCCGCCTTCAGGATATTGACCGCGCGCTTGTAGCCCGCAAGCAAATTGGCGCCGTCCTCTGTCTCCAGGAACTTGCCGAGCGCCTCGACCCGCTTGACGACCATCAGCAGGTCGTCCTGGCCTTCCATGGCAAAGACCGCGTCGATCAGGTCATGACGTGCGCCTTCGTCCTTCAGATATACCTTGAGCCGGTCGGCCAGGAAGGCGAGGAGGTCGGCGACGATTGCATCCGGGTTTGCAACGTCGGACTTGACCCGTCCGAGCGCCGCGCGGATCAGGCCTGACAGGCGCAGACGCAGATTGTTTTCCAGAATGATCCGGATCACGCCGAGCGCGGCACGGCGGAGCGCGTAAGGATCCTTGGAGCCCGTCGGTTTTTCGTCGATGGCCCAGAAGCCGGCCAGCAGATCGAGCTTGTCGGCGAGCGCTACGGCAATGGCGACCGGGTCGGCCGGAACGGTGTCCGAAGGGCCCTGCGGCCGGTAATGATCCTCGATGGCCGTTGCAACGGACGCATCCTCGTCCTGGGCTGTCGCATAGTAGCGGCCCATCAAGCCCTGCAGTTCGGGAAATTCGTAGACCATGGCGGAGACCAGGTCGGCCTTGGCGAGCGTTGCCGCGCGTTTGGCCTTGGTCGCGTCGGCGCCGACCAGCGGCGCGAGTTCGGCGGCCAGTGTCTCCAGCCGTTTCACCCGCTCGCCCTGGGAACCGAGCTTTTCATGGAAGACGATGCCGTCGAGCTTCGGCAGGTTGTCGGCCAGCTTCGTCTTCAGGTCCGTGTCCCAGAAGAAGCGCGCGTCGGAAAGACGGGCACGGATGACCTTCTCGTTGCCGGCGACGATCTCCTTGCCGTCATCGGTTGCCTCGATGTTGGAGGTCAGCACGAAGCGGTTCGCCAGGTTCCCGGTCTTCGGGTCCTTGAGCACGAAGCATTTCTGGTTGGCCCGAATGGTCAGCCGGATGCATTCGTCCGGGATCTCAAGGAATTCCTCCTCGAAGGTTCCCGTCAGCACCACCGGCCATTCCACAAGGCCGGCGACCTCTTCCAGCAGGCCTTCGTCCTCGACCAGTTCCAGCCCCAGGGCGAAAGCGCGGTCGCGGGCATCATGCACGATGATGTCCTTGCGTCGGTCTGCATCGAGCACGACCTTGTGCTTTTCGAGCGTCGGGGCGTAATCGTCGAAGCGGCGCACATCGAAAGCCTTGTCCGCCAGAAAACGGTGGCCGCGGGTGGTCTTGCCGGAAACAATACCATCGACTTCGAAGGGAACCACGTCCGGCTCTTCGGTTTCCGGGCCGAAGGTCGCGATAATGGAATGCAAGGGACGTACCCAGCGCATCTGGCCGGTGCCCCAGCGCATGGATTTCGGCCACGGGAAGCCGCGGATGATGCCGGGCATGAAGTCCGCGATGACGTCGATGGCGTTGCGGCCCGGCTTTTCGATCACGGCGACGTAGAACTCGCCCTTCTTCGGGTCGCTCTGAATTTGCGCCTGATCGGTCGATGCCAGGCCGGCTCCGCGCAGAAAGCCTTCGATGGCCTTCTCCGGTGCATCGACGCGCGGGCCCTTGCGTTCTTCCCGGGTCGCGGCGGATGCCACGGGAACACCGGCCACATGCAGGGCAAGCCGGCGCGGGGTCGCAAAAGCCTTGGCGCCTTCATAAGGCAGGCCGGCCTCGACCAGGGCATTGGTCACCAGGGACTTGAGATCATCGGCGGCGCGGCGCTGCATGCGCGCAGGGATTTCCTCGCTGAATAGTTCAAGCAGGAGATCGGGCATCGGAATTACATAGCCTTCGGTAGAGCGGGATCCATCGGATCGGTCGGCTCGTCCGTTAGCAAGTCCGCCCGGTCTTGTCACCCCCCTCTTGGGACTGCAACGGAAATTTGCCGCCGCCGGATCTGTCGGCGCCCCGGCCTTCACGAAAAGGAAGGTCATGTATTTGGACTGAATACTTTTGCGGAGGCGGAGCATTCCGGGTGAAACTATCAAATTTAGGTATTCGGCTTCATTGTTCCTCAAGGAAAGTCGGCGAAAATCTCCGGTCCAAGCATCTCAATGTCAAGGCGAAGCGGCGCAAAGTGAAATATCCCTTCAAAAAGCCTTCCCGATCTCAATGGTTGGTGCTTGGCGCTGCTTGTGCGGTGCCGGTATTGGGATTCCTGATCGCGCAGGTCCGTCCGTTTTCTTACCTTCCGCCCGAAGACAGCGCCCGGCACCACATGATGGAAGTGCTGGTCAGCATTCTGGCATGCCTGATCCTTTTCGGCTTTTTCCTGGGCGCCCGGCAGGTGATCGGACTGCGGCGGGATTTGCGTGAACGCAAGGCGGAGCAGCATCAGGCGCTTCAAATGGCGCAGCACGATGCTTTGACCGGGTTGCCGAACAGGCGGAAATTTCAGGATGCCCTGATCGAACTGACCGGATATCTGGCGCCGGATAAGTATCGGGCCGTCATGATGCTCGATATGGACGGCTTCAAGACGATCAACGATGTCTACGGCCATGGCTTCGGCGATGCGCTCCTGGCCGGCTTTGCCGAACGGTTGCGCAGGACGGTCGGTGAGGATGGCGTCGTTGCCCGTTTCGGCGGCGATGAATTCGCGATCATCACGCCCGAGATCGCCGATAAAGGCGAAGCGGCAAGTCTGGCGAACCGGATCCTTCAGCGCATCCAGGAAGCCTTTGTCCTTGAGTCCAGACAGGTCACGATCGGCAGCGGTATCGGCATCGCCATTTTTCCTGACGACGGATATTCGCCGGCCGAACTGCTGCGGCGCGCGGATATCGCTCTGTACCGGGCGAAGACCTCCGGCCGATCGTCCTACTGTTTCTTCGAAGTCGACATGGACGCGACGATCCTGCACACGACATTGCTCGAGCAGCGGTTGCGCAATGCCATCGAGAACCGGCTGATCAAGGTCTATTACCAGCCGATCCTCGATCTCGGGACACGGGAGATTGTCGGCTTTGAGGCACTGGCCCGATGGTCGGACCCGGATTTCGGACAGGTCTCGCCCGCCCAGTTCATACCGATTGCCGAGGACTGCGGCCTGATCGGAAGTCTGACGGAAGCTCTTCTGAACGAAGCCTGCTCCGTCGCCAGAACCTGGCCGGCGTACATCGGCCTGAACTTCAACATATCGCCGCTGCAGCTGCAGGATCTGTCCTTCCCGCTGAAAATCATCTCGGTGCTGGCGGAGACCGGCTTGCCTCCCGAACGGCTGACCCTGGAAATCACCGAAACGTCGCTGATGGGGAATGCGGATACCGCGCTTGTCATCCTGCGGCAACTCTCGGACGCAGGGGTTCAAATCGCGCTGGACGATTTCGGAACCGGGCATTCCAGCCTGACTTATCTGCGTGATTTTCCGATCAACAAGGTCAAGATCGACAAGTCCTTCACCATGCACATGGCCGACAGCAAGGAATGCGAGGCTATCGTTGAATCGGTTCTGGTGCTGTCACGGGGGCTCGGCGTGGAAGCTGTTGCCGAAGGGATCGAGCAGCCGGAGGTTCTGCGGAAGCTGAACGACAGCGGCTGTGCCTTCGGCCAAGGCTTCCTGTTCGGTGCCGCCCGGCCACAGGAAAAGATCGCCGAGCTGCTTCGGGTCACCGATAAGCCGGAAGCGGACCGAGCACGCCACAGGGCCTGAAAGTGTTCTAGCCTAGAAACAACCAGATGATCGCGGCATTGCTGAGGTCGACGAAAAAGGCGGAAACCAGCGGCAGGATCAGCAGCGCCTGGGCGGCGGCACCGTATTGCTTCGTCACCGCGGACATGTTGGCGATGGCGGTCGGAGTCGCGCCCAAAGCGAAGCCGGCAAAGCCCGCGCCCAGAACCGCCGCCACGTAATCCCTGCCCATGACGGGAAACAGCACGAAGACGATAAACAGCGCTGCGCAGGCGATCTGGGCGGCCAGAATGACCATCATCGGCGCTGCAAGCTCCGCAACGACCCACAATTGCAGTCCCATCAGGGACATGGTCAGAAAAATGCCGAGGGCAAGATCGGAGATGACGGCCAGGGACTTCGATCGGGCGGGCCATTTCATGTTCTTGAAAACGAACGGCACCGTGTTCGACAGGACAATCCCGCAAAAAAGGCAAACGACAAAGAGCGGCAGTTCCAGTCCGACCTCGGACAGGACTTCCTGAACGGCCACCCCGAGGGCGATCGCGATATTCAGGACCAGCAGACTGCGCATCAGGCCGGTATGGGTGACTTCGGCAGTCGCCTCCGTATCGCGCTCCAGGCCGATGATCGGGACTTCCTCGTGGACCGACGGGTCCGGTTTCGCGCCCCTGCGATTGATCAGGTAATCGGCAACGGGTCCGCCCAGAAGGCTGGCCGCGATCAGGCCGAGCGTCGCGGTGGCGGCCCCGATCTCGACAGCACCTGTCACGCCATAGCTGTCGGCCAGGGTCGGTCCCCAGGCGATCGCCGTTCCATGGCCGCCGACCAGAGCGATCGTTCCGCCAATCAGCCCGAAGCCGGTCGGCTGCCCCATGGAGAGCGCGAGCCCTACGCCGATCCCGTTCTGCAGCACCATGAAGCCTATGGTCAGGAGCAGCAGCTTCAAAAGGGGGACGCCGCCGCGCGCCAGATCGCCGAACCGGGCGTTCAGACCGATGGCCGTGAAAAAATAGAGCAGCAGGAAATCCCGGGTCTGAAGCGAAAAGGCGACCTCGCCGCCGGTGATGAGGTAGTAACCGAGGGCGACGATCGCGACGAGCAGGCCGCCGGAGACCGGTTCGGGAATATTATAGGCATTGAGAAAGGCAATGGTTCGGTTGAGCCGCACGCCCAGGAAATAGACGATGATCGCGATATTGAAACTCGCGAACTCGCCGATCGTTACAGGATCATGATCCATGCCTGCTCTCCAGGTTGTCCATCGGATCGTTGCCGATCATTCATCCGGGCATGCCCGGCCTCAACTGCTTTACGGGCTACCAGCCGCCGCCGCCGCCCCCGCCGCCCCCGCCGCCGGAAAAACCGCCTCCGCCGGAAAAGCCCGAACTCGATGACTTGGGCGCAGGCAGCGAGGTGCTGAAGCTTCCCGCCATCGCGCCGGTCACGTCCTTCATGGAACCGGCGATGTTGTGGGCATCGAACCCGTGGCCGGAATACCATGCCGGAGCATAGGATGCGGCGACCGCCGCTCCGGCCGCCGTCAGAAGCCATGCCTGGAACGCATTCGACCAGGGTTTTTCCACGCCGAGCGCAACCGCATAGGGCAACAGCGTTTCGAAGTGGGAGGGGCTCATGTCCGGAGCGCCCTCCATGTTCATCCGGTCTTTCTCGGCAACCGTCAGGTACAGCTTCAGGCCCTCTATCTCGTCGAGAACCTTTCGGCCGAGCACGGTCGGCGCGCCCAGCAGATAGTAGAACAGCAGGTTGCTGGCAACCAGCGCGACGGCAAGCGCCGGAAGCAGAGGTATTCCGAAGTCGCCGCTGAAGAGGAGGGGAACGGCGCTGACAAGAATGGACATGCCGAAGCCGAAGATCATGAAAATGGCGGCGATCTTCGCGAAGATATTGCCGGAGCGCCGAAAAAGCTTGCCGAAATTGACGGAGAAAACCGTTACGAAAACCCCGATAAAAAGAACCGGCATGAACAGCGCAATCTGATCTTCGGACAAGTTGCCGAAGACCACCAGCGCGATTGCGGCCAGAGCGCTCAGGATCGCGCCGGGGATCACGTAACCCCAGTTCTTCTTGAAATACCGCGCCCCGGTTTTCATCTTCGATCGCGGAGCGGAACTTGCTTCCGAGTGTCTGGACCGACTTGCCGTTGTCCTTGTTGATCGTGAGCGGGCTGCCGCGATTCCGCAGCCACCGGTTCACTGCCGCTTCGCCCCTGGGAAGAGGATCATCCCATGCATTTCTCGGATTGCCGTCCGGCTTCGGAACAAGCGTGACCGTATCGCCGGGCGCCTCCAGAACCAGCCGGCCTTTCACGGCAAGGTTCAGGCAGGCCGCCGACAGCGCCTTCCAGCCGCCGTCGCCGAAACCGCGGTTGGTGACGTAGTTGGCAAGGGCCGGAGAAATCCCTTCCGGCGCCTTGAAGCGCGGGAAGATCACGCCTTTCGGCGGATCGCGGCCGCACCTGCCACCAGGCGATCAGATAATAGGCAAGCACCAGAAGCACACCGAGGCTGCCGACGATCTCCGCCCGGTAATCCATGAGGAAGTAGGCCGCTTCCTGTTCCGCCCCTCCGGTGGAGTGATACGACGCCCTTCGGCATCGCCACCGACGATGCTCAGGCCTTCCTGCGGCCCGAGCGGGCGTGTGGTCCGGAACAGGACACTGTTGCCGCCATCCTCGGCTGCCGCCGTATAGGCGGTACCCTTGGCGCCGTAACGCCCGGTAAAGGCGGTCCATCTGGTGGCCCCTGGCGCCCGTGGGCAGGATGACCCGCGCATTCGGCCTTGTCGATCGGAAAGATCCATTCGTTGCCGGTGGCGTTCCAGTAAACCTCGTCGTGATCGTCGAAGAACCGGATCTGACGGGTCGTCTCGTAGCTCAGCGTGTAGGTGTAAGGTGCCGGAGGCGAGAAACACGTCCTCCTTGCCGATATAGATGCGCACGCCGCCGGAGGAACGCCTCACCGAATGCGGTTCCGGGCTGCCGTCGCGCAACACTTCCTTTAGCTCGAAACCGGCTTTTTTCTCCCGCCCGTTTGCATCCCGAAAGGTCAGCGGAATGTCCCTGTAGATCCCGCGCTTGATGTTCCGGCCCTCCGCCCGAATGGTGATCTTTTCCGTGACGGTCAGGATGCCGTCATGGGCGACCACGATGGTGGAGCCGAAATTTCAGGATGCGTTCGTCGGCGAGAGCGTGGGTAAGGGCCGCGAAGAAGGCGAGACAGCCGAAGACAAGCGCTGTCAGGCGGCGGGAAATACGGAAGCCCGGCATGGCCAGCCCCTTCAGAAACTGACTTTGGGAACGGCCCTGTCGGCGGCATCCTCGATTTCGAAATACTCGCGCTTTTTCGAATTTGAACTGTGAAGCGATCAGGTTGGAAGAAAGCTTTCGACCATGACGTTCAGGCCGCGCACGGCGCCGTTATAGTAGCGCCGCGCCATTTGCAGGGCGTCCTCGATCGCGTCGAGCGAAGCGTGAAGGTCCTGGAAATTCGTGCTGGCCTTCAGGTCCGGATAGGCCTCGGCCACGGCAAAGAGCCGCCCGAGCGCCTGGGACAGCATGCCTTCGCCTGTGCCGGCCTGCCACGTCGCCGGAAGGGACACTGGCCCGCCTTGGCGCGCATCTCGGTCACCTCTTCCAGTGTTCCGCGTTCATGGGTCGCGTAGCCCTTCACGGTTTCCACGAGGTTGGGAATGAGGTCGGCCCGGCGCTTAAGCTGGACATCGATGCCGCTCCAGCCTTCCTCCACCATCTGCCGCTTTTGGACGAGCTGATTGTAGAGGGTGATGACATAAAGGCCGATCAGAATCAGTAGGCCGAGGATGATCCAGGTCGTCATGAAGGCGTGCTCCGCAATCGATTTTTGCGAAGGCTAGCGGTTCAGCGTAAAATTGTCATCTGTCGGGGTACGTAGCAGACCTTTTAGTGATTAGTGGTCGTCTATGTTATTATTTTATTTGCAAAGTCGGGAGCTGAGGAGGAGCTAAGGACACTTTTCATGTAGTTTTTTCGATTTCAGCCGGTGAAAGGCGCATGGAAATAGCATGAGGATCAGTTAGATTTAAATATATTGGGCCTGCCTTCACCCGATTTTCGTGAAATATTCCGCCTTTTTCAGGGGGGCTAGAATGGCCGTAAACATATTAGCCGCAGATATGTGGGTGTTATAATGGGATTTCAGCGACCCAAATGAGCGCTTTCGCAGATTTCTCAGCACTGCCAAACCTCGCTTTCAGAATTTTTTTGACAGCACACTATTGTATGGACGAAGTGGTGATCCCGACCCAAGACTTTATGTCTTTGGCGGTCATAATTCAAAGCTTAGGCCCTGAGCCGACTGCTCTCTTTGCTCGATGAAAACGTAATAAAAATAGCGCGGGCGAAAGGTTCACTATGCTACCTTGGGAATGGTTCCGGTTTGCGCTCGTTTACGCTCGGGCGAAGAAGATAATCAAGGCGCCGTCTCTGGTCCGAAAGAAGAAGCAATAGCTTGGGCACTAAAAGGGGGCTGGTATCGTAGATAGTAGGCAGTCTAAGGTACTTCTAGATAAAATTTATAATAATACTATTGAGCTGGATCTTAAGAATTCTTATGAGGAAATTAGAGGGGAGACGTATAATGATATATTAAGATCAGAATATTTTATTCAAGAGCTCAAGTTCCCAGAAGACCTTTTCTAGCCTGCCCGGAATAGAGCCTAAAGGTCTAACCGTATATAATGGGTTCTCGCATCGATAAATTCGGAAGCAATCAGATCGACTCCTTGTTGGGCTGTCGCTCACAGTTTTCAAAATTTGGAAATGAAACTTGCTAATTTAGCAGAGTGTTCAGACGTATCCACGAATACTCCCATCGGTCATTTACTCCGGGGAAAACAAGAACGGATAAACGCGGCGAAAATGCACGCAGGTCAGGTACGTCTGTTCGAATTGACAGAAGTGCCAGATGTTGGAAGTTGGGCTTTAGAAAATCCGAATAAAATTGAGAAGCTTTTAAAACTGCGTAGTTCAAGATCTGGAACTAGTTTCAGAAATTGGTTTCATGCTGAAGCAATTAAAGAAAACCCGGACATTGCTAAATCTTACATAGAACTCCTGAGTGAAACCAATGCATTCAACTCCACCCCTATGCGTGTCGTTAGGTTCCTATGCACAGCTGCCTGGGCGGCAATTGAACCAATTTCAGGCACAGCTGCTACAATTGCAGATAATTTTCTAATGGGTAAAAGCGAAGCATGGCGTCGCCAAAATTCTTCATTGAGAACCTAAAGCAATTGCCAAAGAGATGATCAGGCACCTTGGGTTTTGCTTAAGCCTAATTTGGCTTCATGAAATGGAAGAAAGATTAGAGTTGCACCTTTGCAAGGACGAACTCAGCCCTCGTAGCCGACGCCGCCGGCTTCCGTTTCCAGGAAAGCCCGCACCGCAGGCTTTCGCCAGCTCGCGCACGCGCAGGATATAGCTCTGGCGCTCGGTCACCGAGATGACACCGCGCGCGTCCAGCCAGATTGAACAGCATGGCTGGCCTTCAGGCAGTGGTCGTAGGCCGGCAGCACCACCTGATGCACCGGTGCGCCGGCGTCGTTCCCGGGCCTTCGGCGCCGAACGTCGCAGGATCGCCTGGCACTCGGCCTCGGCGTCCTTGAAGTGGCTGGAACAGCATGTCTCGTGTCGACGCGATCTTCGAAGTTGAAGGCGGGAGATACTGCTGCTCGGCCTGCCAGGAAGACGTCGCCGGTAGGTGACCTTGCTCGTCGCCTGGTCTTTCGGCACGCCGTCCCAGTCCAGGTCATAGACGTTCTCGACGCCCTGGACGTACATGATCTAGGCGTTCAAGGCCGTAAGTCAGCTCGGTGGAGACCGGGTTGAACAGTCGATGCCCGCCGACCTGCTGGAAATAGGTGAACTGCGCTGACCTCCATGCCGTCGCACCAGCACTTCCCAGCCCAGACCCCAGGCACCCAGGGTGGGGCTTTCCCAGTCGTCCTCGACGAAGCGGATGTCGTGCGACCAGGGGGTCGATGCCGATGGCCCTAGAGCGAATTCGAGGTAGAGCTCCTGGCTGTTCGCCGGGCGAGGGCTTCAGGATCACCTGGAACTGGTAGTAGTGCCTGCAGGCGGTTGGGGTTCTCGCCGTAGCGCCCGTCGGTCGGCCGGCGCGAGGGCTGCACATTAGGCCGCCTTCCACGGGCGCGGTCCGAGCGAGCGCAAGGTGGTTGCCGGATGAAACGTTCCGGCGCCCACTTCCATGTCATAAGGCTGAAGCGCGACGCATCCCTGATCGGCCCAGAACCGCTGCGGGTCAGGATCAGGCCTTGAAAGGAATTCTGGGGGCGCATGTGCGCCGGGATGGCGTCGTTCGACATGAGAAGCTTTCTCGGTGGATGATAGGCAGGGCCGTTATTCGGCGCGACAGGTGCCACGGCGGCGGCGGAAGGTCAAGACACCGGCGAGCCGGCGCATCACCCCAGATCCCGGTCTGTCCTTATTCCGCCGGTTGTCCGGCAAGCCGTGCGACAGGCTGCTCCTTGATCGGCCAGTGAAATGACCGCGGCGAAGAGACCGAGCGCGATGCCCATCCACCAGATGGCGTCATAGGATCCGGTGGTGTCGTAGAGATAGCCGCCCAGCCAGACGCCGAGGAACGAGCCGATCTGGTGGGAGAAGAAGACGAAGCCGAACAGGGTCGCCATGTAGCGCGGGCCGAACATGACCGCGACGAGGCCGGAGGTCGGCGGCACGGTTGAGAGCCACAGGAAACCCATTGCGCCGGCGAACAACAGCACCGTCAGAGGTGAAGCAGGGACCAGGATAAACACCGTGATGGCGATTGCCCGCGCGAAATAGATCAGCGACAGAAAATGCGACTTGGAATAGCGCCCGCCGACATAGCCGGAGATCAGCGAGCCGGCGATGTTGCACAGGCCGATCAGGGCGATCGCAATCGCGCCCCACGACGGGTCGAGGCCGAGATCCGCGATATAGGGCGGCAGATGGACGGTGATGAAGGCGACATGGAAGCCGCAGACGAAGAAGCCGAGTGTCAGCAGAATGAAGCCCCGGGTGCCGAAGGCTTCGGCCATGGCCTGGGTCAGGCTCTGGTCGGGGCTCAGACCCATGCTGGCCGGCGCATGCGGGCGGCCCTTGAGCGCGATGGCCAACAGCGGAATCGCCATGAGAAGGCCGGAAAACACGATCAATGTTTCCTGCCAGCCGATACCCTCGATCAGGAAGTTGCCGAGCGGGGCAAAGACGAATTGTCCGAGTGACCCCGACGCGGTGCCGATGCCGAAGGCGATTGACCGCTGCTCGGGTGTCACCACCCGGCCGAAGGAGGCAATCACCAGGGAGAAGGAGGAAAAGGCAATTCCCAGGCCGATCAAGACGCCGGCGGACAGGTGCAGGGCCACGGGCGTTTCGGCATTTGCCATCAACAGCAAGCCGATCGCGTAGAGAACGGCGCCGAGGCTCAAGGGTCTTCCAGGTGCCGTAGCGGTCAGCCATCATGGCCCGCCACCCGGCTGCGCGGCGCCCCAGATCAGGTTCTGGATGGCGATGGCAAGCGCGAAGATTTCCCGGCTCCAGTCATGGCCGCGGTCATCGGCTGAAAAAAGAAACCCATGGCTGAGCGCGGACCGAACGACAGAAGCGCGATCACGCATCCGCATACGATCACCAGGGGCACGTTCGGGCCGCTTTTGACGGGGTAGAATGTATCGTTGGACATGAGATCCCGCAGCTGCGGCGGTAGCCGCTGTTATTCATCGTTACCTTACGATAATCGCGCTGATGGATAGGAGAAAGCGATTTTTTCTGATTAATTCATAAATGTTTGAATGAATTGGGAGGTGCCTCCCGAACGGAAGCGGCGGGGCTATATCGTCGACCAGAG
>NZ_CAXXSJ010000070.1:0-34964 GCF_963675095.2 uncultured Roseibium sp. | reverse complement strand
CGGATCGATCCTGCTGAACGATGAATTCCGCAATGGCACGGACTTCGGTGTTGAGGAGATCCATTTCTCCGACAGCACCGTGTGGACCCGGGCGACGCTTCAGTCACTCTATCTTTCCGGTGCGCAGACGAGCGGCGACGATACGATCAACGGCTTCGACAATGTTGCCGACACGATCGACGGTGGCGCCGGCAATGACACGATCAAGGGCTACAGCGGAGAGGATACGATCACCGGCGGTCTGGGAAATGACCAGATAGACGGTGGGTATGGCAATGACACCTACCACTACGATCTCAGTGACGGCAACGACACGATCACCGAGGACAGCAACAGCGGATCCGCGGACACGATCGTTCTCGGATCGGGCATTGCCGCGAATGAGGTGACGATCAGCCGGGGTACGAGTGACACCAATGACGTGACGCTGCATTTCTCTGACGGCGGATCGATCCTGCTGAACGATGAATTCCGCAATGGCACGGACTTCGGTGTTGAGGAGATCCATTTCTCCGACAGCACCGTGTGGACCCGGGCGACGCTTCAGTCACTCTATCTTTCCGGTGCACAGACGAGCGGCGACGATACGATCAACGGCTTCGACAATGTTGCCGACACGATCGACGGTGGCGCCGGCAATGACACGATCAAGGGCTACAGCGGAGAGGATACGATCACCGGCGGTCTGGGAAATGACCAGATAGACGGTGGGTATGGCAATGACACCTACCACTACGATCTCGGTGACGGCAATGACACGATCACCGAGGACAGCAACAGCGGATCCGCGGACACGATCGTTCTCGGATCGGGCATTGCCGCGAATGAGGTGACGGTCAGCCGGAGTACGAGTGACACCAATGACGTGACGCTGCATTTCTCTGATGGCGGATCGATCCAGCTGTACGATGAATTCCGCAATGGTACCGACTTCGGTGTGGAAGAGGTTCATTTCTCCGATAACAATGTGTGGACCCGGGCAGATATTGCGGCGCAGTCGCTGCTTGGAACGGCTGCAGACAACGTCTTGCTCGGTTTCGACACCGATGATTTCATCGACGGCGGCTCTGGAAACGATACCATCACTGGCGGATCTGGAAACGATACGATCCATTTCGACTTCGGCGACACCGGACACGATACGGTCACGGATTTCGTCGCGGGTACCGGAGACGGATGATGTGCTCGAATTCGACAGTGCAGTCTTTGCCGATTTCGCGAGCCTCATGGCGGCCGCGACCGACGATGGGACGGATATGACGATCACGATCGATGCGGAAACATCCATCCTGCTTCAAAACGTCGTGGTTGCCGAATTCCATCAGGACGATGTGCGCATTGTCTAGTTGAACCGAAGACGTCCGGGAGAGGCTTCGGCCTCTCCGGACACGCTTCCGCAAGTCTGTCAGGTTGTCCTAACATCATGTTGAGTTCCTCTCGTCCGGCGTCCCCGCCCGGGCAACCTCGAAGGTCCGGTTCCCAGACGGGTAAGAATCCGGTTTCGGAAGCGTTCAGGCCGTTGCGGTCGGTGTTCCTGTGGGTCGGCCTTGTCAGCTTTCTGATCAATCTGCTGATGCTGACGGGCCCGGTGTTCATGCTGCAGGTTTACGACCGGGTGCTTGCCAGCGGGTCCATACCGACACTGGTCGTCATCGGTGGGCTCGCCATTTTGCTCTACGTTTTTTTCGGCCTGCTCGACGGCATGCGCAACCGTATCCTGGCGCGCTTGGCGCAACGTTTTGACGCGCGGCTGTCCACCATTGCTTATCGTCTGTCATCCAGCCTGCCGATCCGGCTCGGCCGTCAGGCGGCGCGAGTCCGCCCGGTCCAGGACCTGGACACGGTTCGCCAATTTTTATCGGGGCCCCGGTCCGGCCGCCATGTTCGACGTGCCCTGGCTACCCTTTTATCTCGGCATTGTTTTTCTCTTCCATCCCGTTTTGGGCCTTGTGGCACTATCCGGTGCCATCATTATCTCCATCCTGATCGGTGTGAACGAGGCGATGTCCAGGTCGCCTGTGGCGGAGGCGAACCGACAAACCTCGCTTCGGACGTCAGATGTGGAGATCAGCCAACGCAATTCGGAAGTCATGCATGCCATGGGTATGGACGACGTCCTTGCCGCCCGGTGGGCGGGTCGCAATGACGACTATCTGACCGCGCAACGCCGTATGGCGGATCGGTCCGGCTTTTTTGGAACCCTTATCAAAACCATTCGCTTCGTCCTGCAATCGGCCATGCTGGCAACAGGCGCCTGGCTTGCGATCGAGCAGGAAATCACACCCGGTGTCATGATCGCCTCATCGATCATGACCTCCCGTGCACTTTCACCGATCGAACAAGCCGTGGCCCAATGGCGGGGCTTCGTTGCTTGCCGGCAGGCCTTGCGCAGGCTGCGCGAAGGCCTTGCAAATGCCATGGCGGCTCAACCCGAGACGGAGTTACCTCTGCCAGCTGAAACGCTTTCGGTGGAAAGCGTCAGTTGCGGGCCCTACGGGTCCACCACGCCGTTTGTCAGAGGGGCTTCGTTTGAATTGCAGGCAGGGGACGGGCTCGGGATCATTGGACCTTCCGGGTCCGGCAAATCCACGCTGGCCCGCGCCCTGGTCGGGGTGCTGCCGACACACTTGGCGGGAAAATCCGCTATGATGGCGCCGAGATTTCCCAGTGGGCCTCGATCCGGCGCGGGGAATTCATCGGCTATCTGCCCCAGGACCTGCCAACTATTCGATGGAACGGTTGCCGAAAACATCGCCCGGTTTCGCACCGAGTCCTCTTCGCAGCAGGTGATCGAGGCGGCACGCCTTGCGGATGTGCATGATCTGATCGTCAGTTTGCCCGAAGGATACGACACGCTGATCGGCCGTTCGGGCTATGCCCTTTCAGCGGGACAAAGCCAAAGGATCGCCCTTGCGCGCGCCTTGTACGGCAATCCGTTTGTTGTGGTTCTGGACGAGCCGAATTCGAACTTGGATGCGGAAGGCGAGGCGGCGCTGACAGGGGCGATCAAGTCGGCCCAGCAGCGTGGGGCGATCGTCGTTGTCATCGCCCATCGTCCGAGTGCGCTCGCGACCCTGAACAAGATCCTGTGTCTGCGTCAGGGGCAGACCGTGGCCTTCGGACCGAAGGGATGAAGTCATGAAGAAGATCGTCGCACCGGTTCCCATGGTCGGGGGAGGGGCGCAATGATAAGCGCATCCGACGTCTCGTCGGCGAGCGACGAAAAGCTCAGGAAAACACTTCATCGGCATCTGATCGTCGTCGGCCTGATCTGTCTGGCGATCATAGGCGGAGTGGGCGGCTGGATGGCAACAGCCAGCATCTCCGGAGCGGTTGTCACCTCCGGCACCGTCGTGGTGGAAAGCAATATCAAGCGTGTGCAGCACCGGGAAGGCGGGATCATCAGGGAAATCCTGGTAAAGAGCGGAGATACGGTGGAGACCGGAGATCTTCTCATTCGCCTCGACGACACGGTGATCCGTGCCAATCTTGCTGTGGTCGTCAAGCAACTCGCCGAACTTGGCGCCCAGGAGAGCCGTTTGGTGGCCGAACGTGACGGGTTGGAAAACAGTAGAATTCGAAGAGATTGCAAATCTGAAGGTGGCGAATATCGAGAATATCCGCCGTGGACAGCAGCTGCTTCTTGAAGCGCGCCGAGCAAGCATGATCGGCCGGAAGAAGCAGCTTAAGGAACAGATACGGCAGCTCGATCAACAGATCGAAGGGCTCTCCGCCCAGGTCACCGCCAAGAAAGGGGAAATCGATCTCATCGGATTGGAGCTTGCCGACCTGAGTGGCCTTCTGGAGAAGCAACTTGTTCCCAAGAGCCGCATCATCGCGCTTAAACGCGAAAGGGCGCGGCTGAAGGGCGAACACGGTGATTTCCTGGCGCAGATTGCGAAAAGCCGGGAAGCCATAAGCGAACGGGAAATCCAGTCTCTCCAGATCGAGGAAACCTACCGCGCGGAGGTTTTGGAAAAACTGCAGGAAGTACGTTCCCGCATCGCGCAACTGGAAGAACAGAAAATTACCGCGGAAGACGAACTGCGCCGTATCGATGTTCGGGCGCCAAGGAACGGCTTTGTTCACCAATTGGCCGTTCACACGGTCGGCGGAGTCGTCAGTCCTGGTGAGGTTCTCATGCTGATCGTGCCACGGGAAGATCAGTTGATCATTGAATCCCATGTCCGTCCGGTCGACATCGACCAACTCGCTCCCGATCAAAAGGCGCGGGTCCGCTTTCCAAGTTTCGATCGGCGGACGACCCCAGAACTCAGCGCCACACTCCTGACCGTTTCAGCAGATCTGAGTCAGGACGAGCGGACTGGCCAGAGCTACTATACCGCGCGACTCGCCATTGATGACGCGGAAATGGCAAAGCTGGAAGGCAAGGCGCTTATTCCTGGCATGCCTGTGGAAGCATATTTGACGACCGGGGATCGCTCGGTTCTCAGTTATTTGATCAAGCCGCTTCGAGACCAAATCGCGCACGCGTTGCGAGAGCGGTGAGAAACCCGAAGTGTGCAGGTCATGTGTGACGGACCCGCCCTTAGACTCGTCGCTGAAATTGCTTGTGCCCATCATGGCCTCCTTGCCTCAAAATTAGGGAAGAAGGCGTCTACAAATCTAGATGGGGTAACGGGCAGCCGAGCGGTCTGCTGCGGGCGGCTTGGAGAGCAAGTGGTCGTCCCTCACACTGATGGTGTGAACGGAGTCGGGACGGATCCCGCTCCAAGCATCCGGGAGAGACGACCATGGAGCATTATGCAGGGATTGACGTATCATTGGAATCGTCGAGCGTATGCGTTGTCGACGGTAGCGGCGAGATTGTCCGTGAGGGCAAGGTAGCGAGCGAGCCGGAAGCGCTGATTGGCTGGTTTGCGTCACTCGGCTTGGATCTGGCACGCATCGGACTGGAGGCTGGTCCCCTGTCGCAATGGCTTTATGCCGCCATGCAGCAAGAGGGCCTTGCGGTCGAGCTTCTGGAGACACGGCATGTGCGCAATGCCTTCAAGGCGATGCCGGTGAAGACGGACCGCAATGATGCGCGGGGGATCGCACAGCTAATGCGGTTAGGTTGGTTCCGGCCGGTACATTGCAAGTCTCTGGCCGCACAGGAAGTTCGGGCCGTGCTGACGGCACGCAAGCTCGTGCAACTGAAGCTCAGAGACGTAGAGAACAGCGTACGTGGTATTTTGCGCGGCTTCGGGCTGAAGGTCGGCCCAACCACGCCAGGCCATTTTGGCAAACGCGTCCACGAGTTGGTGGTCGGCCAAGAGAACCTGCAGCTGGTGACCACAGGTTTGCTTTCGGTGGCATGCCGTTCTGCTGCGCGAATTTCGGGCATTTGACAAACAGGTTCGCTCACTTGCACGTCAGGACGAAAAGGCAAGCCAACTCATGACCGCACCGGGGGTGGGGCCGATCGTAGCGCTCACCTATGCATCCGCGATCGACGATCCGGGACGGTTTTCCTCCTCCAAGCAGGTGAGCGCGCATTTTGGGCTGACGCCGAGGCGGTACCAGTCCGGTGAGACCGACTATAGCGGCCGCATCAGCAAGAGCGGGGACGCCGCTGTGCGCGCGGCGCTGTTCGAGGGCCGCCCACATCATACTGACCAAACCGCTCAGGGGGTGTATGGCGCTCAAAAGCTGGGCGATGCGGATTGCCCGGCGGGCCGGGATGAAGAAGGCGAAGGTCGCGCTGGCGCGCAAGCTCGCGGTGATCCTGCATCGCATGCTTGCCGACGGCACTGTGTTCACCGCCGGAGCTGAGCCCATGACGGCAGCATAGAGGGAAAGCCAAGGATTTTGGGCAGGTCGCGACGCCAGACCTTCCCGAAGCAAGGTCCCGTCGCCGGGACGATGGATCGGGTCAGACCGCAATAGCTCACGTGGCATCATGATCACGCGTTTCTAGATTGGTCGGCCCTTATCCTTATCAAACCCCATCAGGTGGCGGCCACGCGCCGACCCCGTTCAGAAGCAAGACCCCGGCGACAGGATGAAGCAAAAGGGATTGACTCACTCAAGCCCGTTACAGAAGGGGCTATTTAGTGACCCGAAACTGCTAAGAGGCGCTGCAGACAGGTAATTTAGCGGTTCACACTGAAACGTTACCCGCAACTGCAGTTCGCTCCATGGACGATCGTCGTTTCACACCTCAAATCTGTTATTCTCCGGCCCGCATGTCTTCGGTCATTCCTGGAAACACCTGTACACGAAATCTCCAACTGTACCCCACAGGGTTAGCCCATAGAATTGGGAAGCCAAAGGACGAGGATCGGAAAGGCCACGAGCAGCACCAGGCGGAAGATGTCCATTACGATGAACGGTATGATTGCCTTGAACACCTGACCCAGTTTCAGGTTCGTCTCCATGCTTTTGATCACGAAGACATTCAGTCCGATCGGCGGCGTAATGAGACCGAGCTCGATCGTGATCACCGTCAGAACCCCGAACCAAATCGGATCGAAGCCCAGATGCTGGGTGATGGGAAAGATGATCGGGCACCGTCAGAACGATCATTGCCAGGCTGTCGAGCACGCAGCCGAGAACAAGATAGAGCGCGAGGATAACCGCCAGAATGGCGAGTGGGGGCAGGGGCAGGCCGCCGATCCAGCTTGCAATCTCGTAAGGCGCTCCCGTGATGGCAAGAAAGTATCCGAAGACAACAGCGCCAATCAGGATGACGAAGATCGCGGCCGACGTCTGACAGGTTTCGACGAGAGCGCCCCAGATTTCGCCAGGCCGAAGATGGCGGCGGAACAGTCCAAGGAGAACCGTGAAGATGGCCCCCATGGCAGCCGCTTCCGACGGAGTGAACAGACCGAAATACATCCCGCCCAGTACGAAGATGAAGATCAGCGCGACCGGCCAGACCAGAACATAGGCTTTCGCCCGTTCCCGCCAGGAGTACCGCTCGCTGCGCGGCATCAGGTCCGGGTTACGGCGGGCGATGAAATGGATGATGGCCATGTGCATCACGACCGCCATGGCACCGGGTATGATGCCGGCAACGAAAAGACGGCTGATATCCTGTTCGGTGAGGATGCCGTAGACCGCGAGTGCGACGGAGGGGGGGATCAGGATGCCCAGGGTGCCGCCGACGGCGATCGTTGCCGCGGCAGGGCCTTCCGCATAGCCTGCCCCGCGCATTGGGGGCAGGGCAATCCGGGTCATGGTCGCCGCTCCGGCAGCGGAAGAGCCGCAAATGGCGGCAAAGCCGGCACTTGCCGCGATCGTCGACAGGGCCAGCCCGCCGCGGTGATGGCCGAACGTCTTGCGACCTGCCTCGAACAATCGATCCGAGATGCCGGATCGAAAGGCCGCGACGCCCATCATGATGAAGAGCTGGCAGCAGCATCAGGGCCGGATCCGAGGCGGTGCGCAGCGGTGCGGAACTGAGGACGGAGAGCGCGGGGTCTATGCCGATGGCAAGCGCATATCCTGCCGCACCGACGATAAGCATGGCGATGCCGATCGGCACCTGGGCAAGGATCAGGATGAAGAGCGCGGCAAAGCCGGCGGGGGCAAGCCATTCATTCGCCATGGGTAAGTTCCGTACGTTGCAGCTGACCCGCGCCCTGGAAACTGGCGGCGTGGAGCCAGCATGAAAATTGCGACGACCGCCGTGACGGCGAGCCCGCTCAGGCCGAGGGCCAAGAGCGGCCAGAGGGGCAGGCGGAGTTCCGGCGTTACCTCGCCGCTGTTCATGGTGAGCAGGATCTGGCCGAGACCGGAGCGGGCTAAGAGAACGAATGTTGCCGCCGTGATGACGAGCGCAAAAAGGCGCAGCAGATGGCAGACCGGGGCAGGCAGGACCGTGGTCACGAAATCCACCTGAATCAGGGTGCCGCTCCGGACTGCTGAAATCATGCCCCAGAAGACGGCAACCGCCATGAAAAGCGAGGAAAGGTCGAGTGCGTCGGGAAGATGCATACCGAAAGCGCGCAGGCAGACCGCACCTGCGGTCAACAGCGCGACAAGGGCAAGCGAGACGGCGGCGATCAGTTTCGCCACCGCCTCGATAGCCGTGAGAATACGGGCCATGGTCAAGATATCAGAACCCGCTCGCGCCCTGTTCGGCCAGCCTGGTTTTCAGATCCTCGAGAAGGGCCGCCGGGTCTTTGTCCGGATATTTGGCCTTCACGCTTTCTGCCCAGGCCGCGTAAACGCCTTTCGACGCATCGGTCCACGGCTTCAGGGCGTCGCCGGATACCTTTGTGAACTCGTGATCGCCCATCTTTTCGAGATCCGCGCGCCCCTCGATTTCCCAAGACGCCCAGTCGTCGGTCAGCTTCTCCGACCAGTCGGCGTTGCAATGATCGTCGATCACCTTGCGAAGCTCCGGCGACAGGCCATCGTAATAGGCCTGGTTGATCCCGTAGATCGCCATCGGAACATAGAGCGGCATGTCGAGGTGATAGGTCAGCTTCTTGGCAAGGCCGAAGTTGATGATCGTGTTCCAGGGAAAAGTCGCCCCATCGACCACGCCGCGCTCGACCCCCTGACGGGCCTCGGGGGCCGAAAGCTTGACCGGCACCGCACCGAGGTCGGCGAGATAGTTGCCGATCGTGGCGTTCGCCGGGCGTATTTTGATGCCCTTCATATCCTCCACTTGTCTCGACTTTCTGCGCGGTATGGATGCGGCCGGGATCGTGGGTCGCGAAGGCGCAGAAATGAATTTCCTTCATTTCTTCTTTCGCGATGTCGGCGTACCACTCGTGAAGTGCCCGGGCACCCGCGGGGGGCGTTGGAGATCATGAAAGGCAACTCGCCGGCGTCCACGATCGGGAAACGTCCGGCGGAATAGCCCGGCACGAACCAAGCCGCATCGACCTGGCCCGCGGCGATCATGTCGTAATGGTCCTGCGCCTTGCCGAGTTGCTGCGCGGGAAATATGCGGACCTTGAGTTCGCCGTTGGAAGCCTCCTCGATGGATTTGGCCCACAGTTCCACACCGTGATGCACGCGGTGTGTCGGCGGAACGAAGTGCGAGAATGTCATTGTCTCGGCGTGAGCGGCCGTGCTCAATGTTACGACGAAAGCTGCCGTGCAAATGCTTGTTTTCAGTGTCATGTAATCCTCCCTTAATCGTCAGTCGATATATAAATCGTGCGCTCGATCTATTTATTGAGCGGTCTCTCCTTGTTTCCTCCCTGTGTGATTTTCATACGGTCAGGCGCCTTCGGATCCGACGATGGCGATGGAACACACGTTCTGCGCGGGGCTGCCGCCCAGGTTGTGTGTCAGCACCATGCTGGGGGCGGCGAGCTGGCGTTCTCCTGCCTGTCCGGTCAGCTGCAGCCAGGCCTCGAAGAGCATGCGCAATCCCGAGGCGCCGACCGGGTGACCGAAGCATTTCAGGCCGCCGTCGACCTGTGCCGGGAGACGGCCCTCGACATCGAATTCGCCGTCGAGCATGGCTTTCCAGGCCGTGCCTTCCTTGGCGACGCCGATATCCTCAAGCGTTACCAGCTCGGTGATGGAGAAGCAGTCATGCAGTTCGGCAAAGCTGATCTGGCGGGCGGGATCGGAAATGCCTGCCTCGTTATAGGCGCGTTTGGCCGCAATCCTTGCGGTATGGACGTGGGCGCCGTCCCATTGCTGCTGCTGCAACTCCCAGCCGTTCGAGGTCACGAGTTGCAACGCCTTGACCAGAACCAGAGGATTGCGTCCGTGGGCTCTGGCGATTTCGGGCGTGGTGACGATGGCGCAGGCGGCCCCGTCGGAAACCGGGCAGCAATCGAACAGGCCGAGCGGTTCCGCGACCATCGGCGCGGCCATGGCGGCTTCCAGGCTGATTTCCTTGCGCAGATGGGCGCGCGGATTGGCGACGGCGTTGCGGTGGCTTTTGACCGAGGTCTGCGCCATTGCCCGTTTCAGGTCTTCCGTCGCAATCCCGTGTTTCGCCGCATAGGCGACGGCGAGCTGTGAGAAATTACCGGGGTTTGTATGGGTCGGCATATACATCGGCACATAGGTGCCGCGATGGGCACCGGGCAATCCGGCAAAGCCCGTGTCCTTCAGCTTCTCGACCCCGAGCGCGAGCGCGATATCGGCCGCGCCGGACGCGACGGCCATGACGGCGCCGCGAAACGCCTCGGTTCCCCCGGCGCAAAAATTCTCCACCCGCGTGACGCCGATGTTGGGCAGACGGAGGGCCTGGGCCATCGGAAGACCGGCCTTGCCCGCGCCGATGTCGTCATAGTGGGAGGAATACCAGGCCGCATCGATTTCCGTCGGATCGATCCTGGCGGCGGTGAGCGCCTCGGAAAAAGCTTCGACCATCAGCTCTTCGGGGCCGACGTCCCAGCGTTCGCCGAACCGTGAACAGCCCATCCCGAGAATGGCAACCTTGTCCTTAAGCCCGCTCGGCATCGGCATGCTCCTTTCCCTTGGTCTGATCGGCGGAAGCCGCGCGCACGGCCTTCCAGAAATAGCGGCGAAAGCCGGTGTTCTCGTCGATGTCCTTGACGCGGGAAAACGAATTCGACCGGATCGCCAATCGCGATGGATGGGGCATCCGGGTCGGTAAAATCCATCATCAGCCGACCGCCGCCGTGAAAATCCACCAGCCCGTAGCAGGACGGCGGAAGTGCGCGAGAAGGCCAATGTATCGGCGGTGCGCGACGCAACGCGCCCACCAAGATCTGCCAGCGGCCAGGGCTCCTGTGTATCCATGAGCGCCGCCTGGGCGTTGGCGGATATGCGTGACGGCGGAAACTGCACGGCACCGGTCTCGCGGCAACGCCCGCCCGTCAAGGAAAGCAGAGCGTCGGAATAACGATGCGCCGTGGTCAGTGCCTCCATGACCGGGGTCTTGCCACGCTGGCCGGGGGTCCCATGACAGGAGGCCGTTGAAAAACGGCAGCTTGGTATAGTTCGTCTCAGACAGTCCGGCGTCCCGGCTTTCGGCAAAGCCGGTCCGAGCCTGTTTGATGTCTTCGGTCGCGCGGAAGAGCAGCGTCGTGGCACCCTGTCCGAGCCCAGCCAGAAGCACGGTCTCTCCGGGCCGGATCGTGCCGACGGCGGCGGCCAGCATCATCAGACCCTGGGCGCTGGCGGTATCGCCGATCCCGGCGCCGAGATCGTCTGCGAGCCGTGCCTTGTTCAGGCCTGCGGTCCTGGCAACCAACCCAGCGAGGCGGGGCTGGGTCGTGGCGAGAACCAAATGATCGACCGCGTCCGGGGCAAGGTTCGCCTCGCGCAGGGCGGCTTCGATGGCAGCGACGGCAAGCGTCTGCCAGCCTTCTTCCCTGACCCAGCGGTCTTCCCACTCGGTGGCGAATGGCGCGCCGGGCGCGCGATAACGTTCGGTCATGGCGCTGGTCAGGGACACGCCGCCGAGATAGCTCAACAGCTCGGGGCCCGTGTTCACCGCAACCGCAGCGCCGCCATCGCCCATCCGACCTTCGGCGGCGCTGCCGGGCGAGGTGACGGGGACGGTCGGCGGCGACCAGCAGGCCCCGGCGCGTCGGAGACAAGCAACCGGTGTAGCGCGATCAGGGAGGCACGTGCGGTGGTGCCGCTTTCCTGCGTGGAGGCAGGTGACGGGCAGGCGCAGAGCCGCATGCAGGATCGAGGCGTTCTGACGTTCGGCAAAGGCAGGGGTGAGAGTGCAGAAATCCAGTGAGGCGGGCGCATGCTCCTGTCCAGGCTGTGCCAGACAGGTTCGGGCCGCGGCCACACCCATGGTCGTTGCGTCCTCGTCCCAGAAGCCGAGCGTGCGACTGCCCTTCCTCGGCAGACCGGGCGTCAGCCAGCCCATTGCGTCTGCAATCGCGGAACGGCTGAGACGGGCGCGGGGCAGATAGGCGCCAATTGCGGTTATTCCGGTCATGAAGCGGTCTTGCGCTCCCGCTGAAGCTCGTCTTCCAGAAAGCCGTCGCGGGCTTCGGGAATCATGACGGCCATCGGATTGACCTCTACGGAGGAGAACAGGCCATTGACCGAATAGGGTTCCCGGGCAAGAAAGGCGTCTACCTCGTCCTGCGTGTCGCACGAGAGAGCGAAAGTGGAACCGATGGATTTGCCTTCGACATCCTTCAGCGGGCCGCCGAACAGGATCAAGTGCTTGTGAGCGATCATGTATTCCAGATGAATTGCCCGCAACCGGGTCCGCAGGCCGGGCTTTTCAGGGTCGTCGTGGCAATGGATGTGAAAGGGCATGTCGTTTCCTTCAGCTAAGCACCATGGCGTCGTCATCGACGGGCTGGCCGCGCACCTGCTGGAACAGGTCCAGAAGGCCGGGGACGCCCAATTCGGCCCGTTCCGCCGCACTCAGGTCGACGACGATCTGGCCCTCGTGCAGCATGATGGTGCGGGTGCCGTGACGCAGGGCCTGCGCCATCGAGTGGGTGACCATCAGCACGGTCAGCCGGTCGCGCTCGGCGAATTGATCTGTCAGGCGCAGGACGGTGTCTGCCGCGCCGGGATCGAGCGCGGCCGTATGTTCATCGAGCAGCAGCGCCCGGTTCGGGACCAGACAAGCCATCAGCAGCGACAGGGCTTGCCGCTGCCCGCCCGAAAGCAGGCCGACCTTGTCGTCGAGCCGATTTTCCAGCCCCAGTCCCAGTTCGGCGAGGCGCGCGCGCCAGCCTTCGACCTTGGCCCGCGGTGCACCGGGACCGAGGCGGCGCCGCCGGGTGCGGGCGGCCGCGATGGCGAGGTTTTCCAGGATGGTCAGCGTTTCGCACGTACCCATGCGGGGGTCCTGAAACACACGGCCGAGACGCGATGCGCGGCGCGGCGCGGATTGCCGTGTCACATCCGTGCGGTCGATCCGGATCGCACCCCGTTCCGGACGGATGTCACCCGAAAAGGCGCCGAGCAGGGTCGATTTGCCGGCTCCGTTGGTGCCGATCACCGTCACGAACTCGCCCTCATCGATCTTGAGAGAAAGTCCCTTGAGCGCCCGGTTTTCGAGCGGCGTGCCCGGATTAAAGGTGACGCGGATATTCTGGGCTTCAAGCATTCGTCGTCTCCCGGCGCTTCAGTTTCGGTCGTCCGGGGAGACCGCGGCTCCGGGCCGCGGCGATGGCGGCAACGACGAGGACGGCGGTGACCAGGTTGAGGTCCTGTGCGCGCAGGCCGATGGCGTCGAGGTTCAGCGCGAAGGCGATGGTCACGCGATAAGCGAGCGAACCCGCGACGGCCGCCAGCGTCGCCAGGAACATTGTGCGCGCGGGCAGGATCGTTTCGCCCACGATCACGGCGGCAAGGCCGATGATGATGACGCCGACCCCCATGGTGACATCGGCAAAGCCCTGGGCCTGTGCAAACAGCGCCCCCGCCAACGCCACCAGCGCGTTCGACAGGCCGAGGCCGAGAGGAAGGACGTGGTTGCGGTCGATCCCCTGCGCCGCCGCCATGCGCGGACTGGCCCCCGCGGCGCGCAGGGCGAGCCCGATTTCGGTCGAAAGAAACCAGTCGATCAGTAGCTTGGCGGCGAATATCGCGAACGCCAGCACCAGGGGCATGGCGTACATATGCGGCAGCGGCAGCGCCTCGACCGGGGTGAAGACCGTTTCGGAGTTCAGAAGCGGCAGGTTGGGCCGTCCCATGATCCTGAGATTGACCGAATAGAGCGCCAGCATCACCAGGATCGAGGCAAGCAGGTGAAGGATGTTGAGGCGCAGGTGAAGCTGCGCCGTGACATAGCCAGCGGCGAAACCGGCACAGGCCGCCAGCGCCGTGGCGAGGAACGGGTTCATTCCGGACAGGATCCCGACCGCGGCCACGGCGGCACCAAGGGGGAAAGACCCGTCGACGGTGAGATCGGGAAAGTCCAGAACGCGGAAGCTGAGGAACACACCTATGGCGACGAGGCCGAAAATCAGTCCTGCCTCCAGCGCGCCCATGAAGGCGAAGAGGCTCATTTGACCACCTTCGTCGCTTCCGCCAGGAGGTCGTCCGGAAGCGTGACGCCCATCTTTTCCGCGGAAGTGGGGTTCACGTACAGATCCAGCTTATCGACGAAGCGCACGGGAAGCGTTGCGGGGTCTGCCCCCTTCAGGATGGCGACGGCCTCTTCTCCCGCCGCATGTCCGATATCGAAATAATCGAAGCCGAGGGCCGCGATCGCACCGCGTTCGACCGAAGAGGTATCAGCGGCGATAATGGGCAGATCGGCATCCTGACCGATCCGGACGACCGCTTCGATGGCGCTCACCACGGTGCTGTCGGTTGGCACATAGATGGCATCCACCTTGCCGACGAGCGAACGTGCCGCATCGATCACCGCTGAGGATTGCGCGGCGGTGGCCTCGACCACCTCCAACCCGGCTTTCGCCGCGTCTTCCTTTACTGTCTCGACCTGGGCGATGGAATTCGCTTCGCCGCCGTTGTAAATGACGCCGATTTTCTTCACGCCCGGCACGATCCGCTTGATCAGCGCCATGTGCTTGCCGATGGGCGTCATGTCGGAGGAACCGGTGAGATTGCGGCCCGGCTTTTCGTAAGTATCCACCAGTCCGGCAGCAAGCGGGTCGGTTACTGCCGCAAAGACGATGGGAATGTCCTTGGTCGCGGCCATGGCGGTCTGGGCCGAGGGCGTGGAGATCGCGAGGATGAGGTCGGGTGCGTCGCCGACGAATTTTTCGTTGATCTGTACCTGTGTCGTCATGGAGCCCTGTGCCGACTGCACCTCGAGCAACATGGTCTTGCCTTCTTCGTAGCCGCCTTCGGCCAGCGCTGCGATCATCCCTTCGCGGGCGGCATCGATTGCCGGGTGGTCGACGATGTAGCTGAGTTTGACATTGGCCTCACCGGCAAGGGCAGGGCCGGTCACGATCAGCGCGCAGGCTGCGAGCAACGACAGTTTCTGGAAGAGCATTTTTCTGGGTCTCCGGTCGGGTTGGTTTTTATTCCGCGGCCAGTTTGAAGGCCGGGTTTTCAAGGTCCTTCAGGACGCTGAGGCGCTGTTCCTGGGCCTTCTCCACGCTCGCGCGCTTGACCGGGCCGTAGCCGCGGATCTCCTCAGGCAGGCGGGCCAGCATCAGGGCGACGGGTAGTTTTTTCCGCGGTCAGCTCGGTGCAGACACGCGCAAGGTCGGCCTCGTACTGCTCGATCAGCATGCGTTCCTCACGCCGATCGCGATGATGCTTGAAAGGGTCGAGCGGGGTGCCGCGCAGGAACTTCATCCGGGCGAGGGCGCGGAAAAGCAGCAGCGTCCAAGGGCCGAATGCCCGTTTTCGGGGGCGCCCGTCCTTGCTTTCGCCAAGGCTCGGCGGGGCGAGGTAGAAACGCAGCTTGCCGGTCTTGCTGAAGGTTTGTTTCAACTGGTTCTGGAAGAGGCCATCGGTGAACAGGCGCGCGACCTCGTATTCGTCCTTGTAGGACATCAGCTTGGCGAGGTTCCAGGCCGCCGCCCGCGTCAGCTCGCCGGGAGAACCGGAGACGGAGGTTTCGGCCTGGCGGACGCGGTCCACGAGCCGGCGGTAGCGGGCTGCCCATTTGCTGTTCTGGTAGGCGGTCAGAAGCTCTTCACGGTGGGCGACAAGCTCATCGAGGTTCTTTTCCTCCGGCACGGGCCGGTCAGCCAGTTCGGGCTTTACGGCGACGAGGCGGCCGAGCGCGAAGGCTTTCCGGTTCAGGTCCACGGCAACGCCGTTCATTTCGATAGCCCGGTCGAGAGCCTCGAACGACAGCGGGATGAGTCCCTGTTGCCATGCATGGCCGAGCAGCAGCAGGTTCGCGCCGATTTCGTCTCCGAGATAAGTGAGCGCCAGATGTCGGGCCGGCAGGATGCGGGCCCGGTCGCCGCCGAGGCGTTTCACCGTGGCCTGCATGTCGGTTTCCCGGAAATCGAAATCCGGATTTCGGGTAAATTCGCCGCCAACCGACTGTTCGCTGGCAACGACGATATGCGCGTTGTCGGGATTAATCAGTCTGGTCACGGGCGGTTCGGTAGCGCAGCGCAGATCGCCGCCGATCAGAAGGCGTGCCTGACCGTCGGGGATGCGGACCGAGGGGATATAGTCGGACGACAGGCGCAAGTGGCTGTGAACCGCGCCGTATTTCTGCGCCATGCCCAGCTTATCGTGAATCAGCGCCGTCTTGTTTTCAAGATGCGCGGCCATGACCAGGAGCGCGCCCACCGTAACGATCCCCGTGCCGCCGACACCGGCAATGACGATGTCGAGCGGTGTGTCGAGACTAGGCACCCGCGGCATCGGCAAATTGGTCAGGTCGGGCATGTCGCGTTCCGGTTCGCGGCGCAATTCCGCGCCTTCGACCGTCACGAAGCTCGGGCAAAGGCCTTCAAGGCAGGAATAATCCTGGTTGCAGCTCGACTGGTCGACGGTGCGCTTGCGGCCGAATTCGGTCTCCACCGGCACGAGGGAGAGGCAGTTCGACTGGACCGAGCAATCACCGCAGCCTTCGCAGACCCGTTCGTTGATGATGACCTTGCGCGGAGCGACGGTCATCTTGCCGCGTTTGCGGCGACGGCGTTTTTCTGTTGCGCAGACCTGGTCGTAGATCAGCACCGAAACGCCGGGTTCTTCGCGCAGGCTGCGCTGGACCTCGTCGATATCTTCGCGCCCGCTGAGCCCTACACCCGCGGGCAGGCCGGCCAGGCGTGACGGATCGTCCGCCACCACCTCGATCCGCTTCACGCCTTCGGCCAGCAGCTGGCGTGCGATGACGGGGACGGAGAGTTCTCCCTCGACTTCCTGTCCGCCGGTCATGGCGATCGCGTCGTTGTAGAGGATCTTGTAGGTCGCCGTGACACCGGCCGCGAGGGCCGCCCGGATTGCGAGCGAGCCTGAGTGGAAGTATGTCCCTTCACCCAGGTTGATGAAGACATGCTTCGTCTCGGTAAAAGGCGCGGTGCCGACCCAGGGCACACCTTCGCCGCCCATCTGGGTAAAGGTCTCGGTGTTGCGTCCCATACCGGTCGCCATGAAGTGGCAGCCGACCCCGGCAAGCGCTCGGCTTCCCTCTGGGACCTTCGTCGAGCTGTTATGCGGGCAGCCCGAACAAAAATAGGGCGTTCGCATGGGCAAAACGGGGGGCGGGGTGACCCCTGACTGCAGGACATTCGTAATCCTGGCCGTGATGCTGTCTGGCAGGTCGATGAGGCCGGCCATGGCGCGCAGAACGTCTATGCCGTCAAGTTCCCCGATCTGCGAGAATTGCGTTTCGCCGGACAGGTCCCGCCGTCCGGTGATCCGGGGCTGCGATGCATCTGCGTAGAGCGCAGCACGGAGCTGCATCTCTATGAGGTCGCGTTTCTCCTCGACCACAAGCAAGGTTTTATGGCCTCTGGCGAAGGCGCGCAGCCCGTCTTCGTCCGCGGGCCAGGGCATGCCGATCTTGAAAATGGAAATGCCGATCTCGGCGGCTTCGTCCAGCGTGAGGCCGGCGAGGGACAGGGCCTGCAGCACATCGCGATAGCTCTTGCCGGAGGCGACGATGCCCAGCCGTGGGCGATCTGCCCGGATGACTTCCTTGTTGAGCCGGTTGGCGCGTGCGAATTCGAGGGCGGCGGGCAGCTTGATATTCAGAAGGCGCTTTTCGACGTCCGGCCACGGATCGGGCCAGCGGATCCAGCGATCGTTTTGCTGCGGACGCTTGAGTTCGGCCAGAGAGATACGGTCGAGCCCTACATCCAGCAGACCGGTGGAGTTCACATGTTCGGCAAGCACTTTGAAGCCGACATAACAGCCGGAGAAGCGGGACATTTCCCACCCGAGTATCGAGAAGTCGAGAATGTCCTGGAGATCGGCGGGGGCCAGCACCGGCATTTGCATGTCGATGAAGGTCGGCTCCGAATGATAGGCCTGGCTGGAACTTTTCAGCGCATGGTCATCGCCGCAAACGACAAGAACACCGCCTTGCGGAGACGTCCCGGCGCCGTGGGCGTGGCGCAGCGCATCGCCGCAGCGGTCGAGGCCGGCACCCTTGCCGTACCACATGCCGAAAACACCATCGACGCGGGCCATGGGGTCGAGGGCCACCTGCTGGGTGCCCCAGACGGAGGTCAGCGCGAGGTCCTCGTTGATACCGGGCGTGAACGTGATGTCATGCGCGGCAAAGTGCTTTGCCGCCCGCTCGGCCTCGCTGTCGAGGCTGGCAATCGGAGACCCTCGGTAGCCGCTCAGGAAGCCCGCCGAGTTGAACCCTCTCGCGCGATCGAACCGCCGTTGCCGGAACATTGATATCAGCAGGGCCTGGGTCCCGTTCGCAAGGACGCGACCCGTGCCTTTGGTGAACCGGTCTGAGAGAGAAACGTCATTGAGCTTCATGGATTCGCTGTCGCTGATTGTTGACTTGTGCGTAATAATACATAATACGAATGTTCGTTCAATGAATAAATTTTGGGAGAGAAGATGAGTGAGAGAACGGGAGCGGACCCCATCGCGATTGTCGGCGGGGGGCAGGCAGGTGCATCCTGCGCGGAGCGGCTCAGAAAAAAAGGCTATGACGGACGGATCGTGCTCATTGGAGCCGAACCGTATTTCCCCTATCAGCGGCCGCCCTTGTCCAAGAAATACCTGAGCGGGGAATGGGAACGGGACCGCTTGTTGCTTCGCCCGGAAACGTTTTGGCGGGACCAGGATATCGAACTGAAACTCGGCACCGGCGTGACCCGTCTCGACGCTGACAGCAGAAAACTTCTGGTCGGGGACGAGGAAGTTCGTTGGAGCCGGCTATTGCTCGCAACCGGTACCCGGCCCCGGCGACTGCCCGGTGTTTCGGGGGAGATGTCCGGCGTGCATGTCTTGCGTGGTATTGACGATGTGGACCGGCTGGCACCGGCGTTCAAACCGGGAGCGAAACTGGTTGTGATCGGCGGCGGCTATGTCGGTCTGGAAACTGCCGCGGTGGCGGTCGAGGCCGGTTTGGAGGTCACGGTTGTCGAAGCGGCCCCGCGTATTCTGGCGCGGGTCACTTGCGAGGAAACGGCGGATTTCTTCCGCGATCTGCATCGGGCCCGCGGCGTTACCCTGCTGGAAGGGCAATCGGTTCGAGGGCTTTGCGGCGGCGACACAGTGACCGGCGTCAGGCTGGAAAACGGCGAACTGCCTGCGGATCTGGTTCTGGTGGGGATCGGCGCGGTTCCGGAAACCCGGCTCGCGGAGGAGGCGGGAATCGCCTGTGACGACGGTATTCTGGTCGATGCGCGCGGGCGCACTTCGGCCCCTGACATCTGGGCGGCAGGTGATTGCGCGCGCTTCGATTTCGAGGGCGTGAGCACACGGCTTGAGAACGTGCAAAATGCCATCAATCAGGCCGAAACCACTGCGGACGACATGTTGGGCGAGGCAATGGATTATGCGCCCGTGCCGTGGTTCTGGTCGGACCAATACGATGTGAAGCTTCAGATCGCCGGGATTGGGTCAGGGCACGATCGGCTGGTACCGGTCATCCAGGAGAACGGCCGGTCGCATTGGTATTTCCGGGTTGGCAAGCTCATCGCGGTGGATGCGATCAACGATGGAAAGGCCTTCATGACCGCAAAGCGGCTTCTGGCAACGAAGACCCTGGTCGATCCGGATCAGTTGACGCGGCCCGGTTTCGAACCGCGGCAATTGTTGGCGCCAGTCTAGGTCAGGCCGGAAGCTCGCGATAACCGCCCAGGAAGAGGTCAACGGCCCTGTCCGCCAGAGCTTCCGGCGTAACCGGGCCGTCGGCCTTGAACCATGTATAGGTCCAGTTGATCATGCCGAAGAAGAGCATCGTGTCGATATGCGCAAGCTGTCCGTTCTTGGCGATGTCGGGTCGGATACGGGCTATGATGTCGCGGATGAAGGTGACCAGTTCCCGTTCCTTTCGAAGAACGGTCTGACGGGTTTCCTCAGGCAGGAATCGGATACAGGTCAAGAGAACTGCGTGTTTGTCGGAAGAGACCGCGTAAATCCCCATGAAGAAGCGGACCAGAACCCGGAACCGTTCGACCGGATCGGCATGTTTGGCAAGCGCGTCGTGGCAGCCCTCGAGAAGTACGTCGATATGCTCGGACAGCATCTCGGCAAGGATGTCTTCCTTGTTTTCGAAATAGTGGTACAGGCGGGATTTCGAACAGTCGCATGCTTGCGCGATATCGCCGATGGACGTTGCCGCATATCCCCGTTCCGCGAACAGCGCCGCGGTGTTGTCGAGGATGGACGCCTGTATGTTTTCGTAGTCCTTCGACCGTGTTCTGACCACGTTATCACCTCAGTATTATCAGACCGTTCGGACTATATTAGCCGAACGCCACATATACAACCGGGATCCTTCTTTTGGCGGTTGGTCTTGAAACCGGGGTCAGGTGCCCAAGGCGATGGACACTGTGTACGCTGAATATTGGTCGTTTGGAGGTCTTTGTGCAGTCTGAAGCTCGGCGACAATCACGGCTGAACGTCTGCGGCTGCAGTCACCTGGATTTCCAGTTTAAGGCCCGGCAAAGCAAGCCCGGCCCGCACCGTCGCGCGTGCCGGTTTGGGGGCGTCCCCGAGCCATTCCAGCCAGAGCGCGTTAAACGCGGGAAAGTCGGTCAGGTCCGTGAGCCATATGGTGGCGGACAGAAGCCTGTTCCGGCCACTGCCTACGTCAACAAGAATTGCGTCGATCCGGGAAAAAATTTCACGGGCCTGCGTTTGCAGGTCACCGTGAGGCTGATCCAGTGCCACCTGGCCGGACAAGATGGCGGTGCCGTTGTGAACGGTGGCAAGCGACATGAGTTCACCGGGGGAAACATGTTTGATCATCGTCGTCCTCGCTACGGGTGGGAGCGATCCCAATGGCCGATTTCCATGACGTGGTCGCGGGTTACATCGGATAGCGTCGGGGTTCCGAGCAATGTCATTGCCCGTATCAGTTCCGTTTTCAGCAGGGCCAGCACATGCGCGGCTCCGGGCTGGCCGGCCGCGGCAACGCCATAAAGGGTATTGCGTCCCATCAAAACGCCATCCGCACCGAGAGCGACCGCCTTCAGAATATCCGACCCGCGCCGGAAGCCACTGTCGCACAACAGGGTCATGTCCTCATGTTCCCCGCGGATTTGAGGCAGCACAGAGAGGGGGGAGACCGCACCGTCGAGTTGCCGTCCGCCATGGTTCGACAGGACAACGCCTTTAGCGCCCGCATCCTTGGCGCGTTGCACATCGCTGGCGGCGAGCAGCCCCTTGACGACCACCGGTCCGTCCCAGAGTTGCGCGAATTCCTCGACGTCTGCCCAGGTAACGGCCGGATCGAGCTGTTCGGACATGAAGGCAACGAGGCCCTGGGCATTCTGCGCTGCCTTGGCGGCCGCCTCGACCATGTTTTCAGGTCTTGGCGGTCCGTTCCGGGCCATCCGCATCAGCCAGACAGGGCGCAGTGCCGTGTTGAAAACGTTCCGGTGTGTCGGGCGCAGCGGCAGAGTGAAGTCGTTCAGCTGGTCGCGTTCGCGGTTTCCGCCGGTGGGGCAATCCACGGTGATGACAAGGACGCGGTAACCGGCTGACTTCGCGCGCTCCAGCAGGCTGCGCGACAGGCCCCGGTCGCGGAAGATGTAAAGCTGAAACCAGTTTCCGGAGCGCGAAGCCTCGGCGGCGTCTTCGATCGTGACGCTCGCAACAGTAGAGAGGCAGAACGGCACATCGGCATCGGCGGCAGCTATGGCGAGCAGGTTTTCGGCACGGGGCCATGCCAATCCGGCGAGGCCGGTCGGGCCGATGCCGAACGGCGCTGCATAGGTTGTTCCCAGTATCTCGCGCGAGGTATCGATACGGCTGACATTCACCGCGGACCTCTGGACAAAACCCCAGCGGTCGAACTGGGCACGATTGCGACGACGGGACGTTTCATCCTCCGCCGCGCCGTCAATATAATCGAAGATCGCCTTCGGCAGCTTCCGGCGGGCACGCTGGCGCATATCCGACAGGTTACGGATACGCGCGAAGGGTCCGGTGCTCTCTTCCATCAGGGGGCACCCGCCGGGCGGTGAAGCACTCGGATCGCTTTGGCTTCGTAGCGGGGCAGGGCGCCGGGAGGCGCGCATTCCACATGCGCTCCAATGCCAATCCGGGCGTGGATCTCGCGTTTGATCTCCGAAACGATCTCGCCCGGGTCACGGCCGCAACGGTCCGCTTCGACGGCAATGGTCATGTCGGAGATGGTGACTGCCTCGGTGTCTACATAGATCTGCCAGGCTTCCTTGGCGGTGCCTGGAACGGCGGCGATGATGTCCTCGATCTGACTTGGAAACACGATAACGCCCTTCACTTTGATCATGTCGTCCGTCCGTCCGATGATGCGTCCGATCCGGCGCATCCCGATCCGGCCGGAGGGGCAGTCATACGGATTGGCGGAGAGCCGGACGAGGTCCCGGGTCCGCCAGCGAATGACCGGCGAGGCCTCTTTGCACAGGGTGGTGATCACGATCTCGCCGACCTCACCGGGAGCGACAGGCGCATGGGTCTCGGGGTCGAGGATCTCCGTCAGAATGGTGTCTTCGTTGATCAGTTGCAGCTCATCCGCGGCGTGGCTCTCGGGGGTCGAGATGGCGAGTACCGGGCCGCCGGCTTCGGTCGTCCCGTAGATGTTCTGTGTGACTGCGGCCTCGGGCAGTTCCGCCTCCAACTGGGCGCGGAATTCGGCACTGACGGACTGGCCGCCGAGAATGGCCAGCTTGAGTGACCATTCGGTCTTGGGGTCGATGCCCTGTTCCTTGGCGATGTTGACGAGTGACATCAGCCAGAGCGGGGACATGGAGGAGACTTCATAGGCGTGGTCCTTAAACCACCTTGCAACCAGTTCGCCGCGGCCCGGGCCCACGGGTGTGGTGGGGCAGTCAAGCGCGGCATAGCCGACATCCAGGGCAGGGCCGCCAATCCACAGTCCATAGCCATATCCCTGGTAGGCCTTCATGCCGCGTTTGACGCCGGCTGCGGTCAGCGCACGTTCCATCTGCGATTTCAGGAGCACGCGATAGTCGTTCCCGGTCATCCCGAACATGACCGGCAGACCCGTGGTGCCCGAGGTCGCCATGAAACGTTCCACTTTCTCAATCGGAACCGTCAGGAACGGGTAGGGGTAGCGGTCGCGCAATGCGGATTTGTCGAGGAAAGGCGTATTCCGCAAGCCGTCTTCGGCGGCGAGATCCTCCGGTCTCATGCCGGCAGCCTTGAAGTGGCGCTCCCAGTCCGGGTGCCCGCTCAGGCGTTGACCGAGCTTGGTCAGCCTTTCTTTCTGGAGTAGCGCGATTCCGTCCGAATCCAAACGTTCGATCTCAGGGTGGATCATGGTTGTTTTGTTCCCCTCCTATGCCACGGCACATGCTGTGGCGGAACTCGTATTTCATTCTTTTATAAATCGAACGTTTGTTCTATGTAAAGAGGTGTTGATGAGATTGAGAGGAGGAAAACATGCTCGACACGCCGGACAGGAATCAAAAGGCGTTGGCGCGACTGGAAGAGGTCTTCGGCCGAAGGATTCAGCGCGGGCAGGCAATTCGGGAGCAACACGGACACACCACGTCCTGGATTGCGACGCAACCGCCGGACGCGGTTTTCGCTCCAGAAACGGTGGAAGAGGTGCAGCGGGTCGTTACGATCTGCGGCGAGGATCGGATGCCGCTCATACCCTTCGGCGCGGGCACGTCGCTCGAGGCGCAGCTCAACGCGCCGATGGGCGGGCTGTCGTTGGATATGAGCGGGATGAACCGAATCCTTCAGGTGCATGCATCCGATCTCGACGCGGTGGTGCAACCCGGCGTGACCCGCAAACAGTTGAGCGAATACGTGCGTTCCGACGGTCTGTTCTTTCCGATCGATCCGGGAGCCGACGCCACGTTGGGCGGCATGTGCTCGACCCGTGCCTCGGGGACGAATGCGGTTCGCTACGGAACGATGAAGCAAAACGTGCTTGCGACGCAGGTGGTTCTGCCCGACGGGAGGCTGATCCGTACCGGAAGCCGGGCGCGAAAGTCATCGGCCGGCTATGATCTGACGAGCCTGTTGGTCGGAAGTGAAGGCACGCTCGGCGTCATTACGGAACTGACTGTCCGACTACACGGGTTGCCGGAGCGGATCGTCAGCGGGACCTGTTCCTTTCCGACGCTCGATGCCGCAGTGCAGGTGGTGATCCAGGCGATCCAGTTCGGACTTCCGGTCGCCCGCATCGAGCTGATGGATCCGCTCTGCATGCGGGCGGTGAATGCCTATTCCGGACTCGGATTGGCCGAGAAACCATCGCTTTTTGTCGAGTTTCACGGCAGCGAAGCGAGTGTTTCGGAACAGGTCGAAGCTTTCAGCGCGCTGTGTGAGGAACAGGGAGCGGATCCTTTTCGCCATGCGGAACGCCCCGAAGACCGCAGCAGCCTGTGGCAGGCGCGGCATGACATTTACTTCGCCTTTTCGGAGCTGCGGCGCGGTGTAAAAGGGCTGCCGACCGATGTGTGCGTGCCGATCTCGCGGCTGGCCGAATGCATAATCGAAACTAACGCGGACATGGAGCGCAGCGGGCTTCTTGCCCCCTGTATCGGTCATGTGGGAGACGGAAATTTCCACCTGATGGTGCTTGTCGACCCCGAGGACTCAGAAGAGATGGCGCGCTGTCATGCAGCCGTGGATAGGCTCAACGAGCGAGCGATCGCGATGGATGGCACCTGTACCGGCGAACACGGGATCGGGCAGGGGAAGCGGCGGTTCATGGAGCAGGAACACGGTTCCGCGGTTGCGCTCATGCGCGAGGTCAAACAGGCCGTAGACCCGGGCGGGATCATGAATCCGGGAAAAATCTTTTAGCCGCAACCGATTGACAGGCTGCGTATCTCTCTCAATAATAGAACGAACGTTCGATTAAAATTAACTCGTACACGGGAAGTCTAAAATGAAAGACACGGGATCCTTCCCTGACTATCACCGGCTGGTGGAACCCACGCGGGTGCATTCGTCGCTTTACACCGACCCCGAGATCTTCCAGCAGGAACTGGACCGCATCTGGTACAGGACATGGGTCTATGTCGGCCATGTGAGCGAAGTGCCGAACCGGAACGACTATGTGACCAAGTCGATCGGGCCGACCCCGGTGCTGCTGGTGCATGACCGCAAGGGCGAGATACGCCTGTTGCTCAACAAATGCCCGCATCGGGGCAACCAGCTCTGCGCCTATCGCGAGGGCAATCGCGCCAGTTTCACCTGCCCCTATCATTCCTGGACCTTCTCCAATACCGGCGAACTGGCGGGCTATGCCTATGCGGACGGTTATGAGGGTGCCTCGAAATCCGATTTCAGCCTGGGCCGGGTTCCGCGGGTCGCTATTTATCGCGGGTTTGTCTTCGGCTCCTTCGCTGAAGAGGGGCCGTCGCTCGAGGAGCATCTGGGAGGCGCAAAGGCCTCGATCGATCAGCTTCTGGACAATTCGCCCGAAGGCGAACTGGAACTGACCGCGGGCTTTCTGCAGCACCGCACCAAGGCCAATTGGAAATTCATGCTGGAGAACGAAACCGACGGCTATCATCCGGCCTTCGTTCACGGCTCTGTCTTTCAGGTGACTGACAGCGGGATCGGTAGCCTTTACGGTCCGGACTCCACCGCACTGACTCGCGACTTCGGCAACGGCCACACCGAGTTCGACCTGCGCCCCGAATGGCGACGGATCGGCAAGCCGATGAATTGGTTCGGCACCACGACCGAGCGGCTTCCGGAATATGTCGCCGCGATGGAGGGGGCTTATGGTGAGGAGCGGGCGCGCGAAATCATGATCGACGGTACGCCGCATATCATGATCTTCCCCAATCTCTTCATTGCCGAAATCCAGCTGTTCACGCTGCAGCCGATCAGCGTGGATGAAACCATCCAGCATGTCACCGCGCTCGGTTTCAAGGGTGCGCCGGACATGAACCGCCGGTTGCGTCAACAGACCATGGGGTCCGTCGGTCCAGCCGGTCTGCTGCTGGCGGACGATACGGAAATGTATGAACGCAATCACCGCGGCGCATCGATCCGGGATCCGGAATGGGTGACGCTGACCCGTGGTCTGCATCGCGAACGGCGGGACGAGAATGGCTATCTCGTTGCCCACTCCACCGACGAGGTTCCGCAGCGCGGGATCTGGCGGCACTACCAGAACCTGATGACGGCGTGAGGAACCTATGAACGATATGACCAGGATTTCGCAGGACCGCGAAGAACTGCACAGAGCGGTCGAAGCGTTTCTGTTCATGGAGGCACGGCTGCAGGACACCCATGATTACGACGGTTGGGAGTCACTCTGGGAAGACGATGCCATTTACTGGGTGCCGGCAAACGGGGGCGACATCGACCCGGAAGAGAAAATGTCGTTCATCTACGACAATCGCAGTCGAATCCGCATTCGCATGGATCAGCTCAAGACCGGGCGGCGCCATACCCAAACGCCGCGGTCCGAACTGGCGCGGATCGTCTCGAATGTGGAGATAGAGGAGATCGACGGCGCGGAGGTGACCGCGCGCGCCAATGTACTGATCTTCGAGGAGAACCTGCGCGGAGAGACACTTTGGGCCGCCCGGAACGAATACCGGCTGCGGCTGGTCGACGGCGCCTTCCGCCTCGTCCGGAAGAAGGTGGCGCTCGTTAATGCCCACAAGCCGATTTATACGCTGAGCTTTCTGGTGTGATCATGGAAAACTGGATTGAAGACGGCCCCGTCACGCTGACCTTTGCGGACGGTGTTGCCAAACTGACCTTGAACCGGCCGGATGTGGCCAATGGCATGAACCTGGAAATGATGCAGGCGATCCATGCGGCCGCGATGCGCTGTCACGGCGATCCGCGGGTGCGTGTGGTGCACTTGAAAGGCGAAGGCAAGCATTTCTGCGCTGGCGGGGATGTACGCGACTTTTCGTCCAAAGGCGAGGGGATCGGAGATTACCTCAAGGAGGTGACCGCTTGGCTTCAGGTCGCGGTCGGCGCGCTGATCCGGCTTGACGCTGTTGTTGTCACCGAAGTTCAGGGCTTCGCCGCGGGCGGTGGTGGCCTGGGGCTCGTCTGCGCTTCCGATATCGTGGTTGCGGCGGAAAGCGCGAAATTCATGGCCGGTGCGACACGGGTCGGCATGGCCCCCGATGCCGGGTCCTCCCGCATCCTGCCTGCGTTGGTCGGTTTCCGGCGCGCCATGGAAATCATGCTGACCAACCGCGCGGTTTCCGCCGAAGAGGCGGTACGGATCGGACTGATCACCGAGGTTGCGGCCGATGACCGGCTCTCCGACCGGACCGGAGAATTCATGGCAATGATCGCCAAAGGGGCGCCCTTGGCGCAATCCGCGACCAAGCGGCTGCTCTGGAACGCACTTGAGGTCGAAATCTGCCTGCCGGAAGAGGCGCGGACCGTGGCGACGCTCTCCGCAACGAAGGATAGCCGGGAAGGTTTGGCGGCGGTGATGGAAAAACGCGCCCCGGTGTTTACGGGAAAATGACGCGGCGGGCTTTGGTCTCCGGCGGCGCCCATGGCATTGGCGCCGCCGTCGCTCGTGCGCTCTCGGAGGTCGGCGATCATGTCACCATCGCCGATCGCGATCCGTTGGGCGAGGCGCTCGCGGCCGAAATCGGTGGCGATTTTGTTGCCGTTGACGCCGCCGATGCGGAGGATGTGGTCGCGGCTGTGTCGGGTGAGTTCGATATTCTGGTCAACAATGTTGGCGCGGATCAGCACGCATTTTTCACCGATACCGGCCCGGAAGACTGGCGGAGGCTCCTGTCGATCAATCTCGAAAGCGCCTTCGCCTTTACCGCCGCTGTGCTGCCCCGAATGCAGGCGCGCAGCAACGGGCGGATTGTCTGCATCGGCTCCGAAGCCGGGCGGTTGGGCTCTAAGGGTGGTGCGGTCTATGCGGCGGCCAAGGCCGGCCTTGTCGGTTTTACGCGCTCTATCGCGCGCGAAAATGCGCGATACGGCATCACCTGCAATGCCGTTCTGCCCGGGCCGATCGAAACGCCGATGGTCGCACGGGCGATCGCTGCCCACGGAGAACGGCTGCGCGATGCGATGTCGGGCCTGACACTGATGAAGCGCCTTGGCACCCCGCAAGAGGTCGCAGCCGCTGTGGCCTTCCTGTGTTCGGACGAAGCCTCCTTCATCACAGGAGAGGTGCTGGGCGTCTCGGGCGGAATGGGCTGCGGCGGAAGTTAGGGTACGGACCTCACTTCGCGAGGAAGGCTCCGAGCTGAGCTAGACTTTCCTGCGCTTCGGGCAACACGGGAAACATCTGAAAGTGGTGAAACATCCCGGGCCAGATCCGCAGGCCGACAGACCGGCCTGCGGATCGCGCGCGTTCGGCGAAGGTCAAGCTGTCGGAAAGCGTAATATCCGCATCGCCGGCATGGATCATCATGCTGGGCAGCCGGTCCATTTGCATGTGCACCGGTGAGACCAGCGGGTCGTTCACATCGCCGTCCTTGCCGACATAACTGCGGGCCATCAGGCGTAAGGCGGCGGGAACAGAGAAAATGTCCCGGCCGGCACGATCTTCATACGAGGGTCCCCTCAGGCCGATGTCGAGCCATGGGGAGATCAGAACGACCGATGCGGGGGCTGGAAGATGTTCGGCTTCGGCGCGCTGCAGCACCGCCAGGGCCAGACCGCCACCGGCGGAATCTCCGGCCAGGCTGATCCGTTCCACCGCCGGATCCTCACACAGCGCCCGGTACACCGATAATCCGTCCTCGATTGCGGCTGGGAAGCGGTACTCGGGGGCCAGCCGGTAGTCGGCGCCGATCACTGGCCGGAAAGACCTTTCGGCGAGTTCAGTCATTATGCCACGGTGCGAGACAAGCGATCCGATCTGGTACCCACCCCCATGGAAATAAAGAATCGGATCACGGCCGGAAGCGGCGCCGAAGGCCTCGGTCGCAATGCCTCCGATAACCCGGCGTGTGCCTGCGGTTAACTCCGAGGTGTCGAAAAGGGCTTCGAAACGCCGGCGGATATAGGTCAGATCGCGACTGCTTTCCCAATCCGTCCGTGCCTCTGCGATGCGTTGCGCGACTGCCGCATAGGCCCCGCTTTCCTGCGTGTCTGTCATATGGCATGGTCCAGGATTCTGGCGGGAGGGACGGAGCTCAGGTCGAGGACGATCCGATCCCCGTCGGTCGATAGCAACCGATTGCGACCCGATGCGGCGGCTTCGTGAAGGTCCAGAACCGGCGTTACACAGGCCTCCGAGGCGAGGGGAGCGTTGGCCCAGTCGTCCCTGGTCTTCTTTCGAAAACGGTCGGCGAATTCGCGCGTCAACCGATCCCAGCAGGAGGGATCCAGATGGTTGCCGGGGGCGTGCTCTTCGAGGTGGAGCAGCCTTAGAAGCGCGGAAAAGAATTGCGGTTCCAGCGCTCCGACGGCGATATATTTTCCATCCCTTGTGTCGTAACAGCGGTAAAAGGGCGCGCCGCCGTCAAGCAGGTTCGCCCCGCGGCTCGGGCGCCAGTATCCGGCGTTGTGCATTCCGTAGGTCATGGCCATCTGCAGGGTCGCGCCGTCCTGCATCGCGATATCGAGGACCCGTCCCTTTCCGGTCTGCCGTGCAACGTGAAGGGCTGCCAGGACGGAAAAGGCGGCATAGAGGCCGCCGCCGCCAAAATCCGCCACCAGATTGAGCGGCGGCACAGGCGGCGCGTCGGCTGAACCGATCGCGTGCAAAGCACCCGTAGCGGCAAGGTAGTTGATGTCGTGACCGGGATTAAGGGCGGAAGGCCCATTCTGACCGAAGCCCGTGACCCGTCCGTAGACGATCGCCGGATTGACAGCCACCACTTCCTCAGGGCCAAGACCCAGCCGTTCCATCACGCCCGGCCGGTAGCCTTCCAGAAGGATATCCGCAGTTCTGCAAATGTTGAGGGCGGTTGCTCTTGCTGTGTCGGATTTCAAATCGAGTTCGATTTCCTGATGTCTGCCCCGGCGCAGGGGATCGTTTGCGGGCGGGACGAAATCGGAATTGCTCCCTCCGGCACGGTGAAGTCGCGTGACCTGTGCTCCGTTTGCAGCCAGTAGCATGGCGCAAAACGGAACCGGGCCGATCCCGGAAAATTCAATAACGCGAATACCCTGGAGCATGACGCCTCTATAAATAAAACGAACGTTCAGTTTTATTATGCATGCCCTGCCGAAGCGGTCAAATGTTTCAATCCGGGATCGTGAAAATTCCGACGAAACCAGAAAAAGTGAGACTTGACTCCATGCGTCCCAAACTTCGGTCGCAAAGCATGCCTCTGCTGTACCCACCCCCCTAAATTAAAAATTTGAGTCCCGGGTCAGCGGGTCTCTGGCTTGGGAACACGATCTCCCCAAATCTTTCATTCTGAACAGACCCGCGTCACCGAGACATGCCTTTCGACTTCCTGGGTATGATCTGGCGGGTATGGATTTTCTGCGGATCCTGACCGGATATGATTTGCAGGTAGGATTTCTGGAGGTTGAGCGCCTCACGGACCTCGGCATCGACACCGGCCTGCATTTCCAGGAAGTGCCTCCATGACTGACGTTTTCCACCTACATCCTGGATCATCCGCTTCCAGACAGGATGCCGTACAAGGCGCGGATCGAGAGGACGGCGCTCGTATTTCGTCTTGCGCCGATGAGGTCCGGGACGCTCCCGGTCCCGTTCCTGGAACGGACCGAATGCCTCTTCCATCCGTTTTTTGGAGAACGACCGGTCAACGGTGCTGGCCCCGTTCACGAATACCTGTTTCCCGATCCTGGAAAACGAGGCCATTCCCCCGGCGCTTGATGACAATCCCGTACTGGTCGATGCCGTCGTGGAACTCCTGCCACGTGGACGCTTTCTCACGAATCTCAAGCAGGGCCTTTTTGTGCTCCTGCAGGTATCCGGAAAAGGACTGTTCCCAGGAGTTGGCCTCTTTGTCTCTGGCGTTATGGTTCTCGCGATCCTTCTCCTGGCCGCGCCCGTGAACGACGGCGAGCCCATGCTTCTTTTCCAGCCTGGCGGCGGTCTCCTGAAGGATCTTGAAATCACGATAGGGGACATGCATCCGGAAGGTTTCCGGGTGGACCAAATTGAACTGGATATGCATGTGGAAGTTTTCGGTATTGATGTGGGTGCCGATCACACGCTGATGATCTTCCAGTCCAAGGGCCTTCGCAAACTTCTGCTCGATGTCTTTCAAGGCGTCCGTATCCGGCTTTTCGCCTTCAGCGAATGAGACCACGAGATGGTAATTCGGATCCGCCTTGCTGCGCTGGTTCATGGCCTGGGTGGCGCGGATCTCGGCGATGGCCGTGTCCAGATCCTCAAGCCCCACGCCGGCTTTGCAGTTGGACAGCCAGAATTGATCCAGCTTCTCGCCTTTCTCCTTGGCAGCAGCGATGTATTTGGCAAGTGCCGCGGCTCCGCGGGCCCGTTTGATCGACGTTTTCTTGGCGATCATGGTTTGAGCTTCGTCACCAGAGCCTTGATCTCATCCTGGGTCTCGCGGACTTGCCTCAGGAGCGTTTGCATCTGCCGGACCAGGTGGCCGTCCGCGGTCTCATTGATGGCTTTTAAAAGCAGGTTACCAAGGCGGGCCTGGTCGGCGTTGACCGCCAGGAGGTTCAAAACCGCCTGCTCAACCGTGCGATCCGGGTATCTGCCCGTTTCCAGAAGCCGCTCGACAATACGCGATGCAGATAGGTTCGTGCGCTTCGCGTGTTCGGTGACCCGGCGATGGACTTCCGGTTTGAGGTAAGCCCTTCAGGAGCTTTCGCTTTGGTGCCTTCAACGCGGTATCTCCAACTGGCGCTCAAGACCCTTGTCTTTACCAGCGTCGAGTGTCTGGTCCCGCTGCATACGGGTGAAGGACACCCGGAGAGCCGCGAGCAGACCCTTTTCGCCGCGGTGCTGCTTCAAATCGTTCCAGTCGGTCGCGCCACTGTCTTTCTCCGCCGACGTAAAAGTCGGGGCGAGCACCTTGCCGCCCACGGCTTCCGCCGCGGCCCCAAGCACACTTCTGCCCTTTGTTCGGCAACGGCGGTGTCTTTTTGGGAAGATGATGATCGTCATCGGCCGCGATCAGAATGTTGGCAGCCGGATATCGCTCGCGAACCGCCTTCGCGGTTGCGACCAGGTTATCACCGTCAAAGGCAACAATGGTCGGCAGTTTCGTGGCCTTATGAACATCAGCGCAGGTGGCGTAGCCTTCTCCAACGATGACCGTGAGTTTGCCGCCTTGCTTGCGCTCCTTCCCAAGTTCCCTGTCCGGGTCGATCGTGTGATAGAGCCCGTCCTTGCGGCCGTGCTTCAGATAGAGCTTTTCGTCACCGACAAACTGCAAGGACCAGATCCGGCCGGTATCGTCGCGCAGCGGAATGACCATGCGGCCGTCTTCGGCAAGCTTCACGCCATAGCCACACACCTGTTTTTTTTGAAGATAGGGGCAGTTTTCCGGGGTCGCCCCATGTCGTCAGGTTGGTCCAGATGCCGAAGGCACGCTTGGCCGCAGCCTCCTGCTCCTTTACCCGTTCACGTTCGCGAATTTCTCTGGCCTGGGCGGTTTCGGCGGAAAGGCGTTGCTTTTCTTCCCGAGAAAGTTCTTTGCCCTTGCCGATCCATTGCACGGGGGCTTCATCGCCCTTGAAGTTCTTGAACTGGCCGTTCGGAACGCCGTCGAGGAAACCGCGATAGGTGGCATTGGTTTCCTTGCCGTCGCCGACGAGGGCAACCCGGTGCCACTTGCCGTCCATGATGGGCGCTCGATCGAGGACCGCACCGTTCCGGGCCAGAAACTGCGCAAAGGCTGCCCGCGGATCTTCTTGGGATGGCTCAGGCTGGTTCGCCGGCAGAAACTTCTTCAACCCTTCGGGAACATCGGCGCCTTTTGCAAACCAAGCCTTGGTTTTCTTGTCCCAAAGGGCACCAGCTGCCTTGGCCTCATCCTTTTCGGCAAACGGGACAGTGAGGTAGGTTTTGACAGTCTCGGATCCAGCCATATCAGGAAATCTCCATGTGGAATGGGGAGGGAAATGATGGGAAGCCGGTCAGTCCAGAAAGACGCCGTCTACCGGATGCGAACTGCGAATGCTGTTCGGACCCATTGGCCACACCTGAACGCCGGCGGTGTCCGTGACGGTGATGGTCCTGAGCGGCGCATCGTCGGTCAGCGTGCCCCCGGTGATCTCGATGTCACCAAACCGGTGCTGGATGGCTTGGAGGGTCGCAATTGCGTCGCTGATCTTCATGAGGTGGCCTTTCTGTTGGACGGCAGGGAAGGGGAACCCGAAGCGGGCAGGGGAGCCGGGGTCGGCACATCAGTTTTTGCGCGAGCGCGTAGATCGTCGTCCTCGAAGTAGAGGGCCTGGCGACCGTAGATGGCGGGATATCCGGCCATGAATACGAGCATGTCACCGGCGCGGCGGACCTTACCGTCCGCCCCGATCAACAGCCCGGGTAGGGACATGCATTCGTCCGGCGTCATCAGCGGCCGGGCGATTTCCGTCAGGGTCTCGGAGTAATTCGTGCCGATCCTTCCCGTCGACCGGCTGGCGGAAGTCTTTTTCTGAACCAGCGTGGTCTTGCCGGCCATGTCCGACAACACCCGTGCAGTCTCGATGGTGTTCGGCGCATAGGCGATCCGCACATGGCAGTTGGAAACGATGGACTGCTCGCGGCCATATGCCTTCTGGAGTTGCGTCAGGTCCTGGACGATCACGAAGGCTTTCAGGCCGTAGCCGGCCATGAAGGCGATGGCCTTTTCGAAAATCTCCAACTTACCAACGGACGTGAACTCATCGAGCATCAGCAAAAGCCGGTGCTTGTAATGTTTCACCGAACGACCGCCCTCGAATTCCATAGCCGAGGTAAGGCGGGTCAGGAACTGGTTGAGCAGGATCCGCACCAGTGGGCGCAACCGGGCAATATCGGACGGCGGATGACAATATAAAGGGATGCAGGCTGCTCGCCGTTCATCAGATCGGCAATCCGGAAATCGGATTCCGATATGTTGCGGGCCACTATCGGGTCGCTGTAAAGCGCAAGCTGAGAGGTGCCGGTCGAATGGACGCCGGAGCGCTCGTTGGTGGAGCGCTTGCGCATCCGGGCAGCGCCAAGGCGCACCTCATCGTTCACGACCCGTCGCCCGTGTTCATAGCCTTCCATGTCCTTCAGGAGTCGGTCGAAACTGTCGTCCTCCTCGTCGTCGAACGCGCTGGCGGCTTGGTCTCGAAGGCTTTCGGGCCCGTCATCGCCGATCGACATGAAGGCGCGGACATCGGCAAGGGTCGCGGTGCGTTTTTGCTCGATCCGGACGCGATAGAGCACATGCAAGATCGCGGTACAGAGCCACCCATACCCTTCCTGCATCCAGAAATCCTTGAGACCGGTCCCGTCCGGATCGATGATCATGATCGCAATGTTCTGGCAGTCGGCAATCTCGTGATCGGTGCCGATCCTGACCTCCGCGAGCGGATTGTATTTGACGGAACCCGCGGTGGCGGCAGGATCGAAGCGCAGGATCCTTTGACCCTGGGATTCACGCCAGCCGGCGGTCAGGGCGTAGTTTTCGCCCTTGATGTCGAGCACGAGGGCGGAGTGTTCCCAGGTCAAGAGCGTGGGAAGAACCAGACCGACACCTTTGCCGGAACGGGTCGGCGCGAAGGCAAGAACATGCTCCGGCCCATTGTGGCGCAGCATCTTGACGCCGCCGCGGTGCCGCCAGCCGCCGATGACAACCCCCCTTGTCGGACAAAAGTCCGCTGTCCTTGACGTCGCGGGTTGTGGCCCAACGGGCGGTACCGTGGATGTCCTTGGACTTGCGTCCGCCAAAGATGGTTTCAGACCTTGCACCCGAAGTCACGATGGCCCCGGTCAGCATCAGCATGAGGAAGGCGGCGAACCCGGCATAGGCGGGCTGGAGGATTTCGTTCGGGAAGCTTCGGGCCTGGCGCCAGAACGTCAGTAGCCACTGCCACCAGGCAGCCTGAACCGGATTGAAACCGAGTGTGTAGTACCACCCCGTCAGCGTCACGCCGACAAGGACGGCAAAGGCCAGAACAGCAAAGACCCGCATCAGATGCATGACAGG
>NZ_CAXXSJ010000069.1:0-317213 GCF_963675095.2 uncultured Roseibium sp. | reverse complement strand
GGCGCAGCTTCAAAGCCATCGGCGATGTCCTTCGCGGTAGTGCAGCTTCCGTCACGCAAATAGCCGCTGACCTCTTTCAGGAAATCCGCGGAAACGGTCGTAATGGTCGGTGATGATGAAGCCGTTGACCGACAGGCGGCGCACGAGGATGGTGCGCCAGGCCTTCGGTAACTGATCCTTGCCGTCTCCGCCGCCGAGACCGAGACCGCCGAGATCGTACCAGGCGATCATGCCGCAAATCGGGATCCGGCCGGCGACATTCATCTGGGGCAGAACTGCTTCCAGCGTCTTGCCGCCGACGTTTTCGAAATAGATATCGATCCCGTCCGGGCATTCGGCGGCAATCTGCTGCCGCAGGGCCGACGCATCCGCTGCTGCGCGGTGGTCGATACAGGCATCGAAGCCCAGGTCGTTGACCGCATAGGCGCATTTGTCCGCGCCGCCGGCAACGCCGACCACCCGCAACCCGTAGAGCTTGGCCAACTGGCCAACCATGGACCCGACCGCGCCGGTCGCGGCCCCAACCACCAGCGTCTCGCCCGCCTTGGGCCGGCCGTATTCGTTGAGGCCCAGCCATCCGGTGAAGCCGGGCATGCCGAGGACCCCGACGGCCGTCGATATCGGCGCCACATCCGGATCGACCTTTCTGAGTTGCTTGGCGGGCAGGACCCCGTGGCTCGCCCAACCGAACATTCCATTCACGATATCCCCCGGCTTCAGGCGGTCGCTGTTGGAGGCAATGACCTCGGCAACGCATCCGCCTTCCATGGTCGCGCCGACTTCTACGGGTGCGGAATAGGACTTCACATCGTCCATCCGCCCGCGCATGTAGGGATCCAGCGACAGAAAGAGGACCCGCACCAGAACTTCGTCGTCGCCCGGTTCCGGCATCGGGATTTCCTCGAGACGGAAATTGTCTAGGCTCGGTGCGCCTTTCGGCCTCTCGGCAAGAGCGATGCGCTTCATGGTTTCGGTCATTGCGGCCTTCCTGATTTTTCATTCTCAGCAGATTGTCGTTTGCGAAATTGTGTTTCGCAATAGAAAATGTGGAGCCGGTGCATGTAGAGTTTTTGAGGCGATGGTTACGTTGCGACAGCCTTGTCAGGCGATCTGCGAAACGCTATTCCACTATGCGAACAAATTGCAGAAGTGCCCGGAATCGGGATTAGTCCGTCCGTTATTTGCACAACGGACCGTCATGGAGAATACGAAAACATGAGCGTGAAGGACTGTCTCGACCAGATCGGCACCACCTATCCGCCGTCCCCTTGGATCACGATCACCCAGGACATGATCAATACCTTCGCCGATGTGACCGGTGATCACCAATTCATTCATACCGATCCGGAGCAGGCGGCAAAAACACCACTCGGCGGCACCATTGCTCATGGTTTTCTGACGGTCTCGCTCCTGTCGAACATGTCCACGCAGGTGGTACCAGTGCCGGATGACTGCAAGATGACCGTCAACTACGGTGCAAATCGTCTCCGGTTCCTGTCGCCCGTTCCAAGCGGTGCACGCATTCGCGGACATGTGACCCAGTCCAATGCCGAAGAAACCGCCCCCGGTGAAGTGACGCTGACCTGGGAAGTCCGTATCGAAATCGAAGGACAGGAAAAACCGGCGCTTTACGCCGAATGGCTTGTCCGCCGTTATTTTTGAACCCCGTTGTGGAGTAACCGATGACGAATTCCCGTCTCCCGGATGTATTGACCGGCCTGCGCATCCCCGTTGTCGCATCGCCCATGTTCATCGTTTCCGGACCCGAACTGGTGATCGCCGAGTGCAAGGCCGGCATTGTCGGCAGTTTCCCGGCACTGAATGCCCGCGAAGCCGATGGTGAACCGATCGAGCTGGAGCGCTGGCTGAAGCAGATCACGGAAGAGCTGGACCGCCACAATCAGGCCAATCCGGATCGTCCGGCCGCCCCCTTCGCGGTCAATCAGATCGTGCACCGGTCGAACGAACGGCTGGAGCGGGATCTGGAAATCTGCGCCAAGTGGAAAGTGCCGATCTGGATCACCTCGCTCGGAGCACGGGTAGAGGTGAACGAGGCCGCCCATTCCTGCGGCGGCATCGCCCTCCACGACGTCATCAACAATACCTTTGCCAAGAAGGCGATTGAGAAGGGCGCCGACGGTCTGATCGCGGTCGCCGCCGGTGCCGGAGGCCACGCCGGTCCGCAGTCGCCCTTCGCGCTGATCCGCGAAATCCGTGAGTGGTTCGATGGCCCGCTGCTTCTGTCCGGTTCGATTGCGACCGGCGAGGCGCTTCTGGCCGCGCGGGCGCTCGGGGCTGATCTCGGCTACATCGGCTCGCCCTTCATCTCCACTGACGAAGCGCGCGCGCCCGATGCCTACAAGGACATGATCGTCGACTGCGGTGCGGAGGACATCGTCTATTCGTCGCTCTTTACCGGCATTCACGGCAACTACCTGAAACCCTCGATCCGCAATGCCGGCATGGATCCGGACGCACTGGCATCCGCCGACCCGAGCAGCATGGATTTTTCCAAGGGATCGTCGAAGGCCAAGGCCTGGAAGGAAATCTGGGGCTCCGGCCAGGGGATCGGGGCCATCAAGGAACGCACCCCGGTCGAAGGGCTCGTCGCTCGGATCGAGGCGGAATATCACGCGGCCAGACAGAGGATCTGCGCCGAATAGAACAACAGTCTGGGAGGACATCATGGATCTGGGCGTCACGGAACGGGTCAAGCCGCTGATCGAAGCGGTACGCAGGATGATCGAGGAGGACATCGCACCGCTCGATGCGGAATATCATGCGGAGGTCGGCAAGGCCTTCGGCGCCGGACGTTTCGCGCTGACCGAGCGCCAGCTCGAAATCCTCACGAGCCTGAAGGCCAAGGCACGCGAGCGCGGCCTGTGGAACTTCTGGCTGACGGACTCCGAAAAAGGCTACGGGCTGAGCACCGTCGAATACGCCTATCTCGCGGAAGAGATGGGCAAGGTCCGGCTTGCCGCGGAGATCTTCAACTGCTCCGCGCCCGATACCGGCAACATGGAGGTCTTCGAGCGCTACGGCTCGCCCGCCCACAAGGAGAAGTGGCTGAAGCCGTTGCTGGAAGGCGAGATCCGCTCCGCCTATCTGATGACCGAGCCGGATGTGGCCTCGTCCGATGCGACCAATATTTCTATGTCCGCCGTCAAGGATGGTGATCACTGGGTGCTCAACGGCGAGAAATGGTGGGCGTCGGGCGCAGGCGATCCGCGCTGCAAGGTCTATATCGTCATGACCTGTTCGGACCCGGACGCGGAAAAGCATGCGCGTCATTCCATGTTCGTCGTTTCAGCGGACACGCCGGGCATCGAGGTCCTGCGCCCGATGGAGGTCTTCGGTCATGACGATGCGCCGCACGGCCACATGCATATCCGCTTCACCGATGTCCGCGTTCCGGAAGAGGATCTGATCCTCGGCCGGGGCCGTGGTTTCGAGGTGGCGCAGGGGCGTCTCGGCCCGGGCCGGATCCACCACTGCATGCGCGCCATCGGTCAGGCCGAACGGGCCTTGGAGATGATGTGCAAACGGGCCCTGAACCGGACGGCATTCAAACGGCCTCTGGCCGATCTCGGCGCCAACCACGACATCATCGCCAATGCGCGCATGGAAATCGAAATGGCGCGGCTGTTGTGCCTCAAGGCAGCCTGGATGATGGACACCCAAGGGGTGCGTGCGGCCCAGCCTTGGATTTCCAAGATCAAGGTGGTCGCACCGCTGATGGCGACCAAGGTGGTCGATGAAGCCATGCAGATCCACGGCGGGGCCGGTATCAGCCAGGACTATCCGCTGGCCTCCATGTGGACCAACCTGCGCACCCTGCGGTTCGCGGACGGGCCCGATGCGGTGCACCGGCGCCAGATCGCCCGTGCGGAACTGCGCAAATACACAATCGAAAAGCGCTGAGACTACATGCAAGAACTGATTTTGATCCGCCATGCCCAGGCATCGTTCGGGGCCGATGATTACGACCTACTGTCCGATCTCGGTCATACACAGTCGGCCTGGCTCGGTGAATTGCTCGCCGGTTATGGTCTGGTGCCGGACCGGCTGGCGACCGGGAGCATGCGCCGCCATAAGGAGACGCTGGACGGCATCCGCAAGGCCTTCGGTGATCTGCCGGAAACGGAAGAATATCCCGGGTTCAACGAGTACGACTTTTCCGGCCTCCTCAACGCTCATCACGGCGGAGAGGCGCCGGAACATCTGCACAAGGATCAAAAGGCACATTTCCAGGCGCTCCGGCAAACCCTGGCGGCCTGGCAGCGGGACGAGATCGATAATCCGCCTGAAATGTTTTCGGAATTTGCGTCGCGCGTGGAGAACGCCCGCCGACAGACCTGCCGGCCGGGAGCGAAACGGGTGCTGGCTGTGACATCAGGCGGCCCGATCGCCGAAATTCTGGGGGCCGCTTTGCGTATGCCTCTGGATTCGCGCGTCGAATTCAACATGCAGGTGAAAAACACGTCCATAACCCGCTTCATCTTCAACGAACGGGTCTTCTACCTGCACAGTTTCAATGAAACGCCGCATCTCGATCGGCTCGACCGGGTCGCGCAGCGGACATACAGCTAGGTTGAACAGCACCAGGGAGGGGGGAGCCTTGGAACACAATGCCCAGCATCTCGATACACTGGCCGTCGAAAGGTATCTGAAGGGTCACCTGCCGGGGTTCGCGGGGCCGTTGACAGCGGAGAAATTTGCCTTCGGCCAGTCCAACCCGACCTTCCGCCTGACCACACCGGAAAAGACCTATGTCCTGCGCCGAAAGCCGCCGGGCGTCCTGCTGAAATCGGCCCACGCCATTGACCGGGAATTCCGGGTACAGAAGGCCCTGGCCGGAACCGATGTACCGGTCGCGGACATGCTGCTTCTGTGCGAGGACGACAGTGTTATCGGCACCATGTTCTACGTCATGGAACATGTGAATGGCCGTCATTTCGACGATCCCAGCCTGCCGGGTCACACCTGCGAGGACCGGGCTGCGATCTTCGACGAGATGAACCGGGTTCTGGCGGCCCTGCACAGTGTCGATCTCGATACGGTCGGTCTATCCGACTTCGGAGCGCCGGGCGCCTATGTCGCCCGGCAGATCGACCGCTGGACCAAGCAGTACCGGGCCTCGGAAACAGAAACCATTGCAGATATGGATGCGCTGATTTCCTGGCTGAACGACAACGTCCATCTTGACGACGGCCAGCGCACGCTGGTGCACGGCGACTACCGCATTGACAACATGATCTTCGAAAGTAACCGGTCACGCGTGGCCGCTGTTCTCGATTGGGAACTGTCGACGCTCGGCCATCCGGTGGCGGATCTGGCCTACCAGATCATGCAATGGCGCATGCCGGTCGGTGAGGAAGGTCGTGGGCTTGCCGGCCTCGACCGCAAGGCGCTGGGGATCCCCTCGGAAGATGAATACATCGCCCGCTACTGCGAGCGCCGGGGGCTGTCAGGGATCCCGAATTTCAACTTCTTCGTCGCCTTCTGCTTCTTCCGCATGGGGGCGATCCTGCAAGGGGTGAAGAAACGCGCGCTCGACGGCAACGCCTCCAACCCGGAACGCGGGCTTAAAATGGGCGAATTTGTTCCCTTCTATGCAGCCGGTGGATTGAAGGCGGTGCAGGATGGCTGAGAGACTCTACGAAGGAAAAACGGTCCTGATCACCGGAGCGGCGAGCGGCTTCGGTGCGCGCGCCGCGGAACGGTTTGCGGAAGAAGGGGCCAATCTCATTCTGTGGGACAAGGCAAGCGAAGCGCTGGCGGATAAAAGCAGGGTGTTTGCCGAAGCCGGCAGCAAGGTCCTGACAGCCACGGTCGATGTCACCAGCGAGGATCAGGTCCGAGGCGCGATGGCTATGGCCAAGGCAAAGTTCGGCACACTGGATGTCGCGATCAACAATGCCGGGATCGGCCATGAAATGGCGCCGCTTCCCGCTATCGATACGGCGACCTTCGACCGGGTGATGGCGGTCAATACCAAAGGCGTGTTCCTCTGTATGAAGCATCAGTTGCCCTGGATGAAGGAAGCCGGGCAGGGGGCGATCCTCAATGTGTCCTCGGCCGCAGGGCTGGTCGGCGCCGGGATGCTGTCTGTCTACGCGGCTTCAAAACACGCTGTGATCGGCCTGACGAAAAGTGCCGCTGACGAAGTCGCCCGAAAGAACATCCGCGTCAACGCGCTTTGTCCGTCCTTCGCGGTGACGCCGCTTTTCGATGACATGGCTGATGAAGTCGCCGACCGTCATGGCATGGACCGGGACGAAGCCTATGACCGCATTACACAGCGCATCCCGATGCACCGGGTGGCGACAGTGGATGAGGTCGTCCAGGCGATGCTGTGGATCTGCTGCCCGGAAAACAGCTTCATGACCGGCCAGGCGGTCTCCATCGACGGCGGCCTGACCGCGGTCTGAGCCGCAGCACTAACCTTTGCGCGGAACGATCAGTGCATCGAGGCCCAGGCAGCGATCCGGATAGGCGCGCAACGGATTGATTTCCGCACTGTCGATCTGGTCCGCATGGGCGGCCAGGAACACCGAGAACCTGTGAATGGCATCGGCCAGTCCGGCCTTGTCGCAAAGAGCGGCCCCTCTGACACCGTTCAGAAGCGCGACCGCATCCAGTTCCTCGATCATTTCCAGAGCGACCGCATGTGAAACCGGTGCATGGCGGAAGGCCACGTCGGAAAAGACTTCGGTGAAGACACCGCCGAGGCCGAACATGACGACGGGGCCGAAGGCCGGATCGATCTTGCCGCCCAGAATGCAGTCGATGCCCTCCGGCGCCATTTCCGAGACGATAACACCGTCGAGCGTTGCAGCGGGAACCGTCTTTTCGACGGTTTCCATAATCCGGGAAAAGGCGTCCTCGATGCCGTCTGCCGGAATATTCAGCGCAACGCCGCCGACGTCCGTCTTGTGGGCAATATCCGGCGAGGCGATCTTGAGCGCATAGCTGCCGGCGGCATGCTGGGCAAAGGTGCTTGCCTCGGATTCGTTCCGCAATAGCGTGTCGGTGATGACCGGAAGGCCGAAGCCCGCGAGGATGTCCTTGGCTTCCCGCTCGCCAAGCGCTGTCTTCGGCAGGTCAAGAGCAGCGGGCAAGGCGATCGGCGAACCCTTTTCGCGCGCAAAGGCTTCGCCGAGCCGGGCAAGCGCAGCAATCGCGGCAACCGCCCGTGTCGGATCCTCGAAGACCGGATAGCCCTGGCTTTCATAGCTTGCCACGATCTCCGGCTCCGCCAGGATCGACTGCACGATCAGCACATCCGGATTGTCGGCAAGTCCGGCGCGCATGGCGTCCTGCAGGGCGCCGGCAATCATTTTGGAGCCGGCGACCGATGTCCAGAACGCCAGGATGGCATCATAGCCGCCGCGCTCGATCATCTTCTTCAGGAAGGCGGAGATCAGCGACAGGTCGTTGAACGCCTGGGCCGTGACGTCGACCGGATTGCGGGGGGCTGCGAAGGGCAGGAGCGCCTTCATCTCCGCCTGCGCATCCTCCGGCATGGGAGAGACGTCCAGGCCGTAGTCGGCAGCATCGTCGGCAATCAGGACACCGGCGCCGCCGGAAATCGTCACCACCCCGAGCTTCCGCCCGGTGGGATAAATCCCCGGCTGCGCGGCATAGGCGATATCGATCATCTCTTCCGTGGTTTTCGCCCGGACCGCACCATATTGCTTGATCACCGCGTCGAAGACGGCGTCCTCGCCGGCAAGCGATGCGGTATGGGACGCGGCGGCTGCCGCGCCGACATCGGAGCGGCCAACCTTCATGAAGATGACCGCCTTTTTCGCTTCACGCGCGGTTTCCAGCGCATCGATCAGCATCGGGCCGTTCTTGATGCCCTCCGCATAAGCCAGGATCGTGCGGACGTCGTCCTTTTCCGCCATCAGCTTGATGACTTCGGCCACCTGAACATCGCCCTCGTTGCCGGTGGTCAGGAAATAACCGGTGCCGAGGCCACGCTGGCGGGCCAGGAAATAGATGTGGCTGCCATAGGCACCGGACTGGCTGGCAATCGCAAGCGAACCGGGTTTTGGTGCGCCGCGATCCAGCGTCGTCGAAAAACATGGCTGGAAGCCGGAAAACGCATTGAAAGCGCCGAGGCAATTGGGTCCGATCATCCGGATGCCGATATCCCGCGCCGTGCGGATCAGGTCATCTTCCAGCGCCGCGCCTTCTGGACCCGCCTCCCGGAAGCCGGAACTGAAAATCAGGCAGGTTTTCGCCCCCCTGGCGCGGGCTTCTACGACCGCCTCAGCAACCAGCGGCGCGGGCAGGGCGATCAGGGCGAAGTCGATGGTTCCGTCGATATCGGCCAGGCTTGGAGCAGCAGGCAGGCCCTGGATCGTGTCGCGCTTCGGATTGACGGGGATGAGACGCCCGGCAAATCCCGCGGCCTTCATATAGGCGATCGGCCGTCCGCCGATCCGTTTGGGGTCGTCCGAGGCCCCGACGATTGCCACCGACTGCGGATTGAGCAGATCGTCGAGCGTCGTCATGCCTTGGCCCTGATCTGGGAAATGGAGATATAGGCGGAGATGGCCTCGGTGCTTGAATTCACCTGGATCACCACCGGATCGTCGTGCGCCAACGCTTCTGTGACCTTGGACGCCACATCATCGCCCTTGGAAATCGTGACGCCCAACGCCCCGAAGGCACGGCCCCAGGCCGCGAAATCCGGATTGCTCAGGCCCGTGCCGGAAATCCGGCCGGGAAAACCTTTTTCCTGGTGCAGACGGATTGTGCCGTACGTGGCGTTGTTGGAAATCACGATTACGGGCTTGGCGCCGACAGATACCGCCGTCGCCAGTTCATTCCCGGTCATCATCGTCCCGCCGTCGCCGACGTATGCGATGACGCGCTTGCCCGGATGCCGGAGACAGGCGGCAACGGCGGCCGGAACCGCAAGGCCCATGGCGCCACCTACAGCACCGATCGCCGTCTGCGTGCCGTCCCAGGGCCAGTGGCAATGCACCCAACTGGAAAAATTGCCGGAATCGGTGATGACGATGCTGTCTTTCGGTGCCTGGTCGGCAAGGGCGATGACGACTGCGCCGAAATCGATCCCGTCGTCCCAGTCTTTGGGAGCCTGATCGGCGAGTTTTCGGGCAACCGAGTTGATCGTGCCGGCCCAGGTTTTCCGTGTTTCCGGCACATTGCTGTTGAGCGTTGCCAGGGCTTCCAGGAACGAGGCCGGGTCGGCAGCTATGCCGAGGTCGGTCCGGAACACCCGGCCGATGGCGTCGGCATCCGGATAGACGTGGATCAGCGGTTGGTCTGGAACCGGCGCCTTGGGCAGCCGGTACCCTTGGGTCGGCGTATCGCCGAGCCGCGTTCCGACCGCGATGATCAGATCCGCCTTCTGCATTTCCTTGACCTGCATCGGCGGGATCTTGAAGCCGAGATGACCGGCGTAAAGCGGATGGGCATTGTCGAAGATATGCTGGTATTTGAAGGTCAGTCCGACCGGAATTCCATGGGATTCCGCGGCTTTTAGCAGGGCGGCGCGTCCAGGGGGCGTATCGAGCTGGCCGCCGGCGATGATCAGAGGTCGCTCCGCCTTAGCCAGCAGATCTGCCGCCTTCCGGGCATCGTCCTGCGAGGCGGACGCGCGGGCGACCGGCAGAATTGGAACCGTCGGGTCGTTGACCGTGTCGCCCAGCATGTCTTCCGGCATCGCCAGGATTACCGGACCGGGCGTGCCGCTTTCGGCAACGTGAACCGCTCGGGCGAAGGTTTCCGACAGGCGCTCTGCTTCCGTCACTTCCCAGATGCCCTTGGCCATTCCGCCGAACATCTGCTGATAGTCCACTTCCTGGAAGGCGCCGCGACCGCGTTCAAATCGGGCGACCTGACCGACCAGAAGAACGAGCGGAACCGCATCCTGATTGGCCAGATGGACGGCGATCGATGCATTGGTCGCGCCCGGTCCCCGGCTGACAGCGGCAAGACCCGCCCGACCGGTGAGGCGGGCATCGGCCACCGCCATGAAGCCTGCACCGCCTTCGTGACGGCAGACGACGAGATCGATATCCGAGCCGTGAAGGGCGTCGAGCAGCGACAGGTAGCTCTCACCCGGCACGCAAAAGATACGATCAAGCCCGTGGGCACGAATGGTCTCTACGAGCCGATCTGCTGCGCGGGTCATTCCGGATGTTCCCCCCATCTTGTGTTGACTACGCATCGCATTTGCGAAATGCTGTTTCGCAGAAACAAACAGCAGATGCAAGTTTGTTCGATCAGGGAGGAACACAATGGGAATTTTTTACAGGCCGGTCACGGCCGTACTGACCTTCGCTGCCGCTGGAATAGTCTCGGGAGGGCTTTGCGCGGCGGAATTGAACCTGCCGAAGCAACTGGCATGGACCGCCTATAACACGGGATCCGCGGGCTATAACCAGTCTGTCGCCATCGGTGCGGCACTTCAAAACGCGACCGGCACCAACCTGCGCGTTCTGCCGGGCAAGAACGATGTGGCGCGCACCGAACCGCTGCGCCAACACAAGGTTCAGTTCTCCGCAACCGGTGTCGGCGGGTCGTTCATGGCCCAGGAAGGCGTCTTCGTATTCGGCAAGGAAAACTGGGGCCCGCAGGCTGTGCGCACGCTTCTGGCGAACAACGGCGGTGCCGTCGGCCTTTCCGTCGGTGTGGCCGGGGATATCGGCGTCAAATCCTACTCCGACCTGAAGGGCAAGCGCGTTGCCTGGGTCCGGGGTGCGCCGTCCCTTAACGTGAACACGACCGCCTATCTCGCCTATGGCGGACTGACCTGGGACGATGTCGAGAAGGTCGAGTTCGGCGGCTTCGGCGAAAGCTGGAAAGGCCTGATCAACGGCCAGGTGGATGCAGCCTTCGCCTCGACCAACTCCGGATTTGCCTATGAAGCGGCGTCTTCGCCCCGCGGTCTGACTTGGCCGCCCATCGACCCGGCCAACACCGAAGGTCTGGCGCGCATGCAGGAGATCGCCCCGTTCTTCTCTGCGGCCAAGGTGACTGTGGGCGCGACCATCGACGGGACCGACGGCGTCGAGACCGGCGCCTATGCCTATCCGGTTCTTGTCGCCATGGTCGATCAGGACGAAGACCTCGTCTACAACATGACCGCCGCCATGGTTCAGCTTTTCGATGAGTATAATGGCAAGGCACCGGGCATCGGCGGCTGGGCGCTCGACAAGCAGGACTTTGAATGGGTCGTTCCTTATCACGACGGCGCAATCCGCTATTTCAAGGAAATCGGCGCGTGGACGGACGCGGCCCAGAAGCACAATGACCATCTCGTCGACCGTCAGGCGGCCCTGGCCAAGGCCTGGGAAGACCTGAAATCCGAAAGCCCTGCCGATTGGGAAGGTGCCTGGGCTGAGGCGCGCAAGAAAGCCCTGACCGACGGTGGTTTTTCCGTCGTCTTCTGATCGTGAAAACCCAATAACAACCTCTTGCTCCGCGCGGCTCGTCCGTGCGGGGCGATATGTCGGAGCGGTCAATGGACGCCAGCGAAAAACGTGAGCTGGACGGTGCAACCGGCGCAGGCCTTCCGCGCGCAGCCAATACGGTTGTCGGTATCGGAACGCTGGCGGCGGTCTTGCTGTCGATCCACCAGCTATTCAATCTCCAGCTCTTCGGGGTCGTCCTGCTTCAGGGGCGGTATCTGTATCTCCTTTCGGGGATTTTCCTGAGCCTGAGTTTTCTGGTTTTCCGGATGCGCCCCGGGGACAGGCCGGTCCCTGTCTATGACTGGATCCTCGCGCTCGTTGCAGCCGTTTGTGCCGGCTATTTCGCCTGGACTGCCGAAACAAGCCTGGACATGGGATGGGAGTATGCCGCACCCGACACGGCCCGCTGGTTTGCGATAGGCTTCTATCTGCTGATCCTCGAAGCGACACGCCGGGCCGGTGGATGGCCGCTGTTCCTGATTGTTCTGGCTTTTTCGCTTTATCCGACCTTCGCCGACAAGATGCCCGACCCGCTATCGGGCTTTCAGTCGCCTTTCTGGGATCTTGCGCCCTATCACATCATTTCCTCTGAAAGCTCTTTCGGCATCCCGATGCGCGCTTTCGGCAATCTGGTGATCGGTTTCATCCTGTTTGGGGCCGTCCTGCAGCGCACCGGCGGCGGCGCCTTCTTCAACGATCTGGCGCTGGCGCTCGTCGGGCGCTACCGGGGGGGCGCGGCCAAGGTGGCGGTCTTCGCCAGCGGTTTCATGGGGTCCATGTCGGGTTCGGTGATTTCCAATGTGCTGACCACCGGTGCGGTCTCCATTCCAGCCATGAAGCGCACGGGGTTTTCTTCCCGTTATGCGGCCGCGACCGAAGCTTGCGCGTCGACGGGGGGCGTTCTGATGCCGCCGATCATGGGTGCGACCGCCTTCGTGATGGCCTCGTTCTTAGGGATTCCCTATGTGGAGATCGCGCTGGCAGCGGCGATACCGTCCTTCCTTTATTACTTCGGTCTGTTCGCCCAGCTGGATTCCTATGCCGCCCGGCGCGGGCTGACCGGACTTGCAAAGCAGGATCTTCCGAAACTCCTCGGCGCGATGAAGGAGGGCTGGCCCTATATCGCGGTCTTCGTGGTGCTGATCTACCTGATGGTCGGATTGCGCCAGGACACGCTGGCCCCGTTCTACGCCACGGCCCTGCTGCTGGTGATCAACCAGTTCCTGCGCCGGTTCCGTTTCACGATGAAGTCGGCTGTCCATCTCGTCGTCGGGGTCGGCAAGTCGCTGACGGAACTGACCGCCGTTCTGCTGGGTGTCGGCCTGATCGTCGGAGCCTTTTCCGCCACCGGCCTGGCGGGAACTCTGGTCAACGAACTGATTTTCATCGCCGGCAGCAACACGCTTGCCCTGCTACTGATGGGCGCGCTCACCGCCTTCATCTTCGGCATGGGAATGACAGTCACGGCCTGTTACATCTTCCTGGCCGTCGTTCTGGCGCCGGCTTTGGAGCAGGCCGGCCTGAACCAGCTCGCTGTGCACCTGTTTATCCTCTACTGGGGCATGGTCAGCTATATCACCCCGCCTGTCGCGCTCGGCGCCTTCGCGGCGGCGACCATGGCCGGAGCCTCGCCCATGCGCGCGGGTTTCGAAGCGATGCGCTTAGGGGGAGTGATCTATATCGCGCCGTTCCTGTTCGTTCTCAACCCGGCGCTTGTCGGCCAGGCACCTGCCGGTGAAATCATCCTGTGGTTCACACTGACCGTTGCGGCGGTCTGGCTGATATCGTCGGCCTTGCAGGGATACATCGTCTTTGCCGGTGATCTGGGAAGAGATGGCCTCGGGATGCTTTGCCGGCTCGCCCTGATTGTCGCGGCCGTTCTGATGGCTGCGCCGATTGGCGCGTACACAGGCTTGCCTTCCCCGGTTCTCCCCGTTACCGGTGTCATATTGGGTGCGGCCATACTGTTTTTGGCACGGCGCCGGAATACGGATCTGAAATTGGCAGTATGAAACCATGAGCGACGTTTTGGAGGAAGAACAGGGTACCGACCGCAAGTTCGTCTCGGCCCTGGCCCGAGGCCTGGAGGTCCTGCGCTGTTTCCGTCCCGGAGAAGCGTCGCTTTCCAACAATGACATTTCGGAACGCACGGGTCTTCCCAAGCCGACCGTGACGCGCCTGACCCATACCCTGCGCAAGCTGGGCTATCTGGTCTATTCCGAAAAGACAGGCAATTATCAATTGGGCTCCGGGGTTCTGTCACTCGGGTATGGCGTGTTGTCGGGCATGGAAATGCGTGCCCGTGCCGCCGAGTATATGGATGACTTGTGTTCCGGTCCCAATCCGCATGTCACGATCGCATTGACCGAGCGCCACAGGCTCAGCGCCGTCTATGTCGACGTCCGGCGCTCCGATCAGACGGTCGCGCTTACCATGAACATCGGTGCGCGTCTGCCGCTGGCCTTTTCCGCCGTCGGCCGCGCGATCCTGACGGCCATGCCGGACGAGGAACGCGAACACATGCTGCATCTTATGGAGCAGGACAAACCGGAAAAGGTCGTGGAAATCCGGGAAGGCGTGGCAAAGGCCGTCAAACAGGTCGCCGAACTCGGCTACTGCACCTCTTTCGGCGACTGGCGGCCTGAGGTCAATGGCATCGCAGCCCCGATTGTTTCGCCGGACGGCAGTCGGATCTTCGCCATCAATGTCGGCGGGCCGTCGTTCCTGGTGTCGCCCGAAGAACTGACGGACCACTACGGCGCAAGGCTCGTGGCCGCCTGCCGTGCCCTCAGCCTCAGCACGGACGGCAAACGCGTATGAATGATTTTTCCGATCCGCTTGCCGCAGAGGAGCCCTATCCGCTGCAGCGTACACTCGGGTTCAAGATCACCGAATGGGCCGAGAATTATGCCCGGCTCGAGCTGCCGATCGCCGACCACCTGATGAACCGCTACGGCATCCCCCACGGCGGCGTCTATGCGACGATCCTTGATACCGTACTCGGCTTCAGCGGCAGCTACACCGGTTCCGGTGACAACAAGCAGATGGCGATGACGCTGTCCCTGAACGTCAGTTATCTGTCCCGTCCCAAGGGTAAACTGCTCATCTGCGAAGGCCGCAAGACCGGCGGCGGCCGGAAGACCTTTTTCGCCGATGGGATCCTGTTTGACGAGACCGGTGAGAAGATTGCCTCGGCCAGCGGCGTTTTCCGCTACCGGAGCGGTGCCTGACCTCATACTGTCTTTCGAAGTGCAGGTGGTTCTTGCCGCCTGTGTGAAACAAAGGCATGGCGAATGTTCGGTGCCGGAAAGATCAGGTCGAGGGAGGGGACATGAAGCGTCTAGAGGGAAAGACCGCGCTGGTAACAGCCGCGGGGCAGGGGATCGGACGGGCGTCCGCTCTGCGCATGGCCGAGGAAGGCGCTCGGGTCATCGCGACCGACATCAATGCCGATACCTTGAAGGAAATCGACGGTACACCCGGCATCGAGACCCGCGTGTTCAATGTCCTCGACAGGGAGGCGATTGATGCGATCGCGAGGGATCTGGGCGCCATCGATATCCTGTTCAACTGCGCCGGCATCGTCCATGCCGGGACGATCGAACAGGCAACGGAAGACGAGTGGGATTTCGCCTTCGATCTCAACGTCAAGGCCCAGTTCCGGATCATCCGGGCGTTCTTGCCGGCCATGATCGAAAACGGCGGCGGCTCGATCATCAACATGTCGTCGGTAGCAGGTCCCATCACCGGCCCGGTCAACCGCTGCATCTATTCCGCTTCAAAGGCGGCGGTCACGGGGCTGACCCGATCGGTTGCTGCGGACTATGTCACCAGGGGTATCCGCTGCAATGCCATCTGTCCGGGTACGGTGGACAGCCCCAGTCTGCACCAGCGGCTGCGCGACACCGGAGACTACGAAGGCGCGCTAGAACAATTCATAGCCCGGCAGCCCATGGAACGGGTAGGCCGGCCGGAAGAGGTTGCCGCGCTCGTGGCCTATCTGGCCTCCGATGAGAGCGCCTTCACCACCGGCACAGAACAGATCATCGACGGCGGCTGGACGACCTGAGCGCGTCGGCTTCTGACCCTAGAAGCGGAACCGAGCGCCGATAACCGGGCCGTGGGTGTAAAAGTCGTTCAGTCTGGCGGTGTTGTCGAATTGCCATTTCATGGCCCGATAGCCGGCAAACATGTCGAAGCTATCGAAGGCATACCCTAAACCGCCGAATGCCTGCCAGGTCACTTCCGATTGCCCGGTGCCGATATCACCGAGATAGGTCAAGGCCCAGCGGTCGGACAGTTTGGTTTCCCCGCGAAGACCGACTACACCGTCGATCACGCTGCCTTGCGAGTTGGCGCTCGCACGGAAGCCGCCGAGCGTGAAATCCAGATCGACATCCATCCAGAAATACCGGAAGCCGCCGTATCCGCTGATTTTCGTGCTTTGGGTGTCGATCACACGGTAGCCAAGGGCGTTGGTCGTGATGAAACCCTGAATCGTTGCATCGAGGTTCAGGGTGACCGGGTTGCCGACGATATTGCCTGTCGCTGAATCGGATCCTTGCAGATTCAGGTAGATGAGATCGGAATAGATGCCGAACCGGCCCTTTTCAGCTGCAATGCTGGTCATGAGCGCAAAGCTGAGATTGTCGAAGACCTGGTGAAACGGCATCTCGAAGCTGTCGCCGGACGCCGTCCTCCCGCCCATGGTGGCCATCCACAGATAGGGCGTGATCTTGAAAGACCATCTGTCTTCAATGATTTGCGAGGGCGGCGGCGCAGGATCCGCGACAGGATCGGCCGCAAGGGCCGGGGTCTGTAATCCGGCCAGCGCAAGAAAAGTCGCCGTTTTCCATAGGTTCGATATCGCCATAATCCCCTGCCCACCACAATTTCGAAAATTCAAACTACGGTTGAATCATCATAACACGCGAATTGTATTCAACAGCACCGAAAGGAAGTCCTGATTTCAGCTTCTTTCGGCCGCCCGTCGTTGCTTTGCCGACTGTCCTCATTTCGGAAACAGGAACGTGACCGCCGCCCGGGCACCAAATCCATCCGGGCCGTTCGTCGAACTGGCTGCGTAGTAACGTGCGCCCAGTTGAAAACTGATCGGTTGTTTGTCGATGGTAACGAGCTTGGCGACCATTGCGTTGATCGGAACGGACCAGTCGTTCGTTGTCCAGTCATAGGTGGACTCCGAATTCAGCGTGAAGGTCCAGGCGTCCGGCGTCGTATAGGACAGGAACGGCTGCAGGAAGGTGGAATTGACATCCTTTGCCCCGTCCGGGCCGGCATAGGACCAGATATGGTTGGCCAGGCCGCCATAGGTCCATGGACCGGACTGGCGTAACACGACACCCGTGGGACCGGCGGCCCATTTGTGGGTGCTTAAAAGGTTTTCCGTGCCGGTCGGGAACAGCAGTGCCGGACCGAGGCCCCAGATGATTCCGTTCGGACCCGGGTTGGCCGGGGACAGGAACAGGCTCTGCGTCGTATCGCTGAGGCCGAACTGGGTTCCGGAATTCCCGGCAATGTCATTCTGCCAGACGACCGGCAGGATGGTCCGCGAGATCAGGTTCCAGTCCGCGTTGAGCGAGATCGGAATAACCGGCTGGATGTTCAGCGTGACCTTATCGCCGTCGCTTGGTCCGAAACCCTGGTCATAATTCCACTGGAACGGCACGCTGATCAGTGACGCAACGGGATTGGACAGCTTCTTCGCCAGATCGGCCTCGGCGCCGAGTGCCGGTGTCATTATCAACGGCAGAAACGCAGCGGCCGCTGCCAGTAAGCACTTCTTGGAACAGATCATCTTTCTCACCCTCCAAGCTGCTGTTTGTAAGCCTTGAGATTGGTGTCGTCCGGATTGGCGAGCAGGCCCTTCTGAAGGCTCATTTGCGCGCCTGCCATGTCGCCGACCGCAAGGCGGATGCGGATCTGCATGACCCAGGCATTGACCATCTGCGGATCGAGACGCGTCACTTCCTCGAATGCTGCAAGCGCGCTTTTTGCATTGCGCATCACCAGCGCGGTTCCACCGATGACGAGATGCGTTTCCGGAAAATCCGCCTTGTTGGCGAGCGACCGCTGCCACTCCTTCGAGGCTTCCGCAGCCGCCGCGCTCATGGCCTTGGGCATATAGGCGATCGGTGCGCCAATCATCATCCGTGCCGCCGCCATACGCACGGATCTAACAGGGTCGCTGAGTGCGGGAATAATCCTTTGAATGCGTTCGGTCGGCGCTACGCCCTGCTGCAGGGCAATTACGGCTGCCCTGACCATGGGATCCGGATCGTCAATTAGCGCGGCTGCCTTCTCGGCCGTTTCAGGTGGCGTATTCTGTTGCAGCAGGTCGAGCGCCGATGCGCGGACGATGCCCGGAAAGCTTTTCTGCCCGGCTATGGCCATCAGCTCGTCGCCCATGGAGCCGGGGGCCTGTCTGGCTGCCGCGAAAACCTCTCCATAATGCGGTCCGCGGTGGCTGCTGTCCGGAAACCGCGTCTCCAGTTCGGCCGCAGCCCAGGAGGCGGATTTGTCCGAGTGACAATCGTTGCAGGCATTCGGCGTGCCGATCTTGGCCGTGAGGTCCGGACGCGGGACGCGGAAGGAGTGATCCCGACGGCCGTCGATCCCCATGTAGACGCGTTCGATCATGTGACAGGACTTGCACTGGGCCCCCGCCGTCCCCGGTTCATGGAACGTATGGGAAGGATCGTCGTAGAGCTTTGCTGTCAACGCCGGGAAGTCCGGATTGGCGGCCGGCGAGTGGCACTGGGTGCAGACCGCATTGCCGTCCGCTTTCAGCGCGCCGCTGTGGGGCTCGTGGCAATTGGTGCAGCGAACCCCGTTGGCGTACATCTTCGACTGCAGGAATGAGCCGAAGACATAGACCTCGTCCAGGATCTGTCCATCCGCATGATAGAGGCCCTGCCGCAGCGGGGACAGGCGGTAGGCGTCATGATAGGATGTTCCCGGCAGAGGATTGCCGTCCTGAAAGGCCTCGCGCCGCGAATGACAGCCGGCGCATTGCTGGATTTCGGTTTCCGGCAAGGCTTTGGAATAGGCGATCAGGAGGCCAGTCTTGCCCGTGCCGGGGAATGGGCTCTTGGCATATGTGCCGGGAGATTGTGCCCATGCGGCATGGGCTTCTCCGGGACCGTGGCAGGCCTCGCACCCGACACCGATTTGCGCCTCGGTACTTTGGTAGCTGCGCGTAGCCAGGCTGTAATTCTTGCGAAAGCCGGTGGCGTGACACTCCGCACAGCGGGCGTTCCAGTTCTTGTAGGGGCCGGTCCAGTGCAGGCCGTCGTTCGGCGGCGGCGGAGTATCGGGATAGAGGTGATACCAGACCTTTTTGTCCTGATCCCAGACCACGTCGAAGGACTGCAGTTTACCCGGTTCGGTCTCGAGCAGATATTGCTGCAGCGGCCGGATGCCGTCGACTCCGACCACCTTGAAGGTCTTCGGCTCGCCGGGTACGTCGCTGGTTTCGATGAAATAGTCGCCGTCCTTGCGGTAAAAACGGGTCGTCTGCCCCTTGAAAGTGAACTCCGCGTTGTCGAAGTTTCCGTCGACGTGTTCCGGCGTCGGTGTCATCCAGGCATGGGCATGATCGGAAACCTTCCAGCTTTTGGTCTCCTCTTCGTGGCAACCGGCGCAGACCTCAGATCCAATGTATTTCGGAACCGGCGGCTGCCCGTCTTCCGCGGCATGCGTGGCACCTGTGAAGAGAAACAGAATCGCTGAGATCAAGGATCGAACAAAGTGCATGCGCCGGTACCGGTAAGTGGAACGTCAGGATGCAGAGGCTTTCCTATTTCGGAAAGATCTGCTTCCAGTCGTTTTTCATGCTGATGATGTGCCAGCCTTCTTTCGAGGCGTCGTCGAGACCCTTGTCCAGCATGCCGAAGTGGGTTTTCCGGTCATAGGCATATTCGCGCTCCGCATCATCGTGATGGACGAACATACCGAGCCGTTTGCCGGGACCGGTCGTCGTATACTGCAGCATCTGATAGTCGCCGTCGGAATTGCCGAAGGCTGCGATGGGGCGCTTTCCGATATGGGTCAGGATGCCGACGGGCTTGCCTTCCTTGTCGTCAATGAAGGCGATCTTGGGAGAGCGCATCAGGGCAGGAACGCCGTCGATGACCTTGTATTCAACCACGATCGACGAGCCGACAACCTGTTCGGGCGGAATCCCGTAGATCTTCTCTGTCCAAGGCCGCATGAACTCGATGCCACCACCGGAAACGATGAAGGTCTTGAACCCGTTGGCGCGCAGATAATCCATTAGCTCGAGCATCGGCTGGTAGACGAGGGCTGTATAGAGCTTGTCGAATTTCGGATGTTTGGCGGTCGCGATCCAGTCGCTGGTGATCTTTTCGAATTCCGCCGTGCTCATGACGGCGTGAGTCACGCCGATGATTTCCATCAGGCCTTTCATGCCCGACTTGCCGAGAGCCTCCATGTCTCCTTCGAGAACGGCTTGGAACGGCTGGGTCGTTTTCCATTCCGGATGCTGCGGTGCCAGCGCCTTGACCCGGTCGAGAGCGAAGGCAAGCTGGGTGTACATGGGATGTTCGACCCAGAGCGTGCCGTCATTATCGAAGGTGGCGATCCGGTCGCCCGGTGCGACGAAGTCCGGCCCGTCCGGTTTCGTGACGGCTTCCACGAAGCCGATGATCGCCTGCTTGTTGGCGCCGTCGTTCCAGGAGGGGAGCGGATCGGATTGAGCCGCTGCGGAGAAGCTTATGATAACGCTTGCGGTCAGAGCCAGGATCGGCGCCAGCCATGTGCGGATATTCGTTTTCATGAAGTCTCCTCCCTGAGCGGATTTCGGCTTGGCCGCGGGCGTTCGATACCCGGTTTGGAAATCACGGTATGGGTGCGTGTCGGAGTATAGTCATATTTTGGTTGAAATGCATTGCTCCCTCAAGAGCCTTCCGGTTTTCTGCAATTCGAACGACCCGAACAGGGGGCGGGGCTGATCGGCCCGTGACTGATCCTGTCACTGACCTTCGACGTACTGGCTTAAGGGATATCCGGGGGAGCGAATATGAACAGGTACGCACGTGTACGAACGTGTATCAACGCGATCGGTTTCTGCTGCCGGTTGGCCGGAAGCCGGAAATGGCGGTAACGCCGGGGCCTTACACTAGTCAGCGTATCCGGGCGACCGGCTGTCGAGCATCCGCTTGATGCTTTGCAGATGAAGGGCCGCACTTCCCGGATCGCCTTCGCGGATCTGGCGGGCCGTCATCGCCGCGACATCATCCGGCACGGGCTGCAGACGGCGGCCGGAACTCATTGCTCTCAGTTGGACGTCCGCAGCGCGCTCCAGATAATACAGATCGTCCCAGGCCTCGGCGATGGTTGGTGCGCAGACCATGACCCCGTGGTTTTTCATGAACAGGATGTCGTTGTTGCCGAGAACCGAGGCGATCCGGTCGCCCTCCCGGTTGTCCAGAGCAAGGCCGTTGTAGTTTTCATCGACCACCGTACGGCCGTAGAACTTCAGCGCAGACTGGCCCGCCCACACCAGCGGGTCGCCTTCCACCATGGAAAGCGCGGTTGCCTTCGGCATGTGGGTGTGAAAGGCGGCTCCGATACGCGGTTCCATCTTGTGCAGGCGGGCGTGGATATAGAAGGCGGTGGCCTCCGGCTCGCCGTCGCCGCTGACCACATGACCGTCGAAATCGCAGATCAGCAGGCTGGACGCGGTCGCCTCGTGGAACGACCAGCCGAGCCGGTTGACCAGAAACAGGTCTGGGTGACCGGGAACGACGGCGGAAAAATGATTGCAGATACCTTCCTCAAGGCCGAGGAGGGCTGCCATGCGCAGGCAGGCGGCAAGGTCAATACGGGCCTGTCGGATGTCGTCCGTATCCAGATCGATATTTCTGGCAAGTGCCGGGGCGGCACTGCCCGCCGGCGTCATTTGATGGGCCATCGAAAGATCCTCTGCTTCCGGAACTGCTGGCAACCATTCGGAAGCGGCTGAACGGCCGGAAACTACCGAAAGAGAGGTTACGATTGCATCAGGCCCGTCATAGGGCAAGGGCTTGTAGGTGATTTTGGTGGATCGGAAATCGGTTCCGGTACGGCGTGCTGCTGCCGGTTTGCCTCAGCGGTCGCGGAAGGCCATTTCCTTGACCTTGAGGATCGGCTTGAAAACATACTCCAGGATCGTGCGCTCGCCGGTGACGATGCTGACCTGGGCGATCATGCCGGGCAGGACTTCCAGATCCTTCATCTTGGCCGGCAAGCCGTCCTCGTCCCCGTAACCGACGCGAACGACCACTGGATAGAAGCTTTCGCCGTCCCGCGTGGACTGGGTGTCGGCGCCGACCCGCTCCACCGTGCCGGTCATGGCGCCGTAGATCGAGAAGTCGTAGGCCGTCAGCCGGACCTTGGCTTCCTGACCGGCGCGGATGAACCCGATGTCCTCGGGGCGGATATGCGCTTCCACCAGGAGATCGTCATCGGACGGCACGAACTCCACGATCGTGTCGCCTGGCTTGACAACTTCGCCGGGCGTCGTGATCAGAACCTTTTTCACAACGCCGGCAACCGGGGCTTTCACGTTGCGGCGCACCACTTTGTCGTGCGAGGCGACAAGGCGCTCCCTGTAACCGGCAAGCACCGCCTTCTTTTCGGCGAGCAGCGAATAGGCTTCGGAACGGAAACCGGCCTCGTGTCCCTTCAGGCGAGCCGTCAATTCCTGTTCCGCGCTTTTGGCCTTGTTGATGGCTGCAGAAAGTTCGGCCGCGCGGGCCTCGCCATCGGCCTGATCTCGAAGCAATCTCAAAAGTTCGGTTTCCGAAACCAGGCCCTTTTTCACCTGCGGTTCGACGACCGCGATCTGCTTTTCAAGCAGGGTCTGCGTCGTCTCGAGGTGCTTTAGCTGCTCGGTGGCGTCGGCTGCCGCCTGAACCTGGCTTTGGCGCTGGGCTTCCAGAACGGCGCGCTCGGCCTCGAAGTTGGCCCGCCGGGCCCTGTAGGCGGCGGTCTCGTCGGCCATGATCGCGTTCGCTTCCGGGCCGCCGGTCTTCAGCTGCTCAGAAAACACGAGTTCCTGCCCGGATGCTTCGGCCGCAAGCCGGTCGGTCAGGGCGGTCAGCGCCAGGACGTTGGCGAGATCCTCTTGATAAGAGCTTTCCACGTCCGTGCCGTCGATGCGGGCGACGTCCTGACCGGCGGCGACCCGATCGCCTTCCTTGACCAGGATTTCCCGGACGATGCCGCCTTCCAGGTTCTGTACCACCTGGATCTGGCTGGAGGGGATGACCTTGCCAATGCCGGTCGCCCAAATTTCGAGGCTGTAGGCCTGTGCCCAGTAGAGGAGGGCGGCGGCGAGGAGCCCGAGGACCCCGACGAGGAAAAGCGCCGCGACCTTCGGACCGCGTTGCGGGTCGGCGAGGGCGCGAACATCGGTCAGGCGGGCGGCGGTGCCGGATATGTCGGTCATTCCGCTGCTCCCGTCTTTGGTCCCGGTGGCGTCGCCTGGCCGCCGGAAAGGCGAGCCAGAACCTCGTCACGCGGGCCGTCGAGGGCAATCCGGCCGCCGTCGACGACGATCACCCGGCTTGTGACCGAAAGCACCTGCGGGCGATGGGTGACGATCAACGTGGTCTTGCCGGCGCGGGCCTTGGCCAGTTCGGCGAGGAACCTCGCCTCGGTGGTGTTGTCCATCATGGCGGTCGGCTCGTCGAGCAGGAGCACCGGCGGGTCGGTGACCAGCGCCCGGGCAAGGGCTACGGCCTGTCTCTGGCCGCCGGAGAGCATCTGGCCGCGCTCACCCACCGGCTTGGCCAGTCCGAGGGCGGTGCCCGCCAGCACCTGGTCCAGCCCGGCGATACGGGCGGCCGCGAGGATATCCTCGTCGCTCGCTTCGGGACGGCCGATAACGATATTGTCGCGAATGGTGCCGTGAAACAGCATGGCATCCTGACCGACATAGCAGACCTGGGCGCGCAGTTCCGCCGGATGGATCTGGCGCACGTCGACACCGTCGACGCGGACATTGCCCTCCTGTGGCGTGTGAAGCCGGGCGATCAGTTTCAGCAGCGTGGTCTTGCCCGAGCCGACCCGGCCGAGAATGCCGACGGATTGGCCAACGGGCACCTCAAGGCTGACTTCGCTGAGAGCGGGCTCGTTTGGTGCGAGCACTCCCGCGGCCTGCGGATAGGCGAAAGAAACGGCGTCGAAAGCGACCGCGCCGCGCACGGTGAAGCGCTGCAGCAGTGTGGCCGTGCCGTCGCCTTCCTCGGTCGGTGCGACCATCAGCTTGTCCAGCGCGCCGGCAGCAAGCTTCGTCTGCTGCCAGCGCCCCATCAGCCCAGTTATTTGGGCAAAGGGAGACATGATGCGCCCGGACAGGATCACGGAGGCGACGATGCCGCCACTGGTGAATCCGTCGCCCTGAGCGACCAGGTAGGCGCCATAAGAGACCGTGCCCACGGTCACCAGGGACGAGACGGTGCCGGACAGATTGGCAAAGGAGGCCGACAGCATGCGCGTCGCCATGCCGGTATGGGCGCCCTGTGCAATAAGATGCTCGTAAATTCGCCGGGAGCCCAGGCCTGGGCGTTGGTGGCTTTCAAAGTGTCCAGGCCGACCGCGGCCTCGTGCAGGAAGGCCGACTTCTGGCTTGCTTCGCGGAAGGAGAGGGCGATCGCCTTGGCGAGCGGGACCTGCAGGCATAGGGCGGCGGTCAACAGAACGGCGACGCCGGCGAGCGGAACAAACACCAGCGGTCCGCCGATCCACCAGATTACCGCGAGAAACAGCGCCACGAACGGCAAATCGGCGAGCACGATCAGGCTGGCGGAGGCGAAGAAGTCGCGGACCGTGTCGAACTCGCGCACCAGGTTGGCAAGCGCACCGGAGGATTGCGGCCGGGCCTCGTCGCCGACGCCGAGCATCCTGGCGAAAATCGCGGAGCCGACCCGGATGTCGAAGCGCCGGGCGACCGTGTCGATCAGGTAGCCGCGGATGAACTTCAGGATCAGGTCGGCGGTGAGCACGATCAGAACCCCGACCAGAAGCCCGACGAGGCTGGTCATGGAATTGTTCGGGATCACCCGGTCGTAGACCGTCATGGAGAACATGGAAATAACGATCGCGACCAGGTTGATCACCAGGCCGGCGAGCGCGGCGAAGCCGTAGATCCAGGCATTGTCGGCAAGCGGCCTGATGAGCCAGTGCCTGTTCTGCGGCAGGTGATAGTGAAGGCTGCGATGATCGAAGAAGAAGGCGGGCCGGACCAGGGTCAGGCGCCTGATCCCATGGGTGCCTAGCTCGAGGTCCGAGATCCAGTCGTGATCGTCCGCTCCCCGGCCGGTCACGTAGCCCTTGCCGTCCTTCCGGAGCAGGGCGATGACCCGCCCGTCCTTCAACTCGGCAAGAACGGGAAGCGAGGTGGGTTTGAGGGCCTTGAGATTAGGCGGCCCCGCATCCACCATCAGACGGGCCCGGTCTGCTGCTTCTGAAAGGTGATCCGCCGTCAGGCAGTTCGACTGCAGAGGCAGTCCGCGCAGGAGCGCACCGGCCGTGGCTGGACGGCCATAGAAGCGCGCAGCGTCGAGCAATGCGGCAAGATAATCGGCACCGGGAGAAGGCGGATCAAGAGGCATTTTCTCCGCGTTCTCCCGGGTGCCGGCCGGGGTCGCCTTCTGTGGCGGAAAGACTTCCCGGTTCATCGGGTCAGGCCGCCTGTACCGTGACCTGGTCCTGAACCACCAGCTTGGCGATCTCGGCTCCGCCATCATTGGTCCAGACGTGGTAGTCGGTGCCATAGATCTGGGTATCGGCGCCTTGCGTCCAGCCGGCGCCGGAAAGCCCGACCGTATCGCCGGAGTCTCCGTTCACCGTCAAAGTGGTGGTGCTGCCGGAGGTGTCGTCCGACATGTCAAGCACGTCCTGAAGCGACACGACCAGCGCGTTGTTGCCGGTACCGGTCAAATCCACCTCCTCGACGGATTTCACCGCGGTCTGGGAGAGCTGGGTGAAGTCGAGCGTGATCCCGCTTCCCGCCAGGTGCAGCGTATCGTGGCCGGTCCCGCCGTCGAGGCCGCTCACGGTGCTGTTCTGGACCGCGAACATGTCATCGCCCGTTGTACCCGCGGGCAGGGAGCTACCCTGGCCGAGGATCTGGACGTCGATCGTGTTGTGATAGGCCGCGCCGTCGCCGTCTGTCAGCGTGATCTCCAGCGTGCGATGAAGCGTCGGGTTGGCGGCAGCGTTGCCAATCTTGAGATGTTCGATCAGCGACGTCACCGCTTCGAGATCCGCTGCCGACCCGAAGGCTACAGCCAACTGGCTGTGGTCCGCGTCAAGGGCAATGTAGCCGATCGTTTGTGTGTTGGATTTGAGAACGACCTGGGAGGAGTACACCGCGAACGGACTATCGGCGCCAGTGAGAAGGGAAATCGCGTCTTCTCCGGCAATCAGGCCGGAGATCACGAGAACGCCGCCATCGAAATCCGTGGAATCCGTATCGAGGACCGCAAGGCTCGGATCGAGGAATGCCGACAGCGTATTGCTTCCGGATTTCTGGAAGATGATGGTATCCGCCATCCCCTCGATATCGGGAGCGTGATCATTGCCCTGAACGACGAATTCCACACTGGCGGTCGAAAGGCCGGAGCCGGTATCGACCGTGTAGGTGAAGGTGTCGGTCGCACTGCCCGCGGCCCCGAGTGCCTGCAGCGTGGCGGACGTTGCCGGGTCGTAGACGATTTCGCCTGTGGCGGCATTGAAGCTCAAGGTCGCGCCCAGGCTGCTCGTTGCGGACACGCTGTAGAGCGTTGCGGATTGGTTCGTATCGTTGGCCTGCAGCCAGGCGAAATCGAACGAGAAAGACGATGCTGCGGTGATCGGCGCGTACAGCGCGCCCGGCGTACCGGCTTCGGCGAGATAGCCTATGCTCAGAGTGCCGTCGTAATCGAGCGTGTCGTTCCATTCGCCGGCCGGGGTCATGTTCATGTAATCTTCGCTGGTCGAGCTTGGCTGGCCGCTCGCCCAGTTTTCGTACAGGCCGCCGACGGCGCTGCCGCTGGCGGTTCCCGACCAAAATAGGGTGCCGGCCTCGGGTCCGGTAACCCACTTCCATTGAGTTTCGGCTGTGCCTTGCGTTTCGGAGTCGCTGGCGCCGAGATAAGCACGGAGCGGAATAAGAGCATCGGCGAAGGTGTTTTCCGCAACCGAGGTGATTGTGGCCAGATAGCTCTCGCCGGAGATCTTGAAAGAAGCCTGGTTCTTTGCGTTCGTCCAGGTCAGCTTGGTGTTGTCGTACTGGTAAATATGCGCGTTGTCCGGTGACCAGACCCAGTCCGCCGGCACGGCCGAGAAGGTGTCGTTCTCAGCACCGGAGACGACCGGCGGGGTCAAGTTCGGCATAATAAAGGTTAAGTGTATGACTTCGGAGAGGACGCCGTTGGCGTCATAACCATTTATGTTGAACTCATACTCACCGTCGCCGGGAACGCCGCCGACATCGTTGTTGTTATAATAGTCTGGTGGCGTTATGAAACTCACATATGTCGTCGCCGCGTTGTAAGTGAATTTGTCCCCATCGTCGACACTTGCATCCACCTCATAGGTATACCCGTCCACAATGTAGGGTGAGGAGAGCGAGGCCCCATAGACACCGAGGCCAAAATAGCCGTACCAGTTAAGTTCAACGACCGTGTGGTCATCGGCACCATTGATCGTGATCGTGACCGTCTCGCTCGCCGTGCCGTCCTTGGAGGTGACGGTGAACGTATCGGTCAGCGTCTGATTGGTCTCGAGCGCTTGAACGTTGGCGTTCGCATTGTCCAGATTATAGGTCCAGACACCGGCTGCCGTGATCGAGAAGGTACCGTAGGTGCCGGCCGTATCCGTCTGCGCGACGACCTGGTTCTCGCCGCTGTCCGGATCGGTCACGGTGAGGGTACCGGTTTCCGTTAGCGTGCCATCCTCGGTGACCGAGCCAGTGGTGTCGCCGGAGATCGTGGCGGCGTCGTTGACGCCGGTGACGGTGACGGTGACCGTTGCGGTGTCGTAAGCGCCGTACTTGTCGGTGCCGCGGACCAAGAAAGAGACGTCGCGGGTCTCGTTTTCGGCAAGATCCTGGAAGTCGGTGCCCGGATCGAAGGTCAGGCTGGTGCCGGTGATCGAGGCAGTGCCCCCGGAGCCTAGGTAACTGACCGTGTAGGTAAGGGTCGTGCCGTCGTCGTCGGCATCCGGATCGGAGCCGAGGGCGGTGAGGTCGAGGCTGACGGGGCCGCCGTCTTCCGTGGCCGCAAGCGTGCCTTCGGCCAGGACCGGAGCATGGTTGGCGACACCATGGACAAAGAGCGGGATCACCTGGCTGTCTGTCAGGGCGCCGCCGGACCCGGTATTGCCGAGTGTCGTTGACATTCACCGAAAGCTCCGCGTTGCCGGAATAATTCGCTTCCGGCGTGAAAGTCATTCCGTCGAGCGCGGCATTGATCTCGGCAACGGTGCCGCGGAAGGTCATGCTGGCGTCGCCGGTGCCATCGCCCGAGGAGAACGTCAGGCCGGACAGGGTCGACAGCGTCAGCGTGCCATGGGTCGCGGACAATGAAATTTCCACGTCGTTTGAGCCGGCATCGGCATCGCCGATGGAAATGACGTTGCCGCTCGCTTGCGACAGGGTGACGGGCGTTCCCTTATTGGTCGAAAACCCATCGCTGCCGAGCAGGACGCCAATGTAACTGGTATCGAGCGAACCGATCACGATATCCGCCAGACCGTCATTGTTGACGTCGGCGAAGCGGGCCAGCACCTGGCTCAAATCGCCCATTTCGGCAAGTTGCGGCAGGTCGAAGGACGTGTAGACCGGCACGCCGTTGACGTCGTTGCCCTGGTTGAGGAGCAGCCGGCCCTCGGAAACGATCAGAAGGTCGACATCGCCGTCGCCATCGACATCCCCCGCTTGGATCGCCTCGCCGAAGATCGGGTTCCCGGAAAAGGTGCCAATGGTGTGCGCGGTGAAAGCGCCGGTTCCGTCGCCGAGATAGACTTCCACCCCGGCACCGAAACCGCGTGCGGCGACAAAGTCGAGATGACCGTCACCATTAAAATCGCCCGTCGCCAAACCGTAGACGCCGGCGGACGCCGAGATGAGCGAGGTCATGGAGTAGTTTATGCCGGTGGCGGCGGTCGAATTGAGTACGGCCAAAACGGAATCGGTCGCTGCGCCACCGCCGGCGACCACCAGGTCGTCCGTTCCGTCCTCGTTGAAGTCCCCGGCAATCAGGCTGCCATCGGCAGAGCGAACGCTGACCGAATAGGCGGATAAAAGGATGCCGTTTCCTAATATATCGTAGTCCGGTGTGAAGATTTGCAGTTGACCATTATAGGGATCAAGCACAGCCAGTTCCGTATAGCCGACATCATTCGCATTCAGAGCGATAACCGAGGTCGCCGATGGTAGAATATACTCATAGGCTTGAGTGAACTCGGTCAGCGCCCCGCCATTGTTGACCCAAATGTAGCTAAGGGTGCTTCTTAAAGCGAGGATATCCAGGTCGCCGTCGCCATCGAAATCGACAAACTGGACCCCTAAGTGGGCGGAAAACCCCAGTCCCGAATAGGCAAACGAGGGAGATGCCGCCCCGTCGCTCAGGTAAACTCTGGCCCCGCCGTAGGCCGGGGTGACCGAAAAGCCAATATCGTCGAAACCGTCGCCGTTGACGTCGCCAACGGTTAGAGTCTCTAGATGCTCGGCCCAAACGACCGGTTGATAGGCGTAATTCAGGCCGCTGGTCACCGAAATGGTCGGTGCCTCGTTGGGAGCGTCATCGGCACCGTTGATCGTGATCGTGACCGTCTCGCTCGCCGTGCCGTCCTTGGAGGCGACGGTGAACGTTTCGGTCAGATGCTGACCGGAGTTGAGCGCCTGAACGCTGGCGTTCGCATTGTCCAGGTTATAGGTCCAGACACCGGCTGCCGTGATCGAGAAGGTGCCGTAGGTGCCGGCCGTGTTCGTCTGGGCGACGACCTGGTTCTCGCCGGTATCCGGATCGGTGACGATCAAGGTGCCGGTCTCCGTCAGCGTGCCGTCCTCAGTGACCGAACCGGAGGTGTCGCCGGTGATCGTGGCGGCATCATTGTCGGCCTGGATCAAAACACGGAGTGAGGCGCTGGTGCTGCCGCCGTCACCGTCTGTCAGGGTGTAGACCAGGTCGTGGACAGGGGACGGATTGTCGGACGAGTTGGAATAGTTGAGCTTTTCGATGAGCGTTTCGACCGCCGCCGGTGTGGCGTTGGCATTGAAGCTCACGACCAGATCGTTGCCGTTGTTGCCGCCGGTGAAGGTGGCGATCGCGACGCCTCCGTAGGTGACGGTGTTGCCGGAAATGCCGATCTGTCCCGCCCCGGTGCCAACGTTGCGGGCGTAGACGGTGTCCTCTCCCGATACGAGACCGGAAATCGTCAATGTGCCGCCATTGAAATCGGCAGAGTCGCTGTCGCTGACCGTTACATACGGATCAAGATGGATGCCGCCGTTATTCGCATTGGTCTCCGTGAAGGCCGTCATGGGGCCAACACCGGCCAGGGTCGGTGCGTCATTGACTGCCGTCACGTCGATGGAAATTGTTGCGGCGGCTGTGGTGACGATGCCATCGCTGGCAGTGAACTGGAAAGAGGCCTGGCCGGAGAAGTCCGCGTCAGGCGAAAAGGTGAAGGCCCCCGTGTTGACGTCGAAGCTTGTCACAGTGCCACCGATTGCGGAGTTGGAGACCAGCGCAAAGGTCAAACTGTCGCCGTCGGCGTCTGTCCCGGTGACCATGCCGGTGAGCTCGGTATCCTCGTCGGTTGAAAGTGCCTGCGCCGTGGCAACGGGGGCTGCATTCAGATCCGTCAGGGTGATATCAACCGTCTCGCTCCCCGTCGCACCTTGATGGTCTGCCACCGTTATCGTCAGCGTTCGGCTCTCGGTCGGTGTACCTGACGATGTGTTGAAAAAGGTGAGGTTCTCGATCAGCGCATCCACGCCGGCATCTGTCACGTCTGCGTTGAACGAAATAACGAGGTCCGTGCTGCCGCTGCCGCCCGTGAAGGTGCCGATGACAGTACCTTCGTAGGTAACCTGCGCGCCGGAAACCCCGATCTGTCCGGATCCCGTTCCTTCGTTACGGATGGAGATGACATCCTCGCCCTGGATAAAGCCCGATACAGTCATGCTGCCGTTAGCCATGCCGCGGGTGCCGAGATCGGTGAAGGTGACATCCGCATCGATGACCTGGGCCGCGCTGGTTGCATCGGCAGACGAAAATTCAACGTCATCCAGTCCTGTCAGTTCTGGCGGAACATTGACGGCAACATAGGTGAAAGGCTCGTTGCTCTGGAGCCCGTCGACATTTTCGACCTGGAAATAGACGGGTCTGGTGTTGTGGCTGTCGTTCTCGGTCGGGTCGGCGCTGGAACTGAAGTAGGTCACCTGGCGCAGGACGGTCTGATAGGTTGCCGCGTCCGCGATGCCGGTCAGGGAGAGTAGGCCTGATCCGGCATTGTAGCTTGCGGAAATGCCGGTACCGACGAGGACGGCGGCATCGATGGTAAGCTCATCTCCGGAGTCATGCATGCCAATCCGGGCCGTTGCGCTTGCGATCTGCGCCAGGCTCGAAATCGTCAGACTGCTGGGCACCATGACCGGATCGTCACCGACCGTGAAAAAAGCAAAATCGACGCCGACCAAAACCTCTGGCCGGTCCGACACCTTCACGGCGATATCCTGGGTGTCGATCCCGCCCTGGCCATCGTCCACCTGAACCTGCACGTCATAGATGTTGTCCGCGCCCGCATCGCTCGGGTTTGCATAGTCTGGCGTCGACAGGAAGCTCAGCGCACCGGTCGATGTGTCGATCGTGAAGACGGCCTGGTCGGCGCCGCCGGAGAACGAATAGGTCAGCGTGTCGCCGTCGATATCGGTCGCCGTCACCGTGGCAACGCCGGTCGAGCTGTCGTCGATGGTGAGGCTTGCCGAGGTTCCGCCGCCGCCGAACGTGATCACCGGCGGCGTGTTGTCGTCCGCACCGGCGACGACGAGCGTTGCCGTATTGGCCGTCGTTGCCGTCCCGTCGCTGACGTCATAGTTGACCGTCACCGTCCGGCTGTGGCCGCTGTTCAGAGCAGCTCCGAACTGGTCCGGATCGATGGAAATCGTGCCGTTGCCATTGTCGGTAAAGGCGACTGCACCGCCCAGATTATCGGTAACGGTGATATTGATAGCCGAAAGGGGGTTGCCGTCCAGGTCCGATTGCCCGGCCAGAAGATCGATGGTCTGGACCGCGGCATCTTCGCTGACTGTGCCGGCATCGATAGCGGAGACCACCGGCGCGTCGTTGACCGCATTGACGGTGATGGAGACGGTGTCGGTTGCCGTAGAATACCCGGTGGTGCCGCCGTTGGTTGTGGTGTCCCAGTAGGAACCGTTGGCGCCGCTGGAGATGTCCCAGGCACGAATGGTCAGCCCGTCCGCGACCGTGCCGCTGTATCCGGCATCGGGAACGAAGGCGAGCCGGGCGCTGGAATTCAACGTCAGCGCGTTGCTATCCGAAACGGCCCCGAGAACCGTCCAGCTCGCGCCGTTATTGACCGAATAATGCCAGGTGCCGTGGCTGGTGTTGGCCCCGGTGATCGCGATGCCGTAGACGAAGCTGTCGTCGGTGACGTTGTCGAGACCGCCGGCGTAGCCGGCCGGATCGACGAGTTCGGAGACGAGCGTACCTGCTCCCTGAGCCGGAAGCGTAGCGTCTTCCAGAACCGAAATCGACAGATCCACGCTGGCATCAAGCACCGGCGCATCATTCAAGCCACGAACCGACAAGGCCAGCAAATTGGAGGAATTTTCCCCGTTGTCGCCCGTCAGCCGGTAATAGATATTGAGCCCAAGCGACTGGCCGTCCCACATGGAATTCCAACCGGTTCCAAGGAGCGTGACAGTCAGATGGTTGTCGGGGGTAACCGTCACTTGCACGTCGCTGGCGGTCAGGCCGTAGCTGTTCGTGCCAAGGGTGATCTTCCACACAGATATCGTGTTCGCCGCCCCGGCGTCCATGTCGAGTGTGTCGTTACCGAGCACGTTGAAGGTCTTGGATACGTCATCCTCTGTAATCGTGCCGGTGCCGGTGTCCATGGAGGCGGCAGCTGACCGCGACCTGATAGGTGACCGTGAGCGTCTGGCCGTTTGCCAGGAAGTCGAGATCCGCGGCGGCCGGGTCCCAGCTCCAGCCGAGCGACTGGGCGGATCCGTCGGCGGAGACGCTGCCGTCAAACGAGAGCCTGCCGGTTCCAAGGGCTGCCAGAAGGGTTGCCTCCTGGGCGGCGCTGAGCGCGCCGCCGCTCCACACAAGCGTCGGAGCGCCATTGATGGAGGCGGTCAGGGTGTCGCCGGTATCGGCATCGGACACGGTCAGGTTTCCGGTCAGCGGGCCGATGTCCTGTGCGGAGGCGTCGCCTGCCTCATCGACCGCGGACGGCGATCCCGTTGCGGACAGCACCGGTGCGTCGTTGACCGCATCGATTGTGACGGGGGCGTCGTTGGTCCCGGTAACAGTGAAGGTGAGCGGCTGGGTAGCCGTCGTCTGTGTGCCATCGCTGACCGCGACCTGATAGGTGACCGTGAGCGTCTGGCCGTTTGCCAGGAAGTCGAGATCCGCGGCGGCCGGGTCCCAGCTCCAGCCGAGCGACTGGGCGGATCCGTCGGCGGAGACCGTCAACGCTGCCGTCAAACGAGAGCCTGCCGGTTCCAAGGGCTGCCAGAAGGGTTGCCTCCTGGGCGGCGCTGAGCGCGCCGCCGCTCCACACAAGCGTCGGAGCGCCATTGATGGAGGCGGTCAGGGTGTCGCCGGTATCGGCATCGGACACGGTCAGGTTTCCGGTCAGCGGGCCGATGTCCTGTGCGGAGGCGTCGCCTGCCTCATCGACCGCGGACGGCGATCCCGTTGCGGACAGCACCGGTGCGTCGTTGACCGCATCGATTGTGACGGAAACGGTGTCGGTTTCCGCCGAATATCCAGTGGTTCCGCCGTTGTTGGTCGTGTCCCAATAACTGCCATTGGCGCCGCCTGAGCCGTCCCAGGCGCGGATCGTAAGGCCGCCGGAGACGGTGCCGCTGTAGCCGTCATCGGGAACGTAGGCGACACGGGCATTCGGGCGCAGCGTCAGCGCATGCGCGTCGGAGACACTTGATAGCGCGGTCCAGTTGGCACCGTCGTTGGTGGAGTAGTACCAGGTGCCATGGTCGGTGTTGGCGCCAGTGATGGCGATCCCGGTTACGAAGCTGTCGTCGGTAACGTTGTCGAGACCGCCGCCGCCGACCCGGTCCACCAGGTCGGAGACGAGCGTGCCTTCGCCCACGCCCGGAAGCCCTGCATTCTCGGAAACGGAGATCGACAGGTCCACACTGGCGTCGAGCACCGGTGCGTCGTTGCGGCCCTGGACCGTCAGGCTCAGCTGGTTGCCAGCGAATTCCCCGTTGTCGCCGTTCAGGCGGTACTGGACCGTGAGCGGGATGGTAATTCCGTTCGGCAGGGCATCCCAGCCGGAGCCGACCAATTCGACCGTCAACTGGTTGTCGGCCGTGACGGTGACCTGCACATCGCTCGCGGTGAGCCCGTAGTTGTTGGCCCCGAGCGTGATGTTGCCGACCGTGACCGTATTCAGCGCACCGGCATCCAGATCGAGGATGTCGTTGCCAAGGACGTTGAAGGTCGTCGGGCCGTCGTCTTCGGTCAGCGTGCCGGTATCCATGTAGGCGACCGGAGCGTCGTTGGAGCCGGCAATGGTGAAGGTGAGGGGCTGTGTGGTGGTTGTTTGCGTTCCGTCGCCCACCGCCACGTCGTAAGTGACCGTGAGCGTCTGACCTGCTGCCAGGAAATCGAGGTCGGCGGCGGCCGGGTCCCAACTCCAGCCGAGCGCACTGGGCGGATCCGTCGGCGGATGCGCTTCCGTCGAAAGAGAGCCTGCCGGTTCCAAGGGCTGCGAGCAGGGTTGCCTCCTGGGCGGCGCTGAGGGTTCCCCCGCTCCAAGCGAGCGTCGGAGCACCATTTATAGAGGCGGTCAGCGTGTCGCCCACATCGGAATCGGAGACCGTCAGGTTGCCGGTCAGCGCGTCGATGTCCTGGGTGGAGGCGTCGCCTGCCTCATCGACGGCGGACGGCGTTCCTGTTGCGGATAACACCGGCGCGTCATTGGCAGGGGTAACGGTGACAGTGACGGTCTCGGTTGACCCGCCGTTCAGCGTGTAGGTGAAGCTGGTCGAACCGTTGAAGTCGGCATCCGGCGTGAAGCTGACATTGGCGCCGCCGTGTGACGATGGTAACCGTGCCGCCGGTTGGTTGGTGTGACCGACTGGATGGCGATCAGGCCGCCGTCGGTGTCCGTATCGTTGGCCAGCACATCGAAAACGGTCGCGCCGCTGTCCTCGTCGACGGTGAAGTTGTCGGCCACGGCGACCGGGGCATCGTCGGTCGCGCCCACAGAAAGATAGACCGTGCCCGTGTCGACGGCGGTTCCGTCAGAGACCGAGTAGGTGAAACTGTCTGAACCGTTGAAGTCCGGGGCCGGGATATAGGTAAAGGAGCCATTGGCATCGATCGTCACCGATCCGCCCCCGGCGGTGGCGAAGGTGCCGGCGGTGACAGTCAGTGTATCGCCGTCGATATCGCCGTCGGCCCCGGCGCCGTTATCAACCAGCACGTTGCCGGTGATTGGGAGTGTCCTCAGAGCCGGAGAAAGCATCATCGGTTGCGACCGGCGCGTCGTTGGCGGGCGTGACGGTGACGGAGACGGTCTCGGTGGCACCGCCGTTCAGGGTGTAGGTGAAGCTGGTGGAGCCGTTGAAGTCGGCATCCGGCGTGAAGCTGACGTTGGCGCCACCGTTGACGATGGTCACCGTGCCGCCCGTGGGCTGGGTGACCGACTGGATGGCGATCAGAGGCCGCCGTCGGTGTCGGGTGTCGTTAGCCAGCACATCGAAAACGGTCGCGCCGCTGTCCTCGTCGACGGTAAAGCTGTCGGCCACGGCGACCGGGGCATCGTCGGTCGCGCCGATGGTGAGGCTGACCGTAGCCGGTATCGGTGGTGGTGCCGTCGGAGACTGTGTAGGTAAAGCTGTCCGACCCGTTGAAGTCAGCGGCAGGAGTATAGGTGAAGGCGCCATTGGCGTCGATCGTCACCGATCCGCCCTCGGCGGTGGCGAAGGTGCCGGCGGTGACAGTCAGTGTATCGCCGTCGATATCGCGGTCGGCCCCGGCTCCGTTATCAACCAGCACGTTGCCGGTGATCTGGGTGTCCTCGGACCCGGAGAAGGCATCGTTCGCCCGCCACCGGCGCATCGTTTACCGGATCGACGGTGATGTCGATAGTGACGGTGTCGGTTCCGCCATTTCCATCGGAGATCTCGACATCGAAGCTGTCGGAGCCGTTGAAGTCGGCGTCGGGCGTGTAGGTGTACTGGCTGCCGTTGAAGGAGACCGAGCCATGGGCCGGGGCGCCTCCGGTCGCCAGCGAATAGGTCAGGCTGTCGCCGTCGAGATCAGTGGCCGAGACCGTACCGATAATTGCGGTGTCTTCATCGCCCGAGGCCGATCCGTTTGTGCCAACCGGCGCGTCATTGACCGGATCGACGGTGATGTCGATGGTGACCGTATCGGTGCCCGCCGTTTCCATCGGAGATCTCGACATCGAAGCTGTCGGAGCCGTTGAAGTCGGCATCGGGCGTGTAGGTGTACTGGCTGCCGTTGAAGGACACGGAGCCATGGTCCGGAGCGCCGCCGGCGGCAAGCGCATAGGTCAGGCTGTCGCCGTCGACATCGGAGGCTGCAACAATGCCGGTGATGGCCGTATCTTCGTCGCCGGATGCGGCGCCGTTTGTACCGACCGGCGCGTCGTTGGCGGGATTGACGGTGATGTCTATGGTGACCGTATCGGTGCCGCCGTTTCCATCAGAGATCACAACATCGAAACTGTCGGAGCCGTTGAAGTCGGTATTGGGCGTGTAGGTGTATTGGCTGCCGTTGAAAGCGACCGAACCATGGGCCGGGGCGGCGCCGGTGGCGAGCGCATAACTCAGGTTGTCGCCGTCGACATCGGAAGCGGTGACGGTGCCGATGATGGCCGTGTCTTCATCACCTAAGGCCGACCCGTTTATGCCGACCGGCGCGTCATTCGCGCCTTCGATTGTAACCGTCGCGGGTCGGCGTGGAAGATGCCCCGTTTGAATCCGTGACCGTGTAGGTGAAGCTGTCGGTCGCTGTCTGTCCTGCTCCGAGGCTTTCGAAGGCGCCGTTGGTTTCGTAAGAGAATTTGCCATCGCCGTTGTGGGTGACCAGGCCGGCTGTTCCGGTCGTGTCGATCGAGAAGCTGTGCGTGTCGGCGGTATCCGCGTCGGTGTAAAGCGCCGACAACGAGATCGCGGTACCGTTTCTCGCTGACCAGTCCGGAAATAGCTTCCGCCAATGGCGCGGAATTCGTCGTTGTTTGTGTTTCGTTCTGTTGCGGTGCGGACGGGGTAATGGAACGTTGGCCTTGTCCGCCGTCCGTTTTGTCGAGACCGGTTTCAATGCCCATTTCGAAGCTGTTTACGGAAGACCTGCCGCCGGTCTGGCTGGCGCCAGAAAACAGGCGGGCGAGATCGAGGCCGCCGCCATCGGTTTCGCCGTTATTGCCCAAAGCCGAAGTCTGGATGTCTCCAAACGCAGGGGCAAGAGCTTCGAGCTGCTCGGCGGTAATGCCTTCGAGGACGACGACGCCGTCAGTGAACGTGAGCGTAAGCCGGCCGTTCTGCCATTGAAGATCGGTGAGGCCGCTGATGCTCTCGACGCCGATCACACTGCCTTCGGGGATCGCATAGGTTCCGTTCAAACTCAGGGACAGGCGCTCGGTTTCACCGTTGCTGTTGGTAATGTTCAAAACAAGCGTCATGGAAATGAGCTCCCTTAACCGGCCGTGGGGATCGTGCCCATGGCCGCGAGTAACTGAAATGCGCTGAGAAGATTGTTGTAACGCGCGTCAATTTCCGCCTTTTCGGCGTCGTACTGCTGCGACAGCACAAAGAAGAAATCGAGAAGTTCGCGTTTGCCGGCGTCGAATTGTCCCTGGTAATCGGACAGGATCTGGCGGCTCTTGTTTCGCCGTTGCGCCACGAGCGCGTAGGATTCCGATGCGATCTGCCAGCCGGCCCAGGCATCGAGAACCTGACGGCGCACCTTCATCTGGATCTCGCGCTCCTCGTCGGTCGCGGCATCCAGACGGTATTCCGCGGAGCGGGTGCGGTAGTGTTCCCCTCCGCCGGTGGCGAACTTGTAGGTCAGGCGCACGCCGCCGAAGACGGAATGAGTCCGCCCTTCGACATCGTTCAGGTCCTGGCCGAGCTCGGCACGTCCAACGAGGTCGACCTTGGGAAACAAATCGGACCGGGCAGACCCGTAAAGCCCTTTCTGTTTCCGGATTTCGGATGCCGCCGCCTTGAGTGCGGGGTGGGATGTCGTGCCAAGCTGGAGGGCTGACGTTGCCGATTTCGGCAGGTGGAGATTTTTCAGGGACACGCCAGCAAGGCGATTTGGCTTGTAGCCTACGACTTCCATGAATTGCGCGCCGGCCAGTTGGTTCTGGGTGCGCGCGGCGACGGCCGCAAGGGCTGCCTCGAGTTGCTGCGCCTGGCCCAACGTTACTTGTGCCCGCAGACCGCTGTCGGCAGCTGCTCTCTGATTGAGCTTGGCAAGAACGCCGTCGACCTGCGCCTTGTAACGGTTCGCGGCCGCGGCGATCTCGCTGGTGCGCAGAACATCCAGATAGACCGTTGCCGCATCCAGGCCCACGCGGACCTGGCGGGTTTCGATTTCGAACCCGGCGACGTCGCGCGCCGCATCCGCGGCCGCGACTCTGTTTTTCGTCTGGAACCCGTCGAAGAGGGGCTGGGAAAGGGTTACCCCCAGATCGGCCGTCGAGCCGTTGCTGCCTTCCGACTCATTGCGTTCACGGAACCCTGCATTGCCTTCAAGGGCAACCGTTGGGAAATAACCGGAAAAAGCCTCTTTGCGATCTGCGTCCGCGGCCTTTGCCAGCTTGTCGGCGCCAGTCACCGCAGGGTGCGACTTTTGGGCGGAGGAAATAACCTGGAATATGGTCTCAGCATGAACTGGCTGAATTAAAGACAGGCCGAAAGCAATCACGAGCAAGGAGAACGCTTTGCTGGTAACGAACGACTTTATCGGGCGATGTAGAAGGCTACGGCTGCATTTAATATATGTTGCATACAACAACATAACTCGAAGACTCCCCGGGATGGACTGGCAACGTAGCGCCTAGCTATCGTCACGGGGGGAACGCAAACAATTGCAATAATTAGAATACGATATATTCACGATAAGAATGTATTAACTTTTTCACGGCGGAAAGAGGAAGGAAAAAATTAAATAAATCAGATAATTAAAACGTCACTGGTGGAAATATCGATGCTGGATGGCTATAGCTCAGCCTATCGGTTCTTTCGTTATATGGTAAATGATGAAACTAGTGCGCAGCCTTATGTAGCTGACGATAGCCGGTCCGGATGTTTGATCCGGCAGGGCAGGTAAATGTGAACGGAAGTCTATCCGTCGAAATTTTGAAAAACGTGACAAGCAAGAGTTTGTAAACGTTCCGACGGGGGGAGCAAACGGAGAATGGCGGACGAGACTATTCCGCACGGAGATCGATCGCAGGTAACAGCGGTCCGGTCAGGATTAATGCCGACCAGGAAGAAGCACAGCCACTCTCCAACGCACATGTTGCTGGTACTGACGGCGATTCTGGCCGTCAATCAGCTGGATCGCCATGTTCTGAATATCAGCCTGGACGCGATCGGTCAGGAATTCAGCTTGTCCGATACGCAGCTGGGGCTCTTGTCCGGATTGTTCTTCACGGTCGTCTATGTGTTGTTCGGATTTCCGATCGCGAGACTTGCGGCGAAGTTTAACAGACGAAACATCGTTGCTGCATCCGCTTTTGTGTGGAGTTCTCTGACCATTGTGACGGGTGCGGCCCAGTCTTTCATTCAGCTTGCCCTGCTGCGTGTCGGTGTCGGAATTGGGGAGGCCGGCGCCGTGAGCCCCTCACAAGCCATCATCTCGGATCTCTATCCCGAAGATCGCAGGACAACGGCGATGGGGATCTATATGGCGGGCTCGACAATCGGGATCCTGTTCGCCTTTTTGATCGGCGGTATCGTGGGACAGGTTTATGGATGGCGTTGGACATTCGTCATCGCAGGATTGCCCGGGATCGCCCTTGCCATAATTCTGCGTTTTGTGACCAGCGAGCCGGCGAGAACAGAAACTGCCCCCGATCCGAGTGTGGTGAAAACGCTCTTCAGGTCGACGGTGAAACGTGTATGGACCGACCGTGTCTTGCTCCACATTTTCATCGGGTTTGCAATTTCCGGGATTGTAACTTTCGGCGCCCTGACCTGGTATGCCACCTATATCATCCGCTTTCACGGATTAAGTCAGGCGCAGACAGGCATCTTTCTGGCTTTTTCTGTCGGAATTGTCGGCACGGTCGGCAGTGTTCTGGCGGGCAGGTTTGCGGATTACCTGGGGTTGTCGGGTCCGCACCGGCGGATCTATGTCGTTATAATCGGATTGCTTGCGGCAAAACCGTTCGCGCTGACATTTCTGCTTGCCGACAACAGCGTTGTGGCGCTTTCCGCACTTGTAATCGCGACCTTCTTCGCGAACACGATTTCCGGACCGACCTTTGCGCTCATTCACAATCGCTTCGAAAATGAAATGCGTCCGATGGCGACAGTTGTCTATCTGTTCGCCTTCAACATGATCGGGTTGGGGTTTGGGCCCGCTCTGGTCGGGCTGGTGAGCGATACGCTGATGGCGGATGCCGGAAACCGGTCTTTGGCGTATGCGCTCGTCTTCGTACAGATTGCCGGGATCTGGGGGGCGTGGCATTTCTGGAGGGCCACAAGACTAATGGTGTGGGCGAAAAAAACGCCTGAAAACCGGAACTAGTTTGCCGGTGTGTGTTCTGGCGCGGACCCGGAATATATCTCAGTCATTCTTTCCCTGAGCCATTTGTGATGAGGTTCATCGGTGTTGCTGCTTTTCCAGGTCATGTAGAACATCTGTTCATCGGGTACAGAGAAGGGCAACGGCAGAATTTGAAGTGGATAAAACTCCGCAATGGCTTTGGCGAATTTGGATGGGACCATCGCGATCAGGTCCGTAGACGCCACAATGTTCGGAAATGAGGAAAATCTCGGGACCGAATAAACAACATTGCGGCGTATGTTCAGGCGTTCCAGAACCTCGACTATGCGGGCGCGGCCCCAGACATCCGAAAAAATGGCGACATGGCCAAGTTTGGAAAATACGTCCTTGGTAATTGCTCCATCGATGTCCGGGTGGCCCTTTCGGGCGATCAGAACGGCTTTGACTGGACCCAGGGGCTCGCAGACAGCATCATTGACTTGCGATTGGTAATCGGCGACGACCAGTTCGATCGACCCGTCGTTCAGTTTTTGCCGCAGCATCTTGCCGTCGGCCGCCGGCAGGATTTCAAAGAAGATGTTGCCGCTGGATTGAACCTCTCGCATCAGCGTCGGCATGATGATCGGCTCGAACAGGTCCAGCATCGCTATCCGGAAATGGCGCTTGTCGACCGTGGGATCAAAACTCTCCGCCTGCGATATGCCGCCTTCGATCAGTATGAGCGCCTGACGAACGGAATCGATCAGCTGCATAGCCCTGACTGTCGGCTTGATACCGCGTCCTTCGCGGACGAATAAGGGATCGCCGATACTGTCCCTCAATCGGGCCAGTGAGTTTGAAATTGTCGGCTGGCTGACACCAAGCTTGCGCGCTGCGGACGTGATGTTTCCTGAGGAATAGATAGCCTCAAATACGACAAGGAGATTGAGGTCGATATTGCGAAGCGCGTTCAAAATTCGGATCCATTAAATCAACGAGGATTTTCACTTGCTACATTACATGCGGTGAGAATTGCAAAAAATTGCGATCCCGGCAGCTTGGACTGGCCGGTTTTTTAATCGATCGGAAAATCTTCAATGGGAGTTGGCTGGGGAACCTGGATTCAAGCCAAGCCAATAAATCGAGAGAATGCCGATGTGGTGCCTGGCATGGAAGAATCGGCTTGGTGAAAATCTGTCTCGGGAATTGTTCCTCGGTCCTGTGGCGAAGTCTGGTGCGCAAGACCGACAAGCTCAAAGCCTGTTTGTTTCTTTTTGTTACGGCAGTCGCGGATTTTGACCTGATTGGGGTCTGAAAAGGAGGCCGTGGGCCGACTCGGTCCGATGTAAAAAACAAACCATGACATCGGTACGGAATAAAGATTTTGCAATCTGTCGGTAGGTCTCAAATTCGACCGTCAAATCCGCGCAGTATTCCCCGATGAAAAAGGAGCGGCATGGCATCTGACGCCTGGAGCCTCATGACGCGGCCGATGATGATCGTATGATCGCCGCCCTCGACGCGGTCGTGAGTCATGCATTCCAGATGGGCGGCGGCTCCCGTGAGCTGCGGTATGCCGTTGAGGCCTGGCTCGAAATCGACACCGGCGAACTTGTCTTCAGACGGCCGACTGAACTGCAGGCACAGTTCGTGTTGATGTTCGCTCAGGATGTTGACGACGAAACTGCCGTTCGCATGGAAGGCGTCATAGCTCGGGGCTTTCCTGGCGATGCTCCACAGAACCAGCGGCGGGTCCATCGAGACGGAATTGAACGAATTGATGGTCATGCCGACCGGCCGGCCGTTCGCGCTTAGTGTGGTGACAATCGCGACGCCGGTCGCAAAACATCCGAGCGTGTTGCGCAGGTCCGCCGGATCGATGAAAGGGGCGTCGTCCGCCGCCAAAGACGCTTCGGCAGATTTCATGGCCATCTTTTTCCTGTTTCCGTCCGTAATCTATGCATTAGACACTAGACAGGCGTATGCTTCAGGACAAATTATAATACTTGTAATTTATGATCAGAAACGCTGATGGAAAAATGAAGCTCCAGCATCTTCGCACCTTTGTCGCCGTCTATGAGGAAGCAACCTTCACCGCAGCCGCCGCACGGGAGAATGCCACCCAGTCGGGCCTGAGCATGCAGATCAAGGAACTGGAGCAGAGCCTCGGGTCCAGCCTGTTCATTCGCTCGCGCTCCGGTGTCGAACCGACCGCGGCGGGGAAGCGTCTTTACGGCCATGCCGTCGATATCCTGAAAAGCGTCAGCGCCGCCCGCCGGGATGTGGAAGCGCTGTCGGGAACCGTGTCCGGCCAGATCAAGGTCGGCTTGATGCCGACCTTCACCCGGGCGGTGCTCGGACCGACGCTCAAGGCCTTTGCAGCCGACTTTCCGGAGGTCACGGTCCGGGTGGCCGAGGCCTTTAGCGCAGTTCTGCTGCGCGATGTCGCCAGGGGCGCGCTGGACTTTGCCGTCGTTCCCTCCGGCCAGCTGGAACCGGGCCTGAATGCCCGGCATCTGGCGTCCGACATGGAGCTTTTCGTGACCGGTCCGAAGGTGGGCCCGCCTCATCTGGAGCCGGTGGCGCTGACGAAATTGAAGGGCTTGAAGCTGGTGTTGCCGGGACCGGAAAATGCCCGGCGGGCAAAGATCGACACCTACATCAACGCCTATGGCCTCGACGTCACGGCGATCATGGAGCTGGACACCATGTTCGGCACGCTGGAGCTTGTCGCCAATTCGGACTGGTCGACGATCGCGCCCGCGATCCTGTGTTATCCGGATCTCGACGGTGAAACCCGCGCATTGCATCCGATCACGGAACCGGCCATGCCGCTGGACTATCTTCTGGTCTCTTCCAGCACCCGGGCGCTCAGCCAGGTGGCCAGCCTGTTTGCCGACGAACTGACCCGCCAGACGGAACACATGATCGCCGACTGCCACCGACGCTTGCGCGTCGGTGGCTTGTGACGTCGAAAAGTCCGGCTACATCATCTGTTCGGGCAGCCAGCTGGCGAGGCCGGGGAAGACCAGAACGGTGACAGCCACCAGAATGATCAGGATCCAGTAGGGGATTGAGCCGGCGAAAATCTCGCCGAGCCTGACCGTCGGATCGGGCACGGCCGCCTTCACCGTGAACACCAGCAGCCCGAAGGGCGGGGTGAGCAACCCGGCCTCGATCACCAGGATGCCGAAGATGGCAAAGGCGAGCGGGTTCAGCCCCATGGCATCGGCCATCGGCGCGAAGATCGGCACGGTCAGCAGAATGATGGAGATGGAATCGACGAACATGCCCAGCACCAGCCAGGCGGCGATAATCATCGCGACGATCACCACCGGGTTGTCGCTGACGTTGTAGAAGACGCCCTGGATAATGTTCACGGCGCCGGCCATGGCGAGGAACCGTGAATACATGGAGGCCGTGATCAGCAGGATCATGATCGGGGCCGTTGTCTTGCCGGCACTATAGATCGCATCAAGGAATTGCCGCCCGCGCATGCCTTTCACCCAGCCGACGATGGCGGCGCCGACAGCGCCGAAACCGGCGGCCTCGGTCGGCGTCAGGAAGCCGAACCAGATGCCGCCGATGACCAGCACGATCAGGAACAGGATCGACAGCCCGCCGGTCAGCTCGCTGCGGAGCTCCTCGGGTGTGGGTTTCGTTTCGGACTGCGCCGGGGCGGACGGAGCGGTCGACGGCGACACGATGGCGGCGCCGATGCAGTAAAGACAGAAGGCAAGGGCCAGCAGCAGACCGGGCAGGAGGCCTGCGATGAACAGCGCGCCGACCGATTCCTCGGTCAGGATCGCCCAGACGATCAGCAGGATGCTTGGCGGAATCAGCATGCCGAGGCAGGCGCTGCCGGCAACGACACCGAGTGAGAAGGTGCGCTTGTAGCCGAGCGTTACCATTTCCGGATAGGCAAGGCGCGAGAACGTCGCTGCCGCCGCGATCGAAACCCCGGTAATTGCAGCGAAGATGGCGTTGCCGACGACGGTCGCGATGGCAAGCCGGCCGGGCAGGCGGTGCAGGGCGCGGTTGCAGAGGGAGTAAAGATCGCGGGCCGCGCCGGAGCGGCTGACGAAGTCGCCCATCAGGACGAACAGCGGAATGACAATGAAGATGTCCTTGCGCAGGGCTTCATAGGCTGTGTTGCCGAGCAGCGAGAGGGCGATATCCGCGCTTCCGAGCATCATATAGACGCCGATCGCGCTCACGACCCCCAGGGCAACGGCGACATGGACGCCAAGGACCACCAACAGGACGAGCAGTCCAAGCTCCATGAAAATCAGAGTTTCCACTTCTTCCCCCTCCCGGGACGAATGTCGTTGTTATTTGAATTTTGCGGTTACACGTCGCGCAGGCCGTCGTCCGCCGTCAGGGTGCCGAACCAGTTGACGATGAACATGGTGAGATAGGCGAAGGCCGCGAAGGCCGATGTTGCGATCATCAGGAAGCGCACCGGCCAGGTGTAGATTCGGAGGGATCCTTCGCCCTCGTATTCGCCGATTCGCACCGCCTCCATCGCCGGGTGCCAGGACGCCTTGACCAGGGCGATGAACAGGGCAGCGCCGAGTAGGAAAACGCCGGAGCGGATCAGCTTGAGGAGGAGCGGTGACAGATGTTGGCTGAACATCGTCGTCTTCAGCATCGAGCCTGTGTAGATCGCCAGCGGCAGCTGCAGGAAAGTGACCGCGATCACCGAGTTCTGCAGGATCTCCTTGGTGCCTTCCAGCGGGTGGTTGAACAGCACACGGCCGAACACATCCACCAGAATCACCAAAGCCAGAATGAACACCCAAACTGATGAAACCACGTGGATGGCACGCGCCAGTCGAACCATCTGGCGATTTGCACTTCCCAGGATCAAAACGTCGTCCCCCCTTTTGCCACCGCTCCCCACGCGGCGCCGAATTCTGACTGTAGCCTATTCCAGAGTGGAAATTCCCGCAATTGCTATTTAGCGATCGATAATTTATGTTGGGTCCACTTTTGAACTGGCGGGAGTTTGGACGGCGCTGAGGTGGGCGGCGTCCGGCCGGTCAGAGGTTGTTGGGAGGACACAGATGAGAATTTCCAGTTTCCCCGGGAAGATCCTCGGGGTCGCCACGATCGTGGCATCGATTTGCGCAGGCAGCGCGGTATCCGCGGACAGCTTCACGCTCCGGATCGCGTCCGGTCACCCGAAGGGACCGGCCCCTTACGTAACCGCCATGTCCGAGTTCTTCGTCAAGGAGGTCAAGCGCCGGGTTGCCGAAGAGACCAGTCACAAGGTCGAATTCATCGAGGCCTACGGCGGTTCGATTGCCGGTGTGGCCGAAACGCTTGAGCTGGTTCAGAGCGGCGTCATCGATTTTGGCGGCTATTGTGTGTGCTTCGAGCCCGCAAAGCTGTTTCTGCACAATTTCCCCTATTACGAGCCGTTCGGGCCACAGAGCTCGACGGATGCCATCAAGGCGGCCCGCATGGTCTATGACGAGGTTCCGTGGCTGAGCGAGGTCATGGAAAAGGACTATGGCCAGAAGCTGCTCGGCCTCGGTGCCTGGGACAACTATCACCTTGGCACCAAGATGGAATGGAACAAGGTGGAGGACCTGAAGGGGGTCAAGATCGGCGGTGCCGGTCCGAACCTGCCATGGCTGGAATACGCAGGCGCCATCCCGGTCCAGTCGACGCTGCCGGAAGGCTACATGGCCATGAAGACCGGCGTTTATGACGGCTGGCTGATGACGCCGGCGGGTTACAACGGCTTCAAGTACTACGAACCGTCGCCCTACTACACGCTGATCGGTTTCGGCGCGATGCCGGTGGTGGCGCTGACGGTCAATGTCGCCAAGCTGAACTCCCTGCCGGAAGACGTTCAGAAGATCATCATCGAAGTCGGCCGTGCCTGGGAAGACCAGAACGGCGCGATGATGGACCAGAGCCAGGCGAAGGGGCTGGCGGCACTGGAGGAAAACGGTGCCTTCATCAAGAAGCTGCCGGAGGAGACCCGCAAGGCCTGGGCCGAAAGCCTGGCTGCCTTCCCGGCCAAGGAGGCCAAGGAGGCCGAAAGCCGCAGCATGCCGGGTATCGAAGTCATGAACGCCTATATCAAGGCGTCGGAGAAACTCGGCCACACCTGGCTGGTGCAATACAAGGTCGACTGACAATCCTTCCTTCAGGATTTCTGATGGAAGAAGTCAGGTAATATTGTTTTTCATGACATTCCCACTGCCTCTACCGTGAGAGGCAGTGGGCCTTCGGGCCCTTCTTTCTCATGTCAGAAAGCTCGGAGGGGATTTCTTGAAACTCGGATTTTTCACCATGCCGATCCATCCGCTGGACAAGGATTGGCGCCAGTGCCTGCGCGAAGATCGCGAGGCCTTCATTCTCGCCGATGAGCTCGGTTTCGTCGAAGGCTATTGCGGTGAGCACGTCACCGACCGGGCCGAGAACATCACCAGTTCCGCGCTTTTCATCGCGACGCTCGGAGATGCGACCAAAAACATCCGCTTAGGCACGGGTACGGTCAACCTGCCGAATAACCATCCGGCTGCGGTCGCCGCCGAAATTGCCATGCTGGACCATCTGCTCGACGGCCGGTTCAACTTCGGCATCTCGCCGGGCGGCCTGTTGTCGGATGCGGAGGTGTTCGGCAACCTGGACGAAAACCGCAACGAGATGTTCGTCGAGGCGATCAACCAGATCCTGGAAATCTGGGCGAGCGAACCGCCCTACGACATCAAGGGCAAGTACTGGAACGTTTCGGTTGCGCGCACCATGCTGCCGGAAATCGGCCAGGGCTATATCCCCAAACCCCTTCAGGACCCGCATCCGCCGATCATCTGCACGGTCGTGGCGCCGTTTTCCAAAGGTGTGATCGAAGCGGCCGCGCGCGGGTGGCAGCCGATTTCAGCGAACTTCCTGTTGCCGAAATGGGTCGCGACCCACTGGCCGAACTATGTCGAGGGCTGCACCCGCGCTGGACGCCCGGCGTCGCCCGCCGACTGGCGCGTCGCCAAGAGCGTGTTCGTCTGCGAGGATGCGGCCAAGGCGGAGGCCTATGCCAAGGGACCGGACAGCCCCTATCGCTACTATTACAACCAGATCCTGACCAAGATGAAGAAGAACGGCCGGGCGGAACTGTTCAAGTCCGACCGCTCCATGCCGGACGAGGCGGTGACGCTGGAATATGTCCTGGATGAACTTGTCATCTTCGGCGAGCCGGATAAGGTTGCCGACGAACTGCTTGCCTTCCAGGAAACGACGGGCGAAATCGGGACGCTGCTCTATGCTGGCCATGACTGGGCCGACAAGGATCTGGCGCGCCGGTCCATGGTCCTGATGGCGGAACAGGTTCTGCCGAAGGTCAATGCGGCGGCCGGAACCTCTTTGAAGGAGAAAATGTCGGCATGAGCAATGTGCAGCGTCTCGACCTCGGCGACGGGATCGTGATCGAAACGGAAGTGTCCGGGCGGGGGGGTGCCCCCTGGATCGTGCTGTCAAACGGTCTGGGCACCACACGGGACATGTGGCGGCCTCAGCTCGATCTGCTCGAGGGCGCGTTCCGGGTCCTGCGTTACGACACCCGCGGTCATGGGGGCAGCTCGACCCCGATAGGGCCTTATTCGCTGGATGCGCTCGTCGGCGATGCCATTGCGGTGATGGATGCCCACGGCGTTGAAAAAGCCATTTTCATGGGGCTTTCCATGGGCGGCATGACTGCCATGGGCCTGGGGCTTGCTCATCCCGATCGACTGACAAAGGCGATCTGCTGCGCGGCCCGGGCCGATGCACCGCCGCCGTTCGTGCAAAGCTGGATCGATCGCATCGCCATGATCGAGAAAGGCGGGATCGGGTCTATCTGGGAAGGGACGTTGGCCCGTTGGCTGACGGCGGAAACGCAGAAAGCCGCTCCGGATCTCGTGGCGGAGCTCAAGGCCGATTTCCTGAGAACGACGGCGGAAGGCTATTGCGGCTGTGCGGAAGCGCTGAAGAAGCTGGATTATCTGAAGGATCTTCCGGGTCTTGCCGTGCCGATCCTGTTCGTTTCCGGTGCCGAGGACATGGCGTCGCCGTCAGCCGCCATGAGGCATATGGCCGACGAGACCCCCGGCAGCCGTTATGCGGAAATCCCGGCGGTCGCGCACATCCTCAATTGCGACAATCCGGATGCCTTCAACCGGGTCATCGCCGAGTTCCTCGGCATCTGATCCGGACTTGCCGAAACAGACCCCGCCCGTGGTTGCGGGCGGGCGTCAGGTCGGTTCCGTAACCCTCAAGGAATCGTAGGAAGTCATGATGATCTCCTTGTAGGCCGGACGCGCCGCAATCCGCTTGTAATAGGACCAAAGCGCCGGCAGGTCCGGCTGATCCAGCCCCATGGTGTAATAGCGGTACAGGCTGGCGGCGACCGGGATATCGCCGATGGTGAAATGATCGCCGGCCACGTAGCTGCGGGTCTGGAGTTCGCTGTCGAACTGGGTATAGGCCTCTGTCAGGACCCTGGTGGCGTCGGCCAGTTTCTTCGGATCGCGTTCCGCTGCCGGTAGCCGGACGCACTGGTAGAAGGCGGTGATGAAGTCCGGATAGATGCTGTTCTGGAACCACTCCATCCACATGTCGGCGCGGGCGCGTTCCGCCCAGGTCTCCCCCCAGATGTCCGCATTGCCGTAACTGCCGGCGAGATAGCGCAGGATGGCGTTCGATTCCCACACGACCACGGAACCGTCGGCGAGGGTCGGGATCCTGCCCGTGGGATTGAGCGCGCGGTAGTCCGGCGCGTCCAGGCCACCGAATTTCCCGCCGAGATCGATCCGCTCGAACGGGAGATTGAGCTCGTTCAGCAGCCACAGCACCTTCTGGACATTTATCGAGGTGGTTCGTCCCCATACGATCATGCGCAATCCCCCATTGCCCGGTTGGTTCGAATCCGGACTTCAAAATAATTTATCACATGATAAATCGTTACGCTGCAACTCCGGAAAAAATCGTCTATAAGAACCTGTCAAAGGGGCGGAGAGAACGCGTGCAGGGAGATGACGAGAATTGGAGCGGTCTGATCGATCCGCCGGTTCTTGAAAAAAAGCGGCAGAAGAAGCAGCCTCAAAAGCGGTTGCCGCCGGAAGAGCGCATCAACAGCATGATCGCCGCTGCCGCGAGCTATTTCGCCGAAGTCGGTTTCGAAGGCAGTACTCGCGAACTGGCGCGCCGCATCGGCGTGACCCAGCCGCTCCTCTACCGGTACTTTCCGAACAAGGACAAGTTGATCGAGGCGGTCTACCGCAAGGTCTATCTCGACCGCTGGAATTCCGACTGGGACGTGCTGTTAAAGAACCGGGAGCTTCCGGTCCGCGCTCGTTTCGAGACCTTCTACAACGCCTATACCGACACGATCTTCGAACCGGAATGGCTGCGGATCTATTATTTCGCCAGCCTGCGCGATGCCCAGATCAACCGCTGGTACAATCACGTCGTCGAGGAACTGATCCTGAAGCGGCTGGTGCGTGAACTTCGGGTCGAACAGGGCAGGGAAGACGATGCCCAGGTCTCCCTGGAGGAACTCGAGCCGGTCTGGCTGATGCACGGCGGCATCATGCAATATGGCGTGCGCAAATATATATCCGGCTTCAAGGTGCTGGAAGACAAGAGCGCCGTGATCGCAATGGCGCTCGATATGTTCTTTTCGATCAGAAGATGAACGCGTCTGGCGGCGAAGGCCCGATATTTGCGCAAGGCATATGGCATTGGAAACTGCTGTATTTTCCCAGCCCAAGGGGGACGAGGAGGAAGCTTCGGCAGTATTCCAGGCCGTGAGCCAAATCGGCAGCAGCCAGGTTCGCGGCGCGCTTCGTCCTATATGCTGGGCTTATAGCCCGTTTGGATTTTGATATTTTTCCAACGCGTTCGGCTCTTCTACATTGTCAAACTCGGAAAGTAGAGTCGTGTCGGTATGCGTGCCAGCGTATGCGGCTAATCACCGGACCAAGCTCCGGGGTGGGAGGAAAAATTGGCCGCGAAGAAGTTCGCCTCAGATTTTTGCGTGGCGGGTAACCCGGTTGCCTGCGCGAAGTGACGAGCGGCGTTGAAGTCATGCGAAGCGAGCGGGAGCACATCCCGGTTACCGAACCTTTGGAAGCCGATCTTGTCGTTCTTGGCAGCGGCGCTGGCGGGTTGACTGCGGCTTTGTCTGCTTCGCTCGCCGGGCTCGATGTGCTCGTTCTCGAGCACCAGCCGGTTATCGGCGGGACGAGTGCCAGGTCATCGGGAACGGTCTGGGTGCCGGACAATCACCTGATGCGGGCGGAAGGGATCGAAGGCGACCGTGAAAGGGCTGAAACTTATCTGTCCGGTCTGGTTGGTGAACGGGGTGAGCGGAGCATGTGGCAGGCTTTTCTCGATGCGGCGCCGAAGATGCTCGCCGATCTGGAGGCGCATGCGGACCTGCGCTTCAAGCCCTACATGACCGCACCCGATTATCGCCAGGATGTGACAGGCGCGGCCTCCGGTGGCCGGCCTCTGGAGCCGCTGGCCTTCGATGGCCGGGATCTTGGCGCGGATTTTGATCGGTTGGCCTGGCCGCTGCCGGAACTCATGCTGTTTGGCGGCCTGATGATAACCCGTGTCGAGGCGTTCAAGCTGCTGCGCGCGGATCGCGACCCGGCGGCCATGTGGCTCGGGTTGCGGCTGGTGACCCGTTTCCTTGCGGAGCGGTTCACCTACAAGCGTGGGACCCGGCTGGTGCTCGGCAATGCGCTTGTTGGCCGCTTGCTGAAGGCGCTGCAGGACCGGCAGGTAACGGTGTTGACCGGAGCGGAAACCACGAGACTTGTCCGCGATGGCGACCGTGTCGTCGGCGTGGAGATGATCCATAATGGCAAACCGGTCCGCATTTCCAGCCGCCGTGGCGTGGTCCTTGCCGGCGGTGGGTTTCCGGCAAGTGCGGAAAAGCGTGCTGAAAACCTTCCAGAACCGGTGGCCCGGTATACCCCGGCAGCGCCCGGCTGTGTGGGCAAGACGCTGGATCTGGCGTTTGCTGCCGGAGCGGTTCTTGGCCCCAAAGGCCTGGACAATGCCCAGTGGTTTCCAAGTTCGCTCATGACGCGGCCCGACGGGTCCACGGGGGTCTATCCGCATATCGTGCTGGACCGCTCGAAGCCGGGCTTGATCGCGGTGGATGCCACCGGCAACCGGTTCACCAACGAAGCCGTCTCCTATCACGAGTTCGTCCGCGCCATGTATGCGCGTGGCGGCAATGGCGCGGCGGTGCCGGCCTGGCTGGTGGTCGACCGGGGCTTTATCAGCAAATACGGCCTCGGTCTTATCCGGCCGAGAACGCCGCGTTTGCGTAAATACGTGGAGAACGGCTACCTGAAACAGGGCGCGACCATTGTGGAGCTGGCCGGTGCAATCGGTGTCCCGGCCGATGCGTTGGAAGCAACGGTGAAACGCTATAACTGCTACGCGAAGAACGGCCGTGACCCGGAGTTCTTCAAGGGCGAGGCGATTTACGACCGCGGCAATGGTGACGCTAGAGTCAAGCCCAATCCGTGTATCGGTCCGATTAGCAAAGCTCCGTTTTATGCGGTCGCGGTCTGGCCGACTCCGCTTGGCACCAGCCGTGGGCTTGTTGCGAACGAAAATGCGCAGGTTCTGGATGGCGGAGGAAAGCCGATCCCGGGGCTTTATGTGTGCGGCAACGACATGCAGTCCGCCTTCGGCGGCGAATATCCAGGGGCCGGTGCCCAGTTAGGCCAGGCCATGACTTTCGGCTGGATCGCGGCGCGCCATGCGGCCGCCGTCGATACCGCCGCTTCCATCACAAGAGAAAACGCTTAGGCGAGGAAACATGACGAAACGCAAGGGCGGCGACCTCATCGCCGAATTTCTGGTCAAGGAGAAGATCCCGTATGTCTTCGGGATCTGCGGCCATGGCAATGTGGGGCTTCTGGATTCGCTTTACGACGTGAAGGACGAGGTCAAGCTGGTCTCGCCTCGTCATGAACAGACCGCAGCCCATATGGCCGACGGCTTCTTCCGGGTCAGCCACAAACCGGCCGCGACCCTGACGTCGACCGGGCCCGGGTCCGCCAACCTGATCATGGGGCTGGCAGTCGCGCAGACAGATTCCTCGGCCGTGTTTTCGATCACGGCCAACGTGCCGACGTCCCAGTTCAACCGGGGGCCGTTCCAGGAACTGAACCAGCATCATCAGGCTGATTTCAACAACGTCATCAAGCCGGTGGTGAAGCGTTCATTCCAGCCGACACGGGTCGAAATGCTGCCGCTCGCCATGCGCCAAGCGGCCCAGACAATGACCAGCGGCCGCCCGGGCCCGGTCAATCTGGATGTGCCCTACAACCTTTTCGTCGAAGAGGCCGAAGTCAAGGAAGAGCCGGCATGGGCGGGCTTCAATTCCCGGCGTAGCGGGGCGAGCGAAGCGGACATCGCCCAGGCAACGGACTGGCTGCTGGCGGCTGAGCGTCCCGTGATCTTCATCGGTCACGGCGTGACCTTGTCGGAAGCGGCCGGTGAACTGGTCGCTCTTGCCGAACGGCTGTCCATTCCGGTGATCAGCTCGCCGAACGGCATGGGCTGCATGGACATGCGCAATGAGCTGTCACTCGGTTTCATCGGACGCAACGGCGCCTATCAGGCCAACCAGGCCGGCCGTCATGCCGATCTTGTGCTGGCCGTCGGTGCGCGCTTCGACGATCGCTCGGCCTCGTCGTGGATGCCGGGCTATTCCTGGAATTTCCCGGAAACGAAGCTTATCCATGTGGATGTCGACCACGCCGAAATCGGCCGCAATTATCCGCCGGACATGGGCATTCTCGCCGATGCCAGGGCCTTCCTGCGCCAGGTGCTCAGCGAACTCGACCGGCGCAATATCGGGGCCGGCGAGCGTCTGGAAGGCTGGCGCTCCCAGATCGTCGGCTGGAAGGCTGAGTGGGACAAATTCGTACAGCCCGGATTTGACATGCATAGCTCGCCGATCCGACCGGAGCGGATTGTCGCCGATTGCCGCAAGATCTTGCCGGATGACGGCATCATCACCCTGGATTCCGGCATTCACCACAACTGGTTCATGCAGTTCTGGGAATCGCGCCGGCCGCAGTCGATGCTGAACACTTGGGGCTATTCCGGCATGGGCTTCGGTCCGAGTTCGGCGCTGGGGGCGAAATTGGCCGCCCCCGACCGGCCAGTGATTTCCGTCTGCGGCGATGGAGGCTTCACCATGGTGCCCCATGTGCTGTGCACTGCGGTGGAGTACAACATTCCCGTGGTCTGGATCGTGTGGAACAACTTCGCCTGGGGCGCGATCCGCGATCTGCAATACGCCTATTTCGACGGCCGCGAATACGGCACGGCCTTCTATCAGGGCCCGAACCACGAACCCTACAACCCGGACTTCGCCGCCTGGGCGCGCGCTGCCGGGGTCGATGGCTACACCGTCACCCGGTCGCAGGATTTTGCAGGGGTGCTGGAACAGGCGATCGCCGCCAACCGTCCGGCCCTGATCGACGTTCATGTGGATGCCGACATCAGGCCGCCGGCGACCGGTGCCTGGGAATTGCCGCCGATCGTACCGAAACAGCCGGTGTTCGGTAGGCCCTGGCGCCCCGGCGATGCGGATTGACTTTCAAGGGAGAAAACGAATGGCCGAAAAAGGCAAAGCATGTATCCGCAACATCGCGGAAGAGCCGTGGCAGCAGTTTCCGGGACACTTCGGCGGTGCGCTGTCCAAGGCTCTGGTGCATCCGGATACAACCGGATCCGCGCAGCTGGACTACCGGATTTCCACCTACCAGCCGATGGCCTATGTGGAGCGCCACGTTCACAAGGTGCAGGAGCAGGTCTATCACGTTCTCGACGGTGAGGGCCTGATGGAGATCGACGACGAAACGAAGGTGGTGCGCAAGCACGATGTCATCTTCATTCCGCCGGGATGCTGGCACTCGATCCAGAATTCCGGACTGGGCGATCTGACCTTCATCGTGGTTACGACGCCGTTGAAAGACGAATAGGCGAACAGCGCTTTTTCTACACAGCTTCGGCGCGGGCATTATCCGCGCCGAAATCCTTTCCGGCTGGCGTCAGATCATAACGCTTGAGGAGGCCAGGGTGCGCAACACCGAATTGTCCTCGAAACCTTCCCACTCATGGTTGTCGATCAGTTCCTGCGCGGTTTCCTTCAATTCCTTTGCGACCACGGCTGCCGCGGTCGACAGATGTTCGGGGGCAAGCGAATAAAGGAAGTTGCGCCGGCGGAACCGGGCATCCGAAATCGGCAGGCAACGCCACTGGCGCCCTCTGGCACCTTCCTGCATGACTGCCCCCATCGGCTTGATGGTGGCGCCGATATCGTCATAGACGCAGTTCATCAGCAGCGACAGGGAATCGATTTCCGCGACCACGTTGGTCGACAGGCCCCGATTCTCGAACTCGGCGGCGATCCGCTGCCTGAGGCCGTGTGAGCCAGTCGGCAGGATCAGCGGAATTTCCGAAGCTTCCTGGATGGTGATCGATTTTCTGCCCGGCGGGACGAGTTTGCTGTGCTTCGGGATCATGACGAACAGTTCTTCGATCAGAAGCGGCTCGACCGTGAGTTCTGAGGAGATATCGCTGGAAAACAGCACGGCCAGATCCAGCTGGCCGAGGCGCATCAGATGGCCGATGTGGCCGCTCATGCCTTCGACCACGTTGAGCAGAATGCTCGGATAACGTTCCCGGATCTTGCGAACGAGACTGAGCCCGATCGCCGCGACGGTGGTGGCGGGCAGCCCGACGGAGACCATGCCCTGAACGGCGCCGGTATCGCTGCGCGCAATCGACAGCGCCTGGTCGAGCTGACGCAGCATGAAGCGGGCGTGATGATAGAGCGCAAGGCCGTTTTCGGTGGGCGAAACCCCCTTTGAGGAGCGGTGCAGGAGTGGCTTGCCGACCTCGTCCTCGAGCTTTGCGAGCTGCTGGCTTAGCGCCGGCTGGGCAATCAGCAACTGACGCGACGCCTTGGACAGGCTGCCGCTTTCCACGATCTGCACGAAATAACGGAGTTGGCGTGTGTCTAGCATGTTGACGATCTAACTCCTGTTTTGGCCATAAGTCCACCTTATAACCCGTCTCTTTATTTAATATTTCCGCGAAAAAAAAGGATTTTCTACAATCCACTCATCATCGACCAAGCTGGTCCGAAGATCAGCGCGAATAACCTGAAAAACAATATTTCTCAGTGGATCGTGCACAATGGGAGGAAATACCATGACTAATCGCAACAGCTCAGGTGGGTCGGGCAGCAGCCTGGTGACCCGCCGCTCGGCATTGAAACTCGGCGCGGCCGGGATCGCGGCCGGTTCCGTCCTCGGGATGCCGGGCATCCTCAGGGCGCAGGACGTCATCAAGGTCGGTCACCTGACCCCCAAGACTGGCTTCCTCGGCGTCCTTGGCGAATATGCCACGCTCGGCATCAAGCTTTCCGTCGATCAGATCAACGCAGCCGGTGGCGTCAACGGCAAGATGCTGGAACTGATCTCCGAAGATTCGATCAATCCGGATGTCGCCACCACCAAGGCGCAACGCATGATCGAGCAGGACAAAGTCGACTTCCTGATCGGCGAAATCAGTTCCGCATCGGCACGGGCGATTTCGCAGGTCGCGGAGCGCAACAAGAAACTGTTCATCGCTGTCGGACCGCGCTCCGACACCCTGCGCGGCAACAGCTGTTCCAAGTATATGTTCTGTACCGACATTCCGAATACCGTGATGGTGAACGCGGTCGGTGGCGCGCTGAAGCGCGAGGGCATGGTCAATGGCAAGAAATTCGTCACGCTGACGGCCGACTATGTTTTTGGGCATGACTTGTTGCGCGCCGCGAAGGCCTTCTTCGACGCCAATGGCGGCATTCTCGTTTCCGACGATCTGGTGGCAACCGACGTCACCGACTTCAGCCCCTACCTGCTGAAGATCCGTCAGGCTCAACCGGACGTCGTCTGTCTGAACCTCGCCGGCAACCAGGTGACCAATTTCGTCAAGCAGTATTCCGAATACGGTCTCCCGTTCCCGACGGTCGGTTTCAACCTGAACACGGCCGACGCCTGGGCGGCCGGCATCGGCAACCTGAGCGGCACCTGGCCGACCCCGTGGTACGACACCCTGAATACCGAAGGGACCAAGGCCTACGTGTCGTCGTTCAAGGAAGCCTATGGGAAACTGCCTGAGAACCACTCCTGGATTTCCTTCGTGGCTATGCGGATCATGGCCAAGGCGATCGGCGATACCCAGTCCGTGGGCACGTCGGACCTGATCGAGTATCTGGAATCCGGACAGAAGTTCGATCTCCTGAAAAACCGGGACGGCTATTTCCGGGCAGGCGATCACCAGCTGATCCAGGAAGCCTTCGCTTTCTCGGTCGACCAAAAGGCGGAAAACGAGCACGACATGATCGTTCTCGGCGGTCCAGTCCCGGCGGCGGACGAAACTCTGGAATCGATTTTCCCGACCGTCGAACAGAACGGATGCAAGCTTTGACGCGCATCGCAGTCTGAAGACCTGAAGCTGGACGGGCGTCCTTCGACGCCCGTCCGTAGGAAAGTCTGCACGGCGGATCCGGCGGAAACCGCAAGTCGAAGATCCTCTCTGACAATCGGAGCGCGAGGGCAGGGGCCTGAATGCAATCCGGAGGTCAGGGCGCCGTGCCCCATGTTCGGAAATTGACATGCAATTCGTCTTCCTGATGGAGCAGGTGGTGAACGGTCTCGTCCTCGGAGGCTATTACCTGCTTATCGCCCTTGGTCTGTCGCTGATCTTCAGCGTCGGCGGCATCGTGAACCTGTCGCATGGCGCCTTTTATGCGCTCGGCGCCTACATCTCGATCGAGATTGCCAAGGTTTTCGGCTTTGCCGGTGGGGCGGTCTTGTCGCCCGTGATCGTCGGACTGCTCGGAATTCTGTTCGAGCGTTTCATCCTGCGCCGTTTCTACCGTGCTGATCCGATCCTGAGCCTTCTGGTCACCTTCGGGCTCGCCATGGTCGGCGAACAGCTGATCCGGATCATATGGGGCGCGGCCCCGATCCCGGTTTCCCTGCCGCAAGATTTGAAGGGCCCGGTTTTCATCGGCGACTTCCTGTTTTCCAAGTACCGGTTGTTCCTCCTGGGCGTCGTGATTGTCGTCCTGACGGGCATCTGGATGCTTTTAAACAAGACCTCGTTCGGCCGCGTGGTGCGCGCAGGCATTCAACAGCCCGACATGGTCGCAGCACTCGGGATCAGGCTCCAACCCTACATGACCACGGTCATCGTGCTCGGTGTTGCCATCGCGGCACTCGGCGGCGCTCTGTTTGCGCCCATCACCATCGTCCATCCCGCCATGGGCGCGGAAATCATCACGGTCGCTTTCGTTGTCGTCATCATCGGCGGGCTCGGCAGCTTCTGGGGCGTGATCCTGGCCGCACTTCTCGTCGGCGTCGTCCGCGGGGTGACCATCTATTTCTATCCGGCGGCCGGTGCCGCCTCCATCTACGTCCTCATGTTCCTGGTGCTCATGTTCCGTCCGCGCGGACTTCTGGGTGAGCGGATCGAGAAATTCGAATAATGAAAACGACACTTCTGCAAAAATACCAGCCGCTTTGGATCGGCGTGGCCGTGATGGTGGTCCTGCCGGTGCTGTTGCCGATGATCGGCCTCACGGTGAACACGGCATCCGTCGTGGTGATCCTGGCCATCGCCGCCATTGGCCTCAATCTTCTGGTCGGCTATACGGGGCTTCATTCCTTCGGCCATTCCATGTGGTTCGGCATGGGGGCCTATGCGGCAGCACTTGCCCAGCGAAACCTGTTCGCCGACCAGATTATTCTGCCCATCCTGCTGTCGATGGTCTTCGTCGCCGCGATGGCGCTGGTGATCGGCATGCTGATCCTGCGGCGCAGGGGCGTTTATTTCGCCCTCCTGACCCTGGCTCTGGTCGCGCTCAGCTACACCATCGCCTTCCGCTGGACCGAAGTGACCGGCGGCGAGGACGGTCTGGGCAATCTGGTGCGGGGAACGCTCGGGCCGATCGATCTCGATGACAGCATCAACTACTACGCCTTCATTTCCGTGGTCGCCGTGCTGGTCCTGTTCTTCATGATCCGCCTGCTGAGGTCGCCGTTCGGCCATGTGCTGGTCGCGATCCGGGAAAATCAGGAACGGGCTGCCTTTCAGGGCTATGACATTCAGCGCTACAAGCTGATTTCCTATGTACTTTCCGCCGTCATCACCGGTCTTGCCGGTGCGCTCTCCGGCTTCGAACACTACCTGGTGTCGGCGGAGACCACCTCTGTGGCATTCTCCGGCGAATTGCTGGCAATGGTCGTCATCGGCGGCATGAACAATATTCTCGGTCCGGCGATCGGGGTTATGTTCTACATCCTGTTCCGCGAGATGTTCTCCATCTGGACGGGCAACTGGCTGCTCTGGTTCGGGCTGATCTTCGTCGCCTTCGTGCTCTACTCTCCGGGCGGTATCGCCGGGATCTGGGGGCAGATCCGCAACAAGCTGCGGCCGGCGCCGGAAGAAACGGCTGCCATGAGCCGTCGGAAGATCTACGACGGTCTGCCTCTTCCCGGGTTCCTTCGTCCGGAACCGCGCTCCGGTCCGGTGCTTCAGGTCGAGGCCATCGACAAGAGCTTCGGCGGCTACAAGGCGGTCAATCAGGTCTCCCTGACCGTTGACAGCGGCCAGATCCATGCCCTGATCGGACCGAACGGCGCCGGCAAGACCACGACCTTCAACCTGATTTCCGGCATGTTCCCGCCCGACGGCGGCGCGGTCCGGCTCAATGGCAACCCGATAGAAGGGCTTTCCGCCAATAGAATCGCGGAAAAGGGACTGGCCCGGTCGTTCCAGATCACCAACCTGTTCGAAGGGGTGTCGATCTACGAGAACCTGCGTCTTTCCATCCAGGCCAAACACACCTGCCGTTACAATTCCTGGCGGGATATCGACAGCTACGACGACGTGCATGAGCATACGGAAGAGCTGACCAAGTTCCTCGGGCTGGAAGGGATCGAGGACATCAACGGCGGCGACCTGTCCTATGGCGGTCAGCGTCTGGTCGATCTCGGGATTGCGCTGGCCTCCAAGCCGCAGATCCTGCTGCTGGACGAACCTCTGGCCGGCCTTGCGGCGGCGGAACGCGAGCGCGTTTCCAGTCTGGTCCGGCGGATGGCGGAAAATATTCCGGTCCTTATCGTCGAGCATGATCTGGACCGGGTGTTGTCGCTTTCCCATGAAGTGACGGTCATGAACCAGGGCGAAGTCCTGATGACCGGTGGTCCGGAAGCGGTGCGTGCCGACAAGCATGTGCAGGAAATCTACACCGGCACTGGCACGCCGCCGGTCACCGGCCGGGTGGCCGGCCTGGACGCGGCGGCCAAACCGCTGCTGGTGATCGAGGGCATCAACACCTTCTACGGCAAGAGCCATATTCTCAACGATGCGACCCTGAATATCCGCAAAGGCGAGATCGTGGCGCTGCTCGGCCGCAACGGGGCCGGAAAGTCCACGCTGTTGAAGAGCCTGGCTGGCCTCGTGCCACCGAAAACCGGAAGCATCCGGTTCGACGGTCAGGAACTTGTCGGCCTGTCCGCGCCCGATATCGCGCGGGCCGGTGTTGGCTATGTTCCGCAAGGGAGGGGCATCTTCTCCGGCATGAGCGTCGGCGATAATCTCGCGCTCGGCCGTCTGGCGCGGTCGACGGATGGCGACGGTGCGGTGGTGTGGAGCGAGGAGAAGATCCTCGACATGTTCCCGCGCCTTAAGGAACGCTATCACACGGCGGCCGATTACCTCTCCGGTGGCGAACAGCAGATGCTGGCGGTGGCCCGGGCGCTTTCGGGCAATGTGAAGCTCCTGCTTCTGGACGAGCCTTTCGAGGGACTGGCTCCGGCCATCGTCGAGGAACTCTTCACCGTCTTCGACAAGCTGCGGCAGGAGCTTCCGATCCTGATCGTGGAACATAACCTGGACCTCGTCCTGGCTCTGTCGGACCGGGTGTTCGCGCTCGAACGCGGCGCGGTGTTCCACGAAGGCCCGGCCGAGGCCCTTTTGACCGACATCGACTACAGAAAAGAAATCCTCTGGCTTTGACCCGGCAGGAAAGGATCCATCATGAATGATATGCGAGACACTTTTGGGCTGGGTCAGTCGGAGACTTTTCCGCTCTACATCGACGGCAGTTGGGAACCGGGCGAGGGGGAGCCGTTTACGCTCCTGAACAAATACACGCTCCAGCCCATGGCGAGCATTTCGTCGCCGAGCGATGCACAGATCGCCAAAGTGATCGATAGCGCGCACGCGGCTTTCAAGGCAGGCGCTCCGGTTGCCTATGAGCGGGGTGCGATCCTCGACCGTGCCTCGGTGCTGGTGGCAGAACGACGGGACGACTTCATCCGTATCATGCAGCAGGAAGCAGGCTTTACCGCTACGGACGCGGGCGGCGAGGTCAACCGCTGCATCCAGACCCTTCGGCTTTCGGCGGAAGAGGCTCGCCGGCTCGCCGGAGACGTCATCCCTCTGGAAGGCGCGCCGAACCAGTCCGGCCGGCTGGCGTTCACGGTCAGGGTGCCGCTTGGGATCGTTGCCGCGATCACGCCGTTCAACGCACCGCTCAACACCGTGACCCACAAGATCGCGCCGGCCTTTGCTGCAGGCAATTCGGTGATCCTGAAGCCGTCCAGCAACACGCCCCTGACGGCGATGAAGCTGGTCGAGGTCCTGGTCGAGGCGGGCATGCCGAAAGGCTTTCTGTCGCTGGTTCAGGGCAGGGGGCGGATCGCCGAAGCCCTGCTCGGCGATGACCGGGTGAGGTTTTTCGCCTTCACCGGCAGCACGGAAGTCGGCCGAAGCATCCAGAAAGCAGCCGGTCTGCGGCGGACGCAGATGGAGCTCGGCTCGATCGCCTTCACGCTGGTGTGCGACGACGCGGACCTGGATACGGCGCTGCCGAAGATCGTCAACGCGGGATACCGCAAGGCCGGTCAGGTCTGCACCTCGGTCCAGATCCTGATGGTCGATCGGAAGATCATGGCCGATGTTCAGCACCGACTGACGGCAAAGGTCAAGGCCCTGTCCTACGGCGATCCGCAGGACCCGGATACGTTCGTCGGCCCGTTGATTTCCGAAAAGGAAGCGATCCGGATCGAAAGCTGGATTGCCGAAGCCGTCGCCAAGGGTGCGCGCACACTTGCCGGCGGCACGCGCCAGGGAGCCGTGCTTGCACCGACCCTTCTGACCGACATCGATGTCGCGATGAATGTCGGTGCCTGCGAAATCTTCGGACCGGTCGTCTGTCTGGTTCCGTTCGATACGCTGGAAGAGGCGATCGACCGGGTCAATTCGACACCGTTCGGCCTGGCGTCGGGTATTTTCACCAATCGGATCAAGGATGCGTTCCATACCGCCTTGAAGCTTGAGGTCGGTGGCGTTCACATCAACGAAACCTCCAGTTCGCGCGTGGACATGATGCCCTATGGCGGCTCGAAGGACAGCGGCTTCGGTCGGGAGGGGCCGTATTACGCGGTTCACGAAATGACGGAAGAGCGCGTCATCACGATTTCACTGAATTGACACTCACTCTCAATCGGATTGCCGGCAGGTGAGGCCTGCCGGCGACAACAAGGAAACAATCATGAGCAAGAAAATCGCCATCGTCTTCGGCGGGTCCCGGGGTATTGGCGCCGCCTGCGTGAAGAAACTGAACCAGGACGGGTTCGACGTCGCCTATACCTATGTCAGCAGCGCGCCGGATGCAGTGACCGCGGCCGCAGGCACTCGCGTCCAGGGCTACAAGGTCGACATCACGAAGCCGGACGAAGTCGCGAAGGTCTTTGCCGATGTGGCTCAAGATTTCGGGGCAGCGCCGACATGCGTGCTGGCCAATGCGGGAATCAACGTGCCTCCCGGGCCGATGGCCCAGTTCGATCCGGACAATTTCCGCAAGCTGGTCGAAGTCAATATCGTCGGCGCGTTCAACATCCTCGCGGCAGCCGCCCGGAACGTGGCTGATAACGGCTCGATCATCGCCACCACCACGTCTCTGGTTCGCAATGCAGTACCAGGGGTCGGACCCTACAGCGCAACCAAGGCGGCGGTCGAATGTCTGATCCGATCCATGTCGAAGGAGCTGGCGGGCCGGGGTGTCCGGGTCAACGGCGTGGCGCCGGGGCCGGTCGATACGGATCTTTTCCGTGCCGGCAAGAACGAGGAAGCCCTGAAACGGTCCGCCGCCATGAGCCCGCTCAACCGGGTTGGCCAGCCGGAGGAAATCGCCGAAGTCGTGGCGTTTCTCGCCTCCGACAAGGCGTCCTGGGTCCTTGGCCAGATCGTCCAGCCGAACGGCGGGATGATCTGAAGCCGGGTCATCATAGAGGAAAGCAGACTTTGCCCTCCTTGCCCGGCCGTTTCGACGGTCGGGTTTTTTCTTAAAATCCGTAATTCTTCAGGGCGGCCACGGACCGGGGAAAGTCCCGTTCGGGGTCTCTGGAAATGATCTCCAGAATGGGTCGCTCCTTATGGCCGACGGCGGCGATTGCGTCCGGCAGAACCTCGAAATCGAGATCGCCTTCACCGACTGCATCGTGCCGGTAGATCTGACGGGTGGTGTCCGACAGGTGGACAAGGGCAAGGCGGGAGGCGACTGTCTTCAGTCCCTCGACCGGATCCTCGCCGATGAAATGGCCGTTGGCGACATCGTAGCAGATTTTCAGGTCCGCCTCGCCATAGCGCGCGAGGGACGCCATCAGGCCTTCCGCATCCGGCAGGAAGGCGAAGGGCATGTTCTCGATCCAGATTTCGATGCCAAGACGCGCCGCCAGGGGCAGAAGCGTATCGAGCGCCTGAAAGAAATAGCCTTCCAGAACGTCGTTCGACAGCGGGAACAGCGGGTTGGGCTTGCCCGGGCCGAGGACCATCGCCTTTGCGCCGAGGTCCGAGCCGAGATGCAGAAACGCGCTGTTGAGCTCAAGGCTCGCGCGTCGCATTTCCTCTGCGGCGGCGGCAATGTTCAGATCGATGTTCGGGGTGTTGATCGTGGTGAGCGTCAGGCTGCTATCGCCAAGCGCCTTGCAGGTTTCCGCGACCGCCTCGGGTCCATCTGAAATCCAGAGATGGCCGGGATAAAGCATCAGTTCGATTTCCGCCACACCCAGTTCTGCCAAGTGCCGCAGACAGTCTGAGGCACGCATGCTCTGGGTATAGGAATAGGTGTTCACGCCGAAGCGGTTGCCGATTTGGGTCATGCGGTCTTGCCTGCAGTTGCGGGACGATCGGCCTTCGTTTCCGCCGCATAAAGCGCCAGAGCGCCGAAGCGATAGAAGCCATGCACGAACTTGCCGTAGGGCATGGTCAGGAACAGGGCGAAGACGACGCCGAGGTGAAGGGACAAGGTAATGCCGAGCGCCGGGGTGTCCCTGAGAGCCATCAGCAGCAGGCCGGTCAGTCCGGTCGCAAACATCATGGCAAGGAAGGCGGTCTCCATGCCCAATTTCGATTTGTCGACCATGTCCGGATACCGTGTCAACTTGGCCTTCATCAGTCCGATCGGGCCGATCACAAGGCCGATCCCGCCGGGAATGCCGAACAGTTTCGGCAGCGAGAACAGGCCGTAGGGCGCTTCCCAGCCGAAGCCGTAATGATAGATCGTGCCGGTACAAGTGGCCGCAAAGCACAACAGGAAGCCGTAGAAGGTGAGGTGATGATAGAGCCGCCGGTTGTCGGTCGGCCGTTCGTCCTCATTGTAGCAACCGACCCCGCCGCCATCGAGATAGCGAAGCGCGGCAGCATCCTTGACCGCCTGCCACAGGGAAAGCCCGGACCCGGCGGCAACGCTACTCACGCCGACATCCTTCCAGAAATTGGCAAAACCCATGATCAGGGCCAGCGCCGCATAGAGCGCGACAGCGCCGAACAGGCCGGCCATCGCGTTATGCGGCATCAGCTTATAGAAGTTGCCGGTGGTCGAAGTCAGCGCCGACGGGTCGTGCCAGACCGCAAAGCCGAGGATGAAGCCTGCGATGGACAGGGCCGCGACGATCGCAATGGCGAGGCCGTTGCGGTCGAACATCGGCTGAAACGCCTTCGGCCAGGCGTAGTGCCGGTAGCTGTCGGTGCGAACCTGAGAGAGGGTTTTCGGCACGTTGACATTGAACTCGTGCGGCGGCGAGAACTGGCAGTCCGCGTAGCAGGCGCCGCAGTTGTGGCAGAGGTTCGCCAGGTAGTTCAGGTCGCCGTCGGCAAAGCTCCGGCGCAGTTCCATGGCGGGGAAGACCGCGCACACGCCCTCGCAATAGCGGCACGAGTTGCAGACCGTCATCAGCCGTTCCGCTTCCTGCAGATGATCAGTTGCATGCATGCTGAGCGGCTCCTTCGCCTGCGATTTTTCCGAAGACACTGCCGATGGTCATGCCGACGCCTGCGGCATAGCCCTTGCCGAGCACGTTGCCGGCCATGATTTCCCCGGCCGAAAACATGTTTTCCGCTCCCCCGCCCGAAGCCATCTGCATTCGGGCTTCCTTGTCGACGCGGGTGCCGAGATAGGTGAAGGTGATGCCCGGCCGCACCGGATAGGCATAGTAGGGCGGGTCTTCCAGCTTCGTTGCCCAATGGGTCTTTTCGATCGCAAGCCCCCTGGTGCGGCAGTCGTCGAAGACCGTGTGATCGAAGGTGCCCGGCTGAACCGCATCGTTGAAACCGTTGACCGTTGCTTCAAGCGTGTCCGCCGGAAGCTCGAGCTTCTGCGCCAGTTCCGCGATCGATTGCGCCTCGATCGGTGGGAACAGGGACGGCATGAACTTCTTCAGGGATTTGCTGTCGAAGATGATATAGGCGATCTGGTCCGGTTGGGCGGCAACGAGCCGGCCCCAGATGGCGTAGCGCTTTGGCCAGAAGTCCTCGCCTTCGTCATAGAAACGTTCCGCCTTCCGGTTGACCACGATGCCGAAGACGACGCAGTCGAGACGGGTGATGATGCCGCCATCAAATTTCGGCGCCCGCGCGTCGATGGCGACCGCGTGGCACTGGGTCGGATCGCCGATGGCTTCCACGCCGCTGCCCAGCAGCATCTTCAGCACGTCGCCCCGATTATAAGGCGTGCCGCGGATCAGGAAGTTTTCCGCGCATTCGCCCCAGCCTTCTTTCAGCCAGTCGATATTCGCCTCGAAACCGCCAGCAGCGGCAACGAGGGACTTGGCGGTGATTTTCGTGTCTTTGCCGTTGACCCTGGCAGTGGCGGAGCGGAACGTGCCGTTGTCGATCTCAAGGCTTGCCACCGGGGCATCGTAGAGCACGTCGATACCGAGCTTTTCCGCCGTCAGGTAGAGTGCGTTCAGCATCGCCCTGCCGCCGCCGAGGAAGAAGGAGTTGGTGCGCCCCAGGCTCAGAGTGCCGCCGAGGGACGGCTGGAACCGTACGCCCTGTTCGGTGATCCAGGTCAGCATTTCCTTGGACTTGGTGATCATGTGCCGGGCAAGCGCCTCATCGGTGTTGCCTTCGGTCACGCGCAGCAGGTCGTCCCAGAATTCGTCTTCCGTATAGGGGCCGGTCAGCGTGTCGGTCGCCGTGTCATGGGCGCAGCGCATGTTGCGGGTGTGGCGGGTGTTGCCGCCCCGGTAGAATTTCGGCGCGCCCTCGACCACCAGCACCTTCGCGCCTTTGCGTCGGGCGGCGATGGCTGCGCAGAGCGCCGCATTGCCGCCGCCGATCACCAGAACATCGGTGTCGATGCTCTCAACTGTCATAATGCTGCTCTCCCCCTCATTTCCCGGAAGGCGGGGCCTCCGGACCATGTCCGACGTATATATATAAATAGGATACCTTTGTATACTAATGTCGACTAAAATTTCCAGAAGGTATTTTTATGCCTATGATGCCGGATCGCTGCTCCGACGGCGTGAAGGAACGGCCCCATGAAAGAGGCAGGATGGTGAATCAGGACGTAATGTTGGGACGGCAGGAACGCGGCCGGGGAGATAGCTCCCGGGGTAGCAAGGTCTATCAGGCACTGCTGGAGCGGATCCGTAACGGCACGCTGCCGCCGGGGTCGCGGATGCGCGAAGACGAGATCGCGACTCTACTCGGCGTCAGCCGCACGCCGGTGCGCGAGGCACTGGCGCGGCTGCAGGCGAGGGGTCTGGTCGAAAGCGCGCGTGGCGGCTGGACGATCGTCGAACTTACCCGATCCCAGGTCATGGAACTTTACGCCATGCGTGGCGTTCTGGAGGGCGCAGCCGCCCGTTTTGCGGCGGAAAATGCCTCTTCAAGCGAAATCGCCGGCCTCAAGCACGTGGCTGAGATGTTTTTCAGGTCGGAGAGCGATTCTTCTGAGCGTGCGCGGATCAACATGATCTTCCATGAGGCGATCTACGAAGCGGCTCACAATACCTATCTGATCCGCATGCTGCAGGATCTGAACGACTCACTTGCATTGCTTTCGGACACGACCTTCACCGTCGAGGGGCGTGTGGAGGGCGCCGAAGTCGAGCACGGCCTGATTCTGGCCGCCATTGAGGCGCGCTCGCCGGAGGCGGCCGAACAGGCGGCACGCGCTCACATCCGCCACGCCCTTGAGGCTCGCCTTACCTTACTTTTCGAGCGCCGCTGAGTCCCTGTGTGCGGAGGGGATCTGGACGAAATCCCGTCACCGTCCATTTGCTGGAGTAAATTTAGTATACAGTAGAATGCAGTTGCACCGCTTTCCGAGTAGCGTTTCTCTTGGCTTTTGAATTCAACAAGACCAAGTTAAGGCAGTAGGCAACGTCGCTTGCGCTTTCGGTGGCCGGTTTGGCGGCCCTCTGTTTTCAGAACCTGCCTCTGCCGTTCCTGTTCGGGCCCATGCTCGGCAGCCTAATCTCGGCCTTGCTTGGCGTTCGGCGGCGCAGCGCGGCGCAGATTTCCGTCCCGATTGCGCGGGAGGGGAGGTTCGACTTAGCTATATAGGCCCCGATTGTTACCCAGAATCGCAGGAGCAAGAAGGCGGAGGTCAAGCGTTGCTAAGGAAATATGCCGATATTTTGAAGGTAGGTGGCTGGGGAACCTGGATTCGAACCAGGACTAACGGAGTCAGAGTCCGCGGGTCTACCGTTAACCTATTCCCCAACAGGGGCACGCCGCTGAGATCGCTTTCGTCAGGGCAATGCAGGGCAGTTTCGACCCGAGCGGGCCAAGGCGCCAACCTTGTAGGCAGCGTATATATCCAACTTGGGGCAGGATGCAACAGGGCAGATGCATTTTTCAAGTGTCCGGTCTCACTGTCACGCAGGGCCGGGAGCCGGAAGCCCTTTAATTAAAATCTGACGCTTTTCGCCGCACAGACAACCTGTTACAGTTTCACCAACGAAAGATATGCATGGGGCGGAGCGCTTGCGGTCCGGCTTCGTGCCGAAAGGCTGAAACGTGACACAGTCAGGTCAGGAACCGCCCGAACCCGGGCGCGGTGCCCCTGATGCGTCCGGAATCGACAGCGCCCTCAAGGCGCAAACGCGGTCCAAACGCCGGCGACGCAGGCGGCGTGGCGGCAAGATGCACAGCGCGGTGGAAAACGGAGCGCAACGTTCCGCTCCGCCAGCAGCGGCATCCTCCAGCGGACAGGCGGATTCCGGCCTCGCATCGGCACTTCAGGCAGATTGCAGGCCTGCAAACGGCGGTTTGCAGGCAAGGGCGGATATGGCCGCGGACGGGCGGAACCCAGCCGACGGTCCGCGAAGCGCAAAGGGCCAGAAGGCAAAGCGTCGGCGTAACCGCAAGCGTGGTGGCAAAAATGGTGGCGCGGGCCGGGAAGCGGCCGAGAGGATCGCGACCCGGGACAATCCGAGCGACGATGAAACCCGCAGATCGGAGGATCTGCCGGCAACACCCGTGAACGGAGCCCAGCCGCAATCGTCCAGATCCGGGCGCAGAAGGCCGGTCCTTGGCAAGAACCAGCCGGAGGGACGCGGTCGTGCGCCTAGAGCCGGTGCGGCAAGCCGAAGCCGGAATCCGGTCGCACGTCAAGAGAACCGCAAGCTCTATGCCGCGCTGGATCTGGGAACCAACAACTGCCGTCTGCTGATTGCGCGGCCCGAGGAGCGCGGTTTCCGGGTCGTTGATGCCTATTCGCGAATTGTGCGGCTGGGCGAGGGTGTCGGAGCGCACAAGCGTCTGGGCGAAGCGGCGATGGACCGGGCGATCGATGCGCTCGCCAATTGTCACCGCAAGCTGGCCGAACGCGGTGTGGAACGGTCGCGGCTGATCGCCACCGAAGCTTGCCGGGCGGCCGAAAATGGAACGGAGTTCATTGCCCGCGTTCAGGCGGAAACAGGGCTCGCACTAGAAATCGTCAACCGCGAAACCGAAGCCCGGCTTGCCGTGGCCGGATGCGTTTCGCTTGTCGACCAGGAAGCCGAAGGCGTCATCCTGTTCGATATCGGTGGTGGATCTTCGGAAATTGTCTGGCTGGACCTGCGCAATCGGTGCGGCGCGCGCGGCTATGCCCTGACCCGGTTCATCCGCTCCTGGATTTCCCTTCCCGTAGGCGTTGTCAATCTCGCCGAGCGTCACGGTGGCGTGCACGTCACGCCGGATATCTTCGAGGCCATGGTGGCCGATGCCGCCGAACACTTGGCGGCTTTCAGCCTGGGAGAGGAACTGACGGCGGCGATTGCCTCTGGCCGGGTGCATATGCTCGGCACGTCAGGGACGGTGACGACGCTTGCAGGCGTCCATTTCGGGTTGAAGCGCTATGACCGCAGGAGGGTCGATGGCGCATGGCTTGAGAACACCCAGGTTGGGGCTATGATTGATCGCCTGCGCGACATGCCTTACGAAGAGCGCGTCGAAAACCCTTGTATTGGGGCGGATCGTGCCGATCTAGTGCTTGCCGGCTGCGCCATCCTTGAGGCGATCCGCCGCCGCTGGAGCTGCTCCAGGCTGCGCGTCGCCGACCGCGGTCTGCGCGAAGGCATTCTGACAGAATTGATGGCCGCCGATGGTGTGTGGTCGAGAAGAAAAACGAACGGCCGGCAAACGGGCCGTCAAAGAGGCAAACCATGAGCCGATCAAAACGGGGATCCGGCGACCGGGGTCTGAGTGTGCGCGTGAAAACCGCAGCCGGCCGGCGCGAATCCTCCACCCGCTGGCTGCAGCGGCAGCTGAACGATCCATATGTGCGCCGGGCGAAGGCCGACGGCTACCGGTCGCGTGCGGCCTACAAGCTGATTGAAATCGACGATAAGCACAGGCTCCTCAAACCCGGCTACCGAGTGGTCGATCTGGGGGCGGCGCCGGGTGGCTGGTGTCAGGTCGCAGTCGAACGCGTGCAATCGAGCGTGGACGCACCGAAGGTCGTCGGCATCGACTATCTCGACATGGACCATGTCCGCGGCGCTGTTTTTCTGAAAAAGGATTTCCTGGACGATGATGCGCCCGACGCCTTGATCGAGGCGCTCGGCGGTCACAAGCCGGATGTGGTTCTCTCCGATATGGCAGCGCCGACGACCGGTCACCGCCAGACGGATCATCTGCGCACGACCCATCTCTTCGAGATCGCGATCGATTTTGCCCGCCACAATCTGGTGCCCGGCGGTTCGTTCCTGGCCAAGGTGTTTCGCGGGGGAACGGAAAACGAGCTGCTTGCCGATTTGAAGCGGGAATTCAAGACCGTCTCTCACCTTAAGCCGCCGGCCAGCCGCAAGGAAAGCCCGGAACTCTATGTGATCGCCAAGGGATTCCGCGGCATGAGCGAGGAAGACGAACGCGAATAGCCTTCGATCCTCCGGTTGCGGCAAACTTGCTGCCGGTTTCGCGGGACAGGGGCTTTTCTTCCTGTCACCTGCATGTTATTGACCCGCGCCAACTTCTCCGGCAAAGCCGAAGCGAATCGTCAGATGCAAGAACCCCACCGTTCCTGCGTCGCACATGCTCATTAACTCATGCCCACTAGCTCAGGGGGAATTGGCAATGGCCTCATTCTTTGTTCCGGCGACCGGAATGGAAGCGCTCACCTTCGATGATGTCCTGCTGATCCCCGGACATTCGGAAGTCATGCCGGGTCAGACGGAGCTTCGCTCCCGGGTGACCAAGGACTTGGTTCTCAATCTGCCGATCATCTCTTCCGCAATGGATACGGTCACCGAAGGCCGTCTTGCGATTGCCATGGCCCAGGCCGGCGGGATCGGCGTCATTCACCGCAATCTGTCGCTCGACCAGCAGGCCGAAGAGGTCCGCAAGGTGAAGAAATTCGAATCCGGCATGGTGGTCAATCCGCTGGTCATCGGTCCGGACGCGACCTTGCAGGACGCCCTCGATCTGATGGAACGGTTCGGGATTTCCGGCGTTCCGGTGGTGGAAAACGGCGGGCAGGGCGGTCAGCACACCGGACGGCTGGTCGGGATCCTCACCAACCGCGATGTGCGCTTCGCATCGAACCCGGGCCAGAAGGTCTACGAACTGATGACCCGTGAAAACCTGGTCACCGTTTCCGACGGCGTCAGCCAGGATGAAGCCAAGCGCCTGCTGCATCAGCACCGCATTGAAAAACTGCTGGTGGTCGACGGCGAAAACAACTGCATCGGCCTCATCACCGTCAAGGATATGGAAAAGGCCAAACTTAATCCCAATGCGTCTAAGGACGATCAGGGTCGGCTGCGCGTCGCGGCTGCGACCAGCGTCGGGGATGAGGGTATGGCACGTGCCGAACGTCTGGTCGATGCCGGTGTTGACATGGTCGTCGTCGACACCGCGCACGGTCACTCCGCACGGGTCCTGGAAATGGTGTCCAAGGTCAAGACCCTGTCGAATTCCGTCCAGGTCCTGGCCGGCAACGTGGCGACATCGGAGGCTACCAAGGCCCTGATCGATGCCGGTGCGGATGCGGTAAAGGTCGGGATCGGTCCGGGATCCATCTGCACCACCCGGATCGTGGCGGGTGTCGGTGTTCCTCAGCTGACCGCGATCCTGGAATCGGTGGAAGAAGCCAACAAGCACGACATTCCGGTCGTCGCCGACGGTGGAATCAAATATTCCGGCGACCTTGCCAAGGCGATCGCCGCCGGTGCATCCTCCGTCATGGTCGGTTCCCTGCTGGCTGGAACCGAGGAAAGCCCCGGTGAGGTCTACCTTCACCAGGGACGTTCCTATAAGTCCTACCGGGGCATGGGGTCGGTCGGCGCCATGGCACGCGGTTCCGCGGACCGCTATTTCCAGGCGGAAGTGCGCGATACGCTGAAGCTCGTGCCGGAAGGAATTGAAGGACAGGTGCCTTACAAGGGCGCTCTGTCGAGCGTGCTGCATCAGCTGGCCGGCGGCCTGCGTGCGGCGATGGGGTATGTGGGCGGAAAGACGATTTCGGAATTCCAGGAAAAGGCGCGTTTCGTGCGTATTTCCGGAGCCGGTCTCCGCGAGAGCCATGCGCATGATGTCACCATCACGCGCGAAAGCCCGAATTACCCGACGAATGTGTAATACCTATACCGTGTCATCGACCTGATTGCCGATGACGGGCTGGAGTTTTTCATGAAGGATGGCGGACGCCTATCTGCGGCAATTGAGGTTCTCGAAGAGGTCGAGACCCGCCATCGCCCGGTTCAAAATGCCCTGAAGGATTGGGGGACCGCGCACCGGTTCGCCGGTTCCGGTGACCGGACGGTCATCGGTAATCTGGTCTTCGATGCCTTGCGCCACAAGGCGAGCCTTGCCTGCCGGGTGGGGTCGGACAGTCCGCGCCTGCTGGCGCTGGCGACTTATGCGCTGACGTGGGAAAACGGCCTGGAACGGCTCGAAACCGTCCTGTCCGAGGATCAGCATGCCCCGGAAGCCTTGAGCGATGCGGAACGGATAACTCTTACGGGCGAACCGGACCAGCCGGTGGAAGGCGCTGCGGCTGCCGATGTTCCCGAATGGCTCTGGCCGCAATTCCAGCAGGTGTTCGGCGAAAATGCCGTCGCCGAAGGCCAGGCGCTCGCAGCCCGGGCGCCGATCGATCTGCGGGTCAATACCTTGAAATCGGACCGGGAGAAGCTGCTCAAACGCCTTTCCCATGCAGGCGCCGTAGCGTGTCCGTTGTCGCCTGTCGGTATGCGGATCGCGCCGAAGCCGGGTGCTGCGCGCATGCCGCATGTGCAGGCGGAAGAAGGCTATCGCAAAGGCTGGTTCGAACTTCAGGATGAGGCGAGTCAACTGGTTTCGCTGCTGGCCGGGCCGGAGCCGGGCATGCAGGTGCTTGACTATTGCGCCGGTGGCGGCGGCAAGACGCTGGCGCTTGCGGCCCAGATGGAAAACCGTGGCCAGATCTACGCCTATGATGCGGACCGCTTGCGGCTCGCGCCGATCCATGAACGGTTGCAGCGGGCCGGCGCGCGCAATGTCCAGGTTCGCGACCCCAAAAGCGCTGGACTGGATGGCCTCGCCGGTGAGATGGATCTCGTCTTTGTCGATGCGCCCTGCACCGGAACGGGTGTCTGGCGCAGGCGTCCGGATTCCAAGTGGCGCCTGTCGGAAAAGGCGCTCGCGGATCGCATCGAAGATCAGCGCAAGGTTCTTGCCAACGCATCGCAATACGTTAAGCCGGGCGGACGGCTCGCCTATGTGACCTGCTCGCTGTTGCCCGAGGAAAATGCCGATCAGGTCACCTGGTTTCTATCGCAGAACTCTGGTTTTTCTCCTGTCTCGGCGCTGGAAACATGGCGCACGCGGCTGCCGGGTGTTGCTGAGCCGGCCTATGCCAATGACCGGGGTGACATCATGCTGACCCCGGCAACGACGCGGACTGACGGATTCTTTTTGGCACTGATGGAAAGAACGGGCTGAAGAGGCCTATTTCTTTTCTTCTTCGTCTGTTCCCGGACCGGATGGTTCGGCCGGAATGGTCTCTGCTGCCGCGATTCCGCTGCGCTCTCGCGCTTCGGTCTCCGCACACAGGGCCGAGATGCGGCTTTCGACATCCGGTTCCAACCGGCGCTTCTGGGCAATCGCGGTCAAGACAGCCTTGGCATCCTTGGGGTGCCCCAAGGCGGCAAGTGCAGACCCCAGCGCATTTCCGGCCTCCTTGCTGTTCGGCTGTCTGGTGTGGGCTTGCCAGGCATGCAGCAGGGCTGCCGCGTAATCCTCCAGCTTGCGGCTCGCGACGCTGAGGCGCGTGAGCACATCGGCGTCCCCGGGTTTCAGGCTCAGCGCTTTTAGGAGCACATCCCGTGCGGTGCCGAATTCACCAGCTGCCTGATGGGCGCTGGCGACAATGCGGTATGCATCGGCATTGGCAGGTTGAAGGGCCATGGCTTCTTTTCCAAGCGCGATCGCCTCCTTGAAACGCCGCGCCCGAATCAAGACTTCGGCCAGGCCAGTGAGCGCCGGGACATAGGCCGGGTCGATGTGAAGGGCCTTGCGGAAGGCGGCTATGGACGCCGATGGCTGCGGGTCGCGGGCACGGCTTTGGGCATAGAGCGTCTGGGCAGGGGCGCTGTTTGGAAGAAGGTCGAGGAGCCGTTGGGCGGGAGCGAGAGCTTCCTGCGGTTTGTCCTGTTGCAACCGGACGGTCGCCAGACCAAAAAGCGCGTTGTGATTGTCTGGCGCGCCTTCCAGGACTTCCTGGAAATTGAGCTCGGCATTGGCCAGGTCGCCGAGCAGGAGTTGGCAGTTGCCGAGGTTGGCGCGGGCCGCCGTGTGGGCCGGTTCGGCGAAGACGATTCGCCTGAGCTGGGAGACGGCTTCCTCCAGCATGCCGGCACGCAAAAGGGCCGTTGCCGTCCGGTAGGCGATTTCGACGTCGTCAGGCGCCAGATCAAGCGCTTCCAGATAGGCGGCAAGGGCGGCCTCGCCATCTCCGGCCCGCTCCAGGGACAATGCATGTTCAAAGGCGCGCCTGGCCGAAGATGTCATGAAATTGTCCTTACATTTTGCGCGAACCGGCGGTTCGGCGCCACTGATACGACCAAGCCTAGGAGCGCAATTGGAAACCGTCAAAAGCGAATCGCACGTTATCAAACGGCTTCTTGGCATCGGCTGCCGATCCTGATGAACGGATTGGGTGGGAATAGGGCGAGGGATCGCATCAGCGGTGTCATCCCCCATATTTCCTGCGAAAATGCGGGAAGCCGTTGTTATTGGTGGTTCAATTTCCCGGCGGAAGGCATTAGAAGCTTGCCATGACCCAGCATGACCGTCTCCTGATCATCGATTTCGGCTCCCAAGTCACCCAGCTTATCGCCCGGCGCCTGCGCGAGCTGAAAGTCTACTGCGAAATTCACCCCTATCAGAACGTCACCGACGCCTTCCTGGCCGAGTTTTCGCCCAAGGCGGTGATTTTCTCCGGTGGACCGTGCTCCGTCTTCGACGAAGGGGCGCCGATGCCGCCGAGTTCGGTGTTCGATCTGGGTATTCCGATCCTGGGGATCTGCTACGGCCAGCAGGCCATGATGCAGATGCTTGGCGGAAAGGTTGAGCGGGGACACAAGACGGCTGAGTTCGGCCGGGCCTATGTCGTTCCCAAAGGCGAAAAGCTGGATCTTTTAAACGGTTGGTTCGAGGACGAGCGCGAACAGGTCTGGATGAGCCACGGCGATCACGTCAGCGAGATCGCTCCTGGTTTCGAAGTCTACGGCACTTCTCCGAATGCGCCCTTTGCGATCACCGCCGATCCGTCGCGCCATTTCTATGCGGTCCAGTTCCATCCGGAAGTGCACCACACACCGAACGGCCGGAAGCTCTACGAGAACTTTATCAAGATCGCGGGCTTCACCGGTGACTGGACCATGGGCGCCTATCGTGAGGATGCCATCGCGAAGATCCGCGAACAGGTCGGTGACAAGAAGGTCATCTGCGGCCTCTCCGGCGGCGTGGACAGTTCGGTCGCCGCTGTTCTGATCCACGAGGCGATCGGCGACCAGTTGACCTGTGTCTTCGTCGACCATGGCCTGCTGCGCCTGAACGAGGCCGACGAAGTCGTCAGCATGTTCCGGGACCATTACAACATCCCGCTCATTCACGCGGACGAGAGTGAATTGTTCCTCGGCGAGTTGGAAGGCCAGTCGGATCCGGAAACAAAGCGCAAGATCATCGGCCGGCTCTTCATCGACGTGTTCCAGAAGCATGCCAACGAGATCGAAGGTGCGGAGTTTCTGGCTCAGGGCACACTCTATCCGGACGTGATTGAAAGCGTCAGCTTCTCAGGCGGCCCGTCGGTGACGATCAAGTCGCACCACAACGTGGGCGGCCTGCCGGAAAAGATGGGTCTGAAACTGGTCGAACCCCTGCGCGAATTGTTCAAGGACGAGGTCAGGGCGCTAGGGCGTGAACTCGGCCTGCCGGAGAGTTTCATCGGACGCCATCCCTTTCCCGGCCCTGGTCTTGCGATCCGCTGTCCCGGCGAGATTACCCACGATAAGCTGGATATCCTGCGCCAGGCCGATGCGGTTTACATCGACCAGATCCGCAAGCATGGACTGTATGACGAGATCTGGCAGGCCTTCGTCGCGATCCTTCCTGTGCGCACCGTTGGGGTCATGGGCGACGGGCGGACCTATGACTACGCCTGCGCCCTGCGCGCGGTAACCAGCGTCGACGGAATGACGGCGGATTACTATCCCTTCAGTCACGAGTTCCTCGGGGAAACCGCCACGCGGATCATAAACGAGGTGAAGGGGATCAACCGCGTCACCTATGACATCACGTCGAAGCCTCCGGGAACCATCGAGTGGGAGTAAGGCGTCGGTGGAGCCTGCGGCTTCCTGCAAATCCATCCAAAAAAGTGTTGGATGATTACAAGACAGCCGCATAGATGCTCATGTCGACGGGGACGATAAGGTTTGCTTGTTTCGACACATAGGCAAAGGGTAGCGAAATGAGTCGATTGCTGTTGCTTGGCGATATTTATGTCCAACAGCTGAACGGTGTCGCTGTTCAGTACCAGTTCGACAACATTCCGGACAACAGAGAACTCGAGATCGACGTCCTATGCGTGGGTGGTGTTACGCCTCAAGGTGCCGTCAATCCGAATGCGAGTTTCGATGGCATGGATGTCTTCAAGGAACAGCTCATGGACCTTGAAGAGGGGAAATACGACTATGTCGGGATCATGTTGGGTGAGGTCGATTGCGGTTTCGTATTCTGGTACCTCGCGCAACAGAAAAAGGTTTCCATTTTCGATCAGCTCGAGCGGTCGTTGAAAAATTACGAGAAATTTGTCACCAGCTACATTTTGCCAAAATACGAACCGGAGCGGGTCTGCATCTTCGGAAGCGTCCTACCGACCATTCCCGATGATGCCGATAGGAAGTTCCTGAAAGGCGCGCGCGCGGAAGTGAAGGCGACGCAATATCAAAGGACAGCGCTGACTTTGGTGTACAATAGCCGGCTGCAGAGCCTCGCCCGGAAATTGGGTGTCTATTACATCGACATAACCCTGGAAACGATCGATTTTTCAAAGGGTATTTTGAACGAATCCTATTCCAACCCGGACCCGTCAAATCATCTTCTCGATGAAGGCAGGGCCGCTCCCTTGCTTGCGGATCGAATTGTCAACGATTGGGTCAGCATAGAAGATTACAAGAACCACTTCTGAGGTTTGCTCTGTTGCGGACAGCGCCGTTGTCAGAAGTCAGGTGTCGACAGATAGCGCCGAAAGCGGCGAGGGCTGCTTGATTGGGTCGACGATCATATCTCCGGTCCGAGCTTCCGATGGAAGTGGATCGCTAAGGCGGCTATGCCTCTCATACTTTCCAGAAGCAAGCCGCGGGTGATCCGGGCGCCGTAGAATTCGACCTCCAAACAAGCATATTCAGACCGGTACCAACCGTACGGGATCTGAACGAGCGGAGCGTCGTGTGCGGATTTAGGATGGAGACAGTCCTTGATCTGAGGCCGCAAATCATTGTTTTGCCGCCAAGCGTATTCCATGCGCGCCTTCGGTTGCGGCAGAGTATTCGAATGTATTTTAATGTTTCCTGGCCACACTCCCGAAAGCCGAAAATCAAAAGACGTTGGAGTTGCCATGATCGACATAAACGCGGTTGAGAATGCGGGCTACGCAATAACGCCCTATTTCGATAATGAGCTCTACGTCATCAAGGATTTCCTGAGTGGCGATCTCTGCGACAAGGCGGTTGGTCTCTGTCATCAGAAAATGCGGAAGCTGCCTCATAGAAAAGATGAAAACGGTTTTTTCTATTCCATCGATGTATTACCGAGCAGGGTGGAAACGGACAGAATTTTCAGAACCATACAGCTCACGCATTTCGATAATGAGTTTGCCGATACGCCGGTAGAAAACCTGTTTCGGGAAATGATCTCTTTCCAGTCGAGATTTGTGATCGATGAACGTCGGATCGTTTCAGAAAAGAAACGCATCCAGATCATCCATTACCCGAGAGGAGGAGGGTTCTTCGATTGGCATACCCATCCTCGTTTTCCGGTGAACTACGGGCTCATCCTGAATTTGAGCAAGAAGGGCAGGAACTTCGATCAGGGTGCCACGGAAATCGTCTCGTCGCACAACAAGCTCATGAAAGTGGAGAATTATTCCGACATCGGGGACCTGATCTTATTCAGATACGATCTGAAACATCGCGTCGCCCCTTGTGATCCGGATGCGGATCTGTGTTTCGATATAAATGGACGATGGACGGCGATTCTGCCCATCTATTGAGGTGTAGGCCGGAAACGCCGGTCCGCAGCTGACAGTTCTTTTGTAGGTTCAGCCAAAGGAAACGCACGAAAACAGGGGATCTGTTCCAGCCAGAAACCCTCGGCTTTCCTTCAACGGACGGAGTGTGACAGTGCCCAGGGACCTGAATGAAGAACTTGCCGGATGGCATGAGCCAGCCGCACCCGAGGATCTCAGCCTAACGGGGACCTACGTCGCGTTGGCTCCGATGACTGTAGCCGAACATGCCGAGCCGCTGCTCGAAGCCTTCGGGACAGACCGGCAAGGCCGGATCTGGGATTACCTGCCTTACGGTCCCTTCGACACCTTGAACAGCTTCGAGGGCTGGGTGAGGAAATTCGAAGGTGCGAAGGACCCATATTTCTTCGCCATCGAGCGCCTCGACAAAAAGCTCGTTTCCGGCGTCGCCAGTTTCCTGCGCATCAGCCCGAAGGACGGATCGATCGAGGTCGGCCACATCAATTTTTCCCCGCTTCTGCAGAAGTCCGTAGCGGCCACCGAAGCCATGTACCTCATGATGAAATGGGCCTTCGAGGCCGGCTATCGGCGTTATGAATGGAAATGCAACGCGCTTAACGCGGGATCGCGGCGGGCGGCCCAGAGGCTCGGCCTATCTTATGAGGGCATTTTCCGGCAGGCGACCGTCGTAAAGGGGCGCAATCGGGATACGGCCTGGTTTGCAGCGATCGACAAGGATTGGCCGGCTCTTTCCGAGGCGTTTGAAACCTTTCTCAGTCCGGACAATTTCGATGCCGACGGCAGACAGAAGGTATCGCTTTCAAGCCTCACCGAACCATTGCTCTACAAGACCGATCCGTTGATTGCAGGATAATCCGGATCTCACTAGGGCTCGACTGAGTTGACCGTCAAATGGCCCATTTGATGGCCCGCCCTGTGCGACGATGTGTTCAAGCTGATTGTCCTTCCGATTGCCGCTCTCCGCTGACGCGGTTGTGAACACCTTTCGCCGGAGGCGCGGGATTAGAAGGTCGCCATACAGCGTCTTCTCCAAAGGCTGCTGCTTACAGGCACGGCCTCACCGCGCGCGAGCGGTTCCCAAGACCTCTCGCAGACAAATATTTCAGGAGTAGTCAGACTATGAAAGCCCCCCTCCGGACCTCCATTCTTTCCCTCGCCGCCGGCGCATGGCTCATGGCCATTGTGCCGACATATGCGTCCCCGCCGCTTTATGACCCGTCGATCCGGCATCAGCCCAAGGACGGAGTGGTCAAACTCTATGGCGCAGGAGGGCCGCACACGGCCTTCAAAAAGGTGGCCGATGCCTTTAGCGCCAAGACCGGGATCCCCGTGGAAATCATCGCCGGACCCGAGCGGAAATGGTCGGCGGACGCCCAGCATGATGCCGACATTCTGTGGGGCACATCTGAGCAGTCGATGACGGCCTTTCTCGAAACCTACAAGACCTTCACCTCCGAGACCGTCGAGCCGATTTATATACGTCCCTCCGTCATCGCAGTGAAAAAGGGCAATCCCAAAGGGATCACCGGCATCAGTGACTTGCTCAAGGACGGCATGCGGATCGTCGTCACGGAAGGAGCGGGCGTCTACAACACGTCCGGAACCGGTGTCTGGGAAGATGTCGTCGGCAGGACAGGCAATCTCGAGGCGATCAAGGCCTTCCGCAGGAACATCGTCGCCTATGCCAAGGGCAGTGGAGCCAGCTATAGGGCCTTTGAAGGACAGGATGCGGATGCCTGGATCACGTGGCCGAACTGGCCGCTGACCCATACCGATGTTGCGGACATGGTCGAAATCGATCCCGACCACCGCGTCTGGCGCGACGTCAATGTTTCGCTGTCACCGGAAGCCGATCCGGAAGCGGCTCAATTCCTGAGCTTCCTGACCGGTGAGGAAGGGGCGGAACTGATGAAAACCGAAGGTTGGGTACGCTGACACGGGCGTGATTTTTTGCTGTGGTGGACCGGGTATGTGCAGGTCCACCGCCTCTAGGATCGGTCCGCCTATTCGCCCGGTGCGACCTCGATGGACTTGGCGGCATCGATTTCCTTGTGCAGCCGCTCTTCCTCTTCCGCCTTGGGCGTCACGAAGCGCCCAAGAAGCAGATAGGCGACCGGGGTGAGGAACAGGGTCGAGAGGGTCGCCAGTCCGAGACCGCCGACAATCACCCAACCGAGTGCGATGCGGGCTTCGGCCCCGGCGCCGACCGCCATGATCAGCGGAACGCCGCCGACAATGGTACATATCATGGTCATCATCACGGGCCGAAGCCGGACATTGGAGGCATTCTCGATCGCTTCGCGCACGCCCTGTCCCCGGTCGCGCAGCTGGTTTGCGAATTCCACGATCAGAATACCGTTCTTGGCCATGATGCCCACCAGCAGGACAAGCCCGATCTGGCTGTAGACGTTGAGTGTTGTGCCCGTCAGGAGCATTGCAAAGACCGCGCAGGCAAGGCCCAGCGGTACGGTTGCCATGATGATCAGGGCGCTGATGAAACTCTCGAATTGCGCCGCGAGCACCAGCAGGATGATGACGATCGCAAAACCGAAGGTTCGCGCCATGCTCGACGACTGCTCGCCGAGCGTCGCCGTTTCGGCAAGCGGAATGATACGAGAGCCGGGCGGAAGGAGCGGTTCCGCGATTTCCTGGGCGGCCTCATAGGCTTCGCCGAGCGCGAAATCGGGGGCCAGTCCGGAGGTAATCCCCACCGCGCGCATCTGCTGTTCTCTGGAAAGAGACGGGGGAACAGCCTTTTCGACCAGGCTTGCGATTGTCGAGACAGGTACGAAACGCCCGTCACCGGTCTTGATGAAGATGTTTTCCAGATCAGTCGGGTCGTTGATCGGATTGGTCGTGGAGACGAACTTCACGTCGAAAGCCCGGTCGTCGATGAACACCTGGCCGATCTTGCGGCCGTCAAGCATCGCCTGCATCGCCGTTCCCAGGCCGTTGATATCGATCCCGAGATCCGATGCACGCTCGCGGTCGACCGATACGGAAAGCTGCGGCTGGGTGGCCTCGCTGGTCAATCGCGCTTGCCGGAACCGCGGATCCTTTTCCATCTCGGCCACGACACGGGCAGCTGTTTCCCCCAACTCCGCGTAGTTGTTGCCCGCAACCGCGAATTGAAGGCCGGAACCGGCGCCGCGAATTCCGAGGCTGTTGGGCTGGAAGACGAAAGCACGGACACCCGGCACGTTTCGCACCAGACCGTTGATGTCCGAGACGATTTGCTGCTGCGACCGGCTACGCTCCTCCCAGGGCGCAAGGCGCAAAACCATGAACCCCTGATTGGAAGATCCTCTCCAGCCGGCAACGGAAAAGGTGCTGTTGATTTCACCCTCGTCGCGGAAGGGCTGCAGAAGCCCTTCGATGGTCTGTATCTGATTGGCCAGATAATCGAGGCTGACGCCTTCCGGTGCCGATATCCGCAGGAAAGCCAGGGACCTGTCTTCCGGCGGGGTCAGCTCGGACTTGAGCATGGGAAACATCAGCCCGGCGGCTGCCGCAAACAAAATTGAGACCGCGACCACGACCAGGGGGGCGTTGAGGCAGGCGCTCAGGCTTCGCCGGTAGAGTGCGGACAGGGCGCGTCCGAGGCCGCCGGTCAACCCGCCATGTCCGGAGTGATCGGATCCGGATTTGAGGATCCGCGATGCCAGCATCGGGCACAGTGACAGGGCCACGATGGACGACAGGAAAACGGCGATGGCCAGCACGAAGCCGAATTCGCGGAACAGTCCGCCAGTCTGCCCCGGAAGGAAGGAAAGCGGCACGAAGACCGCAACCAGCGTCGCCGTCGTCGCAATCACGGCGAAGAACACCTCGTCGGTACCGAGCACCGCAGCTGCCCTTGGGCCGATGCCTTCATTGCGCCGGCGGACGATGTTTTCCAGAACCACGATCGCATCATCGACGACAAGGCCGGTCGCAAGCACGAGTGCGAGCAGGGTCAGGATATTGACCGAGAAGCCGGCGAGATAGATCGCCGCGAGCGTGCCGATCAGGGCCACCGGCATGGACACGCCGGGAATGAGGGTGGCCCGCCAATCCCACAGGAACAGGTAGATGATCAGCAGCACGACGCTGACGGAGATGATCAGCGCGATTTCGACTTCGTGGATCGAACCGTTGATGAAGGTCGCATCGTCGCTGGTGACCTCGATCGTCATGCCTTCAGGGAGGTTTTCCTGGATACGCGCCGCCGCGGCGCGCACCCCTTCGGAGATTTCCAGCGTGTTTGACTGGGCCGCTCGAACAATGCCCATGCCGATCCCGGACTTGCCGTTCGCCCTGAGCTGCGATTGGCCGAGATCCGGTCCGAGCGTGACCGTCGCGAAGTCTCCGAGCCGGGCACGGCGATTGATGATCATGCGTTCAAAAGCGTCCGGCGTGTTCACCGACGCGGTCGCGCGGACGATCAGATCCTGGTCCCGGCTGGTCAGGGAACCGGCCGGCGTGTCGAAGGCCATGGAGGACAGCGCCTGGGCCACGTCGGCAATAGTGAGATTGAGGCTCGCCATCTTGGCCTGGTCGATGTCGATGCGGAAAATCTTCTCGCGGTCGCCATAAACCTGAACATCGGCAACACCGGGAACGGCAGCAAGCGCATCGGAGATTTCATCCTCGACAAGGACGGTCATGTCTTCAACCGATGTCCGGTCCGAAGTCAGTCCGAGCCGCACGACGGGCGAAGAATTGGCATCGGCCTTGATGATCCGGGACGGATCGGCATCTTCCGGGATGTCATTGGCGACACGGCCGAGGGCGTCGCGCATGTCGGAGGCTGCGGTGTCCAGGTTGACGTCATCGGCGAATTCGACCGTGACCCGGCTGTCGCCATAAGAAGAGGTGGACGAGATCGACTTGACGCCGGAAACGCGCGATACGGCGCCTTCGATCACGCCGGTCAGTTCCCGGTCAACCGTTTCGGCGGCCGCGGACGGGTAGGTGGTCCTGACGGTGATAACCGGCCGATCGACATCAGGCAACTCGCGGATTTCCACGCCGAAAAAGGCTGCCAGGCCGGCCACCACGATCAGCATGTTGATGACGAAGGCGAACACCGGGCGCCGGACAAAAAGTGCGGTCAATCCAAGTTCAGGTCTGCGGCCGATATTCATGTCAAAACCTTCCCATCGTCACGAGCCCCAAACATCACGAGCCCCAAACATCACGAGCACGGATCATCACGAGCCTTGGGCGGCCGTTGCCGGTTCCGCGGAAGAGGGGGCAGAAAGGGGTGTTTTCTGATTGGCGACGTTCAGTTCGGCGCCCGGGCGAACTAGGTGCAGGCCTTCGGTCACGACTTCGTCCGCGGTGGTCAGTTTGGCGTTTACAAGCACGCTGTCCGTATTGCGCTCCACGATCTGCACGGGCACGCGTGCTGCCTTTCCGTCCCTGACTGCCCAGACGTAGGCGCCGTCGGACCCCCACTGCACCGCAAGCGGACTGACGGCAGGATATTGGTCGCCGGGAAAGCGCATCGCCACAAGGAAGGACATGCCGGCCCTCAGACGGTCGGCTTCGTTCGGCAGGCTCGCCTGCACCTGGAGGGTCCTGCTGGTGGAATCGATGTGATTGTCGATCGCGCTGACTTTTCCCTCAAAAGTCTCGCCCGGGCGGGCGACCGATGTGGCTGTCAACGGCATGTCGACTGTAACAGCGGACGCATAACGTTCCGGTATCCAGAAATCGACCAGGATTTCGGACCGGTCGTCAACCATCGCGATAACGGTCTGGGAGGTGACGTAATTGCCAGCAGTAATCGGCAGGATGCCTACGATACCTTCGATTGGAGATTCGATGGAACGCCGCGCCAAAGCGAGTTTGGCTTCTCGCAACTGAAGGCGGGCGTTGTCTACGACGAGTTCGGCATCGGTCACCTGCACGGCTGTGACCGTATTCGTCCTTTGCAGGGCCTTCATCCGCTCAAGCCGCGCTTCGGCGTCGCGAACCGCGAGGGCAGCCCGTTCCGCTGCAATTTCTTCCGCATCGGAGTCGAGCTTCGCAAGCACCTGACCTTTTTTTATCGTCGCACCGGATCGCACGAGAATATCGGTAAGACGGCCGCTGCTGAAGGGGCTGACTTCGACCGAGCGGGCCGCGCGACCGGTTCCGATTGCCGAAAGTCGGTCGTTGATTGTCAACTCGATGACCGGGGCGGTCGCTACGACGCCTGCCTGCCCACCGCGGCCCTTTCGCTTTTCGCCGGCTCCAACCGGTTTCACCTTGGCCGTTTCGAAAGGAAGCCAATCGACACCCCAACGGTCAAGCTGATCGCCGGCACCGGGATAGAACCGGGCCCATAGGCCCGCTGCAACGACACTTACGATCAGGATGAGCGCTAACTGTTTCCAGGCTGCCATTCACTTCCCCGTCCGGCGTGAAAAACGGTCACCGTGAAGCAATATCAGCGGCGAAAAAAATATGATCCGAAATAGCGCGGACTGCACGCGGAAAATCAATCAATTTAATGTAACGAAATGTCAGCGCAACTGGCCGGCCGGATCATCAATTTGCGCAGGCGATGCAAAGGGCAGCGGCCGGGTCGATTTCCAGCCGTTTGGCAGCTATTTCTTCGCCGCATTCAAGGCAGTAGCCGTAATCGCCGTCATCGATCCGCTTCAGTGCCGCCTCGATCCGGACCAGGTCCGTTTTTCGCTGGCGTTCGGAGGCCTGCGCCATGGCCTGTCCCTGAAGGGCATCCATGCGGGACAGGCGTCCGACCGACTGCTGGTCGAGTTCAACAGTCGCCCGGGCGCCTTCCGACATCTCACTGAGCGCTTCGAGTTCCTGTTTCATCGCCAGAAGGCGCTTTCTGGCCGCTTTTTCAGCTTCGGTCATGGTGATCTTCCCTCGAAGCGCATCCTAACGGGTCGACCGCCGCCTTGAAACCTGGAAGCCTGAGGTCCTAGGCGTTGCCAGCCGGGGGCGAAACCTCGAGTTGCTCCAGTTCAGCCTTCAGCATTTCCTCGTGGTGTTCCCTGGCCTGAACTTCGATGAACAGGCGGGTCACGGATGGATTCTGCTTCTTGATCGCAATTTCCAGGGCGTAGATCGTATCTTCCACGGTGCCGACATTGACGCTGTCCTCGAAATCCAGCGACAGCGCCAGCAGAATATCCTGCGGCCCCCGGTGCAGGGTACGAATTTCGTTCAGTGAATGGACCGCCGGAGCGGCGGCGACGATCGACTTGATCGAGTTGACGATTTCGGAAGACGCGCCTTCGCCGATCAGCAGTCCCTTGGTTTCATAGGCAAGCAGGGCGGCCGTTCCGGCCAGGATCAGGCCGATGGTGATAGAGGCAGCGCCGTCGAGCCAGGGAAGGTTCAGGAACTGGGCTCCGAGCAGGCCGATGAAGGCGACGATCAAGCCGAGCATTGCTGCCGTATCCTCGAACAGCACTGTGAAAACGGTAGGATCTTTGGAGTCATGCATGGCCCGGGCAAAGCTCTTCGAGCCGCGGGCCTGGTTGAATTCCTTGTAGGCGATCCACCAGGCGCCTCCCTCGAAAACCATCGCGAGGGCGAGCACGATATAGGCGATATATGGGTCCGAGACGGGATGGGGATGGATGACCTTCTGAATGCCTTCATAGATCGACACTCCGGAACCGACCGCAAAAATCAGGATAGCGACCACGAAGGACCAGAAATAAAGTTCTGCCCCGTAGCCGAAGGGATGGCGCTTGTCTGCCGGTTGCTTGGATTTTTTAATACCGTAGAGCAGCAGACCTTGATTGCCTGTGTCCACCAGGGAGTGAATGCCTTCCGACAGCATGGCGGACGAGCCGGTATAGGCGGCGGCTGCGAACTTGGTAATTGCGATAAGCGTATTGCCTGCAAGAGCGGCGTAAATCACTTTTTTTGAGCCATGTCCGGCCATCAAATTGTCTCCGTAAGCGCTCAGGACGGCGATGAGGCCGTTTCGATGACAACGTCGTGAATCCTGATTCCGTTCCGTTATCGGTAAAAAAGCATGGCATCAGTTTCAAGACGAAGAAGGGAAAAGGCAATGCGGCAGATAATTGGAGCGGGGTTTTTGGCCCTGTCGGCAATTTTTGGAGCCACGCCGTCCGGTGCCAACGAAGTCAGCGTCGTCAAGGTGGAAGCAAACCGGTCTCCCGACGGAACCTGGCGTTTCGACGTCACCTTGCACCACGCGGACGAAGGCTGGGATCACTATGCCAATTTGTGGCGTATCGAGACGCCGGACGGCAAAATCCTCGGCGAAAGGATTTTGGCTCATCCCCATGTAAATGAACAGCCTTTTACCCGTTCATTGAGCGGTGTCCGCATTCCGGATAACCTTGATCAAGTCATCGTACGGGCGCGCGATTCCGTTCATGGTTTCGGACTGCGGGTGGTCTATCCTCTGCCAGAATGAGCATCGCGTTTTTGGGGAACAGAGCCGGATCGTGAAAAAAAATTGCTGTTTCTGAGTTAAATCAATGCGCTACGAAAGTTTCAATAATATGAAACTATATCTTGCGTGAACGTGTCCGGGTGTTTATCTGGGCAAAACGGCACAAGCGATCAGGAGTTGGTATGCGAAATGGCGATAGCAAACCGGCCGAAAGGCGCCGGTTTCGGGGGAAAATGACAAGGTTCGGAGCCTTGCTTGTCCTTGCGGTTGCTGGAATGAACAGCCTGGCGCTGGCCGAGGACCTCCTGGTCAAGCCCCAAACCGTGACCGACACCAAAACCGTTTACGGAACCGTGCAGGCCGCGGTCGATGTACCGGCCCGTGCGCGTATTTCCGGCACTTTGCAGGACCTTTCCGTTGACGACGGCAGTTACGTCAAGAAGGGCGAACAGATCGCTCAGATCGTCGATGAAAAGCTGACCCTGCAACGCCTCGCCCTGGATGCCAAGATCGCCGCGTCCAAGTCGAATGTCGATAATTACCAGCTCGAATATGATCGCGCCCAGAAACTGTTTGAACGCGGGACCATCGCCAAGTCCCGGATCGACCAGCTCGAAACCCAGCTGATCGTCGCACAGAACACGCTCAAGGCCGCAGAGGCCGAAAAGGCGGTCCTCGAACAGCAGATGACGGAAGGCAAGGTTCTTGCGCCGTCCTCCGGACGTGTCCTCGATGTGCCGGTAACGGCTGGGTCCTTCGTCATGGGCGGCGAGGTGATCGCAACCGTGGCCCAGGAAGGCTTTCTCTTGCGCATCGAGGTGCCTGAGCGCCACGCCCGGACCATGAAGGTCGGTGATGAGGTGATGCTCGGAGCCGAGCCGATGAAAGCCGATGGATCGTCCGCGGTCGGCCATATCGTAAAGGTCTACCCGAAGATCAGCCAGGGCAGGGTGGTCGCCGATGCCGAGGTGCCGGGTCTGGGCGACTTCTTTGTCGGTGAGCGTATCCAGGTCCGTATTGCGGTCGGCAAACGGCAGGCCATCATCGTTCCTGAGGAATACATCTCCACCCGTTTCGGGCTCGATTTCGTCAAGCTGGCCGCGGACGGCGGCGAAACGTTGGAGATCGTCGTGGAACTCGGCGACCGGCAGACCGTTGACGGCAAGCCCTACGTCGAAGTCTTGAGCGGCCTGAAAGACGGCGACAGGCTGGTGCAGCCATGAGGCTCGGTCTTTCCGGTGTTCTGACAAAGGCGTTCATCACCTCGCCGCTGACGCCGCTCCTGTTGTTTGCCGCCCTTGTGCTCGGTACGATTTCGCTGATCACCCTGCCGCGTGAGGAAGAGCCGCAGATCTCCGTGCCTATGGTCGATATTCTGGTGGAGGCCAACGGCCTCAAGGCGCCGGATGCGGTGAAGCTCGTGACCGAACCGCTCGAAACCATCGTCAAGGCGATCAACGGCGTGGAGCACGTCTACAGCCAGACGGTGGATGATCGGGTGATGGTGACCGCTCGCTTTTTTGTCGGGACGGATTCCGACGATGCGATCCTGCGGGTCCACGAAAAGATCAAGGCCAACATGGATCGGATCCCGTCGGGGATCCCAGAGCCGCTCGTTGTCGGCCGCGGCGTGGACGATGTCGCCATTGTCGTTGCGACCCTGACGCCAAAGCCGGAAGTAGCGAACCGCTGGAGCGACAAGAACCTCTATGCACTCGCCGACGAGGTCCGTACCGAGATTTCGCGGCTGGATGACGTCGGCCTGACCTACCTGATCGGCGGCAGTACCGAGATGGTCCGGGTCGAACCGGAGCCTGAAAAACTCTCTCTTTACGGCGTGACCCTGGATCAGCTGATCGGCAAGGTGCAGGCGGCGAACCGGTCGTTTATTGCCGGCGCCGTGCGCGATCAGGGCAAGAACCTGCCGGTCGTGGCCGGGCAGACCCTGACCGGCGTGCCGGATATCGGCCTGCTGCTTCTGACCACGCGTGACGGGCATCCGGTCTATGTGAAAGATGTCGCGAAGACCGTTATTGGCGCCAGGCAGTCGGAAGAACGGGCATGGCACATGCAGCGCCAGCAGGACGGTACCGTCAGCCGGCTGCCAGCCGTCGAGATCGCGGTCGCCAAGCGGGCCGGCGCCAACGCCGTGGTCATCGCCGAACAGGTTCTGGAACACCTTGAGGACCTGAAGGGCCGTTTGATCCCGGAGGACATCGAGGTTCACATCACTCGGGACTACGGCGAGACGGCCAACGAAAAGGCCAACGAACTCCTGTTCCACTTGGGGCTGGCGACCTTGTCCATCGTTATCCTGGTGGCGGTTGCCATCGGATGGCGGGACGGGATCGTCGTCCTGATCGTCATTCCGACCACGATCCTTCTGACCCTCTTTGCCGCCCAACTGATGGGCTACACCATCAACCGCGTCAGTCTGTTCGCGCTCATTTTCGCAATCGGCATCCTGGTCGACGATGCGATTGTCGTCATTGAAAACATTGCCCGGCATTGGGCGATGAAGGATGGCCGGTCAAGAATCCAGGCGGCGATCGAGGCCGTCGCGGAAGTCGGCAACCCGACGGTGGTGGCGACCCTGACCGTCGTTGCCGCGCTCCTGCCGATGATGTTCGTGTCCGGGCTGATGGGGCCTTACATGAGCCCGATCCCGGCAGTCGCTTCCGCAGCCATGCTGTTTTCCTTCTTCGTTGCGGTGGTCCTGACCCCGTGGCTCATGCTGAAAACGTCGGGCAACGCGCCCTTGCATGGGGATGGTCACGGCGAGGCAAGCGATGGCGGCGCCCTCGGCCGGGTCTATCGCGCCGTTGCGACTCCGATCCTGCGCACGAAGGCCGGGGCTTGGATCTTCCTGCTCCTGGTCGGTGTCGCGACGCTCGCCTCCATGGGGCTGATCTATTCCAAGGACGTGACGGTCAAGCTGCTGCCCTTCGACAACAAGTCGGAAATCCAGGTCGTTGCCGACTTCCCGGAAGGCACGGTTCTGGAAGACACGGACCGGGTTCTGACGCAAATCGGCAACGGCCTGTTCGATGTCCCCGAGATCGTTTCGATCCAGAGCCACGCCGGCACCGCGGCGCCGTTCAACTTCAACGGTCTGGTGCGCCATTATTTCCTGCGTGAAGCCCAAGAGCAGGGCGACCTTCAGGTCAATCTTCTGCCGAAGGGGGAGCGGGACCGGACCAGCCACGAAATCGCGCTTGAGATCCGCGAGCGGCTGAATGCCGTGAAGGTGCCGGAGGGAACCTCGCTCAAGGTGGTCGAAGTGCCGCCGGGACCGCCGGTGCTGGCAACGCTTCTGGCGGAAGTTTATGGGCCCACGCCGGAGGTCCGGCGGGCGGTTGCGGCGAATCTGGAACAGATTTTCAAGGAAGTCCCGTTCATCGTCGATGTCGACAACAGCTACGGCCAGCCGACCGAACGGGTCCGGATCTCCATCGATCAGGACAACCTGGAATACCACGGTGTTTCGGAAGCCGATGTCTACAACACCATCCAGAGCCTGCTCGGGACGACGGTCGTGGGCTATTCCCACCGCGGCGACGGCCGCCGGCCGGTGGAAATCGCGCTGGCCCTGCCCAAGGGCGAACGGGTGCTGTCCGAACGCCTGCTGTCAACGCCGGTGCCGGCCAATGCGATTCCGGGGAACCGGTCCGTCGTCGAACTTGGCGATGTCGTCCATCTGTCGCGTGAACCGTCCTCCTATCTGCGCTTCCGGCACAACGCGCGGCCGGTGGTCATGGTGATGGCGGATCTGGCCGGCGAATTCGAGGCGCCCGTCTACGGCATGCTGGCCGTGCAGGACAAGATCGACGCGACCGACTGGGGCGATCTGCCCAAGCCGGAGGTCATTCTGCACGGACAACCGATCAGCGATGCCCACACGGCCGTTCTGTGGGACGGCGAATGGGAAATCACCTGGGTGACCTTCCGCGACATGGGCGCCGCCTTCATGGTCGCCCTGCTTGGCATCTATTTCCTGGTGGTGGCGCAGTTCCGGTCGTTCCAGATACCGCTGGTGATCCTGACGCCGGTGCCGCTCACCCTGATCGGCATCATGATCGGCCATTGGCTGTTCCATGCGCCGTTCTCGGCGACGTCGATGATCGGCTTTATCGCGCTTGCCGGCATCATCGTGCGCAACTCGATCCTGCTGGTGGATTTCATCCGACACGCGCGGTCCGAGAACCGGGCCCTGAAGGATGTGCTGCTGGAGGCCGGCTCGATCCGTTTCAAGCCGATCCTGCTGACGGCGTTGGCCGCCATGATCGGCGCGGCCGTGATCCTGGCCGACCCGATTTTCCAGGGGCTTGCGATCTCGCTGCTCTTCGGCCTCGCGTCTTCAACGCTGCTGACCGTGCTGGTAATTCCGGCGATCTATGTTGTGCTGCGCGACGACGGCAAGCCGGTATCGAAACGGTAATCAGACGCCGGCGGCGTCATGTCCTGATGAAGGCCAGGACGCCGTCAGCGATGAACTGGACCGAAAGCGCGGCCAGAAGCACGCCGAGCAACCGGGTAATGACCAGTTGCGCCGTATCGCCCAGCAGGCGTTCGATCCGGTCTGCCAGCAGAAAAGCGAACAGGCAGCTGCCGAGGATAATGACAATGACAGCCGCCAGGCCAAGATAGGACAGGGTATCGGGCGCCTGTCCGCTCAAGAGGATCACCGCACTGATGGCCGCCGGTCCGGCGATCAGGGGGATTGCAAGCGGGAAGATAGCCACTTCGTGAAAGTCGGCGGGCGGGTGATGCTCGACCGCTTTCTCCGCCGTTTCCGTTTTGCGCTGCTGCCTTTTGCCGAAGACCATCTCGACCGCGATCAGAAACAGCAGGATTCCACCGGCGACCCGGAAGGCGGAGACGGAAATGCCAAGCACGTTGAGAACCGACTGACCGGCTACGAAAAACAGCAGGAAAATGAGGGCTGCGGTAACTGTGGCGCGGATGGCGACACGCTTGCGGTCGGCGGCCGAAAGCCCGGCGGTGACGCCCAGAAACATCGGGGCCAGTCCGACAGGATCAATGGTCACGAACAACGTGGCGAAGGCATTGATGAAGTAGTCGGTCATGCGCTGTTCCCGGCCAGTTTGAAGGGGGAAAATCGGTTGCTTTTGGCGCAATTCTGGCGCGTCTGGACAGCTGTTGCAGCAATCTATTTTTCCGCCTGTGAATTGTCGGTGCAAGCAATTGAAAACAAAGGAAGATTAGTTGGCGTGTTATGTGCCTGAAATTTGGCCGCCTATGTGGAATCGTATATAAACGGCAAAGCAATAACAACGATTAAGAGTTCCATCCTTGGCAGACCAGGATAACACCACCCCTTCCGGCGCGAGCCCGTCGGACATCAAACCGATCTCAATCGTCGATGAAATGAAGAGCAGCTATCTCGATTACGCCATGAGCGTGATCGTCAGCCGTGCTCTCCCAGATGTCCGCGACGGCCTCAAGCCCGTTCACCGCCGCATCCTGTTCTCCATGCACGAGAATGGCTACGAGTGGAACAAGCCCTACCGCAAGTCGGCCCGCGTGGTCGGTGACGTCATGGGTAAATATCACCCGCACGGCGACAGCGCGATCTACGATGCGCTGGTGCGTATGGCGCAGAACTTCTCCCTGCGTCTGCCGCTGATCGACGGGCAGGGCAACTTCGGCTCCGTCGACGGCGATCCGGCCGCGGCCATGCGCTATACCGAGTGCCGTCTGCAGAAGGTGGCCCACAAGCTCCTGGACGACATCGACAAGGACACGGTCAACTTCCAGGAAAACTACGACAACTCCGAAAGCGAGCCTGTCGTCCTGCCAGCGAAGTTCCCGAACCTCCTGGTCAACGGCGCCGGCGGTATCGCCGTCGGTATGGCGACGAACATTCCGCCGCACAATCTGGGCGAAGTCATCGACGCTGCGATCGCGATCATGGAAAACCCGGCGCTGTCGCTGGAAGAACTGATGCAGATCGTGCCGGGTCCGGATTTCCCGACCGGCGCCATGATCCTCGGGCGCTCCGGCATCCGTTCTGCTTACGAGACGGGCCGCGGCTCGGTCGTCATGCGGGCCAAGGTCGATGTGGAAGAGGTTCGCAAGGACCGTTGGGCGCTGATCGTCTCCGAGATCCCGTATCAGGTGAACAAGTCCACGATGATCGAGAAGATCGCCGAAATGGTGCGCGACAAGCGCATCGAGGGCATCTCCGATATCCGGGACGAGAGCGACCGCTCCGGCATGCGCGTCGTGATCGAATTGAAGCGCGATGCGGTTGCCGATGTGGTCCTCAACCAGCTCTACCGCTTCTCCCAGCTGCAGACGTCTTTCGGCTGCAACATGGTCGCGCTCAACGGCGGCAAGCCGGAGCTGATGATCCTCTCGGATATGCTCAAGGCATTTGTGAGCTTCCGCGAAGAAGTCATTGGCAGAAGAACGCGTTTCCTTCTGAAGAAAGCGCGTGACCGGGCCCATATCTTGGTCGGCCTGGGCATTGCCGTTGCCAATATCGACGAGGTCATCAAGCTGATCCGCAGCGCGCCCGATCCGGCGACCGCCCGCCGCCAGCTTATGGAGCGGAACTGGCCGGCGCAGGACGTGGAAGCCCTGATCCGGCTGATCGACGATCCGCGCCATATGGTGCAGGAAGACGGTACCTACAAGCTCTCCGAGGAACAGGCCCGGGCCATTCTCGATCTGCGCTTGCAGCGCCTGACGGCCATGGGTCGCGACGAAATCGAGGACGAGCTGAACAAGATCGGCGCGGAGATCGCCGATTATCTGGACATTCTGCGTTCGCGCGCCCGGATCCAGGAAATCGTCCGCACCGAAATGCTGGAGATCAAGGACGAGTTCGCAACACCGCGGCGGACCGAGATCACCGAAGGCGGGGCGGATTTCGATGACGAGGACCTGATCCAGCGCGAGGACATGGTCGTGACCGTGTCGCACGAGGGCTATATCAAGCGCGTCCCGCTGGCCACTTACCGCGCGCAGCGTCGTGGCGGCAAAGGCCGTTCCGGCATGTCGACGAAGGACGAGGATTTCGTAACCCGCCTGTTCGTCGCCAACACCCACACGCCGGTGCTGTTCTTCTCCTCACGCGGCATTGCCTACAAGATGAAGGTCTGGCGTCTGCCGCTAGGTGGACCGACCGCGCGTGGCAAGGCGCTGGTCAACATGCTGCCGTTGGAGCAGGGCGAACAGATCTCCTCAATCATGCCCTTGCCGGAAGATGAGGACAGCTGGGCAAACCTCGACGTCATGTTCGCGACCGTCCGCGGCACGGTGAGACGCAACAAGCTCTCCGACTTCGTCCAGATCAACCGAAACGGCAAGATCGCGATGAAGCTGGAGGACGGCGACGGGATCGTCGGCGTGGAGACGTGTTCGGAACATTCCGACGTCATGCTGACGACGGCTTCGGGCCAGTGCATCCGCTTCCCCGTGACCGATGTACGTGTCTTTGCAGGCCGGAATTCGGTCGGCGTGCGCGGCATTCGGCTTGCCGACGAGGACCGGGTCATATCCATGCAGATCCTGCATCATATCGATGTGACCGCGGAAGAACGGGCCGCTTACCTGAAAATGTCGCGCGCCTTGCGCGGCGAGACGGAGGAAAGCGGCAACGGTCATGACGAGGAAGATGTCGTTGCCGGCGAACTCGCCCAGGACCGCTATGCGGAGATGGGCGCTGCCGAGCAGATCATCCTGACCATTTCCGAAAAGGGGTACGGTAAGCGGACGTCCTCCTTCGAATACCGGGTGACGGGCCGTGGCGGCAAGGGCATCACGGCCATGGCCGTCAACGCCCGTAACGGCGACCTGACCGCATCCTTCCCGGTCGAGGACACCGATCAGATCATGCTGGTGACCAATGGTGGCCAGTTGATCCGGTGCCCGGTCGACGGCATCCGTATCGCCGGTCGCGCCACACAGGGTGTGACGGTGTTCAAGACGGCAAAGGACGAACAGGTCGTCGCCGTCGAACGGATCAGCGAAGTGGACGAGGAAGAAGAGATCGAAGGTGAAGGCGGTGAAACCGGATCCGATACCGGATCCGACACTGGGGAAACCCCTCCGGAGGCTCCGGAAGGCGACGCCGAATAATCTCTGATCGGTGACTGCGAACAAAAACAGCGGCCAGGCATTGCCTGAGCCGCTGTTTTTTGAAGGGGAGTGGTCTGGTGCGGTCAGTTCGTCGCCGGATAGCGGGCCAGGATCGTTTCATTGACCGTCTTCGACGGCTGCTCAACCGTGACGTAGCCGACATTGCGAACCGAGGACGAACCCGTCAGGGCAGCGGTACAATCCGTGCTCCAGGCACCCCATGCCTGCCCCTCGCAGGAGGCCGGAAGGGTCGCTTTCGAACGGTCGGACTTGGTGGCTTCCAGCCCCTGGACCATGCCCATATCGGCGGCCCGTGCGGGTGTGAAGGATTCCGCGGGCTGCAGCGTGACAAAACCTGCGATCAGAACCGCCAGCAAAGCCAGACCCAGAATGCCGGCAATCTGCGCGGCGCCAGCCGGGTAGGCGGCGGTCTTGTTTGACTGAAACACGTCCTTGCCGAATTTCTGCAAGAACAGGTCCGAAGTGGCTTTCTGATATGTGGACATTTGCGTTACTCCCTGCGCGTCTGTTGTCCATCCCTATGAGAACCACTATCTGCGGGATCGGCTTCTTGTGCCGTGACGCTTGTCACACTTTTAAAGCTTTTGTCTTTAAATCCGCTGAATCCTCATTGGCAGTTCTTACGGATCTTGTTCACTTCCCTGTTTCAGAGGAGGTCGAGGGGGGCGCTTGTAGGTTCGGCGCAGGCAGAGTATGGAAGGGCCTATGATACGAACAGCGCTCTATCCCGGGTCGTTTGATCCGGTCACCAATGGTCATATGGACATCCTGCGTCAGGCCCTTGCGCTTGCCGACAAAGTGATTGTGGCCATCGGTATTCACCCAGGCAAAGCACCGCTTTTCAGTTTCGATGAGCGCGTCGGGATGATCTACACCTGCGCGCAGGAAGCCTTCGGCGCGGACGACGCAGCCCGTATCGAGGTCAAGGCATTCTCCAATCTGGTGATCGATTTCGCACGCGAAAACGGCGCCCAGTTCCTTGTCCGCGGCCTGCGCGACGGCACGGATCTGGACTATGAAATGCAGATGGCCGGAATGAACGGAACGCTCGCGCCGGAAATCAGAACCGTGTTCCTGCCCGCATCTCCCAACGTCCGTCATATCACGGCCACGCTTGTGCGGCAGATCGCAAAGATGGGGGGTGACAGCTCGGCCTTTGTCCCGGGAAGCGTCGCGGAACCCTTGAAGCTCAGAACCAGCTGACCGTCAGTCTGAAACACCTGGCGGCTGACGCCAGATAACCCGATCGGAGGACCCTGTGTCACGATTTCTAACCATCTTTGCGGTGATCGCGTCGATCCTGTTTATGCCCGCATTGGCCGGAGCGTCTGATCTTGATCCGGAAAACACGCTTTACCTCGATCTGAAGGACGGCCGGGTAACGATCCGTCTGCGCCCGGATCTGGCGCCAAAGCACGTGGAACGCATCAAGACGCTGACCCGTGACGGTTTCTACGATGGCATTGTCTTCCACCGCGTGATCGACGGTTTCATGGCCCAGAGCGGCGATCCGACCGGCACCGGTACCGGAGGCTCTGACCTTCCCGACCTGCCGGCGGAATTTTCCGACGCGCCGTTCCAGCGCGGGGTCATTGGCATGGCGCGGACGTCGGATCCCAACAGCGCCAATTCCCAGTTCTTCATCATGTTTGACGATGCACCGCATCTGAACGGCCAGTACACGGTCTGGGGCGATGTAGTCGATGGCATGGAATTCGTCGACAAGATCGTGAAAGGCCAGCCGCCCGCGCATCCCGACAAGATCATCAAGATGCAGGTGGCAGCCGACGCCGGCTGACCTGTAGTCCAAATCGAATAGAAATAACGGAGAAAATGAAATGGCCGATATCAAGGACGCCGAGAATACCCTTCTGATGGAAACCACCCAGGGCCCGATCATCATCGAGATGAAGCCGGACCTGGCGCCGACCCACGTGGCCCGCATCAAGGAACTGGTTCGCGACGGCTTTTACGACGGCATCGTCTTTCACCGCGTGATCGATGGCTTCATGGCCCAGACAGGCTGTCCGCAAGGCACCGGAACAGGCGGTTCCGGCCAGAAGCTGAAGGCGGAATTCTCCAACGAAAAGCACAAGCGTGGCACCTGTTCCATGGCCCGTGCCATGGACCCGAATTCCGGCGACAGCCAGTTCTTCATCTGCTTCACCGATGCACCGTGGCTCGATGGCCAGTACACGGTTTGGGGCGAAGTGATCGAAGGCATGGACAACGTCGACAAGATCAAGCGCGGCGAACCGGTTCAGAACCCGGACAAGATCGTTTCGATCAAGGTTGCGGCCGACGCTGCCTAAGTGAACTGTTGAATTGATGAGAGCAGCGCGGTGCCCGGCATCGCGCTGCTTTCTTTTGGCCGGACCGTTGAACCGATGACGGTTGATAAATGTCCGTCTGGCAGTTATCAGCACGGCTCCTTGCTTTTCTTTGTAAACCCCATCAGGGATGCCGGTGCGAACCGGACCGACGACGGATGCGCGTAGACCAGTTTGACTTCGACCTGCCGAACGAGCGGATTGCCCTCAGGCCCGCCCGGCCGCGTGATGCTGCGCGTATGCTGGTGGTCCGTCCGGAAGCCGAGCCTGAACTGAGCGATGCGGGCGTGCGGGATCTTGCGTCCTGCCTGGAACCCGGTGATGCCCTTGTCTTCAACGATACGAAAGTGATCCCGGCTCAGCTGGAGGGGACCAGAGCCCGCGGTGAGGCGGTCGCCAAAATCGGCGCGACGCTTCATTTACGGTCCGGCCCTGATCGCTGGCGGGCGTTCGTCCGTCCGGCCAAGAAACTCGCCGTCGGCGATCGGATCCGTTTCGGCGGTGAGGGGGAGGCCTGTCTGCTGGGAACCCTGGACGCGACGGTAGCCGAAAAAGGCGAGGCCGGGGAAGTCCTTCTGGTGTTCGACTTGTCGGGACCGAGCCTCGATGAAGCGATTGCCGCCGTCGGCCATATTCCCCTGCCGCCCTATATCGCCGCCAAGCGCGGGGAAGACGAGCAGGACAGGCTCGATTACCAGACGATCTTTGCCGAAAAAGAAGGCGCGGTTGCAGCCCCGACCGCCGGTTTGCACTTCACGCCAGAGCTGCTGGAAAGCCTGACTGCGCACGGGATCGAACAGCATCGGGTGACGCTTCATGTCGGCGCGGGCACCTTCCTGCCGGTCAAGAGCGAGACCACCGAAGACCACCGGATGCATGCCGAATATGGCGAGGTGTCTGCCGAGACGGCCGATGCGCTCCAAGCGGTAAGGGCGCGTGGCAACAAGGTCGTCAGCGTCGGGACCACATCCCTGCGGATCCTGGAGAGCGCGGCGCAGGAGCCGGGCGGCCTGTGTGCATTCGCGGGCGAAACATCGATTTTCATCACGCCGGGCTATAAGTTCCGGGCGGTCGATGTGTTGATGACCAACTTCCACCTGCCGCGCTCGACGTTGTTCATGCTGGTGTCGGCCTTTTCCGGCCTTGAAACCATGCAGCGGGCCTATGCCCATGCGATTGCAGCAGAATACCGTTTTTACAGCTACGGCGATGCCTGTCTGCTGTTTCCCACCAGCGGCGCGGTCGAAAAGGACTTATGACAATGTCGGCGAGCACCGGAAACCGATTTTCCTTCAAGCTTCTGAAGACCGATGGCCTCGCCCGGCGGGGTGAAATCACGACACCGCACGGGCTCGTGCGCACGCCCGCCTTCATGCCGGTGGGCACCCAGGCCACCGTCAAGGCCATGTATCCGGACCAGGTTCGGGACCTCGGCTCGGACGTGGTGCTCGGCAATACCTATCACCTGATGCTGCGCCCGACCGCGGAACGGGTTCACCGCCTGGGCGGTCTGCACAAATTCATGAACTGGCCGCACACCATCCTGACCGACAGTGGCGGCTTCCAGGTCATGTCGCTTGCCCAGTTGCGCAAGCTGGACGAAACCGGTGTCCGGTTCCAGAGCCACATCGACGGCCAGAAGTATCATCTGACGCCGGAACGGTCCGTGGAAATCCAGGGCCTGCTAGGATCCGATATCCAGATGCAGCTTGATGAGTGTATCCGCCTGCCGGCCCCGCGGGAGGAAGTCGAACGCGCCATGGAACTGTCGCTCCGTTGGGCGGAGCGGTCGCGTGCTCAGTTCGAAACGATGGATGGCCCGGCAAAGGGGCAGGGGCTTTACGGCATTGTCCAGGGCGGTGACGTGGAGGACCTGCGTATCCGGTCCGCCCAAGAACTGTCGAAAATGCCGTTCGAGGGGTACTCGGTCGGTGGCCTCGCCGTCGGCGAGCCCCAGGACGTCATGCTGCGGATGCTCGACATCACCAACCCGGGCCTTCCGGTCGACAAGCCGCGTTACCTGATGGGAGTGGGCACGCCCGACGATATTCTGGAAAGTGTGGCGCGCGGTATCGATCAGTTCGATTGCGTCATGCCGACCCGTGCCGGCCGCCACGGCCTGGCCTATACCCGTTTCGGCAAGGTGAACCTGAAGAACGCCCGCCATGCCGACGACCCGCGTCCGCTCGACGAAGCCAGCGAATGCCCGGCAACCAGCACCTATTCACGGGCTTACCTGCATCACCTCGTTCGCGCGGGCGAGGGTCTGGCGGGCATGCTGCTCACCTGGAACAACCTGGCCTATTACCAGTCGCTGATGCAGGGCATGCGCGACGCCATCGATGCGGGAACCTTCGAAGACTTCCGCCTCAAGACCAAGGAAGATTGGGAGCGCGGCGATCTCGCCCCGCTCTGAAGCCCAGAACGGGTAGATCCTTTCGGCTTGGCTGTTAAGCCGGATAACCGCTGGACTTGGTCAGATAGCAGCCGGAAATCCGCCAGCTCCCGTCTTCCTGCTGTTCGAAACTGTAGAGCGCGAGCCAGTCTTCGCCGTCCGGGTCGGTGAGATAGACTTCCTGGACCGGGCCCTTGCTGGTCACCTTGGACGTTCCGAAGGTGATGTCCCTGGGACTGTAAACCGGGCGATAGCCCCGCTTGACCGCATCCAGGTAGATTGCAGGCGTCTGAAAGCGCTGCTGAAGCGCCGACGTCGCATAGGAGAAGGCGGTATTCGCATCTCCGGCCGCGAATGCCTTCATCTGGTCCTTGATGATTTTATGAAAGACGGCGCCGTCCGGCGGGGCAGCTTGCGCTTCGGCCGGCGTACGGCCGGAGAAGAGTATTGCTGCGAAAACAACCCAAACACTGACAAAGACTGAAACCCGCATGACCGGACCTTCCTTGTTGTTGGTATTTTGTCAGTATAGGTGAGATTCGGAAATCCGCATCGTTGTAAAATTATGCAAGTTGCTCAAAACGCGGCAGGAATACAGTTTGCCGGAAAACTCATTGAAAAGACGGACAATTTAGCCGCGGTTCTGTTCCTGGCTGCTGATGGAAGCATTACAGCCGCCAGAGGGTGACCTCATCAGGTTTTTGGGAGCGAGCAAGCTTTGCGGGCAGATCAGCCACCAGCGTCGCACCACTGCCGAGAAGCGGCAGGATAACCGGCCAGGCGTCATCATCCGTGAAAAACACCGCGTGCGGAACCGCGAGGATCACGGCATCCGATCCGGTGAGCTCTTCAAGCGAAGACAGCTGAAGCCCGTATTCCTCCTCAACCTCGTCGCTTAAGGCAAGCGGATCGTGAACCCGGACATCGGCGCCGAAGTCGGCCAGTTCCCGGATAAGGTCGACCACCTTGGAATTACGCGTATCGGGCACATTGGCCTTGTAGGTGAGGCCAAGGACAGCGATTTTCGGCGGCATCTTTCGCCCGAGCTTGACACAGGCCTGAATGATTTTCCCGGCAATGAAGGCAGGCATGGCTTCGTTGGTTCCGCGACCGGCCAGGATCACCTGCGGTGTAAGGCCAATTTCGTGAGCCTTGTGGGTGAGGTAGTAGGGATCGACACCGATGCAGTGCCCGCCGACAAGCCCCGGCTGGAACGGCAGGAAGTTCCACTTGGTCCCCGAGCCTGCCAGTACGTCGCGGGTATCGATGTCCATGGCATGAAACAGGACCGCGAGCTCGTTCATCAGCGCGATGTTGAGATCCCGCTGGGTGTTTTCGATGACCTTTGCGGCTTCCGCCACCTTGATGGACGGGGCACGGTGAATACCCGCAGTGACAACGGAGCCGTAGAATTCGCACAGGGTGTCGGTTGCAGCCTCGGAGCTTGCAGAGACGATCTTCATGATATCGGCAAAGCTGTGGACTGTGTCACCGGGGTTGATCCGTTCCGGCGAATAGCCGACCTCGAAATCCCGGCCGAATGCCAATCCGGATGCCTCTTCCAGGATCGGGACCGCGATATCTTCCGTGGCGCCGGGAAACACCGTCGATTCAAAGACGACAATCGCGCCCTTCTTCATGACAGAACCAACGGTCCGCGCGGCACTTTCAAAGGGCCTCAGATCGGGGCGCTTTGCGCGATCAATCGGCGTTGGAACCGCAACGATAAAGATCTCGCACTCCGCAAGGTCACGCGGGTCACCGGTGAAGGTCAGGCCGGGTTGCCGCAATTCCGCCGGGCTGACGGATGACGTTACATCGTCGCCGGCTCGCAGGGCTTTCAACCGGTCCGTCTTGATATCGAAACCGGTAACCCGATGTCCGGCTCCCGCAAACGCGACGGCAACAGGGAGGCCGACATACCCCAGACCGATGACGGCGACTTTTCTGGAAATCGGTACGGCGGACGTCATCTGCGTTTCCGGGTGTAGGAGCGAAAAGAAAGGGCCGGCCCCTTTTACGGGAGGCCGGCCCAGTCCTAGTCGGTAAGGTCTTGCCCTTGCAAGAGCAATAACGCCGGCCGTTAGGCCGCCGCTCATATTATTCGGCTGCGTCGCGCTTGTTGATCAGGTCACCGAGAAGCGGAACCAGCTCGGCCGCAAGATCCGGCTGTTCCAGCGCATAGGCGATGTTGGCGCTCAGGAACCCGGCCTTGGAGCCGCAATCGTAACTGCGGCCTTCGAATTTGAGCGAAGTAAAGACCTGGGTTTCCATCAGCGCGAGCATGCTGTCGGTCAGCTGGATCTCACCGCCTGCACCTTTTTCCTGGCGGCTCAGAAGGCCGAAGATTTCCGGCTGCAGAATATAGCGCCCTGTGATCATGAGGTTGGTGGGCGCGGTTCCAGGCGCCGGCTTTTCAACCATTCCCTTGATCTTGCTGGCCCGATCGGTGAGTTTCTCCGAGAGTTCCACGATGCCGTACTTATGGGTCTGGTCTTCCGGGACTTCTTCGACGGCAATGATGTTGCCACCGGTTTCATTATAGACATCCACCATCTGCTTGAGACAGCTGGTTCCGGACTTGATGATCACATCGGGCAACAGAATGGCGAACGGCTCGGGGCCGATGATGTCCCGGGCGCACCAGATGGCATGACCGAGCCCTTGCGGATCCTGCTGCCGGGTGAAGCTGGTCGAACCGGCAGCCGGGCGCAGTTTTTCCAGAAGCTGCAGTGCTTCGGTCTTGTTCCGGCTCTTGAGCGTATCTTCAAGCTCATAGGCTCGGTCGAAATGGTCAGCGATCACGTGCTTGTTCCGTCCGGTCACGAAGACGATGTGCTCGATGCCCGCAGCGCGCGCTTCTTCCACGACGTATTGAATGATCGGCCGATCGACGATCGTCAGCATTTCCTTCGGTACGGCCTTGGTCGCAGGCAGAAAGCGCGTCCCAAGACCGGCTACGGGAAGGACTGCTTTCCTAATCTTCTGGGTCATTTTGTCTCTTTCCGGGAGTTTTGTTCAAAATGAGAGAGGTTCAAATTCAAAAAACGCATTCAGGTATTGTGCTTCAACGCTGATATTCGACACGTTCCTGACCGCTCTAAATACATACGCAAAATTACCATGACGTGAATTCATGTCGAAATCGCGGCGTGTGCAATGCAATATACATTGTTCCCGAACGTCAAGCGAGAGTTCGAACGGCTGGCGGGAAAACTTTGTAAAGTTGGTTACTTCTGGATCTGTCGTCTGCCCATATTGCAGCCATGGAAAAAGAACGCTATGGAACGGGCGCCTTATTAAGGGCCCGCCGGGGCCTGCCCACTGACCCTTAGGAAGTTTCATGTCCCAGCCGAACACAGAAGTCCGGGTCGGCGACGTTTGTTTCAGCAACACGTTGCCGTTCAGCCTGATTGCCGGTCCATGCCAGATGGAAAGCCGCGCGCATGTTCTTGAATGCGCCGCAGCGGTCAAGGAAATCGCAGGGTCGCTTGATATTCCGGTCGTGTTCAAAGCGTCGTTCGACAAGGCTAACCGCACGTCCTTGGCCGCCACCCGCGGTGTCGGTCTGAACGATGCGCTGCCGGTCTTCGCCGAGATCCGGGAAACCTACGGCATGCCCGTTCTGACCGACATCCACTCCGAGGATCAGTGCGTACCGGTTGCAGAAGTTGTGGATGTCCTGCAGATCCCGGCCTTTCTTTGCCGTCAGACGGACCTCCTGGTCGCAGCCGCGAAAACCGGCGCAATCATCAACGTCAAGAAGGGCCAGTTTCTCGCTCCCTGGGACATGAAAAACGTTCTGATGAAGATCGTTGAAACCGGCAATGCGAATGTGCTGTTGACCGAGCGCGGCGTCAGCTTCGGCTATAACACGCTCGTCAGCGATTTCCGGGCTTTGCCGATCATGGCCGAAACCGGAGCTCCGGTGATTTTCGATGCAACCCATTCGGTCCAGCAACCCGGTGGCCTCGGCGGCTCTTCGGGCGGTGACCGCCGCATGGTGGCCGTCCTGGCAAGGGCAGCCGTGGCGGTCGGGGTCGGCGGGCTTTTCGTCGAAACCCACCCGGATCCGGACAACACGATCTCGTCCGACGGCCCAAATATGGTGCCGCTAAAGGATCTTGGCGCTTTGCTTGCACAGCTGAAGGCGCTTGATGCAGTCGTAAAGCCGGCTGCGAACTGAGTTAGATCATCCGGGCCGGGCGTTTGCCTGGCCCTTTTCCTATCCGGGTGGTGCGGCCTCTTCACTTGAGGCAAGTGCTCGATCCGGTGACAAACGAAATCGGCGCCGGATCATCGGCCTGCCGCACTACGATACGAAACAAGGAGTACTGCGATGACCGCAATCGTCGACATTACGGCGCGTGAGATTCTCGACAGCCGCGGCAACCCGACCGTGGAAGTGGATGTGTTTCTTGAAGACGGTTCCTTCGGCCGCGCCGCGGTTCCCTCCGGGGCCTCCACCGGTGCGCATGAAGCGGTTGAATTGCGCGACGGCGGCGACCGCTATCTGGGCAAGGGCGTTCTTAACGCTGTCGACAACGTCAACGGCGAAATCTTCGAGACCATTGGTGGTCTCGATGCGGAAGATCAGCTGAAGATCGACAGCGCGATGATCGATCTGGACGGCACCCCGAACAAGGCACGCCTCGGCGCCAATGCGATCCTCGGTGTTTCCCTGGCCGTTTCCCGGGCCGCCGCACAGGCCTCCGGCCTGCCGCTTTATCGTTATGTCGGCGGCACGTCGGCCCGGACCCTTCCGGTCCCGATGATGAACATCATCAACGGCGGTGCCCATGCCGACAACCCGATCGATTTCCAGGAGTTCATGATCATGCCGGTCGGCGCCGATACGCTCGGTGACGCGGTGCGCATGGGCGCGGAAGTCTTCCACACACTGAAAAAGGCCCTGGCCTCGGCCGGCCACAACACCAACGTTGGCGACGAGGGTGGCTTCGCACCGAACCTGGAATCCACCGACGCGGCTATCGGTTTCGTCATGAAGGCGATCGAAAGCGCCGGCTACAAGCCGGGCGAAGACATCTATCTCGCCCTCGACGCGGCTTCCACCGAGTTCTTCAAGGATGGTAAGTACGTCCTCGAAGGCGAGGGCAAGTCCCTGTTGCCGGAAGAAATGGCCGCGTATCTGGAAAACCTGGTATCCCGTTATCCGATCATTTCCATCGAGGACGGGCTCGCCGAAGACGACTGGGACGGCTGGAAAGCGGCAACCGATCTGTTCGGGTCCAAGTGCCAGCTCGTCGGCGACGATCTGTTCGTGACCAACTCCGCACGTCTGCGTCAGGGCATCGAAAAGGGCGTGGCCAACTCGATCCTGGTCAAGGTCAACCAGATCGGCACCCTGTCGGAAACCCTGGATGCTGTAGAAACGGCCCACAAGGCCTCCTACACGGCTGTCATGTCGCACCGGTCCGGTGAAACGGAAGACGCAACCATTGCCGACCTCGCCGTTGCCACCAACTGCGGACAGATCAAGACCGGCTCGCTGGCCCGTTCCGACCGGTTGGCGAAGTACAACCAGCTGATCCGGATCGAGGAAGAACTTGGGCCGCAGGCGGTCTATGCCGGCCGGTCGATCCTGAAAGCCTGATCCGGGCCACTTGAGTTGCGCAAAAGCAAAGCCCCGCCGAACGGCGGGGTTTTTTTCGTTCGGTGCTGTTGCCGTTATTGGGAAACGGCCTCCGGATCGGAAGTCCGGGTTTCTTCTGCATGGCGGATGGCGGCGGCGATGGTTTCAGGCTTTTCGGCTCCCGCGAGCACGAACCGGCCGTCGATGATGAAACAGGGCACACCCGTCACGCCGAGTTCCTGGGCGCGAGCGATCTGTTGCTTGGTCTTTTCCAGATCGCTGTCGGTCTCCAGAAGTTGGTCGACCAGGTCCGATTGCATCCCCGCTTCATCGGCGATCTTCACCAGCGTTTCCGGCTTCGTCAGGTCTTCTCCGTCCTGGAAATAGGCCTTGAACAGAAGTTCTACGACCTCGTCCTGCAAATCATCCGCGCGCGACCACAGGATCAGACGGTGACTGTCGAGCGTATTCGGCGAAACCTTGATCTTGTCGAATGCGAAATCGATCCCTTCCTGCCGGCCGGCGTCACTGATCTTGGCATAGATCCCTTGTGCCCGTTCCGGACCGCCGAACTTGTCATTGAGATAGGCCTGCCTGTCCTTGCCTTCTTTCGGCAATGTAGAATCGAGCTGGAAGGGATGCCAGCGAACGGCCACCTTGATATCGGTCAACTGGGCCAGAGCGGCTTCAAGCCGTCGTTTGCCGATATAGCACCATGGGCACATCACGTCTGACACCACGTCCACGGCAATAGGTGTGTCTTCAGTCAAATCCCGTCTCCCGGCTACTCTTCAACCTACCGAACATAAGCGTTTCTGGCAGGCGTGTTCCAGTCGCCGGTTCGAATAACGGGGTTCAAAGGACTGTGTGGCCGAGGATCGCCTCGATCCGGGCCTGCAGCCGGCCCTTACCCCTTTGGCTCTTCAGCACTGCGACAGGGCCTATGTCGTTGACCACGCAGACTAGGTCCTCCTCGCGGCTGGTGGCGTCGGCGACCGAAAGCAGTGTGCCATAGAGGTTTTCGGCAAGGGCGGTCGTTTGTTCCGGAAGGATAAAATTCTCAGGAAGCAGTTTCATTTCGCAAAGCGCGAGCCCGCGCAGGGCAAGCGCTTGCCCCGCACGCGCCAGGTAGCGTTGATAGTCCTCCTGGCTGAGCCCGCCCTTGTCCAGTTGCTGCGTCAGCCAGCGGTGGCTTTCCGCCAGCACCTTGTCGGCGAGCCTCCGGCGTTTGCCATGGCGGATGGCTGTCGCAAGCCGGGCGCGCAGATTGGAGCCGTCCAGAGGGAGGGTCAGAACGTCGTTTGCGCCTGCCTTGAACAGCATGGCGGTATCGCCCGGTTTGTCTGTTACCACCAGGACAGGAATGGCGGCAAAGCGGGAATCCATGCGGATCTGGCGCAGGCTTTCCAGCGTTTCATCGAGCGTGGAATCCAGAATGACGGCATCGAACGCCCGTTGGGAAAGGTAGTTTTCGGCCATATCCCGGGTAAACGCGCCGATAACCTCAACTTTCCGGCCGCTCGCTTCCTGCAGGTCCGGAAAGCGACCACCGAGCCCTACGACGAGCAATCCGCTGGTCCCCTTGTAATGGGGGGCTGCTCCGTAACCGGGAATTCGGCCGAACACGAGACGGCGGATCCGCGCTTCCTCGAAGCGCATGAGGGCGCGTTGATGAGCACAGATGGCGTCGAACAGAACGTCGTCCGGCACGGCTCGGTTGATCGTGGCACTGGGTTTCGGACGGCTCGGCACGACGTCATCCGGACCGCTCAGGAAGAGCATCGGGACATCCGTGGGAAGCCCGGTGACCAGACCATCCAACCAGGCAAAGAAACGGTCCCGGTCGGCTTCTGCAATTGAGGAGATATCGACAATGATCGCGCTCGGCAGGCGGTCGTCCACGCCATTCGCGCCCGCAAAGCTCTGTATCAGGTCGATGTCGCCGGGAAGTCCTGGAATGGAGCCCGCGCTTACCGGCGAAGGCCGGCCGGCGAACCACACCGGACCCTGCCAGAGAAGTGAATTGTCCTGGTCCATATGCTTCCGTTTCCGCCAGGGATGGCTCAGGCCACCGCAGCCGGTAGCCGTTGGGTACGCAAGGTCAGTCGCTCGCGATCTATTGTTCCGTCGTTGTTCCGCGGGAGAGCCTGCAGCACAAGGACGCGATAGGGTATCTTGGCAAGATCCACTCCATCGGCGTCGAGATAGGCGAAAAAGGCCTTGGCGTCGGGAACATTGCCCGATACCGGAACCAGGGCTGCATAGAGCCGGGCGCCGAGAACTTCGTCGTCGACCAGAAACGCGGCCGCTTCGCTGACACCCGGATATGCGGAATAGATTTCGTCGAGCGCTTCCAGGTCGCCCACTCCGTTGGCCTGGGCGCCGGGTATGCCGAACCCCTTCAGGCCGTCTTCGTTCTGCTCCACCGGAATACCGGTATTCAGAAAACCTTCCTTGTCGCGTTGATGCGGATGCGTGCCTGCATGCGTATGCCAGCCGATCTCGGGAACCATGGGCCCCTTGACCTGCAGGAGCGCATGGGCGCCGTTCTCGACTTTGTTGACTGCGATTTCCAAAAGGGCTGGCCCGCTCTCACACCCGTTCGGCCCCGCCTGTTTTCCCAGCGGAGTCGCCTGCACCTTGGCCGACGGACCGCGTGCCTTTGCGACAAGGGCGAATTCGTCGGCGATGTGGAGATCCACGACCTTGTGGTGCGGCGTAAATGTGCCGGGTTTGGGTGCTGCGACATTCCAGGCGGCGACGATGGTCGTCGTCTCCTGAACCAGCTTCTTGTCGAGGATCTGAGTCAATGGTCCCGGGGTCAGCACGTAATCGGCACCGATCGCATTGGCATGCCGCGACAGTTGCAGAAGAGACGTCGGGTGATGCAGATGCAGCGTTCCGCCGACGAGCAACCACGGGACGAGCCCTGCGCCGATCCCGGTCAGACCGCTCAGCGAATAGGGGACGAGTATGCGCTCGCCGTGTTTCAGTCCGGCTTCATGCACGCATTGCCGGGCCGAAGCGATCCAGTGATTGTGGCAGCGGGGCACAGGAACCGTTTCGCTGCCGGACCGCGTCCAGGAAATGGTTGCCACGTGATCGGCGGCCTTGTCCCGCTCGCCTTCGTCAAAGGTCAGGTCGTCTCCCATCTCCGCCAGCATGGGGCCCAGTTCGATGAGGCCGTCGGGGATGTCCTTGCCGAGACCGAAAACAAAGCGGAGACTGAAAAGATCCGCGGCGACGTCCCGGGCGGCTGCTCCGACATTGCGCGTTTCGATGCGGTCTGCGGCGACGAAGCCTTTCGCGCCGACGGAATTGAGGGCCTCCAGCACGTTCTTCTGCCGCCAGTGCAGCGGCAGCGTCGAGACGATCAGTCCGGCACGTAGCGCGGCCAGTATAGCGATCACTGTGTCGACGGTATTGGGGGATTGCACGCCGATCACATGGTCGGTCGTCAGGCCGATGGCGCGGTAAAAGGCGGCAAGTCGGTCGATTTCCCGCTCTGCCTCCTGATAAGTCAGGCTGCGGCTGTCGCCACCGGTCCAGTTGGCTCGGTCGGGCGCATCCACGATTGCCATCCGCGTCGGATGCAGTTGCGCGGTCTGCCGGAACAGCATGTCCAGGGTCGTGTCGCCCCAGGCATCGGTTGCATGGTAGGGATCGGACAGGGTGTCAGGCGTGACTTTCATGATCTTTGTTCTTTGCTCCGATCAGTTGACCGCCGCGTCCGCGGACCACCAGGTATCAAACTCCACGCCGTAAAGCGAATTCACTTTCGGCGGAACGACGCGGCTCCAGTGACCGACCCAATCGTCCGATACGTGGAAAAGGGGGACCGCATAGGCGCCGGAAATGAGGATGCGATCAAAGGCCCTGACGGCGGCGGTGAAGTCTTCTTCCGTGCGGGCGCCGACGATGGCGTCGATCATGGCATCGATCGCCGGGCTGTGGGCTCCGACAATGTTGAAGGAGCCTTCCGCACTCGCGGCTGCGGACGACCAGCGGCCATACTGTTCCGCGCCGGGCGAAAGCGAGGAGTACCAGGTGTTGAACACCATGTCGAAATCCCTCCGGATCCGCCGGTCCTCGAACTGGGACGGATCAACCGTTCGAACCTGCACGGCGACGCCGATCAGCTTCAGCGTTCTGGCGTAGGAAAGCGCCAGCTTTTCCTCATCTTCGTTCTTGGTCAGAATTTCGAAAGCCAGCGGGGTATTCGTGGTCAGATTGACGAGCTGGCCGTCGTTCAGGGCGTATCCGGCATTCTTGAGTTGACCGAGCGCTGCACGCAGGACTTTCCTGTCCCGCCCGGAGCCATCCGTCATCGGCGGCCGCCAAGTGCCTTCCATGACCTCTGGCGTGACCGCGCCGGGGAAGGGGGCAAGCAGGGCTCTTTCTTTTTCTCCCGCAGGCCGGCCTACGGAGGACAGGACGGAATCGTCCCAATACCCGGCTGTTCTTTTATAAAGGCCGAAATAGATGTTCCGGTTCACCCATTCGAAATCGAACAGCATCGAAAGCGCCCCGCGCACGGTCTGGTCCGCAAAGACCTCGCGACGTGTATTGAACGCAATGCCGCGCATATTCGCAGGCGTTTCCTTCGGGATGGACGCTTTGATCACCTTTCCATCCTTGACGGCAGGAAAGTCGAACCCGGTCTCCCAGCGAACCGGGTCGCCGAACTGGAGGGCATCGATGAGCCCCTTGCGGAAGGCTTCCTGCAAGGTCGTCTCGTCCCGATAATATTCGATGCGGATCTCGTCGAAATTATCGAAACCGGCCTTGATCGGCAGGTCTCTCGCCCAGTAGTCCGGGTTCTTCCGATAGATCACGCGCCGTCCCGGTTCGATTTTCGAAAAGATGTAGGGACCTGTTCCCATTATCGGATTAAGCGTCGATTTGTCGAAGGTCTCCGCGTTCGTATGGGCCTTGGAAAAGATCGGGGCCATGGCTATCAGCAGCGGCAGCTCGCGGTTTTCTCCATCGCCGAAAGTGATCTTGAGGGTCCGGTCCCCGGTAATTTCCTTGCTGACGATTTCGCCGTACCAGCCGCTGTAGGGCGGTCGGCCCTTGTCGCGGATGAGGTCCAGGGAAAAGATCACGTCTTCAACCGTCACCTGGGACCCGTCGGAAAACTGTGCCTTCGGGTTGAGCTCGAACTCGATCCATTTCCGGCTTTCCGGCATGCGTACGCGCTCGGCCAGATGGGCATAGAGAGTGAAGGGCTCCGCATAGGAACGGGCCAGCAGGCTTTCGAATATGTTGGAGCCGAATGCACGCTCCTTCATGCCGCGCGCGCTGGTCCAGCCGCCCTGGACGATAAACGAATTCAGGCTGTCGAAGGTTCCCTGAACGCCGAGCGTCAGTACGCCGCCCTTGGGCGCGTCGGGATTGGCATAGGGCAGGGACTTGAAACCGGGCCCAAGGGCCGGGTTGCCGTGCATGGCGATGGCATGCACCCAGGTAATATTCTCATCGTCCGCTCGAGCCGGCGACAGCGGCGCAAGCAAAATCGCTCCGGCCGCCAATACCAGCCGGGACCCGTTTAAAACAGCGACCGCAAGGCCCATGGCCGTTGCAAACCTGCGGAAGAAGCCAGTGATCATCACTTAACCGTGGTTTGATTCTCCGCGAAATCCTACCACAAGCAAGGTTTCGGCGCGCGCCGGACCGCCTTTGAATGCATGATATCCAGTAGTTCCGGCAAAATCGGATTCCGTTGCATATCGGTCACCCTATTGCCGTAATCGCCGCTATACGGTGTTTCAAAGCGTTGTCTGGGGTCCTGGTACTTGAAGTTGCCGCCCGAATGGAGCAAGAAAGCGCAAAGATCCGCGTACGGAAGGTTGAGGATGTTTCAAATGAAAAAGATTTTGAAAAGGGTTTTGGTCGGCTGCGCCTTTGCCGCGCTGGCACTTCCCTCTTCGGCGGTCAGTGTGTCGGCCCAAACTCAGGAAAATGGCGATTCCCCCTGGGTCAAGATCTGCAACGTCGATCCGAAGGTGAACAAGCAGGTCTGCTTTACGAGCCTTGAACTGCGCACCAATACCGGCCAGTTCCTGAGCAGCTTCGGCGTCAAGGAAATCGATGGTGAAGCCCGCAAGCTTCTGATCATCGCCGTTCCGACCGGTCGTCTGATTCAGCCTGGCCTGGGCGTCCAGATCGACAGCGGCAAGCTGGTTCAGGCCAAGTATTCCATCTGCGTGCCCACCACCTGTGTCGCCGAACTTGTCGTCGATGACGGCTTTATTGCTTCGATGAAGCAGGGCAACAAGATTACCCTGACCACGTTCAACCAGCAGGCCAAGGCCATTCCGCTGGAAATCACCCTGATCGGCTTCACCAAAGTCTATGAGGGAGAGGCTATGGATGTGGCCGAGCTTCAGAAGAAGCAGACCGAGTTGCAGGATGAGTTGAAGCGCCGTGCCGAAGAAGCGCGCCAGAAACTGATCGACGCTCAGAAGAACGCTGCCCAGTAAGCACCTGTTCCTGTTTTGGAAAAAAGAACGCCGCATCTTTCTCGGATGCGGCGTTTTTCATTTTGGGCGGACATCACAATGGACGCTTGTTGCGTCCGTCGGGTCTGGCCCTAGTGGATCTCGACCGTCCGCGGCACGTAGGATCCATCGCCCATCTCTTCGAAAATCTCGTCGACCTGAGGATGGCGGACCGGCTCGCCGGTCATGTCCGGGACAAGATTTTGCTCGCTGACGTAGGCGACGTATTCCGTCTCCTCGTTCTCGGCAAGCAGATGATAGAATGGTTGATCCCGGACCGGGCGCACGTCTTCCGGAATGGCGTCCCACCATTCCTCGGTGTTGCTGAAGGTCGGATCGACATCGAAAATGACGCCCCGAAAGGGATAAATCCGGTGCCGCACGACCTGACCAATTCTGAATTTTGCCGTACGCATCCTAAACTACCTGACCAATCGGCCTTTTTTGCCGGGATAACGCGCTCAAGCCGGGCTTGCAAGCGTTATCGCTCGGTCGCATTGGCGATGTAGTATAGTACCCCTTCCTCTAGAGAGCGTAAACTTTTGCAAGATCCGGGTCCTTGGTCGCCACCAGACGGGCCAGGTCGACGATCACCTTGGCCTGTTTCCAGGTTGCGTCGTCCTGCATCTTGCCGTCGATCATGACCGCACCAGTGCCATCGGGCATGGCGTCCAGGATTTTCTTCGCGAAGGCAACTTCGTCCGGGTCGGGGCTGAAGACCTTCTTGGCCAGGTCGATCTGGTTCGGGTGTAGCGACCAGGCGCCGAGACATCCCATAAGGAAGGCGTTGCGGAACTGGCTCTCGCAGGCTTCCGGGTCGGAAAAGTCGCCGAACGGACCGTAAAACGGCTTCAGACCGTAAGAGAGGCAGGCGTCGACCATCTTGGCGACGGTATAATGCCAGAGATCCTGCTGGAAAGCGGTTCGGGCCGAACCTTCCACGGCATCACTCAGGACCGCGTAGTCGGGATGGCCGCCGCCGACGCGCGTAGTTTTCATGCCGCGCGAAGCGGCCAGATCTGCAGGTCCAAGGCTCATGCCGTGCATGCGCGGGCTTGCGGCCGCAATATCCTCGACGTTTTTCACGCCTTCGGCGGTTTCCAGTATGGCGTGGATCATGATCGGCCGGTTGAGGCTTGCCTTGGCTTCGAGCTGTGCCAGCAGCTGATCGAGGTAGTGAATGTCCCAGGGGCCTTCGACCTTGGGCAGCATGATCACATCCAGCTTGTCGCCGACCGCCGGAACGATTTCCAGGAGATCGTCCAGGAACCACGGGCTGTTCAGGCAGTTGACCCGGGTCCACAGGCCGGTCTGGCCGAATTCATTCTCGCTTGCCATCTGGATGAAGCCCTTGCGGGCGTCTTCCTTTGCGGTGGCGGGAATGGCATCTTCGAGATTGCCGAGAACGACGTCGACCTTGGAAATCAGATCCGGCACCTTTGCGCGCATCTTTTCCACATGGGGCGGCACGAAGTGGATCATCCGCTCCAGGGAAACCGGCAATTCGCGGAACGGTGCGGGCGCGCCGATGGCAAGCGGCTGGTAAAAGGAGCGGGGCGTTTTCATCATGGTTCCTCCAGAGTTTGGCGACATATAACCCGATTGCTGCGCCGCAACCATACGCCGAAAGGTGGACCGGCGACTTTCTTCAGGCCGGATCGGTCAATCCGATAGTCAGGAAGGTGCCCACTTGCGGTGGATCCACATCCATTGTTCCGGGCACTCACGGATCCATTCCTCGAAAATTCCGTGATACGCGAGGGTTGCCGCTTCGATGTCCGCCCTGCGGTCGTCGGTCACGGGCACGTCGATGCAGCGACCCTCGATCCGAAAATGAACGCCTTTGGTTCGCACCACCCGGCCAACGACGATCGGAACGCCGCAAGTGCGCGCAAGCGAGGCGGGGACGGGAGTGGCGTAAGCCCGCCGGCCGAAGAAAGGCACCCGGATCCCCCGGGTTTCGCGCAGATCGGCCATGATCGCGACATTTCCGCCCCGGCGAACGGCGCTGATCAGCTTGCGTGCGGTCTGGTGCCCCTTGGAATGGAGTCCGCCGCGGTAAAGATCCTTGCGAATGTCACGCAGGATCTCATCCGTAATCGGATTGGTAAGCGCCTGATAGACCCCGGTCACTTCGCTTCCGTTCTTGACCAGGGGCTGAACACAGAGTTCCCAGTTTCCGGTATGCAGGGATACCCAGACGCAGCCTTTGTTTTCGGTGAGGAACCGTTCGGTGCGCTCGTCCACCCGAACTGTGAACCGGTCATCCTGTTTCATCAGGTCCGCGATATGGAAGGTTTCGGCCGCCACGCGACCGAGATTATCCCACATGCCACGGACGATGGTCTGCCGTTGTTTCTCGCTCGTTTCGGGCAGGGCCAGTTCCAGATGCTTCAAGGCGCGTTGGTGACGGCTGTTGAACGGCGCGAACTTGCGCCAGAAGAAGCCCATAACGGCAGAAGCCACATCCACGGGAACAAGCCGAAACAGAAAGATTGCCGTCCTGAGAACGGCGGCTTCTGCCCGGTAGCGGATATCTAGGAGCGTGGAGGAGCGGGCCATCGGTGATTACGATCGTGATCCTGGAACATCTATTGGAGCTCGGGCTCTCTGGAGACCATGTGTACAAGGGTGGGCAGGACCCGCGGTCAGCCAATCTGGCGATTGACCCGTTGCGGTGAACAGGCTAGGCGTGATTAGCCAAGGTGTTTCGAGGATGCAAGCGTGACTGCGTCATCGGCTGGCCTTTGGGCCAACCTCTTCGATACGCAGGATCCCGTTCGGACCAATCCATGCAAGACATCATCTCGCTCGCTTTTCCCTTCTTCGGGCTTATTTTTCTGGGTGTGATCGCGGCCAAGCTCCGCGACCTGCCTGAGTCCGGCCTGGCCTGGATGAACTTCTTCATTATTTATATCGCGCTCCCGGCGCTTTTTTTTCGCCTGCTGTCGGAAACGCCGATCGAACAGTTGACGGATCCGACCTTCGTCGCCGCGACGACGTTCACGACCTATACGGTTTTCGCGATCGCTTTTTGTATCGGTGTCCTCGCGACAAACGGGAGCATCCCTGAATCCACCATGCTGGGGATTGCTGGCGCCTATTCCAATATCGGATACATGGGCCCCGGACTCACGCTTGCCGTGCTCGGGGCCGGCGCCACCGTGCCGACGGCCCTGATCCTGTGTTTCGACAACACGCTGCTGTTCATTTTGGCTCCCTTGATGATGGCCGTGGGTGGAACCGACAAGCAACCCATAGCCAAGACCATCCGGCTGATTGCCTGGCGGGTTTTCACCCATCCCTTCATCGTTGCGACCATTCTGGGTGTGGGCGCGGCAGCGGTCGGCTTCAAGCCGCCGGCGGCGGTTGACACGATGTTGCGCTACTTGAGCAATGCGGCGGCCCCCTGTGCGCTGTTTGCCATGGGCGTGAGCATCGCTCTTCGCCCTGCCGGCCGGGTGCCGATCGAACTGCCGGCCGTTCTTGTGGTCAAGCTTATCGTTCACCCGGTACTGGTCTATCTCCTCTTGACCTGGATCGGCGGCATCGACCCGGTGTGGGTGGCGACCGCCGTTCTCATGGCCTGCCTGCCGCCGGCAACCAACGTTTTCGTTATCGCTCAGCAGTACAATGTCTATGTTCAGCGGGCTTCCAGCTTCGTCCTGTTCGGCACCATGGCCTCGGTGGTGACCGTCACCGGGTTTATCTGGGCGATCACCAACGGCGTCTTGCACACCGGCTGAAACTCCGTCACTTCTTGAACTGGAAGCGTCATCGGAGGAGGAAAGTGTGCCGCAACCGCTTGAAGGACTGACCGTTCTCGATTTCACCACGCTGCTGCCCGGGCCGCTCGCTACCCTGATGCTTGCGGAAGCGGGGCATGGGTTATCAAGGTGGAAAAGCCCGGTGGCGAAGACATGCGCCGGTTCCCGCCCTTCGAGGATGGGGTCTCGGTGCTCTATGCACAGCTGAACCGGGGCAAGGAGGTCGTCGAACTCGATCTCAAGGCTTCGGATGCGATGACACAGCTCGACCCGCTTCTGGCCAGTGCGGATATATTGGTCGAACAGTTCAGACCCGGTGTGATGGAACGCCTCGGTCTCGGTTATGAGTCATTGAGCGCACGCTTTCCCGAACTGATCTATTGCTCGATTTCGGCTACGGCCAGAACGGCCCGAAGGCGGAAATGGCCGGCCACGATCTCAACTATCTGGCCTTGAGCGGGCTTCTGGCCCAGTCCTGCGGTTCGTCAGAATATCCCTCCTTGCCGCCGGCGCAGATCGCGGACATCGGCGGCGGCTCCTTTCCCGCCATGATCAATATCCTTCTGGCGGTGCTTCAGCGTCAGAAAACAGGCATGGGCGCCTGGCTCGACATCTCCATGAGCGACGCCATGTTCACCTTCGGTCTTTTCGCCCATGCATTTCATGCGGCCGGCAAGCCGGTTCCGGAGTTCGGTTCTGCGCTCCTGACCGGCGGTTCGCCACGTTACCGGCTTTATCCGGCGGCAGATGGCAAAGTGGTCGCCGTCGGGGCTCTTGAGGAAAAGTTCTGGCAGCGGCTTTGCGCCTTGCTCGATATCCCCGAAAACTTGCGTGACGACCGCAAGGACCCGCAAGCGACCGCGGCAGCAATCGCTGCTGCCTTGGTCGCCCGGAGCGCAGTCGATTGGGAAGAGGATCTGACGAAGGCCGATTGCTGCGCCTGCCTGGTGAAAACCTTCGAGGACGCGCGCAACGATCCCCATTTTGAGGAACGCGGTTTATTCGGCTTCCAGGCACCGGCCGGGAATGTCGAGGTGGAAGCAACGGTCGTGCCGATTGCCCCGGGATTTCGGAAATCCTAGGCTGACTTCCGTCGTGGCAGAAGGCTGTCGGCCAGTGACTTCGTACCCGGTGCAATGCCTTCCCGCATAAGGAAGCGGCGCAGCGGCCCGATCCGGTCGGCCAGATAAAGGCCGGTGCTGCGGGCAAGCTGGATCGGCAGGAAGCCGTTCAGCAGCGAGCGGTTCAATGCGTCGACCGCAGCTGTGCGCGAGGAAATATCTGTTCTCCGTTCCCGGTCATAAGCTGCCAGAACGGCCGCTGAGCCGATATCGGCGCCCCTGTCGTGCGCACTTGCGATCAGGCGGACAAGGGCAGCCACGTCACGTAGGCTGAGGTTCAGGCCCTGGGCTCCGATGGGCGGGAACACGTGGGCGGTTTCGCCGATCAGGGCGACCCGCCGGCCGACCAGCGTCTTCGCCGCAAGTCCGGAAAGAGGATATCTCTGCCGTTCGCTGGCGATCCTGAATTTGCCGAGGATCGAATGGGCACGCTGTTCCAGTTCCTGCTCCAGATAAGCGTCCTGCATCTTGAAAAGACGGTCGGCTCCCTCTTCCGTTTCGACGCAGACGAGCGACGAATTGCGTCCGGGCAGGGGGACAAGCGTGAACGGGCCGGTCGGAGTGTGAAACTCCGTCGAGACATCGCCATGGGGCCGATCATGGGCCAGGTTCAGAACCAGGGCGACTTGCGGATAGCCCCAGCGTTTGACATCGATGCCGGCAGATTTCCGCAGCTGCGAGTTTCGGCCGTCCGCTGCTACGGCAAGCCGGGCCTGATACGTCCCGCCGGACGTATCTTCAATGGTGACGCTGTCGTCACCAAAGCGATATGCCTCTGCCGCCCGATGGACGAAAGTCAAACCGTTCTGTGTATCTGCTTCTTGCTCCAGGACGGTGTTCAGGTCCGTGTTGAGCAAGTTGTAGCCGTAGGCGTCCAGTTCCAGTTCCGCACTGTCGAAGGTGACTTCCGGTGCGCGGATCAGGCGTTTGGTGTCGTCGATCAGCCGCATCCGGCGCAGGGGAGCAGCCTTGGGCGCGAGTTTGCCCCAGACGCCGAGGGTTTCTAGATAGGCGACCGATTCCTGCAGAAGGGCTGTCGTGCGCCCGTCGGTATGATTGACTTCCGGCGCCAGCAGAAGGGTATCCAGTCCTCTTTGCGCGAAGGCGAGAGCCGCGGTCAGTCCGGACGGACCGGCGCCGATGACGGCGACATCGTAGAGTTTGCTGGGGCTCCGCTTTTCAGTCATGGCACTGGCTCACGTTTGCTGCTTTCCTTGAGGATGAGCTATTCTCGTCGGATATCAAGGCCGACTGTTGCCAGCTTCCGCGATCCAATGACGCATGCCGGAAAGAACCGGTCTTTGGCAAGGTCCAAATGCGCCAGATCAAGGCGCCACATGAAATAGGGCTTAAACCGGACACACGCCGCGGGACGAAGGTCAGGCGCAAACCGTATCGAAGAGACTGCATGAAACAGGAGCGAAGCGGACATTGGCCGTGGATGACAACGGGTTCTCACCTGCAGATGATCGCCGCCCTCCATTAAGTGAGGACATGCTGATGCGCGGCTGGCCGCTGGTGATGGCCTGCCTGACCGTTCTCGTGTTTATGGGCTGGGCCTATCTCGGCGTCATGGTTGCCGACATGATTTCCGTCATGGATATGACGGAAGCCGGGCCGGGGATGGGTCTTTTCAACCTGTTCAATCAATATGCGGGTCTGCCGGAGGAAGCACGTGCGGCCATTGCCGCCCTGTGTCTGCCGACATCCGCCGCGACCTTTGGAATGCCTGCCGCCGTGTGGGGCTTTGTCGACCTTTTGAAGGTCTATCTGATGTGGCTGATGATGGCCCTTGCCATGATGCTGCCCTCTGCGCTGCCGATGCTGCGCGCCTATATCCGCGAAAAGAATGGAACGGCGGCTGCCGACGGCGATGCGTCGAAGAACACGCTGCTGGTCGCAGCGGGTTATCTTCTCGTCTGGGCCGTCTATGCTTTGGTCGCCACGCTTGCACAATGGGGTCTGACCGCCGCCAATGCGGTTTCGCCGATGATGGCGCCGCTCAGTCTGGCCGTTTCGGCGAGCGTGCTGATTGCCGCCGGCATCTATCAGTTCACACCCGCCAAATGGGCCTGTCTGAACCGCTGCTGGTACCCCCACTGGGCCTTTCTGGGCAAAAGTGGCGCCATTGGCGCGCTGCGTGAAGGCGTGGTCCAGGGGCTGGCCTGTCTCGGCTGCTGCTGGGCCGTGATGACGGTTATGTTTGCGGTCGGCGTCATGAACATCGTCTGGATTGCGCTCCTGGGTGCCATCATGGCAATCGAGAAGACGTTCCCGAGCTTCTGGTTTCCCAAGGTGGTCGGCGTGTTCTGTCTTGCCTGGGGCATGGCGCTCGCAATGGCTGTGGCGAGTGGTGCCTGAGCTAAAAAAGCTGTTCAAACTGTCACGAAATTGAAATACTGACACCCGGAGGCCGGGTTCGGCTCGATAAGCCTTGCCCGAAACAAGCGACGAAAATGCCGTGACAGACATCCCCACGCAAAAGCAAGGCCGCGAACCGGCGCTGTTCCTGATCCATCTTCTGACCGCCTCCGGTGCGCCGATCGCCTTGGTTGCGCTTCTGGCCGGATCGCGTGGCGCGTGGGCGGAAATGTTTGCATGGCTCGGGCTTGCCCTGGTGGTCGACGGGGTCGACGGGCCGCTCGCCCGCCGGTTCAATATCGCCGAGCGTCTGCCACGCTGGTCCGGCGCCTCGCTGGATTTCGTGATCGACTACGCGACTTACGTGTTTTTGCCCGCCTTTGCGCTCTCCGCAAGCGGTATGCTTACCGAACCGTGGAACTGGATCTGCGGCGGGCTGGTGGTCTTTACCGGCGCGCTTTATTTCGCCGACAGCGGCATGAAGACGCTTGACGGAGCCTTCAAGGGATTTCCCGCGGGCTGGAACATGGTGATTTTCGGGCTGATGGTGTTGTCTCCCTCAGAAGGGTTCACGATCGGCTTCGTGCTTGTCTGCTGTGTGATGAGCTTCGTTCCGGTCAAGTTCATCCATCCGGTCCGGGTCCGGCGCTGGCGTCCGTTGACGCTTCTGGTAACCGCCGTCTGGTTTGCCTTTGCCGCAATGGCCGTCATCGGCGACATGACATTGTCGGATACCGGTGAAATGGTACTGACCCTCACCAGTCTTTACCTGCTCGGTGTCTCAGCCGTACAACAGGCACTGGATCGATTCTGCTAGTCACCCGAATCTGAAGTTCGTCTCATTTCTCAGCAAACTCCGAACGAACTTCAGATTCAAAGGGGTGACTAGCCAGTATATGTTTCTAGTGCGGTTTTCGGATTTGAAATACGCGCCGGGGTACGCTGTGGAAATGTGGCGTATTTCAAATCCGCCGCACTAGGGCAGAGTCTCATCGCAACACTGGAGAAGCCATGCTTGGATGGGTAACGGATCCCCAGATCTGGGCGAGCCTCGTGACGCTGACCGTCATGGAGATCGTGCTCGGGATCGACAATATCGTCTTTATCTCGGTCGTTGTCTCCAGGTTGCCGGCCCATTTCGCAAACCGGGCTCGCCGGATCGGGCTTGCTCTGGCCCTCATCTTTCGCATCATCCTGCTCAGTATCTTGACATGGCTTGTCGGATTGACAGCCCCGCTTTTCGATGTCGGCGGCCATGCGTTTTCCTGGCGCGACGCGATCCTGATCGGCGGCGGGCTGTTCCTGCTCGTCAAGGCGACTCATGAAATCCACAAGGGCATTGAAGGGGACGAGGAAGAGGAAGGAATGACCGGGACCGTCGGCACCTCTTTTGCCGCGGTCATCGCGCAGATCGTGGTGATCGACATGGTCTTTTCCGTCGATTCGATCATCACCGCGATCGGCATGGCGCAACATATCGAGGTCATGGTCGCGGCCGTGGTCATTGCCATGGCGGTCATGTATCTGGCGTCAGGGCCCGTTGCCGAATTCATCAAGAAACACCCGACGACCAAGATGCTGGCCTTGTCCTTTCTTCTCCTTATCGGCGTAGCACTTGTGGCCGACGGGTTGGGTTTTCACATCCCGCGCGGCTACATATATTTCGCCATGGCGTTTTCGGCCGGCGTGGAAGTGGTCAATGTGCTTGCCCATAACCGGCGCCGGAAGAACAAGGCTGTATAGCCTTAGAACGAGTTGAGGCCGGTTCGGCCCGGAACGAATATCGGAGGACAGCAAAATGGTTATGGCGGTGCGTGTGCATGAAACCGGGGGACCGGACGTTCTGACCTGGGAAGAGGTCGAGGTCGGCGAACCGGGGCCGGGCGAAGTCCGTATCCGCCACACCGCGATCGGCCTGAACTTCATCGACACCTATTTCCGCAGCGGCCTTTATCCGGCGCCCAACGGCCTGCCTTTCATTCCCGGAAACGAAGGCGCCGGTGTCGTTCTGACGGTGGGCGAAGGCGTCAGCCACGTGAAGCCGGGCGATCGCGTCGCCTATGTCGGTCCGCTCGGCGCCTATGCCCAGGAACGCCTGGTACCAGGCGACCGTCTGGTGGTGATCCCGGACGGTGTGGACGACAAGACCGCAGCCGGCATGATGCTGAAGGGCATGACCGCCCAGTACCTGCTGCGCCGCACCTTCAATGTCACCGCTGACACAACGCTCCTGTTTCACGCCGCTGCAGGCGGTGTCGGCCTGATCGCCGGCCAGTGGGCAGCCCATCTGGGCGCGACCGTGATCGGCACCGTCGGATCCGCCGAAAAGGCTGAGCTGGCCAAGGCGCACGGTTATACGCACGTCATCAATTACCGCGAGGAAGACTTCGTCGAACGGGTCAAGGAGATCACCGGTGGCAAGGGCTGCGATGTCGTCTACGACAGCGTCGGCAAGGACACTTATCCCGGCTCTCTAGACTGCCTGAAGCCGCTTGGTCTGTGGGCCAGTTTCGGCCAATCGTCGGGTCCAATCATCGACTTCAATATGGGTCTTCTGGCGCAAAAGGGCTCGTTGTTTGCCACGCGCCCGACGCTCTTCACTTATATCGCTAGCCGGTCGGACCTGGAAATGACCGCTAACGATCTGTTCGATGTGGTTAAGTCCGGCGTGGTCAAGATCGAAGTCAATCAGGAATACCGGCTTGCGGATGCCACCCAGGCACACAAGGATCTGGAAGGCCGCAAGACCACTGGAACGACGGTTCTGATCCCGTGAGGAACTGAACGTGCGCGGGGGCAGAGGACAGGACCGGTCGAGGCACCTCTATGCCCCTGCCATGCGCTATTTCGCGGCGGTCGCGGAGCTTGGGTCTGTCCGCGCGGCTTCGCGAGAGTTGAATGTTGCCTCATCCGCGGTCAACCGGCAGATCCTGTACCTGGAAGAGGCGCTGGAGCTGCAGCTGTTCGAACGCGTCGGGCGCCGGCTCCGGCTGTCCCAGGCAGGTGAAATCCTGTTGGCCCATGTGCGCCGGACCTATTCCGATTTCGAAGCAACGACTGCCGAGCTGGACGCCCTGAAGGGCCTGCGGCGTGGTTCGGTATCGGTGGCCGTGGTCGAAAGCGTGTCGGAATCCCTCCTGCCGGACCTGATCAGCAGTTTCCGCCGGTCTTATCCCGGTATTCATGTCGGCGTCACCGTGACCAGTTCCCAGGAAGCCGCCCGTCTGGTCGAGGCCGGGGAAGCGGATGTGGGTTTCACCTTCGATCCGCCGCGCACGTCAACGCTAACCATCGCCTATCAGCACGAATTGGCCATCGGAGCCCTGATGACACCCGATCATCCGTTGGCTGACAAGAGCAACCTGACGCTCGCGGAGTGTCTGAAATATCCGGTTGCCCTGCCGGCGGAAGGGCTCTCCCTGCGCACCCGAATCGACGTGGTTCGGCGGCAGATCCCCGGCTCGACCCGGACCTATGTGGAGACCAACTCCCTGCGGTTCATGCGCGCGCTGGCCCGGGAAGACAGGGTCATCGGCTTTCAGACGCGCATTGGTACGGAGGAGGATCTGGAACTGGGCCGACTGGTGTTCCGACCGCTTGCGGACCGGCCGCTTCAAGGCGATCTTTTATGTGTGGTGACCTCTTCATTGAGGGCTCTGGCTCTGGCTCCGGGCATGTTTTTCGATCATGCTGTGCTCTCGCTAAAGGATCAACTGCCTTCTATTGCTGCCGAAAAGGCAACATAAAGAACGCAAATGAGCGCTATGGGACTGGCGATTTTTCAGGCAAGCTCATTTTTTGACAATTTGATGGCGAAGTTTTCGAAGCCATCGTCCTGGGCATGAGGGGAACTATGGGGCGTCTGACGACACATGTGCTGGACACGGCTCTTGGCAAACCGGCGCAAGGCCTGACGATCGAACTGTGGTCGATCGGGACGGAGACGGTCCATGTCTCCACGCACGTCACCAATTCCGACGGTCGCGTGGATGGTCCGATCCTGCAAGGCGAAGCCTTCAAGCGCGGAACCTATGAACTGAGGTTTCATGCCGGCGACTACCTGAAAGCCATCGGCCAAGCGCTTCCCGATCCGTTGTTCCTTGATATCATTCCGATCCGGTTCGGAATTGCGGAAGAAGGCGGACACTATCATGTGCCGCTCCTCCTTTCGCCCTTTGGATATTCCACCTACCGGGGGAGCTGAGGCCCATGCGCGACACCATCCGGTTCCTGAAGGGCGGCGAAATCGTCGAGCTCAGCGATGTAAAGCCGACGGAGACGTTGCTCGACTACCTCCGGCTTCGCGCCGGCGAGAAGGGCACGAAGGAGGGCTGCGGCGAGGGCGATTGCGGTGCCTGCACCGTTGCCATAGGCCGGCTCGTCGAAGGCAAGCTCGTGTATCAGCCGGTCAACAGCTGCATTCAGCTGCTAGGTATGATCGACGGTGCGGAACTGGTCACGGTCGAGGATCTCGCCGAGGACGGCCGTCTCCACCCGGTACAAAGGGCCATGGCCGATCTGCATGGATCCCAGTGCGGCTTCTGCACGCCGGGTTTCATCATGAGCCTGTTTACGCTCTATCATGCCGAAGGTGAAACCAGGAGCCGCAAGGCGGTGACCGACTGGCTCGCCGGAAACCTCTGTCGCTGCACCGGGTACCGGCCGATCATCGATGCTGCTCTGGAGAGCTGCTTCGACAGCGCCGATGACGCCTTTGCCTGGCGAGGAAACGAAACCCGCGAAAAACTGCGTCTGATCACCGATTCCAGTGATATCTTCATCGGCGACAGCGAAAGCTTCTTTGCCTCTCCGACGAGCATCGACGGGCTTGCCGCTCTTTATCGGCAGCATCCGGATGCAACGATAGTGTCCGGTGCGACCGATGTCGGTCTCTGGATTACCAAACAGCTGCGTGCGTTGCCGAAGGTGATCTGGCTCGGCCGGATCTACGGATTGGATCGGATTGAGGAAACACCTTCCGGACTGCTGATCGGGGCGACGGCAAGTTACGTCACCTGCGAAACCGCCATCGCTGCTCTGTCGCCGGATCTCGGCGAATTGTGGCGCCGCATCGGTTCCAAACAGGTTCGGGTTTCGGGAACCGTCGGTGGCAACATCGCCAACGGGTCTCCGATCGGAGATACGCCCCCGGCGCTGATCGCGCTCGGTGCCACGCTGGAACTACAGAATGCGGACGGATCCAGAACGCTGCCGCTGGAAGACTTCTTCATCGACTACGGCCGGCAGGACCGGAAAGAGGATGAATTTGTCACCGGTGTCTTCGTGCCCAGGCCAGATCCGAACCAGATCTTCCGTTGCTACAAGATCTCAAAGCGGTTCGACCAGGATATCTCCGCCGTCATGGGAGCGTTCCGCTTCACTGTGATGGACAGCAAGATCACCGAGGCCCGGATCGCCTACGGCGGCATGGCCGGAACGCCGAAGCGGGCGAAGGGAGCCGAAACGGCCCTTATCGGCGCTTCGCTGGAGGATCCCTCGACCTGGGGTGCCGGGATGAAGGCGCTGCTCTCCGATTACACGCCGATGACCGATATGCGCGCGAGCGCTGAGTATCGCATGGAAACCGCAAGAGCCTTGCTGGCGAAGGCCCTGATGGAGGCAAGCGGCACAGAGGCGGCGCAGGTGCGCGTTCTGGCTGCACGGGAGGCTGCCGAATGACCGCGCCGCTTGATCCGAATATGGCCGAATCCGGCCTGCGCCATGTGCGCAAGGCGCTGCCTCACGACAGCGCGGAAAAGCATGTCTCCGGCAAGGCCATCTATATCGACGATATCGTAGAGCCGGTTGGAACCCTGCATGTGGTACCAGGTTGGGCCCGCAAGGCCGTTCGCGGTAAATTGGTCAAGCTGGATCTGGACAAGGTCCGCCAGGCGCCCGGTGTGGTTGCCGTGCTGACAGCGGAAGATATTCCAGGCACGAACGATTGTTCTTCCGCCTTTGGAGACGATCCCGTTCTGGCGCAAAAGGAGATCCTGTTCTACGGACAGGTTGCCTTTGCGGTTGTCGCCGAAACCCGCGATGCGGCGCGCCGCGCGGCCTTGCTGGCGGATATCGAAGTCGAGCCGATCACGCCTATCATTACACCGGAAGACGCGGTCGCAGCCGACATCACGGTTTTGCCTGATTATCAGTTCCGCCGCGGTTCGCCGGAAACCGGTATGACCGCGGCCGAAAAGACCCTGTCCGGGGTGATGCACATCGGTGGCCAGGAGCATTTTTACCTGGAAGGTCAGGTCGCAATGGCGATCCCCCAGGAAGATGGCGGCATGTTCGTCCATTCCTCCACCCAACACCCGACGGAAATCCAGCATACCGTTGCCAAGGTCCTCGGCGTGCCGGATGCGGCGGTGACTGCGGAAGTGCGGCGCATGGGCGGCGGATTCGGCGGCAAGGAATCCCAGGCAAACCAATGGGCCGCTCTGGCGGCGCTTGCGGCTGCCAAGACGGGGCGGGCCTGCAAGATGCGGCTCGACCGGGACGACGACATGATCATGACCGGCAAGCGTCATGATTTTCGCGTCGAATGGCAGATCGGACATGACAGCGTGGGGAAGATCCGCGCCGTTGATCTGAACTTCCTGGCCCGTTGCGGCTATTCTGCGGACCTGTCGCTCGGCGTAAACGACCGCACCATGTTCCACGCCGACTCCAGCTATTTCTATCCCGATGCGGTAATTAGAAGCCGGCGGCTTCGCACCGACACCTGTTCCAATACCGCCTTTCGGGGCTTCGGCGGCCCTCAAGGCATGTTGGCCGCGGAACGCATGGTCGATGCCATCGCGATCACGCTCGGCAAGGATCCCCTGGAAGTCCGCAAGATCAATTTCTATGACGGCGAGCGCAATCTGACGCCCTATGGCATGCCGGTGGAGGAATATCAGGTCATGCATGACCTGATCGCCGAACTTGAGGAAAGCTCCGATTACTGGGCTCGGCGGGAGAAGGTCAAAGCCTTCAACGCCGAAAATGCGATCCTGAAAAAGGGATTGGCGCTGACACCGGTGAAGTTCGGTATCTCCTTCACGCTGAAACACCTGAACCAGGCCGGGGCGCTGGTTCATCTCTACACCGATGGTTCCGTGCATCTCAATCACGGCGGCACGGAGATGGGGCAGGGCCTCTATCAGAAGGTCGCCCAAGTGGTGGCGGAGGAATTCGGCGTCACCATGAACAAGGTTGTGATTACCGCGACCAATACGTCCAAGGTGCCGAACACCGCGCCGACGGCTGCCTCATCCGGCACGGACCTGAATGCCATGGCGGCAAAGAAGGCGGCGGGCGAAATAAAGCAGCGGCTGATCGACTTCTTGACCGAACAGCATCGGTGTTCCGTCGACGCCATTTATTTCGGCGACAACAAGGTTCTGGTCGGTGACAAGTCCTTCTCCCTTGCCGAAGTCGCCAAACAGGCTCATGTCGCGCGGATCCAACTGTCCCATGCCGGGTTCTACGCAACACCGATGATTACCTGGGAACGGGAAAGCGCTTCGGGCCGGCCGTTCTTCTATTTCGCTTATGGCGGTGCTTGCGCCGAAGTGACCATCGACACCATGACCGGCGAGATGACGGTCGACCGGGTGGATCTGTTGCATGACGTTGGGCACTCGCTCAATCCTGCCATCGACATCGGTCAGATCGAGGGCGGGTTCGTTCAGGGCATGGGCTGGCTCACCACCGAGGAACTGGTGTGGGACGAATCTGGTCGGCTGCGCACCCATGCGCCGTCCACCTACAAGATCCCGACGGCTTCCGACGTGCCTGAGGATTTCCGGGTGAAGCTCTACGAATCCAAGGGCAATCCGCAGGACAGCATCTACCGCTCCAAGGCCGTCGGCGAGCCTCCGGTCATGCTGGCGAATTCGGTGTTCTGTGCCATCAATGACGCGGTCGCGAGCCTGAATCCGGGCGTCATCCCGGATCTGGATGCACCGGCGACGCCTGAAGCCATCATGAAGGCGGTCCGCGGCATGCGGACAAGGCAGTCCGCGGAATGACTGTCTGGGGCCACATCGTCCGGTCGCTTGAAGGAGGGGAGCCTTGCGCGCTCGTCACCGTCGCGACCGCAGGTGGCTCCACGCCGCGCGAAACCGGCGCGCGCATGGTCGTTTGGGCCGATGGCCGGTTTTCCGGCACCATTGGCGGCGGCACGCTCGAATTCGAAGCACTTCGCTGGGCAAGAAGGGCGCTTGGGGACGAAAACAAAGGCCTGGAGCTGCGTACCGTGTCCTTGGGGCCGGACCTGGGCCAATGCTGTGGTGGCCGCGTCGATGTGGCCATTGAAACCCTCGAACCCGCTCAATTGCCGATGGCACTCATGCTGGCCGAGCGTGAGGCCGAAAGAGTGCCTTTCGCTACCCAGGCTCGGGTTCAATCCGGCATTGCGGTTGACCGGCAGATCGTCAAACTGTCGGAGGAGTTCGGTTTTCGCCTTGAGGACGACGGAACGCTCCTCGAAACCTTCGGCGACTATCGGCGGCCGCTTTATCTCTTTGGTGCCGGCCATGTGGGCAGGGCACTGATCCTGGCTCTCGCGCCGCTGCCCTTCGACATCACGTGGCTCGACAGTCGGGAAGATGCCTTCCCGAAGGCGGTACCCGGCAATGTCCGAAAGCTGCTCTTGAACCGGGACGACCGGTCTGTTGCGGAATGCCTGGCCCAGGCGCCGGACAACGCCTTCGTTTTAGCCATGACCCATTCGCATGCGCTGGACGAGGACATCATGGCGGCCGGCCTTGCCCAGCAGCGCTTCACCTATTGTGGCGTCATCGGCAGTGCCACGAAGCGAGCCCGCTTCGAAAAGCGGTTGAAGACACGGGGACTTGCGCCTGCCGTGGTGTCAACGATGGTCTGCCCGGTCGGTTTGCCGGCGATCCGGTCGAAACATCCGGCAGCAATTGCGGCGGGAATTGCCGCTGACCTTCTGGAGCGGGACGAGGCTGCGGTAAAAGAGACAGCCAACCCCGACCGGTTTGCGTGGCCTCAGGCGCACGCTAATTAAGACGGCAGAGCGGGGGAAACGTGTCGTGAGTGATGTTTTGACAAGAAGCCGCAAGGCGGGAGGGGGCAGGGCCGAGCGTCCCGCCACGGGTAATCTGCTTCATGCCCAAGGCCTGACCAAGCGCTTTGGCGACATTCTTGCCAATGATCACGTCGACCTTGGCCTCAACAAGGGTGAAATCCACGCGCTTCTGGGCGAAAACGGCGCCGGAAAGTCGACGCTGGTCAAGATGTTCTACGGAGCGCTGGAACCGGATGGCGGCGAAATCATCTGGCAGGGCAAGCCGGTGGTCATCGACAACCCGGCAAGCGCCCGCGCGCTTGGCATCGGCATGGTGTTTCAGCATTTCTCCCTGTTCGAGGCGCTGACTGTCGTAGAGAACATCGCACTGGCGCTACCCAATCCGGGCAACATGAAAGCCCTTGCCGCAAGAATTACAGCAGTCTCCGAAGATTACGGCCTGCCGCTTAATCCGCAGGACGTGGTCGCGGACCTGCCCGTCGGTATCCGCCAACGCATCGAAATCGTCCGCTGCCTTCTCCAGGAGCCTCAGCTCATCATCATGGATGAGCCGACGTCGGTCCTCACGCCCCAAGAGGCCGACCGCCTGTTCCTGACACTGCAGCGTCTGGCAGGCGAAGGCTGCGCCGTTCTCTATATTTCCCACCGCCTGGAGGAAGTGCAGCGGATCTGCCATCACGCGACCATCCTGCGCCATGGCAAGGTGGTGAGCGAATGCGACCCGTCGCGGGAAACGGCCGCGAGCCTGGCAAGTATGATGGTCGGCTCCGAAGTGGTCGCGGTCAACCATGGAGCGATGGCGCCTGAACCCGGTCCCGTCCGGCTGAAACTTTCGAGCCTGAGCGCACCTGCGGCGACACCCTTTGCCACCCGCCTCAACAACATCGACCTGGATGTGCATACTGGCGAAATCATCGCGATCGCAGGCGTTGCCGGTAACGGGCAGGGCGAACTGTTCGATGCGATTTCCGGAGAGATGCGGGTGGATCCGGGCATGGTCGTTCTCGATGGCCAGCCCTGCGGCAATCGCGACGTCACCTGGCGTCGAAAGCAGAATGCGGCCTTCGTCCCGGAAGAACGTCTGGGACATGGCGCGGTTCCCGGAATGAAACTCTCCGGCAATGTCGTCTTGACCCGCCATAGCACCGGTGATGGCGTGGTCGGCTCCGGTTTAGTGTCCAAGGCACGTGCCGCGGAACTGGAGCAGAAGATCAAGAAGACCTTTGACGTGCGCATGTCCCGCGACGATCCGGAAGCCCGTTCGCTTTCCGGCGGGAATCTTCAGAAATTCGTCGTCGGACGCGAACTCGACCGCAATCCCGGCGTTCTGGTTGTCAATCAGCCGACCTGGGGTGTCGACGCCGGGGCGGCGGCCTTGATCCGGCAGGCCTTGATCGATCTGGCCCGGTCAGGCTCGGCCGTGCTGGTGATCAGTCAGGATCTCGACGAGATCTTTGAAATCGCCGATCGGATCGCGGTGATTTCCCGCGGCCATCTGTCGGTTCCGGAGGACGCCCGGTCCATGACGCGCGAGAGGGTCGGTATTCTCATGGCCGGCGGGGCGGAAAAGAAGGCGGGGAGGGCGTAATGCGGATCGAACTGGTCAAGCGCAAGGAACAGAGCCGGAAAATGGCCCTGCTGTCGCCACTGATCGCTGTTGGGTTGACCCTCGTGGCAGCCGCGATCCTATTCGCAGTCTCCGGCACGGACCCGATTCTTGGTCTCTACAAGTTCTTCATCGAGCCTCTGACGGACAGCTGGTCGGTCCAGGAAATCATCGTCAAGGCGACACCGCTGGTGCTGATCGCCTGTGGACTGTCCGTTTGCTATCTCTCCAACAACTGGAACATCGGTGCCGAGGGACAGTTTGTTTTCGGCGCCCTGTGCGGCAGCTTTCTGCCGATTGTCTTCCCGGACTTCGAAACGTCGCTGACCCTGCCGCTGATGCTCGTCCTCGGCGCACTCGGCGGGGCGGTCTGGGGTCTTGTCCCGGCCGTCCTGAAAACCCGGTTCAATGCCAACGAGATCCTGACCAGCCTGATGCTGGTCTATGTGGCGAGCCTCCTGCTCGACTACCTGGTGCGCGGACCGTGGCGTGACCCCGGCGGCTACAATTTTCCGGAATCCCGCCTGTTTTCCGAAGCGGCCACGCTGCCGCTGCTCGGCGACGGCCGGATGAGCATTGCCGCGCCCATTGCGGTGATCGTGGTCATTGTCCTTGCAATAGTCCTTGCCCGGACGCTGAAAGGCTTTGAAATCCGGGTCATGGGCGAAAGCCCCAGGGCGGGTGCGTTTGCTGGGTTTTCCGCAAAGCGGCTCACCCTTTTCTCATTTGCGCTTGCCGGCGCCCTGGCGGGGCTTGCAGGCACGATGGAAGTTTCCGGCTCGCTCAATCAGCTCCTGCCGACGATTTCGCCGGGCTACGGTTTTACCGCGATTATCGTGGCTTTTCTTGGCCGGCTCAATCCGGTCGGTATTCTGATCGCCGGCTTCGTGCTGGCCCTGTCTTACATCGGCGGGGAGGCCGTGCAGGCGTCCATGGGCGTATCCGACAAGATCGCGAGCGTCATACAGGGGCTGCTGCTGTTCTTCGTCCTAGCCTGCGATACGCTGATCCTGTATCGCATCCGCCTTCATTCCCGCCGCACTTTGGCAACCGGGGAGGTGTCCCGTGCTTGATATCGTCCAGGCCGTCCTTCTGACCGTCATAACGGCCGCAACGCCCTTGCTGATCGCGGCCATCGGTGAACTTGTCGTGGAGCGTTCAGGTGTTTTGAACCTGGGTGTGGAAGGCATGATGATCATGGGCGCCGTGGTCGGCTTCGCGGTTGCCAACCAGAGCGGTTCCGGAGCGCTCGGCGTTCTGGCGGCGATCGTCGCGGGTATGGCGATGTCCGCCCTGTTCGGCTTTCTCGTGCTCGGGCTCGTGACCAACCAGGTGGCGACCGGCCTGGCCCTGACCATTCTAGGGCTCGGCGTTTCGGGCATGATCGGCGAAGCCTACATCGGCGTTCCGGGCCTGCGTCTGCCGGAGCTGGATATTCCCGGTCTGTCGGAAATTCCGTTCATCGGGCCGGTGTTCTTTCAGCAGGACGCGATCGTCTACCTGAGCTTTGCCCTGGTGGGGATCGTCGCCTATTGCCTGTTCCGCACGCGTATCGGGTTGATCCTGCGCGCGGTCGGAGACAATCACACGTCGGCGCACGCGCTTGGCTATTCCGTGCTCAAGGTCCGCTTCCTGGCGGTTCTTTTCGGGGGCGGTTGTGCAGGGCTTGCCGGCAGCTACATGTCGCTTGCCTATACGCCTCAATGGGTGGAGAACATGACCGCCGGCCGCGGCTGGATCGCGCTGGCTTTGGTGGTGTTCTCCTCCTGGCTGCCCATGCGTGTGATCGCCGGCGCCTATCTTTTCGGTGCTGTCACGGTGCTCACCTTCCATGCGCAGGCACTTGGAGCGGGCATACCATCGCAATTTCTGTCGAGCCTGCCGTATCTGGCGACCATTGTGGTGCTGGTGCTGATATCGGCCAACCGCAGGCTGACGCTCGTAAATACCCCGGCTTGCCTCGGCAAGCCGTTCGTTCCGGACAGGTGAAGGGAGAAAAGCGCCTGTCCGAATGCGGCATCCGATGCGATCCGGATGCGGCATTTCCTGAAGAAGATCGCATGTCGAACACCATCCTGAGGGGATAGTCAAAATGAAGAACCTTCTGAAAGCGACAGTCGCGGCAATTGCGTTTGCTGCCGCTTCCTCCGCAGCCTCTGCGGCCGATCTCAAGGCCTGTTTCGTCTATGTCGGCCCGGTCGGCGATTTCGGCTGGAGCTACCAGCACGACCAGGGGCGCAAGGACGTGGAAAAGCACTTCGGTGACAAGGTCGAAACCGCTTATCTGGAAAGCGTCCCGGAAGGCCCGGACGCGGAACGCGCCATCGAGCGTTTTGCCCGTGATGGCTGCGGCATCATCTTCACCACGTCCTTCGGCTACATGAACCCGACCATCAAGGTGGCGAAGAAATATCCGAAGGTGAAGTTCGAACACGCCACCGGTTACAAGACCGCGGCCAATGTCGCGACCTATAACTCCAAGTTCCACGAAGGCCGCTACATCATCGGCCAGATCGCGGCCAAGACGTCCAAGACCGGCACGGCCGGCTACATTGCGTCCTTCCCGATTCCGGAAGTGGTCGCGGGCATCAATGCCTTCATGCTGGGTGCCCAGTCCGTCAACCCGGATTTCAAGCTGAAGGTCGTCTGGGTCAACAGCTGGTTCGACCCGGGCAAGGAAGCGGATGCGGCCAAGGCCCTGATCGACCAGGGCGCCGATGTGATCACCCAGCACACCGATTCCACCGCGCCGCTGCAGGTGGCTGAAGAGCGCGGCGTACACGGCTTCGGTCAGGCTTCCGACCAGATCTCCTTCGCTCCGAAGGCCCAGTACACGGCAATCGTCGACGACTGGGGCCCTTACTACATCGAGCGGATCCAGGAAGCGCTGGACGGTAAGTGGGAATCCAAGTCGACCTGGGCCGGCCTTGCCGAAGGCCATGTCGTCATGGCGCCTTACACGAACCTGCCGGAAGACGTTGTTGCCATGGCCAAGGAAACCCAAGCCAAGATCACCGCCGGTTGGGAGCCGTTCACAGGACCGATTACCAAGCAGGACGGGTCTGTTGCTGCCGAAGACGGCGTGACGCTTGAGGACGGCGCGATCCTCGGCATGAACTGGTACGTCAAGGGCATCGACGACAAGCTGCCGCAATAAGACGACCCCGGTCGTCATGACGACCGAATGAAAAAGACATCCGGAGCCTTCTGCTCCGGATGTCACGAAATTTCTGAAAACATGGACATGCCGATATGACCTTTGCCTTTGCAATGGACTGGTTAAACCTGCTTTTTCGATGGGCTCATCTGATCGTCGGTATCGGCTGGATCGGCACGTCCTTCTATTTCATCGCGCTCGACCTTTCCCTGCGCAAGCGGGCTGAGATGAAGGAAGGCGTTGCCGGAACCGCATGGGAAGTGCACGGAGGTGGCTTCTATCACGTCGAGAAGTTCCTCGTGGCCCCCAAGGAATTGCCGGACGATCTGATCTGGTACAAATGGGAGGCCTATCTCACCTGGGTCACCGGTTTTGCTCTTCTGGTCGTCCAGTATTACGTCAACGCGTCCTCCTATCTGATCGACCCGTCGGTGCTGGACATGACGCCCGGCGAGGCGGTGCTTATTTCCGTTGCCTCGCTCGGCGCCGGCTGGCTGATCTATGACCGCCTGTGCAAGTCGCCCATCGGGCGGAACACGCCGCTCCTCGCGGTATGCGTTTTCGCCCTGATCATGGGCGCGTCCTATCTCTTTACCCACGTCTATTCCGGACGGGGCGCCTTTATCCATGTCGGTGCCTTCGTCGGTACGATCATGGCGGTGAATGTCTTTGGCATCATCATCCCGAACCAGAAGAAGATTGCCGCAAGCCTCCTGGCCGGCGAGGCGCCGGATGCAGCGCTCGGTGCGATGGGCAAGCAAAGGTCGGTTCACAACAACTACCTGACCCTGCCGGTGCTGGTGATGATGGTCTCGAACCATTATCCGATGCTGACGAGCCATCCGCATTCCTGGCTTCTGGTGGCGCTCATTTTGGTCATGGGCGGCATGGTCCGTCACTTCTTCAACCGGCATGAAGCCGGTGACGAGTTCGCGAAATTCTGGTGGTCGCTTCCGGTTGCGGCCGTCGGACTCCTGATCGCGGTGATCATGACCGCACCCAGGGATTTCAGCAGCAGCGAAATGGTATCGGATGCAACTGTTGTGGCGATGGCCAGACAACACTGCGCCATGTGTCACGCGGCCGTCCCGACGCACGAGAGTTTCGAAGAAGCCCCGAAGGGAATTCAACTGGAAACAATCGAGGAACTCCACCGCTACGCCGACCTGATCATGCAACAGGCCGTTCAGGCGGATACCATGCCGCTTGGAAACGAAACCGGCATGACCGTAGAAGAGCGCGCCACGTTCGGTGCGTGGATTACCCAGCAGAGGTGAGGCGCCATGTGGTCTTTGGCCGAAATCAACCGGATGCCGAAGCCGGAATTCGTAGCCGCATTTGGCGATGTGGCCGAACACAGCGCCTGGGTGGCGGAAGAAGCGCATGCGCTCGGTCCGTTCGCTGCTCGGGATGATCTGATAACCGCGTTTGAGACGGCCATGCGCGATGCTTCGCACGGGATGCAACTTGACCTGATCCGCGCGCATCCGGATCTGGCAGGCAAGGCCGCCATGGCCGGCAAAATGGCTGAGGATTCAAAAAAGGAACAGGCCGGTGCCGGCCTGGACCAGCTGACGGCTGAGGAATTCGCCCGCTTCACCGACCTGAACGGTCGTTATCTGGCGAAGTTCGGCTTTCCTTTCATCTTTGCCGTGAAAGGCGCGACAAAGGATATGATCCTGGCTGCCTTCGAAACCCGGATCGACAATGAAACGGATCAGGAGTTCGAAACGGCACTCCAGCAGATCGCCCGGATCTTTCGGTTCCGTCTCGAAGACAGGGTTGAGGCTTGAGGAAAGGGGCGCATCTGGTGCCTTGATTATCAGGGTATGGCCTTGCGTCCGCACGGTATCGGCAACAAAACATCCAGGCAGGTGCCGCTTTGAGGGGGCGCTGGAGCGTTTGGATAAAAGAAAATTCGAAAATAAAAATTGCGCCCGTATCGGCCCGATTCTGAACATCGAGCTCGCTTGCACAGGGAGAAGATTGAAATTCAACTATAGATTTCAATGACTATGTAAAAATCCGGATTCTTTTTCAGCTGTTTTGAAGGTCTGCCTAAAGCACGAAATAGTTGCATATGTAAGTATTGTTATTGTTATAAATAACATGGATAAATATCTTTTTAAGTATGAGAACTCAGTTTTTCTCCCGTATCGAGCATTCTTTGTGGGGCGGAAAAATGTTGAAGCCTGGAAAACGGAATACAACCGACGATAAGCGGCTTAAATTCATTGGTTTGAGCGAAGACCTTCTTGAGGCTCTTGCCGATAACCGCGAGCGGGTACTCGCTGTCATTCCGGGCATTCTTGATCGTTTCTATGAGCACGTCGGCCAATTCCCGGAGACGAAGAACTTCTTTCGGGACGCGGGGCATATTGAGCATGCGAAGGCTGCGCAGACCCGGCATTGGGGCATAATTCTCAAAGGCCGGTTCGATGAGGACTATGTGCGCTCCGTCACCGCAATCGGCGAAGTCCACAACAAGCTGGGTCTGGAGCCGCGCTGGTACATTGGCGCCTACAGCTTCCTGATTTGCGGTTTGTGCGACACCATTGCGCGCAGCAAGGCCTGGCAAGGCTTCAACAAGAAGGCCGGAGAAGAAAACAAGCGTCTTCGGTCTGCCATCGTCAAGGCGGCCATGCTCGATATGGATCTGGCGCTTTCCGTCTATATCGAAGCTGGAAAACGTGACCGCCGCGAGACGATAGAGCGCCTCAGTTCGGATTTTGAACGCTCCATTGTGTCATCCACCGACGAACTGACGGCGGCGACCGACAGGTTGTCGGATGCCTCGGTGCAGCTCACAGGGGCCACTGAGCGGACACGGGCGGAAGCCGATACGGTAAGTCTCAGTTCACAGGACGCCGCCGGCAATGTGCAAACGGTTGCCGCTGCGACAGAGGAACTGGCTGCTTCCGTCACCGAAATCGGGCGCCAGGTGACCGAATCCTACGAAATTTCCGATACGGCTGTTGCTCAGAGTTCAGTTGCGATCGACACCGTGACGTCCCTGACCCAGGCGGTCAATCGGGTTGGCGAGATCGTCGGACTGATCAATGATATCGCCGAGAAAACCAACCTGCTCGCGCTGAATGCCACAATAGAGGCAGCCCGAGCGGGTGAGGCCGGACGGGGGTTTGCCGTCGTCGCGGCCGAGGTAAAGGATCTAGCCGGTCAGACTGCTAAGGCAACGTCGGAGATCGGCGATCAGATCCAGGACATTCAGGGGGCAACCGATCAGTCGGCAACCGCGATCGAAAGTGTGAACCAGACAATCGCACGGATGAACGAGATCTCCGCTTCTATTGCTGCGGCCGTCGAGCAGCAGAAAGAGGCGACGAGCGAAATCAGCAAGAGCGTTCAGGCTGCCTCAAACGGGACCCGGTCGGTTACCGGATCTATTGCGGGTATCACCGACGCTTCAAAGCAAGTTTCGAGCATGACCGATATTGTTCGGACTTCCGCTGAGGATCTGGGACGGCATACGAAATCGTTGCGAGCCGATGCGCGGCAGTTCATGAAAATTCTCGCGCAGGCTGCGAATTAGGACGACCTGTATGCATCGGGTTCTAGGCGCTCTTCCATCGATTCACTGCATGAACGCTCTTACCCGGTGTTCAGGGCTCCGAAAACCAAGCGAGAATTGGCTAATTTCGATGAAATTCGAAATATCCACAGGAATCGTAGATAACTAAAATATATTAGCCAGCTTAAATTTATTCGGTCGTGGATATGGGCCTCTCCGCTGAGCAGGCGAGTGCCAGATCGAGTAGGATGAATTTCCTCAACCCGGACATAAGATTTACAATATCGCTCTGATTCTTATGGTGAAATCTGAGAATTCGCTCAAACTCATTCAGGAATACTCCATAAGAAATTACATAATAAGGCAGTGAGACATTAATGCGGCGATGAGCGGAACCTATTCTCTTGATGCTATTTACATAATCTTCGTCAAGGCCGCCTGAAAACAGCGTATCCCAATGAGTAATCTGCTTGCTGATCAAGGTGGGAATATCGAACTTCGGAAATTGTCTTTCAGTTTGTTTCATTATTTGCGAACTATAAAAGTAGGTAAGTACGTCATTTATATTGGGGCGGATGATATCCCAGGCTTTCCTCGCTGCAATGACATCTTGGCGGTTCAAGTCAATAAAATCGATATATTCGCGAAGTTCATGCTGATCAGGGGAAAGCATGGGTAAATCCTGCGTCAAGTAGATAATAAAATTTAGTATACATCGTGTGCGTGTAGTAAAAAAATATATCAATTATATCTCAATTAGCTAAATAAGACTCACGCTTGTTAACCATACAAGGGAAATATATGGTTTTACTGATTATATCGATAAGATATTTTATGTACTCGGTAGTTATATGTATAAATTTAAAATTGAGTGGTGGGCTCTGTGGCGACTTTAACGAGCTGGGATAATAACAATGCGTTTTACTGAACGCACCGATATAGCTGTCAAAATCCTGATCCACCTGTCCCTTCTGAAAGGGGAAAAGATCTCTATTGATGATTTGGTAGAGCGCTATATCGGTCACCGATCACAAGTAGTTGCAGCCGTCCAGGAACTCAGAAAAGCTGGGATGATCGCATCGATACCCGGACGGCGCGGCGGGATCTGGATTAACAAGCCACCGGAAACGATTTTTCTGGCGGAAGTGGTCCGTATGTTCGAAACGGATTTCTGTCTGGTGAAATGTTTCAGCGACCCGAGTTCCTGCAGCATCTTCCATTGCTGCAAGTTCAAGGAAGTGCTTGAAGTCGCACTGGATCAGTTCTTCGGGCCGCTTGAGACGACATCGATCGCCGATCTGGTCAAGGACCTGGATGATAATGTGCTGCAGCAAACGGCCCAGGCCTGCTGAAACGCCTCTGTTCAGGCGCTGAGGCAATGTTTCCTCCGCGCTTCATTTGGCACTATCGGACCTTCATCTAGGCATCATGCAATATGAAGCATGGCGATCAGGCCAAGGCTTGTGGCGATGAGCAGGATGATCGAAAGGCTTGCGGTGAGGATGACGCGGCCTCCCGCGCGCAAGACTGACCGAATGTCGACCGTGAGGCCAAGGGCCGCCATGGCGATGACCGTCAAGGCATTGGACATGTGCCCCAACGGCGCGGCCAGTTGTTCCGGGATCAGTCCGGCGGAGCGCAGACCCATCATCGCCGCAAAGCCGACGATGAACCACGGCAATACCTGCCTCAGCCGGACGGTTGTTTCTCCATCACGCCCCCGGCTGGCCGCAAGCGTCAGCAGCACCGGTCCGAGCATCAGGACACGGATCAGTTTGACCAGGGTTCCGGTCTGCATGGCGATGAGACCGCCGGGTTGGGCTGCCGCCAGAACCTGGGGAACAGCGTAAACGGTCAGTCCCGAAAGGACGCCATATTGGGATGCTGTCATCGAAAAGGCGTTCAGGGCCAGAGGAAGCGCGAGAACGACAGCCACTCCAAGGACCGCGGTAAAGGCAATGGCGGTGGCAACCTCATCGCTTTCTGCCTTGATAACGGGCGCAACCGCGGCCACGGCGGAATTGCCGCAAATGGAATTGCCGCAGGCAACAAGCATGGCGAGGTTTCGATTGAGGCCGAAGACGCGCCCGACGGCATAACTCGTCAGGATCGCAACGGCGACCAGCCCCATTATTCCGGCGATAAGAGATCCACCGGCTGCTTCAAGGGCCTGCAGACTGATCGAGGCGCCGAGAAGGACGATCGCCGCCTCCATGACCCGTTTTGCCGAAAAGGCTATTCCTTGTTCTAGGCCTCCCCAGAGGGGGATGAACGTTCGGACGGCAGTCCCGATCACAATAGCCAGGACCAGATTCTCGACATATCGCTCACCGGTGAGCCAGAGTTCCAACCCTTCCGCAGCAAACGCGGCGGCCGAAACCAGGATCGCCAGGGAAAAACCGGGCAGGATCTTGATGGCGGCGGTATCCCGGAGGCTGTGCATTCTGGGAATTGTGAGCATCGTTGTGCATCCATGGCATTTGACAGGGGGCAGCCTGCTCCTTTTAAACGTAAGAAAAAATCAGATAATATCATATGGTATGTTCGATTATTTCGAACGGAATGCGGATCTCTATGACTTTCGAGCAACTGACAATTTTCGTGGCCGTCGCCGAGCGGGAACATCTGACCCGCGCGGCTGAGACGCTTCATTTGACGCCATCCGCTGTCAGTTCGGCAATTCGCAAGCTTGAGGATTTTTACGGCGTTCAGCTTTTTGACCGGGTCGGGCGCGGTCTTGCAATCACCGCCGAGGGGCGGCTCTTTCTGGACGAGGCACGGGCGACCTTGACGCGGATGCAGTCCGCCGAACGCTTCCTGGGCGAACTCGGAGGGCTCCAGCGCGGGGTGCTGGCCATTGCCGCTAGCCAGACTATCGCCAGCTATTGGCTGCCGGGTGTTCTGATGGGGTTCCATACGCGCTACCCCGGCATCGAGCTTTCGCTCGCCATCGGCAATACCGAGACGGTCTCGAAGGCGGTTGAAACCGGTGCCGCTGACATCGGTTATGTAGAAGGAGAACTTGAAAATCCGCTACTGCGCAAACGCCATATTGCCAATGATGCGCTGATGATCGTCACAAGCCCCGGGCATCCGCTCTCGGATAGCCGATTGGTCACCCCTCAGGACCTCATCGATAAGACGGCCTGGGTCCTGCGCGAACCCGGTTCCGGCACCCGTTCGGCCTTTGAAGCCGCGATGGAAGGGTTGGGCGTTGCTCCATCCGCATTCGATGTGGTGATGGAACTGCCCTCAAACGAAGCCGTGCTGTCAGCGGTCCGGTCAAGCCGGGTGGCGAGCGCTGTTTCGTCAGTCGTAGCCGCGCCCTGGATTGCGGCGGGTGGGCTCGCCCGCGTCAATTTCGAACTGCCGGCTCGGTCGTTCACGCTTCTGAGCCACAAGGAACGTCATTTGAGCCGAGCGGCGGAACAACTGTTGGCCGACAGCCTGTCCGTCCGTTAGGCACGAGTCGCAACCACACCTTCCATCAGTGGATCGACCATTTTGCCGGCGAGACGCTTGCGGGTTGCTGCGGTATCGTTATCGCGCGGACGATACCAGAAGATCGACCATTGCAGGCCTCCCAACAGAACCTTGGCAGTCACCGAGACGTCGACTTTGCGCAAAGTACCGTCTTTGATGCCTGCGGCGATCGCCTCTTTGAAATGCTTCTCGAAGGTATCGCGACTGGAAATGAGCTCGCGTAGTGTCTCACGCTGATCGGGCGTAGTCGCCTCGAACCGGTGGAGCTGGACGCCCTGGGCAACCACGTTTTCGAATGTGTGGTATTCGAGCATGGCCTGCGCATGGGCCATCAACATGACCCGTAACACCGTCGCTCCATCCCCCTTTGTGGAAAGGGCAGGGCGAAGGGCGTCGAACAGGTACGTCATCCCGACCCGGTGGACGTCAAAGAACAGGTCGGTCTTCGACGCGTAGTAGTGATAGATCCGGCCTTTGGTGCTGCCGAGCCGCCGGGCCACGTCGTCAATGCTTGTGGCGTGGTAGCCGCGCTCCATGAAGCAACTGGCCGCGCTGGAGATGATTTCCTCCTTCTTCAGCTCACGCTTGCGCACCTTCTTGATCGGCTCGGGCGCCAGTGCGTCCGCATTCTGCGCTTTGTCTGTCACGGTCTTCTCCACATCGCACATTCGTTTTCATAGGCGATCGATCGCTTCGCGTTAAGGGCCTTGTCCGGCAATTAGCCCGATTGACAGTCATGACAAGTGTATACTAAAAAACCTACTAAGTAGTATGTTTTTTTGGGTGTGAAGTCCAGCCCGTTACGGGAAGGGCGCGCGGTTCGCGCATGCGCCAACAGGGGTAAACCTGACGGCGTGGCTGAAACATGCGTGCAGGAGGGAAGAGGGAGGACGGAATAAAGATGAGCAGCGTTCTTATCACCGGAGCTGCTGGGTTTCTCGGGCGCCGGCTGTTGAAAGAGCTGATCGCGGAGGGGCATATCGGCGGCAAACCGATCCGCAGGATCGTCCTGGCGGATGTTCATCCCGCAGCCTGTTCAGTCTCCACGGAGATCGATGTCTCAGTTCGGCAGGGAGATCTGTCTGATCGCGGTTTCGTCAAAAGCCTGTCGGCCGAAGGCTTCGATACCCTGTTCCATATGGCCTCATTACTCACCCTGCAGGCGGAAACGGACCCGTCCTTCGCCTACAAGGTCAATGTCGAGGCGCTCCGCACGCTCATGGAATTGGCGCAGAACAGGCCGACGGTCATCTTCACGTCTTCCATCGCCATTCACGGCGGAGTGTTGCCCGAGGAGGTCGATGACGACTGCAATCCGGTCCCGGCCACGACCTATGGAACCCATAAGGCGATCAATGAATTGCTGATCGCCGATTATTCCCGGCTCGGGAGGATCGATGGACGGAGCCTCCGCTTGCCGATCGTGCTGACAAGACCCGGCGCGCCTGCGCCGGCGGTCTCCGATCAGGTGGCCGCGATTGTTCGCGAGCCGTTGAAAGGGATGGATGTGGACGTCCTGCTGTCGCCTGAGACCTTGGTCCCAATTGTGTCCGCCGGCGCGGTGGTACGTGCTCTGCTACGTCTTCATGATGTGTCGTCTGACCGGTTGCCGCCCAAGCGCGCGCTCAATCTGCCCGCCTTGTCTGTCACTGTGGCCGAGTTGACCGAGGCTGCCGCGCGGCACGGCGGCCTGGGCCGTGTCACCTACAAGCCGGACCCGGGCGTTCAGGCCATCGTCGATGGTTGGCCGCGCCGTTTCGTGTCCCGCCGTGCAGCCGGTCTCGGTCTGGGCCCCGACGCTGACCTGGACGCGCTGATCCTCGATTATCTTCACAACAAGGATGACTGATTTGGCTGAGACAGAACAGACGGTTTCCAAGGCGGATATCTGCATCATCGGCGCCGGGTCTTCCGGAATGACCGTCGCTAAGGCACTGAAGGAGGTCGGGCTTGCTGTCGAGGTGTTCGAGAAGGGCTCCGATATCGGTGGCATATGGCGCTATGAAAACGACAACGGCCAAAGCTCCTGCTATGCCTCGCTCCACATCGATACGTCACGCCCCAATCTTGGGTATTCCGATTTCCCGCTGGATCCGGATCTTCCGGATTTTCCTAGCCACGAACAGTTCCTGGAGCATCTGGAGAAATATGCCGATCGTTTCGGCCTCCGGGATCTGGTGACGTTCAAGACGGAGATTATGTCCGTCGAGCCGATCGGCGAGCGCTTCCGCGTTAGTTTTGCCTCTGGTGAGGAGCGGGAATACGGTACAGTGATTGTTGCCAACGGACACTTGTCGGATCCGAAACTGCCGGGTTTTCCGGGAAAGTTCGATGGCCCGGAAAGCCATGCGCACCACTACCGCACAGCCGATCCCTTCGCGGACAAGCGCGTGATGGTGGTCGGGATCGGCAATTCCGCAGTTGATATCGCGGTCGATATCGCGCGACGGGCAAAGCACGTCTACGTCTCGACGCGGCGCAGCGCCTGGGTCATGCCGAAATACCTGATGGGCAAACCGATCGATCAGGTGTCCGGCGCCATCGCCCGGCGTTTCCGGCTGTCCACCAAGACGACCCGGCGGATCATGTCGTGGCTGATCCCGCTCGGTGTCGGCGATCAGCGCAGGTTCGGCCTGCCGCGCCCGAAACATCCCATGTGGCGGGAACACGCAACCCTCAGCCAGGAACTGCTCCCCTATATCGGCCACGGTTACATCAGCGTGAAGCCGAATGTTCGGGAATTGCGGGGCAAGACTGTTGCGTTCGTTGACGGCTCGGAAGAGGCCCTTGATGCCATCATCTACGCCACCGGTTACAACATCACCTTTCCCTTTCTGCCGACCGATGTGTTCGATCCGAAGCAGGAGGCTGGGTGCCTCTATCGGCGCATGCTGTCCCTGCGCTATCCGGGCTTGATCTTCGCAGGCTTGGTTCAGCCGGTGGGCCCGACCATTCCTCTGGTGGAACTCCAGGGAAAGTGGATCGCCAGCCTGCTTTCCGGGCAAATGTCCTTGCCCGGACCGGCGGACCGGAAACGGGAAGTCGATGTCCATCGCGCGAACCAGAAGAAGACCTATCTCGACAGCGATCGCTACGTTCTGGAAGTCGATTACCGAACCTATTCGGGGCAGATGAAACGGGACTTGCAGACCGGCGGTGCGGGCATAAACTGATAGGAAAATGGGGAGGAACAGACGATGACCGCTCGGCGCTGGAAACACCGGCCGAAAGGGTCCAATTGGGGGGATTTCGGCCCGGACGACCAATTGGGGCGCCTGAACCTGGTGACACGCGAAAAACTGCGTCAGGGACTGGCCGAAGCCGTGGAGGGCATCGCCTTCTGCCTGTCGCTTCCGCTCGATTATCCAGGCGGCAGCGATCTGAACCCGCGCCGGAAACCACCGATCCTGCGGCCGACCCTGCGAGATGGTCAGGTGAATTTCAACGCGACCCTGGGCCCGGACAGCGGCTCGAGCGATGTCCTGTGCGATGACCTTGCAATCCTGCATCTGCAGTATTCCACCCAGTGGGATGCGCTTGCCCATGTCGGCGGCCAGTTCGATGTGGACGGCGACGGCGAACTGGAGCACGTTTTCTACAACGGCTTTCGCGCCGGAACGGAGATCGTCGGTCCGAGCTCGGTCGATGACGCCGGCATCGGCCCGGCCATGAGGCCGGAAAGCACGTCCCATGCCGGCGCCCTCGGGATCGAGAACATGGCCGCGCATGGCATCCAGGGCAGGGCAGTGATGATCGACCTCCACGCCCATCTTGGCGATGCACATACCCATGTCGGCTACGATATCCTGATGCTGATCCTCGAGCAGGACAAAGTCGTCGTCGAGGAGGGCGACATGGTCTGCCTGCATACAGGTTTCGCCCAGGTGGTGCTGGATATGGGTAGGACGCCGGATCCGGAACGGCTGCACAATTCCTGCGCCGTCCTCGATGGCCGGGACGGAAGGCTTCTCAACTGGATCACCGATAGCGGATTGGCTGCTCTAATTGCCGACAATTACGCGGTCGAGGCCCATCCGGCGCGCCCATGCGAACGGGACTGCTGTTCGACTTTACCCTTGCACGAACATTGCCTGTTCAAGAACGGCATTCCGCTCGGCGAACTCTGGCACCTGACACCGTTGGCGGCCTGGCTTGGAGAAAACGGGCGCAACCGCTTTCTGCTGACGGCACCGCCGCTCCGGCTTCCCGGTGCGGTCGGGTCGCCGGTAACGCCGGTGGCAACAGTATGACGGCGCGTGTTCTCATCACCGGCGGTGTGGCCGGGATCGGGGCTGCCTGCGCCGAACGCTGCCGGAGCGACGGCTATGAGCCTGTCGTCATCGATCGCATCGGCGACGGCATTCGGGCCGATCTTTCCGATCCGGCCGAGACGGCGGATGCACTCGAACGTGCGCTGGAAGGCGGACCGATCACCCGTCTGGTCAACAACGTCGGCTTGGTCGCGCCCGCGTCCGTCGGCGAACAGACGCTGGAGGAGTTCGACAAGGTCGTGGCGCTGAACCTGCGTTGTGCCATGCAATGCACCCAGGCGCTGCTCCCGGGCATGCGCGCGGCCGGCTTCGGCCGGATCGTCAACATGGCCTCAAGGGCGGCCCTTGGGAAGGAACTGCGCACCGCCTATTCCGCCACCAAGGCCGGGTTGATCGGCATGGCCAAGACCTGGGCGCTGGAACTGGGCGAATACGGGATCACGGCAAATGTCGTCGGGCCGGGCCCGATCCGCACAGAACTGTTCGACAAGGCCAATCCGCCCGGTGCGCCAAGAACCCGGGCCATCATCAATTCGGTCCCGGTTCGTCGGGTCGGCGAACCAGAAGATGTTGCCCACGCGGTCAGCTATCTGCTCGATGTGCGCTCGGGTTTTGTCACCGGACAGGTGCTCTACGTCTGCGGCGGCATGACCGTCGGCTCCGCAGGAGCCTGAAAGTCCACGTTCCAGATCCTGTCTTTCTCAAATATACCGTGACGATGAAACCGCCGGGATTTTTCGCAGCGGCCGGTCTCCGGCCTGTGCGGAAACCGGTCATCCCTCGGTGATACGCCGCCTTGCATCTAACGCATTGTAACGACGTGGAAAAACCGAGCGTTCGGGTCTCGGGATGAGCTGAATTCGGACCTGCGAGATCTGACAATAAACAGATTGACAGACGTGATCGAACGTAATTAGCAAATCAAAACAACTAAAATATTAGTATATGAAATTGGTTGTTGTTAACGGGAGGAACCTATGAAACGAACCATGAAAGCGCTCGGAGTCTGTGTTGCCTTGGCAGCCGGCCTGAGCATGAGCATGCCCGCATTCGCCGCCACGACCCTTCGCATTGGCACCGTGCTTGCGCCGAATGATCCGATGGGGCAGGGGCTGGATAAGTTCAAGACAGAGGTCGAAAAGGCGACCAATGGCGAAGTCCTGGTGCAGGTGTTCCACAATTCGCAACTGGGCGACACGACGGAAATGATCGACCAGGCACGGGCAGGGGCGAATGTCGGTACGGTGACCGACGTGGCGCGCCTGTCAAGCTTCGTGCCGTCTCTGGCGATCATGTCCGCGCCGTTCCTGTTCGATACCTATGAACAGGCCGACAAATTCGCCCTTTCCTCGGAGTACCTTGGCTGGGGCGATGAATTGAAAGAAAAATCCGGCCTCGTGATGCTGGCCTCGAACTGGTATCAGGGCCCGCGACATGCCCTGACCCAGAAGCCGATATCGACACCGGCGGACCTGAAGGGCGTGCGCATGCGGACGATCGGCGCGCCGATCTGGATCGAAACCATCCGCGCCATGGGCGCCGAACCGACCCCGATCGCCTGGGGGGAGGTCTATTCGGCTCTGCAACTTGGCTCGATTGATGCGGCCGAGGCCCAGCCGACGGCGATCAAGGGCGCGAAGCTCTACGAGGTGATCAAACATGTCACCAAGACCGGCCATATTCAGCTGGTGACCGCCCTGGTGGTTTCCGCCGACGCGTGGGACCAAATCTCCCCGGAAAACCAGAAGATCGTGCGGGACCTTGCGGTCGAGAACGGTCGCTATGCGTCGCAGCTCACGATCGAACTCGGCGAGCAGGCACTCGCCGATGTGGCCGAGAGCGGAGTGACCATATCCGAGGTCGATCTGGCGCCGTTCAAGGAAGCGGTTGCCGGTGTCTACGGCATGCTGAATCTGGAAACCGAAGCGGCCATCGTCAACAAAGTGCTCGGTCGCTAGGATTGTCTCTCATCCTCAAGGCGCAGACGAATAATAAAGGACACTTCTCATGTTGAGACGGGTCGAATTCGCCTGCGCCGCTCTCCTGCTCGCCGCCGTCGTGATCCTCGTCGGCGTGGCATCCGTTGCCCGGGCCGCCGGGTCTCCAATCATCTGGTCGGTTGAGATCGCGCAGTTGCTGTTTCTCTGGCTTTGCGTTCTGGCGATCGACCTTGCCCTGCAGGATGATCGCCATTTCGGTATCGGCCTGATCCTCGACAATCTCGGGCCTGTCGGGCGGAAAGTGATGGAGATCGTCAACCTGATCGTGGTGATCGCATTGCTTGTCTATCTGATGAAGTTCGCCTGGAAAAACATGATCCTCATGCATCCCCGGCTGGACGGCGCCCTGCAGACGCCCGGCTCCTATTTCCACGCCAGCATGGTTGTCGGGTTTGCCCTGATGATCCGGACATTGCTGGTCAAGCTCGTTCACTGCATCCGCCAGAAGGCCGTTTCCTGATGTTGCTTCTCATTGCAGGCCTATTTGCCCTGTTTCTGCTGTGCGGTATCCCGGTGGCCTTCGCGCTGGCCTTGGCGTCGTTTCCGGTTTTCGTGCTGACCGGCACGATGCCCGCCGACCGTCGCCATCCAGAAGATGGTAACGGCCACGCAAAGCTTTCCGCTGCTGGCGGTGCCGTTTTTCATATTCGCCGGCAATCTGATGAATTCCACCGGCATCACCGACCGCCTGATCAATTTCGCACGGCTCCTGACCGGCTGGCTGGCGGGAGGCCTCGGCCAGGTTTCCATTGCGCTCAGTCTTATGATGGGTGGAATATCGGGTTCTGCTGTCGCAGATGCGTCCATGGAAGCGCGGCTGCTCGGACCCAGCATGATCGAAAAGGGGGGCTATTCGAAGGCGGCCACCGCGGCGGTACTTGCCTTCGGCTCGATCATCACCGCCACCATCCCGCCGAGCATCGGTCTGATCCTGTTCGGCTTCATCAACGAAGTGTCGATCGGCCGGCTGTTTCTGGCCGGTATCGTGCCCGGCATTCTGCTGACACTGACCCTGATGGTGACGGCCTGGATCGTCGCGAGGAAAAACGGCTACGCGCCAGACCTCGCGACCCCCGCCGACCTTGTGCCAGCTCTGGGCCGGTTTCCGGGAAAGTGTCTGGGCGCTTGCCTTTCCGGTCATCCTGATCGTGGGCTTCCGGTTCGGCTTTTTCACCCGCGACCGAGGCACGGCGCGTTTCTGGTTTTCTATGCACTGTTCGTTGGCTTCTTCGTCTACCGGGAGCTGAGCTTCGCGAAGCTATACGAGGCGACAAAGGGCACGGTAGCGGATCTGGGAATGGTCATGCTCCTGATCATGATGGCGGCCGTGCTCGGGTATGCGGTGACCATCGAAAGGGGGCCGCAGCAGATTGCGGAACTCGTGACCACGCTTACCAGCGAACCGATTGCGATCCTGATCCTGGTCCTGCTGCTTCTGCTGGTGAGCGGCATGTTCCTGGAAGGGGCTGCCAATATCCTGCTGGTCACCCCGATCGTGCTGCCGGTGCTGGTTCAGGCCGGTTACAATCCGGTACACATGGGGATCCTGATCGTCACCCTGATCAATATTGGCGGGCTGACGCCGCCGGTCGGCGTCATCATGTTCACCGTATGCGGGATTCTCAAGGTCAAGACCGGCGAATTTTCGAAGGCCTCGGTTCCTTATTTCGCTGCACTGCTGGTGTTTCTCGCGCTGCTCGTGGCATTTCCCGCGCTTTCTCTTTTCCTTCCTGGCCAGCTAATGTAGGTCCCGATGATTCCGCTCTGCGAGGTTGATAGTTCATGAATGTCAGTTCCCTGACCGAGGCTCTGGTAAAAGCGTCCCATGATCGCGCCGGACCGGTTCATCCCGGCTCGGCCGCCGGACGGGTTTATGCAAAGCTTCGGGAGCAGATCATATCCCTGGATCTCCCGCCGGACACCGTCCTGTCCCGCGCGTCCATTGCCAAGGAAAACGACGTCAGCCAGTCACCGGTTCGCGAAGCCATACAGGAGCTGGAGAAGGAGGGTCTCGTCATCTCCTATCCGCAATCCAAGACCCTGGTAACGAAGATCGACGTCGAGCATGCACGCGAAACCCAATTCCTGCGTCTCGGCGTCGAACTGGAAGTCGCGAAGTCGCTCGCTGCGGCCGGAAATCCGGACGCTTTATTGCCGTCTTACAGGATCCTCAGGATGCAGAAGATGGCGGGCGAGGACCGGGATATCCCCGAATTCACAGCTCTCGACCGGCTGTTTCATCTCTCGCTATTCCAGGCGGCGGGCGTTCCGGCCTTGTGGCACCTGATTTCGGGCCGCTCGGGCCACATCGACCGGCTGCGACGCCTCAATCTGCCCGATCCCGGCAAGATGACCAATGTGCTCAAGGCCCATGAAGGTATTCTGGAGGCCATATCGGGCGGCAGGCTCGACGATGTGGAGGCGCAGGTAAGGGCGCATCTCTCTGGCACCCTGGCCTCCGTTGGCGAAATCATGAATGCTCATCCGGAATATTTCGACGAGGCGACAGGGTAGGCTTAGATCTGATCTGTCGCCCCGGTGCGATCATCGGTTCTTGCGATCTTCCTGCCACGCCTTGAAACGTTCCTGCGTTTCTGCCCGCGTCGGCGGATAGAGCCCGATGATCGTGTGTCCGGCCTGCACGCTTTCGAGCACGAAGGCCTCGAAGTCCTCCATGCCGGCGCATTCTTCTGCGATTTCATCGGCGAGGTGCGCCGGGATCACGATGACGCCGTCGCCGTCACCCACCACGACATCGCCGGGAAACACGGCCGCGTCGCCGCAACCGATCGGGACATTGATGTCGATCGCCTCGTGCAGGGTCAGGTTGGTTGGGGCGGAGGGACGGGCGTGATAGGCGGGCATGTCGAGGGCAGCGATGCCGTCCGCGTCGCGAAAGCCCCCGTCGGTGACGACACCGGCACAGCCCCCTGACCTGCATGCGCGTGATCAGGATCGAACCGGCCGAGGCGGCACGTGCGTCCTTTCGGCTGTCCATCACCAGAACATGACCTCCCGGACACTGCTCGATCGCGACCCGCTGCGGGTGATCCTCGTTCCGGAAGACCGTGATTTCATTCCGGTCCTCGCGGGCGGGAATATAGCGAAGCGTGAAGGCCTGGCCGACCATGTTGTGGGGCTTTCGCGAGACGGGACCGACGCCCTGTACGAACTGGTTGCGCAAGCCCCCGCTTGAAAAGCGCGGGTCGCAAGCGAAGCTGTCGATATCCTCATCAGTCGGGCCCGGGTTTCACCGGAAAGAATGTAGTCGCTCATGGTGGAGTCCTTTGAGAGGGAACTTCAGAAAATGTCCGGTTCGCCGGCCGTTCGGCCGAAGTCCGATTGCAGGAAGTCGAAGTCGCAGCCTTTGTCCGCCTGAGTGACATGGCGCTGGTACAGATAGCCGTAGCCGCGCTCGTAACGGGGTTTCGGGGAAACCCAGGCCTTGCGGCGTGCGACCAGTTCTTCTTCGCCGAGCAGCATGTCGAGACGCCGGTTGGCGAGGTCGAGGCGCACCGTGTCGCCGGTCTTCAGGAGGGCAAGCGGACCGCCGATATAGCTTTCCGGGGCCACATGGAGCACGCAGGCGCCGTAGGACGTGCCGGACATTCGGGCATCGGAAATCCGCAGCATGTCGCGATACCCCTGTTTGATCAGCGCTTTGGGGATCGGCAGCATGCCCCATTCGGGGAAATCCGGGTCCGCCTTGAGGGCCGGCATTGCGCAGCACCAGCACATGGTCCGGCGTGACCTCCAGGGTCTCGTCATCGATTGCCGCCTTCATTTCGGGATAGCTGTCGAAAAACGAGCGCTGGCCCTTCGTGGAAGTGGAACTTCGGATCGCAGGCCGCGGGCTTGATGATCGCACCGTCCGGACACAGGTTGCCGCGCAGCACCGCAAGCGATCCTTCCCGGTAGACCGGATTGGACAACGGTCGGATGACGTCGTCGTTATAGACCTCCGCGCCTTCGAGGTTTTCGCCCAGTGTCTTCCCCGTGACGGTCAGCGCACCGAGGTCCAGTCGGTCCTCGATCTGCTTCATCAGCGCGCGCAGGCCCCCGGCGTAAAAGAAATCCTCCATCAGGTAGTCCTTGCCGGCGGGGCGGACATTGGCGATGAGCGGTGTGGTGCGTCCGAGCGCGTCCAGATCGTCGAGGGCGAGGTCGATACCGGCACGCCGGGACATGGCGATCAGGTGGACGACGGCGTTGGTGGAACAGCCGGTCGCCATGGCGACCACGGCCGCGTTGCGGCAGGCGGCCTCGGTGACGATCTGGTCCGGAGTCAGGTCCTCCCAGACCATCTCCACGATACGCCGCCCGCAATCGGCGCCCATGCGCTGGTGGCCGGAATCGACCGCCGGGATGGAGGATGCACCGGGCAGGGTCAGGCCCATGGCGTCGGCGATGGCGGTCATGGTGGAGGCCGTACCCATGGTCATGCAGGTGCCGGCGGAGCGCGCGATGCCGCCCTGGATGCCGAGCCACTCCTCGTCGGTGATATTGCCCGCGCGGCGTTCGTCCCAGTATTTCCAGGCATCCGAGCCCGAACCGAGAATTCTGCCGGCGTAATTTCCGCGCAGCATGGGCCCCGCCGGCAGGTAGATCATCGGAACGCCGGCAGACAGGGCGCCCATGACGAGGCCCGGTGTGGTCTTGTCGCAGCCGCCCATCAGCACGACACCGTCGAGCGGATGCGAGCGGATCATCTCCTCCGTCTCCATGGCGAGCATGTTTCGGTAGAGCATCGACGTGGGCTTGGTGAAGCTCTCGTCTACGGAAAGCGACGGCATTTCGACGGCGAAGCCGCCGGCCTGGGTCACGCCCCGTTTCACGTCTTGCACCCGCTCCTTGAAATGCGAATGGCAGGTGTTGAGTTCCGACCAGGTGTTCAGGACGCCGATGATCGGCTTGTCCCTGAAGTCGTCTTCGGAATAGCCGAGCTGCATCATGCGCGACCGGTGACCGAAACTGCGCAGGTCATCCGGGGCGAACCAGCGCGCGGAACGGAGATCTTTTGGGGCTTTGTGCGACATTGTTCTTATCCGGTGAAGGCGAAAGTCAGCCAAATGACGAAGGCGGTGAAAACCAGTCCGGCAAGCTCCGGCCAGTTGCCGAAGTCGGCCTCCCGGGCTTCTTCGGCCTGGAACTCCTGCGGGGAGATGTCCTCGTCCTGACGGGTGAGATCCTGATCCGTGATAGGCATCGCATTCTCCTCAATTCAGCATGTTCGGCAGCCAGAGAGCCAGGTCCGGGAAGAGCAGGACCAGGAACAGGCCGATTGCCTGCAGGCCGATGAACGGCAGCACCGCGCCGAAGATCTCCTGGAGCTGGATGTCTTTCGGAGCCACCGACTTCAGAAAGAAGCACGCGGGACCGAAAGGCGGCGACAGGTAATAGATCTGGATGTTCATGGCGAAGAGCACGCCGAACCAGACAGGATCGAAGCCGAGATCGACCACAACGGGCGCGAAGATCGGCACGGTGATGAAGATGATTGCGATCCATTCCAGGAAGGTGCCCAGCACCATGACGATCAGCATCATCACGACGATCACCATGATCGGGGCGATATCCAGCGACGTAAGCATGCCGCGCAAAAACTCGCCGCCGCCGATCCGGTTATAGATCCCGATGAGGGAAACGGCACCCAGCACCAGCCAGATGATGGACCCGACCGTCAGCGCTGTCTGGCGCATGGCATCGCGCGCCATGGTCCAGGAAAGTTCCTTGCGCACGGCGGCAACGAACAACGCGCCGACGGCCCCGACGGCCGCGGCCTCTGTCACGGTTGCGATACCGGAATAGATCACGCCCAGAACCGCACCGATCAGAATGCCCGGAAGGATCACCCCCTTGAGATGTCTCAGCCGTTGAAAAAAGGGCAGGCCGGTTTCCGGAATATCGTAGATCGGGGCCATGGCCGGGTTCAGCCGGACCCGGATCAGGATATAGGTGATGAAGAGGCCTGCCAGGATCAGCCCCGGCACGGCGGAAGCGGCGAACAACTTGGTGATGGAGACCTGGGCGGCAAGCCCGTAGATGATGAGCACGACCGATGGCGGGATCAGGGTCGCAAGCGCTCCGGCTGCGCAGATGATGCCGATGGAAAGTTTGCGGTCGTAACCGAGGCGCAGCATCTGCGGCAGCGCGATGAGGCCGAGCATCACGATCTCTCCGCCCATGATCCCCGACATGGCGGCCAGAACCACGGCCACGATACAGGTCTGTACGGCGACGGACCCGCGGAAGCGTCCGCCCATGATCGCCATGGAATCGAACAGGGATTTCGCGATCCCCGACCGTTCCAGAACGTTGGCCATGAAGACGAAGAAGGGAACGGCGATGAGCTCGTATTTGTGGAGCACTTCCCCCACGTTTGCCGCGACGATGAAGAAGCCGGCCCGTTCGCCGAAATAGAGGATCGCGGTGCCGAGAGAGACGGTGAGCGTCGTGACCCCGAGCGGGACACCCAGCGCCATCAGCGCAAGAAGGGCCGCGACAATCAGAAGAGTAATGACTTCAATGCCCACCGGCGGTCTCCCCTTCGGTGCCCAGCGCCCATTTGATGATGTTGGCGGAAAGCTGGAGAATGTAGAGGATGCAGCCGACGACCAGCACGACCTTGAGATAAGTGGGCTGTATGGAATTCAACGCGGTCCCGGAATATTCGGTCCGCTTGAGCACCTTCAGGGCCGGCGACCACAACGCCATGGTGAGGACGATGAGGGCGCCGGTCGCAACGAGCATCTGGACGAGGCGCAGGATCCGCCAGACCCGGGGGCTGACGAGGCCCTCGATCATGGTGATTGAAATATGCCGGTTGCGTTCGGTGACATAACCGACCGCCAGCACCCAGGCGGAGGCGCAAAGCGTCATGGCGAGCTCGGTGGACCAGACCGTCGGCCGGTCGAAACCATACCGCATGACGACTTCCATTGCGGAGACGATCACGCAGGCAAAAAGAAGAACGGAACAGCCATGGCCGATGAACACGCTAACGCGGCTCATGATGCTGGCATAGCGGGCGAGTAGGCGTTTCATAAGGTCTCTCCGGTGGCATCGGGCAGATCTGCGCGCACTGCTCCCACAGAGAGCAAGCAGGCGCGCAAATTGCTCTAGACCTATTTCTTGAAGAGACCGATTTCGGTCATGTAGGAGATGTTGGCATCAAGTGCTTCCTGCGCCAGCGCCGATTTTTCGGCGAAGACCTCCCACTGCTTGCGGGCAACCTCGCGCAGCTTGTTCCGGTCTGCCTGGTCCCAGTTGATCACCTCGATCTTTTCGCTGGCATCGTCCCGGGCGGCCAGTTCAGCGTCCTTCCTGTTGACTTCGGCAGCCATCGCGAACATGGCCTCATACCACCAGTCGCGAAGCGCCTTTTGATCGGCCTCTGACAGTGCGTTCCACTTTCCCGTGTTGATGGTGAACTGCATGGATGGCATGGAGTGGATGCCCGGATAGAGCGGGTAGGGCGCAACGTCGTGCAGGCCGGTCGCGTCGTTATTCACATAGGCCGAGGCATCGGCGGCATCCACAATCCCCTTTTCCAGAGCACCGAAGACCTCGGAAAACGGAATGGAAACCGGAGACGCGCCGGCAGCCTGGAAGACCGCCGCCGCCAGGCCTTCCGGCGAGCGGATTTTCTTGCCGGCGAGGTCCTCGAACGTACGGACCGGCACGCGCGCCGGCAACGCTTCGCGGGAGTAGGGGCCGCAAGCGATGACGTGGACTTCGCCGTCCGTGATCGAGTCGGCCGCCTTCTGCATGATGGCTTCGCCGCCGCCGTCCTTACAGAAACCGATCATCTGCTGCGGCGTGTCGTAACCGGAAATCAGGTCGCCCATGATGGCAAAGGCCGGTTCACGGCCGGAGAAGTAATTTACCGAGGTGAAATCGCCGTCCAGAACGCCGGCGGCAACCGCATCGGGCGTTTCCTTGGCCGGGACGACGGACCCGTTCGGCGTCAGCACGATCTCGATACGTCCATCCGTCATGTCCTTGATTTTCGGCAGCCAGTTCTCGGTCAGATACTGGGTCGAAAAATCACCCGCGTTGAACGACGTCTGAATGTTCAGCGTTTCGGCATTCGCACTGCAGGCGAGCGCGGAAACGGAGACCGCGAGAAGCGCGGCGAAGGTTGATTTCATGATTTCCTCCTGACGAAAAGCGCGGGAACTCCTCCTCCCGAACAGCTAATGCACTAATATATTAGTGTATCATTTGCAAGTCTGTTATATGGTTTTATGAAAACGTTCGACGGAAGGTACGGGAAACATCGCGATGAATTTCGAGTCGGTTCACTTGCTGAATGATCTCGGCAACGCCGTGGAGAATGGCCAGGGAGAGCGGATAAAGCGCATTTCCGTGAGCCAGCAGATCCAGGATTCGCTCAGGGCACGGATTGTTTCGCTCGAACTGGCACCCGGCCAGAACCTGTCGCGCAGTGACATCGCCACCCACTACGGCGTCAGCCAGACGCCCGTCCGCGACGCAATGATGAAGCTCGAGGAGGAGGGTCTTCTGACCATCTATCCGCAGTCGAAGACGGAAGTTTCAAAGATCGACGTCGAGCACGCCCGAGAAACCCAGACCCTGCGCCTCTCCCTGGAACTCGAGGTGTGCAGACGCCTTGCGAAATCGGGAGACCCGAAGGCCATCGATCAGGCCCGGAAGATCCTGCATTTACAGGAGACCGCGCTTTCCGATGGTGATCTCGGCCTGTTCTCGATGCTCGACAAGCGGTTCCATCTGTCCCTGTTCCAGGCAGTCGGTATTGCCAATCTCTGGCAACTGGTCGCCTCCAGGTCGGGCCATATCGACCGTCTGCGCAATCTCAATCTCCCCGATCCGGGAAAGGCCGCCAACATCCTGCACTATCACCGGCTGATTCTGGATGCGATCGAGAGCGGCAATGTCCAGGCGACCGACGAGGCCGTCCGCTCGCACCTGTCCGGCACCCTTGAAACGGTCGATCAGATCGTCGCGCGTAATCCGGATTATTTTTGAAACGAGACTCCCCGCGCCCAGGCGCTGCCTGTAGAACCGGGTCGGACACAGTGGCAGATGGCGGAGAGGAAGGGATCCGAACCCACGGAACGCCCGGCCTCCGTCGGCGATATCATGAAATCTATCCTGAATATTTCGGAGAATAGAACGGGGCGTCACCCCGAGATAACGATCTTGGGCGGAAAACTCAGCCCCGGCATGGAGAACACTGCAGTTGATCGGGGCCCCGTTCCGCGCGAGGTGTCCCCCATGTCTCTCGACTGGCATCGACCCGGCGTCGCACGGCAAGGGGCTTATTGACTTGGCAGCGGCAAGCCGCCAGTAACGTGTCGTCTTCTCACCAACCCGATGTGGCAGTTCGATGAAATGCATGAAAAATTGGCTGTTTGTAGAAATAGTCTTTGAGAAAAGCGCCGCGGCCACAATCTTTGTCGGGGAGTGACAGATGAAGAAAGATAAGCTGGTCGTTGTGTTTCCCATATACAACGGCGAGAAAACGATGCTGAAAAGCCTCGAGTGTATCGCTGCGCAGGATTATAGAGATTTTCGGGCAATTATTGTTGAGAACAGATCGACGGACAGAAGTCTGGAAATCGCCGAGGAATTTTGCAGCAGAGACGATCGGTTTGAAGTTGTCCAGAACGAAGAACATCTGAAAGTCATAGATAACTTTCTGAAGGCGATTGAAATAGGAAGTCACCGTGGCGAGTATTTCTGCCTTCGCGCTTGTGATGATTTATCGACCCCGGACTATCTGTCGAAATTGTTGAATGCCCTGGAGGAAGACAAGAGCAAGCTTCTGGCGACAGGGTCTACCAAACGTGTAAGTCCGGAAGGAGAGCGGATTATCAATCCTGCTTCGGAGGTTCTGTCCTTCTGGGAACATGTCACCAGCGGCGACAAGTTAAAGGGCCTTTGGTTTCCGGCTGAATGGTTCTACGGAATCTATCGTTCGAATGGGGCACCCGAGATCCTGAAAGAGCGATTGCCAAAGTTGCGCAGCCCGTGGTGTGTCGCTTCCTACACCGTCGCCGAATTTGTCATTCGTGGCCAAGTCGTGTGGGTTGAAGGTCCGAAATATATTTTCTTTGAAGGTTCGGCCTCCGAGAAGGTCTATACGGCAAAGTCCCTGTTTGAAAAATTCCGCCAGCGATGGGACTACACGATTGGGTGTTATCGCGTCTTGAAGAAGATGCCGCCCCTGCCTTTGCGTACGCGGAGACGGCTGTTCAAGATGTTCTGGAAGGATTCAGGCTGGAAAACCCGCTATCGCCTTCGGCGCCATGTGCGTGGAAAACTCAAAAGCCTGGTCGGACGTTGAAGAAAACCGGGCTGTCAGTCAGTTTTTCTCATGGCTCTTCGTCGACCGAAAAATTGGCCTAACGGGGGGGGGCTCAAATGGCGGCTTCACAACGAATATGAAGCCCAGGTGAGATCAGCCTCGGAGATATACGCGGGGACGGCAGGCCAGGTAATCGCGAACGCAGGATCATCGTAGCGGAAACCGCGTGCATGGCCCGGCACATAAGTCCTACCCATCTGGTAAAGAACGTTCGTCTCGTCCTGCAGTGTCAGGAAGCCGTGCGCACAGCCCTCTGGTATGAACAGGGCGCGCTGGTTATCGGCGGAAAGTTCGAACGCCTGCCAACGGCCATAAGTCGGGCTATCGGGCCTGATATCGGCAACGACATCATAGATTTCCCCGGTCATCACACGGACCAGTTTGGCTTCCGCATGGGGCGGGTCCTGCCAATGCATGCCGCGCAGGGTATGGCGTTTGTGATTGGTCGACAGGTTGATCTGAGTCGATACGAAGTCGATGCCTGCCTTTGAAAAGCTTTCCGGACAATAAAGCCGGACGAAACTGCCGCGTTCATCGCGGTGGCCCTCGGTTTCCACGAGGATGACATCCTTCAGATGCGTTTCGTGAAACGAAAGCATCACAGCACTCGGGTTTCCGGTATTGCGACCACGAATTTCGTGCCGCCTCGTTCCAGATCAGCAAGTTGGCTTCGGATTTCCTCCGCGAGGTTCCAGGCAACGATCATGACGTAGTCCGGTTTGGCGGCAACAAGATCTTCCGGCGCAACAATCGGAATGTGGCTGCCGGGCAGGAACTTGCCCTGCTTGGCGTGGCTGCGGTCGGCGATCAGCGGAATATCATCGGCGGTAATCCCGCAGACATTGAAAAACGTATTGCCCTTTGCCGCGGCCCCATAGGCAGCAACCGTCTTGCCTTCCGCGCGGGCCCTTGCAAGGAATGTCCGGAAATCCACGCAGGCCTTGCGGATCTGCTCCTGGAAGCCGGTGTAGCCCTCCAACCGGTCGAGTTGAGCCGCCTTTTCTTCGGCACGCATGTCGGCCACGGCGGCAGTCGGTTGATGCTTTGCAGTTTCAAGACAGGCGAAGATCCGAAGGGAACCGCCATGGGTAGGCAGTTTTTCGATATCGAAGACGCGCAGCCCCGCCTTCGCGAAGACGCGTTCTACTGTGAATAGGCTCAGGTACGAGTAATGTTCGTGGTAGATGGTATCGAACTGGTTCAGCCTGATCAGGTTCAGAATATGCGGGAATTCGAAGGTCGCGACGCCGTCGGGTGCGAGAATTTCCGTAAAGCCGCGAACGAAATCCAGAATGTCAGGCACATGGGCAAGCACATTGTTGGCCGCGGTCAGGTCGGCAACGCGCCCCTCTGCTGCAAGCTGTTTCCCGGTTGCCTCATTGAAATAGTCGATCCGGGTGTCGATGCCTTTGGCAATCGCTGCCTCGGCGGTTCCTGCGGTCGGTTCGACACCGAGGACGGGAATGCCGGCAGCCTTGAAGTGCTGCAGGAGATAACCGTCGTTACTCGCGACCTCGACCACCAGGCTTTCCGGCCCGAGAGCAAAGCGTTGTTCCATGTCCTCCGCATAGCGTTTGGCGTGCGCAACCCAGCTGTCGGAATAGGAGGAGAAATAAGTGTAGTTCCGATCGAAGATATCGGAATGGGCGACAACTTCATCCGCCTGAACGAGAAGGCAATGCGAACAGACACGCACGACAAGCGGGTAGGCTGTATCGCGGTTCTCCGCAATGTCCTCAGCGGTGACATAGGCGTTCGAAAGAGGCGTGGTGCCGAGGTCCGCGAAGATCGTGTCGAGCGCCTCGCCGCAGAAGCGGCAGTCAGGGGAAGCTTTGGTCATTGGTTCCGGCTTGCGATGGTCAAGAATGTGTTGATCTGTTCGAGCGTGAACGCACGCATATCCGCCCCTTCCGCATAAGCCCGGTACCACTCGGCCGTCCAGTCAACAAGCCGTTCTTCCGTCAAATAGTCCGCCCAGCCTATAGATGTTCGGGCCAGATGTGTATCGAGGCTCAGTTTCAGCATCTCACGAGGCCCCGGATTGCCGGACATGGCCCAGCGGCTGGAGGACGACACGGCGTTGAGGATACGTTCCGCTATGTCCCGCACTGTCGGCGGATGGCCGCCCGCCGGTCCGAAATTCAGCGCGGGTGGAACGTCCGGATTTTGGGCGAGCGCTTCGATATAGAGGAGATAGCCGAACAAACAGTCGAGCACGTGCTGCCAGGGGCGCGTCGCCTCCGGATTGCGCAGCTCCAGTTCGTATCCGCCTCGGACAGCCCGCCAGATGTCCGGGACGATACGGTCTTCGGAGAAGTCGCCGCCGCCGATAACGTTACCGGCGCGTGCCGTGGCGACCTTGATGCCGGAGCGCTCCGCAAAGCTCAACCGCCAGCTTTCCGTCAGGATCTCGCATGCTGCCTTGGATGCCGAATAGGGGTCATGGCCACCGAGCGGATCGGTTTCCTTGAACGGCCGGCCCGTTTCGTCGTTGCGGTAGACCTTGTCCGTGGTCACCACAAGAACCACGGGCGGAGACGGAAGCGGCTTCAAGGCCTCAAGCAGGTTCAGAGTGCCATCGACGTTCGTTTGCCAGGTGAAGAGCGGTTCGGCGTAAGACCGGCGCACAAGCGCCTGTGCAGCCATATGAAGGACAACATCCGGCTTGGTCGCTTGGACCGCTGCCGATACGGCGGACGGATCGCGCAGATCTCCGATGTGGGACTCGATACCGCTCGCACAGTCGGCAAGGTCGAACAGGTTCTCTTCATCTTCGGCCGGCAGCGCGAAGCCGGTTACATGGGCGCCGAGGGCCGTGAGCATCAAAGTCGCCCAAGCGCCTTTGAAGCCGGTGTGGCCGGTCAGCAGAACCCGTTTTCCGGACCAGAAATTCGAACTTGAAACCACCACGGTCTACCAGACCTTCCACGGAGCCTTGCCGGACTGCCAAAGGTTTTCCAGATGGTTCTTGTCCCTCAGGGTGTCCATCGGATGCCAGAACCCGTCATGGCGCCAGGCCATCAATTCACCGTTTTCGGCCAGATTGCTCAACGGTTCCGATTCAAATGCCGTCTGCGGCCCTTCGATATAGTCGAGCACCTTGTAATCCAGAACAAAGAAGCCGCCGTTGATGCGCCCGTTGTCTCCGGGGGGCTTCTCCGTGAAGCAGTCGACCCGGTTACCGGTCATTTCAAGGGCGCCGTATCGTCCCGGCGGAACGACGCTGGTTAGGGTCGCCAACTTGTCGTGTTCTTTGTGAAAGGCGATTTCACCGGCAATGTCGATATCCGCGACACCGTCGCCATAGGTCAGGCAGAAGGGCTCGTCGGGGGTCAGGTAGTTCCGGACCGCCCGGACCCGTCCTCCGGTCATGCTGCTCTCGCCGGTGTCGACCAGCGTGACCCGCCAGGGCTCGGCGGTCGTCTGGTGATAAATGATTTCGCCGCTTCGCGCGTCAATCGTCACATCGGAGGCATGCAGGACGTAGTTGGCGAAATATTCCTTGATCATATAGCCCCGGTAGCCGAGGCAGATAATGAAGTCATGAATGCCGTTTGCAGCATAGATCTTCATGATATGCCAAAGAATGGGCTTGCCGCCGATCTCGATCATGGGTTTGGGGCGAAGATGGCTTTCCTCGGAAATTCGCGTTCCGAGCCCCCCGGCAAGTATCACCGCTTGCATGTGTAATCCGGTCCAATCCAAAGGAAACGGCCGGAATTTAGGTCGCTTTCAAATGAGTGTCGAGCTTTTAATTCTGAAGTCGTCGGACAGAAATGGTCAGAATACTTATTGTTGGAAATTCTTATAGAGAACGCCTTTTTTTAAAGTTTTTATTTCTTTCCAAACGTCGGTTTCACCACTCGTCTCTGATCTGCTGTTTGATGCGGACTGCAAAACAAAGGTATTTTTGATCCATAGGCTCTGCAGCTGATGGGGCAGCCTTTTTACTGTAGTTTTCCGGTAAGGCGAATCGGGCGCGTGGAACAATGATTTGCCTTTGCTTTTCCCGCATTCCCGCCCGTGCCAATAGAACGAAGGACTTCAGGAGTATGGCTGAACCTATACGAATCCTTTTGACCGGTGCTTCAGGCTTCCTGGGGCGTCAGGTGTCGGAACATCTTGCTGCCCAGGGGCATCACGTCACTGGCGTCGGCCGGGATCGAAAACAGGAGATATCCTGTGACGAGTGGATCAGCATGGATCTTCTCGAGGGCGATATGGACCGGTTGGTTGAACAGGCGAAACCTGATGTCCTTATCCATCTGGCGTGGGTTACGCGGCACGGCCAGTTCTGGACCGCGGCCGAGAATTTGACCTGGGTCGGGGCCTCGCTCAGGTTGTTGCTCGCTTTCGCGGCACGAGGTGGAAAGCGCGCGATATTCGCTGGAACCTGCGCGGAATACGATCTGGCGGCCGACCATGAAAAATTCAAGGAAACGATGACTGCAGCGGCGCCATCGATGCTGTATGGCGTGGCGAAGGATGCAACACGTCGGGTGTGCGAAAGTTACTGCAGTCAGATCGGCGTATCGTTTGCCTGGGCGCGGCTCTTTTTCCTGTTCGGGCCATTCGAGGATCCTGGCCGCCTGGGTGGATCGATCTGTCGAGCGCTCACTTCAGGACAGGAAGCGCGATGCTCTTCCGGCAGACAAGTTCGCGATTTCCTGAGCACCATCGATGCCGGAGCTGCGATCGCCGAACTGGCGTTGTCCAAGGCAGAAGGTCCCGTCAATATTGGTTCAGGGCAAGCCGTAACCATTGCACAGTTTGCGGAAGCTTTCGGAAGAGCGTCTGGAAATCCAGAACTGATCAAGCTTGGAGCTCTCCCGGATCGGCCGGGCGAACCCCAGCGCATCGTCGCAGACATCACTCGTCTCGAGCAGGAAGTTGGGTTCCGCCCGGCTGCGACATTTGAGCAAAGGGTTCAGGAAACGCTGGACTGGTGGCGGGCGTCGCTCTGATCAGTGGGAAACCATGGTCCCGCACCGATAGCGAACGTGCCTAGTGAACGAGGATGATATCCGGTGTCAGGCCCCGTTCGTCCAGCGACGTCCGGATTTCGGTTTCGTAATTGGGGTTCATCACGAAAACCGCTGACGGCTGAACATTGACGAGGTCGTCGACTGAAACGACAGGGTGACCGGTGCCGCCGATAAAGTGCCCCTGTTTTGCAGGGTTGATGTCGACAAGGCCGGAAAAAAGTATCTTTTCCGGATCGATGATTGTCGCGAACGTAACGCCCTTGGCGCCTGCACCCCAGATGTAGATAGGCCCGTCAGCTCGATATTTTGAAGCCCGCTCGGTCCAGATCTTTACATAGTTGGTTTCCAAGGCGCGAAAACCCGAACGGTTTAACGGCTCTGCCGACTGCCCCTCCGCCCACAGATACTGGCCGTCAAAACAGGTTGAGGTGACTTCGGGCACGAAACCGGCTTGCTCGAAAGCGATCGCGATCGAGCCGAGCGTGAAAAGCGAGCAATGCTCGTAGAAAAAGTCATGCATGACGCCGTTACGAATGATCCAGTCGTTCGTCGGTGTCTCCAGATAGATCTTTGCAGTATTGCCTTCCGGCAGGGCGCGCCGGATGTCTTTCAGGAACTTAACCGGGTCCGGCACATGCTCGATCGTATGCCGGCTGACAATGATGTCCGGAGAAATCCGGTTCTTCTGCGCGGTGTCGGCGTTAAAGTACTCCTTGAAGATTTCGATCTTGTCGGATCGTTTGTCATCGCGACAAGCCGGATCGAAACCAACGGCGCGCGTAATCCGGTCCTGTCCGAAGGCTGCAGTAAGATCGGCGAGGAAGTCGCCCTGGCCGCATCCGACTTCAAGGATTTCCAGTTTTCCCGCAGGTGCGCTTGAGACAATCCGGTCTATGCGATCGCGCAGATGCGATTTGAAGACGTCCGAGTAACCCTGCGCATTGTCGTAGTTGTCCGCGTAGTCGATCAATTCCGGATTAAACGCTGCGTTCCAGACAAAACCGCAGCGATCGCAAGCCCGGATTTCAAGCGGACAAATGCCGCTCTGTCGTGCCGTTTCAGCATCTGCATAGACTGCATTCTGCAGCGCGGGACTGGTCGAGCGATCGAGTATGCGGCTGTTGGACGGGCTGTGGCAAACCGGGCAGGATCTATCGGACATGCTTTAGTCAGTCCGCCGCCTCAGCCACGCGCTCGGCCAATAGGTTGGGGCCTCGGCAATCGTGGATTCGTTGAAGGCTGGTACCGGTGCTTCGATCGTGAATTCCGGGTGGGCCGCCGCGAAATCTTCTGCTGCGTTGGAGGGATTGTCCTTTGTCCAGGACGGATCGCCATTCGGTACGTCCGTGAGATCACGCATGATGCCATCGGTCGCGACGATGTAAGAGCCAGGGCTTACAAGATCTGCATAGGCTTCAAGCTCGTCCATGACATGGGCGTAGCTATGGTTTGAATCCAGGATAATCAGGATCTTTTCATGGTCTTTCGCATAGGCCTTGACCTTCTCGACGATGTCGGGAGCCGTCGAGCTGCCTTCGATCAGGTCAATCCGCTTGGATAGTGCGTGGCTCTCGATCGCCCGGCGGTTGGGTGGGCGAATGAGAATGTCTATTCCAAGCACCTGACCTTTTCCAATCGCTTCGAGCAGCGTGGCGTAATAAATCAGGGAGCCGCCATGGGCCACGCCGGTTTCAATGACCAGATCGGGTTTGACGTCATAAATGACTTCCTGGATGCGCAACATGTCCTCAGGAAGCTGGATGATCGGTCGTCCGAACCAGGAAAACCGGTACGAGTATTTCTGGTTCCAGCCGATGCGCGTATAGAGCGGCATCAACGCATTAAGCGCTGCGTCCGAATACAGCGGCAGCGTTTCAGAACCGTTTTCGTCCTGACGGGTAAGGGTCCGGTTTTCTTCGTCGAGGATGATTTTCATGTTCGTGAAAGGCTCTGCAATTGAAGTTGGCGGACTTCATATCAGTCGCACTTTTGCAAAGCAAACCGGCAATGCCCTGATCCTCATGAAGTTCTCAAGGTGCATTGCCCGATGCGTGCTCGGGACGGATATACCAGCAACGACCGATCGGTGCCTGTCTGAGCTCAAACGTAGGCGAGGGAATTTGGCTGATCAGCTCCAGGAGCTATGATCTGGGATATATCGACCTGGAGCAGAGAACATTACAGACAATCTGTAACGCGCAAGTACGGATGGCACTGACGGGGAAAACCGGGGAAGTGCGGGGACCGGGGGATTTTGGCGGAAATCTGCCGATCGTTGGCGGGGAGCCGGGGAACCTGGCGGAGAGTGGCGCGCAAGTTAGGATGGCACGAGGACGATAGATCGCGGCTGGCCGATTTCGTGCCATTTGAAAATACGTAAAGAAATCAAACACCGCGCAAGTTTGAGGTGGGAACTGAAAAGGGCAGCAATGCTTACCAGTTCCCACCTTGCGAAAACGGCGCGTTTCCGCCGATGGTGAGAAGCCCGATCAATTGCGGTGCCGGCCGAGGTGGGAACTTTCAAACAGCCTTTACAGCCCGTTTGAGCGGGCATTAATTCAGCGGAGCTTTGGCGCGTTACCAAGGGTCTCTGCCAACTCGCGAACGTTGTCACGCATGGCCTGGCCGGCGGCATCGGCAAGGGCCTTTGAGCCACCTTCGCAGGCGAAGCCGGCACCGCTCTCGGCTTCCGCGTCCCCCTCGACCGTCTTGCCAAGGAGGCGGCCATGACGCCCGTCGACGGTGACGGCAGTCGCCAACTCAACCCGTGTTCGTGCCGTCGCGGACACGAAGCCGGGAAGCATATCCAGGCGGCCGCGAATATCCTCAGCCCTGATGGCGATCATTCCACGCGCTCCGCGCGCAGCCAGTTGATCCGCCGGCACCGGCTTGTCGACCACTTCCAGATCCGCGAACACATTTTCCAGCGTCTGGCGTACCGAGCTTTGAAAGCTGCCCTTCAGGTCGAGCGGATAGTTATGGGCGGAACACTGATATCCCGAAGGCCGAACGACAGTCGAAAAGCGATCGGCATCAACCGCCAGCAGCCATTTTCCGCCGATCTTCGAGCTGTAGGACAGCGGCACATTGTACGCGGGCGAAGAAATCGTCTCCGCCTTGTAAGCGCATCCGGAAACCCCAGCCGCAAGCACGGCGCACATTAAATAGTGAGATTTCATTCGACGGGCTCCCCAGACATTTCCCTTTTCCCGCCATTGATAGACCAGATATGTCCCATTGAACAATCGTCTTCCGAGTTCTGGCCGGCAATGCAACCTGCGTTCCCGCCGCGATTGGTATCTCAGGGGAAATTAATTCGATAGCCTTATTAAGTTATTGCGAATCTATTGAGGTCTTTATGTGTTCCTTCCGGATTGTTGGTTTCGCCCTCATAATGTGCCTTTCCTTGACGGCATTTGCGCAGACAACTGAAGAAGAAATTCTAGCCGCCGCCAGCCAGGACGCGCGGATCTCGGAGTTGACCGCCGAGCGCGTCCTTTACGCGGCTGATCAGGCCCTCGACGCGGCGGCGGTGATCGTGTCGACCCTGCGCAACGACCGGCTTGTCCATGAGGAGCTGAAGCGCGTTGCGGAGGGCGTCCCAGGCACGCGGGCAATTATTGTGATCGGCCCGGATGGCCGATTGAAGCACGACAGCTACAAATATCCGCCGCAGGACCTCGACCTGTCCGATCGGACGTATTTCAAGGAAGGCCTGTCGCGGTCCGGCCTGGTCGCAGGCAAGGCTGTCGTCGGCCGCACCTCCGGGGCATCATTCGTGCCGCTGGTCAAGCGGATCGGAGCGTTGACCTTCGTGGCGGTCACCTCGCCGTTCGCGCTGGTGGACGTAAAGACACAGTGCGGAGACTGCTGGTCCCTGGCGATCAAGGATGACGGCGACCTGGTTTCGATCTTTCCGCCAGAAGCGCAGGTATCCCCGGCGCTCCTGAATATTGCCGTTCAATCGAACGAAAGGACGGGCACCCGCATCGCCCGGTACCGCAACTCAGTTATTGCGGTGGCCTGGATAAAGAGCGAGCGGTTTCCCATCATATCGGTTGCCGTTCGAGGCTTGCCGGATACCGCATTGCCCGACATCGATATCAACTAGAAGCCGCTTGGCGATCTCTTCCGGCCGGCGCGGCCAGGACTGATTTGCCTGCGCTTCCATCCAGATGACGGTCGCCGGCTGTCCGGTTGACCGCGACGCCAGGGCCGCGAGCTTCGCCAAGTCGTCGTCGCCGATGCCGGGCCGAAGCAGACCAAGCACGAAAACAGTTGCCAATCCCGCAATGTAGGCAATAGCACCGACAGCGGCCAGGCACCGGTAATTGCGAAGTCCGTTCATCCGGCGCGTTATTAATTCGCGTGTAGACTGGTCCAACATCGCTTTCCTCCCCTACGCAATACTGACAATTGCAACTTATGGGGAATAAAAGGCGATGTCTACACTTACGGGTATTCGGCCGGCAGAGGCAACGGATGCGGAAACCATAGCGCGAATTCATGCGGCTTGCTGGCGGGAGGTCTACCGTTTCATGCCGCCCGAAGTGCTGGCGCTTCGGTCCGTTGACTATCGCCTGGAGCAGTGGCGGACCTGGTTCGATACGGCTCCGGCAGGCGAGGCGGTCTACGTCCTGCTCGATGGCGACGCGGTCGTTGGGTTCGCCATGGCGAAGCCGAACCGGGACGCGGCAATAGACGTGCCCGGCGAATTCCATGCCTGTTACATCCTGCCCGGAAATCGGGGCGGGGACGCCGGTCCGGTTGCGATGATGGCGTTGGCGCAGCATCTGAAACGTTCGGGGCTCTGGCCCGCCTGCGTCTGGGCCTTCAAGCGCAATCCCTATCGCCGGATCTATCCGCAGCTCGGCTGCGTTGCCGAAGTCTTCCGCGATCGTGTGATCGGCGGGCAGGCCCTTGCGGAGATCGGTTATAGGGTGCCGGATTACGACGCGCTCATGAGCCGTCTTGAGACGATGTGCGCTTCAGCCGTTCGGCGGCAAACTGGATGACCTCGGAAGCCGCATCATCGCCCACGTCTTTCCGGCTGACCAGATAGTCGAGCATCTCGACGAACTGGTCGGCAGCCTGATCCGGTTTTGTGCGCCTGGGCAGCTTTTCCCAGAATGTGGCGGCGATGTTCCAGACGTATTTTCGGACGTCGGTCATTGACGTTGGCACGTCGACAATTTCGACACGCGCCTGCTTGATGCCACTGCCTACGGCTAACCACTCCACGGAAACTCCCGTTACACGCGAGATCTCAACCAAAGTCGAAATCTTCGGTTCGGTCTTGTTAGAGGCATAGTCGTAAATGGTCCTGCGCTTGACATTGGCTAGCTGAGCCAGGCTGTCGAGCCCGCCGATTTCGTCGGCAGCTTTCCTTATGCGGTCACCAAGTGTGTCCATCACGCATGAGTGCAAAAATCCGCACAATGCAGAAAACCGCATTGACTTAGTGCGAAAAATCGCACAACCTCCATTTCATCGGCTCGATCATTCGCGCCGAGTTGTCACAACAAAAACCCAAAGAAAACGGCTTGCGGCAACAAGCCGTTTTCCCAAAGCGAGGCATCCAATGGCGAAACCGCTTCAGGTCCCCCCAGGTGGCTGGGACCAGCATTCGATAAAGGCCGAGCTTCACCGCCAGGGCATGACCCTGAGGAAGCTCGCGGAGCTGGCCGGCATGCAGCCGAACTCCTTTTCCCACGTCTGGAACCGAACCGTCCGCAAGGCCGAAGAGGAGATTGCGAATTTCCTTGAGGTCGATCCCAAGGAGCTGTGGCCGGACCGGTATCCCATCAGGACCGCGCGAATCCTTTCTAGCAAGTGTGAGGCCCTCACGGCTAGCCAGAAACGCACGGCCGCTCCGGACAGGAAAGCCGCGTAATGGCGCAATCCAGTCTGGTTGCCGACATCGGCCTGACCGCCGCCTGGGCGGTCCTCACGCTGGCGGTCGCGGTGGTCGCTCTCCTGGTCCTTTATTTCGCGCTCTACAGCCGCGCTGCCGAGAAGGCCGAGCGAGACGCAATTGGCGACCCTGATATCGCGGACAGGGCGAAGGCAGCCAGGCAGGATCTGAACCCGTTCGGATATCCGAAAAGAGGCAATTCCTGGTGAGCGTAGGCGCGGCCAAAGACGGTTTCAAGGTTTCCCCGGACCTCACGGGGGAAACGCAGCCACTGCGCAGTGTGGCTGGCGGCGGGACTACCCGCGTTAGTGCGCCCTGCTTGGGCGTTTCCTCCCTTGACCCTTGCCGGGCGGCATCATGGGCCCGTACAGCCCGCCGCCCGGTCTTTTCTCCCGTAGCGAGTTAGAGACATGACAGATCGGTCGATAAAGATTGACGACATCTCGGTGCCTGAAGGGCGCCTTAGGGACGTGGACCCGGAGTGGGCTGCGACGCTGGCAGGTATGTTCGAGGAAGTCGGACACAAAGCGCCGATCGATGTGGAGCGCACCGAGGCCGGTTTCAAACTGGTCGCGGGCGGACATCGTCTCGCAGCGGCAAAGCTCCTCAAGTGGAAAGAGATCAAGGCTCGCGTCCTGGAGCCGAAGACGGATCAGCCTGCGGCAGAGATGCGGTTGCACGAGATCCTGGAGAACCTCGCAAGGAAGGACTTCAACGCCCTGGAACGGTGCGAGGCCCTGTTCGAACTGAAGCGCGTTTACGAGGCGCTGCATCCTGAAACCAAGAACGGCGGTAAGCGCGGCAACCAGCACACCGGCGGCGAAAAGAGGCAGATCGCAATTTTTGCGTTCTGCCAAAATGCCACCGACACCACAGGGCTTTCGCGTCGGTCTGTCGAGCTTGCCGTCCAGATATTCGAGGGCCTGTCGAAGGAAACCCGCGAGCGCCTGAAAGGCACCGCTCTCGCCCAGAAGCAGAGCGACCTGAAGGCGCTGTCCGTCCTGAACGCCGCCGACCAGAAGAAGGTCCTCGGCTTGCTGTTCGCAGAGCCACCCCAGGCCGCATCGGTCGGGGATGCGGTCATCCTTGCGGAAGGTAAGAAGCTCCCATCTGCTTCTGAAAAGATGTTCCGCTCGACCCAGGACAACCTTTCGAAGCTGCCGAAAGCATCTCGCGTCATCCTCTTCAAACATTACCAAAAGGAGATCGTGGCGCTCGCGAAGAAGGAGGGCTGGCTCGATGCCTAAGGAGACCGACCCTTTCACGATCGACATGTTCACCGGCTGGACACCGCCGCGCGTGAGCGTCGGTTTCGAACCGGATGCGATCCCAGGCACGCGGCTGGCGTCCCGGATCAGCCGCGCCATTGCCAAGGCGTGCAACGAATGCGGGAAGAACAGGGCGACGATCGCCGGGCTCATGAGCGAACAGCTCGGCACCCGGATTACCGTTTCCATGTTGGACGCCTACTGCTCGGAAGCGAAGACCCAGAACAACATCACGGTCGAGCGGTTCATCGCGCTTATTCACGCGACCGGAAAAACCGAGCTGCTCGGCTTCATTGCCGATGATTTCAACATGGCGGTTGTCGCGAAGAAGTTCGAAAGCGTCATCGAACTGGCGCTGATCGAAGACCATCAGCGGATGATCGACGGGCGCAAGAAGATCCTCCAGGCACAGCTTAGGAGGGGCGCATGAAACAGGCCGATATCCATCCCTGCTTTTCCTGCAAGCTGCCCGATTGCGATGATGGTTCTCCGCGTTGCGCTCTCAGGCGGGCGTCGAACGAATATTCCCGGCTCAACAAGGCCGGTGAACCGGTCTCCAACGAACTGAGGACGAAGGCGAACATCGCTTGGAATGAGCTTTATAGCCACACCCGATACCGGGAGAAGGCAGAGCGCGGAGGACGGTCATGAAACTCTGGCTCACTGCTCAGGAGATCGCGGATCTCAAGCTGCCCGGCTTTCCCGAAACCAAGCGCGGCATGCTCAAGACCATCGAGCGCGAGGCGTGGGCGGGGACGCCGCTCTGCCGCCGTCGTGAGGGCAGGGAAGGCGGCGGCGGGTACGAGTACCATATCGACCTGTTCCCGCTTCCTCAGAAGCTTGCCTATGCGTCCGGCTTCGTTCGGATCGAGCAAGAGGACTTCCGGACGGAAACGGATGTGTCCCTGTCCGCCGCCGAACGGCAGGCGCGGGACGCGCGGCTCGTTCTGCTCAAGGTGGCGGACCGCTTCCGGAAATCTTCCGACATGAACGCGGTCGCGGCGGATGATCTGTTTTCCGACCTCTACGAGCGGGGCGAAGTGCCGGTACCGGAGTGGGTGAGGGAGGCCGTGAAACGGCTCTCCAGGCGGACCCTTGCCCGCTGGCGCAGCGATGCGCTGTCCGACATGAACCGGCTCGCTCACGATCCGTCCTCGGCGCGCAAGGGGACGGGCGTCCTCGACCGCGCCGAGTGCGGACGGCTGAAAGCCTATTGCCTCGCGGTCTACGCCTCCAACCAGTTCCTGTCCGCGAAACACATCCGCAACACCGCAATCGCCGAGTTCGGCAAGACGATCCTGGTCGACACCAAGCGAGGCCAGGAACGGGTTCCGATGCCGCCTTTGAGGACGTTTCAAAACGCCCTTAAAGGCTGGAAGGCGGAGCTTGGAAACGAACTGCTCAAGATCACAGACCCGGACGCCTACAAGTCCAAGGTGCGCTTTGTCGCCAGCGGCGCGAACCGGGTGGACCGGTTGAACGAGCGGTGGGAGATCGATGCCTCGCCGTCCGATGTTATGACCACGGACGGCCGTATGAACATCTACATGGCGATCGACCTTTATTCCCGCCGCACGGTTCTCCTGGTGACGGCCACGCCCAGAGCTGCCGCCGTTGGCCTCCTGATCCGAAAATGCCTTCTCGCCTGGGGCGTTCCCGAACTGATCAAGACGGATAACGGTTCCGACTTTGCCGCCAAGGCTACCGTGCGGCTGCTCGATGCTTTGGGCATCGAACAGGATTTCTCCGCACCCTATTCCCCGGAACAGAAGGGCACTGTGGAGCGGGTGATCGGCACGTTCCAACGGGACTGCGCCGCGACATTGCCGGGCTTTATCGGACATTCGGTTGCTGATCGGAAAGTGATCGAACAGCGCAAGGCGTTCTCAGCTCGGCTCGGTACTGACGACGCCAAGTTGTTTCATGTCGAAATGAGCGCGGTGGATTTGCAAGTGGAAGCGGACCGCTGGTGCTGTGAGCAGTATGCGCAAACACCCCATGAGGGTTTGAAGCGCAATACGCCCTACGAGGTCGCGGCCGCGTGGAGCGGGCCAATCCAGGCGATCGAAGATCAGTCCATGTTGGACGTACTGCTCGCGCCGATCGCCGGGCAAAACGGCATACGCCGTGTGACGGCACAGGGAATTCGGATCGACGGTGAATACTACTACACCGGCGATGTCATGCCCGGCCGGGACCTTCTGGTCCGCCACAATCCGGAGGATCTCGGCCGGGTCTGGCTATTCGATCCGACGGGCGAGGAATTCCTCGGCGAAGCGGTGAACCCGGATCTTGCCGGGCTCGATCCGGCCGAGACCATCGCCAAGGTCCGCGCGGAACAGAAGCGCCTGGAAGAAGAACGGCTCGCGGATATTCGTCGCGAAAAGCGCAAGATTACTCCGCGCACCGTCGTGGAGGCACAGCGCGCAGCCTATCAGCGCAATGCCGATGTGTTGAGCTTTCCCAAGCTGACCGAAAGGCATGAAACCGCGCAGACCAAGGCCGCCGCAGACGTCAAGAAACGGCGCGAGCCGCGCGCCCTGAGTGACCGGGAAGCGGCAATGATGGAAAGCCTGAAGGCCGACGCCAAGCCCACCGCAACGGTGCACAAGATTTCCGGGTTCGAGACGCCCGACGCCCGTTTTCGCCGCGCCCTCCAATTTGAAGAGCGGATCCAGGGCGGAACCCCTTTGTCGGATGAAGACGCCATCTGGCTTGCCGGCTATCAGGCCGGCCCTGAATACCGCGCTTATCGGCTGGTCTGGGAAGACAACCAGGAGCGCAAGAAACGCGTACCGCCCGCGTCCTAGGGCAGAGAAAAGGCCCTGAAGGTGGCAGCCTTCAGAGCCGGAATTCCAACGTAAGAATGGAGCGAAGAATGAAGGACAGAGACACGTCTGTCAATGCAAGCACCACCGGCGGGCTTGCGGCTGTGAAAAACGTTGCCCGGTTTTTGTCGCTGATGGAAATGCTTATCCATCGCGGTCCCCATCTGCCGGGGATCGGGGTGTTTCACGGACCTTCCGGCTACGGCAAGACCTACGCCTCGATCTACGCCCAAAACAAGAGGCGGGCACTGAGGCTTGAGGTCGGCGATAGCTGGACGCGGAAGAAGTTCCTGGAAAACCTTCTGGCCGAGGCCGATGTCAAACCCACCCGACACACGAACGCGGATCTGACCACCGAAGCGATCATGGCGCTCGGCGATGATTTCGAACGGCCGCTGATCATCGACGAAGCTGACAAGCTGGCCGACAAAGGCATGCTGGAACTGGTGCGCGAGATCCAGGAGCACAGCCAGGTTCCGGTTCTTCTGATCGGCGAAGAGCAGCTGCCCGCCAAGCTGATGAAGGTGGAGCGCGTGCACAATCGGGTGCTGGAATGGGTGCCCGCCGAGCCTTGCGACTTCGACGACGCAAGGGCGCTGTCCGATCTGTTCTGTCCGGATCTCGACCTTGATGACGGCCTGGTCGACCTGATGGTCGATCGGACCCAGGGGCGCGCGCGCCGGATTGTCGTCAACCTCAACAAGATCCGGGAATACGCCCGGAACACACGGCAGTCGGCTTTCGATGCGTCCAGCTTTGCGGACGGTTGGTTCTATACCGGCGAACCGCCCCGCCGTGGCGTCAGGAGGGCTGCCTGATGTCCATCCAGCTTCAGCTCAGGGTAACCACCGGCCAACCGATCTATCGGGGGCATGACCACTACTGGAGCGTGATCCGGGACCTGGGCAAGGCCCAGGCCCTGTTCACTCTTGCTCAGATCGGAGAACGAACCAACGACCCGGTCAATGATTGCGTCATCGATTACGTGCGCCGGCTGACCAAGGCGGGTTTCCTTGAGGTCGCGGACCGGCAGCGCGTGCCCACAAACGTTGGCACCACGACGGTCCAGCAGCTCTACCGGTTGCTGAAACGGCCGGCGGCAACGCCGCGCCTGAACCGGGACGGGACGATCGCAAAACAGGGGCTCGGACAGGAGCAGCTCTGGACTGCGATCCGCGCGCTCTCCGGTTTCGACAGCCGGGAGCTTGCGATCGCGGCGACGACCGACGACGTCGCGATCGCCGTCGAAACCGCAAAGGCCTACGCCCGCCACCTTGAAAGCGCCGGTTACCTGCAGGTGTTGCGACCGGGCAGCGGGACGAAAAGCCGGATCTGGCGCCTGAAGCGGTCCATGGATACGGGGCCGAAGGCTCCGAAGATCCTGCGCTCAAAGATGGTCTACGACACAAACCGGGGCGAGATCATGGGCGCTCCTGTGGCCGAGGAGTGCGCGGCATGAGCGGGCTTTCCATGCTGGACAAGGCGGCGCACGCCTGGGGCGGCAAGGCCCCCGATTGGGTGGGCGAGCTGGCCGCGATGGCCCAGGCTCAAGGGCTCAACGCCTGCGCTTCCCGCCTCGGCTATTCGCCCGCCGTCATCAGCCAAACTATCGGCAACAAGTACCGGGGCGATCTGTCCAAGGTCGAGGACAAGGTCCGTGGCGCGCTGATGGGCGCAACGGTTGTCTGTCCCGTCCTGGGCGAGATCGGCCGGGACGCCTGCCTGACATGGCAGGGAAAGCCGCGTGCCGTCACCAACGCCATCCGGACGCGGGTCTACCGGGCCTGCCGGTCCGGGTGCTCACACTCGCGCCTGAAGGGAGGCAACGATGCTTAGCCAGGATCTGGAAATGATGTTCCGGGAATTCGACCGGCGCAAGAACGCGAAGGAGGAACTGCACCTTTCGGCGACAACAGTGCAGATGGTGGAATTCGTGTTGCGCGATTGCATACAGCAGGCGAAGTGCCTGGAGGCCAACGTCGCGCCGAGGACGCCGATCCTGGTCGATCTGGCCGACCCGAAGGTCACGATGTTTCCGAGAAAGGATCCGGGCCAGAAGCGGTCGGCGCCGACCGCCGGTCCCGTGGTCTTCTACGGGATCGATTGGGGCAAGCCGGATGACGGGGGGGACGCGGCATGAGCAAGCGTAACCCGAAGACCTGGAAACAGACCGACCTTGCCCTGCTGATCGGTCTCCGCGCCCTCGGCAACGACTTCGAGTTCATCGCCGACCGGCTCGACTGCACAACAGCCGAGGCGCGCGGGATGATGGCGGCCGCGCGCGGGCAGCTTCGTTCGGACCTATGGGTCGAACACCTGCTTTCGACGTCCGACCACGAGGCGCGGGACGAAACGGACCGGGTCAAACCCGGCGCCGGTGTGTTGCGTAAGTTCCGGGTGTCGCCGCACCTGGATCTGATCAGAGCGGCCGAGACCGCCGACATTACCGCCCGGCTTATGGGTGATCCCGAGCCGGGACGAGGTATCAACCCCATTTCAAAGGACCTTTAACGATGAGTGAAACAGTCGGAAAAGTGGAAGTTCAGATTTCCGCCGACGCCGTCATCCACGCGGACGGAAAGCCGTACATGAGGGATGCCAAGGGCAAGCTCGTGCCGCTCGAACTGGTGAAGCCCCAGGACAAGCTGGAAGACGAGACCGTGCGCAAGATAATGTGGTTCGCGGAAGCGCTCTCCGAACAGATCGCACGGTTCAAGGGGCATACCTTCACGGACCTGGGCGAGTTCGATGCGCTCCTGGAACAGGACTATGGCACGAAACGCGGCGGCGCGAAGGGCAACCGTACCTATCAGACCTTTGACGGTTGCCTGAAGGTGGACCGTCCAGGTGGCCGACTTCATCGACTTCGGTCCGCAGCTCCAGATCGCAAAGAACCTGATCGACGAATGCCTGAACGAGTGGTCGGCGGATGCCCGGCCCGAGATCCGGGGCATCATCACGCGGGCGTTCAATACGGACAAGGAAGGCCAAATCAACCGGTCCGAGATCTTCATGGCTGCTTCGCTTCGACATCGAGGACGAACGCTGGCAGCTCGCAATGCAGGCTATCAGGGATGCCATGCGGGTGACCGGGTCGAAAACCTATGTCCGCTTCCACAAGCGGGACACGCCGGACGGGAAATGGGAGCCGGTCACGATCGACCTGGCGAAGGTGGCGTGATGCGGGTCGCATTCTGCTGGCGGAGCGGCGAAATCGAATTCGCGAAAGACTGGGGGGAAGTGCCGGAAGGGGCGATCGACTTTCTCGAAAACGTCACCATGCGCCCGGATCTGTCTGATGATCAGCTCGTCGATCTGGTCAAGGTCAAAGGCGCGGTTGGCTTATGACAACGAGACGTTTCTCGTGCCCGGTGTTCCGGAAGCCGAATGCGATGTCTCTGCCGCCGACGCCTTGAGGCTTTGGGTGGCAACGTCATTCGAGCCGCCTTTGGCCGTGATAGGGGCGATCCTGACATGTCGGAAGAAGCCAACATCCGGCAGGAGCTCGAAGCCCGTCACCGCATCGGACACTTTCCGAAAAAGGCCCTCGACCTGATGTTCGAAAAGGCCTGGGACGATGGTCACGCCAACGGCCTCGATGCGGTCGCCGACGAATACGACGATCTCGTCCAGATCGCCGAAGCGATGTGGGGTGGGGAGGCTGACATGCCCCGCCTCACCAACCCGTCAGAGTATGTGTTGAGTGAGACCGCCAAGTTGCGTCGGCGGCAGGGACGAACTTCTGGGCGTCGCTTACCAGCGGCGCTATCGGCTGCAGCACCTGCCCAGGCTTACGGGCGAGCTGCAGCGCGTTACCACAGACCTTTTGAAACTGGAGCTTGAAGCCAAACAGGCACCCGAGCCACGCCCCGAACCTTTGGGGGACGCGGGCGCGGTCGGCGAGGCTGAACAGGCGCGGCTCCCCTACAAGGATTGAGCACATGAGCCACTGTGAAAGACTTGCCTTCGCGATGTTCAAAAAGCACCTATCCGCCCCACATCGCCGAGGAGATGAAACCCGGCAGCCTGCCAGTTATCCAGAAACCGATGGGCGATGGCTGCATCATGGAGGTGAACCTTGCCCTGGATTGGGAGTTCAACCGGGACAGCTACATGCGCCTGGCTTCGGCGGCGATCCACGAATTCAACGCGATCATTGCGGAAAGGCAGGGGGCATGAGCGCGCTTGCCCGTATCCACATCCTCCAGAAAGAGGCCGGCCTGGATGACGATACCTATCGGGATCTTCTGGAACGGGAAACCGGCCTGCGGTCTTCTGCCAAGATGACAGGTGCGCAACGCCTTCAAGTCAATCGGCGCCCTGGAGCGGCTTGTGCCGCAATCCGCGGAGCCGAGCCGGGCAACGGGAAAGTTCGCGAAGAAGCTCCAGGCGCTCTGGATCGCGGGCCATAACCTGGGCGTGATCGACAACAAGTCCGATGACGCCATGATCGCCTTCCTGAAGCGGCAGACCGGCTTCGATCATCACCGGTTCCTGCAGAACGCCGCAGACGCGGACAAGGCGATCGACGGGCTCAAGATGTGGATCCGCAGAAGACCGGAAACGAGGGGCTGTTTCGGAAGGACCAGAAGCTGCCGAAGCTCTACAACGACTTCCGCTTTCAGGTCTGCCTGCATATCTGGGCCGAGCTGATCAAGAAGGACGCGAACCCGGCCGGGACATTGACCGCATGGCTGATTACCACCACCGGCAACACGCCGATGGAGGTGACCGACCGCCAGTGGATCGATGTCCAGAACAGCCTTGGCAAGATCCTGAGGGAAGGCGCTGGCATGAAGGGGAGCGGGGACATGCCGGCACCGCCGGCCAATCTGGAACCCTATGTCAAGGCGCTCGGCGTGGAAGGCGCCATGGCGCTGTTCCTGTCGGTGGGCGGGTCGGAGATCTACCTGCCCAAACACTCCCACCCGGCGTTCTCTGGCGGCACGAACCATCGGCGCGGACAAGGTCGACCAGCTTGTCAACGCGATGGGCTACGGCTATTACAAGGTGCCTCTGGCGCGTGAATGGTGCGCGGAAGTGATGCGCGCCAAGGGCGAGACCAACGCGGAGATCGCGAGGACGATCCGCGTCGACGTGGCGACCGTCCGCCGGTGGCTGCCGTCGAAGGAAATCACTTCCGAGCAGCTGACGCTTTTCCCCAAGACCGGCACCTGATGCCCGATCATCCGCGCACCTGCGCGGGTGATAGTCTCTTCCTCCCCATGACAGATTGACCTCGAACCCTTCCCGGTAATGGGCGCGCCTCCAGTTTCTGATTGGGGCGCGCCCACCGGCTTACGAGGCATCGTCATGACCGCACCCCTTTACGATCTGCGCCTGATCCCCTGGACCGGAGGAAACGAGGGTCTTGTCCTGCGCTGGTACAAGGATCCGACCGGCACGGGTACGATCGGCTACGGCTTCACCTGGGGTTCCAAGGTGTTCCGCGAATGGTGGCTGGCGAAATACGGCCGGAAGATGCGGCCGGGCGATACGATTACCAAATCGGATGCGCTCTTCCTGCTCGGCAAGCTGATGGAGGAAGACTACGCGCCGCCGGTCATATCGCGACTGAAATCGTCTGTCGCTCCCGTGACCCCGCATGCGGCCGCTGCTTCAGTCGATATGGCGTACAACTGCGGGGCGGGTTCGCTCAAGTGGTCGTGGTTCAAGCTCCTGCTTGCCGGCAAGGTGCGCGAAGCGGCGGCGCGCTACGAGGTGACGGCGCGGACATCGAAAGGCCGGCGTTCTGCCCGGCCTGGTCCGGCGCCGCAAGGAAGGCGCGGCGATCCTCCAGTTCAACCGCTGGCCCGAGTGGGTGGTCACGCCGAAGTCCACGTCGATCTCGCATGTCGAAAAGGCCATGCCGTCCTGGGCGGCTGAATACCGACGACTACCTACAGGGGCTGGTCTGGCTGGAGCAACTCAAGTTCCTCAAGCCCGGCCATCGTGGCGACAAGCATGCGATCCGCAACGCCGTGATGGCGTTTCAGGCGGGGCACCCAAACCTCACCAAATGACGGCGTCCTCGGCCGCGCCACGCTCGACCAGATCCAGCGGGTCATCGACCTGAAGACCAAGACGGCCGTTACGACGGCAGCCGGATCGACAGGCACCGGCGCGGGTGCGGCCGATGCCAATACGGCAGTCACCGGCTACGGCGATTGGCTTATGTGGGGCAGCCTGGCCGCAACTGTTCTCGTCCTCGGCTATTTCGCCTGGACCTACCGGGACGAGATCAAACTCGCCCTCAGAACCATCGGGAGAAAGCTATGACGCCTCTCATTGGAATTGCGCTGGACGTCGGCGCGACCGTCCTTGGCAAGGTGCTGCGCCAGCGCGGCGGCGCGGCCGGCACTGTTGCCGCCGATATCGCCGATACGGCCGTTCGCAGTATCGCCAACACGCTCGGCGTCGAGCCAACCGAGGAAGCGATCGCCGACCACTTCGAAAAGGACCCTTACGCGACCACCGAAGCGATCCGGACCGTCAATGCGGATCTCGGCGCGATGGCCCAGGCGGCAAGCGACGCCGTGCAGTCCTATCACCGCGTGATCGCGGCAGATGCGCAGAGCGAGAAGCTGCTCAACCGGATCTGGCGGCCGTTGAACGGGATCCTGTTCGCGGTGGCGTGTTTCGCCCTGGTTCTGTCCTTCGTCCGGCTCATGTGGGTGGGCGACGTCCAGACGATCGCTAACGCGTCCGTCTCCTATGGCTTCCTCGGCACTGTGCTTGGCACCTGGGCCGGCGTGGTGGGTGTCTATGTCTGGAAACGGACGGACGAGAAGAAGGCAAGCGCTGCGTGAGCGGGGCGAGCAATTTCGACATCGAGCTGGCGGAGGCCCGGGTCGGGCAGGAGCGCGACGCGGGTCTCGCCAGGGTCCGGGCGCAGCTCATGGGGCAGGGAGCCGACGAGTGTGTCGACTGTGGCGACCCAATCCCGGAGGCCCGCCGGCTTGCCCTTCCGTCGGCCCGCCGGTGCGCGGGTTGCCAGACTTCATTCGAGGGGGCGCATCGGTGACGCAGGACATCAAGGATTGGCTGGGGGCGGTTGCCACGGCCCTTTCGATCGGGGCGATCATCTACACCTGGTTGACGGCCCGCAGCCGGGCGAACGGCGAAACCATCGATCGACACGAAAACAAGCTGATCGATCACGACCGGCGCATCCAGAAAGTGGAAAACGAGGTCGATCATCTGCCGACAAAGGATGACTTCAACGATATCGCCATCAAGCAGGAACGTGCCTACGGACTGCTGAGTAAAATCGAGGCCGAATACAAGGGCGTCCATGACGCCGTGAAACGGATCGAAAACTACCTCTTGAACAAAGGGAAAGACAGGCAATGACCAAGGGCAAATACGACGATTTCCTGGAAAGGCGCGGCCGGCTGTTGATCCTGCAGGAAATCGCGGAGGAGCCGAACCGGCACATGCACGAGCAGAGGATCCAGGGCATCCTGGATCGGTATCTGATTTCAAGGCCGATCGAATGGGTCCGGGCCCAGCTGCGCAAGCTGGAAGCCGCGGGCGCCGTGACGATCACAATGGACGAAGGCAAGCTGATTGCCGGCATTACCCGAACCGGTCGAGATCACATCGAAAACCGGTCCATGATCGACGGCGTTGCCTGGCCGGACGACGAGGCCTGAGCGATGGCCGAGACAGATGACGGCCGGCGCCAGGGGCGAGGGCGGCTCTCCAGCCTGGAGATGTTGCCGGAGGAAGCGGACGGCGATCTGCTTTGGCTGCACGATGAGCTGAGAAACGGCAATCAGCCGCAAACCGCGATCCTGAAGGAGTTCAACGCGCGGTTGGCCGATCGCGGGATCGGGCCGATCTCCAAGGGCGCCTTCAGCCGGTATTCGGTGCGCAAGGCGCGGGAGTGGCGCGAGTACGATGAACGCCTGAGGCTGTCCCGATCGCTGGTCGAAACCATGGGAACGGACGGGGCGGACAAGATGACCGTCGCCGTGGCCGAGCGCCTGAAGATGGCCGTGGATGCCGTTCTGTCGGAAGGTAATCTGGGGCCGAAGGAAATCGCCGCGCTCGCCCGTGCGAACCGGGCCGCGATCGCAGCCCAGAAAGATGCCATCGAAATCAGGCGGTCATTGGAAGAAGAACAGCGGCGGAAGCTCGAAGAGGTGGCCGACGCTGTGGCGCAGGTCGGTGCCAAGGCGGGCATCTCCGAAGAGACTATGGCCGAGATCAACCGCCGGATTGTCGGGGGCGCCTGATGGGCCGCGCGCTGATCATACCCGAGAACCGGGAGGCCATCTTCCTGCCTTACCAGGCGCGCTGGATCTATGACACGTCGCGCCTGAAACTTATGGAGAAAGGCCGACAGATCGGCTTGTCCTGGTCGACGGCCTATGCCGCTACATCGCGCACAGCCCTGGAAACCGCCCGGCATGATCAGTGGGTTTCTTCGCGCGACGACATTCAGGCGCGGCTATTCCTGGAAGACTGTAAGCTCTGGGCGGGCGGTATCGACATGGCCGCACGCGACCTGGGCGAACAGGCGATCGACGAAGAGGGCAAGCACAGCGCCTATGTGCTGCGGTTCTCCAACGGCAAGCGCATCAACTCCATGAGTTCGAACCCGGACGCCCAGGCCGGCAAGCGCGGCGGGCGCATCCTGGACGAGTTCGCGCTCCATCCCGATCCCCGCAAGCTCTGGGCAATCGCCTATCCGGGCATCACCTGGGGCGGCAACATGGAAGTGATCTCCACGCATCGCGGCTCGAAGAACTTCTTCAACGGGCTGATCCGCGAGTATCACGAGAAGGGCAACCCGAAGAAGATCAGCCTTCATACTGTCACGCTGCAGGATGCCCTGGACGACGGTTTTCTCTGGAAGCTTCAGCAATCCCTGCCGGCCGATGACGAACGCCAGGACATGACCGAGGCGGAGTATTACGACTGGGTCAAGGCCGGGTGCGCGGACGAGGAGAGTTTCCTTCAGGAGTACATGTGCCAGCCGGCCGACGATGACGCGGCCTTTCTGGAATACGAGCTGATCACATCATGCGAGTACCGCGCCGGCACGCAATGGCAGCTCATGGAAGGCGGCGAACTCTATGTCGGCGTCGATATCGGCCGGAAGAAAGATCTGACCGTCATCTGGGTCCTGGAGAAGCTCGGCGGCGTGTTTTTCACGCGTGAGGTCATCTGCCTTCAAAACATGAAAAAGTCCGACCAGGAAAAGGTCATCTGGCCCTGGCTGGAACGGGCGCGCCGCTCCGCGATCGACAGCACCGGCCTCGGCATCGGCTGGGCCGACGACGCCCAGGACAAGTATGGCAAGTATCGTGTCGAGGCGGTCAATTTCACCGCTGCCGTCAAAGAGGCGCTCGCCTATCCGGTGCGCGGCAACATGGAAGACCGCAACCTGCGGATCCCGGATGATCCGAAGATCCGGGCGGACCTGCGCCAGGTGACCAAGCAGGTGACCGCTGCCGGCAACATTCGCTTTACCGCCGAGCGCACGCCGGACGGCCACGCCGACCGCTTCTGGGCCCTGGCTCTTGCCCTTCATGCCGCCGATGGCATGCCGGCATCCAGCTGGCGGCCGGTGGAAGCGCCTGTTTCCACATCCTCAACACCCGACGTTCCCGACCTGGACAAGGACTGGATCCCCGCAGATGTTTAAACGCTTTTCAAAGGCCCTTTCCGCCATGCGTCACGGCGCGGGCCTGCCGTTCGCCATGGGGCTCCTGAAGCGGACGCGCTACAACTACAAGAAGGACGTCGGCGACGGCCTGGACAGTTCGGTGGTGACAGCGCCGATCATGTGGATCCAGCGGGCAATGCCGGAGGCGGTCCTGACCGTCCGCAGGCGCAAGACGGACGGCAGCCACGAAGAGATCCCCACGCACAAGATGCTGGAGCTGGTCGCCCGGCCGAACCCGTTTTACGGCGACATCATGCTCTGGGCGGCCACGCTGCTGTCCTATCTGATCGATGGCAACGGCTACTGGATCAAGGTCCGCTCCATCATCGGCCGGCCGGCCGAGCTTTGGTACGTCCCGCACTGGACGATGGAGCCGAAGGGGTCCGATGACGGTTCGGAGTTTCTCACGCACTACAAATATTCGCCGGGCGGCGGGGTTCCGCCGATCGACCTGGAGCCGGACGACGTGGTGCATTTCCGCCATGGTCTCGACCCGCGCAATCCGCGCAAGGGCCTGTCGCCTTTGGCAGGCGTGTTGCGCGAGATCTTCATGGATCTGGAAAGCTCCAATTTCGTGGCGTCGCTCCTGCGCAATATGGGCGTGCCCGGCGTGGTTATCAGCCCGAAAGACGGCGGTTCGGTTTCTCCCGAGGATGCGGCCGCGACCAAGGCCTGGTTCCAGGCGAACTTTACCGGCGATCGCCGGGGCGGCGCCCTGGTCATGGGGGCGCCGACGACTGTTTCGGAGTTCGGCTTCAATCCGCAACAGATGAACATGTCGGAGAGCCGGGACGTGGCCGAGGAACGGGTTTGCGCTTGCCTGGGGGTTCCGGCCGCCGTTGTCGGTTTCGGGGCGGGGTTGCAGACGTCCAAGGTCGGCGCGACCATGAGCGAACTGATGAAGCTTGCTTGGCGCAATGGGCTGTTGCCGATCCTGCGGGTCTTCGCGGACGAACTGGACCGGTCGCTGTTGCCGGACTTTGGCAACGCCACCGGGTTGAAAACGCATTTCGATACATCCGAGGTGCTCGCGCTCCAGGACGACATGGACAAGGCGGCGACCCGATGGACGACGCTTGCCGGCGGGCCAATCGCGAAGGTCTCCGAGGCGCGGGAAGCCCTGGGGCTGGAAGTCCTGCCAGAACATGATTTCTATTTCCGGCCGGCCATGTCGCTGGAAACGCCAGCCGGGGTTCGCCCGGAACTGCCGGCCGATACGGGCAAGGCCTTTGGCGCAAAGTCGCGGGCGAGCCGATCTGCGTTTCGGGCCGGTGCCGCCTTTATCGACGCCCTGCAGAAACAGGAAGGCCCGCTTCAAAAGGCTTTTGAACGGCGCCTGAAAAAGTTCTTCGCGGACTTCGGCAACGCGGCAAAGGATGCGGCCGGTCCTCTCCTGGATGCGGAGGATCTGACACCGAAGGACCTGCCCGAAGCGGAAACGAAATCGGACGAGCTGCTGGTCGCGCAGATCCTGGACCGGCTCGGGATCGACGCGCATAGAACGACCTTCCAGAAGATCTACGAGGCGCATTACGTGGATACGGCGAAGAAGGTCAGTGAAGCCGCGAACCTTGCCGGGATCTCGGGAAGCCTGCCCGACCCTGTCGCGCGTGCCGTGGCCGGTGCCGGGGGACGACGCTCCGGCCTGGTCGATCTGTCCAAGCAGACGCGGGCGGCGCTGTTCGATGCGATCGCCGAGGGCCGGGCGGAAGGCGAGGGGGTCACCCAGGTGGCGAACCGCATTGCCGGCTATGTGGAAGGCGGTCACTGGCAAACGGCCGAGACGCGCGCCCGGACCATTGCCCGCACCGAAACCAAGTACGCCCAGAACATTTCCACGATCGAGCGGGCGAAGGCGGCGGGCCTGGAGCAGTTCATCATCTATGACGGGCGGCTCGGACCGGACCGCTCCGACCCGGATCACATCGCGCGCAACGGGTCGATCGTCACGGCGGCCGAGGCCAGCCAATTGGCGTCCGACGAACATCCGAACGGAACACTATCGTTTGCGCCTTATTTTGGAGAGGACAACTGATGCCCTGCAAACACTGCAACGACACAGGCAGCGTCACCATCGACGGCGTTAAGCAGCCGTGCAAACACTGCCGACCCGTGGAATATGATGCCTGGACCGGGAACGCACGCGGTAAAGGAAGTGCGCCCGCGAAAACCGAAACGAAATCACTCACGATCGAGAAGATGGACGGCGAGGGGCAGGGGCTGGCCCGCATCGTGGATCTCTCCGCCGTCGACAGCGATGGTGACACCTACCTGCCCGGCGCGTTTTCCTGGAAGAACGGCGGCGAACAGTGGGTGCCAATATTGCCGGCACACCAGCGGCAAGCCATGCCGCTCGGCAAGGCCCGGATCTTTGAGGATGGGAATTTTGTCTATGCGGATCTGCATCTGAACCTGGAAACCCAGGCAGGAAGCGATTGGCACAAGACGCTCAAGTTCGATCTGGAGAAAGGCACAAGCGTTCAGGAATATTCCTACGGCTTTGGTGTCCTGGACTATGCGATCGAGCAGCGGGACGGCGACCAGGTGCGCGTGCTGAAACGGCTTGATGTGCACGAGGTGTCTCCCGTGATCCGGGGGGCAGGTATCGGGACAGGGACGCTTTCCATGAAATCGCACGGCAGTTTCGCCGAACAGATCGACGCGATGCTTGCCGGGATCGACGACATCATCGAGCGCGCCGGTTCGGTGAAGGCTTTGCGAGAGGGACAGGGCCGCCCCATGAGCGAGGCGCGCCTGAAGCAGCTGCAGGACCTGAAAGCGAAACTCGACGGCCTGCTGGCCGGCGATCCGGATCCGGCTCAGCTCGACGAGGAAAAGGCGCTTGAGGAGGCCACCCGGCTTGCGGCGAATTTCATGACCCGTTCCGCCAGGCTGCGGATCGGGTGATCGGTGGGGCGCAATCACATCGAAATAAACGGCCATAGAGCGCGATGGAGGGGTAGGGACGCCTGGACGGCCCGCAAGAAAGCCTGATCGCGCTCTATGCTGTTTAAACCCTGTTTAAATTTGATCGTGGTTCCGTATAGTGCTGAGCAAATCACCCTGACAGGGCAGTTTGGGCGTCTCGGCCCGATTTCAAGCCTCTTTTTCCCTTTCACCCGCGCAGGTGCGCGGATGTTTCCGATCTACTCCTCTTCCTAGTCTTCAGACCATGCCCGCGCCGATCGCGGGCGATTGCATTGAACGGTCATCGCGCGGACGTGGCGGCCTGTGTCTGACAGCGGGACATGGAGAGATTGATGCCCGACACCATTCAGGAGATCCGCGACGAACTCGCGGCAAAGCAGGACGCGCTTGGCAAGGTCTTCGCCGAAGCGCTTGTGAGCAGCGACAGCGGCCAGAAGCAGTACGACTTCAACAAGGTCAAATGCCTGGGCGATGATGTGAAGGGGTCCATTGCTGTGGCCGAAAAGGTCAAGCAGATGGACAGCGAACTCAACGAATTGGCCGAGAAGGCCGAGACGCTGGAAGCGGCCGAGCAGGCTGCCAAGAACCAGGCGAGCCGGGAAAAGGCTCTGCGCCGGCCGCCGATGCCCGGCGGCGATCGCGGTGGTCAGGCCATCATCGTCAAGGGGCTTGGCGAACTCCTCGCCGAGGAAAAGGCATACCAGGACTGGCTCACGCGCGGCATGCCGCAGGGCCTTGATTTTTCCTTCGACGTGCTGCCGACGGATATCCTGGCGAAGGGCATGCAGGCGATGACGCTGCAGGCCAAAACGCTGATGACGACGTCCGCCGGCTATGCTCCGGAGAGCGTGCGGCTGCCGGGGTATGTGGAAGCGACCACACGTCCGCTGCAGCTGATCGACATCATCCCGTTTTCCCAAACGGGAATGACCTCCATCAAATATATGGAGGAAACGACCCGCACGCATGGAGCAGCCGAACGGGCCGAGGGTGGAACTTACGCCGAAAGCACGTTTGCCTTCACCGAAAAAACTTCGGACGTTCGCAAAATCACCGACAGCCTGCCGGTGACCGATGAGCAGCTGGAAGACGTTCCGATGATGCAGGGCTACATCAACGGACGACTTACCTTCGGCATCCGCCAGCGGCTCGATACGCAGCTCTATGTGGGTGACGGGTCTGCCCCGAACCTGCGTGGCATCGTCAATGTGGCCGGTATCCAGACCCAGGCGAAGGGAGCCGGTCCCGTGCCGGACGTCTTTTACAAGGCGATGACGAAGATCCGCGTCACTGGCCGGGCGATCCCGACGCACCATGTCATCCACCCGGAGGACTGGCAGGACGTGCGTCTGATGCGCACGGCGGACGGTGTCTATATCTGGGGCAGCCCGTCCGAGGCCGGTCCCGATCGCCTGTGGGGGCTTCCGGTCGCGCAGAACGAGGCGCGGGCAGCCGGCAGCGGCCTGACCGGCTCGTTCCAGCCGTCCTGGATCAGCGGCTTCGAAAAGAAGGGCGTCGATCTTCAGGTGGGCTACGTCGGCACGCAGTTCGTTGAAGGCAAACGCACCGTTCGCGGTGACATGCGTGCGGCCCTGGTGCTGTTCCGTCCCGCCGCCTTCTGCAACGTCACGGGATTGTAAGAGTGCACTAACGGCTTCGCCTACTTGAGTGCGTAGGAGCTTGTCGCCCGCGCTCAAGTAGGCCGAAGGCCGGTAGCGCCTTCAGGAAAGGAAATTCCCATGTCGAAGATCCCCGGATCTCTTCCCCGCGTCATGTCCTGCGCCCTCGGGGCGGCGGCGCTCGGCGCGGACAATGACGTCCTGGTCGATACGGCCCTGGACGTGGCGACCGATACGTTGGTCACCGTATTCGACGGCCAGCCGGACGTTGCCCGCAACGTCACGGTCAAGGGTAACGACGCCAATGTGACCGGCGACGTCGATGTCATCGGCATCAATAACGGCGGTGAGATCATCAACGAGACCATCGCGCTCAACGGCACCACCCTGGTTGCCGGCAACAAGGCCTTCAAGACGTTGACCGGCATCACGCTGCCGCCTTACGACACCGCCGACACCGAGCGGGTGCGGGTGGGGCTGGGCGCCAAGCTCGGCCTGCCGGTGGCGCTCTCGCGCAACACGGTCCTTGCCGCCTTCCTCGACAATCTGCGCGAGGGAACCGAGCCGACCGTCACGGTCGACCCTTCGGCCCTGGAGAACAACACCGCAACGCTCAATTCGGCGCTCGACGGCTCGGCGGTGATCGTCGACCTGTACGAAACCCTTTAACGGCGGCGGCCGGTCAAACGAGGACGAGACCATGATTGCGAAACAGAGGCTTTACCTGACGGCGGACAAGAAGACCGCCGTTGCCGAGGGCGACAAGCGCGCCGCCTTTCTCTACGCGGTGCCCGGCGATGAAATCCCGGACAGCGCGGCCAAGCAGTTCGGCCTGGTCGATGGCGGTTTGCCGAAGCCGGGCAAACCCGCCACATCGAAGGACGGCCAGAACCCGGCGGGCAAGGACGGGGCAGACGATCTGACCAGTCTCAAGGGCATTGGCAAGGCGACCGCCAAGGTGCTGGCCGACGCGGGGATCGCAACGTTCCAGGCGCTGGCGGACATCGATCCGGCCAAGCCGCCCCTGATGATCCCCGGATCGGGCGAGGCTGACTGGACCAAGTGGGCCGACGCGGCGAAGGAGAAGGCCGGTGCCGCAAACTGACCGCAAGGATACCGAGAGCAAGGACGTAAGCCGTCCTGCGCAACAGAAGGAAGCGGGCCCGGCCGGGGACAAGGAACTCCGGCCGGGCGAGAACAAGGGCGGGTAATCCGTCAGCGAATACCCAGAGGGCGGTCCGGTACAGCTCGCGAGGCTCCCGGCGGTCAACCTCTCCCCGAAAGGGGACATTGGAGGCCTGCAACAAGGGGCATAGCCCGCCGCCCGCACATACCAGGGGAAAGTCCATGCAAAATCCGATCATGAAGTATTTTGAGTACGCCCATCTCCCGGAGCATCTGCAGTCGGTCAGTCGCCCGATCGGGGAGTTGGCCCAGCAGCTCGACACCGACTTGCCGGACGGCCCCGAAAAATCCGCAGGCCTGCGCAAGTTGCTTGAGGCCAAGGACTGCATGGTCCGGGCCCGCGCTGGGGTAACGCCATGGCGCTGATCGACCGGGTAAAGGAACGCACGGGGTCGGATCTTTCCGACAGCGAGCTGCAGGCGATGATCGACGGGATCACGGCCGACCTGGACGCGCGCCTGGGACCGGCCGGGGAGATCACTGTGGATCTCGGCGACCTGGGCGATCCGGATGCGCGCTGGCTCAAGACCCTGCGGCTTTCCCGGCCGCTCGACACGGGCGAGAGCGTGACGATCGTCGAGACCGATCCCGCCGACAGCGGCGCGGCCGGAGACGACGTGACGCTTGCGGCCGACGATTACCGGGTGCTGCATGGCGGGCGCACCCTGCAGCGGCTCAACGGCGGCACCAATCCCCGCGACTATTGGGCGCCGCTGGTCTCGGTGACCTATACGCCGGCCGGAAATGCCGGCGCGGTGGCCGCGCGCGAGGAGGCGACGATCAAGCTGGTTCATCTGGATCTGACCTATCGCGGTGGGCTGAAATCGGAGCGGGCGGGGGACTATCAGTTCACCCTGGGAACGGATCCCGCCTCGGAGCGCGAAGCGATCCTGAAAGGGCTCGCGAGCCGCGACGGCATGGTGATGGCATGATCGGCCTGTTCGGCATCTATCTACTCGTCGCGATCGCGGTATTCGCTTTTTTCGCGAAGGGAAGCCGGGAAGAGCCGACTGCGCACGGGCGTGGCGTCTTGTCTTTTTGGGGGAGCTTGCTGGCCGTGTTCTGGCCGCTGGCCGCCGCCTGGTTCCTGATCCTGTCTCCCTGGCTGGTGTGGCGTTGGCTGAAGGGATTGCGCGAATGATCTCCGGCCGGCTGACCATGCGCGCGGATGTGGAGCGCGACCAGGCGACGGGCACGGACAGCTGGGGCAATCCGACGGTGCCGGATTTCCAGCCCCTGGGCACCCTGAAATGCTTCGCCTGGTCGACGAGCTCGCGGGAGATCGTCGACGGCGACAAGACGGCCATGGTCGAGGACATGCGCGTCATGTTTGCGCTCGATGCCGATATCGAAGAGGGCGACGAGATCAGCGCGATCAAGGATCGCCAAGGCACTGTCATCATTCCCGGCCGGCTCAAGGTGGACGGGCCGGTGCAACGCAAGCACACGCACCTGGAAGCCGCGCTGATGCGGATAGGGTGATGCAGAGGAGAGAACGAAATGGCTACCGATCCTTATGAAGGAGTCTCGGGCGGTCCGGAGAGTTTCGGTAAAAAGGCGCGGGTCATCACTCCGGCAGCGTCGGATATCGATCCGATCCCGAAAGGTGTGGTGATGTTGGCGGCCGGAGACATCACTGTTGTACCGATGGATAACGACAATGCGGACGTCGTCGCCTTTGTAGGCGTGTCGGCCGGTTTCGTGCCGCCGTATCGGGTCCGTCGCGTGACGGCTGCGAGCGCGGCCGTGATGACCGTCGAGGACTGACGGCGATGAGGTTCGGACGGCTGGAATTCGGGCGGATTAATAAGGATGCTCCTGGAGGCACGCCTGGGGATCCGCCGGCGCCAACCTACGACGCCGATGCCCAAGCCTATTTCGATGCGTTTTCCGTGGATCCGGTCGATGCCAGAAAGGATCTTATTGAGACCTTCTTTCTCGGCCTAAAATCAGATGGCCTGTTTGCCAAATTCTCAGGTGGCTGGATCTCGTTCGCCGGTGCGGATGCGCAAGGCAACAGGGTTAATCTGATAGATCCGTCCCAGATGTTGAGCGCTATTGGTGGCCCGGACTGGACGGCGGATCGCGGTTACCTGGGCGACGGCGGGTACCAGCTATCTGGATAGCTTCGTAGCTGCCAACACGATCTTCGGGGCGACATCCGGTACCAAGGGGTACTGGATGAATATCTATCCGGCAGCGGCGAATTCCGACGTCATGGGCACATCAAATGCCAACTGTCGAATTCGTCTTGGCACGACAGGTGGCGGACATGCCCGGGCGTATGAAACGGCCAACGTCAATGTTTCGACCAGCCCACACAAAACCGTCGTGCGCAAGGGTGCTGGCCAGGTGACCACCTATGACAACGGCGCGGTGACAACCGTTGGAACCGGGCTCACGGATACAACGCCAGGGGCCGAGACGATCACGTTCCTGAAAGGCCCGACCTATTCCGCTACTCGAATGGCGGCGGGATATTTTACGCCCGCAATTTTGACGGATACGGATGTTGCGAACATGCATTCGCGTTTGAATGCCTACCTGTCTGAAATCGGAGCTGCCTGATGGAAATTACCATGTTCGTGTTAACTGCCGCCGAGCGCGATGCGGTCATTGCGCTGGTTGAACCGCAGTCCGGACTTGGCATCAATCCCAGACCGGTGGATGCGACCGATCCGGGCGTCGGTATCAATCTGAACGAAAGCGCCACTGCATTCGAAGTTGGCGCAGCCGTCCCGCTCGCAACGATGTTTGTCACAAACAAGCGAATTGTGGACGATCCGGATTATATTGCGAACGCTCCGGAAATTGTTGCATATCTCCAGGACAAGCCGATCGTGGTCCTTAAGACGGAAACTGTCTTCAAGCCGATAGACTGACGGGCCTTTCTGATCGCCCTTGGGAGAAACTATTGCCTGGCAAGACAAAGTCCCTGAAATGGTTCGGCAAGGCCGTTACCAAGAACATGCGCGAGGCCCAGATCGAAGGGGTCAACCGGACCATGGCCGCGTGCGCGGCCGAGGCCAAGGCGAACCACGAGTGGCAGAACCGGACGGCCACCCTGGAAGGGGCGATCGATATCGCGGATTACGCCGCGCCGGTGACGGACGGGGTCAAGGGGACCTGGGGCGCGCGCGATGTGGTCTATGCGCTGATCCAGGAGCTGGGCGGAACCATCAAGGCCAAGAACGCCAAGGCGCTGGCGATCCCCCAGGACGACGGCTCGGTGCGTTTCGTGAAGTCGGTCGAGATCCCCGCACGGCCTTATCTGCGGCCGGCCGCGGACAAGGAATATCCCAAGCTGGCCGGGCGGATCAAAAAGGCCTTTGAACGGCGTTCGAAGAAGGTTTGAACGGGATATTCCAGTCCCCTTGACATCGCCGGCCGGCGCCCGGATGCTTGCCCGGCTTTTCCTGAAATCACCCGTCCGTCCCATTCATCCGCGCACCTGCGCGGATGTTTCCCCGCAGCCCTGATCCCTAGCCTTGGCACATCTTCCCGGCATCCCGCCGGGCTTGGTGTTTGCGAGGCTTTCGTGGCTGAGGCGGGTTTGATCATTGCACTTGTGGATGCGCTCAAGGCGGATGGCAATGTTGCCGCCATCGCCGGCGCGCGCGTCTTCGGTGGCGAACTGCCGAAAGGTGAAACCCGCCACATGCCGCGCGCGGCGATCGTGCTTCAGCCCTCGGGCGGTGTTTCGCTCGCTGCTGGCAGCTACATGGATCACGACACCCAACGCGTCGATGCGCTTTGCTATGGCGCCACCCCCTTGGAAGCCAATGCCCTGGGCGGCATTTGCCGCCGCGCACTGACAAGCATTCGCCGCCAAGTCGTATCGGGGTGCCTGATCCACTGGATTGAGCCAGCGGGCGGCATATCCGCTCGCCGCGACCAGCCCACCCAATGGCCGGTCGCATTCCGGCCCTTTCAAGCCTTTCACGCCCTTCAGGAGGTCTCCTAGATGTCAGAACCCTTTGAAATCATCGCGGCGCCGTTCACCGCTTATGTCGCCCCGGTCGGGGAGGCTTTCCCGGCCGTCGACGCCGATCCCGCCGGCAACTGGGTGAAGATCGGCACCAATGGCGACGAAAGCATGGACGAGGAGGGCGTGACGGTTCAACACGCCCAGGAACTCAACAAGGTCCGGTCCCTCGGCTCGACCGCGCCTCTCAAGGCCTTCCGGACCGCCGAAGATCTCATGATTTCGTTCACCCTCCTGGATGTCACGCTGGAAGCGACCAGCCTTGGTCTGAATTCGAACACCGTTGCGACCACGGCGGCCGGCAGCGGTACGGCCGGTTTCAAGACGCTGCAGTTCTACCAGGGCGAACAGGTGGCGACGATGGCGCTGCTTTTGCGCGCCGGCGTGAGCCCCTACGCGGCGGCCATGAACATGCAGTACCAGCTGCCCCGCTGCTTCCAGTCGGGAAATCCGGAGCCGGTTTATCGGAAGGGCGAGCCCGCCGGCTTTGCGCTGGAGTTCACCGCCTTGAAGGATCCGAACGCGGTGACGAAGGCCGCGTCCTTCGGCCAGCTCGTGATCCAGCATCAGGTCGCGTTGCCGTAGGCCGCGACTATGGATGAGCAGGCAGCGTCGGCCAGGGCCCGAGACCTCGACGCGACGGCCCGGCGGCACAAGCGGGAAGAAGGCCGGCACCGCCGGGCAGCCAGGACCGCCCGCCAGAAGCTCGCCGCGCTGGAAGCCGAATGCAGGCGGTGCGGCATCACACTCACAATCGAACCAGGCGAAGGAACCCTCCATGGCCAAGCAACCCGTCCTCGACCTCAACACGCTGATCGACCGGCCGAAGATCAACATCGACGGAAAGGCGTTTGACCTCTATTCGGCCGAGGAGCTTTCCATCCTCGACAGCCAGTGGTTCACGGTGAAAGGCCAGGAGATCGAGGCGGCCGCCGGCAAGGACAATCAGGAAGAGGTCGAGGGCCTGGTTTCGGAGGTTTGCAGGCGCTGCCTGGTTGCCTGTCCGGATGAGGTCTTCGACCGTCTGTCCGGCTCTCACAAGATGGCGATCGCGGAGCTTTTTACGCGGCTCCTGCTGCAACGCAAGACGCGGGTGGCAGGAGCGATCGCGCAAATGGTTCTGGAAAGCCGGAAGAAGACCCCAGCGACACCGACTGGGGCGTCGAGCTCGCCCGGCTCCAGCGCTTCTTCGGCGGCGATCCGGACTGGTGGCTCCGCAAAGCGCCGGCCGCGCTCGTGAGGGCCTATATGACCATGCTGCCCCGCCTCCAGGCCGAAGAGCGCATGGGCGCGATCAGCATCGGGCTGTTATCCTCCGGGTATGCCGACAAGAAGGACGTGACGCACGCGATGCGGCGTTTGCAGGCAATCGCCGGGGGCGGGCGCAGGAAGGCCGCAGCGCCAACTCCTGAAACCCTTGCGGCCGTCGGCATCGAAATGGTGATCGTGCCACCCGGATCGAACACGGCCGGCGAGGCCGGGGAGCCGGGCGATGGCTGAACGGCTCGGCGAAGCCCTTCTGGATCTCAAGACCGACGACAAGGCGTTTGACCGTGGCGTTGAGAGGGCAGAGCGGAAGGCGCTCGGCCTCGGGCGCACCTTCGACCTGACCGCCTCAAAGGCGCTCAAGATGGGGCGCAATCTTGCGATCGCGGCGGCGGCCGGAACGGCGGCGCTCGGCATCCTGGTCAAGAAGACGATCGATCACGCCGATGCCATGAGCAAAGCAGCGGCGCGGTCCGGGGTCACCACGGAAGCGCTGTCCCGCCTCGCCTGGGCCGGCGATCTTTCCGACGTGAGCCTGGAGACGCTGACGGGAAGCATCTTCCGCCTGTCCAACGCCATGGCCCAGGCAGCATCCGGAAAGGACAAGGATCTCCAGGCGATCTTCAAGGGCCTTGGTATTGCCGTGACAGACGCGGAGGGCCGGCTCAGGTCGGCGGACGCGGTTCTGATGGATTTCGCCGATGTCTTCGCGACCCTGGAGAACGGCTCCGAGAAGACGGCCCTTGCGGTCAAGGTCTTCGGGCGATCAGGCGCGCAATTGATCCCGCTTTTGAACAACGGCCGCAAGGGCCTTGCCGATATGGCAGCGGAGGCCGATCGTCTGGGACTGACCATCAGCACCAAGATGGGCCACGATGCGGAGCTGTTCAACGATACTCTGGCGCGGATCAAGGCGCAGATCCGGGGGGTCGTCGTCCAGATTGCCGGCGACATGCTGCCCACGCTTCAGGACTTCGCCGACAAGCTCGCGGATCCGTCCTTCCGCCAGGACGCCATGGACATGGCAAAGGACGTGGTGGCGGCCTTCGGTCTGATTGCCGAGGCCATCAAGGGCGTGCTCGGTCTTTTGAATGACCTGGGCGAAGGCTGGAAGACGCTGAAGGGCTATGTGGAGTGGGCCAACACCCACGACATATTCGGAAACGAGATCGCACCGGACTTCAAAGGGCCGATCGACACCACGGGCGGCAGTACGGTTACGAACAAAGCCGGGAAGGGCGACCGGACGGCCGGGCGGTTCGCGGACACGTTCGGCGCGGCTGGCGCTAACGACGGGAGGACGGTGAACGCGCCGGCACCGGCCAAACTGCCGCCATCCCTCTCGTCTCTCCTGGGCGGAGCCGGCGGCGGGACCAGCGAACTGGATCGCCAACGCCAAGCGGTAAAGGATTTGATCGCCACCCTTCAGGAGGAACTCGACGTCCTGCGCGAGAGCGATCCCGTGCAACAGGAAATGATCCGCCTGCGCGGCACGCTCGCGGCCGCGACACCGGAACAAACGCAGGCGGTCGAGGACCTCGTCGCCGCGACCATCAGGGAACGCGAGCAGCTCTACGCCCTCAATGATGCATTCCAGACTTTTGGCGACATGTCCCTGGACGCGATCGACGGCTTGTTGGACGGCAGCCGGGATCTGGACGATACGCTCGGAGATCTCGCGAAATCGTTGCAGCGGATGGTGCTTCAGGCGGCTTTGCTGGGACAGGGGCCGCTTGCCAATCTGTTCGGTATGTCCGCCCCGGCGGGTGGCGGTCCGGGCGGGTTGTTTGGGACGATTTTCAAATCCATTTTCAGCGGTTTTCATGCCAAGGGCGGGCTGATCCCGAACGGATCGTTCGGCATTGTCGGTGACGCGGGTCCGGAGCCGGTGATCGGCACGTCCAGGGGCGCAATGGTGCTGCCGAATTCGACGCTCCGAAACATGGAGGATCGGGGCGCCGGCGGGCAGTTCAACTTTCAGCAAAACATCACCCCGCCGGATGGCTTCGAAGCGCGCACCCGCGAGGAGAATACGCCGGGCGGAAAACGTCAGGAGGTATGGTTCGAGGAGGCGGTCGGCTCCGCGATCGGCAAGCGCGGCAGCGCCCAGAGCGCCGTGCGCAACGTGGGGAGGCTGACAAGGCGATGACGCTTCCAAGCTGGCCCACGGACCTGATCGAACCGGTTGGCGACAACTGGAAGCTCGTGCGTGGCGATGCGCGCCGGCGCGGCCAGGGCGACCAGGGACCGCCACGGATGCGCCGGGGGATCTCCAAGGCCGTCGACCAGGTCCAGATGTCCTTTGTCGTCACCCACAACGAGCGAGCGAGGTTCGAGCGGTTTTATGTGGAAGATACGGCCGAAGGCGCTTTGCCCTTCCTGATGCCAGACTGGTCGCGCAACGGCGATTATTTGACCATGGCTGACGGCACCTTTCTGACGGACGCCTCAGGCAATTATCTGACCATTGCCGCAACCTGGCTTTGCCTGTTCGGCGAGCAGCTGCCGTCCTATTCGGCGATCGGCGCCCACTGGCAGCTGTCCTTCAGCGTGACGGTGCTGCCATGAGCCGGAAGATTTCCCTCAACGCGCGGCTCGCGCTCGATGCGGACGGCTCCGAAGAAGTCGAAGTCGTCCTGCTGCAATTCACCCATCCCGAAACCAGTCAGATCGTCCGTTTGTCTACCGATCCGACCGAACGGCTGAGTGTTGAACCGCTGCAGTACGGCACGCGCTCCACCTGGCTGGGCGCCAATCCGAAGAAGGATGACGAGGCTTTCCTGTTTGTCCTTGTTTCGGTTCTGATCCCGGACGATCAGGAGACCGCGCCGCCGGCCATGCGCGTCGTCATGGAGGGCGTGGACAACGAACTGGCGCAGGTGCTGCGATCGACAACGGAGCGGGCCGAGGCCTCCATGGCTGTGGTGTTGGCGTCCTCTCCTGACGTCGTCGAGCAGGAGTGGCGGAACTTCAAACTGGTCAGGGCGGAAGGGCAAGGCGAGGGCATCACGCTGACCTTGTCGCGGGCGCCACTGACGGAGGAACCCTGGCCGGCCGGCCGGATGACGCGCGAACGCTTTCCGGGGCTGCACCCATGAAGCCACGCGACGAACACTGGAGCGAGGACTTCCTCGGGCTTCCCTTCAAGGACCTCGGCCGCACCCGCGACGGGCGTCGACTGCTGGGGGCTGGTGCGCCTGGTCCTGGGCGAGTTCGGCGTCCACGTTCCGTCCTATACCGAGGGTTACGCCGCAGTCTCTGAGCGCGCCGAGATCTCCGGATTGATCAATGGGGCGAAAACTTTCTGGCACCCGGTCGAGGATCCCCGTGAGCTGGACGTCGTCACCTTCCGGCGCGGACGGCTTGAGTGTCACGTTGGTATCGTCGTGCGGCCAGGGCTGATGCTGCATGTGACCGACGACCGGCCGTCCTGCATCGAACTCTATCGGGACGAGCACTGGGCGCGACGGCTGACCGGCTTCTGGCGGCACGAGGATCTCCTGGGCGAGGTGCGGACATGACCGGCCTTGCGCACCCCCGTCTCGGTCATTCCAGCGATCGGGCCCGACGCCGGCCGGCTGGACCTTGAGGCCCCCGAAGGCCTGAGCGTGGCGGCGATCGTGGATCTGGCGCTTCCCGGCGTGCCGCAGACGGTCCGCGATCGCGCCAGGGTGTGGCTGGTCGACAACCGGGGCGAAATGCTTCTGCCGGACCCGCGCGCCTGGCACCGGATCACCCCCAAAGCCGGCGTGCGCGTGATGATCCGGATCGTGCCGGGCGGGGACACGGTGCGCAACGTGCTTCTGATTGCCGTCTCGATCGCGGCGATCGCGATCGGCCAGGTCTGGGTCGGGCCGCTGATCGCGGGCCTGACCGGATCGGCGCTGCTCGGTCAGGTGGCCGCCGGCGTCGCGGCGGCCGGGTTGGGGATCCTCGGCAGCTTCCTGGTCAACGCCCTTATTCCGCCGAGTGCTCCCAGGGCAAATGCGGGGCAGGAGCTGCAGGCGGAAAAGCCCCTTTACCAGATTTCCGGGTGGCGCAATCAGATGGCGCCGGACGGCGTGGTGCCCTCCCTCCTAGGCAAGGTGCGGGTCGCACCGGTGTTCGCGGCGCCGAGTTATTCGGAGATCGTGGGCGATGACCAGTACGTGCGCGCGTTGCTCAACTTCGGCTACGGCCCGGTGTCCCTGTCCGGGATGAAGATTGGCGAGACGCCGATCGAGAGCTTCGACGAGGTGCAGACCGAGATCCGGGAAGGCTATGCCTCGGATGAACCGGTGACGATCTATCCAAGCCAGGTGATTGAGGAGAGCCTCGGCATCGAATTGCGGCGGGATCGCTTGCGGGACGACGCGGGCGTCGTGATCGGCGACGGACCGATGACGCCGACTTCCCGGTTCACGGCAGGCGACTGTGCGGAAGTCAATCTTATCTGGCATTTTCCCGGCGGCCTGATCCACTACGACGGAGAGGGCAATGCCCAATCGCGAAGCGTGGCGATCCGTATCCGGCAGAGGCCCGCTTCGGGAGGCGACTGGCAGGAACTCCCGACGATCACCTTTACGGCGAAAAAGCGCGAGGGCTTCTTCCGACAATTCAGGTGGACGCTGCCGAGCCGGGGACGCTGGGAAATCGAGCTGGCGCGCGGCACGGATGAAAGCCTGGATGCAAACACTTCCGACCGGGTCAACTGGCTGGCGATGCAGAGCTTCCGGCCGGAATATCCGCTCAATTTCGACAAGCCGCTGTGCCTGGTCGCGATCAGGGTGAAGGCGACCTATCAGCTCAACTCGTCGCTGGACACGTTCAACGCCGTGGCCGAGCGGGTGCTTCCGGATTGGGATCACGCAACACAACGCTGGGTGACACGGGCAACCCGCAACCCCGCCTCCCACTACCGGCACGTGCTGCAGGGACCGGAAAACACCTGGCCGGAACCGGACAGCGCGATCGACCTGGAGGCGCTCCAGGACTGGCACGACTTCTGCCGGGTGAAGGGGCTCAAGTACGACCGGGACCGTAACTTTGAGGCATCGACATGGGACGCGCTTACCGAAATCGCCGGCGCCGGCCGGGCTGCCCCACGCTACGACGGGACGAAGTGGAGCGTCGTGATCGACCGGCCGCAGGCGCTGGTCGTTGCACACATCAATTCGCGCAACAGCCGCGACTTTTCCTGGTCGCGCAACTACATCGAGCCGCCCGACGCCTTCCGCGTGCGCTTCCTGGACGAGACGGCCGACTATCAGCAACGTGAGCGCGTTGTCCGTTGGCCGGGCTTCACCGGGGACATCGATGTCACCGAGGAGCTGCAGCTGCCCGGCAAGACCGATCCGGACGAGGTCTGGATAGAGGCACGGCGGCGGCAATATGAGGTGATTTACCGGCCGGACGTTTTTTCGGCCGTGCAGGATGGGGCTGTCCGGACAGCGACACGCGGTGATTTCGTGAAGGCCAGCTACGAGGTGCTGAAGAACACGCTGGCGGCGCTCAAGGTGACGGCCGTGCGCGGCCAGGCCGTGACCCTCGACGGGTACGTGGAGATGGGAGCGGGCGTGAATTACGCCGTCCGGTTCATGAAGCAGGTCGGTACGGGCGACGACGCTACCTTCGAAAGTGTTCTCCGGAGCATCCGCACGGTACCGGGCCGGACCGACACAATCATCCTTGCGGGTGGCGGGGATCTTCCCGTGCGCGGCGATCTTATCCAGTTCGGTCCTGCTGGCGAGGAAAGCATCGATCTGGTGATCTCCGGTGTCCAGGCGGGTGAGCAGATGACCAATGTCATTTCCATGCTGGCCCAGGCGCCAGAGATCGACACCTTGACCGATGCCGATGTGCCGCCCGCCTGGAATGGCCGTGCGGGCGGAGACGCGACCGGCGAGCATTGCTGTTCCGAATATCCCGGCCGTGTCGTCGATCGAGACCCATTTCGCGGGCGGTGCCGGCGACGGATTGATCGTGCTGTTGGTGCCGGGAGGCGGCGCGTCGGCGGCGACGTTCACGATCCGGCACCGGATCGACGGCGGAACCGTCTGGTCGGAGATCACCGAAGCCGCAGGGTCTGGAGCGATCATCGTTACCGGCTATGCGGCCGACGACACGGTCGAAATGCAGCGCAAGGCAACCAGCGCCGAGGGGTATTCAAGCGACTGGTCGACCAGCTTTGCCGGAACCGTTGTCGCCAATACGGAGACGCCTCCGCTGGCGGTTACCACCGGATCGGTCACGGGCGGTACCGGCGAGGCGGACTTCACCATGTCCACGCCGGACGATCCGTCGATCGCGGAAATTCGGCTGACCTATTCCGCAAATTCGGATGGCTCGTCACCGTTCGAGATCGTCACTTTCGGCGCATCTGCGAGCGGGAACTACACGCGCACGGAAACCGTGCCGGCTGGCAGTTGGTACTTCTTCGCCGAAACACTCACCGCCGGGGGGGACGCCTTCGATGGCGTTCGCGCTCGGTCAGGCAACGGTTCTTTAAAGGGGTTTTAAATGACCGCTCAGAGCGCAACGATCAACCTGCCTCTCGCATCGACCATCGATGAACTGATCGGCAATCGAACGGCCGATGGTATCAACGACGTCTCGCGGATACCCGTCACCGATTTGGCGGCGCAGGTTCAAAACCTAATCGGTACCTTTGTTTTCGCCGACAAGGCCACTCTCGAAGGCGCTAATGTTGCAGACGATTGTAACGTCAGTGCGGATCATGGGCTATGGCGCACCAGGCGATGGCGGTGGCGGGTATTACCACAAGGGCGCGTCCGTGCCGGCCCATGCCGGTTACATCATTTCTAATGATGGCAAGATCTGGGTGCTGTCGGAAAAGTGGCCGAGCGTAAAGTGCTTCGGCGCAGTCAACGGCGCGGACAACGACAACCGGGCGGCGATCCAGAACGCGATCAACTCCGGCTACCGGCTGACCGGCGACTTCGAAACCTACGGCGTCAACGGCAAGCTGACCGGGGTCGCCGGCCTGAACTGGAGCTTCCTGAAGATTAAGCAGCTTGGGGCCGGTGAAGAAGGCTTCCGAATGACCTTCGAGGCCGTCGATTGCGATAATCTGACAATGATGCAGGTCGCGTTCGACCGGAATGGCAACGGCGAAAACGACGGCCTTGTCCTTCCGCACTACGAAAACGGCTACCTGAACAACGCTTTCACCTTCCGCGTCGTTCGCGGCAAGAACCATTATTTTGCCGATCTCGAAGTTTTCGGCGACGACAGCGGCCAGGGCCTACATTTCGCCTACCTCGACAAGACGTCGACGGTGGTCCGGCCTTACGCGCACGATATGTTTGCCGTTCGTCGGGACATGACGGTCACGATCGACGACACTATCCAGTCAATCACCTTCGATTATTGCACCGACCTTGTGGTCGAAGGCATCCGGTTTCATGACATTGGCGTTCAGGTGATCAATTCGTCGGACGGCAAGATGACCGCCGGATACCCGACGCTCTATACCTATTCCGGTGCCTTCGTCGGCACCGACGTGGGCAAGCAGATCACAGTCAAGGGAGCCGGTGTGGGTGGGGCCGATCTGGTCGCGACGATCCTCGCCCGGATCAGTTCGACCACCGTGACCCTGTCGGTCAATGCGGCAACGACAGTCGAAGGAGCCGTAGTCCTGTTCACTTGGGAGCCGGCCAATCGCCATTGTCGCGGCGTCGTGCTTGGCGGTTGCGTCGATGTGAGCCTGGTCAACGGCGTCGGCGGCTTGGCGGGCCAGCTTATCGATGTGACCGGCGGCGCGGGGAATGTCCGGTGCAAGATCCTGGGCTGGACCCTATATGACGCGCACGACCACGCAGTGAAACTGGCGAATACGGCGGTCGAGTGCCTGGTCGCTGATTGCATTTCCTGGCGGATCGGGCTTCAGGCCTTCCTGTGCTCCGGGCCGTCGGCGCCACTGACCGAGAACTTTCCGCGCAACAACGTTTTCATGAATTTGAAAGCCATCGATACCGGCCACAATGGCCCGTGGGACGACTTCGACAAGGTCGCCGCCTTCGCGAACCTTAAGAACGATTACCACCCGACCTATCCGCAGGGCACGCTGTTCATTAACTGCGTGGAAACCTCCGGAACAAACTCGGTCAACTACGCCTTCTTCAACGATGTTGAGCCGACCCTGGGCGCACTCTGTAAGACCGAAAACTGCCGTTCGGACAGTACGGTCAAGGTAGAGCGGTTCGCCGGTTTCCATGAGCCGGTGGTGAAGCTGGTCAAAAAGGCCGTTCAGGCCATCCCGAACGATGGCGGCGATCCCTATGAGGCGATCACCTTCGGGGCGTCTGACCTGGAAGTCGAGGACACCTGCAAGGCGCACGATCCCAGCACTAACCCGGAACGGATCCTTGTGCCGGAACCGGGACGTTACGATCTCATCGTCGATGTTCGCTGGGCCGGTGCTTCCGGCGGCGTGCGCGATATTTTCTCGGGATCGACGGCGCGCTGGCGGATGCCGATTGGGGCTGGGATCGCGTGACCTCAAATGGCGCCGGAGAGTTCTTCCAGAAATGGACCTGCACCGACATAGACTTGGACACAAACCAGGCGGTGACAACCAGGCTGCACCAGGACAACGGCGCGCCGGTAAACATCCTTCCCGGAACGCGCGTCACATTGCGGAAAGCCGCATGATGATCGTTTGTAGCATGCGGAGGATTTAGGGGGACGGGTGGTCCGGACCCGAAGATCCGGACGGCGGGCCTCCATCGCCAAACTTCAGCCCGCCCGGCAGCACCAAGAGACAACTGCCACACCCGCTGCTCGCGCGAGCCGCGCCAGTGTGGCCGAGTCTTCAATAGGATGGAATGCAGGAAATCAGGTGCGGGAGCTGCCGCCGCCTCTTGTTCAAGGCAGCAGAACGAGCGATAGCTGATGTTATCGAACTGAAGTGCCCACGATGTGGGACTTTGAATTCCCTGAGGCCATTCGAGCCCTTCTCCGAACGCCAAGAGCGCCGTCCTTTGGAGAAGACATGCTCTGGCAACTGTTCCAACAAGACGCCCTGATCTGGCTCGCCGATCAATCGGCCGAGCAATACGACGCCCTCATAACCGACCCGCCCTATAGCTCGGGCGGCTTGCATGCCAAGGACCGCGCCGGCGATAGTGCGAACGCAAAGTACGTCAACAATCCAGGAAAGTACCCTGAGTTTTCCGGCGAGAACCGGGACCAGCATTCCTACATGCTCTGGTCGACCATGTGGCTGACCGAAGCGCACCGTGTGCTTAAGCCCGGATCGCCCTTCCTGGTCTTCACCGACTGGCGGCAGCTTTCCGTCATGATCAATGCGGTGCAGGCGGCCGGCTTCACCTATCGCGGCTGCGTACCCTGGACAAGACGGAAGCATGCCGGCCGGCGAAGGGGCGGTTCCGCCAACAGGCGGAATTCATTCTGTGGGGCTCAAAAGGCCCGTGGCATGACAAGGACGGTCCGACTTATCCGGGTGTGATCCGGCACGGCGTGATGGCCGGCGGTCCGAAACTGCACACTACGGGCAAGCCCCTACCTCTGATGGACGCGCTGGTGCAGGTCTGCCCGGCCGGCACGATCATCGACCCTTTCGCAGGCTCCGGCACAACAGGCGTTGCAGCCCTTCGCTCGGGGCGACGGTTTGTTGGGGTGTGAGCGGGAAGAGGCCTATCACCAGATCGCTAGCGAGCGGCTTTCAAAGGCGGCGTAAACGGGCTTTAATCGTGAGGCGGTAGGTGGCCTGTTGCGGGCGCCTGCCGCGTCAATTCGTGGGCAAGGAAAGCAGGGCGGCCGATTGCGTTCGTTAGCAACACTTCAGGAACTGAAAGATGCGGATCACCGCCTGTACGGTCATTGCGGCAACCCACGGTGCGGCCGAGGGCGGGCGTTGGATCTCAACGCCCTGATCGCGCATTACGGCCCAGGCTATGTGGTGATCCGGGAAAAGCGCATTGCCAGGGCGCTGGTCTGCTCCGATGCGGCCACAAGGGCGGCAAGGTCACAATCAACCCACCGACCTGATCAGTCCGCAAAAGCGTCGGTCTGGTCTTCACGAAATAGATGCCAAGTGAAGTTGCGCGCCGTGCCATTCGAAATTGCGCGCTACACAATCGACAACCCGTTCGGCACGAGGTTGTAACCTATGTCTCCGGTACAAACTGTTACCCATGTCTCCGGTCGGGCAATAGGGGAAATGGCGGAAGAGGTGGGATTCGAACCCACGGAACGCTTGCACGCTCGCCGGTTTTCAAGACCGTGCCTTCAACCACTCGGCCACTCTTCCGTTCGTCCCGTTTCCAGTGTTCCGCCGACAAAGTCAAGAGGTATGAGCCAACGAGGCCGACACGCCCTGGGGGAAGGCGTGCCGGCTGACGTGTGGAGGTATGGGAAGAAAGGGAGGCCGCCGGTCGTGGTGTCGTGGGCAGGGTAGAGACCGGCGGCCAAAGCTGGGTGGTGAACCCAGCATGCTTCGCGACAGGGCGGTCGCTAGCAACAAGGACACACTATGGTCGGTCTTGGATTTCGCTCTGTGACGTGCGTCACAAACAGGTCGATGGCGGCAAAGCGCTCGGAGCCATTCGTGTTTCTCTCCGAAAAACAGCGACGTGGGACGCCCAAGAAAGCGCCGGTCTTGGGAAAACCGCCATTAGGTCTTTGTCCTATCTCGACGTCGCATTCACTTTACAGTAAGAACATTTGTGCTAGTAGCTGAAACAAATGCCTGAGCGGGGCCGGGCATTCAGGTCATTCGGCACTTTCGATTTGTCCGGAAAAGGGACTCGAAGTGAACCGGAGGCCAGAATTATTGTGCTAGACGGAATCGCGTGTGCACGGGCCGCCAACGCGTAGTGAGTAGGACGGCGGGATGCTAGGGATGGCGTTGAAGGTGGCACTAAGGTCGCCTGCTCGAAAGCCGCACCAGATAAAACGGCAGCCGAAAAGTACGGCTTGCTGATCGCTACCGGTGATCGGAGCCGGTGGTCGACCCTTGGTGCGCAACTCAGAACCGGTATTCTGGTCGTCATGGCAGCGGGACTTCTTGCTGCTTGCGGGACGACGGGTCCGGTTCAGAAATCCAAATTCAGCCCGAAGAAATACGGTGTCAAAGGCAGCCCGAAAGTGGTCGCCGAAGGGAAGCCCGTGCCGAAAGGCGGCGGACGCTACATCGTCGGCAAGAAATACAAGATTGCCGGCAAGTGGTACTACCGAAAGAAGATCCGAACTACAAAAAGGTCGGCCTGGCATCCTGGTACGGTCCGACTTTCCACGGCCGCAAAACCGCAAATGGCGAGATTTTCGACCGGAATGCGCTGACTGCGGCCCACACCACCATGCCGTTGCCGTCTTATGCCAAGGTAACGAACATGAGCAACGGCCGCTCCATGATCGTTCGCGTCAATGACCGCGGCCCATTCCATGGAAACCGGGTGATCGACCTTTCCGAACGCGTCGCCACGATGCTCGACACCAAGAGCCACGGTGTGGCCAAGGTGAAAGTTGAATACGTCGGGCGCGCGCGCATGGACGGTCATGACGAATCCTTCCTGATGGCATCCTACAGCGGTCCGGGAGCCGTCACTCCGGGAGGAACGGTGCCAGGTACCCTCATGGCTCAGGCAACGCCGCCCGCTCCGGTCTTCGGTCGGGCACCTGCACCGGCGCCGCGGCCCTACGGCGGATCCGTCCTGCTGGCGTCTGCGTCTCACACGGGTTCGACCTATCAGGTCGCCTATGATCCGGCGCTGGCTTTCGAGTCCAGCCAGTCGACCATCGCTGTGGCATCGCTCAATACGTTTTCTCAGTCCAATGCGCCGCAGGCAGCCCCGGTTGCTGCAACAGCCTATAGCCCGCAACCGGCCGCTTACGCGGAACCGGCCCCTGCCGGCGCTGCTTCCGGCACGCTCGGCGTCCTGCGTGTTCCGGCTGCCGGCACTCCGCGCAATCTGCTGAGTGGAAGTGCCGTTTCGTCCTATAGCGCCAACAACCGGATCAATGCCGCCTACGATGCGGTTTCCGGCATGGCTGCCGGATCGGTGCCCTCGTCCCGCCTTGCCCGGAACGGGAACTGAAAACAGCCGGAATCGGGGTCGAAAACGCTTGCACCCGGCCTCTGGGCAGGCGACTCTTGTCCCGGATTCGGGAGGTCGCTCCAATGTCGTGTGCTGGCAAATCGTTGGTGCTTAATCTCAAAGTGTTGACCGTGGCGGCCGGCCTGCTGGCTGGCGGCTTGGGGTTGCCTGTGCCCGAGGCCGGGGCCGAGACGCTCAAAACCAATGCGCCGATGGCGTATCTCTACGAACCCGAAAGCAAAACCATTCTGTTTGCCAAGGAGGCGGACAAGCCTTTCGAACCCGGTTCGCTGGCGAAGGTCATGACCGCCGCAACCGTCTTCGCGGCCATGTCGGAAGGCGAGATCCTGCCCCATACCAAATGCAGGATCAGTGAACATGCCTGGCGGACCGGCGGTGCTCCGGCCGGTGGAACGACCATGTTCGCGGCCATCAAATCCGAGATTGAAGTTCTCGATCTGCTTCAGGGGCTCATCGTGCACCATGGCAACGATGCGGCGATCGCGCTGGCGGAATGCCTGGATGGCAGCGAGGAGAAATTCGCCGAACGCATGACGGTCCTTGCGAAGAACATCGGCATGACCGGATCCCGCTTCGTCAATCCGACCGGCTATCAGAGCGAGGTCGCAAAGACGACCGTGCGCGATCTGGTGCGTCTCGGCGATTACATCGTGGAGAATCATCGCGCCTATTATCCGATGTTCTCCCAGCCGGATTTCACCTGGAACAAGATCTTTCAGCGCAACAAGGATCCGCTGCTGGGCGAGATCCGGGAACTGGACGGCCTCGGGGCCGGGCAGAGCGAAACGGATGGCTACGCGGCCCTTGCCTCTGTCGAACGTGACGGCAGGCGGGTGATAGCAGCCGTTGCCGGGCTTCCCAGCGACAAGGCCCGTCTGGCGGCGGCCAAAGAGGTGATCGAAGGCTCTTGGGAGTACTTCGGCATCTCGAAGATCTATTCCCGCGGAGACACGATCGCGAATGCCCGTGTCTTCGGCGGCACACAGTCCGAAGTCCCGCTTATTGCAAGCAGCGATGTGTCGGTGCTGTTGCCGCGCGGTACGACGTTGGATTATCGGTTGCGTGTCGTTTACTCCGGCCCCTTGACTGCGCCGGTTACCGCCGGGACTGCGACCGGAGAGCTGCGGGTGATCGGCGCGAACGGGATCGTCTATCGCGCGCCCCTGGAAACCGGCGCCTCGGTACCTGAAGGCAGCATGCAGGAAAAGGCGTTGGACGGACTGATGGAATTGCTGTTCGGCTGGCTTTAGAAATCCTATGACAGGCAATCGAACAAAAGCCGGGATTGGCGGATAAGTGCAGGGACGTTTCATCACCTTCGAAGGCGGCGAGGGCGCCGGCAAATCCACCCAGATCGCCCGGTTGCGGAAACGGCTGGAAGATTTGAGACTGACCGTGGTGGTGACCAGGGAACCCGGCGGCTCGCCGGGGGCGGAAAAGATCCGCAAGATCCTGCTGAGCGGCGAGGCCCGCGATCTGGGGCCGCGGGGCGAAGCCATGCTGTTTGCCGCCGCCCGTGCCGATCACGTGGATACCACCATCATTCCGGCCCTCGGACGTGGCGACTGGGTGCTTTGCGACCGGTATGCGGATTCAACCCGCGTCTATCAGGGCGAGGCCGGGGTCGATCCGAACTATCTCGATTTGCTGGAAACCGCGGCCGTCGCCGGGGTCCGTCCGGATCTGACGATCCTCATCGACGTGCCGGCCGATATCGGCATGTCGCGGGTCTCCAGCCGCTCCGAGACCGGAGCAGGAGAGGCGCCCGACCGGTTCGAGAACGAAGAGATGAAGGTGCATGACCGCCGCAGGATCCTTTTTCTCGACCTTGCCCGAAAGGAGCCGCACCGCTTTGCCGTGATCGATGGCCGTGCAAGCCCCGATGCGGTCGAGCAAAAGATCTGGGAGGCCGTGCTTTCCCATTTTGCCGAGGAATTGGCGCCCGCTGACAGGAAACCCGAGCCGGTGGAGGCGGGAGATGGCACGGGCAGCTGACGCCATGGATGCCCCGGAAGCCGACCGGCTGGACGGGATGCCCTTGCCGCGCGAACGGGCGCGGCTGATCGGTCACAGGGAGACGGAACAGGCGCTGCTCAACGCGTACCGGTCCGAACGCCTGCACCATGCCTGGATCCTCGGCGGGCCGAAAGGCATCGGCAAGGCGACACTTGCCTACCACTTTGCCCGGTTCATCATCGCCCATCCGGACCGGTTCGGAGCAGAGGTGGCGCAGGCAACAGACCTCGGCCTGTCGCCGACCCATCCGGTCTTCCAGCAGGTGGCATCCGGCGGCAATCCGAACCTTTTGCATCTGCGCCGCCCCTGGGACGACAAGGCGAAGCGTTTCAAGACCGAACTGCCGGTCGACGAGGTGCGCCGGACGGTGTCGTTTTTCGGAACCACCGCGTCGTCGTCCGCATGGCGGATCTGCATCGTCGATGCTGCAGACGATATGAACATCAGCTCGGCGAATGCCTTGCTGAAAGTCCTGGAAGAACCGCCGGCGCGCTGCCTGTTCCTGGTCCTGTCTCACGCACCCGGCCGGCTGTTGCCGACAATCCGCTCGCGCTGCCGGCGGCTTGATCTCGATCCCTTGAGGGAAACGGAAATTGCCGAAGGCCTGTCCGAACTGGCGCCCCAAGCCACCGTCGACCCGCAGTCCTTGCAAGAATTGACGCGTTTTGCCGACGGCAGTCTGCGCTCGGCCCTGACGCTTTTAGCCGGGGATGGTCTTGCCATCGCCAAAGGCTTCACCGCACTGGCCGGACAGGTGCCCAAGGTCGATGTCGCAGCCCTTCACGGGCTTGGGGATCTGGTCGCGGCCCGGAACCAGGACGACAACTGGGACGCATTCCTGCATATCTGGCGCATGTGGCTGCATGAACGGATGCACCAGGTATCCGGTGGACGCGCGGCGGACATGCTGCCGTTTGCCGAATTATGGGAAGCGGCCAACCGGATGGCGGCGGATACGGAAGCCCTGAACCTCGACCGGAAGCAGGTCGTCCTGTCGTTCTTCCAGCGCCTGTCGAAGCTGGCGTAATCGCAACGGAAACCGGACGTTATTCGGCCAGCGCGGCGCGCACCGAGGCCAGCTTGTTGGCCAGGTGGGCTTTCAGGAGCGATCCCAGCAGGGGACCGTTTCGTTCCTTGGTTGCCTTGAGGATTTCTTCATGCTCGGCCACGGCCTGGGCCCAGCGTTCATCCGACATGTTGGCCATGTAACGGGCCCGGCGGATCCGCCCGGAGAGGCTGCGCTGCATTTCGACAAGAGTCGGGTTGTTCGCCGCATCCAGAATGAGCTTGTGGATCAGCTCGTTGCGCTGGAAATAGCCGCTCATGTCACGGGCCTTGAAGCAGTCGACCATATCCTTGTGCAGCCGCTCCATGCGGCTGATTTCGGGATCCGTGATGTTGGCGCAGGCCAGTTCACCGGAGACGGCCTCAAGCGCGCCCATGATCGGAAAGGCTTCCTCGAGATCGGAAATGGTCAGTTTGGCGACGGTGGCGCCCCGGTTCGGGATGAGCTGGATCAGTCCTTCCTTGGCGAGCACCTTCAGGGCTTCGCGCAACGGCGTTCGTGATACGTCGAAGCTGGCACAGATGTCCTTTTCCGACAGCTTTTCTCCCGGAGCCAGTTCGCCTTCGATGATCATGTGGCGCAACCGGTCCACCAGCTCGTCATGGAGCGTGCGGCGGGGGATCGGAATGACGGTGTTCAACGACATGATCTTATCCTGCTAAATGGCCGCTTGCGCGAGATCGGACGCCTGACACAACAGGCGCGCCGCATGGACCGCTTTCCTGTTTGCGCCATCCTCTATCTGGTGACGGCACGAGGTGCCGCCGGCGACGATCAGGGTATCCGGGTCTGCCTCCCGAATGCGCGGCAGCAGGCTCAACTCGCCCATGGCCCGTGAGATGTCAAGGGTTTCGGCCTGATAGCCGAAGCTACCGGCCATGCCGCAGCACGACGACGGGATCACGTCGACCTTGAGATCCGGGATCAGGCCGAGGGTCTTTTGCAGCGCGCCCATGGTGTTGAACGCCTTCTGGTGGCAATGGCCGTGGACAAGGGCTTTTTGCTGGGGCAGGGGCGCAAGCGGCAGGTCGAACCGGCCTTCGCCCGAAGCCTTGGCGATGAATTCCTCAAACAGCAGGAATTGGTTCGCGTACTCCGCCTTCCACGCGTCGCCGAGAAGGGCCGGGGCCTCATCCCGGAAGGTCAGAACACAGGATGGCTCCAACCCGATCACCGTGGCCCCGCGCTCAAGGGCAGGGGCAAGGGTCGTGACGGTGCGAAGCATTTCAGCCCGGGCATCTTCGGCGAGACCGGCCGACAGGAACGTCCGACCGCAGCAAAGCGGCCGTTCGCCGTTCTGCGCGACTGCCTGACCGACTTTGAAACCGGCCCGCTGCAGGACCGTTTCGGCGGCGCGAATGTTTTCCGGTTCGAAATAGCGGCTGAAGGTATCGACAAAAAGCAGAACATCCGGTGTCTCTTGAGACGCCGGCGGCTGGCGGATCCAGTCTCCTTGCCATCGCGGCAGCGTGCGGCTGGCCGCCAGACCGAGCACTTTCTCAGACAAAAGAGCCATGCCGGGGATCCGGTCGCGCAGGTTCATGAGCCAGGGCAGGCGGGAGGCGACCGGCGCGTAGCGTGGCAGATAGGCGACCAGTTTCTCGCGCAGGCGGACACCATTTTTCTTCGCCCGAGCGGCCAGAACCTCGATCTTCATTTTCGCCATGTCGATGCCCGTCGGGCATTCGCGCCGGCAGCCCTTGCAGGACACGCACAGCTTCAGCGTTTCGGCCATGTCGTCGGAGGTGAAGGCGTCCGGACCAAGCTGACCGGAAATAGCAAGCCGCAGGGTATTGGCGCGGCCGCGGGTGAGGTCCTTTTCGTTGCGGGTCACCCGGTAGGACGGGCACATGACGCCGTCGGCGATCTTCCGGCAGGCACCGTTGTTGTTACACATTTCGACTGCGCCCTGAAAGCCGCCCGCAGAGCCCGGATAGTCGGACCAGTCGAACACCGTCTCGATGTCGGGCACGGAATAATCCGGCGCATAGCGCATTAGACTGCGGTCATCCATCTTTGGGGCGCGAACGACCCTGCCAGGATTGAGCAGTCCGTCCGGATCGAACCGGTCCTTGACCCATTCGAAGTTGCGCATCATCCGATCGCCGAACATGGGGCCATTGAACTCGGAGCGCACAATGCCGTCGCCATGTTCGCCGGAGTGCGAACCCTTGTACTCGCGCACCATCTCGAAGGCCTCTTCGGCAATGGCGCGCATCTTTTTCACGTCCTGGTCGAGCTTCAGGTTCAGGACCGGGCGGACGTGAAGGGTGCCGACAGAGGCATGGGCGTACCAAGTCCCCTCCGTGCCGTATTTCCTGAAAATACCGGTCAGACGGTCCGTGTATTCGGCGAGATCCTCCAGACGGACCGCGCAATCTTCGATGAAGGAAACCGGTTTGCCCTCGGACTTCATCGACATCATGATGTTGAGGCCCTGCTTGCGGACTTCCATGATGCGGGACTGGAAGGCGGGGTCGACGGCATCCACGACACCGCCTTCCTTCTTGCCCGGATCGCCCCATCTGTAACCGAGGTCCGCCATTCGGTCGTGCAGGGCGGCCAGCCTGCGCAGGTTTTCGTCCTGATCGTCCTCGGCGAATTCCACCATCAGAACAGCCGCCGGTTCGCCGCGGACGAATTCATCGACCACCGGCTTGAACATCGGGATCGCCCGGCCGAGCTCGATCATGTTGCGGTCGATGAGTTCAACCGCCGTCGGGCCGAGCTCGACCAGATGCCGGGTACAGTCCATCGCTTCGTAGAAGGTCGGGAAATGACAGAGCCCGAGGGCCTTTTTGCCGAGAACCGGCGAGAGCTTCAGGGTCAGTTGCCGTGTCACCGCAAGGGTGCCCTCAGACCCGACCAGCAGTTCATGCAGTTTGTTGGTCGCACCGTTCGGCATCAGCGCGTCGATGTTGTAGCCGCCGACCCGGCGGACGAGGTCAGGGAACTTTGTCCTGATTTCCTGCTGTTCCCGTTCGCCCAGATCCAGAAGGTCCCGGACCAGTTGCTGGTTGTCCCGTAGCGCATTCAGACCGGCAACTTCGCGGGAGGTTTCTTCGAAACGGGCTTGGCCACCGTCGGCGAGGAGAACATCCAATGCTCGGACGTTGTCGCGCATGATGCCGTAGCGGATGGAGCGCGCGCCGCAGGAATTGTTCGCGGCCATGCCGCCAAGTGTGGCCCGCGAAGCAGTCGACACGTCGACGGGAAACCAGAGACCGTCCGACTTCAGCGCGGAATTCAGGTGATCGAGCACCAGCCCCGGCTCCACGACAGCGGTCCGGTTTTCACGGTCGACCTCGACGATCCGGTTCAGATGCTTGGAAAAATCGATGACGATCGCATCGTTGACGGTCTGGCCGCATTGGGACGTGCCGCCGCCGCGCGGCAGCACGGGAACACCGGCCTCGCGCGCAATCGCCAACGTTGCCTCCACATCGGCAAAGCTCTTCGGCACGACCACCGCGCGCGGGAACATCTGGTAGACCGAAGCATCGGTGGCGTAACGGCCGCGGCTGAACCGGTCGCAGAAAACGTCACCTTCGATGTCCTTTTTCAGGCGGTGTTCCAGATCGGTTTCCAGCGACATGTGTTAATCAGACCTTGACTTGAATTTTGAATACAATATTCATTATGAAGAAAACGGGCGCCGATCAAGTGCGCCGGACAAGCGAATTTTTCGGGAGGGCAGTTATGGCAGCGTCTGGGCGGCATTTTCTTCAGATACCGGGTCCGACGAATGTTCCGGACCGCGTTCTGCGGGCCATGGACATGCCGACGATCGACCACCGCGGTCCCGCTTTCGCCGAAGTCGGCAGGCAGGCGCTCGACGGCATGCGCTCCATCTTCAAGACCGAAGGCACGGTGGTGATCTATCCGGGTTCCGGCACTGGTGCCTGGGAAGCGGCTCTGGTCAACACGCTGTCGCCGGGCGATCTCGTCCTCATGTACGAGACCGGGCATTTCTCGACGCTCTGGAACAAACTGGCCGGGCGGCTCGGGATCCGCACCGAATTCATCGAAAGCAATTGGCGGGCTGGTGCCGATCCGGAGGCAATCGAGGAACGTCTACGCGCCGATACGGGCCATGAGATCAAGGCCGTCTGTGTCGTTCACAACGAAACCTCGACCGGCTGCGTCAGTCCAATTGCGAAGATCCGCAAGGCGATCGATGCCGCCGGTCATCCGGCGCTTCTGATGGTCGACACCATCTCGTCGTTGGCCTCCATCGACTACTGCCATGACGAATGGGGAGTGGACGTGACGGTCGGTGGGTCGCAGAAGGGACTGATGCTTCCACCGGGGCTGTCGTTCAATGCCGTGTCTGAGAAGGCGAAGAAGGCATCGGAAACGGCAGCTTTGCCGCGGTCCTACTGGTCATGGGAGGATATGGCCGGTCCGAATGCCAGCGGATACTTCCCCTATACGCCTGCCACCAACCTGCTTTACGGGCTGGTCGAGGCGGTGAAGATGCTGCACGAGGAAGGCCTCGACAACGTCTTCGCTCGCCATCAGCGCCATGGACGCGCGGCACGCAAGGCGGTTGCCGCCTGGGGACTTGAAACGGTCTGCACCAATCCGGAGCATTATTCCGGATCCCTGACCGCAGTCTTCGTGCCTGAAGGCCACAGCGCCGACAATTTCCGGAAAGTGACCCTGGAGAATTTCAATATGTCGCTCGGCAACGGCCTGGCGAAACTCGCCGACCGGGTGTTCAGGATTGGTCACCTGGGAGATTTCAACGACCTGATGCTGATGGGCACTTTGTCCGGTGTCGAAATGGGCATGGAACTGGCGGGGATCCCGTACCGGCGCGGCGGCGCGCAGGCGGCGCTCGACAGCCTGACGGGTCGTGAACAGGTTCAGGCAGCGGGAGAGGCTGCCGAATAAGCGGAGCATTCCGCAAGATTGACCGGCTTTCATGTGTCTCACATGAAAGCTGAAAAGTTGATCGATCTGAAAAAGGAAGAGCATCCCGTGTTCACGGGGCGCTCGGATGGAAGGAAAAACAACAAAAACAAGAAGACGATGCAGAGTAAAATCGAGGGAGGAAACGATGAAACTCAGCAAGATTTTAGCAGGTGTGGCACTTTCGGTCGGGCTGGCAAGCCCGGCATTGGCCGATCCATTAGAGTTGAAATTCGGTCATGTGGGAGCGCCCGGTTCCCTGTTTGAGGCCAGCGCCAATGAATTCGCCCGTTGCGCCAACGAGAAACTCGCCGGCAAGGTGGATGTGCAGACCTTCGGCTCCTCGCAGCTCGGCAAGGACAAGGAACTGCTCCAGAAGCTGAAGCTCGGTCAGGTGGATTTTTCCCTGCCGTCTTCGGTCATGTCTTCTGTTTCCGACGTCTTTGGCGTCTTTGAAATGCCCTATATCATCTCCGACCGGGATCACATGAAGCGGGTCGAGGCTGCCATTCTGGAAAGCACGCTGCAGCCGGCGGTGCAGGCAAAGGGCTACCGGATCCTGGCCATCTGGGAAAACGGCTTCCGCCACATCACCAACAATGTCCGGCCTATCAACGTTCCGGCGGATCTGGAAGGCATCAAGCTGCGCACGCCGAAGGGCGCATGGCGCGTGAAGATGTTCAAGCTTTATGGTGCCAATCCGACGCCCTTGTCGTTCTCGGAGGTCTTCACCGCCCTCCAGACCGGTGTGATCGACGGCCAGGAAAACCCCTACGCCCAGATCTGGTCTGCGAAGTTCCAGGAGGTGCAGAAGTACCTGTCCATTACCGGTCACGTTTACACACCAGGTTATCTGCTCGTTTCTGACAAGCATTTCGCCAAGCTGCCGCAAGACGTCCAGGCAGGGCTGGAACAATGCGGCAAGGAAACCCAGGCCTTTGTCTATGACACAGCTGCCAAGCTGGAGGTCGAGCTGCTGAACAACCTGAAGGAAGGCGGTATCCAGGTGAACACGGCCGACAATGCCGCCTTCATCGAGGCCTCCAAGCCGATCTATGACGACTTCGCGGCCGAAGTCGAAGGCGGACAGGAACTGGTCGATACGGTCCGTTCGCTGGCAGACGGCACCTAAAAAACAAGAGCCAAAAGAGCCCGGGATTTCTCCCGGGCTCCCTTTCACAACGCCATTCAACGCCTGCATCGGGCAACCGTAACGACCGGCCGGAAGCGGCAGGGCGGACGGGCGTCCGACGCCAAGACGACCGGATCATCGAATGCTCAGGGGATTGCAGTCTCTACTCGGGTGGCTCCTGGAGTGGATCACCATTTTGCTGATGGTCGCACTGACCGTCGTTGTCATCGTCGCGGTGGCCTATCGCCTCGCGCATAACTCGCTCTCCTGGTACGACGAGATCGCGGCCATCCTGCTGTCGTGGATTACCTATTACGGCGCTGCCCTTGCTGCCTTGAAGCGCCGCCACATCGGCTTCGACAGCGTTCTCCTCGCGATCCCCATGCCGGCCCGCATGGGCGCGGTCCTCGTAGCAGAGGTCTGCGTCCTGGCCTTCTTTGTGCTTCTCGCCAAAACCGGTCTTGAAGTCCTCGAGGTTCTGGAGGGCGATACGCTCGTCGCCCTGACCTGGATGCCGGTGCAGTTCACGCAATCGGTTATCCCGGTTGGTGCCATCCTGTTCATCGTCGCCGAACTGCTCAGTTTGCCGGATTACTGGAAAGCGACCGCTGCCGGACATTCCCTGGAACATCCCGAAATTCACGAGGAGGCCTGAGCCATGCTGATTTTCTGGATGTTTATCACGCTGGTCGCATTGATCTGCCTGAATGTGCCGATCGCCGTTGCGCTTGGCGTGTCGGCACTGCTCGGGCTCGTGGTCACCGAAGGAACCGACAGTATCGTCACCATGGCGCTCGACATGTATGACGGCTCAACGAAATTCTCACTGATCGCGATCCCGATGTTCGTGCTTGCCGGTGCCATCATGAATGCGTCCGGAATATCGCGCCGGCTGATCGCCTTCGTCGCAGCCCTCATCGGCTTCGTTCGCGGTGGCCTGTCCATGGTCACCATCGGCGTATCGCTGTTCTTTGCTGAAATCTCGGGAAGTGCTGTTGCCGATGTCGCGGCCATCGGTTCGATCCTGATCCCGGCGATGAAGAAGCGGGGCTACGGCGCTCCGTTCGCGGCGGCCGTAACTTCGTCTTCCGCCTCTCTTGCCATCATTATTCCCCCGTCGATCCCTATGATCCTCTATGCGGTTTCGGCCAATACGTCGGTGGAACAGCTCTTCGTCGCCGGCTTCGTACCGGGCCTGATCGGAGCGGCCGGCCTGATGGGCGTCGCCTATTTCTTCGCCCGCAAATATGATTTCCCCGTCGAGGATGCTTTCAATGTGGCCACGCTGAAAGCGACCTTCCTCGATGCCCTGCCGACCTTCGCGCTGCCGGTCATCATTCTGGGCGGTATTTTCGGCGGGTTCGTCACGGCGACGGAGGCAGCCGGCCTCGCGGTGCTGGCGTCGATCGTGATCGGGATCTATTACAACGAGGTCAATTTGCGCCGCCTGAAGGCGGCCATGCTTGACGGCGGCATGCAGACCGCGGTTGTGATGCTGCTGGTCGCCGCTTCCGTCCTGATGGGCGGCTTCCTGACCCGCGCCCAGATCCCGCAGCAGATCGCGGCCGAAATCCTGGCCTTCACCAGCAACAAATACGCGATCCTTTTGATCCTGAACCTGTTCTTCCTGGTCATCGGCTTTTTCCTGCACTCGGCCGCAGCCATTATCCTGGTCGTGCCGATCGTCATTCCGCTGATCCAGCAGGTCGGGATCGATCCGGTTCACTTCGGCCTCGTGGTGACCCTCAATCTTGCCATCGGCCAGCAGACGCCGCCGGTTGCGAGCGTGCTGATCACCTCGTGCTCGATTGCCCGGGCGAACATCTGGGAAGTGTCGAAGGTCAACATCTACTTCGTCGCGGTTCTGCTGACCGTCTTGTTGATGTGCACCTACATTCCGGCGATACCGATGTTCCTGGTCGACTATTTCTATCGCTAAGGCAGGCCGAGAACCCATGACGACATCATCGGAAGAACTCATCTACGAGGTGAGAGACGGGATCGGGCGGATCACCCTGAACCGCCCCCAGGCTCGCAACGCCTTGACCTTCGACATGTATGAACGCCTTGCCGAGGTGTGCAGCACCGTCCCCTCGGATAGGTCGGTCAAGGCGATCATCGTCACCGGTGCCGGGGACAAGGCTTTCGCGGCTGGAACCGATATCTCCCAGTTCCGCGCATTCAAGACGCCGTCGGACGCGCTCTCTTACGAAGAGAAGATCGACGCCGTCATGACTGCCGTCGAGCGTTGTCCGGTACCGACCATCGCCGCCATCCACGGCGCCTGTACCGGCGGAGGTGCGGGAATTGCTGCTGCCTGCGATCTGCGTCTGACGTCCAAAGACCTGAAATTCGGGTTCCCGATCGCTCGCACTCTCGGAAATTGTCTGTCCACCTCCAACCTGATGCGGCTGGTGTCACTGGTTGGAGCCGGACGTACCCGAGAATTGATTTTCACCGCTCGGCTGATCGGTGCGGACGAGGCCTCGGCTCTCGGGCTGGTGTCGGAAGTGCTGGGCACCCAGGAGGCACTGATGGCGCGGGCGGAGGAACTGGCGGATCAGATGGCGACCTTTGCGCCGCTGACCCTGCGCGCAACCAAAGAAGCCTTGCGCCGGCTGAAGGAAGCTCAGCAATCGGTCCTGGAAGACAGGGACCTGATCGAGATGTGCTACATGAGCGAGGACTTCCGCGAAGGCCTGGAAGCCTTTCTCGGCAAGCGCCGTCCGGATTGGAAGGGGCGCTGAGATGGCCGATGACATCAAGGGGCCGCTCGACGGTTGCAAGGTGATCGAGCTCGCGCACATCATGGCGGGCCCTGTCTGCGGGTTGATGCTGGCCGACATGGGCGCCGAAGTGATCAAGGTGGAAAAGGAAACGGGCGACGACACCCGCCGCAGCGTTCCGCCGTCCATTGAGGGCGAATCCGCCGCCTTCATGATGATGAACCGCAACAAGCGCGACATCGTCCTGAACCTCAAGAGCGAGAAGGGCCGCGAAGCGCTGCTCCGGCTCATCAAGGACGCCGACATCCTGGTGGAGAATTACCGAAAAGACACGATGAACAAACTCGGCCTCGGCTACGAGACGCTGAAGGAGCTCAATCCAGGTCTGATCTACTGCGGCATTTCCGGCTTCGGCCGCACCGGACCTTATGCGGATCGCGGCGGCTTTGACCTCATTGCGCAAGGCATGTCCGGCCTCATGGCCATCACTGGCGAGGGGCATGGCCGGCCGCCGGTCAAGGTCGGGGCGCCGGTGACCGATATCACCGCAGGCATTCTTGGCGCGATGGGCTGCCTTGCGGCCTATGTCCGCCGCCTGAAGACCGGCAAAGGCCAGCAGGTGGACACCTCCCTGTTCGAAGCCGGTATTACCCATACCTACTGGCAGTCGGCGATCGCGTTCGCGACAAATGTCTCTCCCGGGCCCATGGGCTCCGCCCATCCCTTGAACGCGCCCTATCAGGCGTTCCAGACCGCGGATGGCTGGATCAACATCGGCGCGGCCAACCAGACCAACTGGCTGCGTTTGTTGAAACTGATCGACGCGGAGCATCTGGCGGAGGATCCGCAGTTCATCACAAATGCCGACCGGATGGCGCATCTGGACGAGCTGGAAGCCGAATTGAATAATATCTTTCGGCTGAAGCCGAGCGCCGAATGGCTTGACCTCCTGCAGCAGGGCGGTTTTCCGGCTGGTCCGGTCCTGTCGATTTCAGACATGCATCAGGACCCGCAGGCACTGGCACGGGAGATGATCGTTGAGACGGATCATCCGGTTGCCGGCGCGGTCAAGACGATCGGGGTGCCGGTGAAATTTTCCGACACACCGGGCGGTGTCCGCCGGCCTGCACCCTTGCTGGGTCAGCATACGCGCGAAGTCCTCGCCGAGGCGGGCTACAGCACGAGCGAAATCGACCGGATGCTGAAAGACGGCGCGGCGATTGCCGCAAATTGACTCGGGCATCACGGCAACAAACGGGACGAAAGATCGATGACCAGCGAAATCAGCCAGGACATGGCGCATGAAATCATGACCACCGCCTTCGCCAAGGCCGCGGAGATGGGGTTGAAGCCGTTGACAGTCGCAGTTCTGGATGCGGGTGGTCATCTGAAGGCATTGTCCCGCCAGGACGGCACCAGCACGCTGCGTCCGGAAATCGCACAGGGCAAGGCCCGTGGCGCGATCTCCATGGGTCTCGGTTCGCGTGCGCTGTTCAAGCGGGCACAGGAGCAGCCCTATTTCATCCAGTCCATGAACGCGCTCTCAGACGGGTCGCTCGTGCCGGTTCCAGGTGGCGTCCTGGCCCGCAATCCGGACGGAAGGATCATCGGCGCGGTCGGCATCACCGGCGATAGCTCGGACAACGACGAGACCTGCGCCATTGCCGCCATCGAAGCGGTTGGTCTGGTTGCCGACGCCGGCTGACTGAAGCCTGGGTAGGAGTTAACGGCGGAAACGGGCGATCAATATCGCGCCAATCTGATTGACCACGAGCGGCGCAATACTCATGCCGAGGATGATCAACCACATATCGCGATCGGGCGGGACGATCTGCAATATGTCTGCGACCACAGGGATGTAGGCCGGAACGGCAAGCAACAGGGTGCACAGGACGATGGCACCCCAAACCCAGACGTTTCGCGTCACTTCATTGCGCAACAGCCCTGACCGTCTGTGCCGCATGTTGAACACATGCCAGAGCTGGGAAAAGGCAAGGGTCAGGAAGGTGATCGTCACCAGCTCACCCGGGTCGAGTGTGAGCCACAGTTCAGCGGCAAACAACGCCCCGAATGTTCCGGCCGTCAGCACGAGGCTCTGGGCGATAATTGCCGACCATTGGATCCGTCCAAGGATCGGTTCTTTCGGTGGTCGTGGCGGCTGTTTCATGATGTCCTTTTCCCCTTCGCCGAGCGCCAGTGCAAAGGCGGGAAAGACATCCGTGACGAGATTGAGATAGAGGATCTGCAACGACAGGATCGGCAGAGGCAGGCCGGACAGGACGGCAATGCCGACGACCATGACTTCGCTCAGGTTGCAGGACAGCAGATAGGCGGCGAAACGGCGTATGTTGCCGAAAATGATCCGGCCTTCGCGAACCGCCTTTACGATCGTCGGGAACGCGTCGTCCAGCAGGACCATGGCCGCCGCCTGCCGGGCGACATCCGTTCCCCGCTGTCCCATGGCAATGCCGATATCCGCCTGGCGCAGGGCAGGGGCATCATTGACCCCGTCGCCCGTCATGGCCACGATTTCTCCCGAATTCTGAAAGGCTCGAACCAGAGCGAGCTTTTCAGATGGGTCGACCCGGGAGAAGATATCCGTTTCCAGCAGCTTGCCTGTTTTGGAAGGATCCGTGCCCGACAACTCCGGCCCGTCGACCATGCGGGAGGCTTCGCTTCCCAGGCCGACGTCGCGGGCGATGCTGCGCGCTGTCACCGCGTGGTCACCGGTCACCATGACGACCCGCATCCCGGCCTCCCGGCAACCGCGAATGGCGTCGGGGACATCAACCCGCGCCGGATCTTCGAGGCCGATCAGCCCGAGGAAGGTAAGCCCGCTATAGGGATCATCCTCGGCCGTCTCTGCGGTCTTGGCGGCACAAGCCAGGACACGCAGGCCTTGGAGGCCGAGTGTTTCGATGCGGTCTGTCCATTCCGTTCGTCTGACATCGTCCATCGCGGACACGCCGTCGGCGGTGGCAATGAAGGCAGACCGGCGCAGCACCATTTCCGGAGCACCCTTCACGGCATAGAAAAAACGGTCCTCGCCCGCATGAACGGTTGCCATCATTTTGGTGGAGGCATCGAAGGCAGTTTCGCTTACGCGCGGATACAATGCCAGCAAGGTACTCTGGGCCAGCCCCGTCCGATCTCCGAGGCGCAGCAGGGCCTGTTCCATCGGGTCGCCGCTGTGGTCGGTTTCGTTCTCTCCGAGAGCAGCGTTGTTGCAAAGAACAGCCACCTCCACCAACTGCCGAAATTGCGGCTGACTTTCAAGATCCTGCTTCGGCGTGTCGGGTATTCCGTCGTCCTCGGCCGGAGTGAGTTCCATCTCTTCGTCCGGCACCCAAAGATGGCGGACCGCCATCCGGTTTTCCGTGAGCGTTCCGGTCTTGTCCGTCAGGATCACGGTTGTCGCCCCGAGGACCTCGACGGCCGGCAGGCGTTCGATCAGCGCATTCTGGCGCGCCATCCGCCACATGCCGCGGGCAAGCGTCAGCGTGGCAACCACCGGAAGTCCTTCCGGAATAGCGGCAACAGCAAGGGCAATGGCGCTGTCGACCATCAGACGCATGTCTTCGCCCTTCAAAATGCCTGTCCCGGCAATGAGGGCGGTCAAGATGAGTGTCGCCCAGACCAGCTGCCCGGACAACTTCGCCAGACCTTTCTCAAGCGGGGAGTCTTCCGGCTGAGCTTCTTCGGCGAGCTGCGAGATGCGGCCGAGTTGAGTTCCCGATCCGACTGCGACGACAATTCCAGTTCCGCTGCCCCGGGTGACGAAAGTGCCCTTGAACAGCATGGAGGTGCGATCGGCGACAGGTGTGTCGGCTGCCACCGGCTCTTGTGATTTGTCGACGGCGACGGATTCACCGGTCAGGGCCGATTCATCGGCGCCGACATTCGAGGCTTCGATCAGGCGGATATCGGCGGAAACCCCGTCGCCGCCTTCAAGGAGAACGATGTCGCCGACGACGAGGTCATCCGCGGGAACAATGACAACCTTGCCGTTTCGCCGAACCCGCGCAGACCGGGTACCGAGCGTCCGCAAGGCTTCTATGGATCGTGCTGCCTTGATTTCCGTTCCGAAACCGATCGCGGAATTCAGAGCCAGGACAACGAGGATTGCGGCCCCCTGGGTCCACTCGCCGAAATAGAGTGCGAGGACTGCGGCCGCGCCAAGCAGATAGACGACCGGGCTCTTGACCTGATGCAGCAGGACAAGGAGCGGCCGCACCTTTTTACGCGTTTCAATGGTGTTTCCGCCAAAACGCGCCCGGCTTTCCTTGACGTCGTGGTCTGTAAAGCCTTCGGATGCCGAAACGTGCAGGCATTCCAGGATATCCGCACCGGACAGGGAATGGGCGTTCACAGGTAGGGCAGGACGGTCGGTCACGGAAGCGGTCTTTGGCTGGCTGGGTCAACACACAACGATACAATCGGTTCTATATCGTTGGTAAGGCAACACTGCGTTGACAAGGCGCAACCCCGAGGAGAGGGACCGGTCCGAAGGATATTGTTGGGGATTTAAATTAAGGCAGCAAGGGGCGCCCTAGGGACGCCCCCCATGTTTGGACAGTTCGGGGCTTAACGCTTGGCGGCAACTTTCCACACGACAGAGGCAACGATCAGTGCGCCGACTGCGATACCGGCCACATGGAACGGCGAGTTCAGGATATGGCTGGCTGCTTCGCCCAAGTGAATGTGCGCGTGGTCGCCGGAGTGGGCGAAGGCAGGCGCGGCGGCGGTCAGGCCTGCAGAAGCGGCAAGCAGGCCAGTGAGGATGCGTTTCATTGGTTTGTTTCTCCGTTTTCGATGCGCTCCGACAGCAGGTCGACAAGATCGATGTCGGCCCGTTCGGTGAGTGAGACATAGGTGAAGGTCATGCTCTCGCGGTGGGAGACCATGTTGCCGGGGAACGGCATGTAGACCAGTTCCCGCGAGGCAAAGGCCGGTGAGGCGGTGCCGATCTGCCAGTTGGAGGCAATGGCCGCGTCGACCAGGCTCATGGTCAGTCCGTCCTTGCCCGGCCGCTGGAACGGTATGCCGGCGAGCCTCAGGTAGCTGGTCTTGTCTTCCGCTGCCCGGAAGCCGTCGACGAAGCTCGTCGCCAGAACCTTGACTTCCTCGACCCTTTCCCGGCTCGAGGTACCGTGCACATGCGAATGCAGGTGATCGGCCTCGCCATGGGCGTGATTGTGCCCCATCCCGTGACTATGGCCATGGCTGTGATCATGATGATGGTGGTTATGCCCGTGTGAATGATCATGGGAATGCCCGTGGTGATGGTGGTGATGACCGTGTCCCATGGGGCTTACTCCACGTCCGGACCGGCCGGGATCGAAACCGGCTTGTCGATGATGGATTTGTGCGAGCCCATCTTGCCGTGGGACACCAGCGTGCCGAGCACGTCGACGATCACGCGGGTGGCGAGCAGTGCGGTGATGTCGGAGGTGTCGTAGGGCGGCGAGACTTCCACGACCTCAAGACCGCAGATGCCTTCGGCGGCCACGAGCGACACCAGTTCCAGCGCTTCGCGCGGCAGGAAGCCGCCCGGCTCCGGCCAGCCGGTGCCCGGCACGAAGCCGCAGTCGACGCTGTCGATGTCGAAGGAGATGTAGACCGCGTCCGCATCCTTCCAGGCCAGTTCCAGGGCGCGGGCGGCGGTTTCGGCAAGACCAAGTTCTTCCACGTCGCGCATGGTGAAGATGTTGGTGTTGCGCTTGCGGGCGATTTCCACGCCTTCGCGCGGCACCTGCCAGCCGCCGATGCCGACCTGAACAAGGTTGACGGCAGGCACGTTCGCCAAGTCGGTCGCATGGAACCACGGCGTGGTGTGCATGCGTTCGTCGAGATCCTTTTCCTGGATGTCGATGTGGCGGTCGAAGTGAACGATACCGATGCGCTTGGACGTGCACTGGGCAATGCCGCGCACGCACGGGAAGCCGATGGAATGGTCGCCGCCGATCATGATCGGCAGGGCGCCGGACGAGACCACGTGGCTGACGGCCCGGGTGATCTGGTCGAAGGTCTTTTCGATGTTGGCCGGGATCGTGAACACGTCGCCGACATCGCAAAGTGTCATCTGCTCGCGCAGATCGACGCCCATTTCGTAGTTGTAGGGCGTATAAAGCGCGGAGATCTTGCGCACGCCCTGCGGGCCGAAGCGGGTGCCCGGGCGGTAGGTGGTGCCGCCGTCGAACGGAATGCCGATGACGGCCGCGTCATAGGCACCGACCTGGGTAACGTCTTCGATGTAAGGAGCCTTGAGGAAGGTGTTGATGCCGGCATAGTGCGGCAGTTCTCCGCGGGCGAAGGTCGGGATCGACTTGTCCGTGAGGCAATCAGAGCCGGTCAGGCCCATGCGAAGGGCCCAGGCCTTTTCCTTTTCCCAGGCGGCGGAGGGCAGGGTGCCTTCCTTCTCCGCAGCCTTCCAGCCGCGGAGGGAAAGCTTGTCGAAGTCGGGATGGTGCTGGCGGCTCGGCTTGGTCCGATCCAGCCGGCCCGCTGCGCGGTTCCGGGTCGAGGGTCCGTGGTTGTCGAAGATCGTCATGAAGGTTTTCCTTTTCTCATGCGGAATCGAGCTGGTCGTGCAGAAGCGTTTCGGCCAGTTCTTTTTTCTGCCGGTCGGTCTTGTCGACCGGAAGGTCGTAAGTGATGGTCGCCCCGTAGGCGTGGGGGGCCTGCGGGTCGTGGCGAACCTTGTCGAACACCAGCAGACGGGTGCCGAGCTTGAAGGCCTCGTTGATATCGTGGGTCACCATGAAGACGGTCATGGAGAGTTCGCGCCAGAGCCCCAGAAGAAGCTCGTGCATGTCGTTGCGAATGCCGGGGTCGAGCGCGCCGAAGGGCTCGTCGAGCAGCAGGATCTTCGGCCGTTTCACCAGGGCCTGGGCAATGGCAAGGCGCTGCTGCATGCCGCCGGAAAGCTGCGCCGGATAACGGTCGGTGGCCAGCGTCAGGCCGATGCGCTCCAGCAGCTCGCCGATGTCGTCGCGCGCCTTCTTGCGCGCAGTGCCGAACAAGCGTCCGGTCAGTGGGGCCTGTTCGAATTCCTTCGCCAGGATCAGGTTCTGCCACACCGTCAGATGCGGAAAGACCGAATAGCGCTGGAAGACGATGCCGCGGTCCGGTGTTGGCTCCTCCGGCAGCGGCGCACCGTCGAGCAGGATCTCGCCCCGGCTCGGCTGTTCCTGGGACAGGAGCATGCGCAAAAAGGTTGACTTGCCGCAGCCGGAGGCTCCGACGATGGTGCAGAACGCACCCTCGGGAACATCGATGTTCACCCGTTCGAGGATCGGAGCGCCGTCGTATTCCTTGAAGAGATCTCGGACGGAGAGCTTGGGCTGTGGGCTCACAGGCTGTCTCCTTCCAGGTGGTTCCAGGAGAACGCCCGCTTGGACAGGATCAAAAGCAAACGGTCGAGGATAAAGGCAAGCAGCGTGATCCAGGCGACGTAGGGCAGGATCAGATCCATGGCCATGTACCTGCGCACAAGAAAGATCCGGTAGCCGAGCCCTTCCGTTGAGGCGATCGCTTCCGCCGAGATCAGGAAGATCCAGGCAGGAACAAGACCGAGCCGCAGAGCGACAAGGAGATTTGGCAGGATGTGGGGCAGGTAGAGCCGTGTCGTGATCTGCCAGCTCGACGCGCCAAGGGTCTCCGCCTTGATCACCAGTTCGCGCGGAATGTCGAGCGCGGATTGGGCAAGGGTGCGGATCATCGCCGGGGTCGTCCCGACAATGATCAACCCGATCTTGGCTGCCTCGCCAAGGCCGAGGGTGATAAACAGGATCGGCAGCACGGTGATCGGCGGGATCAGGGAAAACGCCGCTGTGAACTGGGCGAAGAAGGCGCGGGCCACCGGCAGCACACCCATGGCAAGACCGATGACAATTGCAATGACCGCGGAAATGGCGAGCCCGGCGAACAGGCGGTAGAGGCTTGCGGCCGTGTCCGTCCACAACAGGTAGTCGCCGTTGCGCTTGTCCGGTTCGAACGCCATCCGGCTCATGGTGTTGGCCATGGTCTCGAAAGACGGCAGCAGCTTGTCCGACGGGTTGACGGCAAGCCGCATGTCGCTTGCGATCAGATAGGTAACGAGCAGGGCGGCGAACGGCAGCAGACCCAGGAACAGGGTCAGGCGCCGGGACGGTTTACGGTTGATGAGCTTCATACCGTCAGGCGTCCTGCTTATCCGCGTGACGGGCAAACTGACCGAAGGACGACAGGTCCTTGGCGTTGTCCGGCAGGGTAATCTCCTTCCGCGCCAGCTTTTCTATCAGGTAGGTGAAGCTCTGCGCGGTCTGGGCGTAGAGGTGATCACCCGCGATCAGCGGCTCGTATTTCGAGGTTCCGTCAGCAGGGACCAGCTCCGGAAGGGGGGCTATCCGCGTGTGATAATCGCACGAGAAGAACAGCGGGAAGGAGTAGCGTTCTTCCTTGACCTTGCGGACCCGGTGGGAGGTCGCGACGAAGGTGCCGTTGCTCAGGATCTCCAGCATGTCGCCGATATTGACCACATAGGCGTCTGGAAGCAGCGGCACGTCGATCCATTCGCCCGCACCGTTCATGACTTCCAGACCGGGGGCGGTCGGCAGCAGCAGCGTGAAAAATTCATAATCGGTATGCGCACCGATACCCTGCACGTCGCTGGCCTCGGCATCGAACGGGTAATGGATCAGCCGCAACTGGCTAGGCGGCGCGGTGATGAGACCGTCGAAGAAGGTTTCGTCCAGGCCAAGCGCAAGAGCAAAGCCTCGGATCAGGTGTTTGCCGAGGTCGAAGATGGCCTTGTAATAGGCATAGACGTCTTCGCGAAAGCCCGGCAGGTCCGGCCACTGGTTCGGCCCGACCATCGGCGTGCCGGCCTTGATCAGCGGATGATCTTCAGAAAGCTCGTACCCGAGATCGAGCGCTTCCTTCCGGTCTTTTTTTCCCCCGACCATGACTTCCTCGCCTTCGGGAACATAGCCCCGGTGGCTGGTCGACCTGCCGATGTAGATCTTCATCTTCTCTTCGTAAGGCAGGTCGAAGAAGCGTTTGGTCTGGGCGATTAGCCGGTCGCGCAGGTCGCGGTTCACCGGATGCCCCGTCACATAGAGAAAGCCGACCTCAGATGCGGCCTTGTAAAGCTCGCGGGCAACGGCCTGTCGCGCGTCCGGATCGCTGTCATAGAGCCCGGAAACGTCAACGGCGGGCAGTTCGGTAAAGGCGGTCAGTTTATTCGACATGGCTGGCCTGCTTTCGAACGGGATTTCCGAAGGAGGAGGGGGACCCCGCCCTCCTAGGGAGCGGGGTCCAGGTTGGTCAGAGCGCGCCTTTGGCGGCCATTTCCACGAAGCTGTTGTCGAAGCGCAGCTTCACGTTATTGGTGTCGCCGTAGACGGAACCGTCCGGGAAAGCGACGCCGACGAATTCGGGGCTCGGAGCGCCTTCGCCTAGAATGCCGTGGTCGTAGAGGAACTCGGCAACGAATTTCATGGTCTGCTTCAGCTTGGCATCGGTGGTGAACTCAAGCAGCTTTTCCGGGGTGTAGAACAGCGCGGTGGCTGCGAGCTGTGCCTTGTAGCCGGCGAGATCTGTGCCGGAGGCAGCAGCCATGGATTCCAGGGCGGCCTTGCCTTCCGGCGTATCGGACGCCATCAGGGACAAGGTTTCGAACCATGCGCCGACCAGGGCCTTGCCGAGGGCTGGGTTGTCCTTGAGCGTTTCGGTGTTGATCATCATGGCATCGATGATTTCACCCGGGATCTTGGAGCTGTCGAAAACAAGCTCGCCCTTCTGGTTGGCGAGAATTTCGGACAGCATCGGGTTCCAGGTCACGACCGCCGTGATTTCCGGCGTGCCGTAAACGGAGACCATGTCGGCGTCCGAGGTGTTGACGACCGTGATATCCTTTTCAGACAGGCCGACGGACTCAAGTGCGCGTGCCAGGAAGTAATGGGAGACGGACAGTTCGACCAGGTTGACGTTCTGGCCCTTGATGGAGGCAAGTTCCCCGCCTTCCTTGAGGATCAGGCCGTCGTTGCCGTTGGAATAGTCGCCGGCGATCAGAACGCTGGTGTCGACACCACCGGCAGCAGGAATGGAGAGCGCGTCCATGTTGGTCATGGCGCAACCGTCGAATTCACCAGCCGTGTACTGGTTGATGGACTCGATATAGTCGTTGAGCTGCACCACTTCGACAGTGATGCCGTATTTGTCGGCCCATTTCTTCATGATGCCGGACTCCTGCAGGTATCCCCATGGCATCCACCCAGCGTAGATGGACCAGGCGACCTTGAAGTCGGTTTTCACTTCGGCGAAGGCGGAGGAGGCAGAAAGAGGCAAAGCGACCGCTGCTGCCAGGCAAAGGGATTTGGCGAAAGTTCGGATCATAACAGTACGCGTCTCCTGTCTGGGCCGCTGTTGGCGCAGCCGTTAAACGAGGTTCTCGCGCACATCCGGGAGAAGGTCTGCGCGCGCAAACCTGTGCAGTGGTCTCCCGGGTTTTTGTCCCGCCGTGTCACCGGACCTATCGGGCAGGTTGTCCTGCGTCTGTCCGGCTTGCACCTCTCGGTCCTGTCTCTCAATCGAGAGCGGATCCCTAGGCGCGCTGCACACCACAACTCTCGCAAGGCCTGTGCCAAACGGCTTCTGATTTCGGTTTGGCTCCAGAAATATATCGAAAAAATAATGGGTTATCGGTTGGCATGGAAAGATCCTGTCGGTGACGACCCAACGGCCCTTCGATCAGGTGCACAAAAAAAAGGCAGAGCATTTGTGGGCTCTGCCATTTAATTGATCAGTTGATCGTCAGCGGCGGCGGTTATGGATCCGCACCCTAGTCCGGACACGCTGCCAAAAGAGCCTCCATGTCCTCCCGCAAATACCGGTCCACCGCCTCGTTGGTCATGTCATCCGACGAAACGAACTGTAGGAAACGGGCGTTCTGCAGCTGGAAAAGACAATCGCCAAGCACATCGAGATTGGTATCGGCGCCGAGACCGCCCCGGTCCTTGAGCTTCTCCAGGATCTTCGTCAACTGACGGGCGAGCTCCCGGTCTAGTTGGGCATAACTCCTGCCGAATTGGGAATCGCCTTCGATGATGCTGGCTGCAATGACCTGACGCCAGACTGGCTTTGTCAGGAAGGAAAGGGCGTGTTGCCGGATGACTTCGGCAAAGGCGGAAAAGGTGTCGACGATGGTTTCGGAAGGTGTCTTCAGGAGCTCCTGCATGCGCTCCAGCAGCAGCGTGTCGCTCTCTGAAACCAGGGCCAGCAGCAGGCCGGTCTTTGTTCCGTAATAGTTATAGACCGTTACCGCGGACACTTCCGCTTCTTCCGCAATCGTTTCGATCGTGGTGGCTTCAAACCCGTTGGCGACCAGCTGTTCGCGCGCGGCCTGGAGGATTTTTCGGCGCCGGCTTTCCTTCTGGCGCTCGCGCAAATTGGTCATGGGCTGAATTCCAACGGCATTTGAATGACATATCGGATTTCTAGCATTTAAAAGCTTTAATGTCTAAAAAATTGTATTGCACAAAAAACTTTTATGTGACTAAAAATTATCAAAACAACAACAGGGATCAACCTTTCGGAGTCGTGACTATGAAAAACGGAATCAAATCGCTCCTGGGCGCGCTGGCGATTGCCGGCGCCGCTGCCATTCCTTCGGCCCAGGCGAAGGAAACCATCAATGTCGGTATCTGCGTGTCCTGGCCGGGCTACGCGATGCTGAAGGTCGCGCAGGAAAAGAACCTCGTTCCTGACTACGACATGAACATCACCATTTTCGAGGATCCGCTCGGCGGGCACTCGGCTTTGGCGGCCGGTCAGATCGACGTCTATGGCTGTACCGCGGATTACATTCCGCTGACCGTCGACAGCGGTACGGACGTGGTCAACGTGGCCTTCATGAACCCGTCCTACGGCGTCGACCACATCATCCTGGCGCCGGACGTCAAGCCGGAAGACCTGCCCGGCAAGAAGGTCAGCGCACCGCAGGCCTATATCGGCCACCTGCTGATGGGCCTGTGGCTCGACAGCCAGGGGATCAAGCCGGATCAGGTTGAATGGGTGAACCTGAACGCCGATGAAGCCGTCGGACCTATGCTCTCCGGCGATCTGTCGGCGGCCTACATGTACGAACCCTGGATCAGCAAGGTTCTGGAAGCGATGAAGGGCGCGCACAGCGTCGTCAACACCGCCGATCCGGCCATGCTGAAGACCGGTATCTTCATGGACTCCCTGTTCATGAACAAGAACTTCATCGCAAAGAACCGCAAAGCGGCAGTGGCGATGTTGAAAGCGCGTTGGGATGGTCTCGGTTACTGGCATGACCACACCGAAGAAACCAATGCGCTCATTGCAGACTACTTGCAGTGGCCCCTCGAAGACGTCGGTTACGTCATCGGCACCAACGGCAAGAGCTTCGAAGGCGGCATCTACATGTTCGACTTCGACGAGGCGGCCCGTATGTGCGGCGTCCTGGACGGCGAACCTCCGTTCGGCCTCGCCAACGGGTCCATGTCGGATGTGGTCACGCTGACCAACGACTGGTGGATCAAGCTTGGTTTGATGAATAACAAGATCGATGCCGCAAAAGGTATCGACTGCAGCCTGATGGGCGATCTGGTAGCCAGCGGTTACCGGCAGTCCTTCACGGCTAACTGAGAAAAAGTGCGGCTCGTAGAACTGTGCATGCGGGCCGCACTTTTCCTTTCTCCCGCTGATCGAAATCAGAGGGCATCATGCCAGATCCTGTTTCAGAGAAATCCTCCCGGCGGCCATTCTTCGCCATTCGCCAGCCCGTGTCCCGATACCAGATTATCGTATCGGCAATCGGGATCTGGGTCGTCTTCTTCGGCATCTGGTTGCTTGCAACCGAAACCGGTGCCGTAAATCAGCTTCTCGTCCCGGCGCCGCAAAAGGTGCTGGTGACCATCTATGAACTCTTTGTCGAACGCGGATTTGCTGCCGATGTCGGTATCAGTATCGGTCGCGTGATTGTCGCCTTTCTGGCTGCATCCCTGGTCGCCATTCCGCTCGGCGTGGTGATGGGCGCCTTTCCCGCGGCAGAGGCCATCTTCAATCCCTTCGTTTCCGCCTGGCGCTACCTGCCGGCACCGTCGTTCATTCCGGTTCTGTTGATGTGGTTCGGCACCGGCGAGGCGCCGAAACTGGCGCTGCTGTTCATCGGCGTGGTGTTCTTCTTGATCACGCTGGTGATGGATCACACCAAGAATGTCCGCAACGAGCTGATCGAGACGGCGCTGACCCTCGGTGCGGGCCGCGGCACTATCGTCCGCTCGGTGATCTTGCCCGCCGTCCTGCCCAACATCGTCGTCGCCATGCGCCAGATGCTGGCGGTCACCTGGACCTATCTGGTGATCGCGGAAATCGTCGCGTCCACCACCGGGATCGGGGCCATGATGATGCGCGCGCGCCGCTTCCTGCACACCGATGAAATCATGGCAGGCATCATCGTCATCGGCGTGCTCGGCCTGACCTTCGACCTGCTGTTCGACCGCCTGCACCGCTGGTTGTTCCCCTATCTGCAGGAGAAGCGCTGATGGCCCAGGCAAACGAAACAATCGCGCCCGGCGAAACCATCCTGTCGCTGCAGAACATCTCCAAGACCTTCGATCTTGGCCGCGGCCGCTCGGTGGAAGCCATTTCCGGCGTGTCCTTCGACGTCAAGAAGAACGACATCTGCGTCATTCTCGGCCCGTCCGGATGCGGCAAGTCGACGGTCCTGCGCATGATCGCGGGTTTGGAAACGCCGACGTCGGGAATACTCGACCTTGAAGGCCGCCGGATCGACGGGCCGGGCAGGGATCGAGGAATGGTGTTTCAGGCCTACACATCCTTCGACTGGTTGAGTGTTCGCAAGAACGTCGAATTCGGCATGAAGGTCAATCAGGTCCCCGCGGCCGAGCGTCGGGAGCGGGCGGATCACTTCATCGAACTGGTCGGCCTCACAAAATTCGCCGATGCCTATCCGACCCTGCTTTCCGGCGGCATGCGCCAGCGCGTCGCCATCGCCCGGACGCTCGCCAACGATCCGGAACTCCTGCTTATGGACGAACCCTTCGGGGCCCTCGACGCGGAAACCCGCTGGCACATGCAGGAACTGCTGGTGGAAATCGCCGAGACCGCCGACACGACCATTGTCATGGTCACCCACGACATCGAGGAAGCGATCTTCCTCGCGGACCAGATCGTCTTCATGTCGCGCCATCCCGGCCGCGTGAAGGAAGAAATCCGGCCGGAATTCAAACGGGGTGAGCGCATCGCCGACAAGGAAAAGGTCATTTCGCTTGAGGGCTACAGCGCCCTTGAACGCCACATCATGCGCCTGATGCGCGAAGAAGGTTCCAAGTAATGAAGAATGCAGCAACCGCGAAAACGCCCGTCATGATGTCGGAAATGACCTGGCCGGAATATGCAGACGCGCTGAAGCGGAACCCGGTGGTTTTCATCCCGACCGGTGCACTGGAACAGCATGGGCCCCATCTGCCCATGGCGGTGGATTACCTGCTGCCGTCCGCCATTGCCCGTGAAATCGCGACTGAAGTCGGCGGTGTCGTCGCGGCACCCGTCACCTACGGCTACAAGTCCCAGACCCGGTCCGCCGGCGGTCCGTTTTTCCCTGGCAGCACCGGTCTTGACGGGGCGACACTGACGGCTGTCCTGCGCGACATTATCCGCGAATTGGTCCGCCACGGCGCCCGGCGCATCTGCGTGCTGGACGGCAACTATGAGAACCTGTGGTTCCTGACCGAAGGCATCGATCTTGCCATGCGCGAGGTCGGCGACAAGGGAGTGCGCATCATGTGTCTGCAGCACTGGGAATTCCTGACGGAAGAGACGTTGGCCCAGGTGTTCCCGGACGGCTATCCGGGGATCGAACTGGAACATGCCGCGGTTCTCGAAACCTCGCTGATGATGAATTTCCATCCCGAACTGGTTCGCTTCGATCTCGTGCCGGACAATGCGCCGGGCGATGCGCCATGCTATGACGTCTGGCCGCCGCGCAAGGAATGGGTGGCGCCGGAAGGCTCGCTGATTTCCGCCAAGGGTGCATCGCCGGAAAAAGGCGCGCTGATCGCGGCCCAATACCGGCGCGATATTACCAAGGCGGTTAAACGGGAATTCTACGAGCTGGGATAGGATCGGGTCATGCAGGCGGCTTTCGATTTCTCCGGAAAAACGGTCCTCGTTACCGGCGCGAGCCGGGGGATCGGTTATGGCATTGCCGAAGGCTTTGCCCGATCTGGTGCAACGCTCGCCATTCTAGCGGAAGGCGAGGACGTTCACGAAGCGGCGGAGCGGTTGTCCGGCCTTTCCGGTTCTCCCGTCCGGGGTCTCCATTGCGATATCACCGACAGAGGCGATGTCGCCCGCGCCATTGCCGGCTTCGACCGGATCGACGTTTTGATCAATAATGCAGGACTTGAGCGGCCGACGCCGCTCAACGACCCGGAATCAGCAGTCGATGACACATTTGCCCGCGTGATGGCGGTCAACGTGGCCGGCACCTATAACGTCACGCGCGAGGCCCTTTCGAAGCTGCCGGACCGGGCAGGGTGGTGATTACCTCGTCTATCTGGGGCAAGACCGCCGTTCCGGACTTCTCAGCTTATATCGCTTCCAAACATGCCCTGATCGGGCTGACCCGGACCTGGGCGAAGGAACTGGGACCCCGTGGCATCACCGTCAATGCGGTCTGCCCGGGCTGGGTGAAGACCGAGGCCTCCATGCGCTCGCTTCATTCCATGGCGGACAAGACCGGTGCCGCACCGGATGTCCTTCTGGATGAAATCGTCTCCGCGCAGGCGATTGGTGGGCTGATGGAACCGGCGGACGTCGCTGGCCTGTATCTGTTTCTGGCCTCCAATGCGGCCGCCAACATTACCGGTCAGGCGATCAATGCGGATCGCGGCGAGGTCATGGTATGAGCGGCGCCCTTCAAGGCAAACGGGCACTGGTCACCGGCGGATCGCGCGGCATCGGCCGCGCCATCGCCCTTGCCTTTGCCCGCGAGGGCGCTCGTGTCGCAATCTGTCATCCCGGTGATCCGGAAGCCTATTTGACCCTGGTAGAACTCAAGGAGTTCGACCCGGAGGCGCTGGAAATCAGGGCCGATGTCTCGGTCGAGCAGGATGTCTGCGATATGGTCGCGGAGATCGGTGAGGCGTTCGGCGGTCTTGATATTCTCGTCAACAACGCGGGCATCCTGCGTGAAAAGCCGCTGCTCGACACCAGTGCCGCCGAGTTCGATGAGGTGATCGCTGTTAATCTCAAGGGCGCGTTCCTGGTGTCGAGGGAAGCGGCCCGCCTTATGGCCAGCCAGGCGACAGCCGAAGGGCCGGGGCGGATCATCAGCATGGCTTCGGATCTCGCCTTTCTCGGCCGTGAAGCGATGCCGGCCTATTGTGCGTCGAAAGGCGGCATCGTGTCCCTGACCCGGTCCATGGCGCGCGAACTGGCGCCTGATATTCTTGTTAATGCCATTGCCCCCGGGCCGGTCGATACGGACATGACCAGTGTCGACACCATGAGCCCGGAAGCCCTGGCGAAAGACCTTGCAACACCGCTGGCCCGTTTTGCCCGGCCCGAAGAAATCGCCGCTCTTGCCGTCTATCTTGCCGGCGACGGCGCCCGCTTCGTCACCGGCCAGTGCTACGGCGCCAATGGCGGCAGTGCCATGTATTGATGACCCCTGGAGTGCACTATGAGTGATCCCTTTTACCAGCCTGTTTCCGGTTTCGACCTGCCGCGTTTTGCCGGCGTCCCGACCTTCATGCGCTTGCCGCATGTGACGCTGGACGATCCGAAGATTGCGGATGTGCAGATCGGTCTTGTCGGTGCGCCCTGGGACACCGGCACCACGAACCGTCCGGGCCCGCGCCACGGGCCGCGCCAGTTGCGTGATCTCTCCACGATGATCCGGGCCGGAAACGGCGCCACCGGCGTCCGTCCCTTCGAGATGGTCAATTGCGCCGACATCGGCGATGTCGCGCCCAATCCGGCAGACGTGCAGGACAGCCTGAGGCGCTTTTCCGAATTCTACGCGAAGGTGAAGGCAAAAGGCGTCGTGCCGCTGACCGCAGGCGGTGACCACCTGTGCTCGCTTCCGATCCTGCGTGGTCTCGCTTCCGATGCGCCGGTCGGAATGATCCATTTCGACAGCCACACGGACCTGTTTCACAGCTACTTCGACGGCTGCATGTACACCCACGGCACGCCGTTCCGCCGGGCCGTCGAGGAAGGTCTCCTTGACCCGAAGCGCGTTGTGCAGATCGGCATTCGTGGGACGACTTACGACCGGGAAGATCGCGACTTTGCCGACAGCGTTGGCATCCGGGTCATTGCAATCGAGGAATTCTTCAAGCGTGGTCTTGAGGATGTGATGGCCGAAGCGCGGGAGATCGTCGGGGATAAACCCACCTATGTCTCCTACGATATCGACTTTGTCGATCCCGCCTTCGCGCCAGGCACAGGCACGCCGGAAGTCGGCGGACCGAATTCCTTCCAGGCGCTTCAGGTCGTTCGCGAGCTGGAGGGGGTCAACATCATGGGCGCCGATCTGGTCGAGGTCTCGCCGCCCTTCGATGCTTCCGGTGGGACCGCCTGGCTCGGCGTTTCGATCATGTTCGAACTGCTGTGCGTCATGGCGGGATCGCTGACGCGCTAGGAGAGACGCCTAAAGCTGCTCCACATAGGTATCGAACGCATTGCGCACGGTATCTATGTGGCTGCGCATGACTTCGGCCGCCGCATCCCGGTCGCCCCGCAGGATTGCTTCCACGATATCCGTATGCTCCGCCTGCGAACGGGCAAGCCGCCCCAGCGTCCGAAATTGAGCCCGACGGAAAGGGGCGAGCCGTCTGCGGGTGGCAAGCGTCAGGTCTGCCAGGTAGCTGTTGTGGCTGCCGGCGTAGATGGCGTTGTGGAACTCTTCGTTGAGCTCGTGATAACGCTGCGGATCGCCCTTACGCATCGGTTCGGCAAGCGCCTCGAGCAGAGCTTCGAGGTCGCGGCGTTCCTTGCGGGTCATGTTGATCGCTGCCAGCCCGGCACAGATCGCTTCCATCTCTGCCATGGCCACGAACATTTCCTGCAGCTTTTCCGCGGACAGATAGGTGACGAAACAGCCGCGATGGGGCTTCAGTTCCACCAACCCGCTGGTTTCCAGTTGGCGCAGAGCCTCGCGGATGGGGGTCCGGGAAACCTTGAACCGTGCCGCAAGGCCCATCTCGTCGAGCTGGGTGCCCGGCGTCAGGTCTCCCTTGACGATCTCATCGGCAAGTTGAAGCCGGATGTCCTCGGTGCGGGTACGGCTCGCGGGTTTCATTTCTGCTTTTGTGGACACGATCGGAACCCGGGTGGTCGGAGGCATTGGTGGAATATCTCCAAATCACCTAATCCAGCCAGCGTATCGCGACAACCCGGTGCGCGCTTTGGTCATGGCGCGTCAATCACGCTGACATGGGCCGCGACAACCTTCCAGCCTTCCGGCGTACGGACCCAGGTCTGCATCTGCCGTCCGACCTTTCCCGGTGCATTGTCACGGTAAAACAACGTCGAGGCCGTTGCGTAGTCGGCGCCATAGGTGGTGATGACCGTCTTGTCGAGGGATCGCTCCAGACCCGACGACGGCCGTGCGGACCGGAAGGCCGCAATCTCAGCGTAGCCGTAGAGGTTCTCGCCGCCACCGTAGCGGATCGTCGTCGGGGCATCCAGAAACAGCCGGTCAAGCACCTCGACGTCATTGGTCACCAGCGCCGTCTCGTATTCTTCGAAGATTTTTTCGACTTCGGCCTTCACGCCGGGATTGTTGATTTCCATCTCAGAGCGCTCCGGCCTTGGCGACGATGCGATCCCGCAGGGTCTTCAGAAACGGAATGTCCCGGTATTGGTCGTCCTGGACGAAGTCCCAGGCAACGCCGGTCGGCTGCGGGTAGGGCGTTTTCGTATCGATCAGTTCCTGTTCGGTCGCGATGTAGTGCAGCGCACTGTCATGGGCCTGCATGATCACGTCATCGTTGGGGACGACCTGGCAGGAATGGACAGTCGTCGTCAAAAGGGTGTCCGGCTTGAGCTTGCCCAGTTCCCGGAAGATGCCGAGTTCCAGATCGGCAAAGCCGCCACCCTTGCCGGTGCGTCCGCCCTCGCGGGTGACGGCAACACAGCCGACGACAACGAAGTCGAGCATCTCCATCTCTTCGAATTCAACCGGTTCGCCATATTCGACGAACCCTTGGGAGACGGCGGCCAGTTCGAACTGGATACCCTGCTTTGCCAACTTTTCCGGATCGAGCCGGACGAAGGGAAAGGGTTTCACCAGCTCCGGCACCGGCGCATAGACGATCTTGCCGTCATAGAGCGCCCGCAGCCGGACCGGGATCTGGGGCGGGTCCGGATTGCATTTGACCGTGCGGGCAGCTTTCCATGCTTCCAGTTTGGATAGATTGAGGGCGGCAAGGTCTGCGCCTGCATAGTTCGGGATCCGACTATGGACCGGGCCGACGTTGACACCCGTGTCCACCAGTGTATTCCAGATGCGGTCGCGGACCAGATCCTTGTCGGAATTGCGTCCTGCCCAGCGTGCGTCGCTCATGAAATCCTCTTTGTTATTGGAGTTTTGCAACGGGAGCCGAAGCGACGCCCGTCGTCTGAAGATGATGGGCGACCCGCAGCGCCAGGTCTTCCCGCCACGCCGGTGCGATCACCTGGACGCCGATCGGCAGGCTCGCACCGTCCAGCCAGACTGGGACGGTTGCCACCGGCAGGCCGATGAAGGAAATCGGCTGGGTATAGATCCCGATATTGGGTCGCGCCGGCATTTCCTCGCCATCGAGCACGATCGTCTTGGTTCCCGACGGCAGGGCATGAAACGGCGTCGCCGGTGCCAGCAGGATGTCCACGTGGGAAAAGAGTTCGCGCATCATGGCCTGAAACCAGCTTCTGAAACGCTGTGCCTGCTGGACCCAGACGCCTGGGACCATGGCACCGGAGATGAACCGGTCCCGCGTGTCCGGATCGAAGTCGTCAGGCCGCGTGCGGATGCGGTCCAGATGGAGCGAAGATCCCTCGACGGTGGTAATCACATAGGCAGCCGCGCGTGCACGCGCCGCTTCGGGAACTTCGATTTCTCCAATGGCACCGAGTGCGCTTGCGATCAAGTCCACTGCCTGAAAGGCTTCGGGCATGCCCCGCTGCCTGAAATAGCCGCCGGCAACGGCGATTTTGAGCCCGTCGATGCCCTTGGAAAGTTCGCCCAGCGTCGGCAGCACCGGTTTGTCTGCCTGTGCGTGATCTTTCGGGTCCGGGCCCTGCAGCACGTCGAAAATGAGTGCCAGATCCTCGGCGGACCGGGCGAGGGGCCCTAGATGATCGAGACTGCCGACGAAGGGAAAGGATCCCGTACGGCTCAATCGGCCGAAGGTCGGTTTCAGGCCGAACAGCCCGCAGAAGGAGGAAGGGACGCGGATCGAGCCGTTGGTATCCGACCCGAGGGTGACAGGAACCATTCCGGCTGCCGCGGCTGCGCCCGATCCGGACGACGATCCTCCGGTCATGCGGGTCGTGTCATGGGGGTTCAGGCAGTTAACGTCATGAACGTTTTCGCCTGTGAAATCATAGGCATATTCTCCCATGTTCAACCCGCCTATCAGGATTGCGCCCGCGGCCTTCATTTTGGCAATCAGGGTCGCGTCCGATGCGGCAGGCGGGTTTTCCCGGTTGATCTTGGAGCCGGCCCGCGTTGTCACACCCTCCATGTCGAACAGGTTCTTGACGGCATAGGGAACGCCGGCCAGCGGCAACTTCGCGCCACCGGCAAGCGCTTCGTCAACGGCTCTGGCTTCCGAAAGGGCACGGTCCGCGGTGATATCGGTGAAGGCCTGGATTCGTGCATCCAGTTTGTCGACGGTCTGCAAGGCATGGGTCGCGACCGCTTCGGCGCTGATATCCCCACCGGTTACCGCGCTGACGGTCTGTGCGGCCGTCCAGCTTTTCTGATCGCTCGGTAGACTGCTCATGGAAGGAACACCGGTGCGGCTTCGAGATCGTCGTCGAAAGGAAAGGACATGACAAGCTCCGCGGCTTTTGCGGTCGCGGCAACATTCGCCTCGACGGCCGGACGCCAGTCGTCCTTGATGGTCAGACCCATGACCTTTTCCATATGCGCCACATGGGCCTTTTCATCGAATGGCTCGCTCATGTTGCCGCCTCCTTTGCGATTGCGTCTTTCAGGGTGTCAAGCGGCGCCGTCCAGCCGACGATCCCGCCCTGCGCCCGGATCATCTCCAGCGCGGCCGCCTTGAATTCCGGGAAATAGCTTTCAGTTGCTTCCTCGATCAGGAGACATTCGAAACCGCGGTCGTTGGCCTCGCGCATGGTGGTCTGGACGCAGACCTCCGTGGTCACTCCGGCGAAGACGAGGCTTTTGGTGCCGAGCTTTTTCAGAATAGGACCGAGATCCGTGGCGTAGAAGGCTCCCTTGCCTGGCTTGTCGATGACGATCTCGCCCTCGATCGCGCCGCAGGCCGGAATGATCTCAGCGCCCGGTTCGCCGCGGACGAGGATCCGCCCCATGGGACCGGGATCTCCGATGCGCAGTGTTGGCGAGCCGCGGTCGCGTTTCGCTGGCGGACAGTCCGAGAGGTCGGGCAGATGATCTTCGCGCGTATGGATCACCGGCCAGCCTTCTTTGCGGAACAGGGTCAGGAGATCGACTGTTGGCTGGACCGCCCGCTGCAGGTGGGAAATGTCGTTGCCGAGCGTTTCGCCGAAGCCGCCGGGCTCGATGAAATCGCGCTGCATGTCGATCACGATCAGTGCAACGGACGCCGGATCAAAGGAAAACCCAAAGGGTTTGGCATCGACCGTAATCATCAGTGATGCCCCGCCATGGCATGGCCGATGGTAGCCCGGTCCGTCTTTTCCATCGGCGAGGTATAGGTGATCTTGCCTTCCGACATGACCGCGACCGTGTCCGCGAGTTCCAGAATTTCGTCGAGGTCTTCGGAAACCAGAAGCACGGCGGCGCCCCGGTTGCGCTGATCCATGATCTGGGCCCTGATTTCCGCGACCGACGCGAAATCCAGACCGAAGCAGGGATTGGCGACGATCAGGATATCGACCTCGCCGGACAGTTCCCGGGCGAGGATCGCCCGCTGGACGTTGCCGCCGGACAGGTTTTCGATCGGCTCTTCCGTGGAAGGCGTCTTGACCCTGTAGGAGGCGATCAGGTCCCGTGCCTTCTGGCGCATGGGCGCCGGCGACAGCCAGCCCTTGAACGGCGAGATCGGAGGTTTGTCGAAAGTCCGGAACGCCATGTTCTCGGCTACGCTCATGCGCGGCACCGCGACGTTCTTCAGCGGCTCCTCGGAAAAGCCGAAGACCTTGAAGGTGTCCATGAGCTTGCGTTCCGGCTCATAAGGCTTGCCGTCGATGAAGATACGGCCGTCCGATGGAATCCGCTGGCCGGAGAGAACCTCGATCAGCTCCGATTGGCCGTTGCCAGAAACGCCGGCGATCCCCAGGATTTCGCCGCTGTGAACCTTCAGGTTGATCGCTTCCAGTGCGGGCAGCTGTTCATCGTCTTCGGCAAAAAGCCCCGCGACCTCGAGTTTCAGCTTGGCGTCCGCATGGACTTGGCGGGCCGCACTTTCCCGGATCGTGGTGTCGCCGATCATCATGTGGCTCATGTCTTCCACCGAGAGATCGGCGACCTTGCCTGCTCCGACCATCCGCCCACGACGGAGCACGGTGACCGCATCGGCATAAGCGGTCACTTCGCGGAACTTGTGGGTGATCATCAGGATGGTGAGATCGCCCGCCTGCGTCATGCCGCGCAGCAGACCGAGCACTTCGTCGGCCTCGTCCGGCGTCAGCACGGATGTGGGTTCGTCCAGGATCAGGAAGCGCTGGTCGAGGTAGAGCTGCTTCAGGATTTCCAGCTTCTGTTTTTCGCCTGCCGACAGTCCTGAAACAGGCACGTTCAGCGGGACCTTGAACGGGGTTGTCTCCAGAAAGGCTTCCAGGCCTTTTCGTTCCTTGGTCCAGTCGATGATCGCCGGCGTGTCGGCCCGGGAAATCACCAGGTTTTCCGCAGCGGTCAGCGATGGGACCAGCGTGAAATGCTGATAGACCATGCCGATGCCGAGCGCATGGGCGGCACGCGGGTTCGGGATCTCCACTTCAGCATCGTTGACCAGAACCGAGCCTTTCGTCGGCTGGTAGAAGCCCATCATGCATTTGACGAGCGTCGACTTGCCTGCACCGTTTTCGCCCAGGAGCGCGTGAAACGAACCGGGGGTGACGCGGATGGAGACATCGTCCAGCGCAACGAGGCTGCCGAAGATTTTGGACATGCCCACGGTCTCGACACCTATCGCGCGGCGGACGTCAGCTTGGGTTTCGACAGCCAGGCTCATGGTTCAGTTCCCCGTCTTCGCGTTCTTCATGCCCGCCAGGAAGGTGGCGCTGTCTGCAACCGCGCCGAAGACGCCGCCCTGCATGGTGACCATCTTCAGCGCCGCATCGTGGTTGCCCTTGTCGGTCGCCCCGCAGCAGTCGGACAGGATCAGACATTCGAAGCCACGATCATTGGCCTCACGCATGGTGGTATGGACGCAGACATCGGTTGTAATCCCGGTCAGAACGATATTGCGGATACCTTTTGTGTTCAGCAGCAATTCCAGGTCTGTCGCGCAGAAGGAACCCTTTCCCGGCTTGTCGATGACCGGTTCGCCCGGAAGCGGAGCAAGTTCCGGAATGATCTCCCAGCCCGGCTCTCCCCGCACGAGGATTTTGCCGCAAGGGCCGGGATCGCCGATGCCGGCGCCGATCCGCTGCGAGCGCCAGCGCTTGTTGGCTGGAAGGTCGGAAAGGTCCGGCCGGTGGCCTTCGCGGGTGTGGATGATGAGATAGCCCTGCGCCCGCATCTCGGCGAGCACTTTCATGATCGGTTCGATCGGCGCCTGAGTCAGGGATATGTCATACCCCATGGCATCCACATAACCGCCTGCGCCGCAGAAATCGATTTGCATGTCGATGATGATCAGCGCCGTATTCTCCGGCCGCAGATCGCCATTGTAGGGCCAGGGATAGGGATCGGCGGCAACCGGGCCTTCACGTTCGCCCATGACTTCGCCTGTCTTGATGTCAACTACGCTCATGGCAGGTCACTCCGCTGCATCGCTCAGGGCCTTTTCTCCGAAAGCTCGCGTCGGGGCGTCGAAGCCGCAGGAGATGCCGTCGGTGTGCACCACCTCGTCTTCCCAGGGCAGGCGGTATTTGCCGGCCGCAAGGTCGGTCATATAGGTGTAGGGGCAATCCTGCGCGCCGCCTTTGACGGCCACATAGCCTCGATGGCCGAACTGGTAGATGTTGTTTTCAACCCCCCAGTTAATGCGTGCTTCCCGGACCAGATCCGGACGGACTTCCGCCGTGATGATCTCGTTCGCCCGCCCGCTGGTGCCATGGGCAATGATCGATCCGTCGAAATTGACGATCATGCCTTCGCCCATGCTGTCGAAGGTGCCGTCGGTGCCGCACATGCAGACATTGGCCGTGACCATCAGATTGCAGAAGGCGTTGGACTGGTTGGTGAACTTCCAGGAGTCCCGGATCGGCGCGGTGTAACCGGCCGTGCGGATCATGATTTCCGCGCCCTTGTAGGCGCACTCGCGCGCCATTTCCGGGAACATGCCGTCATGGCAGATGATCAGCGCGATTTTCGAACCCTTGGGACCTTCGATGACCGGAATGCCCTGATCGCCGGGCTCCCAGGGTTCGACCGGAACCCAGGGGTGCATCTTGCGATAGTAGAGCTTCAGCTCGCCCTTGTTGTCGATGATCAGGCCCGAGTTGTAGGGCATGCCGCCTGGGTTCAATTCCATGATGGAAAAGCAGCCCCAGATGTCATTGTCGATACAGGCCTGCTTGAAGGCGGCGACCTCCGGTCCGTCGAGCGTGCACATGATTTCCGGGTTGGTGTCCATGGAAAGGCCGTGCAGGGCGTATTCCGGGAAGACGACCATGTCCATTGACGCCATGTTGCGCCGGGCCTTTCCGACCATGTCGACGATGACCTGGGTCTGGGCCGCCAGTTCGATCTCGTTGGTCACCACCGGCAGCTGCAGCTGGACCATGCCGAGAACGACACCGTTCGGGGATTTGTTGAGACCTCCAAGTCCGTTCATGGATTTGCTCCTTATTTGGTGATGGAGAGTTCGCCCGGGGCGCCCTTCAGGGAACGCTTGGGCGATGTGCTGGCGATCATGATCAGAAGGGTCATGATGTAGGGCGCCGCGTTGAAGAAGTGGTAGCCGCGCGAGATGCCGATCGATTGCAGCGCAGGCCCGAGCGCGCCGGCCGCTCCGAACAGAAGGGCGGCCAGGAAGCAGTACAGCGGGTTCCAGCGGGCAAAGATCACCAGGGCGACAGCCATCAGGCCCTGACCGGAAGACAGCCCTTCGGTCCAGCTTCCCGGATAGTAGAGCGACAGGAACGAGCCGCCGACGCCGGCGAAAAAACCGCCGACCATGGTGGAGAGCAGCCGCACCTGATTGACGTTGATGCCGAGTGCAAGCGCCGCCGGCGCGCTGTCTCCGGTCGTGCGCACCGTCAGGCCCCAGCGGGTGTTCTTCAGCCCCCACCACAGGACAATGGCGAGAACGATGCCGAGCAGGAACAGCGGGTTGATTTCGAGCGCCTGCTTCAGAGACGGATTGTCGGTCCAGGAGCCCAAGGAAATCGAGGGCAGGCGCGGTGCCTGGGGCTGGATATAGGCCTTGCCGAAGAAGAAGGCGAGGCCGGTGCCGAACAGCATCAGGGCAATGCCGATGGCGATGTCATTGACCTTCGGCAGCTTGCACAAATAGCCGTGCAGCGCACCGAAGCAGGACCCGCACAGACCGGCGACCAGAACGCCCAGCCAGGGAGAGCCAGTATGATAGGAAATCGCGTAGCCGGACATGGCGCCGAAGACCAGCGTGCCTTCCAGGCCGAGATTGATCCGTCCAGATTTTTCCGTCAGCGTTTCGCCAAGGCTGACGAACAGAAACGGCGTGGAGACGCGGATCGCGCCTGCGAACATCGCCATAAGAACCGTGGCAATGCCTGAATCTTCGAACATGATCAGAGATCTCCCTTGGACCGGAAGAACGGCAGGCGGCCGTAGAAGGTTTCAGACACCAGCAGGACCACGAAGATGAGGCCCTGAAGCACGAGCACGGTGGCATCGGGCAGGTCCATGCGCCGCTGTACGAGGCCGCCGGACGCCGCGATGCCGCCGAGGAAGATGGCGACGGGTACGATCACCAACGGATTGTGCCGGGCGAGGAAGGACACGAGGATGCCGGTAAAGCCGTAGCCGGCGATCAGCGAGGCATTAGCCTTGCCGTGAATGGCGGTCACCTCGAAGAAACCGGCAAGCCCTGCGCAGGCACCTGCGATGGCGCAGGAGATCACCATCAGCTTTCCGACCGGCAGCCCTTGTGCCTGAGCCGCGCGCAGGTTGCCGCCAGTAATCCGGGCGGCAAAACCGAACGTGGTGCGGTTCATCAGCAGGTAGAGGAGAATGCAAAGCACAATACCGAAGACCAGGCCCCAGTGAACGTCGGTGCCGGGAATGGCGCCGATCATGTTGTCGCGCCCGATCGGCATGGTGGAGGGTTTGTTCGGATCGGAGGGATCGCGCAGGGCGCCTTCAACGAAGAAGTTGAGGATCGAAACGGCGATATAGAACAACAGCAGCGAGGCGATGGTTTCGTTGACCCCGCGGTAGTGCCGAAGGGCCCCGACGAAGCCAATCCAAATGCCACCGGCAACGATCGCGGCGAGTGCCATCACCGGAAGCAGAAGCGGGGCCGGAGCCCAGGGAACCATGGGTATCGCGATCGCTGCCGCCGCGAAGCCGCCGAGAACCAGGGCCCCTTCGCCGCCGATAATCACGAGCCCCAACCGCGCGGGAATGGCGACGCAGAGGGCGGTGAAAATCAGCGGCGAAGCCCGCACCAGCGTGTTCTGCCAGGAAAAGCTGGTGCCGAAGCCGCCACGCCAGACCAGAGAAAAGAAGTCGGCCGGCGATTTGCCGAGGGCCAGCAGGAAAATGGAAAACAGAACCCCGGAAACAATCAGGGCCAGGATCGGCATGATCACGAATTCGGAGGATCGCCGAAACCGGTCGAGTGTATCGGCGAAGGCGCTGCCCTGTCCGCTCGCCAATCTGTCCGCTTTGGTCACATCGACCATGTGAATGTCCCCGCTGCCGTTAGCCTGTCCTGAGCTACATTTTTGCCATCACCCCGGCCATTTGCCGGGGTGATGTTCGTGCGTCGCCTCAGGTGATCGAACCGATCACGCCTTCGATCAGGTAGTCGGTCTGGTCGAGGGACGGATCGTAGTTGTCGAGACTTGCACCGGCAGCCAGCAGCGGTGTGCCATCCTGCTTGTTGATCGGACCGGTGAAGATCGGCTTACCGGCCTTCACGGCCACGCGGGCTTCGTCTGCTGCTGCGATCGCCGCTTCGGTTGCGCCGGCGCCATAAGGTGTGCTCTGGACGAAATCGAGGTCGAAACCGCCGCCTGTGAAGTTCGGCAGGGTCTTGCCTTCGGTCAGGTCGTTGGCGAACATCTTGTAGATGGTGGCCCATTTGTATTCGGCGCCGGTGATGAAGCCCTTCGGCGCGAGCGGCGCCTGGGAGGCATTGTGGCCGCAGCACTTGATGCCACGGGCTTCGGCGGTTTCGATCACCACCTTCGGGCCGTCCACGTGGCAGGTCAGCACGTCACAACCGGCGTCGACCAGAGCGTTGGCCGCTTCCGCTTCACGCACCGGCATGGACCATTCACCGGTAAAGATGACCTGGACGGTCGCGTTCGGGTTGACCTTTTTTGCACCCAGCAGGAACGAGTTGATGTTCCGCAGAACCGTGCCGATCGGCTTGGCGGCAACGAAGCCGAGCTTATTGGTCGTGGTGGAAAGGCCTGCGGCAACGCCGTCGATGTAATGGGCCTGGTCCAGATAGCCGAAATAGCTGCCAGCGTTCTTCGGGTCCGCATCGGTCCACAGCGGCGCTGCGTGACGGAACTGAACGTCCGGGTACTTGGCGGCGAGATCGAGCACGAACGGCTTGTAGTAGCCGAAGGAGGTGGCGAAGATCAGCTCGGCGCCATCGAGATTGATCATGGATTCCATCGACTTCTGAACGGCGATGGTCTCCGGCACGTTTTCTTCTTCGACCACAGTCACGCCCGGCACTTCCTTCAGCGCGGCGGCCGCAACGGCGTGTGCCTGGTTCCAGCCGAAGTCGTCGCGCGGGCCGACATAGACGATGCCGACCGTCAGGCCGGCTGCGGATGCCATGCGCGGCAGGCCGGCAGCAGACAGTCCGAGCAGACCGGCTGCGGACGTTTTCAAGAGAGAACGGCGGTTGAGTTCAAATTTCGACATGGTGCACCTCCTAAGGGACTGGAGCAGGGGAGCAGGAAGAGCTCCGCCCACGGCCTCGTTAAGGAGTTAGCAACCTGTGTGCCAACCGTTGGGTGTTCGTGGGAAAGAGGGGATAAATTATTGTAATTACGGAGAAAATATGGAGGATATCGGTGGCTTTAGAATATGGGCGCGCTGTTTGAAACGTGACTTGGAAGCTAGATTGTATGCAATCATGATTTATGTGATAAAAAAATAGGCAAAAAAATAAAAAGGCAGGCTCGTGAATTGAGCCCGCCTGATCCTTTAGGGGAAGCGAATAAGTTTCCCGCTACACGTGAAACTCGACGTTGATCTGGCCGCTGCCGCTGCTTGGGAAGTAGTCGCAGAGTTGCTCGGCTTCACCGGTATAGGCGTCCCAGCCGAGGGCGGCGAACAGCATGATCGTGTCGGCCATTCCACCTTCGCCGTCACACTTGACGGCATAGTCGGGCAGCATTTCGAGGAATTCCGGATAGCGGCGCTGGCGCCATAGATCGAGGACCAGCATGTCGACCTGTTTGTTGAACTCGCTCGAGATCGAGGTCCAGGCATCGGGCCCGAGCTTCTTGTTCGGCCAGAGCTTGTGGGACAGCGACCCGCTGGCCAGGAGTACGGCTTTTTCGCCCGATTGCTCAACCGCTTCCTTGACCGCTTCGCCGACCTTGCGGATTTCTTCGAAGTCGGCAAACAGCGGCGTGGCGATTGAGACCACGGTCTGGGCACCATCATCATTCATGTAATGCATGGGCACGACGGTGCCGTATTCCAGCGCCAGCGTCGGAACATGATGAGAGCGGATTTGCAGGCCCTTGTCCGCCGCGCGCGCGGCGATCGCATCGGCGAGGGCCGGATTGCCAGGCATTTCGTACTGGAGATCCTGGATCATGTGCGGCGCTTCGTGGCTGGTATAGGTGCCCTTGTGATGCGCATTGGCGTTGATGTGGAAGCCGAAGTTCGACAGCCAGTGGGTGTCGAAGACGATATAAGTCGTCGCACCGCGGTCGCGCGCCCGCTTGCCGATTTCGCGCAAGGACTTCATGGCCCCGTCGCGACAGCCTTTCAGCGGCCCTTCCATCTCCGACAACAGAATTGACGGTACATGCGTGATCTTGGCGGCTAGTACGATTTCGCCCATGACGTCCTCCCGAATAACAAAGCCCTTATGCGTCGCGGCTAAGCGGCGATCTAATTAATTGCGATGTTAAATAAAGCAAAGCGGCAGGGAATTGATCTAGATCATGCTTGCTTGATTTCCGGTCCGGTGGGCCGGGAAACCATGTGGTTTCCCGGCCTGGCGTGCATTCAGGACGCGACGATGTTGTGTTCCGGACCGAACGGGAAGCCGGTGATGTTTTCAGCTCCCGTTTCCGTGACGATCAGAATGTCGTGTTCCCGGTAACCACCGGCGCCGGGCTGACCTTCCGGTACCATGATCATCGGCTCCATGGAGACAACCATGCCCGGCTCCAGAACCGTCTCCACGTCCTCGCGCAGTTCCACGGAGGCTTCACGTCCATAATAGTGGCTGAGAACGCCGAACGAATGGCCGTAGCCGAACGAGCGGTATTTCAGCAGATCGTGGCTGCGGTAAATGTCATTGAGTTCGGTGGCGATGTCGCAGCAGCGCGCCCCGGGCTTGATCAGGTCGAGCCCCGCACGATGGACGTCGCAGTTGATGTTCCAGAGTTTCAGATGAGCGTCGGAGGCATAGTCGCAAAACAGGGTGCGTTCGAGCGCCGTGTAATAGCCGAAGATCATCGGAAAGCAGTTCAGGCTGAGGATGTCGCCCGGTTCGATTGTCTTGTTTGTGACCGGGTTATGCGCGCCGTCCGTATTGATGCCCGACTGGAACCAGGTCCAGGTGTCCATCAGCTCCACGAACGGGAAGGAACGGGCGATTTCGCGGATCATGGCGTTGGTGGAGGCAATGGCGACTTCGTGCTCGGGTACGCCGGCGGCGACCGCGTCCACCGTGGCCGCACCGCCGATATCGCAGATACGCGCGCCTTCGCGGATCAGGACATGTTCCTCCGCGCTCTTGATGGTTCTTTGGGTCATCACATCGGCGGCGATATCGATCAGCTCGACCCCCGGCAGGGCGGCTTCCAGCTGTGCTTTGAGGTCGAGCGACACGTGGTCGAACTCGATGCCGATCCGTTTGATCGCCGGATTGGGCATTTTCAGTAGCGACTGGATCGCGAAGAAATAGTTGTCCCGGCGCCAGTCCGTATAGGTGAGGGCGTTGCCGTGGGTTCTGCGCCAGGGCTGGCCGCCATCGATCCCGGCGGAGATGGTCGTGGCGATCGTGTCCGTGACCAGGAATCCGTATTTCCTCCCGAATGAACAATAGAGGAAGCCGGAGAAGTAGCAGATGTTGTGGTAGGAGGTGAACAGGCAGGCATCGATCCGCTTCGCTTCCATCAGCTTGCGCAATCTTGCCTGCCGGCCGTCCATTTCAGCGGCTGAAAAAGGCAGATACGCCTTCTCGCCGTTTTCCATTTCATAGACACGATCCATATCGGCACTCATTTCACTTTCTCCTTGCATTGGAGGCCAAACGGAAAACGGGCCGGCTTCTGGAAGAAGCCGGCCCGCCAGGCCTGATTGAATTTTGTTGTCTGCCAGGAAGATCGCCTCGCGATCACCTCCGGCGACTGGCGTACCGCCACCGGCCTCTGTGAGGAACAGGACCCCGGATTTATCCCGGGGTAAGACCGCGCAGGCGTTCCGACCGCCGGCGCAGAAGTTCAAGAACGGTAAGGAGCACGACGGAGATCGCGACCATGAGCGAGGCAACCGCCAGAATGGTCGGCGAAATCTGCTCGCGCAGACCGGTAAACATCTGCCAGGGCAGGGTTTTCTGGCCCGCGGAGCCCAGGAACAGCACGACCACGACTTCGTCGAAGGAGGTGATGAAGGCGAACAGAGCACCGGAGACGACCCCCGGAATGATCAGCGGCATCTGCACCTTGAAGAAGGTCGTGACCGGGTTTGCCCCCATGCTGGCGGCCGCACGGACCAGGCTGCGGTCGAACCCGACCAGCGTTGCCGTCACCGTGATGATGACGAAGGGGGTGCCAAGCGCCGCATGGGCGAGGACCACGCCCCAGTAAGTGCCCTGCAGGCCGATGCGCGAGTAGAAAAAATACATGCCGGCGGCCGATATGATCAGCGGCACGATCATAGGCGAGATCAGGATGGCCATGATCGCTGAACGGAACGGCACGTGGGACTGGGAAAGCCCGATGGCGGCAAGGGTTCCGAAACCGGTTGCCAGGATCGTCGCCACCGGCGCGATCAGGAACGAGTTGGTCAGCGCCTGTTGCCAGTCCGGATTGGTGAAGAAGTCCTCATAGTGCTTCAACGAGTAGCCGGCGGGATCGAAAGCCAGCATTGCCTTCGTGAAGGTGAAGAAATCCTCGGCGTTGAAACTCAGCGGCAGGATCACCAGGATCGGGAAGATCAGGTAGAAAAAGATCAGCCCGCAGATGATCCGGAAACCATAGTACCAGGCGCGCTGACCGGTGGAGGCGTATGCAGGAAGGTCGCTCATGGTCTGCCTCCTATCCGAGCTTCACGTTATCGATGCCCACGATCTTGTCGTAGACGATGAACAGGATGAGAACCGCGGCAAGCAGCATCGTTCCGAGCGCCGCCCCGAGACCCCAGTTCAGCGAACTGGAGATGTGATAGGCGATCCGGTTGGAGATGAAGATACCGCTGGTTCCGCCGACGAGTTCCGGCGTGATGTAGTACCCGATCGCGAGAATGAACACGAGCACGGCACCGGCGCCGATCCCGGGCACCGATTGCGGGAAATAGACCCGCCAGAAGGCGGTCCAATCGGTCGCGCCGAGGCTCTTTGCGGCGCGTACGTAAGACGGAGAAATTGTCTTCATCACCGAGTAGAGCGGAAGGATCATGAACGGCAGCAGGATATGGGTCATGGCGATGATCGTGCCGGTCTGGTTGTTGATCATGACCAGCCGGTTCGCGTCGCCCACGACGCCGACCCAGACGAGGAAATCGTTGATGACCCCTTGTTGCTGCAACAACACCTTCCAGGCGGACGTGCGCACCAACAGCGACGTCCAGAAAGGCAGGAGAACGAGGATCATCAGGAGGTTCGAGGTTCTGAGCGGCAAGGCCGCCAGCAGGAAGGCAATCGGGTAGCCAAGCAGGAGGCAGGAAACCGTGATCATGATCGACAGGAACAACGTCCGGCCGAACAGCAGCAGGTAAACCCGCTCGTCTTCCGGCTTCATCTGGATACCGTCCGGGGTCTGCTGCGCATCGACGGCCGCGAGGTAGTAGCCGGGCGTATAAGGCGGCGAGAACCGTTTCAGCGTCTGCCAGACCGCGAGGTCACCCCAGTCCTTGTCGACCTTCAGGAATTGCTCCTTGTAGGGCCCTTCCTTCATTTTCTTGACGTTGCGGCCGGTCTTGCGGAACAGGCTGGACATGCCCGTTTCTTCGTAGTTCAGCCGTGACCCGAGCCGGGTATGGGTTTTTTCCTTCACCGCAACCTTGAGGTCGTCGGCCAGCGCCGCATACACCGCTTCGTCCGGGAGTTGCCCAGACGTCGGGTCCCAACTCGCCAGTGCCTGGACCGTTTCAGGCAGCGTTTCTTCCACGATGCTGTTTTCGACGGAGCGAAGCAGCATGTCCACGATGGGCGCTACGAAGGTGACAATGACGAACACCAGCAGTGGTGCGATCAGTAGGAATGCCCGCAATTTCTCGCGGCGCAGGGCCTTTCGAAGGCTTGCCTTCAAAGGACGTCCGTCCTTTGTCGTCAGAACTGTATCGCTGGCTTCGCTCATTGGACTACCGGTCCCGGTTTTTTCAATCGGAGGGGTGGACGGGGCCCGGTTGGCCCCGTCCTGTGTCAGGGAACGGCTTACTTAGCCAGCCAAGCCTGGAACTTGGCGTCGATGTCGTCCCGGTAGTCAGCCCACCACTCGTAGTTATAGAGGAAGGTGTTCTTGGCGTTTGCCGGGTCGGTCGGCATGTGCGGAGCCATGTCGATGCCCAGGTCAGCGTGTTTGCCAACCAGCGGAGCGGAGGACTTACGAGCCGGGCCGTAGGAAATGTACTTGGCCTGGTCGGCAAGACGCTGCGTGTCGGTCGCGAACTTGACGAACTCCTTCACAGCGGCAAGGCGGTCTTCCGGCAGACCGGTCGGGATGATCCAGCCATCCAGATCGAACACCTGCGCGTCCCAGAGCATGGCAACCGGCTGCTTCTGTTCTTCGATCAGCGAGAACAGGCGGCCGTTGTAGGTGGAACCGATCACGACTTCCTTGTCGGCGAGAAGCTGCGGCGTTTCAGCACCGGCAGACCACCAAACGACCTGGTCCTTGATGGTATCGAGCTTCGCAAAGGCGCGGGCCTGACCTTCTTCGGTTTCCAGAACGTCGTAGACTTCGTCCTTCGCGACGCCGTCGCAGAGAAGAGCCCATTCCATGTTGTTGATCGGGCGCTTTTCGAGAGACCGCTTGCCGGGGAAGGCTTCCAGGTCGAACACGTCGCAGATGTCGTCCGGCGTCTTGCCGCCCCATTCGTCAACGTCGGTGCGGTAGCCGAAGGTGGTGGAGTAAACGATCTGCGGAATGAAGCACTCCGAAACCAGAAGATCGCCGAAGTCATCAGCAGCGGACGAGCCGTCCGGAGCTGCGGCCAGATCCTTGTCCGGATCGATCGGCAGGGCCAGGCCTTCGTCGCAAAGACGGATAGCGTCGGATGCCACGACGTCAACGAGGTCCCAGGTGACGTTGCCGGCTTCGTTCATGGCGCGCAGCTTGGCCACGGCTTCCGCGGAGGATTCGTCCCAGATCACGTTAACGTCCGGATGCATCTTCACATACGGATCGGTGTAGGCGGCCTTCTGGGACGCCTGGTATGCACCACCCCAGGACACAAGCGTCATGTCTTCTGCCACGGCGGCGGTGCTGAACAGGGCCAGTGCAGTCCCTGCAAGAATTGCTGATTTGAGCTTCATAGATATAGCTCCCTCTTTCTGGTTATGAACGGGAATTCCCGTCTTCTCACCCGGGCGGGCACGTGGCGTGCGCCGCCAGTGATCTTATCCGACTGCGTCGAGTGCCTTGCAGTCGTTGAGCGCCCAGCCGATCTGAACCATGTCTCCGGTATCGAGCTTGCGCTTTTCGCCCCGGTTCCTCACCTTGACGATAAACTCGTCGTTCCCGGCGACATTCATGCGCACGCGGATGTGGTCGCCGAGATAGATCAGTTCCTCGATACGGCCCTTGACCAGATTGTCCATCTGGTCGCTTGGATCGAACTCGACGCGTTCCGGACGCAACGACAAAGTGGTCTTGTCGCCCACGCCGCTGACGTTGACCTTGTCGGCCTTCAGCCGCGTGCCGTCGCCGAGTTCCACCAGGCATTGGCTGCCGTTCACTTCGACGACCTTGCCGTTCAGCTTGTTATTCTCGCCGATGAACTGGGCAACGAACGAGTTTTGCGGATCTTCGTAAAGCGAATCCGGGGTCGACAGCTGCTGGATGATGCCGTCATTGAACACAGCAACCCGGTCGGACATGGTCAGCGCTTCGGTCTGGTCGTGGGTCACGTAGACGACCGTTACGCCGAGGTTTTCATGGATGTGTTTGATCTCGTATTGCATCTGCTCGCGCAGCTGCTTGTCGAGCGCCCCGAGGGGTTCATCCATGAGGACGAGCTCGGGATCGAACACCAGAGCGCGGGCAACGGCCACACGTTGCTGCTGGCCCCCGGACAATTGGGCCGGGCGTCGATTGCCGAAGTCACCGAGCTCTACCATTTCGAGGGCCCGTTTGACCTTTTCCTGTTGCTCTGCCTTGCCCATCTTCCGCACCTGGAGCGGGAATGCCAGGTTCTCGGCTACGCTCATGTGCGGGAAAAGAGCGTAATTCTGAAAGACCATTCCGATCCCGCGCTTGTGCGGCGGAACGTTGTTGATCGGTCGATCGTTCAGGAAAATTTCGCCGTGGGTTGCTGGCTCGAAACCTGCCAGCATCATCAGGCAGGTCGTCTTTCCCGATCCGGAGGGTCCGAGCATCGTAAGAAACTCGCCCGGTGGAATGTCCAGATTAAGATTCTTAACGACCAGAGATTCCCCGTCGTAGCTCTTCTGGACGTTTTCGTAGCGTACTGCCGCGCCCCGGTTATCCGCCATGCTGTCCCCAAGTTCTGACTTTTAATTCTTCTGTCTTCAAAACCGTCCGGTACCCGCACCCTTGATGGGTGTCTGTTGATGCCGCTCGGTTAAGTCTCCGAAAGAAAAACAAAATCTGTGCGAGAAGGGAAGGGGGATGGAGGAAAAAAGTGAGTAATTTTTGCCCTTAGGTGCTGCAAAATTTAGCTCAAGGGCATTTTCAGGGAAAAATTTGTTCAACGCAAAAAGGCCGGAACGGCGGGGCCGGTTTCCGACTGAAAATTGTTATCCGGAAGGCGGTCGGCGACTGGTTCAGCCGGCTACTTCCGTTGTGGACTTCACGACATTCGAGGGCGGGTCAGGCCGGCCAGGGGCCGGCCCTTGTACCCTTCGTTATTTCAAAACCGACGCCACGGCCTGCCTGGTCGCGTCGACGACCTGATCGAGTTCGCTTTCGCTGATGCACAACGGCGGGGCGAAGCCCAGAATGTCGCCCTGCGGCATGGCCCGACCGATGACGCCTTGCGCCAGCAACGCTGCCGAGATTTGCGGACCGACCTTTTTGGCCGGATCGAAATAAGTCCTGCCGGCCCGGTTCTCGACGAATTCAAGTGCACACATCAGACCTTCACCGCGGATATCGCCGATATGAGCATGATCCTTGAACGTGTCTGTGAGCGCGGCCTTGAAATAGGCGCCTGCCTTTGCCGCGTTTCCGACCAGCCCGAGCTTGTCGATCAGTTCGAGATTCGCGACACCGGCGGCTGCTCCGATCGGATGGGCCGAATAGGTCCAGCCATGGCCGATCGGGCCGAATTCATCCGTGCCATTTTCCAGGACGGTCCAGACCTTGTCGGACACAATGGACCCGGATAGCGGCGCGTAGGCGGAGGTGAGGCCCTTGGCGATCGTGATGATATCCGGCTCCATGCCGTAGTGATCGGAGCCGAACATGCTGCCGAGCCGGCCGAATCCAGTGACCACCTCATCGGCAATCAGCAGGATGTCATGCATTTTCAGAATCGGTTGAATTGCTTCCCAGTAGCCCGCAGGAGGCGGAACGATGCCGCCGGTTCCCAAAACCGGTTCGCCGATGAACGCGGCGATGGTGTCGCCACCCTCGCGCTCGATCAGAGCTTCCAGCTCGGCCACGCAATAAGCAACGAAGTCGCTCTCCGACATGGAGAGGTCTTCGCGCCGGAAATAATCGGGAGCGACGGTATGCAGAACCGTGGACAACGGCAGGTCGAACTTCTTGTGAAACAGCTCCAGCCCGGTCAGCGAACCGGTCATGAGGCCGGAGCCGTGATAGCCGCGCCAGCGTGAAATGATCTTCTTCTTCTCCGGGCGGCCCAGGATGTTGTTGTAGTACCAGACCAGCTTTACGTTGGTCTCGTTGGCATCGGATCCGCCGAGGCCAAAATAGACCTTGGACATGTGCTTCGGAGCCCTGTCCATCACCATCTTCGCAAGGGTGATCGAGGCTTCCGTGCCGTGGCCGACATAGGCGTGGTAATAGGCGAGTTCGCGCGCCTGTTCGGCAATCGCGTCGGCGATTTCCGTCCGGCCGTAGCCGACGTTCACGCAGTAGAGGCCTGCAAACGCATCCAGCAGCCGGTTTCCGTCCCGGTCTTCGATAAAGACGCCGGAGCCGCCGGTGACGATCCTGTTCGGGCTCTCACCGCGCGCGTGCTGGGCAAGATGCGTTGAAGGATGGAAAAAACTCGATCTGTCCCATTCATCGAGCCTGTCATTCTTCAACATCGGTCTTCCTTTCATTCATGATCAACGTTTGTTTGCGGGTTTGGTTCTGGTTCACGCCCAGTCGCGGCAGACGTATTTGACGTCCATGAAGGCCTCCATGCCGAAACGGGCGCCTTCGCGCCCGAGGCCGGACTGTTTCATTCCACCGAACGGGATCGGAGCACCGGTCACCTTGGTGCGGTTGACTGCGACCATGCCATAGGCAAGCCTGCGGCTGGCCCGGTAGATCCGGCGCGGATCCTTTGTGTGCAGATAGGCGATCAGCCCGTATTCGGTTTCGTTCGCAATCCGCAGCGCTTCTTCCTCTCCTTCGAAGGAAGCGATGGCCGCGACCGGCCCGAAGGTTTCTTCCCGCATGATCAGGGCGTCGGCGGGAACGTCCGCAACCACCGTCGGTTCGAAAAACAGGGATCCGGCCGAGTGGCGTTTGCCACCGGTCAGAAGTTTCGCCCCGCGGGCGAGCGCATCCTGAACATGCGCTTCCTGTTTTTCGACAGCACGTTCGTTGATCATGGGACCAATATCGCTGTCGTTCATTCCCGGGCCCGTCGTCAGTGCGGCGGTCCGTTTCGCAAAAGCGGCACAGAATGCGTCATAGACCGGGCGCTCGACGAATATCCGGTTTGCGGCAAGGCAATCCTGTCCTGAGGTCGCGAACTTCGCCGATACGGCCTGTTCGACGGCTTTATCGAGGTCCGCGTCGGCAAACACCAGCATCGGGGCATGGCCGCCGAGCTCCAGAACCAGGCGTTTGATGGTGTCTGCACTGTTGCGGTAGAGCAGGCGGCCAACTTCGGTGGACCCGGTGAAGGACAGTGCACGGACGCGGGGATCTTCGGTCCACGACGGGACGATCTCGGAGGCCGTACCGGTCACGACGTTGAAAACACCAGGAGGCAGGCCCGCCTGATCGGCTAGCTCGGCAAGCGCAAGGGCGGAAAACGGGGTCTCCGCAGAGGGATGGACCAGAACGGTGCAGCCGGCAGCAAGCGCTGCTGCAGCCTTCCGGGTGATCATCGCGGAAGGGAAATTCCACGGTGTCACCAACGCCGCGACGCCGACCGGCTCGCGCCACACTTCCATTTCCGCGTCGGGCAGATGAGAGGTAACGCCTTCGATATTCGGCCGTTTCGCTTCCTCGGCATAGAAGGAAACGAAGGACGCGGCGTAGTCGATCTCGCCACGGGATTCAGACAGTGGTTTTCCCTGTTCCCGGGTCATGATGACGGCAAGGTCTTCCCGGTTTTCCAGGATCAGGTCATGCCACTTCATCAGATAAGCGGCCCGCTCCTGGGGCAGCAGCGCCGCCCAGGGTTCAAAGGCCCGGTCGGCACACGCCACCGCGTCGGCACTTTGGCTGGCGGAGAGTTTCGCGACATCGCCAAGCCATGCGCCGTCAGCAGGATCGGTGACCGGGAAACAGACCCGCGTGTCGGATTCCAGCCAGCGTCCGTTCACATAACCGAACTGCCGGATCAGATGGCGATTGCCGATCTGGGCAAAAAGAGATTTGCAAAGAGGTGCGTCTTCAACGGTCTGCACTGTGCTTTCCCCCTGACTGGCTTGAAACAAAGCCTACAGGCAGGGATGAAGACGATTTTATCGTATTATGGGGTCTTTGCAGACGATCTGACTGAATAAGCGCTTGGTTGCCGAGAATTATTTCATTTCGCCGGTGACGGTTTCGACAGCGTCCATCGCAAACGCAGGAGCGAGCAGGTCCAGGGGTAGGGCGGTTCCGGTTTTCACCGCCTTCGTCATGACATAGGTGAAATAGCGCACCACCCCGAGCCCCTGGTCGAGGAGGTCGTCGATGAGCCGCTGGTAGGTGTCGATATCCCGCGTGACGATCTGCAAAAGGTAATCGAGGCCGCCGCCGATCGCCCAGCAGGCGGTTATTTCGTCCCGGTCGCGAATGGCCTGTTCGAACCTCTGGAAATATTCCGCCCGGTGGTGTTCCAGTTCGATGGTGACGAAAACCGTGACGTGGGGCGCGACCTGTTTCAGCGCGATCCGGGCATGATAGCCCTCGATGATGCCGGCCTTTTCGAGCCGTTCGAGCCGTTTCCAGCAGGGGCTTGGGCTGAGGTTGATTTTCTTGGCAAGATCCGCCTTTGAAATGCGGGCCTCATTCGCCAGCACTTTCAGGATTTGAAGATCCCGGTCGTCCAACTTGAGCATCGGGTGCTGACCTTAAAAAACGGATCAAATCGAAAGGGTGGTGCCGATATCCGTCCCTTGCAGACGGCTCCGAACGAAGGTGGCAATTGCCGTATCCTGAACCCCTGTTCCGGTCAGATCGCAGAAGGTTATGTCATCGTCGCCCTGGCGGCCCGCATGCTCTCCGCTGACGATATCGCCAAGTTCAACGAAGGAACTTTGATCCTGAATAGTGCCCGCGGCAAGAGCGCTTCTGAGTTCCCCGAGCAACTCGCACTGGGAGACCCTGTCGCAGACGACTAGGTCTGCGCGCCGAAGGACCTGCGGATCGATTTCATTCTTTTCGTCCTGATCGGAGCCCATGGCGGTAATATGCAGGCCCGAGTGCAGCCAGTCGGCGGACAGGATCGGCTCGGTTGCCGGAGTGGTCGTCACCACCAACTGGCTTTCGGAAACGAGCTGTTCCGGGTCTTCGACCGCAGCCACCGGAACACCGAGGTTTTTTTGAAGATCCGAGGCCGTCGCTTTCGCTTTTTCCAAATCGCGCCCCCAGACAAGGGCCTTTTCAAAGGGGCGAACGAGATGAGCGGCCTGCAATTGGAGCCGCGCTTGCACGCCGGTTCCCATGACCCCTGCGGTCTTGACCACCTTGGGCGCCAGGTGCCGGGCGGCGACCGCGCCGGCTGCGGCTGTGCGGACGTCGGTCAGGTAGCCGTTGTCGAGGAAAACGGCTTCCACCAGACCGGTCTTTGCAGAAAACAGGATCATCAGTCCGTTGAGGCTCGGCAGGCCGATCGACGGATTGTTGAAGAAGCCGGGACTGACCTTAATTGCAAACCCGTCGAAACCCGGAACATAGGCCGTCTTTACATCGACTTCGGCATTGGCGTCCTTCAGCGCCATGGACAGCACCGGCGGCATCACGACCTTATCCGTTGAGAGCAGACCAAAGGCCTTCTCGATACAGTCGATTGCGGAAAGGTCCAGATGAATCACCCGGCGCAATTCCGTCTCCGTCAGGATTTTCATGTCATGCGTCATAGGATTTGCCCTCAACGATGGTGTCGCCAAGTTGGATCGGGCGGCCGGTGATCACGTCGGTAAATTGGGCCATATCGACATTGCGGCCGGTTATGATCGTGGCGACCGGTCCGTTCGGGAGCGGCAGCTTGTCCGCCAGGAGGGCGGCAATGCCGACGACGCTCGCCCCTTCGGCAATGTGACTGTCTTCAAAATAGAGCGTTTGCAGGGCCTGGTAGATTTCGCCTTCGCTTACCAGCACGATTTCGTCCAGCAAAGTTCGGCACAGATCGAAGGACAGTTTGTTTTCCAGGCCGATGCCGCCGCCAAGGGAATCCGCGAGGCTGGCGACTTCGGTGACCTCCACCGGCCGCCCGGCTTTGATCGATGCGTCCATGGCCGCGCCCCGATCCATGGAAATGCCGATGACCCGGATATCCGGATTGATGGCCTTTGCCGCGAGCGCCACACCTCCGGCCAGTCCGCCGCCGGACAGGGGCACCAGAAGCATGTTCAGATCCGGCTGTTCCTGGAGCATCTCCAGGCCGACGGTGCCCTGGCCGCTGATCACATAGCCATCGTCAAAGGGCGAGATGTCGACGAAGCCGTCCGTATCGCAAAGGCGCAGGCACTCGGCCATCGCGTCGTCCTGGCTAGTACCCACGATCCTGACGTCCGCGCCGAGCGCCCGGATTCGGTCGACCTTGTTCTGCGGAACGAGGGACGACATGCAGATGGTCGCGTTGATCCCCTGCCGCCGCGCGGCATGGGCGACGCCGCGGCCGTGGTTGCCGGTGGAGCAACAGGTGACCGCCTTGGTGCCTGCGGGCGCATTCAGAATGGCGTTGGTGGCGCCACGCAGCTTGAAAGCGCCTGTCGGCTGCATGGTTTCCATCTTGAGAAGAAACGGCACGCCTGCTCTCTCCGACAGGAACGGAGAGGGGATCAAAGGTGTTCGGACGACCTGCCCGGCAATTGTCTTTTGTGCGGCGAACACATCGGCCAGCGACAAGGACATGCGTCGGGTTTCCTCTTTTGGAGACGGGTATCGAACAGGGTCGATGTCGTGTTGTGTACAACATCGCAGAAAAATGTCGCCGGTCAATGAGATTGCGTGAAAAATGCTTGCGTAAATCGCGTTTTAGGAGAACTGTTGTGCACAATAACGGTGTTTTGGAGATGCCCGACCATGCCTGCGAATGATTTGCCGTTCAGTTCCGCCGAATATGACCGCCGTATTGCCAAGGTCCGCAAGGAAATGGCGCGCCGGGATATCGACGTTCTTTTCGTAGAAGATCCGTCAAACATGGCCTGGGTCACGGGTTACGACGGTTGGTCGTTTTACGTGCACCAGGGCGTTATCGTCTTCCACGACGAAGATCCGATCTGGTGGGGCCGGAGTCAGGACGCCAATGGCGCCTTGAGGACCGTATGGATGGCGCCGGAGCGGGTCACCAAATATGCCGACAAATACATCCAGTCGAGCCAGCTGCACCCGATGGAAACCCTTGCCGCCATTCTTCGCGACAAGGGCTATGCCGGCAAACGGATCGGTGTCGAACTGGAAAACTATTACTTCTCCGCGAAGGCCTATCTGACCCTGACAGAAGAACTTCCCGATGCCACCTTCGTTGATGCGACCGCATTGGTGAACTGGCAGCGTACGGTGAAGTCGGAAGAGGAAATCGTCTATATCCGCAAGGCGGCGCGGATTTCAGAAAAGATCATCGACGGGATCTTAGCTCGGGTCGAACCGGGTGTGCGCAAGGTGGATGTGGTTGCCGAAATCTACGCAGATGCCGTCCGCGGTCTGGACGATGCCTGGGGCGATTATCCGGCTATCGTACCGCTATTGCCGTCGGGCGCCGATGCCGCCGCGCCGCATCTGACATGGGACGGCCGGCTGCTTGAAAAGGGTGAGGCGACATTTTTCGAGATATCCGGTTGCCACCGCCGCTATCACGCGCCCCTGTGCCGGACCGTCTTTCTCGGCAAGCCGCCGCAATTCATGAAGGATGCGGAAGCCGCTCTCGTGGAGGGTCTGGAAGCCGGGCTTGAGGCTGCCGTTGCCGGCAACAGGGCGGGCGACATCGCAAGGGCTCTCGCAAAACCGCTGGAAGCTGCCGGGATCGAGCGCGGAGCCAGAGCCGGGTATCCGATCGGCCTGTCCTATCCGCCCGACTGGGGTGAGCGCACGATATCGATCCGGGACGAGGACGAAACGATCCTGGAGCCCGGAATGACCTTTCATTTTATGCCGGGTCTCTGGATGGACGATTGGGGGCTCGAGATCACCGAAAGCATTCTGATCAGGGACAAGGGGCCGGCAGAATGTTTCTGCTCCAAGCCGCGCAAGCTCTACGTGAAAGACTGATGGTGGCGCTATCATGAGCCTCATGAACGAGACGATCGGAATTCTGGACCGGCTGATCGCCTTTCCGACGGTGTCCTCCGACAGCAACCTGGAGCTGATCGTCTATGCCTCGGAATTGCTGGAGCACCACGGGTTCCGCACGACGGTCTCGCGCGATGAAACCGGCAAGAAGGCCAATCTTTTCGCCACCCTCGGTCCGGATGCGCCCGACGGCATCGTCCTGTCCGGCCATACCGACGTCGTGCCGGCCGATGCATCGGACTGGACATCGGATCCCTTCCGGCTGCGCCAGGAGGGCGATCTGCTTTTCGGCAGGGGCACCTGCGACATGAAAGGTTTCATTGCCACCGTTCTGGCAATGGCCCCACACCATGCGGAGCTGAACCTGCAGCGCCCCCTGCATGTGGCCCTGACCTATGATGAGGAAACCGGCTGCTTCGGCGCCCGGCATCTGGTGGAGGAACTGAAGAACCAGGAGATCCGCCCCTCGGTTGCCATCATCGGCGAGCCAACCTCGATGCGGGTCATCGAGGGTCACAAGGGCTGTTACGAGTATACCACCTGTTTTCACGGGACCGACGGGCACGGCTCGGACCCGGACAAGGGGGTCAATGCCATCCATTACGCCGTGCGTTTCATGACGCGGCTCATGGAACTGGGTGAAACGGTGAAGGCGGGCGCGAAATTTTCCAACGAGCGCTATCAGCCACCCTGGACGACCGTTCAGGTCGGGCGGATCGAGGGCGGAAAGGCCCGTAATGTCATCGCGCGCAACTGTTCCGTGGAATGGGAAATGCGGCCGGTGCAGCAGGCCGATGCCACACTGATCAAGGAGGCGCTTGAAGAGTACTGCCGGACGCAACTGTTGCCGGAGATGCAGGTGGTCTCCGCGGATGCTCGTATTGTCACCGAAATCATCGGCGAAGTGGCAGGGCTTGAGGTCATGTCGGACAATGAGGCCCGGGACATCGTCTGCAAGCTGACCGGATCCGACCTGTGCGACGTGGTGGCGTTCGGAACCGAAGCCGGGCTGTTCCAGTCGCTCGGCATGTCCGTCGTCGTTTGTGGTCCAGGCTCGATCGCCCAGGCCCATCAGCCCGACGAATATGTCAGCGTTAGCCAGCTCCAGTCCAGTCTCGACATGTTGTCCGGCCTGTCGTCAGCCCTGGAACAGCGGCCATGACATCGTCCGATGAACTGGCGGCCAGGCTTGAAAACGCTAATGGCGCCCAGGAACGGTTCGAGATCCTGTACGGCACGCTGCGCGAACGCATCAGCATGTCGGATTATCCGCCCGGTATGCGGCTCAGCGAAGAAGCGCTCGCTGCCGAGTTCGGAATTAGCCGCAGCCCCTTGCGCAAGGCGCTCAAGATCCTGGAAGCGGACGGTTTGCTGCAGTCGGTTCAAGGCGTCGGGACTATCGTGACCGACGTCGATCTCGAAGGGCTGACCCAGGTTTACCAGCTGCGGATGGAACTCAACGAACTGGTCGGACGGTTGTCGCCGAAACATCCCGACGAGGCGACGCTGGCACTGTTCGAGGAGCTCAGGAAACGGGCCGAAGAGTTGCAGGCTGCGCCGGACATGAAGGTGTTCGCCAGACTGAACATCGATTTCTTTCATGCCTTCATGCGGCTGACCGACAATCAGCCGCTGGTGGAAGTCTCCGAGCGGCTGTTTTACCAAACCTGCCGGATCTGGCTGAAAATGATCCCCATGATGGACTTCGCCGAGGAGGTCGCCATTTTCGCAGGCGAAATCAACGCGATCACCGATGCCGTGCGGCTTGGTGATACGGAAGCTGCCGGTCATATCCGCAGGGCGCATCTGTCTATGGGGTTCACCCGGCTTAAAAGCCACGCCCGCCAATACACGTTGTAGGGCTTTCTGCCGGATGAGATAAGGTAGGCGCCGGAAAGATGGCCCGGCAAACCATTGATCCACGTCATTTCGGCAGACAATTTCTCCCGTTACGCTTTCCGGATAACAATCTGCAACTTGCAGGAAAGGGCCGGGAGGAAATGGCTCGCGAGATTATCCGCAAGGATTCCGCATATGCCGCCAGGGCGAATATGCCGGATTACGACAAGGAACGGGCATCCTTCAGTTGGGAGGCTGTACGCGCGACGCTCGACGGACTGCCGGGCGGCAAGCTTAATATCGCCCATGAAGCGCTCGACCGGCATCTCACGAACGGCAATGCGGACAAAACCGCCTTGCGCTGGATTTCCAAGGATGGCGAACCGACCGATTTCAGCTATCGGGACCTGATCGGGCAGACTGCCCGCTTCGCCAATGTTCTGAGAACCATTGGCGTGGAAAAGGGCGAACGGGTTTACTCGCTGCTGGGCCGTGTACCCGAACTCTACATCACGGCTCTTGGAACGCTTAAAGCCGGCAGTGTGTTCTGCCCGATGTTTTCCGCCTTTGGCCCGGAGCCGATCCATTCGCGCATGGAGATCGGCGGCGGCAAGGTCCTGGTCACCACCAAGGCGCTTTATCGGCGCAAGGTCGCCGGTATCCGCGACCGCCTGCCGGAACTGAAGCACGTGCTGCTGATCGATGGCGACGGCAGCATCGAAGGCACCCGCAATTTAGCTGACCTGATGAAGGATGCGTCGCCGGATTTTCCGGTCGAACCGATGGATCCGGAGGACATGGCGCTCCTCCATTTCACCAGCGGCACCACCGGAAAGCCCAAGGGCGCCGTCCATGTCCACGGCGCGGTCGTAGCCCACAAGACGACCGGCCGGATCGCCCTGGACCTTCGGCCGGAAGACACCTTCTGGTGCACCGCCGACCCCGGCTGGGTGACAGGCGCCTCCTACGGCATCATCGCGCCTTTGACGATCGGCGCCACCATGATCGTCGATCAGGCGGAATTCGACGTTGAACGCTGGTACCGGATCCTGGAAGAGGAGAAGGTCACGGTCTGGTACACGGCGCCGACCGCGATCCGCATGCTGATGAAGGCGGGCGCGGAGATGGCGCAGGTGCGCGATCTCTCCCAGATCCGCTTCATGGCGAGTGTCGGCGAGCCACTCAATCCGGAAGCCGTCGTTTGGAGCAACGAGGTCTTCGGCATGCCGTTTCACGACAACTGGTGGCAGACGGAGACCGGTGGCATCATGATCGCCAATTACGCGTCCATGGACGTCAAGCCGGGCTCAATGGGCAAGCCTTTGCCCGGGATCGATGCCGGCATTGTCGCCCGGCAGGACGGTGGAGTGAAGGCGGTCGACGATACGATGGTGATCGGCGAACTGGCACTGAAACCCGGCTGGCCGTCAATGATGCGCGCCTATCTCCATGAGCAGGCCCGTTACGACAAATGCTTTGTCGGCGGCTGGTACCTGACCGGCGACCTCGCCATGCGCGATACGGACGGCTATTTCTGGTTCGTCGGCCGCGCCGATGATGTCATCAAGAGCTCCGGCCATCTGATCGGCCCGTTCGAGGTCGAGAGCGCGCTGATGGAACATGAAGCCGTCGCCGAGGTCGGCGTGATCGGCATTCCGGATGAAACCGCGGGCGAAATCGTCAAGGCCTATGTGGCCCTGAAACCGGGGTTTGAAGAAAGCGATGACCTGCGTCTGGACCTGATCGGCCATGCGCGCAAACGGCTCGGTCCGGCTGTCGCGCCAAAGGAAATCGCTTTCCGCGCCAATCTGCCCAAGACCCGCAGCGGCAAGATCATGCGCAGGCTTTTGAAGGCCCGCGAGCTAGGCCTTCCCGAAGGCGATATCTCCACATTGGAGAGCGATGAAAAATGATTGATTCCGGCCCGACATCAGGTCTGAAAAAAGACCTGAAACCGCACCTGACTCGCGAGCACGCCCTCGATCTGCTCAAGGCCATGATCCGCATCCGGCGTTTCGAGGACAAATGCGCCGAACTCTATACCCGCGAAAAGATCCGCGGCTTCCTGCATCTTTACGACGGCGAGGAAGCAATTGCGGCCGGCGTCATTCCTGTGCTGACGGAGAAGGACCGGCTGGTTGCCACCTACCGCGAGCACGGGCACGCTCTCGTGCGCGGTCTGTCGATGAAAGAGGTCCTGGCCGAGATGTACGGCAAGGCCGAAGGCTGTTCCGGGGGGCGGGGCGGCTCGATGCATCTCTTCAGCTCTGCAGCCAATTTCTACGGTGGCAATGCCATTGTCGGCGGCGGTCTGCCGCTCGCCGTTGGCCTGGGCCTTGCCGACAGGATGCGGAACGAGGACCGGGTGACCGCCTGTTTCTTCGGTGAGGGCGCGGTTGCCGAGGGCGAGTTCCATGAAAGCATGAACCTTGCCTCCCTGTGGAAGCTGCCGGTTCTGTTCGTCTGCGAAAACAACGGCTATGCCATGGGCTCCGCACTGCCCCGGACAGAATCCGAAACCGACATTCATGCCAAGGCCGCAAGCTACGCGGTCCAAAGTGAAGTCGTCGACGGCATGGATATCGTCGCCGTCGAGGCGGCGGCCCGTCGCGCCTTGGCGGCGATACGCGAAACGGGAAAACCGTTTTTCCTGGAATGCCGGACCTACCGTTTCCGTGCCCATTCCATGTTCGATGCCCAGCTTTACCGCGAAAAAAGTGAGGTCGAGGACTGGCGCAAGAAGGGGCCGATCCTCCGGTTCCAGAGCTGGCTGGAACAGACGGGCATGCTGCATGCGTCCGATCTGGAGCAGATCGAGGCGGAGGTTGCCGCCGAAATCGACGCGGCGGTGGCCTTTTCGGAGGCCGGAACATTGGAGCCGGTCGAGGATCTGACCAGATATGTCATGGCGCCGGAACGACCCGAGCCGCCAACGGTGGCTGAGCCATCGGGCGAGACCATCACCATCACTTATCGCGAGGCGGTGAAAGCGTCGATTTCGGAAGCCTTGAAGCGGGACGACCGGGTGTTCCTGATGGGCGAGGATGTCGGCGCATACGGCGGCTGCTATGCGGTCAGTAAGGGATTATTCGACGAGTACGGACCGGAGCGGATTCGCGACACGCCCTTGTCGGAATCCGGGTTTACGGGCGCGGGGATCGGGGCGGCGATTGCCGGCATGCGTCCGATCGTCGAGGTGATGACGGTCAATTTCTCGCTGCTTGCCATCGATCAGATCCTGAACACGGCGGCGACCTTCCGCCACATGTCCGACAACCAGTTTGGCGTGCCGGTCGTCATCCGCATGGCAACAGGGGCCGGCAAACAGCTCGCCGCCCAGCATTCCCATTCATTGGAAGGCTGGTACGCCCATATCCCGGGAATCCGCGTCCTGGCGCCGGCGACGCTGGAAGACGCCCGCGGCATGCTCTGGACCGCGCTGGAAGATCCGGACCCGGTGCTGATCTTCGAAAACGTCATGCTCTACAATAGGGAAGGCGAGCTTGCTGCCAATGCCGGGCCGGTCGATATCGATAAGGCGGCGGTGCGCAGGGAAGGGGGCGACGTCACGCTCATCACCTATGGCGGCTCGCTGTTCAAGACCCTGGAAGCCGCGGAGGAATTGGCGAAGGCCGGTATCGACGCCGAGGTGATCGATCTCAGATCCCTGCGCCCGCTCGACATGGAGACGATCCTGGCCTCGGTCGGCAAGACCCATCGCGCATTGATCGTCGACGAGGGCTGGCAGACCGGCAGCCTTTCCGCCGAGATCGGCATGCAGATCGCCGAGAAAGCCTTCTACGACCTCGATGCGCCGCTCGCCCGTGTCTGCAGTGCGGAAGTTCCGATCCCTTACGCCCATCACCTGGAACAGGCCGCAATCCCGCAGGTCGACAAGATCGTTGCTTCGGCACGGACCCTCTTTGGAGGCGTGTGAACGATGGCCGCCTTCGTCATGCCCTCCCTGGGCTCCGATATGGATGCGGGTACCCTGGTCGAATGGCTCAAGAAGCCAGGCGACAAGGTGCATCGCGGCGACATTGTCGCCGTCGTCGAAACCCAGAAAGGCGCGATCGAAATCGAATCCTTCCAGGAAGGAATCCTCACCGGTTATCTGACTGATCTCGGCAAGAAGGTTCCGGTCGGAACGCCGCTCGCGGTCATCAAGGAGGAAGGCAAGGACGATCCGGACGACGAGGCTTTGATGGCGGGCGTGGCTCCCATCGCCGTAATGCCTTCGGCTCCGGCCCAAACACCGGTCGTCGCCGCCAATAAAGAAATCGAGAAAGCGCCTCCCTCGGCCGGAGCACGACTGAAAATCTCGCCGGCGGCCGGGCGGCTCGCGCAGACCTCGGGCATTGATCCGTCGACACTGACCGGAACAGGGCCGCAAGGCTCGATTGTCCTTGCCGATGTCATGGCCCGGCTGGAACAGAAGCGTGGCCCGGCGCTTCCGGCAACAAAGGCAGTCCGGGAAGGCGGGGAGCAGCTGACCGGCATGCGCGCGGCCATCGCCGCTGCCATGGCGCATTCCAAGCGGGAAATTCCCCACTACTATCTCAGCCAGACCGTCGATCTGACCGATGCGGAACAGTTCGTCGCCAAAGTGAATGCCGGCCGGCCGCCGGAAAACCGGCTGCTGTTGGGTACATTGTTCGTCAAGGCCGTCGCGCTGGCCTGCCGGAAGTTCCCCGAATTCAACGGCCACTTCGAGGACGAGGCGTTTCATGCTTCCGCAGCTGTCCATGCCGGTATGGCGATCAATATCCGCGGTGGCGGTCTGGTCGCCCCGGCAATCCATAACGCCGAAACCCTCGACCTTGACACCTTGATGGACAAGATGCGCGATCTGGTGGCTCGCGTTCGGGCAGGGCGGTTCCGGGCAACTGAGCTCGCCGACCCGACGATCACGGTTTCAAGCCTGGGCGATCGGGGCGTGGACTCCCTCTACGGGGTCATTTATCCGCCTCAGGTCGCCATCATCGGGTTCGGAACGCCGGTCATGCGGCCATGGGAACAGGACGGCGAGGTGACTCTCAAGCGGGTCGTCACCGTGACCCTTGCCGCCGACCACCGGGTCAGCGACGGCCACAGCGGCGCCCGGTTTCTGAATGCCATCGAAAAGCATCTGCACAAACCGGAGGACCTATGACCCGCGAAGAAATCGAGGCCGTGCTGCGCGCGGAAATGCATAAGATCGCGCCGGATATCGAGATCGACGACATCGACCGCCAGGAAGATCTCAGGGACGAATTCGATATCGATTCCATGGACTTCCAGAACCTGGTCGGGGCCCTGTCCAAACGGCTCGGCATCCCGATGCCGGAAGCCGACTACGGTCAGATGGGATCCTTTGATGCCATGCTGGATTATCTGACGGACCTTGCCGGCTGAACAACTGCACGATTGATTACGGTCAATGCCCGGCCGCCGCAGCGGGAACAGATTTGAAACGTCAAATGGCTAAAGGCCCTTGCGGCGCATCTCGTGCCGCGAAACAACCGGGCCGGATGGGAGTAGAAAAATGGATTCACCGGCAAACATCACTTACCGCCACATGGAACCTACACAGGCCGTGCGCGATGATATCGAAAGCCGGATCGCCGACCTTGAGAAATTCCACCATCACGTCATCAGCTGCAACGTCGTCGTGAGTGGACCTTCGCAGAAGCACGAGACCGGACAGGAGTTCCACGTCCAGGTGATGGTGCAGGTGCCGGGTCAGAACATTACCGTTTCCGACAAGCTCGGACGGAGCGAAGCGACGCCCGATCTCAGCCTGCTCATCAACAGGGTCTTTGAAGCTGCAGACCGGCAGTTGCGGGAACGCACACGTGTGATGGGAGGACGTGAAGTCAAACATCACGCGGAGATCATGCACGGTACGATCGACCGTCTTTTCGAAGGCGAAGGCTACGGCTTCATCAAGGCCGAAAACGGCGACGAAGTCTATTTCGAGATGGACAACCTCACCAACGGCGACTGGAAGAAGCTTCGCGTCGACATGAAAGTGAAATTCCGCGAAGGCATGGGCGACAAGGGGCCGTATGCGATGAATGTTTCCGTTTCGTCCTGAAGCCGAGGGCTCCATTGGGACTTGGTATTAGTGGCGCCACAACCGATAATCGGTATCGGTGACTTGGTCTGCGGTTCCCGGGAAGGACTTGGGGACCGCAGCCCGTTTGACCCTCACAAACTTCGTATCGACAGGGGACCGCTTTGGCTTCGAAATCCGAGAAATCCGCATCAAAGACCAATTCGGAGATCGGGCCGGTAAAACCGCTAACTCCCGAACAGCTTTTGCGGAGAGCGGATCTGTCCGCACTGGATTTCAAGACCACGAAGGATCTGACACCACTCAAGGGCCTGATGGGACAACGCCGTGCCATCGATGCAATCGATGTGGCGACCGGCATCGAAAACGTTGGTTTCAATCTGTTCGTTCTCGGGGCTTCGGAACGCCTTGCCCGGGAATCGGTCACCGTGACCTTGAAAGGGTCCGCGCAGGCCCGGCCCACCCCGCCGGACTGGATCTATGTCAACAATTTCAGGGAGCAGCACAAACCGACTGCCATTGCGTTTCCGGCAGGCAGGGGCGGGAAATTCAAGGACGCTATGGAAAGCCTGGTCGATGATCTGATGGCTGCACTGCCTGCTGTCTTTCAAAGCGATGAGTACCAGGCGCAAAGAAGCGCGGTTGACGAAAAGTTCCAGAAGCTCCAGGGGGACGCCTTCGCGGAGCTTCAGAAAAAGGCCAGCGAAAAGCAGATCGCGCTGCTGCGCACGCCGATGGGGTTCGCCCTCGTGCCGTCCAGGGACGGCAAGGTGGTGCCGCCGGAGGAGTTCAACAATCTGGGCGAGGACGAGCGCAAACAGATACAGGCCGTCATCAGGGAACTGGAAACGGAACTCGAACACATCATTCGCCAGATCCCGAGGTGGGAAAAGCAGCGCCGTGAAGAAACCAAGCACCTGAACAGCGAAACGACTCAGGCGGCAGTCGATCCGGAGATCGACGAAATCCTGGCGGACTATTCGGATCTGCCTCGGGTCGTGGAATATCTGGAGGCAGTCCGGGAGGATCTCGTCAAGAATGTTGCGATTTTCATCCTGCGGGATGAGGAAGCTTCGCAGACCGGAGAAGATAGCTATCCGACCGGCAATGCCTTCGACCGGTACAAGGTGAACCTGCTGGTGACCAGGGCAGACCATGAAGAAGGGGCGCCGGTTATAGAGGAATTGCATCCGACATTGAGCAACCTGACCGGGCGGATCGAGCACATTGCCGCACAGGGAGTCCTTGCGACCAACTTCAGGCTGATCAAGGCAGGTTCGCTTCATCGGGCCAACGGCGGTTTTCTGCTCCTGGACGCGCGCGGGCTCCTGACGGAGGCGTTCAGTTGGACAGCTCTTAAACGGGCGCTCCGGAGCCGGACGATCAAGATCGAGGACATCAATCAGCTGATCGGTCTCACCAGCACCATATCCCTGGAGCCGGAACCGATCCCGCTCGATCTGAAAGTGGTCCTCTTCGGCGACCGTTACACTTACTATCTGCTATCCCTTTTCGATCCGGAATTGCACGAGCATTTCAAGGTTCTGGCCGATTTCGAAGACAGCATGGAGCGTACGCCGGAGAGCGAAGCGCTGATGGCGCGGGCGGTCGCCTCCATCATCGAACGCGAACAGCTTCTGCCCATGGATCGCGCCGGTGTGGAACTGGTCGTGGAAAACTCTGCTCGTTTGATCGAGCATTCCGGCAAATTGGGCCTGTCTCCGGATCAGGTCCGAGACCTGCTTGTGGAGGCGAGCCACTATGCGAAAGCGGCGGAGCGGGAGGTCATTTCGAGGGACGACGTCCAGAAGGCGCTCGATCAGCGGATCGACCGGGCTTCACGGGTACGCGAACTGCTTCAGGAACAGGTCCTTAAAAAAGTTGCCCTGATCGATACCGAAGGCAGCCGGGTCGGCCAGATCAACGGGCTGAGCGTCATGAAGACCGCCGGCGAATCCTTCGGCCATCCGACGCGGATCACCTGCCGGGTGCGGCCGGGGTCCGGCAAGGTGGTCGATATCGAGCGGGAAGTCGAAATGGGTGGTCCTATCCATTCCAAGGGTGTCCTGATCCTCTCCGGCTTCCTCGCCGGGCGTTTTGCCCTCGATGCGCCGATGTCCGTGCAGGCAAGCCTGGTGTTCGAGCAGTCCTATGGCGGTGTGGAAGGCGACAGTGCCTCGTCAGCCGAACTCTACACGCTGCTGTCGGCGCTCGCCGATGTGCCGATCCGTCAGGATCTCGCCGTGACCGGCTCGGTCAACCAGCATGGTGACGTTCAGGCGATCGGCGGCGCCAATGAAAAGATCGAGGGCTTTTTCGACATCTGCAAGGCGCGTGGCCTGACCGGATCTCAGGCCGTGCTGATCCCCGCTTCCAACGTGCAGCACCTGATGTTGCGCGCGGATGTGATTGCCGCTTGCGAGGAAGGAAAGTTTGCCATCTATCCCGTCTCGACCATTGATGAGGGGCTGGAACTGGTTACCGGGCGGCCGGTGGGAAGGCGGGAGGACGACGGGCAATTCACCGAAGGCTCCGTCTACCGGATGATCGAGGACCGGCTTAAAGCCTTTACCCAGGTCAGAAAAAGCCTCGCTGAAGATGGCAAGGGGAACAAGCCGGGGAACTGAGCCATGATCACCTATTCGCGTCTCGTTTTCGGATTTCATCAGGCTGCGTTCAATACGGCAATCGTTCGCCAGACGGTCGAGGCTGCCGGTCTTCTGGATCTCGAATTACACGGCATTTATGTCCGCGATCCGGAACTGATGGGCGCGGCCCGCCTGAGCGGATTGCGTGAATACCGCCTTTTGGGAAACCGGGTGGAAGCAATTGATATCGGTTCCCTTGGCGACTCGATCGAGGCGGCCGCCAGGCGGGCCCAGGAGCTCGTCGAGGCGGAAGCCGCGCATAAGAAGGTTCGCAGTCGTTTCGAAGTGCTGACATCTGCGGTTGGTGAGGCGATTCAAGCGGCTGCGAAAGCATCCGATATCGTGGTACTCTCCCAACCGGACAGCGCTCTGGAGCGATCGAGCGAACCGTACCGCCAGTATCTGCAGGCGGTTAGCCAGTCGAAGTCTGCCGTTCTTTTGTTGCCGCGCCGATCGCGGCCAGGCGGTAGCCGGATATTGGCTTTGGCCAGAACACCGCAGGACAAATCCATTGACGTCGCCCGGACTATTGCGGACCGTGTCCACGGTCTGGCGGGGGTCGAGGATCTGCGCAACCCACAGCATAAAAGCCATTCGGCACTAAAACCTTCGGAACGGGAGCGGCTTGTCATTGCGACCCGTGATCCGGCAAACAACACGCTGTTTTCCCAGTGGCTTGACCTGATCGGCGAGCGCCAGGCACCGGTGCTGCTGCTGCCAAGCGAGCCGGACACGGATGGATAGACGTGCTAATCGGCCTTCGTCATTCGGCTTGAAAGCACCATTCGCCAGGGTGATTGTGACTAGAAACTCGGAACCCAAGAAACCGGCAACGGATATGCGAACCAACCTGCCACTGATAGCTGCAACACTGATTGCCTTGTCCTGCGTTTCCTATGTTCCGCCGGTGCTGGCCGGCGGCAGTGTGGAACGGGGCAAGGCCGTAATCGAACAATGGTGCCGAACCTGCCACCAACAGGCGGGAGACACTCCAAATCCGGATATGGCGCCGCCCTATGAGCAGATCGTTCTACGCCCCGATCATACGCGGGCCTATTTCATGCAATTCCTGAAAGAAGATCATTTTCCGATGACGACCTACCGCCTTTTCGACAGCGAAAGGGAAGATGTGGTTGCCTATCTGATGGCCCTGCAGCAATCGGAACTGAACAAAAGGGGAGGAAATTGAGCGGCCCGGGAAGAACTGTCGTCCGGTTCGGGGATGGCGGCCGTAAAGACGTTGGCCTGATTATAGGCAATGGAAACAGTATGATCTGTATTGGCGCACCGCCTGAGATTTGATTGAGTTCGGCGGATTGTAATCGTCAGGAATTTACCGGAAAACGCGGAATACAACGGTGTCATCGATATCGCGGTGGTCAAGTCCGGAGACGCGTGGGTATTGTCTTTTGTTTATATCCAATAGGAATTTCTTATGTGCATTTGACGAATTGCCGGTGTTAGATGCCCTCACGGAAACCGAATGCATCATAAAAAACATCCTGGGAGGGTGGCGGCATGGCCGTGAAAGACGCCGCATTGGATGACAATGCGCAAATGTCTGGACCTTGCGAAAAACAAATAGAAAAGAATGGACTTCCCGGTGAGGCCGGACAATGAGCGATGTATCGAAATCCGGGTCTTACCGTGACTGGTTGATCGCTTTTTTCGCCACGCTCATGTGTGTCGCCTGCATACTCTGGAATATCGAAGCGCCGACCCGCCTCGGATTTGCGATCCTGAAGCAGCAGTATATGGCCTTTCAATTGGGCCTTGCCCTGACCATTGCCTATCTGCGCTATAACGCCCGCGGTGAAGAAAAGGACCATGTCGGATGGCTGGACGGCGCAATCGCGCTTATTGCCTTCGCCGTTCTGATGTATGCGGCCTATGACTTCAGTTGGCTTCTGAAGGAGCAGGCCTACCGGCCATGGCAGATCACCGTTGTTGGAGCAGTGGTGACGATTGCGGTCATGGAGGGCGTGCGCCGTCGGGCAGGGTGGATGCTGTTCGGCATTGTCGGCGTGTTTTTGATTTACGCGCTGTTCGCGGACAAGGTGCCGGGCGACCTGATCGGCAAGGCGCTTTCTCCAGTCCGGCTTGTCCAGTATGTCGGCTTTGATCCAAGTGCGGTGTTCTCGACGCCCTTGGCCGTGGGTACGATCATCGTGTTGTTGTTCGTATTCTTCGGCCAGTTGCTGTTCGCGGCCGGAGGGGGCACGTTCTTCACCGACCTCGCCATGGCTGCAACAGGGCGCGCACGCGGCGGCAGCGCCAAGATTTCGGTGGTTGGATCGGCCCTTTTCGGCTCGATTTCCGGAAGCGCGGTGTCCAATGTGGTGACCACAGGTGTCGTCACGATTCCCTTGATGAAACGCGGTGGATATTCCGGCCGCGATGCCGGAGCCATTGAGGCCGTCGCCTCGACAGGCGGTCAGCTCACCCCGCCAATCATGGGGGCGGCGGCCTTCCTGATGGCCGAGCTTCTGGACATATCCTATCTGACAGTTGCGGCAGCGGCCCTTATTCCGGCAATTCTCTATTACGTCAGCGTCTTCATTCAGGTGGACTTGATCGCCGGCCGAGATCATATCAGCCAAAGCGACGAAGAGGCTCTATCGGTCAAGGAGGTCTTCCGCGAAGGCTGGCATTTCTGCCTGCCTTTCGGCGTTTTGCTTTGTGCCTTGTTCTGGTGGCGGTTCGATCCGGAGGATTCGGCTCTTCTGGCTTCCATCGCCATCGTCCTGGTCGGCTTCCTGCGCGGATACCGGGGCGAACGACTGACTTTAAAAAGTCTCGGCAATGTCTTTACGGAGACGGGGACATCCATGGTCGATCTGATCCTGGTTGTCGCGTCCGCCGGCTTCGTGATCGGCATCCTGAACATCACCGGGCTCGGCTTTGCGCTCACGCTTCTCCTGGTCAACTCGATCGGCGCGAATGTCATCTTGTTGTTGCTGGTCTCCGGCGTCATCTGCACGGTTTTGGGCATGGGGATGCCAACATCGGGGGTCTATCTGCTGCTGGCGGCACTCGTCGCACCTTCGTTGGTGGAAGCCGGCATTCAGCCGATTGCCGCCCACATGTTCATCCTCTACTTCGGCATGATGTCGATGATCACGCCTCCGGTTGCGCTGGCCGCTTTTGCGGCTGCGACCATCACCAAGGAAGGTCCCCTTATGACCGGATTGACCGCCATGCGGATCGGATGGGCGGCCTACATCATTCCGTTCGTCTTTGTGGCGACGCCGGCACTGCTTTTTGAAGGAACCTGGGGCGAGATCGCTCTGGCGACCAGCCTGGCCGGGATCGGGGTCGCAGCAATCTGTGCTGGAATGGTCGGCTTCATAAAGTCAAAGCTCTCAGTACCGGTTCGCCTGTTGCTTGGCGCTCTTGGAGCCTTGGCGCTGCCGTTGGGTTTCCTTCCCGAAGGCAATTTCCTGCACATTCCCGCAGCGGCCGGCGCCGTCATTCTGACGGCAGGGCTTCTCATAGTCGACAAACGAAAAGTCCGGCGCGAGGCGTCGGTCTGAATTGGCTGAAATCACAAATACAATGAAAGGGAGGACTACATGAAAACCAGTATGAAATTGATCGGCGCGGGCCTGCTGGCATCCGCTCTGTCCATTTCCGGCGCCTATGCGCAGGTGGTCACGATCGCGACAGGCGCACAAGGGTCTCTGGCCTATAATTCCGGCCAAGCTGTTGCAAAGGTCGCCAATGATGCCGGGATCACGGCACGCACCCAGCCGTTGGTCGGCTACCTGCCACTGATCAATTCCGGAGAAGTCGACTTCGGGTTCTCCAACGGTGTTGAAGCCGAATACGCCTTCTCCGGAACCCGGAACTACGATCGCAAGAACCCGAACATGCGACTGGTCGGGGTCATGTTCCCGCTGACGACCGGCCTGATGGCACCCTGTGATCTCGGGCTGAAGACGATTGCCGATGTGAAGGCGAAAGCCGCCGAATTGCGGCTGGCTTCGGAATATACGTCGTCGACCATCATTCCGTTTTACATCGCAGGCGGTCTGGCCAATGCGGGGCTGACCTATGACGATTTCAAGAAGGTTCCGGTCGCCAGCTTCGTGGCCGGCATCAACGCGCTCGGTGATGGCCTGGTGGATATCGCCCTGGTCAGCCTGAATTCCGGCGCCGGCCAGCAGGCCGCTGTCAAGCTGAAGTCTCGCGGTGGTCTGTGCTACATCTCGCAGGATAATTCGGATGCGGGTGTCGCCGCGTTCAAGAAATTTCTGCCGGCCGGGGATATTGTGTCCTTGAAGCAGAACGAGAAGATCAACGGTCTTCAGGACAGTGGTGCCAACATCATGCGGATCCCGTGGGTGATGCTGACCAACGCCGATGTCAGTGACGATCTCGTCTATAAGATGACCAAGGCGATCGCCGAAAACAAAGAAGCCCTGAAAGCGGCATTCGGAGCGTTTGCCCGCGCCGATGCGGCGACGATGGCGCCGGCGAACATGGTTCCCTACCACCCGGGCGCCGTGCGCTACTTCGAGGAAGCCGGCATCAAGGTCGGCGGCTGACGCATTCCGGCGCCGCCCGGATGGGCGGCGCCTTTTCGCAAACGAATTTACGCAAATTGGAGTGAACTGAAATGATGAGGCAACTGACTGCGGCCGATGGACATACGTTCGATTGCTGGATTGAGCCCGCGCAGGGAACCCGCCGGGGCGGTCTCGTCATTCTCCAGGAAATCTTCGGTGTGACCGACCAGCTGAAAGGCGTTGCAGCGCGTTACGCTAAGCTCGGCTATGAGGTTGCCATTCCTGCCTTGTTCGACCGGAAGGAAAAAGTGGCTGTGATCCCCTTCGATCAGGCAACGCGCGGCCGGGACCTGATGCTTTCAATCGATACCGCAGACTGCATCGCCGACACGGCAGCTGCCGTGAATGCGCTGAAGGAAAATGGCGGAAAGGTCGCCGTCATAGGTTTCTGCTGGGGCGGCGGCCTTGCGGTGCGTGCGGCTCAGAAGCTGGATATTACCGGCGGGGTTTCCTTTTACGGCACACGCCTGAAGCAGTTTCTGGACTGTCCGCTGAAAGCGCCCATGCAGGGCCATTTCGGCACGACCGACGACCACACGCCGGTTGACCTTCTGGAAGAAGTGAAGGCCTATCTGCCGGACTTCGAAATGCACATGTACGAAGCCGGACATGCCTTCGCCAATGAAGCCCGCGCCGCAACCTATGTAGCGGAAGCGGCGGAACTCGCCCATAAGCGGACTGAAACGTTCCTGGCTAAGGTTGTCGGCTGACAAGCATCTGCCTCTCCGTCTGGGGAAGATTGACCGAAGGGCGTTCCCCCCGCGTTTCAACACAAATGGCCGAGCGGAGAACCTGTCAAAGGCTTCTCCGTTTGGCGCCATGGGCCTATTGATCCCACAGGGCTATCTGACCGCAAACCAGGCCAGATGGCCGATGATGATCGGGACGGGTGCCGACAGCAGGATCCGCGCACCGGTAAAGCGTGCGCGCATGACCGGCAGTTCCCAGATCAACGTCCTGTAGAAAGAAAACAGCATCCAGGACACTATGAAGGCCATGAGTTGGGGAACGCCCGCTCCGGATTTCAAAGCTGCTGCTCCGATCGCAAAGGCAACTACCGGCCCGCCGGGAACAATGGCGCCGACGGCCGAAGCAATCAGAATTCCGAGACTTGCCGATCCGGAGCCGAGCAGGGAACTGACCGTCTCTCTGGGCAGAAGTTCGGCGATGAAGCCGGATCCGAAAATGCCGACGCAGATTCTGGGGGCGATATGCAGGCTCTCACGGGCCGCGTCCCTGAAACCGGCGGAAAAAGTGCCATCATTCTTGCGGTAGGCCAGGACACCCATGGCCACCGTTGCAGTCCAGAGAAACACGGTGAAGAGCACAAGCGCCATCAGGTTGTCCGGTCCGAAATTAGCTTGGTGCCGCGATAGAAATATTGGGCCGCAAATCCGAGCAGGAACGGGATCGGCAGACACAGAAGAAGCCGCCAGCCGACGATTTGATTATCGATGAAAGCCATCTCCCAAACGATCGTCCGGTTGGCGCTGAGCAGAAGCCAGCTGGTCAGGAAAGCGATAATGACGGACAAGGCCGCGCCGCCTTGCGAAAAGGCGATGGCCAGAGGGAAGGCGGTCATCGGTCCGCCGGGCAGGATGACGCCGGCGAAAACCGCAAGAGACATGCCCCCGATGCCGGACTGATGACCGAAATGGCGGGCGATGACTTCCTTCGGCAGAAGACGGCGGAGCCAGGCGGCCAGCAGAACGGCGGCCAGAACCTTCGGGGCGATATCGAGAGCCAGGGCACTGTCCTTGGCAAGGATATCCAGAACGTGCTGTGCTCCCCGCCGGTAATAGACCACCCCGACCGCGATAAACATGATCGCCGAAACGGTGAGGAACCCGGCGTCGAACAGACGTCGTTTCTTCGGGTGCTGCGGGGTTCGGGCGGAACCGATGTCCGGTATGAGCTGGCCGACCGACGGCCCGGAGTTATCTGTTTCTTCCTGCTTCACGTTTTCCTCCGGCGGGCCAGCTGGACGATGTCATATCAGCACTGTGTGGCAGAACGATCGTAAAAACCGTCTACGACAGGATAGGGGATGAAAAGGCAGGGTCGCCGGCCCGCGGTCGGGGCCGGCGTAGAGCGGACCGGTCTATTCCGCCGGCCCGTGTTGGGGTTCGGACTGCGGTTTGCTGGTCTCGGGACTGAGAACCTGCTCCGCGTCGCCGGTCGGTTGGGAGGTGAAGCCTCTGAGATCCGAAAAGTCTCGGGCATCGCGTTTGATCTGGACCGGGCTGGTGGCATAGACGGTTGCCAGTTCGGCCAGCGACCGCAAGGCATGCATGTGAATGCGCTCGTAGCCGTGGCTGGCATCGATGCCGAAGGTGATCAGCGCCGTTCTGACATCCGCGCCGGCCTCGACGGCCGAAGCGGCATCGGACCGGTAATACCGGAACACGTCCTTCTGATACTTGATCGCGTTGTCCTGGCACAGTTGGGCGATCTTTCGGGTGAGGTGATAGTCGAAGGGCCCTGTCTGATCGCCCATGGCAATGGTCACGCCGAATTCTTCCGAGTTCTGGCCGGGGGCGGACGTGCCGTTGTCGATCGCGACCAGCGAAGCGACTTCCTGCGGCAGGATCGCTGACGCGCCGTGCCCGGTTTCCTCGGCAATGGTGAACAGCCAGTAGAGGTCGACTGTCGGTATCTCGCCGGAATCGATGAAGGCCTTAATGGCCGCCAGCATGACGGCCACCCCGGCCTTATTGTCCAGATGCCGTGAAACGACAAAGCCGTTGTCGAGAAACTCTGATTGGGGATCAATCGAGACGATATCGCCGACGTCGACCCCGAGTTTCTTCAGGTCGTCCTTCGTGCGTGCATAGGCATCGATCCGCAATTCGACATAGTCCCATCCGACCGGCAGTTCGTCGACGCCGGTATTGAACGTGTGTCCAGATGCCTTGAGCGGCAGGATCGTTCCGGTATACGCGCCGCTGTCGGTGAAGATGGTGGTGCGTGCACCCTCGGCGAAACGCGCGGACCAGCTGCCGATCGGCACGACTTCGAGACGGCCGTTGTCTTTCAGTGCCTTGACCTGCGCCCCGAGCGTATCGAGGTGGGAAACGAAAGCCCTTGCCGGTTTGGGCTTTTTTCCATCCAGACGCGCCCGGATCGCACCCCGGCGGGTCAGTTCGTAAAATACACCGAGCCGGTCCAGTTCCTTGCAGACATGACGGACGATTTCGTCGGTATACCCGGTCGGGCTCGGGATCTTCAGGAGACCTTCGAGAATTTTACTCAGATACGGGACGTCGATAGAAAGCAGGGTCATAAAGCAGTCCGGTTCAAGGCATTCCGCACGGATTGCGGCATGGACAGAGGAAAGAGAAAGTCGACGAAACGTTCCGCGGTCGGCTGCGGCTCATGATTGGCGAGACCGGGACGCTCGTTGGCTTCGATAAACCAATAGTCCGGTCCGCGGTGGGATGGCACCATCAGATCGATCCCGGTCACAGGTATTTCGATCGCCCTGGCGGCGCGGATCGCCGCATCGATCAGCGCGTAATTGGTCTCGCCGGTGACGTCGTGGATCGTCCCGCCGGTGTGCAGGTTGGCCGTCTTGCGGACCTGGACCGATTTGCCCTCGGGCAGAATGGTTTCCAGATCGTAGCCAGCAGCCCTGAGACAGCGCATCGTTTCCTCGTCGACGGGAATGCGGGATTCGCCGTCGGTCGCCGCCGCCCGGCGGCGCGACTGCGCTTCGATCAGGTCGCCGACGCTGGTCCGGCCATCGCCGAGAATTTCCGCCGGCCTGCGGATGGCCGCGGCCACCACCTTGTAATCGATCACCACCAGGCGCAGGTCGTCGCCGGTCACGCATTCCTCGATCAGGACGTCATTGGAGAATGTTTTTGCAGCGTCCACTGCCGACAAAACCTCGTCGAGTTCAGTCAGGCCGATGGAGATGCCTTTTCCCTGTTCGCCTCTCGCCGGCTTGACGACCAACGATCCGTGCGTTTCAAGAAAAGCCTCGGTTTCCGCGGTGTCTCCGGCAAGCATTTGTTTCGGGATGGTCAATCCCGCCCTGGAAACGACCCTCTGGGTCACCGACTTGTCGTCGCAGATCGACATGGCGACGCCGCTGGTAAAGTCGGTCAGGGACTCCCTGCATCGAACGGAACGGCCTCCATAGGAGAGGCGGAAAAAGCCGCCTTCGGCATCCAGGATTTCCGCACGGATCCCGCGCCGTCGGGCCTCGTTCAGAATGATGGTCGCATAAGGGTTGAGCTGTTCCTCAACCGTGGGGCCGGCGTAAAGCGCCTCGTTGATCGTGTTCTTCATCTTCACGGTGAAGAAGGGGACACGCTTGAAGCCGAGCTTTTCGTAAAGGGCTATGGCCTGGGTGTTGTCGTGCATCACCGAGAGGTCCATGTAGGGAATGCCGCGACCCTTGAACTGCTCAGCAAGGCGGCGGACCAATGCTTCGCCGATGCCCGGGAAGCGGGCCTTGGGCGAGACGGCCAGACACCACAGCGAAGAGCCCTTGTCCGCGCCGTTGGTCGCCACGTCGTGGTTGATGCCCATGGCGGTGCCGACGATCTCGCCGGTTTCGTCTTCTTCCGCCACAAGCACGGTCAATTCCCTCTGGTCCATCTGGTTCCAGAAGAAATCCAGTGGGACCGGAACCATGTTCCGGCTGCCGTACAGCACATTGATGGCTTCGGCATCCCGGCGCGAGCCCAGTCTGCGCACCGTAAAACCTTTTCGCCGATTGCGGGCGGGCCGGTAGGTCGCAAGATCCAGGCGGTAAGTGTGGGACGGATCCAGGAAAAGTTCCTGGGGCGCCGAGCCGACAAGCACGTGGGGGTCACGGACGTAGAACGCGATATCGCGCCGGTCGGGCTGCTCGTCACGAAGGACCGAGATCAGATCTTCCGGATTGGTGAAGGTGTTGCCGAAGATCAATCGGCCCCAGCCGCATTCCGCGACTCGGTTCTTGTGCGCTTCGATTCCGTCCGCCCGGTACTCCGGCTTCATGCCGTGGTCACGCAGGCGCTTCAGGCGATGGTCATAGGCGCCCTTGGGCCGCGAAACCTCTTGCTCTGCCATTCCTTCAGACCTCCTGAGTCTGCAACCACATTTCCAGAAGCGCAGCCTGCCAGAGTTCGGAGCCGCGCAGCTTTGTGATGTATTTGGTCGGATCCTTGAACAGCTTGTCCAGATAAGCCTCCTGGAAAAGCCCGCGGCTGCGGGCGGCATCGTTAGTCAGGGTATCGCGGACCATGTCCAGATAGCTGCCCTGGATGTATTTCAGGGCCGGGACCGGGAAGTATCCCTTGGGCCGGTCGATGACTTCGGAAGGAACGACGAGGCGGGCCGCTTCCTTCAAGACGCCCTTGCCGCCCTGGGCGAGTTTGTGTTCGGCCGGAATGCGCCCGGCGAGTTCCACAAGCTCATGATCGAGGAACGGCACGCGCGCCTCCAGGCCCCACGCCATGGAATGGTTGTCGACCCGTTTGACAGGGTCGTCCACCAACATGACATTGGTATCAAGGCGAAGCGCCTTGTCGACCGGATCGTCCGCACCCGGCTTGGCAAAATGCTGTTCGACGAAGGCAAGGCTCTCGTCGCGGTCGCAGTGATACTCCGGCGAGATCGCTTCGTTCATCGCCTTGAAGGAGCGATCGAAGAAGGCATCTCGATAGGAGGCGGCAGGCGTATTGGCGCCGACCATTTCCGGATACCAGTGATAACCGGCAAAGACCTCGTCCGCGCCCTGGCCCGACTGGACCACCTTGATGTATTTGGAGACTTCCCGGGACAGCAGATAGAAGCCGATATTGTCGTAGGAGACCATCGGCTCCGACATCGCCTTGATCGCACCGGGCAGATTGCCCTGCAACTCGGACGAGGGGATGAAGATCTTCTTGTGATCGGTGCCGTAGTGATCGGCGATCAGGTCGGAATAGACGAACTCATCGCCCTTTTCGCCATTGGCTTCCTCAAACCCGATGGAAAAGGTCGCCAGGTCCTTCTGACCTTCTTCCGCCAGCAGGCCGACGATCAGGCTGGAATCGACACCGCCCGACAGGAGCACGCCGACCGGCACATCGGCTACCATCCGACGGCGGACCGCCGTGCGCAGGCCGTCGAGAACCATGTCCCGCCATTCTTCCGCGGAGCGGTTCAGGTCTTCGGACGATTTTTCAAAGCGCGGCTCCCAATAGGTGACGTCCTTGAAAGCGCCGTTCTTGTCGATCGTCCTCACCGTGGCGGCCGGCAGCTTGCGGACACCTTTCAGGATGGTGTGAGGCGCCGGGACCACCGCGTGCCAATTCATGTAGTGATTGAGCGCAATCCGGTCGATTGACGTATCGACATCGCCGCCGGCGAGCAGGGCAGGGAGCGACGATGCAAAGGCCAGGCGTCCGCCGCCTTCGGTATAATACAGCGGCTTGATGCCGAACCGGTCGCGGGCGAGATGCAACCGGCCGCTGTCATGCTCATGGATCGCGACGGCAAACATGCCGTGGAACCGCGAAAAACAGTCCGCTCCCCATTCCGCCCAGGCTTTCAGGATGACTTCCGTATCGCTGGTCGACACGAAGGAATGACCTTTTTCCAGCAATTCCTGGCGCAGGTCCTGGTAATTGTAGATGCAGCCGTTGAAAACCAGCGACAGACCGAGGGACATGTCGGTCATCGGTTGAGCGCCCTTGTCGGACAGGTCGATGATTTTCAGGCGGCGATGGCCGAAGGCGACGCGGCCGCGCATGGAAACGCCCATGGCATCGGGGCCGCGGGCAGCCATGGCCCGCGCCATTCTGTCGACCCGGGCCGTGTTCGCCAGGTCGTCTCCAAATACCACTTCACCGCAAATGCCACACATTGAATCGCTTTTTCCTTGTCAGTTTGCTGTTGGCGCAATACATAGGGATCAAATCATTAGAGGTCAAATTATCAGAGCTATAAATATGGAAAGCGGGGAAACAGCAAAGGTCTTCAAGGCGATCAGGCGCATCGTCAGGGCAATCGATTTGCGGTCTCGGCAGGTATCCCGTGCCGTTGGCCTGACCATTCCGCAGATCGTCGTTCTTCAGGCCATCCGCGACCTGGGACAGGTCACGACAAAAGCTTTGTCCGAACAGGCAGACCTGTCGTCAGCGACCGTGGTCACGATCCTCGACAAGCTGGAGGAGAAGGGACTGATCACGCGGTATCGCTCGGATACCGATCGCCGAATTGTCCATACGCGTTTGACCGACCAGGGCCACGCGATCCTTTCAGAGGTCCCGAGCCTGCTTCATGTGGATTTTCAGGAAAAGTTCGCAAACTGCTCGCCGGAAAAGCAAAAGGTGCTCGTCGATGCAATCGAGGAGATCGCGGAAATGTTAAATGCGCACAAGCTCGATGTGGCGCCGATCCTGACGACCGAAGAACTCGGTTGAGACCGTCAGGCGGGGCTTTTCACCGGTTCGCAAACAGCATCGCACCAGGACAGAACCGCGTCCCGATCCAACGGCAGCAGTTCACCCATGCCGCCATGAAACTCTTCCCAGGCGGAGACATAGTCCTCGCGCACGGCAAGAAGGACCGGGATCTCGGCACAGACCGCCTGCTCCAGAACCTGACGAAGTCCATAGCCTTCCGATTCCGCTCGGCCGAAACGATTGACGATCAGCATGTCGGCGCCCGCGATCAGGTCGGCAGAAAGCCGGCCGGCGACATCGGTGATCGCATGCGGGTCCAGGCGGCAGCCCTGGGCATGCGCACCACGGTCTTGCAGAACCGGCATCTGCCAGCTGTCTCTCAGGCTCGCGAGGCAGACATTTTTTTCGCTGCGCCCTTCAGGGATCGCTGATTGCTGCAGGACGCCGGCAAGGTTCAGGCCGCGCGCAGCAAGTGTCCGGCTGACATCCTCCAGGAGGCTGTTGACCGGATCTTTGGACTTGAAGAGGATCCCTGCAAGAGGGAGCCGGGACTGACCGGAACCTTGAGAAAGAGACACGAACCGCCTTGCCGTTTTGACTGTATTCCCGCGATCGGGAAACCTCGCCTATAGCAGGTTCCGGCCTTATTTCACAACTCTGTTGACTACGGCGGTAACAGCCGGGCAGTCGGCTCCTCGTCAGGTCTGGTCTATTCGAACGTGCAACTAACCTTGCCGAAGGCCCCAAAATCGGCCTCGATTTTCGAGCCCGGCGAGCATTCCAGCGGACGGATGAAGGAACCGGAGAGGATGATTTGCCCGGCCTTGATCTGCTGACCGTAAAGCGCCATGCGCCGGGCGAGCCAGACCACGCTCTCGACGGGGTCGTTGAGCACACCGGCGCCGAGGCCGGTTTCTTCCACCTCGCCATTGTTGGTGACGATGGCGCCGACCCAGCGAAGGTCGACCGCGTCGACCGTATGTTTTTCGCTGCCAAGGACGAGACCGGCATTGGCTGCGTTGTCGGCGATGGTGTCGAAGATCTTGCGGGCTTCGCCTGTCTCCGGATCCTTGCGCAGGATACGTGTGTCGAGGATTTCGATACTGGGCGTAACATAGTCAGTCGCAGCCAGCACATCAGCCCGGGTAACGTTTTCGGTCGGCACATCTGCCTTCATGACGAAGGCGATCTCGGCTTCCATGCGCGGCTGGATGAACCGGCCTTTCGGAACGGCCGCGCCATTTGCAAACAGCATGTCGTCGAACAGGATCCCGCTGTCGGGAATATCGATGTTGAGCGCCTGCTGCATGGCCTTTGAGGTGAGGCCGATCTTCCAGCCGATCACCGTTCGTCCAGCCGCAATCTTGTGAGCCGTCAAGGCATCCTGAACCGCATAGGCATCGTCCATGGTCATGCCCGGATGGCGCAGAGAAAGAAGTCCGATCTGCTTACCGGACTTTTCCGCCTCATAGAGGTCCCGAGCCGCAGCCGTAACGTCGTCTTTCGAGAGCGTCATGCTTCATCCTCCACGCCGCTGCGCAGCATGCCGATGCCGTCGACCTCAATTTCAACCACATCTCCGGGTTTCAGGAAGATCGGCGGATCGAAGCGCGCGCCGGCACCGGTCGGTGTGCCGGTGACGATGATGTCGCCGGGCTTGAGCGTGGTAAAGGTAGAAATGTATTCGATCTGGCGCGGGATCGGAAACAGCATCCGGCTGGTGCGATCGTCCTGGCGCAGCTCACCGTTGACCTTCGTGGTGATCCGCACGTCCTCAAGCTGGTCCTTCGACGTGAAGGGAACGAGCCAAGGGCCCATCGCGCCGGATTGATCGAAATTCTTGCCCTGGGTGACGTTGAACTTGGCATGGCGCACCCAGTCCCGGAGCGTACCCTCGTTGCAGAGCGTGACGGCGGCGATATGGTCATAGGCGTCAGCCTGGGAGATATGCCGGCCACCCTTGCCGATGACGATGGCGATTTCGCCTTCGTAATCCAGCTTGTCGGAAGCCTTCGGCCGGATCAGCGGCCGGTCGTGCCCGGTGAAGGAGCCGGGGAAGCGGATGAACAGCGACATGTTCGGCGGCGCTTCCTGGCCGTCCTTGTATTCAGCGTTCCTGTCCGGGAAATTGACTCCGACACAAATGATCTTTTCCGGAGCGGGAACGGGGATTTCGTAGGCAAAACTGCCGTTCGGATGGGTAACGGCTTTACCGTCTGCAGCCTTTTCCAGTTCAGAAAGCGCATTCGCAGCAATAACTTCCCGCAGGGAGGGCCATTGGGGGAATTCGGGCGACAGGGCGATCATGCCGGCATCTGTCACCGCGCCGTAGAAGGTTTCGCCGTTGGCGGTATAGGTCGCGAACTTGGTCATTATGTCTCCAGGGAGCGGGCAATTTCGGTGATAACGTCGAAGGCGGCAGCGACATCCGCTTCGGTACAGTCGAACTGGCCGACCTGGAAGCGGATCACTTTCTTGCCCTCGAAAAGGGTTTGCGTGATGTAGATGCGGCCGTCGTCATTGATGGCATCGACCAGGTGCTGGTTGAGAGCATCGAAATCGGCCGCACCGTTTGGCGCATATCGGAACGAAAACAGGGACAGCACCGGTTCGGTAATGATCTCGAAGTCCGGCTCCGCGCGCAGCCGTCCGGCAAGTGCTTTTGACCAGCTCACATGATTGCGGATCCGTTGGCGCAGATCCTCCAGACCGTAGCTGCGGATCAGGAACCACAACTTCAGGGCCCGGAAGCGGCGGCCGAGGGGAACCGACCATTCGGAATAATTGATCATCCCGTCATGGCCGTGGGTCTTCAGGAACTCCGGCCGGATCGCCAGCGTGCGCACCAGGTCGTCCGGGTTTTTCAGGAAATGCGCCGAACAGTCGAACTGGGCGCCGAGCCATTTGTGCGGGTTGAAGACCATGGAATCCACCCCGTCCACGCCCTGCCACAGGTCGCGGAACTCCGGAACGATCATGGCCGCACCGGCCCAGGCCGCGTCGAGATGGGTGTAGAGATCGAACTCTTTCGCCACTCCGATACAGGCGGCGATGTCATCGGAGCCGCCGATGCTTGTGCCGCCGGTACTCAGAATAATACCGGCAGGTTTGAAGCCTGCCTGCAAATCCGCTCTGATTGCCTTGCGCAACGCCTCCGGCTGCATGCCGCGCCGATCGCCTTCGACCGGGATCCGGATGAGATTGTCCTGGCCGATGCCGGACACCCACATGGCCCGGTCGACGGAGGTGTGGACTTCTCCCGAGGCATAGATGCGCAGACGCGGCTGATCGAACAGGCCCTTTTTATTGCCATCCCAGCCGAGCGCCTTCTCGCGCATGGTCAGCACGGCCGCCAGGGTTGCGGAAGAAGCGCTGTCCTGGATGACGCCGGCAAAGGTGTCCGGCAGCCCAACGGCCTGTCGAAGCCAGTCGAGCATCCGGGTTTCCATTTCCGTTGCCGCAGGAGACGTCTGCCAGAGCATGCACTGGGCGGCCATGGTGGAGACGATATATTCCGCCAGAACCGAGGGCGGAGCGGCATTTGCCGGAAAGTAGGCGAAAAACCGCGGGTGCTGCCAATGGGTCATGCCCGGCAGCACCAGGTTCTCGAAGTCCGCGAAAATCGCGTCCATCGGTTCGCCCGTTTCGGGTGGCGATTGGGGCAGCCGAGCGAGCAGGTCGCCCGGCTTCACCTGTGCCCGGACGGGTCGGTCGCGCAGTCCCTTGTGATAGGCCGCGCCCCAGTCCGCTATCCGGCGCCCCCAGCGGGCGAAATCCTCCCAGTTCATAAATCTTACCTCAAGGCGCGATGATCGGTTGGGCCGCCAGCGTCGGTTCCCGAACCTCGGCACCGGCAAACAGCGAGCCTTCCTCGAACCAGCTACGAGGCGCAGGCGCTCCCCACAGGGTCTGGCGTTGCGGATCCTTCAGGTCCCATTTGATGGGCTCCAGATCCGGATCGACGGTCTGGTAGTCGGAACAGTAGATCTCGATTCGATGCCCGTCCGGGTCGCGGATATAGAGGAAGAAAGCATTGGAAATGCCATGGCGTCCAGGGCCGCGCTCGATATTGGAGACCCAGCCGGTGGTGGACATCAGGTCAAGCAGGTCGATGATGTTGAGCGGGGTCGGCACCCAGAAGGCCGTGTGATGCAGGCGGGGGCCACGGCCGTTGGTGAAGGCAATGTCATGCACGCCGCCCTTGCGGTGGGTCCAGGCGGCCCAAAGGCGGCCGCTGACTTCGTCCTCGGTATATTCGGTCACGCGGAAGCCGAGTTCGTTGTAGAAGGCGACCGAGGCATCGACATCCGGCGTGAAGCAGTTGAAATGGTCGATGCGCAGCGGCTTGACGCCCTTGTAGAGCGCATATTTCTGGTGGATCGGCTCAAGCCGGTCCATGCGCGCGTAGAACTCCAGCGGCGTTCCGAAATTGTCCCGGGTCCGGAACGTGCGGGACTGGTAGGGGCGTTCGACCCATTCAACCGGCAGATCCTTCGACTTGAAGAAATGCGCGGCCTTTTCCAAGTCTTCCTCGCCGAAGACCTTAAAGCCGAGCTCACAGGCGCGGGCTTCCTCTGCCTGTCTCAAAACAATGCAGTGATGCCCGCGTTCTTCCATGGCGCGCAGGTAGATCGCATCGTCGGTCTGGTCGGTGATCTGCAGACCGAGTGTGTCGACATAAAAGGCCTTGCTCTTGGCCAGGTCCGTGACGCCGAATTCGACATGGCTCAGGCGGACGATGTTGAACGGCGGATAGAGGTTCGGAGCCGGTATCGGCATGGGTGTTTTCCTTTTTATTTGTTACGCGCCGAGCCGCGGGATGGCGTGCTGGCCGGTCGCAAAACCGATGTGTTTCTGTTCCATGTAGAATTCGAACGACCAGTCGCCGCCGTCACGGCCGATGCCGCTGGCCTTGACGCCGCCGAAGGGAGTCGGCAGGTGACGGACGTTTTCTGAATTCACCCAGATCATCCCGGCCTCGAGTTTCGCGGTGAAACGAAGGGCGCGGCTCAGGTCGTTGGTCCAGACGTAACCGGTCAGCCCGTACTGGACGGCATTGGCAATCTCCAGCGCTTCCTCTTCGGTCTTGAAGCGGATCGACGTCAGCACCGGCCCGAAGATCTCCTCCTGGGCAATGCGCATGTCGTTGCTCGCACCGGTGAACAGGGTTGGCCGGACGAACCAGCCGGTGTCGCCCGCGCGTTCGCCGCCAGCGGCAACCGTCGCACCGCCTTCGCGGGCAATGTCGAAATAGCTGGTGACCTTGTCGAAATGGGTCTTGTGGATCAACGGACCGATCTCGGTCTTAGGGTCGAGCGGGTGGCCGACCTTGATGTTGTTGACCCGTTCGACCAGCTTTGCCTCGAATTCGTCGGCGATCGTATCCTGCACCAGAAGCCGCGAGGAAGATGTGCAGCGTTCGCCGTTGAGCGAGTAGATCATGAAGATCGCCGCATCGAGCGCCCGGTCGAGATCGGCATCGTCGAAGACGATGACCGGGTTCTTGCCACCGAGCTCGAAGTGCACGCGCTTCAGGGTGTCCGCACCCTGTTTCATGATCATGGAGCCGGTCTTGCTTTCACCGACAAAGGCGATTGCCTTGATGTCCGGATGTTCGGTCAACGCCTTGCCGGCGTCTTCGCCGAAGCCGTTGACAAGGTTCCAGACGCCTGCCGGCAGGCCGGCGTCTTCGGCGATTTCCATCAGAATACGGGCCGTCACTGGGGAAAACTCAGCGGGCTTATGAACCACCGTGCAGCCTGCGGCGAGCGCAGGCGCAATCTTCCAGGTCGACAGCATGAACGGCGTATTCCACGGCGTGATTACGCCGACCGGGCCGATCGGAAGTCGCGTGGTGACGTTCAATAGGGTCGGGGAGGGCAGGGCCTGACCGTCGCGGGCCGCAGGAGCCCGATCGGCGAAGAAGCGGAAGTTTTCGGCCCCGCGAAGGGCGGCCTTTGACATGAAGCGCAGGGCCTGTCCGGTATCCCAACATTCGCAGAAGGCGATTTCCTCGGCTCGTTCCACGATCTTGTCGGCGATCTTGTGCAGGATCTTCTTGCGTTCAGTCGCAGGCATATCGCGCCAGGCAGGGAAGGCATCCTTTGCCGCCTTGGCCGCGGCGTCGATATCGGCAGCACCGCCTTTGGCGACCTGGCAGATCAGGCTGTCATCAACGGGCGAGCGGTTTTCGAAGGTTGCGCCGCTTGCGGCCGAAACGGCTTTGCCGCCGATCTGGTTGAGGACACCGACGTCCTGAAATCGTTTCAGATAGCCGGCCAGTTTTTCGATATTCTGGTTGAGGTCGGACATGTTTCAAGAATCCTTCAGGTACTTGCGGATTGTTCCGGTCTTGGGCGAAAGTTCCGGATCGATGTCGCGCATTTCAAACGAGACGGCGAGCGACCGGCTTTCGAGCGTAGGGGCGAGATAGGACGTGATGGCGGCGAACATTTCTTCCGTCGAGGCCTTCTTGACCTCGTCGGAGCGGCCGCCTCTCAGGCGCAGGGAAATGTCGAGGAAGGCGTGATCCGGATTGCCGTCGGCGATAGCGTAGTAGTCCGCTTTGAACGCCCGGACCCGGATACCCGGCGTTGGAAAGGCGTCAATGCCCGCGGCCGTCTTGCGCAGATGTTCGCAAAAGGCCGCCATGTCGAGCGTGGCTTCCAGATTGGCTGAATATTCGATGATGATATGGGGCACATCATCCTCCCGTTTTGTTATTATTTAATATGTTAAATAATATTTTGAAGCTTGTCAATCAATGGGTATGAATCTTGGAAATAAGCCGATATTTATCAGATTATGGACGGAGAATCAGACAGCCTTAACGACCGCAAGTTGCCATCGACGGCGCGGTCCTTGCCGATCGCGTTGATCCGGGCGCGTGAAAAGGTCATGGGCCCGATCAGGGAAATGCTGTCGAACTCAGGCCTGACCGAACAGCAGTGGCGCATTTTGCGCGTCCTGGATGAGTTGGGACCACTCGATTCGACAAAGTTGTCTGAGAACGCCAGCCTGCTCCTGCCGAGCCAGACGCGAATTGTTCAGACGCTGCTCGAAAAGGGGCTGGTGACCCGGCAGGCCGATCCGTCTGACCGCCGCCGCCAGACGGTCGCCATAACCCCGGCGGGTCAACAGATCATTCTCGACAATCTGGACGAGGCGCAACGGCTTGCTGCACATATCGAAACCGTGCTCGGCAAGGAGACCGTGGATCGTCTGCTCGATATTTTAGAAGAATTCGACCGGCTGTAATCGACCTGGATCGGTGCGGTCTTATTTCGAAAACAGCATAGAATAATTGACGGTCGCGTGGGAATGCTCCCGCATCATGGCTTCTGCTCGTGCCGGATCTCTTTTTGTAATGGCGTCGAAGACGATCAGGTGCTGGCCGTGACCGATGGTCAGGCGCTGGAATTCCATATCGAAATTTTCCGAATTGAAGACCAGCGTGCCCGGCTTGACGAGAGGCAGGTTTTCCAGCCGGGTCAGCGTAAAGGGGACAAAGGTGTTGTCGCACGCGTCCAGGATCGTTTCGTGAAAAAGCGTATTGCCTTCCTGGTACAGGTCTACGCCGCGAAAGTCATGGGCGCCGATCAGGCCGACGGCTTCGCCCGTCATTTGCAGTGACCGGCGGATTTTGATGTCCGCATCCGTGGTGAGGCCGCTCATGGCCAGGCGTCGGGCGGCGAGCCCCTCCAGGACACCTCGGACTTCATAGGCTTTGGACAGATCGTCGAAATCGAGATCGCAGACGGTATAGCCACGGCCGTCCCGTTTCTGGATCAGGCCTTCGACTTCAAGGGTCTTGAGCGCCAGGCGAATGGGGGTGCGCGATACTTTCAGCAGCGATGACAGGCCGACTTCGGTGATCTTCGCGCCGGAAGGTATGCTGCCATCCATGATCAGCCTGCGGAGCGCCGTCAGCACCCGTTTGTCGGATGTTGTCTGGCCTCCAGTGGAATTCGCGGGCCCTTCGAGGGATTCGATCGCCTCGAGGACCGGCTCGCTATCCGCATAACTTTTCATTGAAGCACTATAATTTTTGGATACATGAACTGTCAATATGGATCCATTTATACGGTTGAATTAAGGAAAATCCGTCAAAAACTGCGTTAAACACGAATAGCTCTTGTCAATATGGATCCAGAATGCATAAATTCGGATGGTTGGCGTTCATGCTTCGGGAGACATGCATGAGGCGCCGGTCTGCTCAGGGAGGAGTGACATGAACAGACGTGAAGTGATTGCCCGTTTGTCGACGGGCCTGGCGGCTATTACGACGGCCAGCCTGCTTTCTTTTTCCGCGCTTGCCGCTGATACGATCAAGATCGGGGCGGTCGCTCCGAAGACCGGTCCGCTAGCCGGTGGCGCCACCGTATCGCAGTGGCCGAACATCGAACTGTGGGCCAAGGAAGTGAACGACCGTGGCGGTCTGAAGCTCAAGGACGGCCAGAAGATGGTCGAGATCATCGAGTATGATGACAAGACCAACCCGGGCGAGCACATCAAGGCCGCTCAGCGCCTGGCGACCCAGGACAAGGTCGATTTCATCATCGCGCCTTATGGAACCGGCTTCAATGTCGCCGCCGCGCCGATCTACGCCAAGTACGGCTATCCGCAAATCGCGGTGACATCGATCAGCGATCAGATCGGCGAGCTGACCGGCCGCTACCCCGGCCTGTTCTTCACGCTCGGGTCGACGACCGATTTCGTGCAGGGCGTGGTCAACGTGCTTTCCGGCCTTCGTGAAAAGGGCGACATCGGCAACAAGGTCGCCATGGTCAACGTTGCGGATGCCTTTGGTATCGAACTGGCGGAAGTGGCCCGTCCGCTCTTCACCGAAGCAGGGTTCGAGATCGTCTACGACAAGTCTTATCCGCTCGGTACCCCCGACCTTTCCCCGATCATCAAGGGTGCCAAGGCAACCAATCCGGATGCCTTCGTTGCATGGTCCTACCCGCCTGATACGTTCGGTCTGACTGAGCAGGCGGTTATCGAGGACTTCCAGGTCAAGGCCTTCTATACGGCCGTGGCCACTGCCTTCCCGGCCTATGGCGGCAAGTTCGGTTCCAAGATCAACAACGTCCTTGGCGCCGGTGGTACCAACCCGGACGATCCGAAGATTGCCGACTACCGCAAACGGCACAAGGAAGTCACCGGCAAGGAGCCGGATTACTGGGCATCCGCCAACACCTACGCCGCTCTGGAAGTACTTGCACAGGCGATCGAAGGCGTTGGCGAAGCCGATCGCGAAAAGGTCACCCAGTACATCAAGGACAACAGCTTCGACACCGTCATGGGTGAGCTGAAGTTCGAGGGCCAGAATTCCCGCAAGTACTGGACCGTCGGCCAGTGGCAGGACGGCGTCTTCCGTGGTGTCGACGCTGTCAATATCGACGGTGCAGCACCGGTTCGCCTGAAGGAAGGCTGGAACTAACCTTCCGCTGAATCCGAACATTGTTGAATCCGGGCCCATGCGAGGCCCGGGTTCTCCCTTCGATCGAACAAGCAGACCAAGATGGATATTCTGGTTTCCGGCCTGTTGCTTGGCGGCACCTACGCGCTCGTGGCGATGGGGCTCAACTTGCAATATGGCGTTGCCCGCATCATGAATCTGGCCAGCGGTGAAATGCTGGTACTTGGCGCATTGGCCGCCTTCTGGCTCTTCACCGCAGCTCAACTCAGTCCAGTTCTGACCATGATCATGGTCGCGCCGCTCGCCTTCATCGGCAACTGGCTGATCTACCAGCTTCTGCTGCGCCCGCTCGTCAGGCGCGCGAAGAACCAGGGGCAGCTTGAGGTCGATTCAATCCTGGCCACGTTCGGAATGAGCTTTGCGCTCGTCGGTATAATGGTGGCGATCCACGGGGAGTACTTCACTTACTCCTATCTCGCCAATCCCTTTGAAATTCTCGGCACCACGGTCGCGCTGAACAGGTTCGTTGCATTTGTCGTCGCCGTGATCATCGGCGTCGCGCTGGTGCTGTGGCTGAACTTTACCCGTCCGGGAACGGCGGTCCGCGCTGTATCGGTCAACACGGAAGCTGCCAAGCTGGTCGGCATCAACGTGCCCCGCATGTCTGCCCTGTCCTTTGCGCTCGGCGGGGCAGTGACGGCAGCCGGCGGCACCCTGATTTCGACCTTCATCACTCTGGATGCATCCGTCGGGGTTATTTTCACCATGAAGGCGCTGATCATCGTCATCATGGGCGGTGTCGGCGACATGCGCGGATCGATCATCGCCGCCTTGCTGCTCGGCCTTGTCGAAACCGCCGTTGCCACCTTGATCGATCCGGGTCTGACACTCGTTTCTGCTTACCTGATCTTCCTCGGCATTCTTCTGTTCCGCCCGCAGGGCCTGTTCGGGAAGCGCACGACATGACGGGTAATGGTTGGAAAGAAATCGGCCTGGCCGCCGGCCTTGTGGTCCTGGCGGCGCTCGTTCCCCTGGCGACCGACGGATATTGGCTGTCGATCGCGGTGACGGCGATGATGTATATCGCGCTCGCCACCGCCTGGACCCTGTTTTCCGGGCCGACCCACTATATCTCGCTGGCAACAGGTGCGTTCTTCGGGATCGGGGGTTATCTGGTGGCCACCGGCATGAGCGACTATGACATCAGCTTCTGGGTCATGGCCGCGGTCGCGCCTTTCGTTGCCGTCGTCCTGGCCGCCTTGGTCGGGGCCGCGACGTTGCGCTTGTCGGGGATCTACTTCGTGATCTTCACGCTTGGACTTGCTGAAATGATCCGGGGCCTCGTGTCCTGGGTTCAGAACAATTTCCTCGGCTCGCGCGGTCTCTACGTCCTGACGGATTTCACCGAAGCCCACATCTACTGGATGCTGCTCGCCATCGCGGCTGTCGTCTATCTGATTGGCTGGCTGATCGAGCGGTCGCGCCTGGGCTTTGCCATGAAGATCATCGGCAATGACGAGGGCGTTGCCAAACACCTCGGCATCAACACGGCCGCAGCCAAAGTCGCGCTCTTCATGGTCACCGGCTATTTCACGGCGCTGGTCGGCGTGGTGATCGCGCCGCGTTATTCCTACATCGAGCCCAACCTGGTGTTTTCGCCCGAACTCAGCTTCCTGGTCGTGATCATGGCGCTGCTCGGAGGAACCCAGCGGCTTTGGGGCCCGATCGTCGGCGTCATTCCCTTTACGCTTATCTGGGAAACAATCAGCGTATCGTTTCCCAACGCGACGACCTTTTACCTCGGCCTGTCGTTCCTGCTGATCGTCTATTTCATCCCGAACGGTTTCGTCGGTCTCATTGAAAAGCTCGTTAAGAGGAGGCACGGATGACCAAGCCGGGACGTACCCTTCTCAAGGTTCAGGGCCTGACCAAACGCTTCGGCGGTCTTGTTGCCGTCGATAACATGACCTTCGATGTTCACGAACATGAGGTTCTGGGGCTGATCGGGCCGAATGGTTCGGGCAAGACCACGACGATGAACCTCATCTCCGGGGCCTTTCCGCCGTCGGGCGGATCGATCACCATGAACGGCCAGCGGCTAAGCGGCCTGGCGGCCCACCAGATCGCCCGGCTCGGCGTTTCCCGCACCTTCCAGCTCGTCCGCGTGCTTCCGGGTTTGAGCCTCGTCGACAATGTGGTTGCGGGTGCGGCTTTCGGCTATCGCAAACGCTGGGGCGCGGAAGCGGAAACGTTCGCACGGGGTTTGCTGGAGCGGATCGGGCTCGGCGAACACATGCACCTGCCGGTCGGATCGCTGACCTATATCGACCAGAAGCGCCTGGAGTTGGCCCGTGCGCTTGCCGGAGAGCCGGAGGTCCTGCTCCTTGACGAATGGCTGGCTGGGCTCAATCCGACCGAATTGCAGCAGGGCATCGAGTTGATCTCGGAACTGCGCCGGGAAGGACGCACCATCATTCTCGTGGAACATGTGATGGATGCGATCCGGTCCCTGTGCGATCGCTGTGTGGTGATGAATTCCGGCGCCAAGATCGCCGAAGGAACGCCCCATGACGTCCTGTCGGATCCGGAGGTGATCCGGGCCTATCTGGGGGATGAATGATGCTGGAAATTCATAATCTCTCTGCCGCCTACGGCATGCACAGGGCTCTCGCCGGTGTGTCCATCGATGTCGACGAAGGCGAAATCGTCGTCATTCTCGGAGCAAACGGGGCGGGTAAGAGCACGCTACTGCGCGCCGTGGCCGGCATGTGCGAGGGCCAGGTCCAGGGAGATGTCTTCCTCGACGGCGAGCCCCTGGCGGGCGTCACGCCGGACGAGATCGTCGAGCGCGGCATCGCTTTCGTCCCCGAAGGCCGTGGGATCTTCGGTGACCTGACGGTCGGGGAGAACCTGCAGCTTGGGGCCTATTCGAAGCACGCTCGTTTGCGACAGCAGGAAAATCTCGCCCGGGTCTATGACCTGTTCCCGAAGTTGAAGGAACGCCGCAGCCAGATTGCCCGGACCATGTCGGGCGGTGAACAGCAGATGGTTGCCATCGGCCGCGCCATCATGGCGGATCCGAAGATCCTGATGCTGGATGAGCCGTCCCTCGGCTTGTCGCCAATCCTGTGCAAGGAACTCTTCCAGAGCCTGAAGCACATTACCGAGAGCGGCATGGGCGTCCTGCTTGTCGAGCAGAATGCCAAGCAGTCCCTGGCGATTGCGGATCGCGGCTTTCTTTTAGAAAATGGCGAAATCACGGGCCAGAACGGCGCCGAGGCCCTGTTGAACGATCCGGCGGTTCAGGCCGCCTATCTGGGAGGAGCCGCCGGTGAAACCGGGACACGGAGTGGCGGGAAAGCGGGTGTCACCCAGGCGCAGGCTACAACCGAAACGGAGAAATCCTTTGTCCGTCCGCGCGGAAAGGTGGGAACCGTTGCTTCCGCCGACACGTTTGCAGGCGAGTCAATTACCGCGCTCGTCGCCCGCGCGGCAGGAGCGGGCAAGACGAAGGTGAACACCCCGGCGCAACGACCCACAGCACCCGCGCACCAGGCCGCAACTCCGTCACTTACCCCGCGCGGCGGCGGTTCGTCCTACAGGATTGCCGATGATCCCGAGGTCTCGAAACTGCTGGCAAGCATGGAAGAGTCCGCGCAGGCGGCCAGATCCGGCGGCTCGTCCTATGTTTCCAGACGTCAGACCACACGCACCGAAAGCGCGCCGCTTCCCGAAATCGAAGTGTACCGGAAAAGCACCGTTGAGGTTTACCGGCGCGGGCCGGGAGGAAATTTGGAAAAGGTGGAGAAATAACCATGGCACGGGTTTTCGACAGTTACTACGCAGGCGGTAGCTGGCACAGGACCGCCAGGACATTCCCGGACATGAACCCGGGGAACGACCAGGTCTGGGCCAATGTCGCCGACATGGATATCAATGACGTTCGCCGCACCATCCAGGCCGCGCAGGACGGCTTTTCCGAGTGGTCCCAGTTGCCCTTTACTGAGCGCGCCCATTTCATGCTCAAGGCCGCAGACGAATGCGACCGGCGCAAGGACGACCTTTGTGCCGCCCTTCAGGCCGAAGGCGGCGGCTGGTGGGGCAAGGGCATGTTCGAAGCCGGTTTCATTTCCACCGTGTTCCGGACCGCGGCCGCCATGGCCTACCAGTCGATTGGTGAAGTGCTGCCGTCCGAACATGGCAAGGTGTCCATGGCCGTACGCGTCCCGATGGGCGTCATTTCGGTGATTTCACCCTGGAACTTTCCAGGCATCCTGAGTTCACGCGGCTTTTCCATTCCGATGGTTGCCGGCAATTCCATCGTTCTGAAACCGTCCGAGGAAACCCCTTACTCCGGCGGTATCTTCTTTGCAGAGGTTTTCGATGCGATCGGCCTTCCGAAGGGCGCCTTCAATGTGGTGACCTGTTCGCGTGACAACATCGGCGAAATCGGCGACGAACTGATCGAGAACCCGATCATCAAGGGCATTTCCTTTACCGGTTCCACAGCAGTGGGACGTATGATCGCCGCGAAGGCAGGCGCTCACCTGAAAAAGACCTGCGTCGAACTCGGCGGTAAGGATGCGCTGATCATCTGTGACGATGCGGATCTGGAAAAGTCCGCTCAGTTGGCGAACTTCGGCTCGTTCATGCATCAGGGCCAGATCTGCATGAGCGTCGAAAAGGTCCTGGTCCACGAAAAGGTCTACGACAAGTTCCTGCCGATGTTTATCGAGCGGGCCCGCAAGCTGAAGGTGGGCGACCCGACCACAGACCGCTCCAACGTCATTGGTCCGCTGATCAACGACAAGCAAGCCGGCATCGTCAAAACGCAGCTCGAGGATGCCATTGCCAAGGGCGCCAAGGTGGTGCTCGGCGGCGGCGTCAACGGGCGTTACGTGGAACCGACGATCCTGACCGGAGTGACGCCGGACATGCTGATCTATCAGTTTGAAACCTTCGGTCCGGTGGTCCCGGTCATACCCTTCCGCACGGACGAGGAGGCGGTCGCGATTGCCAACGACACGGATTACGGCCTGTCCTCGGGCATCATGACTGCGGATGAAAACAGAGGACTGGAAATCGCCTCAAGGCTTGAGACCGGGTCGAGCCACGTGAACTGTTCGTCTGTGAACGACGAGCCGCATGTGCCCTTCGGCGGCGCCAAGAGTTCTGGGGTCAGTCCGCATGGCGGCCGCTGGTCGCTGGAGGCCTTTACCCAGACGCGCTGGATCACGCTCGACCGTGGCCACCGTCATCTCCCGCCGGTCTTCTGAGGACTGACGGAGCGGTTGGGAGGAAACCATGGCAAATCAAGACTGGATCGAAGGCCGCCTGCTTCAGGACAAGACCATAGTCGTGACCGGCTGCTCTTCCGGGATCGGTTGGGAAACGGCGAAACTGGTCAAGGCACTTGGCGGCGATGTCATCGGCGTCGACATCAACAAGACCGAAGACCATGTTGATGAACTCTATATTGCCGATCTGTCCGACCGGATGGCGATAAAGGCGCTGGTCAGCGCCTTGCCGTCGGGGATTGACGGGATCGCGAATATCGCCGGCCTGCCGCCGACCGCGCCCGCGGACAAGGTGCTCAAGGTCAACCTCGTTGGCCTCAAGTTCTTTACCAGTGCCATGATCGGCCGGTTGAACGACGGAGCGTCCATTGTGAACCTGGCCTCGCTTGCCGGGTTTGGATGGGAGGCGTCGATCCCGGCGATCAAAGCCAGCGAAAACCTTGCCTTTGAAGACGTCGAGGATTTCATAAGGACCCACAAGGTCGGCAATGACGGCGGGCGCAGCTATTTCTTTTCCAAGGAAGCGGTGGTCGCCTGGACGATGCAGAACCGCTGGACCTGGCGCGATCGCGGCATTCGCATGAATGCGGTCTCGCCGGCTGCGGTCGATACCCCGATTCTGAAGGACTTTCTCGCCACGCTCGGACCGCGTGGGGCGGAAGGGATCCGGCTGACAGAAAGAGCCGGACGACCGGAGGATATCGCGCCGGTCGTCGCCTTTTTATTGTCCGACATGACACACTGGATCAGAGGCACGAACATTCCCGTCGATGGCGGGATGGCGTCGCATTTCCCGACCCAACGACATCAGCTCTGAGGGAGGAGCGCCATGACGACATTTATCTCTCTCATCATCCTGGCCGCGATAATAATCGCTGCGGTCGTGGTGGTGATTGCGGGCTTTTATCAGCGTTCCACCCGCGAGATCAGTCTGGTCCGCACCGGCGTTGGCGGGCGGAAGGTCATCATCGACGGTGGCACGGTCGTGCTGCCTTATTTCCACGACATCGCCCGGGTGAATATGCAGACCCTGCGTATGGAAATCCATCGCACAGGTGACGCGGCGCTGATCACCAATGACCGCATGCGTGTGGATGTCGGTGTCGCGTTTTATGTATCCGTCGATCCGAGCGAAGAGGCGATTGCCCGGGCGTCCCAGACGCTTGGCAACCGCACTTTTAGCGCGGACAAGCTCCGCGATCTCATTGAGGGCAAGCTGGTCGACACCCTGCGTGCCGTGGCTGCGCGCATGACCATGGACGAACTCCATGAAAAACGGGCCGAATTCGTTCGGGAAGTGTCCGCCATGCTGGAAGAGCCTCTGGCGCGCAACGGTTTGACCCTTGAGAGCGTATCGCTGGCGGCAATGGACCAGACCCCGTTTTCCGCTCTCGATGAAAACAATGCCTTTAATGCCGTCGGTATGCGCAAGCTGGCCGAAGTGATAGCCAAGTCGAAAAAGGAACGGGCGGAAATTGATGCGGATTCCGACGTCGCCGTTCACCGGTCCGCGATGGAAGCCTCTCGCCGCCGCCTGCAGATCGATCTGGAGGAACAGCAGGCAAAGATTGCGCAGGTCCAGGAGTTGGAACGTCTTCGGGCCGCCCAGCTAGCCGAAATCGCCGAACGCAAGGCGGAAAGCGAATCCGCGGTGAATGCCGCTCGTATCCGGATGGAGCAGGAGATACGCGCTGCCGATATCGCCCGCGAACAGGCTGTCCGGGAAGCAGAGATTGCCCAGGCCCAGGCGCTTGAGATGGCCGAACAGGAGCGCGCCATTGCGATCGCCATGAAGACCGAGGAGGAAAGCAAGGCGGTGACCGCGGCCGACCTTGCCAAGGCCGAAGCCGTCAAGGCAGCCGAGGCCATCGCTACGGCCAGAGCCCTTTCCGAAGCCCAACGGCGCAAGGACGTCGCGGTTCTGGCAGCCCAGCAGGAAGCGGACGTCTCGGGTCAGAAGCTCGTGGCTCAGGCGAACGCGGAAGCGGAAGCCTCCGTTGCCCGCGCAAAAGCAACCTTGGAGAACGCAAAGGCCGATGCTGAGGCCGCAAAACTTCGTATTGCCACCTTGAAGGCGGAAATGACGGCGAAGGCGGAAGGCCAGAAAGCCCTGAACGAGGCGGAAAACGTCTTCACCAAGGAAATCGTCGCGCTGAAAGCCGACATTGCCCGGCTGGAGGCCTTTCCGAAAATCATCGAGCAGATGGTGAAGCCGGCGGAAAAGATCGAGTCCATCCGCATCAATCACATCACCGGTCTGCCGACTGGCAGCGGTGGATCGGCCGGTGAGGGCGGAACCAATAAAACGCCCATCAACCAGGCGCTCGATTCCATCCTCGACATGGCCGTCCAATTGCCGGCCCTCAAGAAGATCGGCGAGGAACTGGGAATATCCCTTGAGGAAAGTCTGAACGGCGTGACCGGGAAGACCAAGTCCTGACGATCTGAAATCATCGGGTTCGTTCCACTAGCCTGCTTAAGAAAAGCGGTCGGTTCTGCCGGCCGCTTTTTCTTTGCGCGCCAGCCTCGGACAAGCTTCGCCTCCTAGACCTTTAAGCGAACAAAATTCGTTTGGAGTTGTCCGATGGAACCGGTCTTTTTGACCAAACTGATGTCTCACAACAATGACTGGCTGTCCGTGCGGCAGGCGACTATTGCCGAGAACATCGCCAATTCAAATACACCCGGGTTCCGTTCCAGGGACGTCGAGCCCTTCACCTCCGTCATCAGCAAGACGCAGCTGGCCATGGCCGCGACCAATTCCGGACATCTTGGAACGGTCATGGAAGTGGCCGAACCCACTGATGTCAAGAAGGGTGAAAGCTGGCTCGTGACCCACTCCGGCAACTCCGTCAGCGTCGAACAGGAACTGATGAAGGCAGGCGAGGTGGCACGCAATCACGCGCTGAACACCAGCATCTCGAAGTCGTTCCACCGCATGTACCTCGCAAGCCTGAAGTAACCGAACCGAAGGGGTGACCAATGTCCGATCCACTCAGCGCCGCAATGCATATTTCCTCCAGCGGATTGCGCGCCCAGTCGGAGCGCCTGCGGGTTGTTTCTGAAAACCTCGCCAATGCGCGTTCCACCGGCAAGGCAGCCGGCGACGATCCGTATTCTCGTAAGACGATCACGTTCGAAAGCGAGTTCGACCGCGCCCATCAGGCATCGATGGTCAAGGTCAAGGGCATCGGCACAGACAAGTCGCCGTACACGGTCGAATACGAGCCGGGCCACCCGGCAGCCGACGAAGACGGCTACGTGAAGATGCCGAACGTCAATGTCCTCATGGAACTTGCGGACATGCGCGAAACCAACCGGTCCTATGAGGCCAATCTCAAAGTCATGACGCAGGCCCGCGAGATGGTCATGCGCGACATCGCCTTGCTGAGGGATTGAACATGCTCGAACAGATTTCCGCCCTGACATCCAGCACCGACAGCCTGCTGAAGTCCGTTTCCGAAACCCGCTTCATGGGCGGTGGCCAGGAAACGGCCGCGACCGGACAAGCGGGTGAGATGGTGAGTTTCGGCGATACGCTCGCCCAGGTGTCTCAGGATGCGATCCAGCGGCTGAAGGACGGCGAAGCCGCATCGCTCGCCGGTGTCGACGGCCAGGCGTCTGTCCAACAGGTGGTCGAGGCGGTTATGGCCGCCGAACAGAGCCTGCAAACCGCAATTGCGATCCGCGACAAGGTCGTGGGTGCCTATCAGGAAATCAGCCGGATGACGATCTGACCGGTCGGACGATCCCGCGACGTGAAAGGAATATGACATGAAGGCCCTGGCCATCGCAGCAACCGGCATGAGCGCCCAGCAGCTCAATGTCGAAGTCATCGCAAACAACATCGCCAACATGAACACGACCGCCTTCAAGCGGGCCAAGGCGGAGTTTTCCGACCTTCTGTATCAGGCCGAACGGCTGCAGGGCGTGCCGAACCGAGGTGGCGAGGATCCGGTCCCGGAAGGCGCCCAGCTCGGTCTGGGTGTGAAGACGGCCGGTATCCGCAAGCTTCATGTGCAGGGCACGTTGAACAACACCGGCAACGATCTCGATATCGCGATCGACGGCCGCGGCTGGTTCGAGGTTACCGGACCCGACGATGAAACCCTCTACACGCGGGCAGGTTCCTTTAACAAGAATGCCGATGGACGTCTCGTGACCATCGATGGCTATCCGGTCGAGCCGGCCATCATCTTCCCGGAAAATACGGTCAAGGTCATCGTCAATGAATCCGGCCAGGTCTATGCCCAGGTCGATGGCGAGCAGGATCCACGGGAACTCGGCCAGCTCAACCTGTCCAACTTTGCCAACGACGTCGGTCTGGAGCCGGCCGGTGGCAATCTGTTCCGTGAAACACCGGCGTCCGGTGTGCCGGTGGATGGCGTTGCCGGGGATCCCGGCTTCGGGATCATCCGCCAGGGATATCTGGAAGATTCCAACGTCGATCCGGTGAAGGAAATCACGGCGCTGATTTCCGCACAGCGCGGCTATGAAATGAATTCCAAGGTCATCAAGGCGGCCGATGAAATGGCCGGAACCGTGACCAACGGCATCCGTTAGTCCGCTTGAAGGGAGTTGAGGCCATGATCTTCCGATCGGCCGGCTTTTGCCTGACCTTCTGGGTTGCGGTCCTGGCCTCGTTAGAAGCACCACTGGCGGGCAGCATTCAGTTGCCGGTCCCGCGCGCGACCATTCATCCCGGACATGAAATCACCGGGCAAAATCTGGTCGACCGGCGCTTTCCGGAACGGACGACCCAACAGTTTGCCGTCATCAGTGACCGCAACCAGCTTGTTGGCATGGTCGCCCGGCGCACGCTGCTGCCGGGCAGGCCGGTCCCGATCAACGCGGTCAGCATCCAGACGCTGGTCGAACGCGGCCAGCCTGGCCGGCTCGTCTTCCGGGAGCAGGGGCTCTTCATCGTCATGCAGGTGGAAGTGCTGCAGTCCGGCGGTATTGGCGATTATGTGCGCGTGCGCAATGTGGACAGCGATGTCGTGGTCACCGGCAAGGTGCAAACGGACGGAACCATACTGGCGGAAAATTGATGATGCGACTGTTAGCTCTGTTTCTTGCGGCCCTTGTCTGGGTTGCACCTGCCTCCGCCCTGGTCCGCATCAAGGACATCGCATCCCTTCAGGGCGTGCGTGACAACCAGCTGGTCGGCTATGGTCTCGTCGTCGGTCTGGACGGGTCCGGCGACAGTCTGCGAAATTCGCCCTTTACCGAGCAGTCCCTGCAATCCATGCTCGACAGCCTGGGTGTGAATGTCCGCGATGCGCGCCTGAGAACCCGTAACGTGGCGGCCGTTGTGGTTACTGCCGAAATGCCGGCTTTTATCGGCAAGGGCTCCGAGATCGATGTCTCCGTTTCGTCTCTGGGTGATGCCACATCTCTTGCCGGCGGCACGCTGATCGCGACGCCGCTCCTGGGTGCGGACGGCGAGATTTATGCGGTCGCCCAGGGTGCCTTGGCGGTTTCCGGCTTTTCGGAAAGCGGACAGGCGGCAAGTGTCAAAAAAGGCTCTCCGACAGTGGGGAGGATCCCGAACGGCGCTTTGGTCGAAAAAGATATCTCTGCACGTTTTAAAAATATTCCCAAGCTTGTCCTGGAATTGAGCAATCCGGACTTCAAGACCGCTGTGCGCATCACCGATGCCATCAACCAGCACAGCATGGCGCGCTATGGCACGAGAGTCGCCAGGGAACGGGACTTGAGGACGATTGACCTGCACCCTCCGAAAAAGATCAGCGTGACCCGTTTCATCGCCGAAATCGAAGGCCTTCGGGTGAAGCCGGATCAGTCGGCCAAGGTGGTTGTCGATGAACGGACGGGAACGGTTGTCATCGGATCGGAAGTCCAGATTTCAACCGTTGCCATTACCCACGGCAACCTGACGGTTCGGATCACGGAAACGCCTCAGGTGTCCCAGCCGGCACCATTCTCCGACAGCGGGCAAACGGTCGTTGTGCCGCGTACCCAGGTCGATGCGCAGGAAACCGGCGGCCAGCTCGCGATTATCGGCGGCGCCGATCTTCAGACCCTTGTCCGTGGCCTGAACCGCATCGGGCTGCGCCCCGACCGGGATCATCGCGATCCTGCAGGCGATCAAGACCGCGGGTGCGCTTCAGGCCGACCTGATTATCCAGTAATTTGGTCGGTCCCGTTCCGCCTCAAGCTTGAGGCAAGCCACGCCCTGCAATGTCCATTCAAAGCCTATCAGGAAAGGACACCGGGGATGGTGTTGAAACGAACAAAACGACGGACGGTTTCAGTTCTGACACTCACCTGCGTCTTTGCGGCTCTTGGCGTTGTCCCTGGGACCGCCCAGGCGCCAAAGCCGAAACCCGAACCGGAAACGGGCAAAGTCGAACAGCTTCCGGGAAGCGATGCCGGTTTTTATTGCAAGAACATTGCTGACAAGGCCACCGACGCCCGCATTGCCTGGCAAACCTGGCAACTGGTCGGGCTTGAAGCCAAGCTTCGTGAGCGGGCTGTCGAACTCGAACGCAAGGAGGCCGAATACAAGGCCTGGGTCAAGCGTCGGGAAAAACTCCTTGAGAATGTGGAAGGGCAAGTGGTCTCGATCATTGCCCGGATGCGCCCTGAAATGGCTGCCGCCCAGTTGTCGACTTCGGACGAACAAACGGCGACCGGCGTGCTCTTGAAACTCAAGCCTCGGATCGCAAGCGAGATCCTCGACGAGATGGAGCCCGCACAGGCTGCACGACTGACCCAATTGATGGTTGGGTTCTCTGATCCTCTGAAAGAGCGGAGCTTTTGATGCGCACAGCACTTGGTCTTGGCGGATTGCTCCTGCTTTCGGGATGTGCCGGCCAGCTTGAAGATGTCGGCCGCGCTCCGGCGATGACACCCGTTGGTTACGGCCTCCAGTCAAATCGAGCCTCCTATCCGTTGAACACCTTCGCTCCTGGAGGTGTGAAGGATTACAATTCGCTGTGGGTGTCCAATCGGGAAAATTTCTTTGCCGATCCGCGCGCTCGCAAAATCGGCGACGTGCTGACCGTCAGGATCTTTATCAATGACAAGGCGTCTCTCGACAATTCCACAGATCGCAGCCGGGATTCCTCGATCGGGATCGGTGGTGACCTGTCCGCAAGCTGGGACAGCAACAGTGTTTCCGGCGATGCGTCGCTGAACGGGGATTCCGGATCGTCGTCGAAAGGGCAGGGCTCCATCGACCGGTCCGAGCAGATCGTGCTTTCCGTGGCGGCCGTCGTCACCGATCGCCTGCCGAACGGCAATCTCGTGATTTCCGGTTCCCAGGAAGTACGTGTGAACTACGAAATGCGCATTCTGCAGATCGCGGGCATCGTTCGTCCTCGTGACATCCAGAGCGACAACACCATTCCCTACGACAAGATCGCAGAGGCTCGCGTCTCCTACGGAGGCCGGGGCCGCCTGTCGGAAGTCCAGCAGCCCGGTTGGGGCCAACAGATCTACGACGCGATTACCCCGTTCTAAGGAAAGAGGCAGACTGCACCATGCCCAATCTCGTTTCGCTGCCGTCCGGCCGCGCAGCCTATGCGCAGGACCGACCTTCTACGGCGTCCTTCGTTCTCGGTTTCCTGGTTTTGACGGCTCTGTCCGTCGGCTGCGGCGCCATGCTTGCCTCTCACCTGGTCAGCGAAACTCGCAACCAGGTGCTTCAGCTTGAGCGGGACCACCGTCAGGGGGCGGCTTCAAATCTGAATTACGTGCTCAACGCACGCCTCAAGACCCTGAAACCGCTGGTGACCAACCTGTCCGCCCCGAAGAATGCCTGGGTACGGCTGCAGGCTTCCCTCGTCCTGAGCGAAGACGCCAAGGAAGATATCGACATCCTGGTAAGCCACATCGAGGAAGACATGCTGGCCTATATGCGAACCCTGACGATCGCCCAGATCGAAGGACCGCTCGGCCTGCAGCATCTGAGAGAGGATCTGAACGAGCGCGCGCGCATGCGGTCAAAGGGCCAGGTTCGCGAAGTCGTCCTTGAATCTTTGGTGGTGCAATGAAGCGGCTCATTTTGGCAGCTTTCCTCCTTCTGGCCGGCGTAACAGCTGCCTCGGCCCAGGTCCCCGGTCTGTCCGATCTGCTACCTGCCGGAGAGGCGAGCGCCAGTGGACGGATTGTCCAGATTATCGCACTGCTGACGGTTTTGTCCGTCGCACCGGGTATCCTGATTATGGTAACCAGCTTCACCCGCTTTGCGGTGGCTTTTTCCTTTCTGAGGTCCGGCATCGGACTGCAAACGACACCGGGCAACCTGATCCTGATCTCCCTGTCGCTGTTCATGACCTTCTACGTCATGGCGCCGACATTCGATCAGGCCTGGAAGAACGGCGTTCAACCGCTGATGAAAAACGAGATCAACGAGGAAGAGGCCTATACGCGGATCACCTCGCCGTTCCGTGCCTTCATGCTCTCCCAGGTGCGCGAACAAGACCTGGTCCTTTTTGACGACCTGGCGGTCGGACGTGTGACCGAGGAAGAGGCCAAAGCGCCCGAGGACGTCGAAATGCGGGTGCTGATCCCGGCTTTCATGATCTCCGAATTGCGCCGCGGTTTCGAGATCGGCTTCCTGATCGCCCTGCCGTTCCTCGTCATCGACATGATCGTCGCCACGATCACCATGTCCATGGGCATGATGATGTTGCCGCCGACGGTGATCTCGTTGCCGTTCAAGGCCTTGTTCTTTATCCTGATCGACGGCTGGAACCTGCTGGTCGGCAGCCTTGTCAGATCGTTTTTATAGAGAATCGGACACGGCAGCCTCTGCCTAAGCGGATATCCTCCCAGCTTCGGCAAGTGCTGCCTCTCTTAGGCCATAGGTCTGGACCTGTGGCCTGGCCGTTCCCAAGTCCCACGGGCATTTTTTGCGCAGTCGGACTGCCGGTGCGGGAACACCGGCTCAGCTCATGAAATCTAGCCGACGATCAGTTGCTTGAGTTGCAGCGCTTCATATTCAAGCTCGTTTAATCGGTAGTTCACGACGTCACCGATGCTGACGATCCCGACAAGGTTGCCGTCTTCGATAACAGGCATGTGGCGGAAACGTCCGTCCGTCATTTTGCGGAGCACCAATATCAGAGGGTCATCAAGCTCACAGGTTTCCACGTTGGTGGTCATCACGTCTTCAACGCGCTGCGCCAAAGTCTGCCCCGGCGTTTCGGCGAGTTTACGCACGATGTCCCGCTCTGACAGGATGCCTCGCAGCTTACCTTCGGAATCCTTTACGATCAGCGCACCAACCTTTTTGTCCCGGAGCATTTCAACTGCTTCATGCAGCGTGTTTTGCGGGCGTAGGCCAAACACGTCCGCGCCTTTCGACTGGAGCAGGTTCCGGACAATGGCTGTATCGTGTTGAAGATTGGTCTCAGAAGACTGGCTACGCGTCGTCGCCGACATCTTGTCTTTTCGGCTTGGGGCCTGATAAGAGCTTGGCATGAAAATTCCTCCCTGCTGAATGACCGTCTTGGGCGGCAAGCAAAAGCTTAACCCAATTAGGTTACCCAAAGGAACTCTCGAAATTGGCGGACTTATTTCTAACGCCCGTGACAGCCACGTTATTGTTCGTACTGGCCTGCCTGGCAGGCTACCAGTATCGTCGTGTCTGGGTGAAGGATGGGCCGCGCTGGAAACTGTGGCTGTTCGGGCTGGTGGCAGCTGTGTGCCTGGCTTTGGTCGCCTTTATACCGGCATCGGCCATCAACTGATGCAAAGGGGCAACTGACGCGAAAGGCCGCGTCAGCTTGCGCCGCTCTCCTGAGCTTCCATCTCCGCGAGCATCTTGCGCGCGCGCGGACAGGCCAAGCGTTCCCGCAGCGGACTGTTGGGATCGATTTCCTTATTGCAGACCAGACAGTGATCCGCATCGGCAATCGCATTGAGTCCGCCGCAGCTGCCCTTGATGGTTCGGCCGGAAAAGATCACGCCGACCGCCATGCCGACGATGACGGTCAGCAGGAGCGCAAAAGCCAGAACAAAAGTCAGCACGTGTTCGATCCGCCTTGAGATGATCCGCCTTTAGATCAGGCCTGCAGGGCAGCAAACCTGCTGCTGGAGGTCGTCACGAAGCCCTTTTCGCTGGAATCGGCGTGCCGGTCAATGAAGAGCGCGGCAAGATCACGCTGATTTGCGATCTCCAGTCCCCGTTCGGTACCATGCACCAGCAGCGCCGTCGCCCAGGCGTCGGCGAGCATGGCGTTTTCGGCCAGCACCGTCACGGAAGCGGTGCGATGCGTCACCGGCCGCCCGGTCTTCGGATTGATGATGTGCGAATAGCGATGACCGTCCTGTTCGAAATAGTTCCGGTAGTCGCCGGAGGTTGCCATGCCGAGGTTCGAGACGCCGGCGATCCGGTAAGCCTGCCGGTTGCGGGCGTCCGGGGATTCGATGCCGATCTGCCAGTCCAACCCGTCGGCATTGCGACCGGACACGTAAAGGTCGCCGCCGACTTCGACCATGAAATCCTTCAGCCCGAACCCTTTGACCGCCTGGGCCATCTGGTCGATACCATACCCTTTGCCGATCGATGGCAGGTAGATTTGCGTGTTAGCGTGGCTCTTGCTGATGCGATTGCCGTTCACACGCAAGCCGTCCGTCTGGCCAGAGGCGCTGAGAGCAGCTGCCAGCCGGTCGGCTGCCGGTTGTTTGTGGCCGTGGGTGTCTTTTGCACCGAAGCCCCAGGCTTCGATCACAGGGCCGAGGGTGATGTCGAACTGGCCATCGCTTGCCTGATGGACATCCTTGGCGGCGCTGATGACTTTGGCAAGGTCCTCGGAGACGGTCATCGGCTCAGTCGAGGCAAAGGCGTTGAAACGCGACACTTCCGATGAAGGATCCCAATTGGACATCTGGGCGTTGACGTTCAAAAGGCTATTTTCGATCGCTTTGTGCAGTGCGGCCTTGTTGACGGACCGATCATGGTCTAAAGCCGTGACCGAATAACGCGTTCCCATCGTCGATCCTGAAAGCTCGATAACGTCCGAGCCGCCTTTGCAGGCAGCCAGAGTGAGCGACATCAGGATAAAACTCCGCCGGGAGAAACGAATGTTGGTTGGCACGATATCAGCCTCCGATCGATCGCCTGCGGCTTGCGCCGCTCGTTCAATGCGCTTTTCATTGGTTCGGGAGCCCGTTTCAACAAAAAAATGTACCAAATTAGTAAATTGGCACTTTTTGCCGGAGTAAAAACGTAGGATACCGCGTTTTGTCGAAATCTGGAGGCCAGATGCGTGCAAAGCTTTAAGCTTAAAAAAGGTCTCGATCTTCCGGTGCTCGGGGCACCGGTTCAGGAGATCGAAGAGACCAAAGAGACGGAAACGGTGGCGGTTCTGGCCGCGGACTATGTGGGTTTGAAGCCCCGGCTCCTGGTCCAGGAAGGCGATGCCGTTGCCATCGGCTCTCCGCTGTTTTTCCACAAGGACACGCCCGATGTGATGGTCGTCTCTCCGGCCGCCGGCCGGGTCAAGGCGATTAATCGCGGAGCGCGCCGCGTCCTGATCAGCGTTGAGATCGAAGTCGGCGACATTGACGCCACGCCTGTGGATTTCTCCAGCATCGGTGATTCGGCGACGGCTGAAGGGCTTGCCCAACGCCTGTGCGCCGCCGGTCTCTGGACGTCCTTTCGCACGCGTCCCTATTCCAAGGTGCCCGATCCGGCCACGCGCCCTGCGGCGATTTTCGTCAACGCCATGGATACGGAACCGCTTTCTCCGGACCCCTTGGTGGTTCTCGCCGAAAGCGCCGATGACTTTGCCAAGGGCCTGGAAGCGGTCGCGTCACTGAGCGAGGGCAAAACTTATTTGTGCCATGAAACCGGTGCTGCGATTCCAGGAAGCGAAGTCGCCGGGATCGAGCCTGCCGGCTTTTCTGGGCCGCATCCCGCCGGTCTTTCCGGCACACATATTCACTTTCTGGAAGCGCCGGGAGCTGCAAAGACGGTCTGGACCATCGGATACCAGGACGTTATCGCCATCGGAAGGCTGCTTCGCAGCGGTCACCATGATCCGCGCAGGGTGATCGCGTTGTCCGGTCCGCGTTGCGCAAAGCCACGACTGATCCGCACGGTCACGGGCGCGTCGATGGAGGAACTCAGCCGGAACGAGATCGCGGGAAATGAACCTGTCCGCCTGATTTCCGGTTCGATCCTGAGCGGCCGGTTGGGGGAGGGGGCGAGCGCCTACCTGGGCCGCTATGCCCGCCAGGTGACTTTGATCGAAGAGGACCACAAGCAGATCCCGCTGGGATGGATTCGCCCCATGGTGTCCAAATTCGCCTTTCAGCCCGTGCTCGGTTCTGCGTTTTCAAAAAAGCTCTACGCTCTGACATCGAACCTGAATGGCGGCCGTCGTGCCATGGTGCCGCTTGGCACGTTCGAGGAATTGATGCCGCAGGACTTCCTGCCGACACAATTGCTGCGCGCGCTGCTGGTGATGGATACGGACCAGGCCCAGGCGCTGGGAGCGCTCGAACTGGACGAAGAAGACCTGGGGTTGGTAGGTTTTGCCTGTCCCGCCAAATACGAATATGGCATGGCGCTGCGCGACTGCCTCACCAAAATTGAGAAGGAGGGCTAGACTTGGGCCTTCGCAACTTCTTCGACCGCATCGAGCCTAATTTCACCAAGGGCGGTAGATACGAGAAGCTGTTTCCCATCTACGAGATGGTAGAGAGTTTCATCTACACGCCCAAGTCGGTAACCACGGCCGCGCCTCATGCCCGCTCCTACGTCGATATGAAGCGGATCATGACCTATGTGGTCATCGCCACGATCCCTTGTATTCTCGTCGGGCTTTATAATGTCGGCTTCCAGGTGAACTCCGCGATCTCGGTTCACGGCGCCTCCGGTTGGCGCGCCTGGTTGATCGAGGCTATGGGAATCGGTTTCGATCCGGCCAATCCATTCGCCAATTTCCTGCACGGGCTGCTTTACTTCCTGCCGATCTACATCACCACTCTCGTGGTGGGCGGCATCTGGGAAGTGATCTTTGCGACCGTGCGCGGTCATGAGGTCAACGAGGGCTTCCTTGTTACCTCCATGCTTTACGCACTGATCATGCCTGCCTCCGCGCCCCTTTGGCAGGTGGCACTGGGAATTTCCTTTGGTGTGGTCATCGGCAAGGAAGTCTTTGGCGGCACCGGCAAGAACTTCCTCAATCCGGCCCTGACAGGTCGCGCCTTCCTCTATTTCGCTTACCCCGCACAGATGTCGGGCGATACGATCTGGACACCAGTGGACGGATTTTCCGGCGCCACGGCGCTGTCCGTCTCCGCGTCCGACGGTTATGCGCAACTGGCCGCCAACGGCGTGAGCTGGATGGACGCCTTCCTCGGTACGATCCAGGGGAGTATCGGGGAGACATCGACCCTTGCGTGCCTGATCGGGCTTGCGTTCCTTCTGCTCACCAAGATTGCCAACTGGCGGCTCGTTGTCGGCTGCCTAGTCGGGATGATCGGCTTTTCGACGCTTCTGAACGTCATCGGATCGGATACCAACCCGATGTTCGCTATGCCCTGGTACTGGCATCTCGTGGTTGGCGGGTACGCCTTCGGCCTGGCGTTCATGGTGACGGAGCCGGTTTCGGCCTCACACACACAAGTCGGCCGCTACGTCTATGGGGCCCTGATCGGTTTCATGGTCGTGATGATCCGTGTCATCAATCCGGCCTTTCCGGAAGGAATGATGCTCGCGATCCTGTTCGGTAACGTTTTCGCACCTCTGATCGACTATTTCGTGGTGCAGGCAAACATCAAGCGTAGGGCCAAACGAAATGCCTGAAGACAGCGGTCAGAAAGAAAACAATCGCGACAAGGGCTTTATCCGGCGTTTTCTCGACTTGCCGCCGGACTCCGTGCCTAAAACCGTGTTCGTCGCCGTGTTGTTGTGCCTGGTGGCCTCGATGATCGTGTCGGCGACCGCGGTTTCGCTAAGGCCGGTCCAGGAGATCAACAAGCTCCGCGACAAGCAGATCAACATTCTGCAGGTCGCGGGCCGCTATGATCCGTCGGTCAACGTCACCGAGGCCTTCTCAGTCTTCGAGCCCCATGTTCTGGAGCTTGAAACGGGAAAATTTACGGATGAATTCGACCCGGCGACCTTCGACGACCGGGCCGCTGCAGACGATCCGGCCACTTCGGTCGCTCTGGAAGACGATCCGGCCTCGATCGGGCGGAAGTCGAAATTTGTCACCGTCTATCTTCTGCGCAAAGAGGACGGCAGCATCGACAAGGTGATCCTGCCGATTCACGGCTACGGCCTCTGGTCGACGCTCTACGGCTTTATTGCCCTGGAAGCGAACGGCAACGACATTTACGGGCTGCAGTTCTACAGCCACGCGGAAACGCCCGGTCTCGGCGCCGAGGTCGACAATCCGCGCTGGAAAGCGCTCTGGAAGGGCAAGAAACTTGCGGACGACAGCGGCGACCTGCTGATCACTGTCGCCAAGTCTGCGCCGCCCCAGGGCGAAGAGTATCATGTCGATGCTCTGGCCGGGGCCACACTGACCTCGCGCGGCGTCGACAATCTGGTGCGTTTCTGGATGGGTGAGGAAGGCTACGGGCCGTTCCTTAAAAATCTCAAGGCGGGAGAAATCTGATGGCACAGACCAAAAGAGAATTGCTTATCGATCCGCTGGTCGACAACAACCCGATCACGCTGCAGGTCCTGGGCATCTGTTCGGCACTGGCTGTCACGTCGTCCCTCAAGGTGGCCTTCGTGATGGCCCTGGCAGTGACGCTGGTGACCGCGTTCTCCTCGATGTTCATCTCCATCCTGCGCAATCAGATCCCGGGCGCAATCCGGATCATCGTGCAGATGGTGATCATCGCCTCGCTGGTGATTATCGTGGACCAGATCCTCAAGGCCTATGCCTTCGAGATCTCGAAAACCCTGTCGGTGTTCGTGGGGCTGATCATCACCAACTGCATCGTCATGGGCCGCGCGGAAGCCTTCGCCATGAAGAACCCGCCAATAGCCTCCTTCATCGACGGCATCGGCAACGGCCTCGGTTACGGCCTGATCCTAATGCTGGTGGGTGTCATTCGCGAATTGTTCGGCTCCGGCAGCCTCTTCGGCATCACGATCCTGCCGACCGTGAACAACGGCGGTTGGTATGTTCCCAACGGCCTGCTGCTGCTGCCGCCTTCCGCATTCTTCGTGATCGGACTGCTTATCTGGGCCTTCCGGAGCTGGAAGCCTGAACAGGTCGAGGAGCGCGAATACAAGATCCAGACGGTGGAAGCGCACTGATGGAACAGCTGATTTCCCTCGCAGTCAAAGCGGTCTTCGTCGAGAACCTCGCGCTGTCCTTCTTTTTGGGCATGTGTACGTTTATCGCCGTTTCCAAGAAGATCTCCACGGCCATTGGCCTCGGCATTTCCGTGATGGTCGTGCAGGCCATCACGGTCCCTGCAAACAATCTGATCCTCACCTATTTGCTGGCGCCGGGGGCCTTGTCCTGGGCTGGTTTCGGGGATGTGGATCTGACCTTTCTCGGACTGATTTCCTATATCGGCGTGATTGCGGCACTGGTGCAGATCCTCGAGATGGTGCTCGATAAGTACTTCCCGCCGCTCTACAACGCCCTTGGCGTGTTCCTGCCGCTGATCACCGTGAACTGTGCGATCCTCGGCGGTTCTCTCTTCATGGTGGAGCGGGATTACAATTTCCCGGAAGCACTCACCTACGGCGTGTCATCCGGATTTGGCTGGGCTCTTGCGATCGCCGCCATGGCGGGGGTCCGCGAGAAACTGAAATATTCCGACATCCCGGAAGGCCTGCAGGGCCTGGGCGTCACCTTTATCACCGCGGGACTGATGGCTATGGCCTTTATGTCCTTCAGCGGCGTCAAACTGTAACGGGAGAGCCCTGTGGCCACATTTGGACTAGGCATACTTCTCTTTACCCTGATCGTGCTGGGCCTCGTCACGATCATTCTTGCGGCCCGTTCCAAGCTCGTCTCAGTCGGCAATGTCGATATCACGATCAACGGCGAGAAGACGATTTCGGTACCCGCGGGTGGCAAGTTGCTGCAGACGCTCGCCGAACAGAAACTGTTCGTGCCGTCGGCCTGCGGCGGCGGTGGTACCTGCGCCCAGTGCCGGGTCAAGATATTCTCCGGTGGCGGCTCGATCCTTCCGACGGAAGAAAGCCACATCACCAAGCGCGAAGCCGCCTGTGGCGACCGTCTGTCCTGTCAAGTGGCCGTCAAGCAGGACATGGAGATCGAAGTTCCCGAAGAGGTCTTCGGCGTCAAGAAATGGGAATGCACGGTTCGTTCCAACGAGAACGTGGCCACCTTCATCAAGGCGCTGGTGCTTGAGCTGCCCGAGGGCGAGAACGTGAACTTCCGCGCCGGCGGCTACATTCAGATCGAGGCGCCCGCGCACAAGCTCAAATACACCGAATTCGACATCGAGGAGGAGTATCGCGGCGACTGGGACAAGTTCAATCTCTGGCAATACGAGTCGATCGTGAACGAGCCGGTTGAACGCGCCTATTCGATGGCGAACTATCCGGAGGAAAAAGGCATCATCATGCTCAATGTTCGCGTGGCCTCGCCGCCTCCGGGCACGGAAGGCATCCCGCCGGGCAAGATGTCCAGCTATATCTTCAACCTGAAACCGGGCGACAAGGTCACGATTTCCGGTCCCTTCGGCGAATTCTTTGCGCGCGACACCGAAAAGGAAATGGTGTTCATCGGCGGCGGCGCGGGCATGGCTCCGATGCGCAGTCATATCTTCGACCAGCTCAAGCGGTTGAAATCCAAGCGCAAGATCAGTTTCTGGTACGGTGCGCGCTCCAAGCGGGAAATGTTCTTCGTTGAAGATTTCGACCAGCTCGCCGCGGAAAACCCGAATTTCGAATGGCATGTCGCCTTGTCCGACGCGCTGCCGGAGGACGACTGGACCGGCTATACCGGCTTCATTCACAACGTTCTTTATAACGAGTATCTCAAGAACCATCCCGCGCCGGAGGACTGCGAGTTCTACATGTGCGGACCTCCAATCATGAATTCGTCGGTGATCAACATGCTGCTCGATCTGGGCGTTGACCGCGATGACATCATGCTGGACGACTTCGGAGGATAGAAGTCGCAGGCGCCGGGAAGATTGGCAATCCAAGTTCTGGAGGGGTGCGGCCTGGACGGCTGCGCCCCTTCTGACTTTTGTTCTCCTGGAACAAATGGAAAGCGTAGCGCTCGGTCCTCGGCTTTTTCGAGCCGGTACGTCGGTGAGTTTGGTCCGAGGCCGGAAACCCAGGCGATCGGTTGCCGGACTGGACGGGATTATATCAGCAGCCGTTCTTTGAAAACCTACCTGTAAGATGCCCAAGAGCGCTCTTACACTCAGGCTGGGCTAAGAATTCTCAAAATTGTCCGATCCTCATTCTGAGCACGCAAGCTTCGCGTAAGCTTGCCCGTCTAGTCTGAAATCCACGGCAGGTTGAACCTCCAATATCAAGGTTCAAGTGCATGATGCAGCTCCTGCCGTGCCGGTGAGAATCCGGCATGTCCCGCTCTAACTTCAATCTTTGAAAGGGACATATCATGTCTAGCCTTATGACAAATGCGTCGGCAATGACCGCGCTGCAGACCTTGAACTCCACCAACAAGCAGATGTCCGAAGTGCAGAACCGCATTTCGACCGGTTATCGCGTGTCCACCGCCTCGGACAACGCGGCCTACTGGTCGATTGCGACCACCATGCGCTCCGATAACATGGCTCTGTCTGCCGTTGAGGATGCTCTGGGTCTCGGTGCAGCAACGGTCGATGTCATGTACACGGCCACCGAAAGCACCGTTGATGTTGTAAACGAGATCAAGGCAAAGCTCGTTGCCGCCCGCCAGCCGGGTGTCGACCGCACCAAGATCCAGTCCGACATCACCGAGCTCCAGGGCCAGCTGCAGACGATTGCCGACTCCTCTGTCTTCAACGGGGAAAACTGGCTCTCGGTCGACTCCGGTGCTGCAGACTACAACGCGACCAAAACCATTGTGGGTTCCTTCACCCGCTCCGGCGGTGCGATCACGATCGATACCATTGCCATTGACATCACCCAGACCGAACTGTTCGACGCCACCGGCGCCGACGGTATCCTGGATGGTGCCAAGACCAACGGTAACATCGTTTCCACGATTGACATCTCGGCCCTGACCGACTCGGCAGCCGACCTGACAACCCTGGAAAACATGATCTCTGACGTGGACGAAGCCCTTGGTGAAATCACGGACTCCGCAACCCTTCTGGGTTCCGTGAAAAAGCGCGTTGACCTGCAGAAGGACTTCGTGACGGCTCTGACGGACGCCATTGATCGTGGCGTCGGCCAGCTTGTCGATGCGGACATGAACGAGGAATCGACCCGTCTCCAGGCTCTGCAGGTGCAGCAGCAGCTTGGTATCCAGGCGCTGTCGATTGCCAACTCGAACAGCCAGAACATCCTCTCGCTGTTCCGTTAATCCATCCGGTTTTCCGGAAGGCTCGGGCCGCGCTCTTCTTTCTGAAGGGCGCGGCCTTTTCTTTAGCACTTTTCATGATCCGCATAAGCGTCCCGCATCCGTCGGTTTGGTCCTTCGAAATCGGGCGCAACCTTCGCGCAAGCTCAGACTTCGATAGTGGCGGAAATGATAACGGGCGATGCAACAGGGGTGATCTATGCCTGGCCGCGAGCAAGCAGAAAAACTTTGGGCAAATCTCCAGGAACTCGGTGCCAGGCGCTTGATTGCGTTGGCTCTGATCGGGCTGGCAACCATCATGACGGTTGGTCTGGGTGCCTATTATCTTTCCCGGCCGGAGCAGACGGTGCTCTATACCGGCCTGGACGGCGAAGACGTCACCCGTATCGGCTCCGCCCTTCAAGATGCCGGCATTCCCTATGATGTCAGTTCCGACGGCACCGCCGTCATGGTCAATCACGCTGCAACCGCGAAGGCGCGCATGCTGCTCGCCGAAAAGGGACTGCCGCGGGGAGCAAACTCAGGTTACGAACTCTTTGATGACCTGGGATCGCTCGGCCTGACATCCTTCATGCAGGAGGTGACCCGGGTTCGCGCACTTGAAGGCGAACTCGCACGAACCATTCAGCTGATGCAGGGTGTCAGGGCCGCCCGGGTCCATATCGTGATGCCGGAAAAAGGCTCGTTCCGGCGCGACCAGCAGCCGCCTTCGGCCTCTGTGGTGATCCGTTCGGAAAAATCCGACGACATTCGCACCGCCGACGCAATCCGCCATCTGGTTGCGGCCGGTGTACCCGGTATGACACCGGACAAGGTGACCGTGCTGGATACGTCCGGCGAACTGCTTGCGGCAGGCGATGATCCGTCAAAGGCCTCCGCCGGCCAACTCGCTTCTCTTGAAGCGGTCGTGTCCAGCCGGATCCAGGAAAACATTCGTAAAACCCTGACTCCATATCTGGGCATCGACAATTTCCAGGTCAGTGTCGCCGCGGATCTGAACACCGACCGGAGAAAGATCGCCGAAACGATCTATGATCCGGAATCCCGGACGGAGCGTTCCGTTCGCACCATCCGTGAAAACGAGAACTCCCAAAACGCCAGCACCGAGTCCCCGACAACTGTTGAGCAGAACATTCCGGAGCAGAATGTTCCCGCGAACAACGGCGAGCGCTCGAGCGAAGAAAATCAGCGGCGGGAAGAGACTGTCAATTACGAGATCTCCTCCAAACGGATCGAGACGTCCCAGGACGGCTTCAAGGTCGAGCGCCTGTCGATCGCCGTCCTTGTCGATCGTGCCCGGCTGAATGCGTCTCTCGGCGGCGAGCCGGATCAGACCGCGATCGATGCGCAGCTGGATGAAATCCGCCAGCTTGCGGCATCTTCGGCCGGTGTCGATGCGGCCCGTGGTGACATGGTCAAGGTATCGGTGGTCGACTTCATCGACGGCGGCCGCGACCTGGAACCGATCCCGCCCTTGAGTGTCTCGGAATACCTGCTCCGGCAGTCCGGCAATATGATCAACGCCGCGGCTATCCTGATCGTCGCCGGCATGGTGATCTGGTTCGGTCTTCGCCCGGCGGTTGCCGCACTGGTTCCCAAACCCGAACCGGTAGCCGCGGAAATCGCCGAAATGGCGATGATGCCGGAAGACGGAGACATGGCCGGGGAATATTCCGGTCAGGCCTATCTCACGTCCCCGGATCATACGGCGATGCTGAGCGACCTGAATTCCAAGCTCAATCAGTCGCCATTGAAAAAGCTGGAATCTCTTCTGGACTACAACGAAGAACAGTCGGCCGCGATCCTGCGCCAGTGGCTCTATGAAAACGAGAGGGCATAAGGATGCGCAGCAACATCGCCGCCTATATCCCGACGCTGAACAGCGGGCCGTTCCAGACGCTGAATTCATCTGACGCCATAATGGCGGAAGTCATGCCGGTCCATGTTCAGGAACCGGCGGAGCCCACGTTGGAAGAAAAACTTGCCGCGGAATACGAACGGGGCCGCGCCGCCGGAGAAGCATCGGCGGCTGAGCATTACGAAATCCGGCTCGAGGATGAGCGCAGGGCCCATGACGAAGAGGTCGCAGCCATTCGCGAAACTCTACGTGCCGAACAGGCCAGCCTTCTGGAGGAAGGTCTGGACTCCGCGTTCGGCGCCCTTGAATGCCGGATCGCCAACGGTGTCGCTCAGGTCCTTCAGCCTCTGGTCGAAGAACAGATGGCAAACCGGATCGTCATGTCGTTCCGCGACACGCTTACCCGCTTTCTGGATGGCGATCAGGGAAGTCTGGTGCGTGTCAGCGGCCCTGACGTCCTACTGGATCTGCTCCGGTCCGAGCCGGGGGCGTTGGACGGACGGATTGAATTTCAAGCTGCCGATACAGCCGAGCTGACAGCCGTGATCGGCGAAACGACCTTGAACACGCGGTTTGCCGAATGGATGGCGCAGTTGCGTCTGGCAATGGAGGCGGAGTGATCATGCAGGATACCTTGCCCAACGAAATCGTCATTGTCCGGCGCAGGCCGGACTGGGAAGGGGAAGCGCACGGCCATGGCGTGTGGAAGATCGCCTATGCCGATTTCATGACCGCCATGATGGCTTTTTTCCTGGTCATGTGGCTCATCAATGTCACCGATGACAGCGTCAAGAGCGGGGTGGCCCAGTATTTCAATCCGGTTAAACTCGCTTCAACCGCACCGAACAAAAAGGGTCTTAACGACCCGAATGTCGCCGGCACGACCAATGAAGACGGCGCCAATCTGCCGGAAGGCGATCTGAATGCTGGCAACGGCCGCAAGGATGGTGTGGACATACGCAAAGGGGTCGCACCGGAAGCATCAGAGCGGAGTGCGGGCGAAACTATGGGTGAGTTTACCCAGACGCATTCCGAGGCTCAGCTTTTCGCCGATCCATATGCCGTA
>NZ_CAXXSJ010000068.1:0-20411 GCF_963675095.2 uncultured Roseibium sp. | reverse complement strand
CAGGAGCGCCGATACCAGCATGCCGATAGAGCGCGGATGGTCGGGATCGAAGGTCGCCGCGATCCATTGCGACATCCGGCCGGGCCGCTTTGCGAACCAGTTGACGATTGCCGCATGGGCGCCGGGGAACAGCGGGGAGGATGATCAGGATCAGCCAGCGGCCCAGCATGACCGCCAGGAACAGGATCACGCACAGGCCGCCGATGACGAATGCCAGCCGCGAACTGATCTGCCCGATCGCTTCCAGCGCGGTTCCGGCCAGAATGCCCGGCCCCAGATGGGCGGCGCTCCAGACAATGGCGGAAGTCACGTTGATGATCGTAAACCGGGTCGCGTTCATGCCGACCATGCCGGCAATGCCCGGGACCACCGACTTCACGCCGGGGACGAAACGGCCGATGAAGATGCTCTTGCCGCCATGGGCGCGGAAGAATTCCTCTCCCCTGTCCATCAGACTGGAGTAGCGCGACAGAGGCCAGAGCTTGCGGACCTTGTCCTTGTAAAAATGCCCGAACCAGTAGGAAAGGGCATCGCCGGCCGTCGCGCCGAGGACCGTCCAGATAAAGATCGAAACGCCGTCGAGCTTGCCGAGGCCGACCAGGGTTCCGGCCCCGACCAGAACGACGGTGCTCGGAACCACCAGGCCGATGATGAACAGGGCTTCGCCCATGGCCACGGTGAAGCAGATCAGTCCTGCGAGAGAGGGGTTGTCTCCGATGAAGGCAACGATCTGTCCAAGGATGTCGGTCACGCAGTGAAAGCTCGTTTTCTGGGCTGAGTCGGGCCCGAGGCTGCCATCGAATGCAACTCATATAGGCAAGCGCGGCGAGACTTAACAGAAAAAACGGGAAGCAAAGGCAATGATTGCGGAGCCCCGCCTGCGACCCTTTGGTTTCTCGGTTATGGTGAATGTCTTTCGAATTCGAGGTCGGTCGTATGTTTGAATCCGCACAGCTGCCCCAGAAAATGAACAAGGAGACATTTCGGAAGCTGAAGCCGCAGCTTCGCTCCGAACTTCTGTCGGCGCAGCTGGAGATGATCGAAAAGAAGACCTTTTCGACCCTGATCGTCGTGGATGGACTGGACGGCGCCGGCAAGGGCGAGGCGGTCGCCCGGCTCTACGACTGGATGGATGCGCGCCATCTGGTCTGCAACGCCTACGGCGAACCGCTGGACGACGCGCGCCTGCACCCGCCCTTGTGGCGCTATTGGCGGGGTCTGCCGGCCAAGGGCGAAACCGCGATCGTTTTCGGCAGCTGGTATCAGAACCCGGTCCGCAAGCGTATCTATGGCCAGATCGATGACAATGAATTCGAGAAGGACCTGACCCGGATCGAACGGTTCGAGGAAATGCTCGCCAATGAGGACGTCCTGATCCTGAAGTTCTGGTTCATTCTGCCCAAGAAGGATCAGGAACGGCGCCTGAAGAAGATCGACAAGAAAAATGCGGCGCGTCATGTCCTGTCCGACTGGGCGGCGTTCAAAAACTACGACAAGGCCGTCGAAGTCGGCGACCGGATCATTCTGGATACCAGCAAGGGCCACGCGCCCTGGTTCGTCATTCCCTCCCAGGACCCGGAATACCGGGATGCAGCCCTTGCCCAGACCGTCGCGCGGGAAATGAAGCGCAAGCTGGCCGATGGCGAGCCCCACAGCGTGGCGGCCCCGCCGGTCGTCGGTGGACTGAAACGCAACACCGCGGTGGATGCGGTCGACCTGACGGCGAAACTCGGCAAGTCGGACTATGAGAGGCGCCTGGACAAGCTGCAGTCCCGCCTGTCCGACATGTCGGACAGCAAGGCATTCTCGGACTTAGGCATGATCCTCGTGTTCCAGGGCAACGATGCCGCCGGAAAGGGCGGAGCGATCCGGCGGGTGATCAAGCCGCTCGATCCGCGCATCTATAAGGTCCATCCCATATCGGCGCCGACGGATGAGGAAAAGGCACGGCCCTATCTGTGGCGGTTCTGGCGGCGCCTGCCGCGTCGCGGACAGATCGCGATTTTCGACCGGTCCTGGTACGAGCGCGTCCTGGTGGAGCGGGTGGAAGGCTATGCCGGCCATGCGGACTGGCTCCGGGCTTATAGCGAAATCAACGATTTCGAGGCCGAGCTGACCGAGTTCGGCTACGTGGTCTGCAAGTTCTGGCTCGCGATCAGTGAGGGGGAACAGCTCAGCCGGTTCAAGGAGCGCGAGGCAACGGACTACAAGCAGCACAAGATCACAGACGATGACTGGCGCAACCGGCTCAAGTGGGAGCAGTACGAGGTGGCCGCTGGCGATATGGTCGACCGTACGTCGACCCATTATGCTCCCTGGACCCTGGTGTCCTCGCAGGACAAGCGCCACGCCCGTATCGAGGTTCTGAAGACCATCTGCGACCGGCTTGAAAAGGTGCTCTGAAGATCTCTCAAGCCGGTAAGTTTTTTAAAGCGCGTCCTGCAGATAGCTGATCGCCGCCTGAACGCCGCCCGGCTTGTGCGGGATGCCGAGCTTCGCCAGTCCGAGCTCGATCGCCGACAGGGTGCCGAGCGTCATGACGCCGTTGCAGTGGCCCATGTGGGCGATCCGGATGCCCTGTCCGCTCAGCTCGCCGATGGTGCCGCCGATGGTGACGCCGCAGATCTCCTTGGTGAAGCTGCGCAGGGCGGCGGGATCATGGCCGTTCAACCGGACGACGGTGACGCTGTCGGATCTGTTCTCCGGAGCGTCGATATTGAATTCCAGCGCGCCGCCTTCCGCCCAGACGGCAACAGCGCGCCGGGTGGCTTCCGCCAGCAGGGCGTGCCGGCGCCAGACATTTTCGAGCCCCTCCGCCTCGATCAGTCCCAGGGCCGCGCGGAACCCGAACAGCAGGTGCTCCGGCGGCGTGCCGCAGTATTTCTGGTAGTGCTCGGGGCCGTTGCGGAACGTCCAGTCCATGTAGTTGGTGCGCAAATCTGCGGTTTCGTGGGCCTTCATCGCTTTCGGACCGGCGGCGACAAAGGAAAGCCCCGGCGGTGTCATCAGGCCCTTCTGCGATCCGGTCAGGGTGACGTCCACCCCCCAGACGTCCATTTCAAACGGCAAGCAGCCCAGAGACGCGATCGTGTCGACCATCAGGAGGGCGCCGTGGTTGGCGGCATCCATGGCCTTGCGGATCGCCTTGATGTCGTTCCAGGCGCCCGACGCGGTATCGACCTGAACCACCAGGACCGCCTTGATCTCGCCCGCGGCGTCCTGCTTGAGACGCGCTTCGACGGCGGCCGGGTCGACCGCCTTTTTCCAGTCGCCGGCAAGTACTTCCGTTTCGAGACCGGCAATTCCACCGGCCTCACCCCAGCCAATCGCAAAGCGGCCGGATTCCAGAACGAGGACCTTGTCGCCGCGGCTCAATGTATTCGTCAAAGCCGCATCCCAGGCGCCATGACCGTTCGCCGCATAGATGTAGGTCTGGTGCTCGGTGCGAAAGAGCGCCTTCAGGCCCTTGAGGCAGACATCCGTCGTCTCCAGCAGCGGGCCTTCATAAATATCCACGGCAGGCCGGTGCATGGCGCGCAGGACCTCGTCCGGCACATTGGTCGGACCCGGAATCATGAGGAATTCCTTGCCGTTTCGCAGAGTCATTTGAAGGGGATCCTTGGGCGGTGAACGAAAGGGGTGGGATTTGCATCCGGTTCCAATTGTATAAATCGCTGCGCATTGTCCGCCAAACGGAAAGATGTTCAATCGGACAGATGCCCAATCGGACCCAGGTATAGCGCCTGCGGGTCTAAGCGGATGGCCCTGTTTCCAGCCGCTCCAGCCGGTCCGCCAGAAAATCGTAGACCCGCCGCACGCGCCGGCTGACCTTGAGTTCCCGATGGGCGGTCAGCCAGACCGACAGTTTCGGGACCTTCGTTCTCGTCAGGATCGGGACCACGGCCGGTTCGGCCGAGCCGACGACGTTCAGTACAAAGCCGATGCCGTAACCGGCCACCACCATTTGCCAGCAGACCACCTGGTTGTCCGAGCGGAACGGGAAAAACCCGCGGCCGACCTTGAAGCCGACCGCCTCGAACCCCTTGATGATGAGATCGCTACGGTCGTAACCGACAACGTCATGGGTTCGCAGGTCCTCGATCGTTTCGGGAATGCCGCGGGCCTCCAGGTAACCCGGTGTCGCGAAGGCGCCGGAGCTGAGCTCTGTGATCTTGCGGGTAATCACGTCGACCTGGGCAGGCCGGTACATGCGAACGGCGATATCTGCTTCCCGCTGCAGCAGGTTCTCTGTGCGATCCGAGGCGACCAGCTCGATGTCGATCGCCGGCTCCTCCCGCCGCAGGGCGGTCAGGATGTCGGGCAGAACGTAGGTCGCCATGATCGCGCTGGCGGTCAGCCGGACCGTTCCGGCAAGCGTCTGGGCGCGGCCTTCGCGCGCCAGCCGCAGGTCTTCCGCGGCATCCGCCATCCTGAGCGCATAATCATAAAGTTCGGCGCCGGCCTCCGTCAGGTCCAGTCCGCCGGGTGTCCGTACGAACAGCCTGGTTTCGGTCTGCATTTCCAGGGCCGCGATATGCCGGCTGAGCGTCGGCTGGCTGCTGCCGAGTTTGCGTGCTGCGGCGGACAGGGAGCCGCTCGACGCGACCACGGCAAAGGATTGCAGTAAGCTCCAGTCGAGAGGTGGTTTCATCTTGAGAACCTAGCCTATTCAAAAACGAATATCCTATGTTTGAAAATAGCAAATTTTCTTCCGATTATGAATGAGGCATATCCCGTCTCATGATTTCATCATCAGGAAAGGACAGGCTCATGCAGAAGAAAATTGTGGTTCTCGGAGCAACCGGCCGGTTCGGCCGCGCGGCGATGACTGCCTTCAGGACCGCTGGATGGACGGTTCGTGGCTTTTCCCGGTCGATGCCCGAACCGCGCTCGGCGGACGCGCACGAGTGGATGACCGGGGACGCGCACGACCGCGGTAGTGTCATCAGGGCCGCCGAAGGCTGTGACGTGATCGTCAACGCGCTCAATCCGCCCTATCCGTTGTGGCGGCGGGATCTTCCAGTGTTCACAAGGAACGTGATCGCCGCGGCATGGCGGTCGGGTGCAACGGTGATGCTGCCTGGAAACGTCTACAATTACGGCGCCGGCATGCCGTCCGTCCTGAGCGAGGAAACGCCCCATCGGCCGACGACCCGCAAGGGGCATTTGCGCGAAGAGATGGAACGCAGCTACGCCGGGTGCGGCATCCGCACCATTCTCCTTCGGGCCGGCGATTTCATTGACGGCAGAAAGACCGGCAACTGGCTGGAAGACTATATTCTCGCCGACCTGCCGAAGGGAAAGATCATGTATCCCGGCCCGCTGGACCGGGTTCATGCCTGGGCCTATCTGCCCGACATGGCCGCAGCGATGGCGGGGCTGGCCGAGAAACGCGACCAGTTTGCCGATTTCGAGGAATTCGGCTTTCCTGGTTTTGCCCTGACGGGCTGCGAGCTGATCGCGGCGGCGGAACAGGCCGTGGGCCGGAACCTGAAGGTCAGGGGCATGCCGTGGCCGTTGCTGCGGGTCGGAGGGCTGTTCAGTCCGCTCATGCGCGAGGTCACCGAGATGGCCTATCTGTGGAAGGTGCCGCACCGGGTCGACGGCAGCAAATTAGCTCTGGTCCTGCCGGATTTGCGGACGACGCCGTTCGACCAGGTCATGACTACTGTAGCGGAAAACCTGACAGGGCAGCCCATATCGGCAAATAATCAACAGCTTAAAATTGCGGGCAATGGAGCATTGGCGTCCGATTTGTCATAACGACAGGAGCCTGATCTCTCCGATTCCGGCTGGACGCCTGCCTCCGTTCAGAAGCTTCAACCATGCAGCGCACAAATTTTTCGTGGGCAGGCGGCCAATTGTCTTGTTTCCGTTGGGTAAGAGACTCAAACTGCAGTTCTGTTTGAGTCTCCCGTATTGGCGTAAAAGCATGATTCTGGTCGATAAAGGTGAAAGTCCTTTGATCCTCTGCCTGCCGCACAGCGGGACGCAGATACCACCGGCGATTGAAAACCGGATGAACGCTACGGGTCGGCTGCAGACTGATATTTCCTGGCGGCTGGAAACGATTCTCGACGTGGCTTCAGGCCTGGATGCAACCTTGCTGCGCTCCACCGCCTCGCGTTACGTGATCGACGTGGACCAGCCTCCCGAATTGCAGCAGGATCCCGAGACCGATCCGCTGAACGCCCTGTGTCCGGTGACCACCCTGGACAACAAGCGGATCTACCAGCTCGACGAGGAACCGGGGCCAACCGAGACGGAGCAACGCGCGCTTCTGTTCTACTACCCTTTTCACGACGCCCTTCGCCGCGAGGTGGAGCGGCTGAAAAAGATCCACGAGACGGTGGTCCTGATCGACTGCCGGTCGGTTCGCTCAAAGATCAAGGGCTATATCGACCAGGAACTCGCGGTGCTCAATCTGGGCACGGCGGAGCAGACGGCCTGCCATCCCGATCTGGCCCGCACGTTCGCCGCCACGTTCCAGGGCGTGGACGGCATAACCGTGGCCGTCGATGACGTTTTCCGCGGCGGCTACATCACCCGGACCTACGGTCTGCCCGATATCGGGGTCCATGCGATGACGCTGGTCATCGCGCAAAGGGCGTATCTGCGCCATGAATCGCCGCCCTTCGAGCCGGACCGGACCGGATCTGCCCGCCTGAAAACGCTTCTGGCTCAAGGGTTGGGCCGGGTGAGCGAATGGGCGGAGGGATTTGAACCGGATCCGGCGGAGCAGCCTTCCGACACCGAAGCGGCGGTCTACTAGAGCCTTTCCCGGTTAGATTGAAGCATTCTGCCGGAGCCGGTTTGGTTCAAGGTCGAGGGATTTGGCGAAGGCCGTGCTGACTGCACGGTCGAGGCGAAGCCCGAAGGCATTGGGCCAAACCGGCCCGGCCCCCTCTCATTCGCACCGCATCCGCGGTTCGAATGATCCGTAATTTGAGCTGCGGCGTGTTTGCCGAAGGCAAACAACGCGGCGGGTTTCCGTCCGGCGGACGCCTGTATTGTCGGGCCGCTTGCCCATAGCCCCGCTATGGGCTTCTCGTCCCTCCGCACAGATCGCCTCGCCGGACGACAAACAGAATGCTTCAATCTAACCGGGAAAGGCTCTAACCGCCCTGACGGGGATTAGGCGTCCTCAGACGACGTTGCGTTCAATCAGGGGCTTGTTCTGCCCAAACCGTTCGATGGAAAGCGGTGTGAGATCGAGCGTTTCATAGCGGCCGCAGGCGATCAGCTCTGCCATCCCACGGCCGACTGCCGGCGACTGCTGCAGGCCGTGACCGGAAAATCCGAGCGCCAGATAAAATCCGTCAATCCCCGGAACGGCGCCGACGAAGGCGTTGTGGTCGAAGAGGTTCATGTCATAGCAGCCGGCCCAGGCAGCCCCCGGCCGGATCGCCTCGAAAGCCGGGACGCGGGCGGCCAATGTCGGCCAGATATGCTCCTCGAATAGCGCGTAATCGACCTCGAAGTCGTCGCAGTCCGGATCGTTGGCCTCATCGGGCGCGGAACCACAGATGTAGCTGGTGCCTTCCGGTCGGACATAGGTACCGTTCGGATCGATCAGCAGCGGAAACCGGGGAAGAGCGTCGCGGCATTCGAAGGTGAAAACGCAGCGTTTCCGGCTGTGGATCGGGATATCGAGCCCGGCCTTGCGGCAGATCTCCGCCCCGCCCGATGCGCCGGCCGTGTTGACGACCGTTGCCACCGACAGGCTCTCGCCGGTCGACAGGGTGACCCGCCAGCCGGAACCATCCCGGGAAAGATCTTCCGCCTTTGCGGCAATGTAGTCGACGCCGAGCGAGCGGGCCTTCTTGCGAAAGGCCTGCATCAGGCCGTAGCCGTCGAACCAGCCTTCACCGGTCAGTCCGTGGCAGCCGCCGGCAAGGTCGTCGACATGGAGCCAGGGGAATTTTGCCTTCAAGCCCTCGATGTCGAGCCAGCCGATATCGGCGCCGAGCCGGGTCTGCAGGGCATGGTTTTCGGCGAGAATGTCCTGCTTGTCCGGCGTGGCGAGAAACAGATAACCGCCCTCGTTGAGATCAATCGCCGGCCGGTCGCCGTTGACCGCGAGCCGGTCGCCGATCTCGCGCAGGAACTGAATGCCGAACAGGGAGATCTCGATATTGATCGCGCTGGAAAACTGCTGCCGGATTGAGGCGGCGGACCGGGCCGAGGCACAGACCTGGTAGGACGGGTCGGCCTCGATCACGACGATCCGGCCGGAAAAGTCGTCTCGGCTTGCAAGCTGGCAGGCGATGGAAGAACCCGTCACGGCTCCGCCGATGATAGCGACGTCTGCAGTCGAGTGAGCCATCCGGCACCGCCAGGAAAAGGCCGGAGGCAGAAGCCTCCGGCTCGATTGAGAGTGTGTTGCGCTTAAAAGAAAGCCTGCAGGCCGGTCTGTGCCCGGCCGAGGATCAGCGCATGGACGTCATGCGTGCCTTCGTAGGTGTTGACCGTCTCCAGGTTCTGGGCGTGGCGCATGACGTGGTATTCTTCCTGAATGCCGTTGCCGCCGTGCATGTCCCGAGCCTGACGGGCGATGTCGAGCGCCTTGCCGCAGTTGTTGCGCTTGATGATGGAAATCATCTCCGGCGCGACCTTGCCGTCGTCGAACAGGCGGCCGACGCGCAGGGTGGCCTGCAGACCGAGCGAGATTTCCGTCTGCATGTCGGCAAGCTTCTTCTGGAAAAGCTGCGTCTGCGCCAGCGGCCGGCCGAACTGTTCGCGCTCCAGGCCGTACTGGCGTGCGCGCATCCAGCAGTCTTCGGCAGCGCCCATGGCGCCCCAGGCGATGCCGTAACGGGCGCGGTTGAGGCAGCCGAACGGGCCCTTCAGACCGGAGACATTCGGCAGGAGTGCGTCTTCGGGGACTTCCACGTTGTCCATGACGATTTCGCCGGTGATCGAGGCACGCAAAGAGAGCTTGCCGCCGATCTTCGGAGCCGAGAGGCCCTTCATGCCTTTTTCCAGAACGAAGCCGCGAATGGCGCCGTCATGGGCTTCCGACTTGGCCCAGACCACGAACACGTCGGCGATCGGGGAGTTGGAGATCCACATCTTAGAGCCGGTCAGCTTGTAACCGCCGTCGATTTTCTCGGCGCGGGTACGCATGCCCGCCGGATCGGAACCGGCATCCGGCTCGGTCAGGCCGAAACATCCGACCCATTCGCCGGTCGCCAGCTTCGGCAGGTATTTTTTCCGCTGCTCCTCGCTGCCGTAGGCATAAATCGGGTGCATGACCAGCGAGGACTGAACGCTCATCATCGAGCGATAGCCGGAATCGACCCGTTCGACTTCACGGGCGACAAGGCCGTAGGCGACATAGGATGCGGCCGCACAGCCATAGTCTTCCGGCAGGGTAATGCCGAGGAGGCCGAGTTCACCCATCTCGTTAAAGATTTCCCGGTCGGTCTTTTCTTCCCGGTAGGCGTCGATCACGCGCGGCTGGAGCTTTTCCTGCGCAAAGGCATGCGCGGTTTCCATGATCAGCACTTCGTCTTCGTTCAGCTGATCGCGCATCATGAACGGGTCTTGCCAGTCAAACACGCCGCCGCCCGCCGGGGAGGCCTTTCCTTTTACCGGAGCATTCATGGGGTCTCTCCTCCAGCCCGCCTGCCGGGCCTGTTCTGATCACTATACCTTCCGCAATCACGCGGCGTCTCGTCAAATTCGGCACAATCTGCCCCGGCCGGCAATTGCGGAAAAGCGATTTCTCCTCCATTGTTCATGCCGAATTGGAATGAACTACCCTTGTCCCGGATGCCGAGTACATGAAACGCGCCTTTCTGCCGCCGGCCGATGCCCTGATCGCCTTCGAATGTGCCGCGCGCCATTTGAGTTTTACCCGCGCGGCCGAGGAATTGCACCTGACCCAAGGCGCGGTTTCCAAACAGGTACGCCATCTGGAGGACCGGCTCGGGGTCGAGTTGTTTCGCCGGGTCCGGCAGCGGATCGTACTCACCGATGCGGGCCGGCTTTACCTTCATGATATTCGCGGCGCCCTGGAGCAGATGACGACAGCGACCCGTCAGGTCATGTCCTATGCGGGCAGCGAGGATGTGCTCAATCTCGCGGTTTTGCCCACATTCGGCACCCGATGGCTAGCCCCGCGCCTGGCGGAATTCCAGCGCCGCTATCCGAGTGCCGGCCTGAACCTGAGCGTCCGCCTGCAGCCTTTCGATTTCGATGACGAGCCGTTCGACGGCGCGATCCATCACGGCGATCCGGTCTGGGCCGGGGCCATTGCAGAGCCGCTGTTTCCCGAAGAGGTGGTGCCGGTCGCATCGCGGGCGTTCCGCGACCGCCATGGCATCCGCAAGCCGGTGGATCTTGCGAATGTGCCGCGCCTGCAACTGGCGACGCGACCACTTGCCTGGCGGCAGTGGTTCGACACTGCCGGCGTGGAGACAGATGCGGCCTTCCAAGGCGCGCGTTTCGAACAATTCGTCATGATCTCGGAAGCTGCCGTGCATCATGCCGGCGCCGCGCTCATTCCGAAATTCTTCATCGAGGAGGAACTTTCCTCCGGCCGGCTGGTTCGTCTGTTTGACATGCCCATGCCGCAGGAGACGGCCTATCATTTTGTTTATCCCGAAAACCGCACCCTGCGCCCCGTGGTCCGTGCCTTTCGGGGCTGGCTGATGGAAGAGGCCCGGGCTGCACGAGCCGATCGGGAAGAAATGTTGCCGGGTTAGACCTATGTAATGAGGCGTGACCCTGCCTTTTGAGGAACCTGAAATGAGCGGAAGCCACCTGCGTCTCGTTCTCAACGGAAAGTCCGCGCAACGCGAAGACGTCCGCGCCGCGGTCGGTCATCTGCGCGATGCCGGCCATGACGTGTCTGTGCGGGTGACCTGGGAAGAGGGAGATACCGAGCGCCTGACCCGCGAGGCGCTCGCCCAGGCGGCTGATGACGGGATCGATTGCCTGGTGGCCGGTGGCGGCGACGGCACCGTGAACGAGGTCGTCGCCACGCTGCATGCAGAATTGCCGGAGGATGAAAAACCGCCGTTTGCCCTGGCCGTCCTGCCTCTTGGAACCGCGAACGATTTTGCAACCGGCATGGGGCTGGACCCACGGGATCTCACCGGTTGCCTGAAGACCGCGGCCGAAGCGGAGGCAAAGCCGACCGACATCGGTGTGGTCAACGGTCGGGCCTTCGTCAACATGGCAACCGGCGGCTTCGGCGCCAGCGTGACCACGGAGACCGACCCGCGGCTGAAGAAGACCCTCGGCGGGGCCGCCTATCTTTTTACCGGCCTGAACCGGTTTGCGGAACTCAACGCCCATGAAGGCCGGATCGAGGGCGACGGTTTTTCCTGGGAAGGCGCCTTTCTCGCCCTTGCCATCGGCAACGGACGCCAGGCTGGCGGCGGTTTTCAGCTGTGTCCGGAAGCGGATCTCAATGACGGCAAGCTGGACCTGACCATTATTCCCGCTCCCCAGGCAGCCGATGTCCCGGATCTGCTGGGCCGACTTCTTCAGGGCGGTCTCGAGGGATTACGCGGCGCCGTGGTGAAAAAGCAGCTGTCGGCCTTGACCATCCATGCGGACCGGCCCCTGCAGATCAATCTCGACGGGGAACCGCTGCATTCGGCGGATATCGAGGTGAGTGCGTTGCCAGGCCGTATTGCTTTGAAACGCCCCTGATCAGGTCTGGAGGGAGACGAGCTCGGAAGGATTCGAGTAATTGGTTTGAAATCAAACTATCAACAGGCTAAAATCCAGAGAAGGTTGCGCAGCCGTGTCCTGTGAGTTTAATCGGCGCGAAAGAAATCAAATGGCCGTTGGGCCATGTTTAGGGGCGGTTACGAAACGATGACAAAAGACACCATGACCGCAGGCGGCGCGCTGCTCGCCCGTCTGAAGACCTTGGGTGTGGACTATATTTTCGCCAACTCGGGAACCGATTTCCCGCCGATCATCGAGGGTCTGGCCGAAGCCCGCGCCAAGCAGATCGATCTGCCCGAAGCCCTGATCATGCCCCATGAGAACGCCGCCATGGGCATGGCCCACGGTTATTATTTCGCAACCGGCAAGGCCCAGGCGGTCATGGCGCATACCAACGTCGGACTGGCGAACTGTGCCATCGGCGCGATCAACGCCGCGACCGACCACGTTCCCATGCTGCTGTTTTCCGGCCGTACCCCGGTGGTCGAACGCGACCGCCTTGGCGCTCGCACCGTGCCGATCGGCTGGGGCCAGGAAATGCGCGACCAGACCGCGCTGGTCCGGGAATCCACCAAGTGGGACTACGAACTGCGTTTCCCCGAACAGGTCGCCGAGATGGCCGACCGCGCCTATGCGGTCGCCACCTCCCTGCCCAAGGGACCGGTCTACATGAGCCTGCCGCGCGAGGTGCTGTGCGAGCCGTGCCCGGTCTCCGAACTGGAGCCGGCGCCGACCATGAGCGCCCACAAGATCGGGGTCCATGCCGAAGCGATCGCAGAGGCCGCCCGTATCCTGGCGGAGGCGGAAAACCCGCTGATCGTCGCACAGCGCGGCACGGGCTCTGCGGAGGCCTTCGCCGCTTTCGCCGACATGGTCGATACCTGGGCCATTCCTGTCTCCCAGTATTGGGCGGTCCAGCTCGCCCTGCCGACGTTCCATCCCATGAACGCCGGTGCGGATCTCGAGCCTTACATTAGTGAGGCGGACGCCATCGTCGTGCTCGACTGCCTGGCGCCTTGGTCCCCGGACGTCCATAAACCGGCGGCGAACTGCAAGATCATCCAGATCGGCCAGAACCCGCTTTATTCCCGGTCTCCGGTCCGCAATTTCCGCTCCGACGTGACGATCATGGCGGACACCGCCGATGCTGTGCTTGCGCTCGCCGACGCCATGAAGACGCATCAAGAGGCCCAATCGGCCAAATGCGCCGCCCGCCGTGACAAGGTGCTTGCCCGCACCAAGGCGACGCTCGACAAGGCGCTGGCCGCCGCGGAGGCCGGCAGCGGCGCGCCGATGACCAAGGGCTATGTGTCGAAATGCCTGTCGGATGCGATCGCGAACCGGCCCGCCACCGTTTTGTCCGAGCTCGGCTGTCCGCTCGCCCAGTTCGATCTCAAGGAACACAACACCTGGTTCCAGGAGCCGCATTCCGGCGGCCTCGGCTGGTCGTTCCCCTGCGGGCTCGGCATTCAGCTTGCGGACCGGAACCGGCTGGTCGTCGCCACCATGGGCGACGGCTCCTACATGTTCTCCAATCCGGTGACCTGTCACCAGATCGCAGAGTCCCTTGGCTTGCCGATCCTGATCCTGGTGCTGAACAACGCCCAATGGGGCGCGGTGCGCCATTCGGTCGTCGATATCTATCCCGAAGGCTATGCGGCGAAATCCAACGACATGCCGCTGGTCGGCCTTGCGCCTAGCCCGGATTTCACCAAGGTGGCCGAAGCAAGCCGCGCCTGGACGGCAACCGTCTCCGACGGCAAGGACCTGCCCGGCGTCCTGGCTCAAGCGATCCGGCACATCGACGAAAACCGGACCCAGGCACTCGTGGAAATAAAGATCGCGGGCTGAGCCGCACCGGGCGACTGGTACGCGATTTGGTTCACTGCGGGTAGGGCGCGTTTTGTTCGGGCTGGGGAGGCAATGCCACCCCGACCGACGCACTTTTGACCGTCGTCTCGGTTTGCACCGTATTGCCCGACACCGTCGACCGTGTTCCGAAGACCGCGCCTCCTGCGGAAACAGAGACGCAGCCGGCCATGAAACCTGCGCTCAAAAGGGCCGGAAGGATCTTTGCTGTCGGTGACATGGCGGTTCCGGAGAATGGGTTTGGTCTTGAAAGGCCGGTTCGGTCAGATCCAGCGGCGGACGCGGGTCTTGTAGGATTGATAGTCCTCGCCGAAGACGGACTCAAGCGCGACCTCTTCCGGCTTGATCTGGATTTCGGTCAGCAGCCAGACGAAAGCCGGAAGGATCATCACGGCCGCCATCGTGCCGAGATAGAGCGACCAGCCGGTCAGGAGAATGGCCATGCCCAGATACATCGGGTTCCGCGAAATCCGGTAGAGACCGGAGACGACAAGGCTTCCGGCCCGTTCCGGCCTCAGAGGATTGACCGTTGTTTTTCGCAGTAAGAAAGTGACAACCCCGACCCCCTCGATCAGTACGCCCGTTCCCGCACAAAGCGCCGCCACAACGATACGGCCGGGAAAGGCGATCGTCAGGGCAGGCAGATAGGTGGCCGCGCACCAGAGCGCTCCGGCAGCAGCAAGTCCGACAATCGGCGGCGGTACAATCGGGCGCATGACACCGTGACCTTTAAGCTTCCGGATCCGTTGGATGTTAATATATTTCCCTGTGCCGGTACCTGAAAGACCTGGGGGAGACATTTAGCGGGCAATCGACACTACGTGACGGAAATCACATCACTTTTTTCTGGCTGCTGCTAGATCTCCGTCCAAGATGATCCGGATCTTTCATCCTGCGGCAATATTATTTGAAGCAGTTGATGTTAGGCTCCGGACAAGGTCAAATCAGGTACGATCAAATTTTGGAGCGACCATGAACAGGATGCCAGCCCCGCGGAAACCGTCTTTCATTGCGGCATGTCTCCTCGCAAGCCTGGCCCTGGTGTGTTTCCTGTCGGACAGGGCGCTCGCCGGCGAACGTCTCGCCCTGGTCATCGGCAACGCCGACTATGGCAGCAAGACGCTGACGCCGCTCAAGAACCCGGCCAATGATGCGGCCTTGATCGCCGACAGCCTGAAATCCGCGGGCTTTGCCGTCGATCTCGTCCTGAATGCGGACCTGCGCACCATGAAGCGCTCCGTTCGCGACTTTACCGACAAGCTCAAGCAGGCCGGGACCGGTTCGGTCGCAGCTGTCTACTATTCCGGTCATGGCTTCGAGGCCGGTGGGCACAACTACCTTGCGCCGCTGAAAGCCGACCTGCGTGACGAGGTCGACGCGGAATTCGAGGCCCTTTCGGTGGACTGGGTCCTGTCTGCCGTCGAAGACGCCCATGACGGCGCGAACATTGTCATCCTCGATGCCTGCCGCAACACCGCGTTGAAACGATCTGCGGGCGGAAACGCGGGCGGTTTCACCCTCCTGTCCAGCACGCCGCGGGGAAGTTTCATTTCCTTTGCGACCGCGCCGGGCAGCACGGCTACTGACGGGCAAGGCATCAACAGCCCCTACAGCGCCGCCATCGCCCGGGAAATTCTCGTGCCCGGTGCGACGATCGAAGCCGTGTTCAAGCGCGTTCGCCAGCAGGTGGTCGAGGCGACCGGCGGCGATCAGGTTCCCTGGGATCATTCGTCACTCACCACCGATATCGTCCTGGTTCCGGGTGCTGGCCAGGCCGGCGGCAACACGGTTGCAAGCGGATCGAACGCCGGCGGTGCCATCCAGCTGGAGCTGCAGTTCTGGAACGACGTGAAGGACAGCAACGACACGGCCGAAATCCAGGCCTATCTGGACCGGTTCCCGCAAGGGTCCTTCGCCGAACTCGCCCGCAAGCGGCTGGGTGAGGTCGGAAGCGGCGCCACCGGCGATATCGAAAAGCTGTTCGCCAGGCTCCAGAGCCGGTCCCTGCTGGTGGAGAATCCCACGCGGCCGCACGAATTCTATGCCAATGCACGCCTGCGCGAAATCAAGGGCGACTATCCGAAAGCCCGGCAGGATTACCTGAAGTATTTCGCCTTCGGTGAACCCCAGGTCGATCCGCATCTGCGCTTCCAGGCCGTGCTGAAAGTCCAGGAAGGCCGCGCCGGCGCACGTGAGGTCTACAGGGCTCTGTCCCAGGGCCGGCGTGATCCGACCACCCTGTTTGCGGAAATCATGCTGGAGGACCGCGACGAGCGTGTACGCCGCCTGAGCGCCTTCATCGACGCCTATCCCGATTTCGCACCCGCCTTGTACGAACTTAGCCTGGATTATTCCCAGTTGCGCCTCGGCCAGCAGTCGCTCGCCGACAAGACCAAGGAGCTGGACCTTCTGAAGCGCTTCATGACGGGCGTCGAGAATGGCCAATACCTGCGCTATTTCATCGACCAGCAAATGGCGGCCGAACGGGTCGAGGATGCCAAGACCCGGCTGGCGGCCCTGTCGCTCCTGAACACGACGGCGCTCGCCAATCCGGTCAAGATCATTCCCATGCGGTCCAACCAGGGCTGGATGCTCAACCTGTCGATTGCCGACCGCACGCGGGAAATCTTCGTCCGCCTGCCCGGAGGGGATTTCCGCTCCACCGGTTTCGTCAACGGTGCGGTCGATCCGTCCACCGGCCAGCCGATCCCCTATCCGAGCTTCGAGCTGCCCGGAACGGCGGGAAACACGGATATCGAAGTGAAATACACGGATATTCGAGGCGAAACCCAGGGTCCCTTCGAGGTGAATTTCCGCCCCGGTTCCGCCCTGGTTGCCGGCCAGAAGGACATTCTGGAACGCTTGTCCAACGCCTGGATCAGCTACCGCGACTGGAACGGCAAGCGGCTGGTCTATTTCACGCAGCTGATCAGCTACCGTTGCGCCATCGACACGGTGCTCTACGGAGTCGATACGAATACGCCCGACAAGACCTTCGAGATCGGACCATGCGATCCGGATAACCCCCATGCGATCCCGAGCAACGGACCCGGGTCGGTCGTCTATACGGCCATTCCGAAGCCCACAGGATACATTTCGGTTCGGCTCTCCTACGCGGACGGCACACGCTCCGAGGTGAAACGGTTCGATGCGCCCAAATGATCTTGCGGTCGCGCGCGCCGACGAGCGGGAAGACCGCACAGGGCGCGCGGTTCAGGCCCCTGCCTATGCTCCGCGCGCGGCCGGCCCATGGCGGCGGCTGACGATAGCGCTCATCGCCAGCCTCCTGGCCGTGGCGATTTCGCTTCCGCTTGCGACCCGCCTCGATCCGGTGATCGGCGATCTGTTGCTGTTCCGCTTTGCCGATATCAGTGCGACCAAGCGCGATGACATCGTGATCGTCACCCTCACAGAAGACACGCTCGCGCAGTTTCCCTACCGTTCGCCCATCGATCGCGGGTTCCTCGCGGACCTGATCAGCACGCTCGACGCGGCCGGGCCGAAGGCCATCGGGCTCGACATCCTGCTCGACAGCCCGAGCGACCCGGACAAGGACCGCCGTTTGTTCGATGCGATCGACCGGGCGTCCAGTCCCGTGATCCTCGCAGTGGCGAAAGGGGCGGCGCTGCTGACGGATCGGCAGTACGCCTATCTTCAGGAGGTGGTGACTGGCCGGAAACATGGGTCCGTTATTCTTCAACGCGACGATACGGACGGTATCCTGCGCCATCTGCCGCAGCCCCATGACCGGAGCGGCGAACCGGTCCTGACGTTTACAGCCGCCCTGGCCGAAGCCGGCACCGGACCGAAGCCCGTAACCGGCCGGATCCTCTATCATCCGCCGGAACAGGACGGCGCACCTGCCTTTCCGCGCTATCCGGCGCAAACCGTCGCATTTCTGCCGCCGGACTGGTTTGCCGGAAAATATGTTCTCATCGGCACCGACCTGCCGAATATCGACCGCCACCCGACGCCGCTTGTTTCCATTGCCGGCTCGGCCGCGGGCACGCTGCCCGGGATCGTGATCCACGCCCATATCCTGGCGCAGGTTCTGTCCGGCCGCATGATCGGGACCCTGTCCCTGACGCAAACGCTGCTCCTGATGGCAGCCGCCGCCCTTGCCGTCGCGCTGATATTCGGCCGCACGCGGCGGCCCGGCCGGTTCGCGCTCTTTCTCGCCGGGGCCATTGCCGTCTATGCGTTCGGTGTCTGGTTTCTGGTCAGCAACGATATCCTCATGCCACCCGGTCCTCGGACCTCCGGCCGCAGCCCTCGTCTGCGCCTTTCTTCTCGCGGTCGTGCGCTGGCGGGCGGACCGGTCGGAGCGGGCCTTCCTGAAGACGGCCTTTTCCCGGTATGTCAGCCCCGCCGTCGTCAACCGCCTGTCCAGCGGCGACATCAGCCTGGCGCTCGGCGGCCAGAAACGGACCGTGACCTATCTCTTTACCGATCTGGAAGGCTTCACGACCCTGTCGGAATCCTTGCCGCCGGATCAGGTCGCGGAACTCCTGAACGGGTATCTAGACCGGATGTGCGACCTGATGACAGAGCACGGGGCGACGATCGACAAGATCATCGGCGACGCCGTCGTCGGTTTTTTTCGGCGCACCGGAAGACATGCCCGACCAGTCGGCGCGCGCGGTGAAACTCGCGATGGCGCTGGACGCCGCCTGCGAGGCCTATCGCGCGGACGCGGTTCACCGGGGCATCCCGCTCGGGGCGACGCGCATCGGCGTCCCACCGCGGCGAGGCGGTGATCGGAAATTTCGGCGGACGGCGCTTTTTCGATTACACCGGCATTGGCGACACGGTGAACACGGCGGCGCGGCTGGAAGGCGCGAACCGATATCTCGGAACCCGGATCTGTATCAGCCGGGATGTGGTGAAAGGACTGCGACAACCGTCGCATTCCGGCCGGTCGGCGATATCGTCCTGAAAGGGCGCGCGGCTCCGCTGACCTGCTACGAGCCGATACCGGCCGAGAACGCCTCGGCGCCCTGGATGACGTCTTATCTGGAAGCGTACCGGCACATGACGGACGGCAGCGCCGGGGCCATCACCGAATTCGAACAGGCAGCGAAACTCAAACCCGAAGACGGGCCGACACGATTGCATCTCAAGCGCCTTCAGGAGGGCGCCATCGGCGCAAAAGTGGTCTTTTCGGAAAAATAACGGCAACATCCCCAATTGTTACCGGCAGTAGTCTTCCCAAGGCCGGTATCGACAGAACCAGGAGAGGTTCCGATGCGTAAACTGAGTATGATAACGGCACTCCTTTTTAGCCTATTTGCCAGCCCCGCCATGGCGGAAATCATCGTTGTGGCAACGAGCGGCGACGCCGGATTGCAGGCAGGACAGAAGCTCGATCCGACGGATCAGATCTCCCTGCAGCAGGGCGCACGTATAACGATCCTGTCGAAGGCCGGCGCCATGCGGGTCATTGACGGTCCTTATTCCGGACCTGTCGAAGCTCAGGAAGAGGCGCCGAAGGCGGGGACTGCAGTGGCCCAATGGGATGCGGTGAAAACGTTTCTCGGCGATCCCGATGCCCGGACGGAAGTCGTCGGCGCGTCGAGGAGCGCAAAGGTCAATCTGTTTGCGGCCCCCCTCCAGCATCTGGGACGTCAGCGTAGACAGTTCCGGTCCGCGCTGTACCCGTGCCTCCGGGCTGGTTCTGTGGCGCAAGAACCCGACGCTGCCTCTGACTGTTTCCGTCCGCGGGCCCGGGCGTCCGGGTCACCGATATGGACTGGCCGAAAGGGGACAACGCTCTGGCCCTGCCGGAGACTTTTGCCCCGGAGGACGGCCGCATGGTTGTCTCCCTCGACGGCAATCTGCGCGAACTGTCGGTCAAGGTTCTGCCGAAAGAGCTGGAAAATGCCGCCCCGGGAAAAACTTCTTGTCTGGCTTGTCGACAACAAATGCGCGCGTCAGGCCCAGGCGCTGATTGCCCATGTGCATGCCCGCACCGAGATACGCTAGAGCCTGTCGGAGCAAGCCGTAAAGTACCGGACCAGGCCCATGGGCCTGTGTCCCGTCAATGAAGAAACTGTTTGGGCGAAAGATGTGCGTGAATTGCAGAACCGCGAGCTACACGATCCATGCGGCACAGCATCACTTCGGCTGGGATAATTCCATTGCCCCGGCCGAAACGGTGGCCCCGGGTGCGGTGCTGGAATTTCGAATGCATGGACAGTTCCGCCGGTCAGCTGACTTCTGACAGCACCGCAAACGACCTGGCCGCCATGGATCCGGGCAAGATCAATCCGGTCACCGGCCCGATCCATGTGGACGGGGCCGAACCCGGTGATGCATTGGTGGTGAAGATCCTGGAGTACAAGCCCTCCGGCTTCGGCTGGACCGCGAATATCCCGGGCTTCGGACTTCTGGCCGATCAGTTCAAGGACCCGGCGCTGCATGTCTGGTCCTACGACAGGGACAAACCCGTCATGGCGGCCTTCTCCCCCGTTCGGAAAGGTCCCGCTCAAGCCGTTCGCGGGCACCATCGGTGTTGCGCCGGCGGAGACCGGCCGCCATTCCGTCATCCCCGCCGCGCCGCGTCGGCGGCAACATGGATATCCGCGATCTGGCCGCAGGGACGACGCTTTATCTGCCGGTCGAAGTGGCCGGCGCGCTGTTTTCCATCGGCGACACCCATGCGGCCCAGGGCGACGGCGAAGTCTGCGGCACGGCCATCGAAAGCCCGATGAACGTGGTGCTGGAATTCGGCCTTGAAAAGGGCGCCAATCTGAAGATGCCCCGCTTCGAGACCCCCGGCCCGGTCACCCGACATCTCGACGAGAAGGGCTACGAGGTCACGACGGGCATCGGCGAAAGCCTGTTTGAAGGCGCGCAGG
>NZ_CAXXSJ010000067.1:0-31870 GCF_963675095.2 uncultured Roseibium sp. | reverse complement strand
GCGCTGGGGACGTCGCCGATCTTCAACGCACTGCTTTACGGCTACGGCGTGCCGTGTCTCGGGCTCGTCTTTTCCGCTGTCCTGCTCACCTCCAGGGGACACGACAGGTCCGCGGGGCGGATGCAGGCCGTTGCCATCGTCTCGGTGGTGGTCACCCTGGCCATGCTGGCGCTGCACTGGGTTGATCCGCATTTCCGCTTCGACGCCTGGCAGGCGAAATTTCAGGCGGCGGCGATGCTGGTCATTATCGGTGGCGCGGTTTCGCTCGGCCTTACGCGGTTCCTGCCGGGGGAGCGCGGCTCCGTGCTGGAGCAGGCGTCCATCTGGATCAGCGCTGGCGGCATTGTCTACGGCGCATTCACGCTGTTCTTCGAGTTCAATCCGCTTGTGACCGGCGCACCTGTCGGCGCAGGGGTCTTCGGCAACTGGGTGAGCTTTGCCTATGGCTTGCCGTTCTGCTCTTCGGTATCCTTGCCCGGGTGGCCTGGCGGGTGCGGCCGAAACCCTATGTTCTGACGGTCGCCGTCTTTTCGGCAGCGATGGGGTTTGCCTTCGTCAATCTCACCATCCGCAACCTGTTCAGCCCGGACCACCTGATCGCCGAGCCTGTGTCCGATCTGGAAAACTACGTCTATTCCATTGTCTGGCTCGTGATCGGTGTCGCCTGTCTCGTCGCCGGGCTGGTGCGGAATTCCCTCTTCCTGCGTCAGGTCTCCGGCGTGGTGATCGGCCTGGTGGTGCTCAAGGTGTTTCTGGTGGACATGTCGGCGCTGGAAGGCGTCCTGAGGGCGCTGTCGTTCATCGGGCTCGGCCTGACCCTGATCGGTATCGGTTATCTCTACCAGAGAATGCTGTTACGGCCGTCCGGGGAGCCCCAGGACAACGAGGCAGGGGCAGGGGAGTTTTGACACAGGCTTGCTTGACCTGATGTGCAATCCCAAATAAGGCAGCAGAACCAGTCGGCCGGACAGCCGCTGCCGCAGGCGCCGAAAGGCCGCGGTGGAGGAAAGTCCGGGCTCCACGGAGACACGGTGCCGGGTAACGCCCGGCGAGGGCGACCTCAGGGAAAGTGCCACAGAAAGCAAACCGCCGCGGACTTGTCCGAGGTAAGGGTGAAAGGGTGGGGTAAGAGCCCACCGCGCCGCCGGTAACGGGGGCGGCACGGCAAACCCCACCGGGAGCAAAACCGAATAGGGGCAGCATGGGCGCAAGCCCGGCCGGTTTCCAGGCTCGCTGCCCGGGTTGGTTGCTAGAGGCGTTTGGCAACAGGCGTCCCAGATGAATGGCTGTCACGTCCGCGCAAGCGGGCCATACAGAACCCGGCTTACAGGCCGACTGGTCCTTTTTTCTTCAAGACAGGTTGTGGCCTGGGCGGACCGCCGTAGCGGCGGTCGTCTTGTTACTCTGAATGCTGGCGATCGTCGTCAACGAATGGCAGACCGGTGCCATTTTGGGCGCAGACTTTCTTGTAATCCGCCAGCACTTCGCTCAACGTCTCAAAGACGTCCTGAACCTTGTCGGGGTCCCGTTTGCCGTCTCCGGAGGGCGTAAGCGCTCTTACCAGATTGAAGAGTGTATCACCCTGGACCACGACGCCCGGATATCTTCTTCCCGGCAACTGAACGACCGCGTAGTTGTGCGCTTCCGTCAACAAGTCGGCTTTTTCGGTCATACGTTACCTGCAGGCGAAAGTGGTCTGTAAGCGATGGGTGTATCGTCATGACCTTCGCAAACAATTCGAGACCTGTCATCGGAATTCAAACACCGCTCATTTGGGAGTGTTCCATTAACAGCGGGAGCAATAGTAATCCCCCACTCACGTGCAATATCAAAGCAAGGAGAAACATTGATCCACGCGGCAATGTGTTGTCGGCGCAGTGAAGAAAAAGCGGAAAAAACACGTGGGTATAAAGCTTTAAAGCGAGCGCTCAGAGCAGATAAGCGAAAGTAAACATCAAAACCCTTAAAAACGGCTGGTGCTCGATGGTCGCGAATTCGACAATCGCTAGGGCTGCCACTATGCCAAGATAAATCGCCGTGCCTTTTCGCGGACGAAACGCGATCTTCAAGGCCTTGCCCAAGTTCATGTTTTCGCTGCACTTGTTTCTGTTATTGCTGACACCAATGTGTCGGCATCATCCGAGTTCACGAGTGGGCTAGTCAACTACTTGAGGTAGTGTTTTTCAGGTTTGAAGCAGACCATGAACTCAAGAGCGAGCGGCTCTGGCTGTTTTCAGCCAGAGCCGCGATAGATGGCGATGTGACTACCCCATAGTCTAAGTTCCGCTTCTCACCCCACCTGATACTGCGGGGCGCTGGCCAGGTAGGTGCCGTAGGCCTTGGCGTTCGGGTAGGAGAACTGCTCGGCGAGCGGATTGGAGCGTTTGTGTTTTTTCGCGCCGATATCGCTGAGCAACTCGTCGAAATGCTTGAAGTGGAACGGGGCCGAACACAGGCCGCCGTAGATCTGGGCGGCGGGGCGTTCGTTGCGTCTCCAGTTCAGCATCATCTCCATGTTGTCGCGCATCTCCTTGTCGGTCGGCTGATGGGCCAACTGGCCGTCACAGTACCGGACCAGCCAGTTCGCGATCATTTCGGCCGACAGCACCGTGCAGAAGCTGGAGTTGAAGCCGACGAAACCCATGTCGGGCAGGTCCGGGTTCACGGCAAGCCGGTAGACCCGGTACTGGCCGTCCGGTTCGATCAGTTTGTCCTGATACTCCTGGGAAAGATAGGGCACGCCGAGCTTCCAGCCGATCGCGAGGACGGACAGATCGCAGCGCACCTTGTCGCCGTTGGTCAGGACCGCGTGTCCGGGTTCGTAGTGGTCGATGGTGCCCCGGACCGGTTTGATCGTGCCGTCATCGAACCCTTCGAAGAGGCCGGGGGTCACGATCGGAACCGAACAGGAGATGTCCTTTTCGATGGGCACATCGGGCACCATGTCCCATTTCTTGAGCCGGAGCTGGGTCTTGAGCAGCATCTCCAGGCCGCGGAAATTGGCCCAGATCAGCGGCTTGAACACGGCGGCGATGACCCGAGCCAGGGTCGAGCGTCCCCATGAATTGAACTGCTGTTCCTGCGCGCGCATGTAAAGCAGGCGCTTGAAGTTGATGCCGCCGACGAAGTAGGGGATCCGCCAGACCGGCTCGCGGTAGACGAGTGTCACCGACTTCGCGCCGTTCTTCGCGGCATTCACCGCGATATCCGTGGCCGATTTCGATCCGCCCAGCACCACGACGTTCTTGCCTTCGGCCATCGCGCTGTCGGTATATTCCGAGCTGTGAATGACCGCGCCGCCGGCGGACGTGAATTCTTCCTGACCGGGATGGGTGATGATGTTCTTGTCGGAAAACTGGCCTGTGCAGACCGCGACGAAGTCGAAATCTCGGGTCCAGGTAGTGCCGGCCGCCTCCAGCGTCAGGGTCCAGCCGGGCTTGCCGTCCGCGCGGCGGTCCATGGACGCCACGTTGGTGTTCAGCTGGAATAGCCGCGCGAGCTTGTGCTTGTCGGCATAGGAATGCAGGTACTTGTGGACCTGCGGTCCCTTGGGCCATTCCGGATAGTCGTCCGGCATGGGCAGGTCGGTGTAGCAGTACAGCTCCTTCGGCGACTGGGTCTGCACGTCCGGATAGGAGCGCGACAGTTCCCAGACGCCGCCGAAATCGTGGCTGCGTTCAAAGCCGATGACGCGGTGACCGCGTTCGTCGAAGGCTTTCGCGGCCGCAAGACCGCTCACGCCGCCGCCGATGACGGCGACAGTCTTTCTGTTGATCATGCTGATGTTCCTTTCGCGTGACGCCGGGCCGGGTCAGGCCTGGTCGGGCGGCGGCAGGAAATCGACTTCGTGCAAGGCGGACAGGCGCACGAGTTCTGCCGGATCGGTCACGCCGTCGAGGGCGATGAACAGGTCGTAGAGCTTGCGCGAGGGGGCGACGCCGAACACGCAGGTCGCGGTCTTGCCCGAGCGGTTGAAGATGCCGTGGGCCTCGCCCATGGGCATGCGCACCGTATCCCCGGGGCCGGCCTTGTGAACCTGGCCACCCATCTCGACTTCCAGATCGCCGTCCAGCATGACGATCCATTCGTCCTGCGTCGGGTGGATATGCGGCGGCACGAATGTGTCCGCCGGGATCACGGCATGCCAGACGAAGGCATTGGTGCTGAGGAGTTTCGGCGTGTAGGTGTGGCCGACGACGTTCCAGGCGAGGTTGTCCAGACCGGCATCTGCGCCGGTTATTCCTGCTCCATGTTGCATAGCTGTCCCCTTTTTTATGGTTTGACAGCTGTGAGCCTAAGTCTGCCGCGACGCTTTCTTTTATCCAGATTGCGAAATTTCTTGATGGCCGGCGGCAAATTGCCACCTTGCGTCTAGTCGGCCCGCTTGCAGCCTGACTTTGCCGCATCTAAGCTTTTTGGATGTTGGCTGAAGATCAAAAGACCGTGCCGCTCAGCAGGTTTTGCCGGTTTCAGACGGCCGATCTCGATGAGGCACGCGAAATTGTCGCGAGGAACTTTTGCGCCCATCGCCTGGACAGGGCTTCGGGGGAGGGGCGGTTCGATGCCTGTCAGAACCGGGTAGAGGGCCGTTCGATCTCGCTGAATTACATCCGCTACGGCGCGGATGTGGAGATCGAGCCGGGGGAACTCGACAGTTTCTTCCTGATCCAGATCCCGCTTGCCGGGCATGCCACCATCCGCAACGGCCGGGCGACCGTCTCCTCTAGTAGCCGCGTTGCCACGATCCTCAATCCGGACTGGCACACCGCCATGCGATGGCATGACGGATGCGAACAGCTTCTCTTACAGATCGACCGCGGCTTTATGCGCGACGTTGCCGAACGAATGACGGGCATGCCCCTCGACCAGGGGGTCCGGTTTTCGCCCCGGATCGATCTGGACAAGCCGGGGACGCGGGATTGGTTCGCTAAGCTGCGCGCCGTGGTGCGTGCCGCCGAGGCCGGCGCGGTCTTTTCCGGCTGCGACGGATTCCAGCAACGGCTGGTCGAAGAAAACCTTATCGTTCATTTGCTCGAAACCCAGCCCAGCGGAATTTCGCCGCTTCTGGAGCGTCCGGTGTGCACTTCCGCCCCGGCGGTCCTGAAACGGGCGCTGGCGATCATCAACGAGCGGTTCGCAGCCCCCCTGAGCCTGCTCGATATCGCGACGGCGGCCGGAACGACGCCGAGGACGTTGCAGCTGGTCTTCAGGAAGGAACTGGGGCAAACCCCGATCGAATACCTTCAGGACCGCCGACTCAGCTTCGCGCGCCATCTGCTTCTGTCCGAGACGGGGCATAGAAGCGTCGGGGATGTGGCCCATCTTTCCGGCCACAGACATTTCGGCCGGTTTTCCGCCGCCTACAGAGAGCGTTACGGCGAGCATCCCCGCGAGACCCTTCACGGCACAGAGAGCTTCTGAGCCCGTCAGTTCCCTGAGAGGAAGGCGATCTTTTTCGCAATCGGTCCATATGGAAGCCGACGTGCAGGCCGGCGCCTTCATTTTGCATTCTTCCAAAGCTGATGTGCATCGAAATTCCGACCTGAGCCGCCGCATATTTTGGCTGTCGCTGATCGATTCCCTCCATTTGTCAAGGCTTCGTTAATCTTAACAGGATCAAAATTGCTTTGATTGCTGACACTTGTCCGTAAGCAGGTCTACGACCATGGGATTCCATTGACGTCCCATAAGATCCCATGATATCCCATAAAAACCCAGAATGGGGATTGGCGGCCCATGTCAGGGCGGTTACGGCGGCTCCTATTTGGTGCCGCTCCAGGCCGAAAACCGGCCGTCGTTTTTCATTCAGGGGGAACTTGGGCTTGGTCAGGCAGTTTTGCCTGCTTAGAGGGGTGTTATGGCCGGTTTTGTGTCGCATTTTACCAACCGGCTGGATGCCAAGGGTCGTGTTTCGATCCCGGCACCCTTCCGTGCGGTTCTTGCGCGCGACGGCTTCGAAGGCCTTTACTGCATCGCCTCTCCCCATTGTGCCGCCGTCGATGCGGGCGGTAACGAACTCCTCAGCGAAATCCAGACCCGGCTCGACGCGTTCGCCAAGCTGTCGCCGGATCACGATGCCCTGGCCGTTGCGCTTTTCGGCGCCAGCGAGACGCCGAAGATCGACGGCGACGGCCGGATCATGATTTCAGACATGGTCCGCGAACACACCGGCATCACCGACCAGGTCACCTTCGCGGGCCTTGGCTACAAGTTTCAGATCTGGGAACCGGAAAAGTTTCGCGAGCATCGCGCGGAGGCCCAAAAGCGCGCGCTCGCGATGCTGTCGGGGCAAGTGGCCCCGACACCCTTGCCAGGAGAGCCGGCATGATGGCGCTGAGCGAAAGAAGCCCTGCTTCGGATGCCGGCGGACCTGTGCGTCATGTGCCGGTTCTCCTGAAAGAGGTTCTCAGATATCTCGAGCCGAAATCGGGAGAGGTCATGGTCGACGGAACCTTCGGGGCCGGCGGCTACAGCCGCGCGCTTCTGGAGGCTGGCGCATCCGTCGTCGGGATCGACCGCGATCCGGATGCGATTGCAGGCGGTCAGTCCCTTGTTGAAGAGGCGAAGGGGCGGCTGACGCTCGTGCCCGGCCAGTTCGCCGATCTCGATGCCCATGCCCGAGGTGCCGGTTTCGAGCATGTCGACGGCGTGGTTCTGGACCTCGGCGTGTCGTCGATGCAGCTCGATCAGGCGGAGCGGGGGTTCTCGTTCCTGCGCGACGGGCCGCTCGACATGCGCATGGAGCAGGCGGGGCCGTCCGCTGCCGATGTGGTCAACAAGATGGCGGTGAAGGACCTGATCCGCGTCATCGGCCTGCTCGGCGAGGAAAAGCGGGCGACGACCGTTGCCCATGCCATCGATAATGCACGCAAGGAAAAGCCGTTCGAGCGGACCGCGGAGCTGTCCGCCCTGATCGAAAAGGTGCTCGGACGCTCGCCGAAAAAGGCCCAGATCCATCCGGCGACACGGACGTTTCAAGCGCTGCGCATCTATGTGAACGGCGAACTGCATCAGGCAGCCCGGGTGCTTGGCGCTGCCGAGAAGATCCTGAAACCGGGCGGGCGGCTAGTTCTGGTCAGCTTTCACAGCCTGGAGGACCGGATCGTGAAGCGGTTCTTCCAGGACCGCACCAAAACCCGTGGCGGCGGCTCCCGGCACATGCCGGAAGAGGACGTGCCGCCACCGACATTCGAATTGCTCACGCGCAAGGCGGTGGAAGCGGACGAGGCGGAAACGGACGCCAATCCGCGGGCCCGGTCCGCGCGGCTTCGTGCCGGGCGCCGGACAGACGCGCCGGCGCGAGAGCTGGATATACATGCGGCAGGTGTCCCAAGGCTTGCCGAATTTGACGGATTAGGAGGCTGAGATGGGACGCTATCTCAATATTCTCTTCGTACTTGCCGTCGTGATCGGTGCGGCTGCGGTCTATGACATGAAGCTTGCGGCCAAGAAATCGGCCTCGCGGGTCGCGGAACTGCAGCAACAGATCGACGAGGAGCGGGAGAGCATCCGCATGCTCAAGGCGGAATGGAGCGCGCTCAATCAGCCCGAGCGGCTGCAGCATCTCGTCGAACGATACAACTCCTATCTTCAGCTCCAGCCGCTGGAGGTGGATCAGATCATATCGCCGGAGGACCTTCCGGTCCGTCCGGTGCAGCTGAAGCCGGTCGGCGGTTCCGACCCGATGGGCGGTTACGCCGGCACCTCCCAGGTCATCAGGTAAGGGCGACGGCATGGCAATTACCCACGACACCGGTTCCATTCTTCAGGTTCGCCGCGCGAAACCGCGTCCGGTGCATGGCTCGGTGTCTTCCAGCGCGGTCAAGTCCCGCGTCTATCTGGCGATGATGGCGTTCGCATTCGTCTATCTGATGATCGGCGGCCGCCTCGTGCTTCTGGCCGAGATGGACGAAACCCAGTCGCCGGCTTTGATGTCGGCGCAGGATTCCGTTGCCGCCTCGCGACCCGATCTGCTGGACCGTAATGGCGAGATCCTTGCGACCGATATCAAGACGGCCTCGCTCTATGCCGAACCGCGTCGTGTGCAGGATGTCGACGAGACCGTCGAAGGTCTGACGAGCGTCCTGCCGGATCTGGACGCCGCCATGGTTCGCCGGCGCCTGGAGAGCCGGGCCGGATTTGCCTGGCTGAAGCGCGAACTCACGCCTGACCAGGCGAACCAGATCCATAATCTCGGCCTGCCGGGCATCAAGTTCCTGCCCGAAAACAAGCGGTTTTATCCGGGCGGTCCGACCGCCGGCCATATTGTCGGCTCCGTCAACGTGGACAATCAGGGCCTGACCGGGATCGAGAAATACATCGATGACGAATGGCTGGCGGATCTGCAGAAATTCGGTTTCGCTTCCGATCGGCCGATGGAGCCGGTTCGTCTGTCCGTCGATCTCCGCGTACAACACGTGGTTCGCGACGAACTGGTCAAGGCCATGGAGCGCTACCAGGCCATCGCCGCGATCGGTATCGTGCTTGATGCGAAGACGGGCGAGGTCGTCGCGATGTCGTCCCTGCCGGACTACGACCCTAACGACCGATCCGAGGCCCTGGACAAGAACCGGCTCAACCGGGCGACCGGCGGCGTCTATGAAATGGGGTCGGTGTTCAAGACCTTCACCGCGGCCATGGCGCTTGATTCGGGTAAGGTTTCGATCAACGACAGCTTCGATGCCTCGCGTCCGATCCGTGCGGGCGGCCGCACGATCAACGATTTCCACGGCAAAAACCGGATCCTGTCCGTGCCGGAAATCTTCATCTATTCGTCCAACATCGGCACCGCAAAGATGATGCTCGCTACGGGCATCGACAAGCAGCAGGAGTTCCTCGGACGGCTCGGCTTCCTGGAGCGGCCGCATACCGAGCTGCCGGAAAATGCGGCTCCGCTGCTGCCGCCGAAATGGTCCGAACTGGCGGCCATGACCATTTCCTTCGGCCACGGCATTTCGGTGACGCCGATGCAGACCGCGGTCGCGGCTGCCGCTCTGGTCAATGGTGGCACGCTGTTGCCGCCGACCTTCTTCCCGCGCAGCAGCGACAAGGTCAAGGCATTGGGAAAACGGGTTGTTTCCGAAGAGACCAGCCGGATCATGCGCTATCTGTTCCGGCTGAACGTTCTGTCCGGCTCCGGACGGAATGCCGATGTGCCGGGCTATACGGTGGGCGGCAAGACCGGGACGGCGGAAAAGGTCGAGAACGGCGTTTATGTTTCCAACAAGCGCCGGAACTCCTTCCTGTCGGCCTTCCCGATGGACGATCCGCGCTACGTGGTGCTGGTGGTCGTCGACGAGCCGAAGCCGGAAAAAGGCAAGTACGGCGCGACCGCAGGTCTGAACGCGGCACCGACCGTTGGCGCCATCATTCGCCGGGCCGCACCGATGCTGGGCGTGATGCCGCGCTTCAGCGATGGAGAACAACCGATTGAAATAAACTATTAGAGCATTCGCATACCGGCGGGGTCGCAGCCGAAATCCGGTACGTGAATGACAAAATGACGACGCACTAACCGGACGACCGTATGAAATGCATCTTGAAAAATTAGCGCGCGAGCTGGACCTGCCGGAAGGGGCGGAGACGGTCGATATTTGCGGTCTGACCGCCGACAGCCGTGCGGTGGAGCCCGGTTTTCTGTTTGCCGCCCTGAAAGGGGCAAGCACGGACGGCGCGCGCTTTGTCTCCGGTGCGGTGGAGGCAGGCGCTGTTGCAATCTTGTGCGCGCAAGAAGCGGCCGACCAGGTGCGGGCCGATACAGCCGGACGTGCCGTCGTCCTGACAAGTGCCGAACCGCGGCGCAGCTTCGCCCTGATGGCGGCGGCCTTTTACGGCGATCAGCCTGAAACGGTCGTTGCGGTGACAGGGACCAGCGGCAAGACCTCCGTTGCCCATTTCGTGCGCCAGATCTTTCAGGTCGCCGGCCATTCGGCCGCAAGCCTTGGTACCATCGGCACTGTGACTGCGGACGGCCGCATCTACGGCGGACTGACGACGCCGGATCCGGTGGCGCTCCACAAGGAACTCGCGCGGTTGGCTCGCGACAAGATCACCCATGCCGCGCTCGAGGCTTCCAGCCATGGTCTCGACCAGTTCCGGCTCGACGGAGTGCGCCTGACGGCCGCCGGTTTCACCAATCTCGGCCGTGACCACATGGACTATCATGCGACGGTTGAAGATTATCTGACTGCGAAACTGCGCCTGTTCCGCGATCTTCTGCCCGCGGGCGGGACGGTTGTCGTCGATCCGGGCGAATCCTACGCGGACCGGGTTCTTGCGGTCGCGGCGGACCGGAAGTTGCCGGTCATCAGTGTCGGCGAAACCGGCAAGGACCTGAAGTTGACCGGATTGCGCCAGACGACTTCGGGGCAGGTGCTGACCATCCAGACATCGCGCGGAGACTACACGGTGACCCTACCGATGATCGGACGGTTCCAGGTCTCCAATGCTCTGATCGCAGCAGGTCTGGCGATTGCCGCGGGGATTGAAACCGGCAAGGCGCTGAGATCTCTGGAAAGCCTGAAAGGCGCGCCGGGACGGTTGGAGTTTGCCGGAAAGACCTCGAATGGCGGCACGGTCGTCATCGACTATGCCCACAAGCCCGATGCGCTTGAAAACGCGCTTGCGGCCCTGCGCCCGTTTGCGGACGGCAAGCTGATCGTCGTGATCGGGGCCGGCGGCGACCGGGATCCGGGTAAACGTCCGTTGATGGGCCGGATTGCCGCCGAGAGGGCGGATATCGTCATCGTGACCGATGATAATCCGCGCAGTGAAGATCCGGCAACGATCAGGAAGGCGATTCTGGAGGCGGCACCCGGTGCGCTAGAGATCGGCGATCGCGGTGAGGCCATTCGCGAGGGCGTCCGGCGGCTCGGACCGGGCGATATTCTGTGTGTGGCCGGAAAAGGTCATGAAACGGGCCAGATTGTCGGCAAAACGGTACACCCCTTTTCCGACCACGAAGCCGTGGCCGAAGCCATTGCCCTTGGAGATGCCCGATGACCGAACCGTTGTGGTCCCGAGAAGCTTTTGTCGAAGCGACCGGCGGAGAAATCTCCGGCAAGGTTCCAGACGCAATTATGGGTATTTCCATCGACAGCCGGACGCTGCAGCCGGGCGACGCCTTTGTTGCCATCAAGGGTGACCGTTTCGACGGCCATGATTTCGTTGGAGCCGCCCTCGAAGCCGGAGCATCGCTGGCGCTTGTGGCCCGAGAGCGTATGGCCGATCTGCCCGAGGGCGGCCGGTACGTGATCGTCGACGATCCGCTCGAAGCGCTCAGCCAACTCGGCGTTGCCGCCAGGGCACGGACGGATGCCCGAATCGTCGCGGTAACCGGATCCGTCGGCAAGACCGGAACCAAGGAAGCCCTGCGTCTGACGCTGGAGCGGTCCGGCAAGGTGCATGCGTCGGTCGCCTCCTTCAACAATCACTGGGGCGTTCCCCTGACGCTTGCGCGCATGCCGGCCGATACCGAATACGGGGTGTTCGAAATAGGCATGAACCATGCGGGCGAAATCACGCCCCTGGTCAAGATGGTGCGCCCGCACGTGGCGATCATCACCACGGTGCAGCCGGTCCATCTGGAGTTTTTTGGGTCAGTCGAAAAGATCGCCCAGGCGAAGGCGGAGATTTTCGCAGGGCTGGAACCGGGCGGTGTTGCCATCCTGAACCGGGACAACAATCAGTTCGATCTTCTGAAATTCCTGGCAACCGCAGCCGGTGTCCCGCGCATCGACACGTTCGGCGAAACCGCCGGTGCGGATTCGGTCGTAGAAAAGGTCTCGCGCCAGCCGGGAAGCTCCAGCGTACAGGCGAAGATCCTCGGTCAGGAGATTACCTACAAGATCGGCGCGCCGGGACGCCATCACGTGAAGAACAGCCTCGCTGTGCTCACCGCCGTCGTCGAACTCGGCGCCGATCTGGCGCTGGCGGGACTGGCGCTGGCGGAGATGCGCGCGCCGAAGGGGCGTGGCGAGGTGACCCGGCTGAAGCTGCCCGACGGCCATATCGATGTGATCGACGAAAGCTACAACGCCAATCCGGCGTCGATGAAGGCTGCCCTGGAGGTTCTGAGCGAAGCGCCTGTGTCCCGTCCGGGCCGGCGCATCGCCGTGCTTGGGGACATGCGCGAGCTCGGAGAACAGGCGGACCAGCTTCATGCGGGCCTTTTCGCCCATCTCGGTGACGCGAGGGTCGATACGGTTTATTGCTCGGGCCCGCACATGCATGCGCTTTGGGATCTGTTGCCCAAACACCAGCGCGCAGCCTATGCGGAAGAGGCGGCCGGGCTTCGCAACCGGTTGCTGGAAGATGTGCGCTCCGGCGATGTGATCATGATCAAGGGGTCGCTCGGATCGAAGATGGGGCCCCTTGTTGAGGCTCTGAAAAAGGAATATCCGCCTGCGGACGAAACCGTGGCGGCTTGAGGACCTTCGGATGTTTTATTTTCTCGGCGAATTCGCCGACCAAATTTCTGCCTTGAATGTGTTCCGGTACATCACGTTCCGGACCGGCGGTGCGATCATGACGGCCCTGTTCTTCGTGTTCCTGTTCGGACCGAAAATCATCAACAGCCTGCGCCTGCGCCAGGGGCACGGACAGCCGATCCGCGCGGACGGACCGGAAGGCCATCTGTTGAAGCAGGGTACGCCGACCATGGGCGGGCTGATGATCCTGTCCGGCGCCCTCGTCGCGGCCCTGCTGTGGACGGATCTCTCCAATCCTTACGTCTGGATCGTGATCGGGGTGACCGTCGGTTTCGGCCTGATCGGATTTTACGATGACTATCTGAAGGTGACGAAATCCAGTGCCAAGGGTTTCGGCGGCAAGGCCCGGCTCGGGCTGGAGTTCCTGATCGCAGCATTGGCCGCCTACGCGGTTACCCTTCTCGACAATCCGCCGTTTTCGACCTCCATCGGCTTCCCCTTCCTCAAGGCGGTGACCTTCAATCTCGGCCTTTTCTTCATTCCCTTTGCCGCCTTCGTGATGGTCGGCGCGGGTAATGCGGTCAACCTGACCGACGGACTCGACGGGCTTGCCATCGTTCCGGTGATGATCGCCTGTGCGTCCTTCGCCCTGATCGCCTATCTCTCCGGGAACGCGGTCTTTGCCGAATACCTGCAGATCCACCACGTGCCCGGGACCGGCGAACTGGCGGTCATATGCGGCGCGGTGATCGGGGCGGGTCTCGGCTTCCTGTGGTTCAATGCGCCGCCAGCGGCCATCTTCATGGGCGACACCGGATCCCTGGCGCTCGGCGGTATGATTGGTGCGATTGCGGTTGCCACCAAGCACGAGATCGTTCTTGCCATCGTCGGTGGCCTGTTCGTGCTGGAAGCGGTCTCTGTGATCGCCCAGGTGATTTCCTTCAAGCTGACCGGCAAGCGGGTCTTCCGCATGGCGCCGATCCACCATCATTTCGAATTGATGGGCTGGACGGAGTCCCAGGTCGTGATCCGGTTCTGGATCATCTCCGTCGTCCTCGCCCTGATCGGCCTTGCAACCCTGAAGCTGAGGTAGGCGCATGATTCCGGTTACCTCGTTCAAGGGCAGGCATGTGGCGCTGTTCGGTCTCGGCGGTTCCGGGATGGCGACAGCGCGTGCGCTGGTGGCCGGCGGCGCGCAGGTAACGGTGTGGGACGATGCGCCAGCGCGGGTCGGTATGGCCGTGTCTGAAGGGCTGAACGCGCAAGACCTGCGCGAGGCCGACTGGGATGATTTCGCCGCGCTCGTACTGGCACCCGGCGTGCCGCTGACCCATCCGCTGCCGCACTGGACAGTGGACCGGGCCCGCGATGCCGGTATCGAGGTGATCGGTGACGTGGAACTGTTCTGCCGGGAGCGGCGCAAGCAGTGTCCCGACGCGCCGCTGATCGCCATTACCGGTACCAATGGCAAGTCGACCACTACGGCTCTGATCGCCCATCTCCTCAAGACGCTCGGCTACGACACGCAGATGGGCGGTAACATCGGCATACCGGTTCTGGAACTGGAGCCGCTCGCGCCCGGACGGCACTATGTGGTCGAATGTTCCTCCTATCAGATCGACCTGGCGCCTGGCCTCGATCCGACGGTGGGTATTCACATGAACCTGTCGCCGGACCATTTGGACCGGCACGGTACACTGGAACGCTATGCGGCGATCAAGGAACGGCTCGTTAAAGGCAGCGAAATGGCTGTCGTCGGTGTCGATGATCGGCTGTCAGCGGCCATTGCCGACCGCAGAGAACTGACTGGAAAGCCCTTGTGGCGGATTGCAGGCGAGCGGGAAGTGACAGAAGGCGCCTATGCCCGACATGGCGAGCTGTTCGAAGCCCATGACGGCGCCCAGGTCCGGGTCGCGAGCCTTGCCGGGATCGACAGCCTGCGCGGCGACCATAACGGCCAGAACGCGGCGGCGGCCTTCGCAGCGCTGCGGACGCTCGGCATTCCGGCCGAAAAGATTGCCGAAGCGCTGAAAAGCTTCCCCGGATTGCACCACCGCATGGAGGTGGTCGCTCGGTCCGGCCGGATCCTGTTCGTCAACGATTCCAAAGCGACCAATGCCGATGCGGCGGCCCGCGCGCTCGCCAGCTTCGAGCGCATCTACTGGATTGCCGGCGGTCGTGCCAAGGCCGGTGGGATCGCGCCGCTGGAGGAATTCTTCCCACGCATCGCCAAGGCCTATCTGATCGGTGAGGCAGCAGACGACTTCGCAAAGACCCTGGGCAATGAGGTTCCCTACGAGATCAGCGGAACACTGGATACGGCGGTTCGGCAAGCCGCAGCTGATGCCGCAAAGGACGCAGCGCCCGAGATGTCCGTGCTGCTGTCGCCGGCCTGCGCGTCGTTCGACCAGTATCCCAATTTTGAAATCCGGGGCGATGCCTTTGCCAAGGCAGTCCGTGCCCTGAAGATGGTCGTCACCAGCCAGGAGGTCGCCTGATGGTCAGCCGCGCCGATCGCAGCCGCTTTGCGGAATGGTTCTGGACCGTGGACCACTACCTGCTCGCGGCCTTCTTCCTGCTCATGGTCGGCGGCGTGGTCCTGTCCTTTGCCGCCAGCCCGCCGGTCGCTGAGCGGATCGGCGTCGAGACCTTCTTCTTCGTCAAACGCCAGGCGCTGTTCTTAGGTCCCGCACTTGGCATCATGCTGGCCGCGTCGCTGATGTCGCCGCGCATGGTCCGGCGGGCAGCCCTCCTGATCTTCATTGCCTCCGTGGTGATGCTGATCGCCACGCTGTTCATCGGCCTGGAGGTCAAGGGGTCGAGGCGCTGGATTTCGCTTCTCGGCTTTTCGATCCAGCCTTCGGAATTCCTCAAGCCGGCCTTCGTCGTCCTTGTCGCCTTCCTTCTGTCGGAAAGCGGCCGCAGGCGCGAGGTGCCGGGCGTTTTGTTCGCCATTCTGCTTTACGTCATCTGCGCGGCGCTCCTGATCGCCCAGCCGGATTTCGGCCAGACCATGCTGCTGGGCGCGGTCTGGGCCGGCCTGTTCTTCCTGAACGGACTACCGTGGTTCCTGATTGCCGGCCTCGGCGTGGTCGGGGTCATGGGCCTTGCTGCCGCCTATGTGTTCCTGCCGCACGTGACCGCCCGTGTGGACCGGTTCCTGGACCCGGCTTCGGGGGACACCTACCAGATCGATACGGCTATGGATTCGTTCCTGTCCGGCGGCTGGTTCGGACGAGGGCCTGGAGAAGGGACCGTGAAACGGATCCTGCCCGACAGCCATACGGACTTCGTCTTCGCCGTGGTGGCCGAGGAATTCGGCATCATCGTCTGTCTGGCGATGGTCGCGATCTTCGCCTTTATCGTCATTCGCGGGCTCAGTCACGCGAGCAGGGACCAGGATGCCTTCGGCCGGCTGGCAACGGCCGGGCTCACGGTTCTGTTCGGCCTGCAGGCTTCGATCAATCTGGCGGTGAACCTCAATCTGATGCCGCCGAAGGGCATGACCTTGCCGTTTATTTCCTATGGCGGCTCGTCGCTGCTGTCGTCGGCCTTGACCGCAGGCGCGCTGCTGGCGCTGACCAGGCGCAGGCCGCGGCCGACCCGCGGTGAGCCCGTGACCGTCAGCCGCCTTTCGCCTTCCAGCCTCATGTGAGGATCGAGCGTTTAGAGTCATGAGTAAAACCATTCTTCTCACGGCAGGCGGTACGGGCGGGCATTTGTTTCCGGCTCAGGCGCTGGCGAGCGAACTCGGCCGGCGCGGCTGGACGGTGGAACTTGCCACCGACGAGCGGGCCGATCGCTATGGCCAGGCCTTCCCGGCCCGCAAGGTGCATATCATCGCGTCCGAAACCCTGCGCGGGAAATCGCCGGTTGCCTTGGCGAGAACCGCCCTCAGCCTGCTGCGCGGCACCTTGCAGGCCCGCGGTGTTATTAAGACACTCAAGCCGGCCGCCGTGGTCGGGTTCGGGGGCTATCCGACGTTTCCGCCGATGTTTGCCGCGCGGCTGACCGGGACGCCGTCCATTCTGCATGAGGCCAATGGCGTCATGGGGCGGGCGAACCGGATGCTGGCCAAGGGGGCAACCGCAATTGCCACCAGTGTGCCGCTGAGCGGATTGCCGGCCGATCTCGCCTCCAAGGTGGTGGAGACTGGCAATCCCGTGCGCGATGCCGTCATTGCTGCCTCTGGAAAACCTTATCAGCCGCCAGCGTCGGACGGCCCGTTTCATTTGCTCGTCTTCGGTGGCTCGCAAGGCGCGCGGTTTTTCTCCGATCTGATGCCGGAAGCCCTGAAGCATGTGTCCGATGAGCTGCGTGGACGGCTCAAGCTGGTTCAGCAATGCCGGCCGGAGGATCTGGACCGGGTCGAAACGGCTTACCAAAAGCTCGGGATCGATGCAGAGCTCCATGCGTTCTTCCAGGATATGCCGGAGCGGATCGCGGCCTCGCATCTGGTGGTCTGCCGTGCGGGCGCTTCGTCTGTCAGCGAACTCACGGTCCTGGGGCGGCCGTCCATTCTGGTCCCCCTGCCGCATGCATTGGACCAGGACCAGAGCGCCAATGCCAAAGGGCTGGAACAGGCCGGCGGGGCCTGGCCGATCCGCCAGGTCGACCTGACGCCGGAGCGCATGGCGCAGGAACTGGAGCGATTGTTCCACGCCCCTGATCTGCTGGCGAAGGCTGCGGAGCGCGCGCTCGGGCAGGGCAAGCCGGACGCGGTCGCACGGCTTGCGGATCTCGTGGAACGGATCGCCGCAAAGAAAAAACTTGAAGCAGGAGACGGCGCATGAAGATGCCGCAGGATATCGGCCCGGTGCATTTCGTCGGCATCGGAGGCATCGGGATGAGCGGCATCGCGGAGGTGCTGAAGACGCTCGGCTACGAGGTCCAGGGCTCCGACATGGCCGACAACGCCAATGTGAAGCGCCTGCGCGAGCACGGTATCAAGGTGAGCGTCGGCCATGCGGCGGAAAACCTGGGCGAGGCGGAAGTGCTCGTGGTGTCCTCGGCGATCAAGAAGGACAATCCGGAGCTGGTCGCGGCGCGCGAAAAACTGATCCCGGTCGTCCGGCGCGCCGAAATGCTGGCCGAACTGATGCGCTTCAAGCAGGCGATCGCAGTAGGCGGAACCCACGGCAAGACGACGACCACCTCGATGATTTCGGCCTTGCTCGATGCCGGCAATCTCGATCCGACCGTCATCAATGGCGGCATCATCAACGCTTACGGCACCAATGCGCGCATGGGGCAGGGCGACTGGATGGTCGTGGAGGCGGATGAAAGCGACGGCACCTTCGTCAAGCTGCCCGCCGATATCGCCGTGGTGACGAATATCGATCCGGAACACCTCGATCACTATGGCGACTTCGCCGGCGTGCGTGCTGCCTTCCGCCAGTTCGTGGAAAACGTTCCCTTCTACGGTTTTGCCGTCATGTGTCTGGACCACCCGGAAGTGCAGACCCTGATCGGTCAGATCGAGGACAGGCGGATCGTGACCTACGGCTCCAATCCGCAGGCCGACGTCCGTTTCAGCGATGTCGACATGGGTGGCGGCAAATCGACGTTTTCTGTCGCGATCCGCGACCGCAGAAGCGACAGCGTGACGGAGCTTGACGGTCTCGTTCTGCCCATGCCCGGACTGCACAACGTTTCCAATGCGACGGCGGCGATCGCCGTGGCCGCGCAACTCGGTGTCAAGCCGGAAGATCTGCGCAAGGGGCTTGCCGCCTTCGGCGGGGTGAAACGCCGCTTTACCCATACCGGGTCGGTCAACGGCATCGAGATCTTCGACGATTACGGCCACCACCCGGTGGAGATCCGCGCCGTGCTTCATGCCGCCCGCGAATCCACCAAGGGCAAGGTCGTCGCCATCGTCCAGCCGCACCGCTATACCCGGTTGAAGAGCCTGTTCGACGAGTTCTCCAGTTGCTTCAACGATGCCGATAGCGTCATCGTGGCACCGGTCTATCCGGCCGGTGAACAGCCGATCGAAGGCGCCAGCCATCTGGACCTGGTGTCGGGCCTGAAGACCCGCGGCCACCGATCGGCTCGGGCGATCGACAATCCGGACGAACTGGCGAAGCTGGTCGCGGAGATAGCAGAGCCGGGGGACTATGTCGTGTTCCTGGGGGCGGGCAACATCACGCAATGGGCCTATGCGCTCCCCGATCAGCTCAAGCAGCAGCTTGGAGGTTCGGTGTGAGCTTTCCCGATCTCGTTGAGGTCTATCCGGACTTGGCCGAAGGCATTCGCGGTAAGCTGACCGCGAACCAGCCGCTTTCGGCGGTCACCTGGTTTCGGGTTGGCGGTCCGGCCCAGCTGATGTTCCAGCCGGCCGACGAAGAAGATCTGGCCGCCTTTTTGAAGAAGCTTCCCGACGATGTTCCGGTGCTGCCGGTCGGCCTCGGTTCCAATCTGCTGATCCGGGACGGGGGGCTCAAGGGTGTGGTTATCCGTTTGAGTGCCAAGGGCTTCGGGACGATCGAGGAAATCGGCGACAACCGGCTTCGCGCCGGCGCGGCAGTACCTGACAAGCGTCTGGCGGAAGCCGCGGCAAAGGCGGGACTGGGTGGATTTGCGTTTTACACCGGGATCCCGGGAGGTCTCGGCGGGGCGCTGCGCATGAATGCCGGCGCGCACGGTACCGAAACCCGCGAGCGCATGATGGAGCTGACCGCCATCGACCGGCAGGGCAACCGGCTCGTTCTGACCAATGAAGACATGGGCTATGCCTATCGCCATTCGGGAGCGTCGAAAGACCTGATCTTCACCGAAGCGGTCTTCGAGGGCACGCCCGCCGACGAGGCGGCGATCCGCAAGGAAATGGAAGAGGTCGTCGCGCACCGCGAACGCGCGCAACCGATCCGCGAAAAGACCGGCGGCTCCACCTTCAAGAACCCGGAAGGCAACTCCGCCTGGAAGGTGATCGACGCGGCGGGTTGCCGGGGCCTGACCATCGGCGGTGCGCAGATGTCTGAACTACACTGCAATTTCATGATCAACACCGGCAACGCCACGGGACACGACCTTGAGCTTCTGGGCGAAACGGTTCGGGCGCGGGTTCTGGAGCATTCCGGGGTCCGGCTGGAATGGGAAATCAAGCGACTTGGGGACTTCGGTCCCGAAGGTGCGATCGCGCCCTTCCTGGGCAAACTTGAGGAGGCCTGCTGATGGCGCAAAAACACGTGGCGGTTCTCATGGGCGGTTGGGTCAGCGAACGGCCGGTCAGCCTGTCGAGCGGGCGCGAATGTGCCAAGGCCTTGAAAGAGGCAGGCTACAAGGTCACCGAGATCGACGTCGACCGCAATGTCGCGGCCACCCTGAAAGAGGTTGCGCCCGACGTCGCCTTCAACGCGCTGCACGGGCCCTTCGGCGAAGATGGCTGCATCCAGGGCATCCTGGAGGTGATGGGCATTCCCTACACCCATTCGGGCGTGATGGCCTCCGCGCTTGCCATGAACAAGGTCAAGGCGAAGGCGGTGATGGCTGCCGCCGGCGTTCCGGTGACCGAACACTGCATTGTGAACCGGCACGAGATCGGCCGCGAACACCCTATGAAGCCGCCTTATGTGATCAAGCCGATCAACGAGGGATCGAGTTTCGGCGTCCTGATCGTGAAGGAGGACCAGGATTATCCACCGCAGGAACTGACCCGCGACGACTGGCCCTATCCGGACGTTTTGATGTGCGAACGGTTCATCGCGGGCCGCGAACTGACCTGCGCGGTCATGGGCGACAGGGCTTTGGGGGTCATCGACATCGTTCCGGTCGGTCACGGTTTTTACGATTACGATGCGAAATATCTGGAAGGAGGCTCGAAACACATCCTTCCTGCAAAAATTTCACCGATTGTTTACCAAAAAATACAGACACTGACACTCGAGGCTCATCAGTCTCTCGGCTGTCGCGGTGTGTCCCGCGCGGATTTCCGCTTCGATGAACGAGAAGACGGTACCGGCGAACTGATTTGCCTCGAAGTGAACACGCAGCCAGGCATGACGCCGACCTCTCTTGTGCCCGACATGGCGGCCCACGAGGGGATGAGTTTCAAGGACCTGGTCAGTTGGATGGTAGAGGACGCAAGTTGCTGTCGTTAAGGCGAAAAAACAGGCGGGACGACCTGACCCCGATGGAAGCCGAACTGGCTCCGCGGGGACGTGGCGTCGCGCGCCTGCATCGCCAGCCCGTGTGGCGGGCCGCCGGCCGACTTGCGGAATTGCCGCGCTGGACCGGCTCCGCGGCGGCTCTGGGCTTCTTAAGCCTCACCATCACCTACGGCATCATCCTCGGCGGCTACGGCCGGGAGGTCTCCGATGCGCTTCTGTCGGCTGTCGGTTTCGAGATCGAAGCCGTGAAGTTGTCCGGCCAGCGCGAAACCAACGAGTTCCAGATCCTGGAAGCGCTGGAAATCCAGGAAGGCTCTTCGCTCGCCTTGTTCGATGCGGATGCCGCCAGGAAGCGCCTGACCGATATCGCCTGGGTGAAGAACGCTTCGGTGATGAAGCTCTATCCGGGAACGATCCAGGTCAATCTGGAAGAACGCGTTCCTTACGCGCTGTGGCAGCGCGGCGATGTGGTCTCGATCATCAACGAGGCCGGGGACGTGATTACGGACGATGTCGACGGCCGCTACGCCAACCTGCTCCTGGTCGTGAACCACGGCGCGCAGTACCGCGCGAATGAAATCATAACGGCCCTTGAAAAGGTGCCGGGTCTGCGCTCGCGGGTCCGGGCGGCCTTTCTGGTCGGTGAAAGACGTTGGGACCTGATGCTGGAAAACGGCATTTCCATCCGTTTGCCGGAAGAAAACATGGATGTGGCTCTTGCCGACGTGGTGACCATGGATGAGCAGAACGGTCTCCTGTCCCGCGACATCGTCGCGGTGGACGTGCGACTGGCGGACCGGGTCGTCGTTCGGCTTTCCGACGAGGCCCTGGAACGACGCAAGGAAGAAGGCAAGGGGCGCGGACAGGTGGCTTCGGCCCGGGGGCACAACACATGAAGAAGTCCCGGTCCAATCTCTATCTGCCGCGCATGCGACCCCTGCCGGGGCGCCGCGCCGTCGTGATGTCCGTTCTCGACGTCGGCTCGACCAAGATCTGCTGTCTGATTGCCAAGTTGACGCCGCGCGACGAAGGCGCGGTCCTGTCCGGCCGGTCCCATTCGGTCGAGGTACTCGGCTACGGCTATCAGCGCTCGCGCGGGATCAAGTCCGGTGTCGTCGTCGATATGGATGCCGCCGAACATGCCATCCGCCTGGCCGTGGATTCCGCCGAACGCATGGCCGGTGTCACCGTTGAATCCCTGATCGCCAACGTAAGCTGCGGCCGGCTGCAGAGCGAGATCTTCTCCGCCGGGGTGCCGCTTGCCGGTGAATCGGTCACGGAAGCCGATATCCAGCGGGTGCTGTCGGCCGGGTCGTCCCATTCGGTGACCGAGGGCCGGGCCGTGACCCATGCCCTGCCGATTTCCTATTCGCTCGACGGCAACCGGGGTATCCGTGATCCGCGCGGCATGATGGGCCACAAGCTCGGCGTCGACATGCAGGTGGTCACCGCCGAGGTGCCGCCGGTACGCAATCTGGAACTGTGCATCAACCGCGGGCACCTGCATGTGGAGACCCTGGTCGCCACACCGTTCGCCAGCGGCCTGTCGACCCTTGTCGACGATGAAACCGAACTCGGCGTCGCCTGTATCGACATGGGCGGCGGCACGACGACCCTTTCGGTGTTCGTCGAAGGTCAGATGGTTCACCTGGATGCGATCGCCGTCGGCGGGCACCATGTGACCACGGATATCGCCAGGGCCTTCGCTACGCGCCTGCAGGATGCGGAGCGGCTGAAGACCCTGCACGGATCGCCGATCGTCAGCAGTTCCGATGACCGGGACATGCTCACGGTCCCGTCGCTGGAAGGCGATGGCGATCTGCCAAATCAGATCCCCCGCTCGGCGCTGACCCGTGTCATCCGCCCGCGGGTGGAGGAAATCCTCGAACTCGTGCGGGATCGTCTGACGGCCTCCGGCTTTGCCGGACGTGTCGGCAAACAGATCGTGCTGACCGGCGGAGCCAGTCAGCTCACGGGTTTGGGTGAAGTTGCGCGCCGGGTCCTGGGGCGTAACGTTCGTCTGGGCCGGCCATTAGGCGTCGCCGGTCTCCCCGAAGCTGCGAAAGGACCGGCATTTGCCACGGCGGTCGGTCTTCTCATCTATCCCCAGGTCGCACAGATCGAACAGTTCGAGCACAAGAACCGCCGGACCGGCTGGGGTGGACAATCTGGTTACCTGGCCCGTGTCGGCCAGTGGCTCAGGGAAAGTTTCTGACGATATGAGCCAAGGACAGGAACCGCCGGTGACGGCTGACGAGATTAGGGAAGAAGAGGGAGCCCCCGTATCGGGTGCCCCAGTGGGTCGCGAGGATAACATGACCATCAACCTGAAGATGCCCGACATTCAGGAGCTGAAGCCGAGAATTACGGTCTTCGGCGTAGGCGGCGCGGGCGGAAACGCCGTCAATAACATGATCACTGCCGGTCTCCAGGGCTGCGACTTCGTCGTGGCCAACACGGATGCCCAGGCTCTTGCCATGAACCATTCCGAACGGCTCGTCCAGATGGGCGTCGCGGTCACGGAAGGTCTTGGTGCCGGTTCTCAGCCCGAAGTGGGCAGCGCCGCGGCCGAGGAGGTGATCGACGAGATCAATGACCACCTGAGCGGATCGCACATGGTGTTCATCACCGCCGGCATGGGCGGCGGTACCGGAACGGGGGCCGCACCGGTCATCGCCCGGGCCGCCCGCGAGCAGGGTATACTGACGGTAGGTGTGGTCACCAAGCCGTTCCAGTTCGAAGGCGCACGGCGGATGCGCATTGCAGATTCCGGCATCGAGGAACTGCAGAAGAACGTCGATACGCTGATCGTCATTCCGAACCAGAACCTGTTCCGGATCGCGAATGCGCAGACGACCTTCGCCGATGCCTTCGCCATGGCTGACCAGGTTCTCTACTCCGGTGTTGCCTGCATCACCGACCTGATGGTCAAGGAAGGCCTGATCAACCTGGACTTCGCCGATGTCCGCTCCGTGATGCGCGGCATGGGCAAGGCGATGATGGGGACCGGCGAGGCAAGCGGCGAGAAACGCGCCCAGCAGGCGGCAGAGGCGGCAATCGCCAATCCGCTGCTCGACGAATCCTCCATGAAGGGCGCCAAGGGCCTGCTGATTTCCATCACCGGCGGCAACGACCTGACGCTGTTCGAGGTGGACGAAGCGGCAACCCGTATCCGCGAGGAAGTGGATGCGGATGCCAACATCATCCTCGGGGCAACCTTTGACGAGAGCCTCGACGGCATCATCCGGGTTTCCGTCGTCGCAACCGGGATCGACCGGGAAGCGGGTGCGCAGGATCTGCCTTATCAGATGGCCGCACCGGTCATCGCGAGCAAGCCGAAGGTGGAGACGGCGCCTGCGCCTGTCGCAGCCAAGCCTGAATCTTCGTTGGATGAAGCCGCCAGGAAGGCGGTTGCCAGCCTCGAGCGCGAACTTGCGCTTCCGGACTCCGCCGGTGTAACCGCTGCGTCCGACCCGGACGTGGAGATCAAGCCGTTCCGTCCGGCGCCGGACATGCTCAGCGACAAGACGCCCGCCGTCGACCTGGATGCGGAAGCCCCGATTGCCGCTGCAGCGGAGGAACCGGTCAACAGGCCGTATATCCCGCCGGTTGCCGAACAGCACAGTCCGTCGCCGCGCATGCCGCGGGTCGAGGACTTCCCGCCGATCGCGCAACGGGAAATCCAGGCCCGACAGGTTGCCGCGGCACCCGCCGCAGCCAAGCTGGCGGCGGCAGAACGGGCCGCTCCTGCGCCCGCTCCGCGTGACGTGCATCATCACGACGAGTACGACGAGGAACGCCGTCCCATGGGTCTGCTGCGCCGTCTGGCCAGCGGCCTGGGCCGCCGGGACGAGCATGACGAGGACGAGGGCTATCACGAGCATCATGCGGAACCGCAGGTTCAGCAACCTGCTCCGGTCGCCGCCGCACGTCCCGCAGCTCCCAGGGCTCCCGCGCCGCGCCCGAGTTCGGACGGTGCTTCCGGCCAGCTCGACGCGACCGGACGTGCCGCACCGAAGCCGATGTCTGCGGCGGATGACGAGCAGCTGGAAATCCCGGCATTCCTGCGAAGACAGTCGAACTGATTCGCCGCTTTGCCTTCTTCCCTGTGGACAGCCCGGAGCATCGCTCCGGGCTGTTTCCGTTGCGTCAAAATTTGTTGATTAATTTCAATGTGTTGCGATGCTGCATCGCGTTACAAACCGTAATAAAGCTTTATTTCATGTCCCGGGGGGGACTCGAGTATGTTCCTGTCCAAGACGCAATCGTTAACAGTTCGTAATGCGCATATGCACATTTAGAGCGGGTTTCCAGATGCGAAATCGAAAGGCCGGGGCAGAATGACCAACCACATTGATCGCCAGACAACTCTTGCAGATCAGGTAACGCTTACCGGCATTGGTGTTCATTCCGGAAAGCCGGCGGGTATCACGCTCCTTCCCGCGGATGCGGGCACCGGTATCGTATTCCAGCGCACGGACAAGGATGACGCGGCAGAAATGCCAGCGCTCTGGAACCGGGTGACCCAGACCGCCCTGCAGACCGTGCTCGGCGATCCGTCCGATAACGGCATGTCGACCGTCGAACATCTGATGGCGGCGCTGTCCGGCATGGGGATCGACAATCTGATCGTCGAAATCGACGGTCCGGAAATGCCGATCATGGACGGCTCGAGCGCCGCGTTCGTGGACGCCATCGACCAGGTGGGCATCAAATATCTGGACCGCGGCCGCCGCTACCTGAAAATCAAGAAGCCGGTTCGGGTCGACAACGGCAGTGCATGGTGCGAACTCAAGCCCTATGACGGCACGCGTTTTGAAATCACCATTGATTTCGACACCCCGCTGATCGGCCGCCAGACGTTTGCTTCCGACATGACGCCGCAGGTGTTCCGTGAAGACCTGTCCCGTGCGCGCACCTTCGGTTACGTGAAGGACGTCGAGCAGCTCTGGAAGATGGGTTTTGCTCTTGGATCGTCCCTTGAGAATTCGGTGGCGATTGCCGAAGACAAGGTGCTCAATCCGGAAGGCACCCGCTGGCCCGACGAATTCGCCCGTCACAAGGCGCTGGACGCGGTTGGCGATCTGTCGCTTGCCGGGTTGCCGATCCTTGGCATGTACCGTTCCTACAAGGGCGGGCACAAGATGAACAACGCGATTCTCGCCAAGCTGTTCGAAGACAAGAGCGCTTACGAGATCGTCGAGGCGCCCGCGTTCCGCGAAATCGGACATGCGGAAAACGCCGGTCTGGCCGCAGCCGCGTTCGGTCCGGACGTCTCCTGAGCCGGGAAACACCGGTCTTTTAAAACGGGCAGGGCGGTCGAAATTTACTCTCCGCCACAAAAAAGCTCAAAAAAAGCGACACATGACGCTCTTGGGGCGTGACGGCGGCCTTTTATTTCCGCTAAACATCCCGCGTCGAGCAATGTAGATGACCGTTTCGGATCTGCCTGGTCCCTGATATCAGCCAGGGCGGATCCCGGGGAAGGAGTGCAAGGGTGAAGCTTAAGGACCTGCGTCCGGTTAAACGGGGCGGCAATCGAACCACCGCATTCCTGAATGTCGCTGTTCTCGGACTTTCCCTGACGCTGGGTGCCTGTACTTCGAAGGACGATGTCGACGATCTCGCTCTCAACGACACGCCGCCCGAGGTTCTCTACAACGAGGGACTATCCTTGCGCGCGCAGGGCAAGCTGCGCGATGCAGGAGACAAGTTCGAGGAACTCGACAAGCTTTATCCCTATTCGGAATACGCCAAGAAATCGCTGGTCAACCTGGCCTACCTGAACTTCAGCAGGGGGAAGTACACGGAGGCCATCTCCGCGGCCAAGCGGTTCCTGACGCTTTATCCGGGCAGCGATGACGCGGCTTACGCGCTCTATATCATCGGCCAGTGCTATTTCCGCCAGATGCCGGATATCACCCGCGACCAGGAAATGACGGAAAAGGCGATGTCCGCCTTCCGGGAACTGATCCAGCGTTATCCCGATTCCGAATACACCGCCGATGCCGAAAAGAAACTGCTGATCACGCAGGACCAGCTCGCCGGCAAGGAAATGCAGGTCGGGCGTTTCTATCTGAAGAAACGCAACTACATAGCCTCCATCAACCGGTTCAAGACGGTGGTGATCAACTATCAGACCACGCGTCACGTCGAAGAAGCTTTGTTCCGTTTGACCGAATCCTACTATGCGCTCGGTGTCGTCAACGAAGCGCAGACGGCTGCGGCCGTTCTGGGACACAACTTCCCGGACAGCCAGTGGTACAAGGATGCCTATTCGCTGCTGACCAAGGGCGGTTACGAACCGTCTGAAGATTCCGGCAGCTGGATCAGTAAGGCGTTCAAGGGCATCAACGTCTTTTAAGCGGGGATCGCGCGTGTTGGAGGCGATGCGCGCGGCAATCGTTTTGCTGCTTGTAACCGGTCTGATCGGCTCATACCATTCGCAGACATGATAGGTATAAGTTCTCTGTTTTGATTCGGAGCTTTCCGTCCATGCTGGTTGCGCTGTCCATTCGCGACATCGTATTGATAGACCGTCTCGATCTCGACTTCGCCGCGGGCATGTCGGTGCTGACCGGTGAGACCGGGGCCGGCAAATCCATTTTGCTGGACGCCTTGTCGCTCGCGATCGGCGGGCGGGGCGATGCGGATCTGGTGCGCCATGGCGAAGCCCAGGGGCAGGTGACGGCCGTCTTCGATGTGCCCGGCGATCACGCGGCCCGGGCTCTCTTGCGGGAAAACGGCGTCGATGACGACGGCGATCTCATCCTCAGGCGCATCCAGACGTCGGATGGCCGCACACGCGCCTTCATCAACGATCAACCCGTCAGTGTTGGCCTCATGCGCCAGGCGGGCACGCTTCTGGTCGAGATCCACGGCCAGCACGACGACCGGGCTCTGGTCGATCCCGACAGCCACCGGCTCCTGATCGACTCCTTCGGCGGTTTGACCGACGACGTGGACGCGCTCGGAGAGGCTTACAAGGCGTTTAAAGCCGCCGAGAAAGCCGTTCGCGACCATGAGGCGCGGATCGAAACGGCGCGTCAGGAAGCCGATTACCTGAAAAGCGCGGTCAGTGAACTGACCGCCCTTGCCCCAAAGGCAGGTGAGGAAGACGATCTGGCCGCCCGACGGACCAGCATGATGCAGGTGGAGAAGATCGCCGGCGACCTGAACGAGGCGTTCGAGACGCTGAACGGTACGGCATCGCCGATCCCGGAACTGGCCAGTCTGCTGCGGCGTATGGAACGCAAGACGGAGCAGGCTCCCGCTCTTTTGACCGGCCCGGTGACGGCGCTTGCCAGCGCGCTCGACAATCTGGAAGAGGCACGCAGCGGGCTGGAAACCGCCGTACATGAGACCGACTTCGACCCGCGCGAACTGGAAGCAGCTGAGGAGCGGCTGTTCGCCCTGCGCGCGGCGTCGCGCAAATTTTCGGTTCCGGTGGACGAGTTGGCCGGGCTTTGCGCCCGCATGAGCGAGGATCTCGCCGATCTGGATGCGGGCGAGGACAAGCTGGCGGCGCTGAAGGCAACCGCGGTCAAGACCCGGGACGCCTACGACAAGAAGGCAAACACGCTTTCAAAAGCCCGGGAAAAGGCGGCGCGGCAGCTTGAAAAGGCCGTTGGCCAGGAACTGCCCGCGCTGAAGCTCGAACGGGCCCGGTTCATCGTCGAACTGACGAGCGATCCGGAAAACCGGTCGCGGACCGGCATCGATCAGATGGAATTTTACGTTCAGACCAACCCGGGCACGAAACCCGGGCCGATGATGAAGGTGGCTTCAGGCGGTGAGCTGTCCCGCTTCCTGCTGGCGCTGAAGGTGTCGCTGGCGGACAAGGGCTCCGCGCCGACGCTGGTGTTCGACGAAATCGATACAGGCGTCGGCGGTGCGGTGGCGGAAGCGATCGGCGTCCGCCTCGCCCGGCTTGCGGCCAATGTACAGGTGCTGACGGTGACCCATGCGCCGCAGGTGGCCGCACGGGCCGCCGGTCATTTCCTGATTGCCAAGGAAGAGGCCCATCCGGAGCGGGTTGCGACCCGGGTTCGCCGGATCGATGAAGACCACCGGCGCGAGGAAATCGCCCGCATGCTGGCCGGCAGCGTGATTACCGAGGAAGCGCGTGCTGCGGCCGGCAAGCTGATCACGGAAGCGACCGGCTGACGGCTTCCGGCGATATCTGCCGGCGATATCTGTTTGGGTGAATGGGGCCACAATGACCGAAAAATCCGATTCCGCTGCCGCTATCGCCGTGGAGGCGCTGACACTGGAACAGGCGGAAGCCGAACTGACGCGTCTGGCGGCGGAAATCGCGGAACATGACCGGCATTATTTCGCCGAGGACGCGCCCACCGTCTCCGATGCGGAATACGATGCGCTGCGCAAGCTCAACAATGCGATCGAGGCCAGGTTTCCGGAGCTGATCCGGGCGGACAGTCCGTCTCAGCGGGTCGGTGCCGAACCCACATCCGGCTTCGGCAAGATCACGCACAAGATCCCGATGCTGTCGCTGGACAATGCCTTCGACGATGACGACGTGCGCGACTTTGTTGGCCGGGTCCGCCGCTTTCTGAAATTCGATCCGCTGATGGGCGCGCTCTGTGTGACCGCCGAACCGAAGATCGACGGGCTGTCCCTGTCGCTGCGCTATGAAGGCGGCAAGCTGGTGAGCGCGGCCACCCGGGGCGACGGTACGGTCGGCGAGAACGTGACCGCCAATGCGCGCACCATCGCCGATATTCCGCAGGTGCTGAAGGGCGAGGCGCCGGATGTGGCGGAGATCCGCGGCGAGGTTTATATGGCCCACGCGGATTTCCAGTCGCTCAACGAACGCATGGCGGCCAATGGCGGCAAGGTCTTCGCAAACCCGCGCAACGCGGCGGCGGGGTCTCTGCGCCAGCTCAATCCGGACATTACGGCGTCTCGCCCCTTGCGGTTCTTTGCCTATGCCTGGGGCGAAATGAGCGAACTGCCGGCCGATACCCAGATGGGGATGGTCCAGGCCATCGGCGACTGGGGTTTTTCCATCAATCCGAAGATGCAGCGCTGCGAAACCGTCGAAGACCTGATTGCCGTCTATCACGGGATCGAGGAAGAGCGGGCAACGCTCGGCTACGATATCGACGGGGTCGTCTACAAGGTCGACCGGCTGGACCTGCAGGAGCGGCTCGGCTTCGTCTCCCGCTCGCCCCGCTGGGCGATTGCGCACAAGTTTCCGGCGGAACAGGCCTTCACCATCCTGAACGACATCGAGATCCAGGTCGGGCGAACCGGCGCGCTGACGCCGGTCGCCAAGCTGGAACCGGTCACCGTCGGGGGCGTGGTCGTCTCCAACGCGACGCTGCACAACGAGGACTACATCAAGGGTATCGGCCAGGACGGCGAACCGCTTCGCGGCGGCAAGGATCTGCGCATCGGCGACACCGTGAAGATCCAGCGCGCCGGCGACGTGATCCCGCAGGTGATCGATGTGGATCTCGACAAGCGCCCTGAAAATGCCGAGCCTTTCGAATTTCCAACCGTGTGTCCGGCTTGCGGTAGCCATGCGGTGCGCGAGATCCATCCGAAGACCGGTCGTCAGGACGCGGTGCGCCGTTGCACCGGCGGGCTGATCTGCCCGGCCCAGGCGACGGAAAAGCTCAAGCACTTCGTTTCGCGCAACGCCTTCGATATCGAGGGCTTCGGCGACAAACAGGTGGATGCCTTTTACACGGACGGGCTGGTGATGGCGCCGGCTGACATCTTCACCCTGGAAGAACGGGACCGGCGGGCGCTGACCAAGCTGCGCAATCGGGAAGGCTGGGGCGCGGTGTCGGCGCGCAACCTGTTCGAGGCGATCAACGCCCGGCGCGAGATCGACCTGCACCGCTTCATCTTCGCGCTCGGCATCCGTCATGTGGGCGAGGGCAACGCCAAGCTCCTGGCCCGCTATTACGGCTCTTGGGACGCCTTCTACCAGGCGATGCAGAAGGCCCATGACCATGGCAGCGACGCCTGGGCGGAATTGAACGACATCGATGGCATCGGCACGATCGTCGCCGAGGCGGTCACCGAGTTCTTCGCCGAAAGCCACAACCGGGACCAGCTCACCGCGCTCCTGGGACAGGTCACGCCGAAGGACGCGGAAAAGATCGACGCCGGAGACAGCCCGGTCGCCGGCAAGACGATTGTCTTTACCGGATCGCTGGAGCGCATGACCCGCGACGAGGCCAAGGCCATGGCCGAACGCTTCGGCGCCAAGGTTTCCGGTTCGGTGTCAAAAAGACCGACCTCGTCGTCGCGGGACCTGGCGCGGGCTCGAAACTGACCAAGGCCCAGGAACTGGACGTCGAGGTAATTTCCGAAGACGACTGGTTCGATCTGGTGGGGGCGTGAGGGCTGCTAGTCGTCTTCATGTCCAGGCGGTCGCGGCGCGCTGGGAAAAGAAGAGCAGCTTGGGGAGCGCCATGATCGCGTTTGAGGGAAACTTCAAATAGTAGACGTGCCAGGGGGGATAGCCGATGTCACGCAGCCGCCTGACCACGAGCGAGAGACCCGCCGCCCCGTGCAGGAAAATGAGGGCAGTGACGAAATGGACGCCGCCTTCGGTCCTGGTATAGGCGGTGGTTACCTCTTCCGCGATGAGGGCAGCCGTCGTTACCACGGTTCCGGCCAGAAAGCCGTATACCTGCGTTCTGGTGGCGTAGCCCCATACCTTGTAAAAGCGCACCAGGGCCTCAAGGTAGGCCAAGGCAAGGTCTTTCAGAAGTTTCATGGTCCCTCATTCTTGATGAGGCCACATTCTACCTGAGCGGAGTTACGTTCCCGTATATGAAGCGGGGCGGTGAAAAGAACATCTCGATGTTATCGCCGGATGCTTTAAGCGGCAGCATTTGATCTTTTCCCGCAAATTCTCTCACTTCAAGCCTCGCCCTGGGGCCTCTTGTTGCTATATTGTTCTCTTGAGATCTCACAGATTCGCGAAAGTGTGGTATGGCAGACCCGAACGGGTATTCGGATGATTGGGAACGGATCGAGCCGAACTTCGAGCCCGCACCGCCCGCGCGCGCCGGGAATGGCGCCGGCGGCGGGATTGCCGCGCGGGCCATGGCGGCGCGGCGCGCGCCTGATTATCTCGACGGATTGAACCCGGAACAGCGGCTGGCTGTGGAGACGATCAACGGTCCGGTTCTGGTGCTCGCCGGTGCGGGGACCGGCAAGACCCGGGTTCTGACCACCCGTATCGCGCATATTCTTGCGACTGGAGCCGCGCGGCCATCTGAAATCCTGGCGGTGACCTTCACCAACAAGGCCGCGCGCGAGATGAAGGAGCGGATCGCCACCTTCATCGGC
>NZ_CAXXSJ010000066.1:0-44890 GCF_963675095.2 uncultured Roseibium sp. | reverse complement strand
CCGGGCGCGCATGCCGGGCAAGATCCTGCCGTGGTTCGTCATCATCGGCTACAACGTCTTCATCGTGATCGCCGGAACCGGGTATCTGCTCGGTGTGACGGAATCCAAGGAATACGCCGAACCGGAATGGTATGCCGACCTCTGGCTGACCATCGTCTGGGTCGCTTACCTGTTCCTGTTCCTCGGCACGCTGTGGAAGCGCAAGGAGCCCCACATTTATGTGGCCAACTGGTTCTACCTTGCCTTCATCGTGACCATCGCCATGCTGCACCTGGTCAACAACGCGACCGTTCCGGTCTCGGTGTTCGGCACCAAGTCTTATATCGTCTGGTCCGGTGTGCAGGATGCCATGGTGCAGTGGTGGTACGGCCACAACGCGGTGGGCTTCTTCCTGACCGCGGGCTTCCTGGCGATCATGTACTACTTCGTGCCCAAGCGTGCTGACCGTCCGGTCTATTCCTACCGGCTGTCGATCGTTCACTTCTGGGCTCTGATCTTCATCTACATCTGGGCCGGTCCTCACCACCTGCATTACACGGCTCTGCCGCAGTGGGCGTCGACCCTGGGCGCGACCTTCTCCATCATCCTGTGGATGCCGTCCTGGGGCGGTATGATCAACGGCCTGATGACGCTTTCGGGCGCTTGGGACAAGCTCCGCACGGATCCGGTCCTGCGTATGATGGTGGTGTCCGTTGCCTTCTACGGCATGTCCACCTTCGAAGGTCCGCTGATGTCGATCCGCTCGGTCAACTCCCTGTCGCACTACACGGACTGGACCATCGGTCACGTTCATTCCGGTGCGCTCGGCTGGGTGGGATACATCTCCTTCGGTGCGCTTTACTGCCTCATCCCGTGGCTGTGGAACAAGCGGGGCCTCTACTCGCTGAAGCTGGTGGACTGGCACTTCTGGCTGTCCACGATCGGCATCGTTCTCTACATCTGCTCCATGTGGGTGTCCGGGATCATGCAGGGCCTGATGTGGCGTGCCTACGACCAGCTCGGTTTCCTGGAGTATTCCTTCATCGAAACCGTTGAGGCGATGCACCCCTTCTACATCATCCGTGCTCTCGGCGGTGCCCTGTTCGTGGTCGGCGCCCTGATCATGGCCTACAATCTCTGGATGACCGTTCGCCACGGCGAGGCTGAAGAAGCCGAAGCCACCGCAGCGGGCTCCCTGGCCGCGGCCGAATAAGGGGGAGGACACGAAATGTCTGTATGGGCTAAACACCAAATCCTTGAAAAGAACTCGATCGTCCTCCTGATCGGCATTCTCGTGATGGTCGCCATCGGCGGCCTGGTCGAGATTGCACCGCTCTTCTACCTGAAGAGCACGATCGAAAAGACCGAGGGCATGCGGCCTTATACGCCGCTGGAACTGGCCGGTCGTAACATCTACATCCGCGAGGGCTGCTATCTCTGCCACTCGCAGATGGTTCGTCCGATGCGTGACGAACTGGAGCGTTACGGCCATTTCTCGCTGGCAGCGGAGTCGATGTACGACCATCCGTTCCAGTGGGGATCCAAGCGGACCGGGCCGGACCTCGCCCGCGTCGGGGGCAAGTACTCCGATGACTGGCATGTCGGTCACCTGATCGACCCCCGTTCGGTCGTTCCCGCGTCGATCATGCCGGGTTACCCCTTCCTGAAGGAAACCAAGCTGAACACGCGTGACATCTCCGCTCACCTGAAGACCAACGCGATCATCGGCGTTCCCTACTCCGAGGATCAGATCGAAGCGGCCGCGCAGGACATTCTTGCCCAGGCGAAACCGGACACCGATGCGTCTGACGCATTCACGGAACGGTATCCGACGGCCATCGTGCGCGACTTCGACGGCAACCCGGACGAAGTCACGGAGATGGACGCGATCGTCGCCTATCTCCAGATGCTCGGCACGCTGGTCGACTTCTCGATCTACGACGACAAGGCAAACCTGAGGTAAGGCAATGGACGAGACATACACCGCAGTCGCGGCCTTTGCACAAACGTGGGGCCTTATCTACTTCATGATCCTGTTTGGTATCGTGCTTGCCTATGCACTCTGGCCGAAGAATCGCAAGACCTTCGACGATGCCGCCCAGATCCCGTTTCGGGAGGACTGATCCATGGCCGATATCCATCAAAAGGAAATCGATGAAATCTCAGGCGTCGAAACCACTGGTCACGAGTGGGACGGCCTGAAGGAACTCAACAACCCACTGCCGAAATGGTGGCTGTACCTCTTCTACGCGTGTATCGTGTGGGCGATCGGCTACTGGGTGGTGTACCCGTCCTGGCCGCTGATTTCCGGCTATACCCAGGGTGTGCTGGGCGATAGCCAGCGGGCCGATGCGATTGCCACCTATGACCAGGCAATTGCCGACCGGTCTCACCTCGGCGATCAGCTGGTCAACGCGTCGTTCGAGGACATCCTGAGCACGCCGGCCCTGCTGGAGTTTGCCTCGGCAAACGGTCAGGCCGCATTCGGCGACAACTGCGCGCCGTGTCACGGTTCCGGCGGCACCGGGGCGGTCGGGTATCCGAACCTTCAGGACGACTCCTGGATCTGGGGCGGAACTCTGGACGAAATCCAGACCACGCTGCTCTATGGTATCCGTTCCGGCCACGATGAGTCCCGGATCGCGGAAATGCCCGCCTATGGCAGGGATGAACTGCTGACGAAGGAAGAGATCGATCAGGTGGCGAACTTCGTCGCTTCCAAGGTTGGTCTCGAGCCGGAAGCAGGGGTTGACCTGGCCGCTGGCGAAACTGTCTTCGCGGACAATTGCGCGGCCTGCCACGGTGAGGATCTGACAGGGATCCAGGAAACCGGGGCGCCGAGCCTGATGTCTGCGAACTACCTCTATGGCAAGTCGCTTGACGACATCAAGGCACAGGTCAACTCACCCCGTCACGGCGTCATGCCGGCCTGGGTGGATCGCCTGAGCCCGGCGACGATCAAGTCGCTCGCAGTCTACGTCCACTCCTTCGGGGGCGGTCAGTAAGACGACGGCTTTTCAAGCCGAATTTGATCCGGCGCAAAGGACACGGTCCTGCGCCGGATTATACTTAAAACATAAGAGAGAGAACCGGGCCGGCGGCAATCCGGCCCGGAGGACGCGAGGATCCCTTTGGGGCGGGATCCGGAACAAGAAGGACGGACGGCATGACCGCCGAGACCGAAGCTGCCAATGCTGAGCAGCCGGACGAATGGTTCGCCTCAGCGAAAAAAATCTTCCCCATGGCCGTGCACGGCAAGTTCCGCACGGTCAAATGGGTGATCCTCTTCATCACCCTTGGGCTGTACTATTTTCTCCCCTTCGTTCGCTTCGACCGCGGACCGGATGCGCCGGGACAGGCGCTTCTCATCGATCTGGAAGCGCGTCGCGCGTACTTCTTCTTTATCGAAATCTGGCCGCAGGAGGTCTATTACCTCACCGGGCTCCTCATTCTTGCCGCGTTGGGCCTGTTCTTGATGAACGCCGTCGCCGGGCGCGTGTGGTGCGGCTATCTGTGCCCGCAGACTGTCTGGACCGACCTGTTTCTCTGGGTCGAACGCAAGGTGGAAGGCGACCGGCGCGAACGGATCGCGCTCGATAAGGCGCCCTGGTCGGTCAACAAGATCGTCCGCCGGGTCATCAAGCATTTCTTCTGGCTGATGATCGCCTGGTGGACCGGTGGTGCCTGGGTGCTTTACTTCGCCGACGCACCGACCCTCGTCTACGAACTGGCCACTTTTCAGGCGCCCTGGAGTGCCTATCTGTGGATCGGCATCCTGACGGCCACGACCTATCTTCTTGCCGGGTATATGCGTGAACAGGTCTGCATCTACATGTGCCCCTGGCCGCGGATCCAGGCGGCGCTGACGGATGAAAAGGCCCTGAACGTCACCTATCGCTGGGACCGGGGCGAGCCGCGTGGATCGCTCAAGGAGAACAAGGCGCTGGCTCTCAAGGGGCTTCCGGCCGGCGACTGTATCGATTGCCACCAGTGCGAACACGTTTGTCCGACGGGTGTGGACATTCGCAAGGGGCTGCAGCTCGACTGTATCCAGTGCGGCCTGTGTATCGATGCCTGCGACAACGTCATGACCAAGATCGGAAAGCCGACCGGCCTGATCGCCTACGATACGGACGAGAACATTCAGCGCCGGATCGACGGCAAGGATTCGGTCTACGAAATCGTCCGCGTGCGGACGGTGGTCTATGCGGCTGTCATAGCTGTCGTCGGTGCAATCATGCTGTTTGCGCTGCTGACCCGCGATTTTGCCGGCATCAATGTCCTGCACGACCGCAACCCGATCTTTGTCACCCAGTCCGACGGTTCGGTGCGCAACGGCTACACCGTACGCCTGCTGAACAAACGCCCGCTTGAGCGCCATTTCATGCTGCATGTCGAAGGCATGCCTGCAGGCACGAAGGTGGAAGCCGTCGGTATCGATACGGTCTTCGCGGACCGCCCGATCATCGGGGTCGATCCGGACACGACCCGTGAAGTGCGCATCCTGGTCACGTCGCCCCCGGGTGTTAAGATGCCTGCGAGCACGCCCGTGACGTTCCGCCTGACGGAATCGGTTATGGGTGAGGTCGTGACCGCGCAAGACTACTTCAAGGCGCCCTAAAGCACGTCGCGAAAAAGTGGATACCGGTTTTTCGCAATAAGAGGTGCGTCAACAATTAGAGAGACCATGTCTCGTGAATGCGAATGAACGCGACATGGTCTAGCAAGCGCGTTTCAGGAGAGTGAAATGACGACAGGATCCGGCATGCAACAGCCGAAGACGTTTACCGGGAAGACGATGCTCTTATGGCTGTTCGGCTTTTTCGGCGTTATCTTCGCCGCCAACGGCGTCCTCGTCTGGCTTGCCGAGACCTCCTTCCCCGGCGTTACGGTGGACAGCGCCTACACGGCGAGCCAGGCCTACAACCAGTCTATCGCGACCGCCAAGGAGCAGGCCGCGCGAGGCTGGGAGGTGGATGCCGGATTGTTCAGGACTTCGGAAGCGGCTGCCCATCTGGAGGTGTCCGCTCTGGACAAGACAAAGGCGCCACTCACCGGTCTCGCCTTCTCCGCAACCTTGCAGCACCCGACGCATGACGGAAGTATTTCCGTCATGCTGGAGGATCAGGGTTCCGGCCGATACAGTGCCGATCTTTCGGATGTACCGGCTGGAAACTGGTATCTGGTCCTGGAGGCCAGAAGTGGCGAAGAGCAGGTGTTCCGTTCCGAAAACCGTCTGTTCCTCAAGGACTGACCTAAAGACTGCGGCGAGGCGCTAGTGAGTGTCCATATGCGCGATTGGGATGCCTTTGTAACTCCGGCGGAGGATGGCGCCGTCCACATGGACCTCGCTGTGGAAGGCATCACCTGCGCCGCCTGCATGGGCGAGATCGAACGCGGGCTCTCCCGCTTGCCGGGCATCCGGAAAGCCCGGGTCAACCTGACCAATCAGAGACTTGCCGTCGACTGGGTCCGCGAGGAAACCGGCGCCGATGATATTGTCGCGGCCCTGTCCCGGCTCGGTTACAAGGCCCATCCGTTCGACCCGGCAAGTCAGCGGGAACGGCTGGACCGGCATGGCAGGGAATTGCTGCGCGCGCTTGCCGTCGCCGGTTTCGCGGGCATGAACATCATGCTCCTGTCCGTTTCCGTCTGGGCGGGAAACGTCACGGATATCACCCCGGAAACACGGGATTTCTTCCACTGGATCTCGGCGCTGATCGCCTTGCCGACAGTTGCCTATTCGGGCAGGCCGTTTTTCAGGAGCGCGATCTCTGCGCTCAAGGCGGGGCGGATGAACATGGACGTGCCCATCGTGATCGGGGTGCTTCTGGCCGTCATCCTGTCCGTCGTCCAGACCATGCAGCATCAGCATGAGGTTTACTTTGAATCTGCGGTGATGCTCCTGTTCTTTCTGCTGGTCGGCCGCTACCTCGATCACAACATGCGCGGCAAGACCCGTTCCTTTGCCGAAAACATTGCCGCCCTGAAGGCAGAGGTCGCCGCCCGCATCGGTGCGGACGGCAGCGTCCGAGAAATTCCCCTGTCCAAGGTGCAGCCAAACGATCTGGTCCTGGTCACCGCCGGCGAACGGGTTCCGGTCGACGGTGTCGTTGAAGAAGGCGTGTCGGAAATCGACCAAAGCCTGGTGACCGGTGAAAGTATTCTGATGCCGGTCCGCAAGGGGGCGGACGTCTATGCCGGGACCCTGAATGGCGACGGGACGCTGAAGGTGCGCGTGAGGGCGGCCTCCGGAGCCACGTTGCTGGACGAAGTGAACCGTCTCCTCGAAGCGGCGGCGCAGGCGAAGTCGACCTATGTCCGTATCGCCGACAGGGCCGCCCGGCTGTACGCGCCTCTGGTGCATGGCGCTGCGGCGCTGACCTTCATCGGTTGGTGGCTGGCGGGTTTCGGCTGGCAGCCGTCGCTGGTGATCGCCATCTCGGTGCTTATCATTACCTGTCCCTGCGCGCTCGGGCTGGCCGTTCCCGCGGTTCAGGTGGTCGCGTCGGGCCAATTGTTCCGCTCCGGTGTGTTGTTGAATGCAGGCGATGCGATCGAACGGTTGGCGGATGCGGACACGATCGTCTTCGACAAGACCGGAACGCTCACGTCCGCCGAACCCCGGCTTCTGGAAGCCGGATCTATGGAGGACGATCTGCTCCATCTGGCCGGGCGTCTGGCGCTATCGAGCCGCCACCCGTTGTCTCTGGCACTGGTCCAGGCAAGCGGCGCGCTGGTGCCTTTCGATCATGTGACGGAGACTGCGGGGGCCGGCGTTGAGACCTCGGTAGGCGGTGAGCCGCTGCGCCTGGGCAGTCCGGCGTTTTGCGGCGTTGAGGATGCCGAGGTCCACAAGGTACTGACACAGCATCCGGGCGTATCGCTGCTGGCGGTCCGGTGGGGAAGCGAACCGGCCAGGCTGTTGCCGATCAGTCAGAAACTGCGGCCGGATGCTGTCGAAACCGTCGCCGACCTGAAGGCGCAGGGCTATTTGCTGGAGATCCTTTCCGGCGACCGGCAGGACGCGGTGAGGGAGGCCGCGGAAGAACTCGGTATCGAACACTGGCAGGCTGAGGTGCGTCCCGGCGACAAGATTGCCCGTTTGGACGAACTGAAGGCCGCCGGCCGCAAGGTGCTGATGGTGGGGGATGGTCTCAACGACGCCCCGGCGCTTGCGGGCGCCTATGTTTCCCTGTCCCCCGTGACGGCGGTTCACCTGAGCCAGACCGCCGCGGATGCCGTCTTTCTCGGCGATCGCCTGGCCCCGGTGGCAAATACCCTTCGGATTTCGAAAAAAGCCCGTCGGGCGATCGAGCAGAACCTCTGGATTTCAGCTCTCTACAATGTCATTGCTGTGCCTGTGGCCGTTGCCGGCTTCGTCACGCCGCTGATGGCAGCCGTCGCCATGTCGGCTTCCTCCATCGCCGTGACGGCAAATGCGCTCAGACTTCGTTGGGGCGAAAAGCTTCCGGACAGCCGGGCGGAATAACAGGGTATGGCCAAATGGACGTTCTGATCTATCTGATCCCGATCGCGCTTTTCCTTGGTCTCCTCGGATTGGGCGCGTTCCTGTGGAGCCTGAAGAGCGGTCAGTATGATGATCTGGAAGGGGCCAAGTGGCGCATTCTTGAAGATGATGACCTGCCCGAAGAAGAGCGGCCGCACTCGCAAAGCCGAAACGGTTCGTAGACGGAACTGGCTGCCGCGGCGCTCTGTGTTCTCAGCCGAACATGGTTCCGATAATCATCGTGGCTGCTATCAACACCAGCGCGATGCCTGACAGCAGGAGGAAGTTTGCCTTCAGCGGCATATAGGCGCCGGGCGTACGAGGGGGCTGTACAAAGGGTAGCGGCTTATCCGGACTTTTCGGAATTTGTCTGCTCGACATCTATACACCCGCCGACAAATGAGAGGTTGAACTTACACCCCAGCGTGTCGAAAATTTACACCGCACCCTTAAAAGGCAGGTTAAGAACGGTCGTCGCGCAGTATGAATTATTGTCAATATTACCGTAAGGTAAAATATGTTTTTGTTTGCCGTTTCATTCGCGGGTGTCTCCTGATTACTCCGCTGATTGGAAGACCGGAGCAATCTCGGCAGTGTGGCCAATGACTATATATCCGTATCAAAGGCGATTTTCGGTGTCGGTCGGCCATTTTTCCGTGAATTCGGTTCACTAACCCTCTTTTCAGACTTTTCTGTCAGCTTGCCGGTACAAACTGGAGAAAAATGGTGAGCCTCGATCTTGCCTCGCTGACATTTTTGCTGGTTGAAGACAGTGCCTACATGCGCACCATCTTGCGGACTATGCTGCAGGGTTTCGGCGCCCGACGCATTGTCGAAGCCGAAGATGGCGCATCGGGCCTGGAAGCGATGGACCGTGCCAATCCGGATATCCTGATCCTCGACTGGGTCATGCCGATCCTGGACGGAGCGGACATGGTGCGCATGATCCGCAGTCCCAACAATCCCTTCGCCTATATTCCGATCATCATGGTGACCGCCCATACCGAGCGGAGCCGGATTGTCGAAGCGCGCCGCCTGGGCGTCCATGAATTGCTGTCCAAGCCGATCTCCGCCAAGGCTCTTTATCAGCGGGTGTCGAGCGTGATCCTGCATCCGCGGGATTTCATCAAGACCTCCACCTATTTCGGCCCGGCGCCGCGCGAGATCCGCAACCGTCAGAAGATCTGGCAGGGCGGGCAGCAACCAGGCGGTTCGGAGGCCGATCAGAACGCCAGCGTCGGCTGAGGGAGCTGGTACTTCCCGTTCTGCCCGTAGTCTTGCATCTGGAAAACAATCGGCGAGTCATGTCTAAAGGACGCCGCCGCCCGGTCGTCATTATCCGGCCGTCCACAATCCATACGACCGCTATTCCGGAGGAGGTTTGTCGTGTCGAAAATCGTTTATGTTCTGAACGGCCCCAACCTGAACCTGCTGGGCAAGCGGGAACCCGCCATCTATGGCCATGAAACTTTGGGCGATGTGGAAGCCAATTGCCGTGCTCTTGCAGATGCACACGGCGCCGAGTTGAGGTTCCATCAAAGCAACGCCGAATACGAGCTGATCAACTGGATCCACGAAGCACGCGAATGCGCCTGCGGCCTGATTATCAATCCGGCGGCGCTCACCCATACGTCGGTTGCCATTCTGGATGCGCTGAACGCCTGCGATTTTCCGGTGTTCGAAATCCACATCACGAACGTGCACAAGCGCGAGCCGTTCCGACACAAATCCTATGTGTCCCTGCGCGCGGACGGCGTGATCGCGGGATGCGGAATACAGGGCTACGAACTGGCCTTTCTGCGGCTGATGAAGCTCGTCGGTTAGGTTGGTTTCTTCGCCGGCCTCAGTATCCGCTACCCTTGAAGAATTCCTGCGTGACGGTCCGGAGAATGATCTTGAAGTCCAGCAGGACGGAGCGGCGTTCCAGGTAGGCCAGATCAAATTCAAGGCGCATCAGGGCGGCATGACGGGTCGTGGTTTCGCCCCGGTAGCCATTGACCTGGGCAAGGCCGGTCAGGCCCGGCTTGACCTCGTGCCTGCGCATGTAGCGCGTGTCCAGTTCCTCGTAAGGGACGCCGGCGGCCAGCATGCCCGGAACATGCGGACGCGGCCCAACCAGGGACATCTCTCCGCGCAGGATATTGATCAGCTGAGGCAACTCGTCGAAATTGCTTCGGCGTAGAAAACGTCCGATCGGGGTCACGCGCGGATCGTTTTCGATCGTCTGCCTGACGCCTGAATGGTCGCAATTTTCCGCATACATTGTTCGAAACTTGTAGATCTCGAATGTGGTTCCGTTGGCGCCATGGCGCTTTTGCCGGAAGATCACCGGCCCCTGGCTGTTTGCCTTGATCGCTACCGCTGTCAGGACGAACAAAGGAGCAAGGAAGACGAGGCCAGCCGAAGCACCGAAAATGTCGACTGTACGCTTGAGCGCATGCCCCGCCTTTGTCGGCCCGCCCTTGAAATCGGTCGGTGGAACACCGTTGACGTCTGCCCCCGGTATCTCCTGATTGCTTGCGATAATCCGGCGAATGATCGACGGGGCGGGGGTGAGGCCGGCCAGAGAGCGGCGGATGTTAAGGCCGCGCAATTGCGACTTCGGAAATCGAGCCTCTGAGAACCGGACCGGCGTGTCGGACTTTGCGGCGTTAGGCCGTCCATTCGCGGTCTTGGGCTCCGCCTTATAGGGAACAGCTTCCTGAGACATGGCAGACACTCTTTAAATACGCAATACGAAATAGTTGTCTGCTTTTAAATCTAGTTTTCTCTTCCAGGTTGCGCCAGTGAAAGGTTTACAAAGGGTTAATGCCGGTCTGGCGGAAAATTTATAGACCAGTCAATTAATTTCGCCTCCCCGCCATGTGGCGGGGAGGCGTTGGAGAGATAAATTCACGCGAAGCCAAGAGGGAGCAGACCCTCAGGCGCTTTGTGCGATCTAGTAAGCGCGGCCCACGCTTGTGTAGTTGAAGCCGCGCTCCCGCATGTCATCAGTGTCGTAGATGTTGCGCAGATCGATGATGTTCGGTGACTTCAACGTTGCCTTGACCCGCTCCAGATCCAGCGCCCGGAACTGGTCCCATTCGGTGACGATCACCAGCGCGTCGGCGTTTTCGATGGCATGGTACGGACCGTCACAGAACAAGACGTCCTTCATGATGTGCCCAGCTTCTTCCATGCTGGCGGGGTCGTAGGCCCGAACGGTCGCGCCAGCCTCCTGGAGCTTGGCAACGATATCGATGGACGGGGCGTCGCGCATGTCGTCGGTGTTGGGCTTGAAGGCGAGGCCCAGCAGGGCGATCGATTTGCCGGCCACGTCGCCGCCCAGGAAATCGATGACCTTGTCGGCCATCTTCTTCTTGCGTGCAGCATTCACTTCGATGACCGCATTGACGATTTTCAGCGCCGCTCCCGCGTCCTGACCGGTTCTGGAAAGGGCCAGGGTATCCTTGGGAAAGCAGGAGCCGCCGTAGCCGGGTCCGGCGTGCAGGAACTTGCCGCCGATCCGGTTATCGAGACCGATTGCACGGGAGACTTCCTGGACATTGGCGCCAACGTTTTCGCAAAGATCGGCAATCTCGTTGATGAACGTGATCTTGACGGCAAGAAAGGCGTTCGCGGCATACTTGATCAGTTCCGACGTCCGGCGTTGGGTGACGACGATCGGCGTCTCGTTGAGGTAGAGCGGCCGGTAGAGTTCGTGCATGACCTTGGCGGCTTCCTCGCTGTCGGTGCCGACAACGACCCGGTCCGGCCGTTTGAAATCGCTGATGGCAGCACCTTCGCGCAGGAACTCCGGATTGGAGACGACCGCGAATTTCGCATCCGGATTGGTTTCCCGGATGATCGCTTCCACTTCATCCCCGGTGCCGACCGGCACGGTCGACTTGGTGACGATGACCGTGAACCCTTCGATCAAACCGGCGATTTCACGAGCGGCATCATAGACGTAAGTCAGGTCCGCATAACCGTCGCCCCGGCGGGCGGGCGTTCCCACGGCGATGAAGACGGCATCGGCTTTACGGACCGCTTCGCTGGCGTCGGTGGTGAAGTATAGGCGTTCTTCCCGGACGTTCTTTGCCACCAGATCCTTAAGGCCCGGCTCGTAGATCGGGATCTCGCCATTGTTCAGGGCGTCGATCTTTCTCGCATCCTTGTCGATGCAGGTGACTACGTGGCCGAAATCGGCAAAGCAGGCTCCGGATACGAGGCCGACATAGCCAGTGCCAATCATTGCAACGCGCATTGTGTATTCCAGTCTTCAAAGGAAACAGCGATAAATCGCCGTATTTTGTGTCTTCATCAGGCGGGTCAGCTAACAGCTTTCGATTGCATTAGCATGAAAATCTTGCGTTTCCTTAGCGCCATCTACTTGCATTATCAAATACGTCGAAGGGGGATGCGACAGCGCAAGGGGTCACGCGGGCTCGATGCCGCACCAGCCGGCGGCAAACAGAGCGATGGTCTCCGTGACCCGCTTGAGGGATGACAGGTTCACGCGCTCGTCGATGCCGTGGATGTTCTCCGCTGCGGGGCCATATGTCAGCGCGGGTATGCCTGCGTGATTGGCGAACAGCGCGCCATCCAGGTAGCAGGCCATGATATAGCGGGCGAGGGTATCGTTGTGCACCAGGCCATGGGCCGTCTGAAGGGCTTCCTCCGCCGGTGAGGTGTCGGCCAGGCGATACCCGGCCTGCATCGTGCCGACCCATTCCACCGTCGGCGCGGAGCGGGCAAGGCGGGCATCCTTGGCCATGAGAGCGGCAATGCTGTCTTCCACTTCCTTGGCCCGCTCCCACGGGTCCCCGCCGGGAAAGAAGCCGATCCGGCCTTCGAAGACGCAGGCGAAGGGAACGGACGAGGGCCACTCGCCACCGGAAATGGTGCCGACGTTCAGGCTTGCCGGGTTCCGCAGGTTTTCAAAACCGGGATGTTTGTGCCGTTCCTCGTTCCACGTCTTCTCAATGCCCTTCAGATGAGCGATGAGTTGAATGGCGGCATCGATGGCGCTGAGGCCGGAGTCCGGATCGCGCGGATGGGCGGGCACACCCCGGGTGGTGATCTTGAACTTGATCACGCCGGAATTTGCGAAGACGAGCTGCTCGTCGGTCGGTTCGGGGATAAGCACGGCATCGGCCGTGTAGCCGCGATGGATGGCGGCGGCTGCCCCGTTACCGGTGGTTTCCTCGTCGACCACGGACTGGATCTGCAGCGGAGCGGTCAGCCGGAAGCCGGCGGCTTCGATCGCATCGACGGCAAAGATATTGGCAACCAGTCCGGCTTTCATGTCGCCGGCGCCACGGCCGTAGAGCCAGTCGCCGTCCCGGGTGGCGGAAAACGGCGGATAGGTCCAGGCGGACGGATCGGCGGTCGGCACCACATCCGTATGGGCATTCAGGATCAGGGACTTGCCCTTTTGCGCCTTCGGCATCTTCATGCCCGACACGTTGAAGGTGTCCGCGTAGTCGATAGTCGCCGGGGAATAGGCCGGATGATCGTCGACGGCCTGCGGGTCGACGCCGAAGCGTTCGACATCATACCGGCGGTCGACCAGAGCTCTTGCAACGAGTGTCTGGACTTCGGCTTCCTCGCCCCTGAGCGACGCGGCCCGAACGAGATCCTGGAGAAAGGAAACCTGCGTCTCGAAATTGGCCTCGACGGCCTGTTTGATGCGGTCGATTTCGGAAGGGGAAAGCGGTTCGGTCATGGAAGATCTCGAGCGGATAGGGGAGGGCGATGCCCCGGACCCTATCAACTGAAACCCGCCGCCGAAAGCCCTGCGTCCTTTTGGCCGCAGGTATTAAGGATCAGACCGTCAGATGCTGGCGCACCTTTGTTTCGTCAAGGTCGGCGCGTGCGCCTGCCATGACGATTTCTCCCCGGTCCATGACCGCGAAATCGTCTGCGAGATCCCGGGCGAATTCGAAATACTGCTCGACAAGAACAATCGCCATATCGCCCTGTTCCCGCAGCCATTCGATGGCCCGGCCGATATCCTTGATGATCGAGGGCTGAATGCCTTCGGTCGGCTCGTCGAGCACGAGCAGCTTCGGTCGGGTGATCAGCGCCCGGGCAATCGCCAGTTGCTGCTGCTGGCCGCCGGACAGGTCGCCGCCCCGGCGCGAAAGCATGGATTTGAGAACCGGGAACAGCTCGAAGATGGTCTCCGGGATCTTGCGGTCCTTGCGCGGGACGCAGGCATAGCCGGTTTCCAGGTTTTCCTTCACCGAGAGCAACGGAAAGATCTCCCGGCCCTGGGGCACGACAGCGATTCCGCGCTTGGCCCGGGCATGGGGCGCGAGCCGCGACACGTCCTCGCCGTTCCACACGATCTTGCCGGAGCTGACCGGATGCTGGCCGACGACCGCGCGCAGGGTCGAGGTCTTGCCGACGCCGTTGCGGCCCATGAGGCAGGTGACCTTGCCGACCTCGGCCTTGAGCGAGACACCCTTCAGGGCCTGCGCCGCGCCATAGTAGAGATCGATGTTTTCAACGCTCAGCATGGGTTTTCCTCACCGGCCCAGATAGACTTCGACGACCCGTTCGTCGGCGGAGACATGATCAAGCGACCCTTCGGCCAGAACCGAACCCTCGTGAAGCACGGTGACCTTGACCCCGAGCGAGCGCACGAAGGTCATGTCATGTTCCACGACGACGACGGAATGGGTCTGGGCAATGTCTTTCAGAAGTTCCGCGGTTTCCGCCGTTTCGGCGTCGGTCATGCCGGCGGCCGGTTCGTCCACCAGCAGGAGCTTCGGGTCCTGGGCGAGCAGCATGCCGATTTCCAGCCATTGCTTCTGGCCGTGGGAAAGGTTGGCCGCCAGCTCGCTTCGCTTGTCGCCGAGCCGGATCAGTTCCAGCAGGTCCTCGATCCGTTTCTTCTCGCCGCCGGTGATGACGTGAAACAGGGTGGCGAACGGTCCGCGTGGAGCCTTCAGGGCAAGTTCCAGATTGTCCCAGACCGTATGGCTTTCAAACACGGTCGGCTTCTGGAACTTGCGACCGATTCCAAGCTCGGCGATTGCGGCCTCGTCCTCGCCGGTCAGATCGACCACGCCGTTGAAAAAGACTTCGCCGCTATCGGGGCGGGTTTTGCCTGTGATGACATCCATCATGGTCGTCTTGCCGGCACCGTTCGGTCCGATAATCGCACGCATTTCCCCCGGAGCGATGACCAGGGACAACTCGTTCAGTGCCTTGAAGCCGTCGAAGGACACCGACACGCCGTCGAGATAAAGCAGGCTGGATTGGCGGCTCATGCTGTCACTCCGCAGGTTGAGGCGAGGCGTCCGGCGTCCCCGTCTTGCGGGAGACGTTGGAAGGCGCGGCAGGGCTGTTGGGTGGCAGGCTCGGCGGTTCGTCCGATCCGGCTTCGTAGGCGGCCGACGCGGACCGTTGGCGCAGCGCGCTCCAGCCCTGGGAGACGGTGCCGACGATGCCCTTGGGCAGGAACAGGGTCACCCCGAGGAACAGGCCGCCGAGGGCAAACAGCCAGATATCGGGTAGGGCAGCGGTGAACCAGGTCTTGGCGAAGTTGACCAGCACGGCGCCGATGATCGGACCGATCAGGGTTCCGCGTCCGCCGACGGCCACCCAGATTACCACTTCGATGGAGTTGGCCGGCGAGAACTCGCCCGGGTTGATAATGCCGACCTGGGGTACGTAGAGGGCGCCCGCGATGCCGGCCATCATGGCCGAGATGGTCCACACGAACAGCTTGTAATGCTCCACCCTGTAGCCGAGGAAACGCGTCCGGCTTTCCGCATCGCGCACCGCGACCAACACCTTACCGAGCTTTGACCGGGTCAGCGCGCGGCAGAGCAGGAAGCAAAGGGCGAGAGCCAGCCCGGAGGCGATGAACAGGCCGGCGCGGGTGCTGTCCGCCTGCACGTCGAAACCGAGAATATCCTTGAAGTCGGTCAGGCCGTTGTTGCCGCCAAAGCCCATGTCATTGCGGAAAAAGGCCAGCAGCAGCGCATAGGTCAGTGCCTGGGTGATGATCGACAGATAGACGCCGGTGACCCGCGAGCGGAAGGCGAACCAGCCGAAGACGAAGGCGAGCAGGCCCGGCACGAACAACACCATGATCGCCGCGAACGGGAACATGTCGAAACCGTACCAGTACCAGGGCAGTTCCTTCCAGTTCAGGAACACCATGAAATCCGGCAGGATCGGGTCGCCGTAAACGCCGCGGGTGCCGATCTGGCGCATCAGGTACATGCCCATGGCATAGCCGCCAAGCGCGAAGAAGGCGCCGTGGCCGAGCGAGAGAATGCCGCAGTAACCCCAGACCAGATCGACCGACAGGGCGAGCAGCGCATAGGTCAGATACTTGCCCATCAGCGTGACCGCGTAGGTCGGAACATGCAGCGGGCTGGTTTCCGGCAGGAGCAGGTTCGATGCCGGGATTGCGACGGTCAGTCCCAGAAGGATGATCAGGAACAGACCGGCCCTGGCGTCGAGCGCCCGGAAGAGAAACGAGGTCATCATGCTTCGACTGCCCGGCCCTTGAGGGCGAACAGGCCCCTTGGACGCTTCTGGATAAAGAGGATGATGAAGACGAGCACGAAGATCTTGCCGAGCACGGCTCCGGCATAGGGCTCAAGGAACTTGTTGACCACACCGAGCGTCATGGCGCCGACCAGCGTACCCCAGAGATTGCCGACCCCGCCGAAGACCACGACCATGAAGCTGTCGATGATGTAGCCCTGACCGAGGTTGGGCGACACGTTGTCGATCTGGCTGAGGGCCACACCGGCGATCCCGGCAATGCCCGAGCCGAGGCCGAAGGTCAGCGCATCGATCCAGGGGGTGCGGATGCCCATGGAGGCGGCCATGCGCCGGTTCTGGGTGACGGCCCGCGTATAGAGGCCGAAGGGCGTCTTCTTGAGGACCAGCATCAGGCCGACGAACACGGCAAGCGAGAACACGATGATCCACATGCGGTTGTAAGTGATGGTCATCTGGCCGATCTCGAAGGCGCCGGACATCCAGTCCGGGTTGCCGACTTCCCGGTTGGTCGGGCCGAAGAGCGACCGCACCGCCTGCTGCAGGATCAGGGACAGGCCCCAGGTGGCCAGCAGCGTTTCAAGCGGGCGGCCGTAGAGCCAGCGGATGATGCCGCGTTCGATGCCGACACCGATGGCGCCGGAAACGAGGAAGGCCAACGGGAGCGCGATCAGCAGCGAATAGTCGAACAGGCCGGGCGCGGAGGTGCGGATCATCTCCTGCACCACGAAGGTGACGTAGGCGCCGATCATGACCATTTCGCCATGAGCCATGTTGATGACGCCCATGACGCCGAAGGTGATAGCCAGGCCGATGGCGGCCAAGAGCAGCACGGAGCCGAGCGAAAGGCCGTACCAGATGTTCTGGGCATTGTCCCAGAGCGCCAGCGACTTCTCGATCCGCTTCACCGCGCTCGCGGCTGCTGTCTGCAGCTCTCCCGTAGCGCTGTCGCGAACACCGATCAAAAGGGACAGGGCGTCCCTGTTGCCCATGTCGCTCAGGACTTGGACGGCTTGGAGTTTTTCACCGTCACTGCGGTCGGAATTAAGAACGGCCGCGGCCCGGGCCTGTTCCATGACCATACGGACTTCATCATTCGTCTCCTTTTCAATCGCGGTATCGAGACTTTCGATGGCATCGGGATCCTTGGCCTTGAACACGGCTTCCGCGGCGGCCTTGCGGACCTTGGGGTCCGCGGCCATCAGCGTCAGGGAGCCGAGCGCCGACCGGATGACCCGGCGCAGACTGTTGTTGACCTTGATCTTGCTGACTTCGCGCTTGCCTGCTTCGCCCGCGCTTTCGAGCGTGAGCGGGTCGGTCAGTGCGTAGCCCTTGCCGGACTTCTTGGTCATGAAAACCTGATTGTCAGACTTCCTGAAATAAAGGTCGCCATCTGAGAGAGCTTCCAGTGCCGAGGCAACCGCAGGGTTCCCCGTTGCGGCCAGATCGCCGATCTGCTTTTCGGTTTCCTTGTATTTGCCTTCCGCGAGCGCATTGATGAGCGGACGCAGGCTTTCGATATCGTCCTGTGCCGAAGCCGGATTGGATCCGGTGTTAAGCGAGAGAAGGAGCAATCCGACGACAAGGGCAAGAGATCTGAGCTGGGCAAACGATCTGAAAAAGGACATGGTCCACCGCGTTTGTCTGTCTGTTTATCCCGACAGGGTGCCGGGAAGAGATGCAGGAGGCGGGCCAGACCGGTCCGCCTCCGTTCGTTTGCCGGGACTTAGGAGCCGGAACCGCCGCACTTGCCGGTGGCGGTGTTGAAGTTGCCGCAGGACAGCGGTGCGCGCCAATCGGAGATCAGGTCCTTGGAGCCATCCAGGTAATCGGACCATGCATCGCCGGCGACCAGGCCGGAGGTTTCCCACACGGTTTCGAACTGGCCGTCGTCCTGGATCTCGCCGATCAGAACCGGCTTGGTGATGTGGTGGTTCGGCATCATGGCCGAGTAGCCGCCGGTCAGGTTCGGCACGGACACGCCGACAATGGCGTCGATGACCGCATCCGGATCGGTGGAGCCGGCCTTTTCAACGGCCTTCACCCACATGTTGAAGCCGATGTAGTGGGCTTCCATCGGGTCGTTGGTCACGCGCTTGTCGTCCTTGATGAACGCGTGCCAGGTGTCGATGAACTCGGCGTTGACGTCGGTGTCGGCGGACTGGAAATAGTTCCAGGCAGCCAGGTGGCCGACGAGCGGACCGGTGTCGAGACCGGCGAGTTCCTCTTCACCCACGGAGAAGGCCACGACCGGGATATCTTCGGCCTTGATGCCCTGGTTGCCGAGTTCCTTGTAGAACGGGACGTTGGCGTCGCCGTTGATGGTGGAGACCACGGCCGTCTTCTTGCCTGCGGAGCCGAAGGTCTTGACGTCGGACACGATCGTCTGCCAGTCGGAATGACCGAACGGCGTGTAGTTGATCATGATGTCTTCTTCAGCGACGCCCTTGGCCTTCAGGTAGGCTTCGAGGATCTTGTTGGTCGTGCGCGGATAGACGTAGTCGGTACCGGCCAGAACCCAGCGCTCGACGCCTTCGTTTTCCATCAGATAGTCTACGGCCGGAATGGCCTGCTGGTTCGGAGCCGCACCCGTGTAGAACACGTTGCGCTGGGATTCTTCACCTTCGTACTGGACCGGGTAGAACAGCAGCGAGTTCAGTTCTTCGAACACCGGCAGGACGGACTTGCGCGACACGGAGGTCCAGCAGCCGAACACGGCGGAAACCTTGTTGACTTCGACCAGTTCGCGCGCTTTTTCGGCGAACAGCGGCCAATCGGAAGCCGGGTCGACAACGACGGCTTCGAGTTTCTTGCCGAGCAGACCGCCCTTCTTGTTCTGCTCTTCGATGAGCATCAGCATGGCGTCTTTCAGAGTGGTCTCGGAAATGGCCATGGTGCCGGAGAGCGAATGCAGAATGCCGACCTTGATCGTGTCGTCTGCCGCATATGCGCCGCTGAACATGGTGGACGCCATCAACCCGGCGAGCGCCAGGCCTGTCAGTTTGGTTTTCATGATGTTCCCCTCTGTGTGATCCCTGTGGAAGCACTGCGGCAGGCCGACTAGCCGCCGTCGGAGAAGGATCGTGAGGGGAGTTGCCGCAGCGCAACATACGTCGAATGACGTAGCCGCTTGCGCCTTTTGCGCAAAATGCGCATGCGACGGACCTCCCGAGAATTTACGAGGGTCAGAAAAGCGGCACCCGACTGGACGCCGGGGCTATCGGGAGGCTGCCGATCAGCCGCATCAATACTGAAAATGATCAATAATTAGGCATGTGGGCAATAATTGATCAAATCTTATGGCGCTGACGGGCGAACGGAATATTCTTTTATAGGAGTGGGTTGTTTCGATCGAGGTTTCCCCAAAACGGATGCGCGGGGCTCCGGCCCATCGCAGAATCGGCAGCCGGTCTTTACAGAGACCGGCTGCTCCAAGGGGGGCAACGTCTCGGGGCTTTCCGGTCAGTCGTGATCGCCGCCGTCGCTGTCGCCACCATCGCTATCGCCGCCGCCATCGTGGTCGCTGCCGCCATCATGGTCACTGCCGCTATCGTGATCGCTACCGCCACCAGAGCCGCCATGTTCGCCACTGTCATGTCCGCTGGAGCCGTTGTCGTCGTTTGCGTCATGGCCGGCGCGTTCATCGTTGTCGTGGGTGCCGCTGACCGCATTGTCGTTGTCATCCCGACTGGAGTTTGTGCTGGCTCCGGAGAAGTCCCCTTTGATCGCATCGCTGAGGCTCCAGGCCATCGCAGTGGATCCGTGGCTGAGGACAAGTATTGTTGCGAGTGCTGTAAGTGTCTTTTTCATCTTTCCGATCCCTTTCGCTGGTCTTCTTTCGTGGTGCGCCTCTGTCCCCCGGCGCTGACAGGAAAACTAGCAAAGGGATCCTGATATCCGGCTGACAGGCGATATCATTGAATCTTCAGGTTTCGTGAAGCTGAACTGCATCAGTTCGGAAACGGTCCGTGGCCCTTTTCTTGCATCGTAAAGGCCGCTCCGAAGGCCGCCGGTCGTCGATCAAAACCGTTTCAAAGGTGCCGAAAGTCCCGCATGGCCGCACGCCAACGCATCATTCCTGTCAGGCGTCAGTACAACCAGTGGGTCAACAACCAGACCCTGGAAGACTATGCTCTGCGCTTTACCGCCAAGAGCGCGCGCCGGTTCTCCTCGCGCCGGATCTCGCAAACGGCCATCGGAGCGATTTCCTTCCTGGCGCTCGAGGCGATCGGCGGCGCGATCACGCTGTCCTACGGAACGGTCAATGCCTTTGTCGCGATCCTGGTCGGAAGCATCGTCCTTCTGTTCATAGGCATTCCGATCAGCCGGTATGCCATGCGCCATGGCGTCGATATCGATCTGCTCACCCGCGGTGCTGGTTTCGGCTACATCGGGTCGACGATCACGTCGCTGATATACGCCAGCTTCACCTTCATCCTGTTCGCCATCGAAGCCTCGATCATGTCCGGCGCGCTGGAGTACGCGTTCGGCGTGCCGCTGTGGATCGGCTACATCATTTCGGCGGTGGCGGTGATCCCGCTCGTCACCCACGGCATCACCCTGATCAGTCGGTTCCAGCTGATCACCCAGCCGTTCTGGATCGTGCTCAACATCCTGCCGTTCATCGTGATCGCCTTTTCCGACTGGCAGGCGGTCGGCGCGTGGTTCGGCTTCGGCGGGGTTGATCATGCGACCGGAGCGGTGAAAGCAGCAGGCCCTGGCTTTTCAGACCTCAACCTGATCAGCTTCGGTGCGGCCTCGGCGGTCATCCTGGCGCTGATGGCGCAGATCGGCGAGCAGGTCGACTTCCTGCGTTTCCTGCCGGCACAGGATTTTGCCCGTAAGCGGCACAAGCTTGCCCTGTTTCTCGCCGGACCCGGTTGGGTCGTGCTCGGCGCGCCGAAAATGCTGGCCGGGTCTTTCCTTGCCGTCCTTGTGCTCTCGGCAGGGGTTCCGGTGGAGCACGCCGATGAGCCGTCGCGCATGTATGCGGTTGCCTTCGGCTACATGATCCCATCGGAACAGCTGGCGATGTTGCTGATGGTCGCCTTCGTGGTTGTCTCGCAGCTCAAGATCAACGTCATGAACGCCTATGCCGGCTCTCTGGCCTGGTCGAACTTCTTTTCCCGCCTGACCCACAGCCATCCGGGACGGGTTGTCTGGCTGGTGTTCAACGTCGGCATCGCCCTGCTTCTGATGGAGCTCGGTATCTACAAGCTGCTGGAAGAAACGCTGGGCGTCTTTTCCATCGTCGCCATGGCCTGGCTCAGCGCCATTTCCGCCGATCTCTTCATCAACAAGCCGCTGGGCCTGTCGCCTCCTGGCATCGAGTTCAAGCGCGCTCACCTGTTCGACATCAATCCGGTGGGCACTGGCGGCATGGTGCTCGCCGCTGTCCTGTCCCTGGTCGCTTATTACGGCTATTTCGGTAAGGAAGCGGCAGCCCTGTCCACCTTCATCGCCATGGGCGTGGCCTTCGTTGCCGTGCCGGCGATCGCGGCTCTGACCAAGGGGCGCTTCTACCTGGCGCGCAAGCCCCGCAAGAGCTGGCAGAATGCCGACACGATCGCCTGTTCGATCTGCGAAAATCCGTTCGAACCGGAAGACATGGCCTATTGCCCGGCCTACCAGGCGCCGATCTGCTCGCTGTGCTGTTCGCTGGATGCCCGCTGCCACGATCTGTGCAAGCCGAAGGCACGCATCAACCATCAAGTGGGAATGGTCGCCGCGAAGTTCCTGTCGGAGCGGACGATTGCCCATCTGAACACGCGGCTAGGCCGTTATGCCCTGACCGTGGTGCCCTCGATCACGGCAATCGGTTTCGTGCTCTGGGTCATCTACAATCAGGCGGCGGACCGGTTCCCGGACTCAGCCGTGATCATCGGCCAGACCGTGGCGCTGATCTTTTTCGTGTTCGCCGTGGCCGCCGGGATCTCAACCTGGTTCCTGGTGCTTGCCCATGACACAAGGCGTGTCGCGGAAGAAGAGTCGGCCCGCCAGAACGCGCTCCTGCAAAAGGAAATCGATGCCCACCGGGTCACCGATGCGGCCCTGCAGAAGGCAAAGGAGGACGCGGAAGCCGCGAACTTCGCCAAGAGCCGCTATGTAGTCGGCCTGTCGCACGAATTGCGCACGCCACTCAACGCGGTGCTTGGTTATGCCCAGGTTCTGGAACGCGACGACGCCCTGCCGGAAAGCCGCAAGGCCAATGTCAGTACGATCCGCCGGAGCGCGGAGCATCTCTCCGGTCTGATCGATGGACTGCTCGACATTTCCCGGATCGAAGCCGGGCGCCTGCAGGTCTATTCCAACGAGGTCAACATCCACGAGTTCCTCGATCAGATCGTGGATATGTTCAGGATGCAGGCGGCGGCCAGGGGGCTTGGTTTCGAGTTCACCAAGGCCAAGAACCTGCCGATCTATGTGCGTACCGATGAAAAGCGTCTGCGCCAGATCCTGGTGAACCTCCTGTCCAATGCGATCAAGTTCACCGATACGGGCAAGGTCAGCTTTAACGTCGGCTACCGGTCCCAGGTTGCAACCTTTACCGTCACCGACACCGGTCCGGGCATCCCGCTTTCCGAGCAGACCAAGATTTTTGAGCCGTTTGGCCGGAGCGAGGACGAGAAAATCAAGCGGACACCGGGCCTGGGGCTGGGTCTCACGATCACCAAGCTCCTGGCCGAAACCCTCGGCGGCGCGATCGCGCTGTCCAGCGAACCGGGCAAGGGGAGTGCTTTCGAGGTCCGGCTGATGCTGGCTGAAGTGGCGCGGCCGGTGAAGGTCCGGCCACCGGAACAGCGGATCCGCGGCTATGCGGGTGAACGCCGCACCATTGCCGTTGTTGACGACAACCCGGACCACAGGGCGCTGATCCGTGAAATCCTGACACCGCTCGGCTTCGACCTTATGGAAGCGGAAAGTGGCGCAGCGTGCCTGGAAACGGTTGGTGAAGCCGGAGTGGATCTGTTCCTGGTCGATATCCTGATGCCGGGCATGAACGGCTGGGAACTCGTCCGGCGTTTGCGCGAGGACGGTGTAGACCAGCCTGTAATCATGCTGTCGGCCAACATCGGCGATCAGGCCCTTCGGCCGGATGGGCCGAGCCTGCACGATGATACCCTGGCCAAGCCGTTCGATCTGCGCCAGCTCCTGGACAAGATCCAGAAGCATCTGGATCTGACCTGGACCGGCGACGACGTGAAGGCCAAACCGGAGGCCAACGGCCATGACGCGGACAGTCCGGTCATCAATCCGGGGAACAATCATGTTCGCGAACTGATCAGCCTCGGTGAAATCGGCTATATCCATGGAATCGAGGCCAAGCTTGCCGAGCTTTCCGACAATCCGGAAAACGGTCCGCTGGTCACCGCCTTGCGCGGGCACCTGAAACAGTTCGATTTCGACAGCTACACCAAGGTCCTGGAAGGACTTGCCGCCGATGACTGAAAAGCAGCGCGACATTGTCCTGGTCGTTGACGACTCACCGGAAACCCTGGGCTTTCTGACCCAGGCCCTGGAAAATGCCGGCGTCACCGTTCTGGTCGCCACCAGCGGTGCCGCGGCCCTGTCCGTTGCCGACCGGGTCACACCGGACATGATCCTGATGGATGCCATCATGCCCGGATTGTCCGGGTTCGAGACCTGTGAGCAGATCAAGGCCAAGGCCCATCTTCAGCATGTGCCGGTGATCTTCATGACCGGCCTGAGCGAGACCGAACACATCGTCCATGCGCTGGAATCCGGCGGGGTCGATTTTCTGACCAAGCCGATCAACATCGACGAGCTTCAGGCGCGCATCCGCGTTCACTTGGCCAATTCCCGTTCGGTGCAAAGCGCAAGGATCGCGCTCGATGCCGCCGGCCGGCACCTGCTGGCAGTCTCCCGCGATGGTGACCTGCACTGGTCGACGCCGCAGACACACCAGCTTGTCGGCACCACGCCGAGCGGTGAAGCACTATTGAAGGAAATTGCCGGCGCGCTGGGCGACTGGCTCGGCCGGGAGGAAAGCGCCTCGTCGGCCCGTCTCGATCCGTTCGCGCTCAACCCGGGCGGGGAACTGAACCTGCAGATGCAGTATCTCGGCTCCGTGGGGCCCGATGAATATCTGTTCCGGATGACGACCAGCGATCATCCGAACCAGACGGACGTGCTGCAGGAACATTTCGGTCTGACCGCGCGCGAGGCGGACGTGCTGCTGTGGATCGCCAAGGGCAAGGCGAACCGGGATATTGGCGAGATCCTCGGCCTGTCCCCGCGCACGGTGAACAAGCATCTGGAGCAGATCTACCAGAAGCTCGGCGTCGAGAACCGCGCCTCGGCGGCGGTGCGCGCCGCCCAGGTTCTTTACGAACTCTGACACCTCGGGAAAACAGTCGTTACGTCGGCTGGGCGCAGGTTCCGAACCGCCTGACGGGAAACCGATGCTCTAAGTCCAGACTTCCGGATTGATCATGTTGATCGGCGCGCCTTTGTCATAGGCGACGATCTGGTCGAAGATATCGGCAAACTGCAGGTCGTATTCGTCTTCGGTGACGAAGCCGATATGCGGCGTTCCGATGAGGTTCGGATGATGCACGAGTGGATCGGCCGGATCGGTGACCGGTTCCGTGTCGAAGACGTCGACAGCGGCAAAGCCGGGTCTGCCGTTATTGAGGGCGGCGAGCAGGGCGCCTTGTTCCACAAGCCCCGCGCGCGACGTGTTCACGAACAGGGCCGTGGGTTTCATGCATGCCAGGTCGGCGGCGGTGATCAGGCCCTTCGTTTCCGGCTTCATGCGCACATGCACCGTGACGACATCGGCTTCGGCGAAAAAGGCCTCCCGCGAGGCCGCGACCGTCTCGCCGTCCTCGGTGGCCCGCTTGCGCGACCCTTCCGACGCCCAGAAATTGACCTTCATGCCGAAGGCCTTGCCGTAGCCTGCGACAACCTTGCCGATCCGGCCATAGCCGTAGACGCCGAGGGTGCGGCCGCGCAGGGTCTTGCCGACGCCCATCTGCCACTTGCCCGCCTTCAGCGAGGCGTTCTGCTGCGGGATCTGGCGTGCGCTTGTAAGGATCAGCGCCCATGTCATTTCCGCTGCCGCATAGGACGGCGTGTCCGCATGCATATTGGAGCACAGGAGAATGCCGTTCCGTGTGCAGCCTTCGACGTCGACATGCGGATAGACGCTGCGCTGGCTGATGACCTTCAGGTTCGGCAACCGGTCGAGAAGTTCGCCGGTGATCCTGGTGCGTTCACGGAAGAGGACGAGCGCATCGAAGCCGGACAGCCGTTCAGCCAAAGCGCCGGCTTCCTGGACATGGTCGGTGAAGACCGTGACATCGTGGCCCTCCAGCTTCGAAAAGCAGGGCAGGGTCCTCAGGGTGTCGAAATAGTCGTCTAGGATGGCAATTTTCATGACGGCAAGGACAGTGTTGGCGATTACGGTTTCGCGACCAGCATACAGCCTGAAATGAAGGCGGTCATGCTTGTCTATCTTCAGGTGTTGTCCGAGTAAGCGCTAAACAGCCGGACCGCCCGACAGCCAAGTTTCGCCGCGGGCATAAAGCGCCTCGACTTCGGGGCCATAGAGGCCGGGCATATCCGGTTTCACCTTGTAGCCGATCCCCGCCTGCAGGTAGGCGAGATGCCTGTATCCTTCGGGGAAGGAGGCGAGGACCTGTGGGTCGAGCTTCGGCGCCTTGGTCGGGTCGATCGGGTCGAGCCTGTCCTTCTCGTAGATCGGCTGGCGCAGGACCAGGCCCCATTTGCCCTCCCGCTTTTCGATGAAATCGTAGAAACGGCCGGTGCAGACCACGTCGCACAGCACACCTTCCACTTCCGCCCGTTGGCTGATGGTCATCTTGGTCTGGGCGATGGCCCGGTTGCCGCTGAGCTCGATCGAGGTACCCGCCGAGGAAATGCAGGATGCGAACGCCTTTTTGAAAGCCGGATTCGCTGACGGCGATGAATTCATCCGCCGTTCCCTGGAACCAGGTGGCCTGCATGACACCGTCGTCGTGCCACACGGTCCGGAACCGCTTCCAGTCACAGGCGTCGCGCCACACGGCCCAGTTCTCCACCAGGTCCCGGATAGCCAGACGATCCACCAATTCCTCTGAAAAGGACATGCTCCGAACTCCTCCCGATTTATGCCCATTTGCCAAAGACGGTCGTCGGCAAATGTCTTTTCAGCCCACCGGTGCCACCTTCAGGGGCCCTCTCCCAAGGCCAATGGACGGATGGACCATCCGCATAAAGGACCATGGTCGTCAAGGGCGGGAAGAGCGAAGCCGGTTCAGTTCATGAGACTCGGCAGGAACAAAGTGATCTCGGGAAAGGCGATCAGGATACCCAATATGACCACATCGATGATGATGAACGGGACCAGTCCCCTGAACACGGTCCCCAGCGGGACTTTTGTCTGGCCGGCGGCAATATAGGCGTTTAGGCCGAGAGGCGGCGTGAGAAGACCGATCTCCACCGTCTTGGTCACGATGATGCCGAACCAAACCGGATCGAAGTTCATGGCCATGATCGCGGGAAAGGCGAGCGGCATGGTCAGTGACAGGATCGCGAGCTGGTCCATGAGCATGCCCATCAGGAGAAGCACGAGGACGACCAGCAACAGGATGACGTAGCGTGGCAGGTCGGAGCCGTTGACCACGTCGAGGATCGTATGCGTGACCCGCGTGAAGGCGAGGTAATTCGCGAAAATTGCCGAGCAGGCGATGATGGCGACGATCATCACCGTCGACTTGATCGCCGAACTCACCGCGCTCGAAAAACCCTTTGCATTGATCGTTCGCTGCAGGACGCCCAGAACCAGCGCCCCCAGAACGCCGAAGGCCGCAGCTTCCGAGGGAGAGGCGAGCCCGCCATAGATGGCGCCGATCACCAGAAGGATCAGAAGCGAGATCGGCCAGATATGGCTGGATTCCCTTATGGCGTGGCGGAATTGAAACGGAGGCCCCTTCGGTGCCTCGTCGGTCGTCACCGCTGTAAACCGGACCACCGCGATCAGGCCGAGAGCGGTGAGAAGCCCCGGAAGGATGCCGGCGATGAACAGGGCGCCAATGGAAGTCTCCGTCAGGACGCCGTAGACCACGAGCACGATGCTGGGCGGGACCACGACGGCCAGGGTGCCGCCGACGCTGATGACGGCGGAGGCAAGTTTGTCGCTGTAACCATAGCGGCGCATTTCCGGAAACGCCGCCGTTCCCATGGCCGCGGCCGAAGCGGTGCTGCTGCCGATCAGGGCCGCAAGCAGGACCGAGGCGCCGACGGCCGCCATGGCGAGGCCGCCCCGGGCATGTCCGATCCAGGCCTGGCAGGCGATGAAGGCCCGCCGCGTGACATCCCCCACGGTCAGAAGGTGGGCCATGAGGATGAACAGCGGAATGGCGACGAGGATGAACCCCGACGCCGAGTGGTAGTAGCTGCGCTCCAGTACCGCGAGCGCGGGATGAAGGCCGAGTTGAAGGGCCAGTCCGACCGTTCCTGAAAAACCGACCGCGAAGGCAATCGGCATGCGGATCATCATCAAGGCGGCCATGAGAGCCACGACCACGAAGAACGACAGCATTGCAATACTCCCGGGGACGCAAAAGGCGTCGCGGCGATTTCCAAGAGACTGCCGCGGCGCCTTTTGACCCTGTTTTCGTTATTCTTTTGTCAGCTCGCTGTACTGGGCGACCACGTCGGCGGCTTTCGGATTGCGCCCCCCGATCCGGTCGAGCCATTCCTCGCGCACCGTTGAGATCGCCTTGTTGATCGCGGCGTGTTCCTCATCGGTGAACTGGTAGACGTCTATGCCGTCTTCGGCCCATTTCTGGGTCAGGACCGCGACGGAATCGTCCTGGGCCTTGGCCACATGCATGGCGACCTCAGCGCCGGCCTTCAGCATGGCATCCTGCGTCTCCTGCGGCAGGCCTTCGAAAAGATCACGCCGGACCACGAGGATGAAGCTGTAGCCGCCGAACGCACCGTTCGTGGAGATGTGTTTGACCACTTCCTGAAGATTGTAGCCGGGGACCGAGGCGAGCGGGAAAAGGACGCCGTCGAGACGGCCCCGTTCGACGGCCGTGTAGACTTCCGGACCTGCGATGCTCACGCCGGCTGCGCCCAGGTCGCGGGCGACCATGGCCTGGGTGGCGCCGCTGGTGCGGATATTCAGGCCCTTCCAGTCGTCCGGTCCGCCGAGGTGCTTGTCTTTCGACAGGATCTGGTAGGGCGGCAGGACGAAGGCGAAGATCGGGACGACACCGGCATTGAGCATCTCATCCCGCAACGGGCCTTCCTGCATCATCTTCTGGAGGGCTGCGGTGCCCTGCTGGGCGGTGGTGTAGAAGCCGGGCAGGCCCACGACCGAATTCAGCGGCAGAACTTCCGCATTGTAGATCGGACCGATCAGGGCGGCGTCCACGATGCCGTTCGTGGTCGCGCTGAGCAGTTCCTTGGATTTAGCGGCCTGCTGCGCCGGGAAATGGGAGAAAGTGATCTTTCCGCCGGTCATTTCCTCGACCTGTTTCATCCACTTCTGCGTGCCTTCCATGGACACGATATGCGTGGTCGATTGGAAGTCGCCCAGCCGGAGTTCTTCCGCCTGCGCCGACAGGACGCCAAGTCCCGCGAGCGCGGTTCCGGCGATTGCGGCCCCAGCGATTGTAGCCATGAGGCCTGTAACGAGTCGTTTCATGTTTCCTCCTCCAAGGGTTCAGAGTGCCGGAGCGCTGGCTGCGCTTCTTTTTCTTGTGATTTCGAACAGGAGCCGCACCGTCAGAACGGAGCAGGCAAGGGGAACGGACAGGTAGGCCCAGCCGAGCGGCCAGTCGATGATGCCGAAATAGACTTCGTCGCGTTGAAAGGCCTGGAGCGTGAACCGGCCGGACATGTAGCTCACGGCGCCAAAGAAGGCGGCCGAACACAGCAGCATGAAGATGCGGACATAGGGCCAGAACGGTCCGAAGGTCTGCGGGGAGATGAACTCCAGGCACAGATGGCCGTTCTCCCGGAAGACCCGCGACAGGGACAGGGTCGCGACCGCCGGCATGAGATAGAATTCCACCATCTCGAACTGGAATTGCAGCGGGGTGCGGAAAAACAGCCGGCCGAGAATATCGGCGTTGATCAGCACCGCGATCAGGACGAGCGCAGCGCAGCCGAGAACATGCAGGACATCCTCGACGCGTTTCAAAATGGTTTCAAACCGTTCCATGGACCGCTCCTCCCAGTAACGTTCCATTGGTGAAAGGGTGGCGGCGGGGTCTCCGGCGACCCGCCGCCTGCACATCGTGTTACCGGGTTGGCAGCTCCACGATGGCACTACCGACAGCGGACAGTTCCCCGTCCTGTTGTTCGGCGCGTTGCGAGATTTCGACGAAATGCTTGCCGTCTTCCACGAACTTGCGGCTGACATGGCCGTTGATCAGGATGATGTCACCTTCCGGGTTGTGCCGGCGGACCTGACACTTGGCCTTGGCAAGGAAACCGTCGTCGCCCATCCAGTTGGTGATCTGGTGAGTGAGCCAGGACGTGCGTTCCGGGCCGTAGTCATAGGCGCCCGGTGCGCCGACCATCAGGGCGAATTCCTCTTCCCAATGGACACGTTCCGGGCAGTCGGGAATGCCGAAGCGGTTCTTGATGCCGGCACCGGGGTGCTTCTGCTGCAGCTGCCAGGCAAGCTTGTTGGCGCGGATATAAAGGCCACCCCAGCCCTGGGCATAGGCGATGAAGCCGGTGACCGTCATCGGGCCCTTGACCATGGTCGGCAGCTCCTCACCTTCGACCACGTCGTCCCAGTAGCGGGTCTCCGAACCGCGGATCTGTTCCTGTTCATAGTATTTGGTGTAGCTGTCCAGCTCTTCCTGGGTATAGACGCGCGGTTCCCGGTTGCGGACTTCGGTGTATTTGGTGCCGTTTTCCCGAGCCGCGTCGCGGTCGGTGCGGAAGCACCAGCTGTCGGCTTCCGAAAGCAGGTCCCCGGTCTTCGCGTCGTAGAACTTGACGTGATAGATCTGCTGGATCGCGCGGCCTGCAAAGCGGGTCTCGTGCGGGATCAGATCCTTCAGCCAGGCTTCGGTACGGATTTCCGTGTTGCGCAGGATCGGCTTGTGCCAGGTCCAGTCGGCACCCGACCACATGGCATGCACGCCCGGCAGGCCGCCGACATAGCCGGAGATGATGCGACTGGTGGCGAACAGGAAGCTCGGCAGGGCGATCACATCGCCGAATTTGGTGCCCTTCGCATACTCCGGATCGCACCACAGCGGATTGTCGTCGCCGATGCCATGCGCATAGTGGCGGATGTTGTCCCGGGTTGCTTCATAGCACCAGGGCTCGACCGTGTTCTCGATCTTGACGCCGATACGCGCCTGCAGCTCGAGCAGGCCTTCTTCCGTGATCTTCGGAAATTGCTTGTGCGCAACTTCGTTCATTTAAACCTCCCAATAAATGGCGTTGTGATCTGTGCCGTCAGGCTGCGTCCGCGGAGTTCTTCGCGACGGCATCGCGAAGAACCTTGCGGTTGACCTTTCCGGCGGGTGTCTTGGGTAATGTGTCGACGAATTCGACCTGCCGCGGATATTCGTGGCGGCTGAGGTTCTGGCGGACCAGGTCCTGGATTTCTTCGGTCAGACCTTCGGTCTTCTCACCCTTCAGGATGACATAGGCCTTCACCACCTGACCGCGGACCTCGTCGGGCACGCCGATCGCGGCGGCCTCGGCGACCATCGGGTGTTTCAGGATCGCGTCCTCGATCTCCACCGCACCGATGGTCCAACCGGCGGAAATGATCACGTCGTCGGCCCGGCCGCCGTGGTAGAAATAGCCGTCCTCGTCGACCCGGCCGAGATCCTTGGTCGGGAACCATTCGCCGCCCTTCTTGACCATCAGCTCGCCCGTCTCGCCGGGCTTGGCCGGATTGCCGTTCGCATCCTGGACCTCGACCTCGACCCCCGGCACGGCTTTGCCATGGCGCCGTCGCGTACTTCCAGGTCATCGGCGCCGGGATAGTTGGAGATGATCACGCCGATTTCGGTCGTGCCGTACATGGACCGCACCTTGGTGCCGAACACGCGCTCACAGAAGGCAGCGGTCTCGCTGTCGATCGGTTCGCCGGTGAAGGTGAGCTTTTCGAAAGCGTAGGTGAAGTTTTCCGCTTCGCCGGAATTGCGCATCATCCGGTAATGGGTGGCTGCAGCGGTGAGGTTGGTGATATTGAAGTCCTGCAAGGCCTTCAGCAGGCGGACCGGATCGAATTTGCCGGAGAAGGTTCCGGTCGAGACCCCGAGCGCGAGCGGTGCCATGGTGCCGTGCCAAAGGCCATGGCCCCAGGCCGGCGAAGAAGGGCAGAAGAACCGGTCGCCCGGACGGATGCCGGTCGCATAAAGGGCGGCCACCATCAGCGTCACGATTGAACGATGGGTGTGCCGGACCGCGGCCGGCAGCAACCGGGTCGTGCCAGAGGTGTATTGCAGCACCGCGAGATCGTTGCCGGCAGTGTCCCAGTCGAAGGTTGCCGGCAGTTCGGCAATCGACGTCAGGAAGGCCTCATCGACCACGACGACATCCAGGTTGCCGGCTGCTTCTGCGTCACCGGCCTTTTCCGGATTGGTGAACATCAGCTTCGGCTTGCAGTCGTCGGCACGCAGGCGGATGCCTTCCGGACCGAACAGCGTGAACATCGGCACGGCCACGGCACCAGCTTTGATGGCACCGAACAGCGCAGCGTAATAGCCGAGCGAGGGTTCCAGCATGACCGCCACGCGGTCGTCTTTGCCGATGCCGCGGTTCTTCAGGTAATGCGCAAACTGGGATGCACGGCGGCTGAGGTCGGCGAATGTGATGATCTCGTCCCGGCCGTCGGCGTGGGCAATGCGCAGCGCGACATTTTCGCCGTTCACATGCCGGTCGATGCACTCGTGCGTGATGTTGAACCGTTCGCGCGTTCCGTCGAACAGCTCCCAAAGCGCCTGCTTCGAGTAATGCTTCTGTGCATCCGAATACGACGTGTAGTCGGTCAGCTTCACCACGCCTCACTCCTCCCGGTTCCATTGGCTGTCATCGCCATTGGAGCTGAGCATAGGCGTCATCAATTTTTATTGTCAATATGTTTTCTTATTGTCTATAGACAATGAATTTGAAAGGCAACTATAAAGAGAAACTTCTTGCAGAGGTGGCTTTAGTATCTGAATAAGTCATTGAAAAAAATGAGTATTATCGAAATTTGAGGCGAGGAAAAAAATTGGGGTGAGGCGGTGTGGTCCTCATTGTCGGATTTGAAAGAGTGCGGTACTTATTGGCCGTTGCAATCGGAAAGCAAAAACGATAAACCGACATGAATTGTTGTCAGTGCGTTTATAAATTGCGTATAGACAATGAACGGGAGGAATGAATGGAAGCCTCGTCAGACAAGGACATGCGTAAGCGCCAGGTCCCGGCAGTGACCCGCGCGATCGGCATCCTGAGGCAGCTCGGCAAGGCCAATGAGCCCATCGGCGTCAACCAGATCGCCCGCGAACTGGAACTGATTCCGAGCACGTGCCTGCATATCCTGCGCGTCCTGGTGGACGAGGGGCTGGTGGCCTTCGATCCGGTGTCCAAACGTTACTCGATCGACGTCGGCATTCTGCCGATCGCCCGCAGCGCGATCCAGAAGAACACCTTCGCCAACCTCGTGGAACGCAGGCTGACGGAACTGTCGCTGCGTTTCGGCGTGACCGGTGTCGCGACCCAGTTGAGCGATCCAGAACACATGGTGGTGGTTGCCCTGTCTCAGGCGCCGCTGCCGTTCCGCCTGCAGGTCGATCTGGGCAGCCGGTTCCCGGCCCTCATCAGTGCGACCGGCCGCTGCTTTGCGGCCTTCAATGCCCTGTCTGAGGCAAGCCTGAAGAAGGGGTTTGCCCGGCTGAACTGGGAACACCCGCCGACCTATGAGGCATGGAAAGCGGAATGCGATGAAGCGCGCGAAAAAGGCTATGCGGTCGATACCGGCACCTATATCGGTGGCGTCACCATTCTAGCCGTGCCCTTTTTCAATCACGCCGGTCACATGACCCACAGTCTGGTCGCCATCGGAATTTCCGAGAAGGTCGACGCAATCGGTGTCGATGCCATCGCTCAGGACATGCTGGCCATCCGTGACGAGGTCGCCTCGCTCCTCTTCGGTCCGGAGGGCGGCGAAGCCCATGGCAAAGCCGGCAAGGCGGCGAGGTCTTCCAAATGAGCGGCGAGGCACAGGTCGACTGGCGGCCGCTGAAGTCGGTGGGGCTGATGGCGGCCATCGGTCCGCTGCTTGCGAAGCGGTCGGAGGAGACCTGGCGCTACGGCCTGCAGACCGGGCCCCAGCATGCCAATGCCATTGGCGTGATCCACGGCGGCACGCTGACCGCCCTGGTGGATCAGGCCATGTCGCTCATTGCCTGGGAGGCGGTGGAGCGACAGCCGGTGGTCACGGTTCACATGGACACGACGTTCCTGAGTTCCGCAAAGCCCGGCGACTTCCTGGAGGTGGAAGCACGCCTGGTGGACCGGAAGGGATCGATGGTTTTTCTCGACGCCGAGATCACGTCGGATGACGCCCTCATACTGAAGGCGTCCTGCGTCATGAAATGCGTCAAATCACGCCCTGGGGAGGAGCGGGACAATGGAAACTCAGGCTGAAACGGCAAAGCCCGGCCCGCTTGCCGGTATCCGGGTGCTGGATTTCTCGCGCATCCTGTCCGGCCCCTATGCCACGCAGATCCTCGCGGATCTCGGTGCGGAAGTGATCAAGATCGAAACCATCGACAAGGGCGACGAGACCCGGCACTTCCCGCCGTTCAAGGGCCCTTTCAGCCACTATTTCATCGCGCTCAATCGCGGCAAGCAAAGCATTGCTCTCGATCTGAAGTCGGAGCGCGGTGCCGACCTTGCCCCGCCGGCTGGCGGGCGAAGTCGATATCGTGGTGGAGAATTTCCGCCCCGGCGTGATGGACAAGCTCGGCCTCGGCTACGAAACCCTGTCCAAGGACAATCCCGGGCTTCTCTATTGCTCCATCAGTGGCTTCGGCAACGACAGCCCGTTGAGTGAGAAGCCGGCCTTTGACGTCGTCGCCCAGGCCCTGTCGGGTGTCATGAGCATCAATCGCGAGGCGGGCGCCACGCCCAACCGGCTCGGGCTCCCCCTCGGCGATATGGCCGGTGGTATCTATGCCCTGTTCGGGGTCCTTGCGGCCCTGGTGGAACGCCAGCGGACCGGCAAGGGCCAGCGCATCGATGTCGCCATGCTCGACGGGCTGATGGGCATGCTCGGCTATCTCGCGCAGATCTATTTCGTCACCGGCAAGGCGCCGGAGCCGGTCGGCACAAAGCATCCGAACATCGTTCCCTATGGCGCTTACCCGACCAAGGACGGCCATGTAATCGTCGCCTGCCTGACGGAAATCTTCTGGCGCAATTTCGCCGAAGCCCTGGACATGCCCGAGCTGACGTCGGATCCGCGCTTTGCCGAGTATTCCGCCCGGCTGGAAAACCGGCAGGTGCTGGAAGACATCATCGGGCAGCGGATGCGCCGCGACGACAATGCCTACTGGCTTGATCGGCTCACCGAATACGACGTGCCGAGCGCGCCGATTCTCGATGTCGGCCAGGCGCTGGAGCAGGCCCATACGCGAGCCCGCGATCTCGTCGGCAAGACACATCACGCCTCTGTCGGCGACATGGAGTTCCTGCGCACGCCCATCCGGTTCTCCGGCAAACCGTTGGACGGCGCCAGCCCGCCGCCGCTGCTCGGCGAACAGACGCCCGAGGTGCTGTCGCGGCTGCTCGGCCTCAATGAGGCGGAGATCGGCGACCTCATTGGCGACGCGGTAATATCCGGAAAAAAGGCAAGTTAGACAAAGGCTTGGCTGCATAACGCTTCTTATTCTTCGTGTTGTTCTTTGCCGTTGATTCAGGTGAATGGGCCGCAAGGATGTGAGGCTAAAATTTAAGCAGTTGACATCACAACTCGTTCATGGCTAGCTCTGGCGTGTTGACATCGCAACTCGTCGGGAAGAGGAACCCGCACGAGAGGGAGGGAAAATCCAATGAACAGCCTTTTGAAGGCCGCGGGCGCAGCTCTTGCGCTTTCGGTCATCGGGACCGGTTTGTCTTTCGCCGACACGATCAAGGTCGGCGTCATCGCGCCGTTCTCCGGTCCGTTTGCCATCTACGGAAAGCAGTACAAGGAAGCGATCGCCGTCTATGTCGATCAGCACGGCACCAAGGCCGGCGATCACGACATCGAATTCATCTACAAGGATGTCGGTGGCCCGAACCCGGACAATTCACGCTCGCTCGCGCAGGAACTGCTGATCCGTGAGCAGGTCGATTATCTGGCCGGTTTCACCTTCACGCCCAACGCGCTCGCCGTTGCACCCCTGATCGACCAGTCCGAAACGCCGACGGTGATCTTCAACGCCGCCACGTCGGCGATCAACAAGCAGTCGGAGTTCTACGTCCGCACCAGCTACACCCTGTGGCAGGTCTCCGCCCCCATGGCCGAATGGGCCTACGATCAGGGCATCCGCACGGTGGCGACCACGGTGGCCGACTACGGCCCGGGCATCGATGCGGAAAAGGCATTTGCCGCCGCCTTTGAAGCCAAGGGCGGCAAGGTGGTCGATGCGATCCGCATGCCGCTGGCAACGACCGATTTCACGCCGTTCATCCAGCGGATCCGCGACGAGGCTCCCGATGCCCTGTTCGCCTTCCTGCCGGGCGGGCCGCCCACCTTCGGTTTCACCAAGACCTATAACGAAAACGGTCTCGCCGAGGCAGGCATCAAGTTTCTGGGCACGGCGGAAACCGAAGAGGTCAACCTTCAGGCGCTAGGTGACGCGGCCATCGGCCTGACAACGGCCTATCATTATTCCGGTGCGCACGACTCCGAGCTGAACGCAGCCTTCACCTCGCGTCTGTCGGAAATGTTCCCCGACGCCATCGCCAACTGGGCATCTGTCGGTGCCTATGACGGCACGCACCTGATCTATGAGATGGTGGCAGCTGCCGGCAGCGACGGCCCGGCCGCGATCGAAGTGGCGAAGGGACTGGAGTGGGAGAGCCCGCGCGGACCGCTGAAGATGGATCCGGAAACCCGGACGGTTATTCAGAACGTCTATATCCGCGAGGTCGAACGCGACCCGGCATCCGGCCTTCTGGTCAATCGTGAAAAAGGGGTCATCGCAACCGTCGGTGATCTCGGCTGGAACCCGTAATGCCATAGCCCGCGGGCGGCCTGAGCCGCCCGCGGAACGCCTGATATTCTTCGGAACAAAAACTGATGTCACTGCTTTTGAATATCGCAGTGGACGGGATCGCTTACGGTATGATCCTGTTCATGATCGCGGTCGGCCTGTCCGTCACCATGGGGCTGATGCGCGTCATCAATCTCGCCCATGGCGGCTTCGCCCTGATCGGCGGCGTGACCATGCACGGACTGCTGGCTTCCGCTGGCATGGCCTACGGCATCGCCGTCGTGCTTTCGGTCGCTTTCACAATGGTCCTTGCCTTGCCGCTTGAACGCTTGCTCTACCGCCGGATTTACCGTTTCGGCGAGCTGCAGCAGGTCCTGGCGACCATCGGCATCACGTTCCTGATCATCGCAACGGTGAACGTCCTGTTCGGTTCCTCATTGCTCGCGATCCCGCTTCCAAAATCCTTGTCCGTTTCCGTCGATCTCGGCTTCCGCACCCTGCCGCTCCATCGTCTGCTGGTGATCGGCGTAGGGTTTCTGGTGATCCTCGGCCTCTACGGTCTTCTGGAGCGGACCCGGTTCGGCATCCGGCTGCGTGCTTCGGTGGACAACCGCAATGCCGCCGCCACGCTCGGCATCAACACCGGCCACGTCTATGCGATTACCTTCTGCCTTGGCGCCGGACTGGCCGCCCTTGGTGGCATTCTCGGCGCGGAATTGTTGCCGATCGATGCCTATTACCCGCTGCGCTACATGGTGCTGTTCCTGATCGTCGTCGCGGTTGGCGGCATGGGCTCGATTACCGGTTCCTTTTTCGCGGCAATCGGGCTCGGCCTCCTGGAAACCGCCTCCCGGTATCTCGTCCCCGATTTCGGCACGATCTTCTTCTTTGCCTGTGTCATGGCGCTGCTCGCCGTGCGCCCCAACGGCCTGCTTGGAAGGGCATGACATGAGCCTCACCGAGACAGCTCAGGTTCAATCCGGCAGACGCGGGCTTTTCTCGCGGCGGCTTGTGGCCGATGCCGCACTCCTGGCCGTGGCCGTCTGTGCCTTCTTCCTGTTTCCCTATGATCTGGCCTTTCTGACCCGCATCCTGATCATGATGATCCTGGTGCTGTCGCTGGATCTGGTGCTGGGTTATGGCGGCATCGCCACGTTGGGCCAGGCGGCTATGTACGGAACCGGCGCCTATGCCGCCGGGCTGTTTGCCATCCATGTCTGGGCGGACCCGGTCGCCGGGCTGCTGGTCGGGGCCCTGGCCGGAGCAGCCATCGCCTTCCTGTCGGCCCTGGTCGTCATGCGGGCCCACGGCCTGACCCTTTTGATGCTGACCATCGCCGCCGCCCAGATCCTGCAGGAGATCGCCAACAAGGCGAGGCCGGTCACAGGCGGTGCCGACGGCCTGCGTGGCATCCGCATGGAGCCGCTATTCGGCAGCCTGAAGTTCGATTTCATCGGCCAGACCGGCTACTGGTATGCGCTTGGCGTTCTGTGTGTGGTCTTTGCCGTCCTGAAAGTGATCACCGCGTCTCCGTTCGGACTGTCGGTGCGTGGCATCAAGGCCAGTCCGGCGCGCATGACGGCGATCGGCACCTCCGTCTACTGGCGGCTGGTGGTGCTCTACACCATCGGCGGCGCCGTCGCCGGTATCGCCGGCGCGCTTGCTGCCCAGATCACGTCTCTGGTCAGCCTGGAAGCTTATTCCTTCTCCCTGTCCGCCGAGGCGCTGATCATGCTGATCCTCGGGGGAACCGGTCGTCTCTACGGTGCGATCCTGGGAGCCGCGATCTTCATGGTGGTGCACCATACCGCCGCTTCCGTGGATCCGTTCAACTGGCTCTTCGTCATCGGGGCGATGGTCCTGGCCGTGGTCTTCTTCGTGCCCTCCGGCTTGTTGGGGCTGAAAGACGTCGTCCGTTCCCTCGCACGGAGGGTGTCATGATGGGCGGACTTGAAATACGCAACCTGAACAAGCGGTTCGGCGGCCTGACGGTAGCAAACGACATCAACCTCGATCTGAAACCGGGAGACCGGAAGGCCCTGATCGGACCGAATGGTGCCGGAAAGACCACCTTTGCCAATCTGATCACCGGCATCACGCCGCCGACGTCGGGCGAGATCTTTCTGGACGGCCGGGATATCCGGCGTCTTACCGAGGCAAAGCGCGTCAAGGCCGGGATCGCGAAGACCTTCCAGATCACGACCCTGTTCAGCGCCCTGACGGTGCGGGAAAATCTGCGCCTTCCCGTGCTCGAACGGGCAGGGCGGTCCTGGGGCTTCTTCAGAGCGGCCGCGTCGATGGCCGACATCGATGCGGAGGTGGACGCGCTCCTGGACAGTTTCAACCTGTCACGTCACGCCGACCGTCCAGTCGAGCAGCTTGCCTACGGCCAGCAGCGCTTGGTCGAAATGGCGCTGACGCTTGCCCTGAAACCGCGGATCCTCATTCTCGACGAACCGGCGGCCGGCGTTCCGACCAGCGACACACATCTGATCACCGATGCCATAGCGGCTCTTCCGGACGACCTCGCCGTCCTGATCATCGAACACGACATGAAGCTGGTGTTTCAGGTGGCCCGCTCCATCGTCGTGCTGGTGAACGGAACCGTTCTGACGGAAGGGGCACCCGCGGAGATCGCTCAAGATCCGCAGATCAGGGACCTTTATCTCGGAGCGCGCCATGACTGATCCGATCCTGTCCCTCAAGGGCGTTTCCGCAGGCTATGGCGCAACCCATGTGCTCAACGACGTCAGCTTCGAGGTTGCCAGGGGCGAACGCCTTGCGATCGTCGGGCGCAACGGCGTCGGCAAGACGACCACCCTTGCCACGATCATGGGACTGACCCGGGTCCACAGCGGGGAAATCAGCTACGGCGACCGGCCGATCACCCGGCTCGACACCCACAGCCGGTCCCGCCTCGGTCTGGGCCTGGTGCCCCAGACGCGGGATATCTTTCCCTCGCTGACGGTGGAGGAAAATCTCCTCGCGGGCGCCGGCCGACACTCGGATCTGGAGAAGGCCTACGACCTGTTCCCCCGTTTGAAGGAGCGGCGGAAGAACGGCGGCACCCAGCTGTCGGGCGGCGAACAGCAGATGCTGTCCATCGCCCGGGCGCTTTTGGGTGACCCGGACGTGCTGATGCTGGACGAACCGCTGGAAGGCTTGGCGCCGGTGATCTGCGACATGCTGATGGGTGTTTTCGAGCGCTTGGCAGGCGAACAAGGCCTGACCGTCGTCCTGGTCGAGCAGCATGTGGACCTTGCGCTCGAATTCGCCACCCGCGCGCTCATCATCGACGGCGGCGAGATCGTTCATGAAGCGGCGTGCGAAGAGCTGCGCCGGTCACCGGAAATATTGGAACGGCACGTCGGCCTTCAGGCCGGCTGACAAACTTTCGAAGGGAGATGGATCATGACCATGATCGAAGGCCACATTGTACCCAAGGTGCCGGACGGCGTTCCGGTCTGGGATGTCGATCCTTACGATCCGGCGATACTGTCGGATCCTCAGGCCTATTATGCGGATCTGCGCGCCAAGGGGCCGTTTGCCTATATCCCGCGCTACGGGGTTCTCGCCTGCGGGCGTTACGCAGAAACCAAGGAAGTCTTCGGCGATCACTCCCGTTTTGTTTCCTCGCGCGGTGTCGGCCTCCTGGATTTCAAACTTGAAAAGCCCTGGCGGCCGCCGTCGATCGTGCTGGAGGTCGATCCGCCTTATCACGCGAAAACGCGGACCGTGATGGCAAGGGCATTGTCTCCCAAGGCTGTTGCGCAGCTGAAGGAGGATTTCCGGGCCGCGGCAGACAAACTCGTCGATGAACTTCTGGAAAAGGGGACATTCGAAGCGGTCGAAGATCTGGCGGAAGTCTTCCCCGTGCGGGTCTTCCCGAAAGCGGTCGGCTTGAAACAGGCCAATCGTCGCGCGCTGGTCGACTATGGGGCGATGGTCTTCAACGCACTCGGTCCAGACAATGCAATTCGCCGCACGGCCCTCGCCAAGGCGCCGGATATCGTGCCCTGGATCATGGAGCAATGCGCCCGGGAAAACCTCGAATCCGAAGGATTCGGCGCAACGATCTACGCGGCGGCCGACAATGGGGAACTGACCATGGAAGAAGCGGGCATGCTCGTCCGCTCGCTTCTGTCGGCCGGCGTGGACACGACCGTGACCGGCATCGGCAGCGCACTTTGGTGCCTGGCTAGTTTCCCCGAGGAGTTCGAACGGCTAAAGGCCGATCCCAAACTGGCCCGTCCGGCATTTGAGGAAGCCCTGCGCTACACCTCGCCGGTGCATACCTTCTGCCGGACCGCGGACGTGGATACCGAAGTTTCAGGCGTGTCGATCGCCAAAGACACGAAGATCCTGTGCGTTCTCGGTGCCGCCAATCTCGATGGCGAACACTGGTCGGAGGCCGACCGGTTCGACATCGCCCGCCGGCCGACGGGTCATCTGGCCTTTGGAACCGGGATTCACGGCTGCGTCGGCCAGAACGTTGCCCGGGCCGAAGTGGAAGCGGTTCTCTTGGCACTCGCCGACAAGGTTGGTGCGATCGAGATGACCGGTGAAGCGGTGTGGCGCCCGAACAATGCGATCCATGCCCTGGACCGCATGCCGATCCGCTTTCATCCGAAGTAAGAAGTTCAATAAGGGAGAGTGCCTTGGTGAAGGTCACCTATGTTTCAGCCTCCGGACAAAGGACCGAAGTGGATGTTCCGGAAGGAGACAATCTCATGCAGGCCGCCGTCGCCAACAACGTCGATGGCATTGTCGGGGAATGCGGCGGATCGATGATGTGCGCCACCTGCCATGTCTACGTGGATGAACCTTGGGCAGCCGGGCTTCCGGAAAAGTCGGAAGGCGAAACCGAGATGCTGGAATGCGCGACCGCGGAACTGAAGGCGGGCAGCCGCCTCGGCTGCCAGATCACGGTCAATGCCGGCATGGACGGTCTGACCGTGCATGTTCCCGATAGTCAGCAATGATGACGGTGTTACCCGGCACAGGCAGATATCGCTGCCATTCCGTAGCAGCACCGCCGCCTCGGTGTACTTTGCCGTGAAAATGGGAGATATGTCGGGATCGAACGACTAATGCACCCCCGACATGGACGGAAGAGCCTCTTCGCCTATGAACAAGCACACGCCCGAGGGTACGACTCCCAACAGCCGGAAGAAGACCTGTCCGGAGGGGCGTGTTTCGAGCCCGACCAAACCGCGGGACGGCCGGCCGGTCGTCGATGTGACAACCTATATCCCCTATTTCCTGTCGTCGGTGAACAACGCCCTGTCCCGGGGGGCGTCCCTGCTTTACCTGGAAAAATTCGACATCGGCATCGTTGAATGGCGCGTGGTGTCGATGCTGGCGATCGAGCCGCGCATTCCCGCCTCCCGGATCTGCGAGGTCGTGTCGCTCGACAAGGCCGCGACCAGTCGAGCGCTGACCCGACTCCATGAGCGGGGCTTCCTGGACTTCCAGGCCCAGGAACAGGATCCGCGCCGGAAGATCTGGTGGCTGAACGATGCCGGATACGCCTTGCATGACGAGATCCTGGCCGTTGCCCTCAAGCGCGAAGAGAAGCTGATCGACGGCGCCGATCCGGACGACCTGGAAGCGTTCCTAAGGGTCATGCGCGTCATGCGCCGGAACGTCGAAACACTTTGAGGCGAGCGGGCCTCCGGTCTGCCATCGAAAATCGGATAAACGAAAGGCCGGTGAGAGTGATCTCACCGGCCTTCATATCTTGTCGTCAGCGGCGGCTTACCACTGGTTATAGGGCAGGAACTTGCCGGTCATGGTGACCTGGACGCGGTCGCCCTTCGGGTTCGGGATGCGGTCGATCTTCAGGTCGAAGTCGATGGCGCTCATGATGCCGTCGCCGAATTCCTCGTGGATCAGTTCCTTGATGGTGTCGCCGTAGACGTAGGTGATCTCGAAGAAACGGTAGATCAGCGGGTCCTTGGAAACGGTCTCGGCTTCCTGGCCCTTCTTCGGCGGCAGCTGGAGCGCGATTTCCACGTCCTTGGTGCGGTTGCCGAGGCCAAGGAAGGCGGCAACCTTGGCGGCGGCTTCCGCCGGCAGGGTGTTCTGGCCGAGGCAGGCGGAAACCACGAAGACGTCGGACATGCCGGCCGCCTTGGAGATCTCGGCCCAGCTTGTCTGCTTGGCGAATTTTGCCGCCATGATCAGCTCGGTCATTTCCAGCTTGCTCATCAGCGGTGCAGGTGCAGTTTCGGTAGCGCTCATTTTATTGCTCCTTTTGAAGATCGTGTGTTTCTTGTTGAGGGTGTCATGTTTCCGGACGGGATCAGGCGGCAGCCTCGCGGGTTCCGTCGCTATCCGGTCCTGTCTGGGCGAGCGCCTTGCGGGCCATCATGTGGTCGCGCGGCGCATTGACCGTATCGACGGCAAGCAGGCGGTCGCCGAGGAAATATTTCAGGGCGAAACGGCCCTCGTCGTAGGCGCCTTCCAGTTCGGTCCGGTCGTAGCCGGACGACAGGCCGGCGATCTGCAGCTTGGCGTCGTACTGGTCGGACCAGAACCAGGGAACCGGATCATAAGCCTGTGTTTCGCCGAGGATGCTGCCAGCGGCGATCTTGGCCTGGTCGATGGCGTTCTGGACGCTTTCCAGGCGGATTGTCCGGCCATAGCGCGCGGAGGGAAATTCGGTGCAATCGCCTGCGGCGTAGATATCCGGCACGGAAGTGCGGGCATAGGCATCGACGGTGATGCCGTTGCCGACGGCAAGGCCGGCACTCTCCGCAAGCCCGGTAACCGGAACGGCTCCGACGGCCAGAAGCACCAGATCGGCGGGAATTTGCGTGCCGTCGCCGAGCGCGACACCGGTGACGGAAGTTTCGCCGGTCAGCCGCTCGACTTTCTGTTCCAGGCGCAGGGTGACGCCATGAGCCCTGTGCAGGGTCTGGAAATAGGTCGAGATTTCAGGTGCGACGGAGCGTTCCATCACGCGCCCGCAGGCTTCGATGACCGTGACGGTCTTACCGAGCCCGGCGGCAACGGCGGCGAATTCCATGCCGATATAACCGCCGCCCAGGATCGCGACGTTTTCGGCTTTGGCCAGGGTGTCCCGGATGGCGGCGACATCGGCCATCGTGCGGAGCGAGAAGACGCCGTCCAGCGTGGCGCCCTCCAGCGGGATCTGTCGCGCCCGTGTCCCGGTCGCCAGCAGCAGGGAGGAATAGGGCAGGCGGGTGCCGTTTGAAAGCGCGATGCATTTGGCAGCCGGATCGATGGACGCGACCGAGGTCTTCGTGCGCAGGTTCGACCGAGGCGGGTTTCGAAATAGGCCTCCGGTCGCAGGAACAAACGTTCCTCGTCCATCTCGCCTTTCAGATAGGCTTTCGACAGCGGCGGACGCTGGTAGGGCAGGAAGGCCTCCGTCGCCCAACATGACGACATCGCCGTCGTAGCCTTTCGCGCGCAGGGTTTCGGCCGCCTTGATGCCGGCCTGGCCGGCGCCGACGATGAGGATTGGGTCCGTCATGGGTCGTGTCTGTTTCGGTTTCTAGTTCACTCGGGAAGGAAACGCATGGGGCGCGGCTGCAAGTGCGTCCCATGCGATTTTGAGGCAGACCTTAGTAGGGCAGGCCTTCCTCGATCGGCCAGCGACGGATCGCGGGACCATTCGTTCCAGGACCCCGAAGTAGATCTTCACGTCCTTCACGCCGGCTTCCTTGAGCGCCAGGTAGGTGTTCGAGGCGCGCGCGCCCTTGAAGCAGTAGATGGCAACCGGGGTGTCCGGCGTGATGCCGACGGTCGCGCATTCGGCGAGCACTTCTTCCTTGCTCTTGAGCATCGGACCTGCCGGGGGTCGGCTTCATCATCCGGTACCACTCCAGCCACTTGGCACCCGGAATCCGGCCCTTGCGCGGGCAGAAGTCCTTGCCATAGGGAGAAGAGCTTTCCCGCGATCCACTCGTCGATGTCACGGACATCGAGCTTGACGACGGCAGCGTCCTTGACCGCGTCGAGCATCGCCGCCGCGTCCATCATCAGGTCCTTGCCGGTGTCGGTCATCGGGAAGGTCTTCGGCTCAGGTGCCGCCGCTTCCGTGGAAACCGGGAGGCCTGCCTCGGTCCAGGCAGCATAGCCACCGTGCAGGACCTTGATCTTCGGATAGCCGAGATACTGCAGCAGGAAGTAGCCGCGGCAGGACTGGCCGAAGCCGGTGTTCATCGACTGTTCGTAGATGACAGCGGTTTCCGCGCCGGACAGGCCGACCGAACCGAATTCCTCTGCGAACTTGTCCCGGAGTTCGACGATGCCTTCCGGCGAGGACGTCGCCAGGTAGGTGAAGATGTCATGCAGATTGACCGCTCCGGGAACGTGCCCGGCGGCGAAGGCGTCCGGGGCCCGCGTGTCGATGATCACGCAGGATTCCGATTTAGCCAGGCTTTCCAGTTCAGCCGGTGAAATCAGGCTTTTGTCCGTCATGTCTGTTGTCCTTTCCACTCCGACGACCGGGGAAGGGCCGGTCCCCTCTGTTTGAGCAATTGGTTTTTTCGCTCTTTTTTGCGGCGAGGCTTATTCAGGCCTCGCCGAGATCCGCCAGCATCTTGCGCAGCTGCTTGGTGGCAGGCGTCACGATGGCAACGAAATAGGCTTCGCGGAGGCGGCGCTGCGCGGGACCGCGCTTGACGTAGCCGCGGGCTCCGCAGTGGAGCATGGCGTTGTGGGC
>NZ_CAXXSJ010000065.1:0-30553 GCF_963675095.2 uncultured Roseibium sp. | reverse complement strand
AAAGGGATACGGACATGATGCCGGGTCAGTAGATCCTGGCGGCGTTGACTTCCGGTATCGGCGGCTCGATTTAGACCGTCGGTTCGCGAACAACCGGGACTATCCGTTTTGAAGTTGCAGGAGCGTGTTGGGGCGCATTGGCATTTTTCCGGCAGCGTATGCTGCCTGGACGCCTATTTTACTGGCAGTTCTATTAAAATGACCGAGGACTAGGGTCCCGCCATTATTTTCTCATAATTTTGTTTAATTGGAAAAATACTGTAATTCTCGTTTTTTGGGGGTTGTCCGCTTCGAATACCGCGTATATAACAGCGCGACCGTTGCCAGCGAAGTAGAATCATTTTTGATTTTGCGGCACGCAAGTATCTATCTATTTAAGATACTGTATGCGTTAAGCAGCTTGCGTGGCTTCAAGAGAGATATTTCCAATTCGGATGAACATGGGTGAGATATGACTGATAGTCCAGTAGATGCGAACCTTATTGACCTTACGGCTGATATTGTGTCCGCGTATGTAAGCAACAACACTGTTGCTTCGACGGACCTGCCGAACTTGATCAATGAAGTTTATGGCGCATTGCAGCGGACCTCTACCGCAGCTCAGGAGCCTGAGCCGGAGCCGTTGAAGCCTGCCGTGCCCGTCAAGAAGTCGGTCATGCCCGACTACATCATCTGCCTGGAAGACGGAAAGAAGTTCAAGTCGTTGAAGCGTCACCTGCGCACCCATTACGACATGACTCCGGAAGAATACCGGGAGAAGTGGGACCTCGGTCCGGACTATCCGATGGTCGCGCCGAACTACGCAGCTGCCCGTTCCGAGCTCGCCAAGAAGATGGGCCTGGGCCAGCAGCGCAAGCGCTCCAAGTAATCGGCTGACCGGAAAGGCTACTTTCCGGCAATCTGCGAGTGAAACAAGAGCTGCCCGCTTGTCGGGCAGCTTTTTTATTAGCTGGTAGCGAGCGGGGGGCTGCCGCTGATCCGCAGCTAGACGGGCCGCAGCTTGCCGGCCGCAGCTTGACGGGATGCTCAGGCTGCCGCCAGGGCCTCGCGGGCATCGGACTGGATTCGCGCCACCATGGATTTGAGGCCATTGGACCGTTGCGGCGTCAGGTGCTCCTTCAAGCCGAGCTTGGCGAAGATGCCATCCACATCGGTATCGAGGATTTCCTGCGCCGTTTTGCCCGAGTAAAGGGCAAGGACCACGGCAACCAGTCCCTGAACGATCAGGGCATCGCTGTCGCCGTCATAGGTGATGACCGGCGCCCCGGGCGCTGATCGGCTGATGTTGGTCACGAGCCAGACCTGAGACACGCAGCCGCGTACCTTGTTGGCGTCGTTCTTTTGCTCTTCGGGCAGACCCGGGAGCTCTTTTCCAAGATCGATCAGGTACTTGTAACGGTCTTCCCAATCGTCGAGGAATTCGAAGGTCTCAAGGATGTCGTCAAGGGATGTGGTCATGGCCCGCCAGCAAAAACAGAGAATATGAGAGTCATATAGCTTGGCAGGGGGGCGATTTAAACCTGTGCGGTGCAGCAGGCACCAAAAGTTCTGTCCTTCAGGCCGATCGAAAAGCTGCTAGCCGGGGGGCAGTCGGGGGAACCGCGAAACCGGGAAGGAAAAGACGCCGCAGGTGAGTTGGGCAGCTGATCACCTGCGGCGCGGCGGCATATACCGCCTAAGTAGAGCCGTCGGTCCGGTCCGGAAAGGGCCTGATGGCCACTGCCGGTCCGGGCAAGCGGGGGCGCAAACAGCCGTTCATTCGTCCCGGAAGCGACCGGGGGCGAATAACGGCCCCGTGGTCAGGTTCGAGAACCTGCCCGCGGGTTGGGCCGAGGAACCGGCCCAATCACGGTCTCCTTTGCGGAGACGTTTTTACCGTGACCCTGCCAGGGCTGGGTCAGATCCTGCGCGGTCAGGGTGCCACTCGAGATAGCACCCGTGATGAGGTCGTTGTTCGATTCCGTGCGGGGGTGGTCGACAGCGTCCTTCTCTGCGATCTGGGTATCCAGAAACTCGTACACGATCCGCGCGCCATCCCTGGCGCGTGCGCCGATCATCGCAATGGCATCACCGCCGGTCTCACAGGCCTGCGGATTGCGGCTGCAGAAGCCGCCGATATCGCTGACCGCCGCCGACGCTGCGGAATAGGCCGCAATCGGATCGACTTTGGTTGTCTCGCTTTCGTCCTTGCCGGATCCGAGCGGGATCAGAACCAGGACGAGAGTTAGCCAAAAGGCCGTTCTCAGTAGAAAGAACATGCTGCTACCCATTTAGTGTTCGTTCGCTTCTTGCGAGCTCGCCTACCAGGACGGCACGCTTTTGTTATGGCTTGCACTGTAACAGCTACATTGAAACGCCCTGTTTCGAAGCGCGGGCGCTTTTTCATCAAATGAAACAGGTGTTTGAGGCAAATTTTCGGAAAAAATGATTCAAATTTTATCCTTTGACCGCCAAGTTCCCGTGTGCCCACATTTTTTTCCGGAAATGTCCCTCGAAGACTTATCCTTTATCGTTCCTTAAGTGGTCGGCTGGAAAATAAAGTCTCAGACAGGGTTCTAATTCGGCCGCGTATCAGGCCTGGCAGTAGTGTAGTGCGTAACTTTCTGATCCAGCTCTCAGACGTGTTGAAAGATCTCTACGGACAGTTGGATGGATTCCTCCATCCCTCCGTAAGCGATGATCCATGGCAGCGGCCGCGCCACAAGGCGTTTCTGGCCAGTTGCTTCCTGAGCGGTACGGCAGCTCTGGTTGTTCTGCCGCTGCATTTGGCCCTGGCAGGGCCGACATCTCTGGGCCTGACGTTTCTCCTGGCCTTCATGCTCGGCCAATGGCCGTTGGCGCTCTATCTCATTCAGTCGGGCAACCTGGAGCGGGCTTACGGGCTGTCATCGGCCCTGTTTGCCGCATTCCTGACCGGACTTTGCGCAATCACTGGCGGTTTGTCCTCCTTTGCGCTTGTCTGGTTTGCAGTGGTGCCCATGGAAGCGGCGCTGTCTGGGACGCGCCGAATCATACTGGCCGTATGTACCGCTTGTGCCGGCTTCCTGACGCTTCTGGCTTTCCTTCCCGAATTCCCGGCTTTCAGCGGGGTTTCTGAGCCCGGCGCCATGCTTCTTTCCGCTCTTGCGGCCTGTATCTATATGACAGTCCTTGCCTTGCGCCTTGCGTTCGAACAGCGCCGGGCGCGGGCAATGATCGCGGCTGGAGAAGGCCGCTGGCGGCAACTCAACGACAGCACGCAGGAAATCACCTGCCTCTGCCTGGCTGACGGCACGGTCAAGGTTCTCGGCGGTCCTCTGGAGGATCTGCTGGGCCTGACGCAGCGCCAGATTTCCGGCGATTGGCTTTTTCAGCGCCTGCTTGTTTCCGACCGGCCGCTTTATCTGACCGCTTTGGCCGAAGCCCGGGCAGGGACCGCGCCGGTTCACCTTGAAGTGCGCCTGAGGAAAGGCGGCAATCGTCCGGGTGAGGAAGGCCTGGCCGAATATGTCCCGATGGATCTGCAGATCAGAAAGCCGGCATCGGCAAGCAACACCGCTGTGCAGGCGGAGACGGAAAACCTGGTCCTGACCTTGAAAGAAGGGCGGCCGGCGCACAGCGCCAAAGCAGCCGAAAACGAACACGATAGCGGAACCGGCGACCGCTGGTCCGGGAATATCGCTGACCTGGAAGCGCCTCTTGCCGATATCGTCAACTATGCGGACCTGCTGCGCAAATCCGCGCAAGCGAGAACCGATTGGGCGCAGGGGTGCGAATATGCGGACCTGATTCACCGCTCCGGCGTGGAAATGCTGCAAACGGTGCAAAAGCGGGACGGCGCGGTTCGTCTCGCGGCCGGTGCGGGAGCGCTTTCGATCGAACCGGTCGACCTGGAAGGAATACTGGAAAGCTGCCGGGCAATGCTTACGCCTGTAGCTGACGGCCGGAATGTCATCCTGGACATGTGCGGCGATTTCGAATTGCCGCCGGTGCCGGCTGACCGGAAAACGCTTCGCCAGATCACACTGGACCTCATGACCTTTGCCATCCAGTCGGCCGTGCCGGACGGAACGGTTCTGATAACCGGGCAGCGTGAACCTGGGGCGGTCCTGATTGAGCTCTTGGTCACCCACAAGGATGAGGAACCGGTCTACGGACCGCAGGATTTCAGGGCCTTGCGCGGTCAGAGTACCGCAGGAACCCTCAGGAAACGCGCCGACAGTGAGGATCTTGCCATCGCCGACGGGCTTGCCCGGCTCCATGGCGGAAGCCTTTCCTGCGAGACCGGTGCAAAGGGTGGACTGGTCATCAGTCTCAGGTTGCCGACCGGAGCCGCCAGGAGCCGCGCGCAAACCCTGATTGCCCAGGCACGGGATGTCCCGCGCTCCCGGGCGAGCCGGTGACGGAGCCGATCTCATGAGCCGGAAACGCCGTCAGCAGGACCATGAAGAAGAAAGTTCCATGACCGGTCGCGTCGGAGGCATTGCCCGCGACAACCCGGTTGCTGCGGGCGGTATGGTTGTTATGGCACTGACCGGGTGTCTGATCGTGGCCAACGCCATTGGCCTGCAGTCGGGTCGCCATCCCGCACCCTTGTTCATGACGCGGGACTGGGCCAATGACACGCCGGCGATGATAGAGCCGGAAGGCCGCCGCGGGGTGGTTATGCCGCAGGCCTCCCAGCTCGTGCTCGATCTGCAGACGGCTCTGCGCCGCCAGGACCTCTATAACGGCCCGCTGGACGGAATCAACGGTCCGGCAACCGAACAGGCCATCCGCATGTATGAGCGTGCGCAGGGGCAGGTTGAAACCGGTGAACCGACGGAAGCCTTGCTGGCACGCATTACGTTGCAGGGAGCTGCGCCGACATCGACCGCAATTCCGGTTCCACGGAAAAAGCCGACAGCCGGAGGAGGCGAGGTCCTGGAAACGGTGAAAACCGATGCGGTAGGGTCAGATCCGGCAGGGGGCGATCCCTCGGCGGATCCGCAGATTATCCAGATCCAGAAACTGCTTTCGGATCTCGGCTACGGCCCCTTGCAGGCTGATGGCGTCATGGGCGAGAATACGGAAATTGCGATCAAGCGCTTCCAGCTCAACTGGGATCTGCCGATTACCGGTAAGGTGTCGCCGGACCTCGTCTCCCGTCTGGAAAGCGTTAGCGGCCGCAGGATCGGAGGCTGATCCGCCATACCGGCGGATGCCATCCGTGGTTCGGAACACAAGGGCTGCATGCGCGTCACATCCGATTTCTTCGTAAGCGCCCTGGTGCGCAAGACCTTCACGGGCAATGGCTTCGCCGCCGTCGCCAAACGCGGATCCCCCGAAGCCGGTGCGATCTTCATTGTCGTGGACCGGCTCGACGGAACCTTCGACTTTTACGGGCCGGCGCCGCAGGCGATGTTTTCAGACCAGCCCCAGGGCCGGTTGTTCGAAAAAATCCTGGAACGAACAGACAGAACCGGGATCGACGACCGCCTAGCCCGCGAAGCGCGCATGGACCCGGATTACTGGGTGGTCGACATCGAGGCCCGGGACGGGGCCGTCGATCTGCCTCTGGCTGACGACGAGCCGGAGCAGGACAGGGAAGATCCGGCGAAGGGACTGTTCAAGTTCTGAACGCAGAACAGCAAAGTTGGCCGGTAAGCCAAATCGTTGCTAGTGTTCGTTCATATGAAATGACGCACTGGGACCGCGGATCGATGCCTTTGGCCCGGCGTGTCATGTGTACCGGAAGCTGCGAATGGAAATCCAGGGATTCATCGGCGAAGTCCTGTACTGGGTGCGGGCGCTGCTCGATTATCTGCTGACGCCCTGGTTCTTCTACCAGGCGGCCATTATTGCGGTGCTGTTTCTGGCGGCGAGGGTTCTGAGCTGGCGTATCGAGCCGAAGCTGGAAGAACGCGCACGCCTGATCAAGGGCAATCCCGGTCTGCTGCGGGTCGTGATCGCGCTGCTGCGGCGCATCGACTGGATCCTGTTTTCCTTCTTTCTCTTCATCGCGCTCACCGTCATGCGCAGCGTCACCTGGCCGAGCCGCAGCCATTTCATTGCGATCACACTCTCCCTGTCGTTCGCCTGGCTGTTCGTCTCCGTTCTGTCGCGCGTGATCCGCAATCGCCTGCTGGCGCGCGTGCTCAGCTGGCTGGCGTGGATTTGTGCCGCTCTGGTCATTCTGGACCTCGACGACGAAGCCGTGATCTTTCTCGACAGTCTTGGATTGACCATCGGCCAGATGCGTCTGTCGGTCCTGCTGGTCCTGAAGGCGGCCCTGTTCCTGTTCCTGGCGGTCTGGCTTGCCGTGGGCGTCGGCCGTTTTCTCGACAATCAGGTTCAGAAATCCGACGAACTGACACCGTCGATCCGCGTCCTGATCGGCAAGGTCGTCAAGATCGGCCTGATCCTGCTTGCCGGAATGGTCGCCCTGTCCTCGGTCGGCATCGACCTGACCGCGCTGACGGTGTTTTCCGGTGCGGTCGGCCTCGGGCTCGGCTTCGGCTTGCAGAAGGTGATCTCCAACTTCATCTCCGGCATCATCATCCTGCTCGACAAGTCGATCAAACCCGGGGATACGATTTCACTGGAAGGGACCTTCGGCTGGATCCGGGAATTGCGGGCGCGATTTGTCTCCGTTGTCACCCGTGACGGCCGCGAATACCTGATTCCCAACGAGGACTTCATCACCCACCGGGTGATCAATTGGTCGTTCAGCGATGAACTGGTGCGCCTCGATGTGAATTTCGGCGTCTCCTACGACTCCGATCCCCACGAGGTCAGCGCGCTGGCGATTGCCGCTGCCAGGGCTGTGGAGCGGGTGGAGGATGACCGGACCCCGGTCTGCTGGCTAACCGGTTTCGGCGATTCCTCCCTCGATTTCGTTCTGCGCTTCTGGATCGACGATCCTCAGAAAGGCCTGACCAATGTCCGCGGCCAGGTGCTTCTCGCCCTGTGGGACACCTTCAAGGAAAACGGCATCAATATTCCTTACCCGCACCGCGAGATCATCATGAAGGAGACCGCGTCGCTCGATGGATCGAAATCCTGATCGGCCGGAAGGGGCCGCTTACGCCCGCTTTTTGAACTCCGCCACGGTCCCGGTGTCTTCCCGGACCGTCTCCCCGCGCCGGCGTCGCTTTCGGGACGACACCTTTCCGCTTTGCATCCTGGTAGACCGGCTTGGAACTGTCCGCCGGAAGGCCGAGGGTTTCGCTGGCGACCCAGCGGCGCACCATCAGGCGGGCGGCGCCGTCGCTGATGTTCGAGGCGATCTGCACCAGGCGCCGGATCTCGGCAAGGGAGTGGGTCTGGCCGATCAGGCGGATCAGCAGCGATGCGGTCCGGGTCTCGTCGAAGCCAAGCGCCTTGAAGGCGATGGCAAGTGCTTCGCCCCCGTCTTCGGAGAGCATGCGGGAGGCGGTCGCTTCCGGCAGGCCGAGGGTATAGGAGAGATCGGTTGCAAATTGAGCGGACGATCCGGTCATGGCCGTCTTTTCCAGCATGTCCAGGAGGTGTGCCTTGAACACCGGTCTGGGCGCTCGGCCCGGTCCGCGGCTTGCCATTTCCACGAGACTGGCCAGTTCGGCGCCGGCGATGGCCTCGGCTTTCAGCTCACATGTCAGATACAGGAAGTTCGACATCAGCCGGTCGGCGCTCAGATGACCCCGGGCGGCCAGGTCTTCCCCCAGTTCCGCCATGATCTCTCCGCGGCTTTCGAAGGCTTCGAGAAGTTGCTGCTCGAGAGAAACGTCATCGCGCTCCATGAGCATGCGGATAACGTCGGGGCCTCCGTGGGTGGCGAGGGTGCGAACAAGCGATTCGCTCAAGCTGGTCCTGTCCGCGATGGCCTTGCGCAGGCTGTCCGGTCCCCGTTCGGCCTGCATGATGAGGATATCCTCAGGTATCGCCGGGGCATGGCGAAGCACGGGGTAGGATGTCAGCGGATCGCGGTCGCCGGCAAGCCGGGCAAGGATGTTGTCGGGCGTATCGGGATGGCGGACCAGAAGGCAGGCGATCCGGCGTCTGTCCCGGTCGGATGTCAGCGGTAGAAGGTTTTCGCTAAGTTCTTGAAAAACAGTTATTTCTTTGCGGTCGTGCTTCTCGATGCTGACGAAAAGCTCCACCGCGCTGAGCAGCAGGTCCTCACCTGGTGCAGAGGCGGACCTTGCGCGTCGATGATCGGGAGATTGAGGCTCTGCCTCAAAAAGAAACGGCTCGTGTTTCATGGCACTCGTCTACGCACAACAAAATGACAAGTCAGCCTTCCGGCTCTGTTTCCCAAAATTAGAATGAAAGCGTTAGCATCCTGTTAACCCTGAGGAACTCCTAATTGTTTTGTCAGGAGTAATGCGTCGCCCGTTTGACCATGCCGGCTCCAGTAAACGCCGGCTCGGAACAGAAGGAGTAGACGATGGGCACCTTGTTGGATTTCGCGTCCGCGCCGAGGCCCGCTTCGCGCGTCGGACCCCATCGAAACAGCGCCGGCTCGTCCAGGCCGGAACAGCGCGGGGAGGTTATCCTCTTTCCCGGTGTGCGTTACGAGAGGTTGGCACTTGATCTGTCGGCGCGAATCGGGACCATCGGTCATAAGGCCGGACCTGCCGTTCCAGATCGCGACTAGCGGATAACAAGTCTCCGGCTGACATCAGGCTGTAGTGGCCAAGGTCCGGAGACCGCCCGATGGGCATGAACAATATGGGCCAGGCGGGGTCTGCGCGCCTGACGAAGCGGGTGCCGGTCAGGCCCGGGCTCACACGCTGTGCCCATGTCACGGCAGCGCTTCTGTGTGCACTCGGCGCCGGCTGTACCCGGCCGACAGGAGATTTCGACCGGGCTCGACCGTCAGTCATCCATGACAGGGTCATGCCTGAGGTCGGCGAACTGGCGGCACGCAATCGCGGCGACCCGGTTTCCAAATTCAATTACACCAATGACGAAAAGCTGCTGCGGGACCGCGGCTGGACCCTGATCCGTCCTCCGTGGACGAAGGACTGGATCGGCGGAACGGTCGTGGAGCTGGCGCGCACGCGCGTCCTTCCTGAGGTGGAGGGCCGTGTTCCGCCTGACCTCTATTACATCTTTCTGAGATCCGACAGGTTCAAGTCCAGCGATGCCCGCTACGATCGGATCACCGCCGATGCCAAGGGCGATACCAAGCTGGTCTGGCCGTTCTGCGAGGTCGCACTCAGGGTCACGAATGCCGACAGGGAGCGCATTCGAGCCCTGGAAGCCAAGAGGCTGACGACCGAGGAACTCTACGCGGGCGCCAAGGCGCGGGTCTGGGAAAACCAGGTGATGATCAAGTGGGTCGGCCAGGCCCTTAGGTACCGGATCAAGGCCTACCGGACCGCGCTCGACAGCCTGGAGATCGAAACCCCGTCCGGCGACCGTCTCTGGCAGGTCAACACGGCCATCAAGAAGATGGAAACCCAGGTGATCCTGGCCGAAAAAGGCTGCCCGCCCGACAACCGGAGCGCTCTGGAGAAGAATCCGAAGAGGTCCAGGATCTACACCGGCTGGGGCACCGAACGTCCGCCGCAGGTGAAGTAGCGAACTGGACCGGTCTTATTTCAGCAGTCCGCAGCTTGCTGCCTGGAGCGCCTTGCCGACCTTCTTCGCCTCGCTGGGATGAGGCACATAGGCGCGCAGCAGGGCGAACCCTTCCGTGTCTTCCGTTTCGATCACGATCAGTTCGTCCAGGTTTTCCGGCGGATTCTCGCGCAGGATCGACAATTGTTCCGTTGTCAGGACCAGCATGGACAGGGTTTCGGAACCGGCGGTGCGGTTGTTCAGGCTGTAGACGGTGTCGCCGCGTGTATTGAACAGACCCATCGACCAGAACGGCACCGGGATGCTGGCATTGAACAGAACCGGCCCGTCATCGAGCTGGTACCGGCACAGGGCGTGTTTCATGGCCGGATCGAGGCCCGGTAGGGGCTCGGCGCCGGGAACCACGTCCGGCAGCAGGTTGAACGCGCGATCCGGGCCGAACCTGGCCGCGTTGCTGTAGGCGCTGTGGGTGGCGTTTTGCGGAATCGTCAGCACCACAAGAATATGGACGACGGCAGCAAGAGAGAGGACCGCCAGGAGGCCGACGATCAGTTTTCCCGAAACGCCCCGACGGGCTCCGCGGAACCTGGCAAAACCGGGCAGGGGGGCATTCGGTCGAGGCAGGCGGGACGAGATCATAGGCAGTCGATCCTGTCGATGACGGGCATGGCAACCCCCTTGAGCGCGGAGCCGGTCGAGACCGGTGCATCGTAAAGCCTCAGATTGAACCGCAGTCCTTCAGCACTGAAGGGGGATGCGGCGAGCGGCAGCCAGTTGCCGGGTTGGGGTGTGGTGGACGCAATGACCTCGAACTCCCCGTCCGGTTCGCGCAGCAGTTGCCGGCTGGTGAGATTGCTTCTCCCCGGCATGGTTTCCACCAGCCGCCCGGAGCCGTTGGTTGCCGTCAGGGTCCACAGGCGTGCGGTAGGTGTCTGACCGTGAATACGGTAACGGCACATGGGCAGCAGCGTATCGCCCGCGCTGTCCGTGCGGGCGACCAGGTCCACACCTTCCCCGGACGCGAGCGGGATCTTTGCTCCCCGCGTGTAGATGGCGACGGAATAGGGATCGGCTTCCGCCGTTCCCGCGTAAGGATAGGTCTCCCATGGGCCGATCCGGACCGCCATCAGCGGGCGTTCCCGTTCGATGATGAAATAGGCGGAGGAAATCCCGATCAGCGAGCCCGAAAACAGGACCAGGGCAACGATCGCCAGCGCCCTCAAGGGCCGCGGACGTTGTGGCCTCAGGATCGGCGGCAGGTCGGTTTCGTACCAGTCCGCCTCGCCGAATTGCTTCAAGGGAGCCGTCATTGCACGACCGCCACGCTGGTTGTCGGACGGGATGCCTTTTGCGGTTCGCTGACGGTTGCCACCGGCTCGAGCGCCTTCAGTTCCTTGCCTATACTTTCGAGAAATTCCTGGGTTTCCCGGGTCAGAAGCCGCGGCTGGACGCGTGTGTCTTCGTCTTCGTTCGCCTTTGCGACCGGAATGCGTTTCAGGCTCTCCGCGTCCACGCCGGGCATCGGCGTCAATTCGACATTCTCATGGGCGTAGGCCATTAATTTCTGCCAGGCCATGGCCGGGAGGCTGCCGCCGGTGACCCTGCGGGTGGAGGTGAAATCATCGTTGCCCATCCAGACGGCGGCGGTGAAGTTGCCGGTATAACCGACGAACCAGGCGTCCCTGTAGGCGGACGTGGTGCCGGTCTTGCCGGCGGCCACGACACCATCGATCCGGGCTCTGCGGCCGGTGCCTGCCTCGACCACATTGACCAGGATTTCGTTCATCTCCGCAACCTTGTCGGCCGGCAGCACCCGCTTGGGCGCCGGTTCGTCACGGTCATGGTCATAGAGCACTTCGCCCTTGGTGTTCTTCACCTCAAGGATCGTATAGGGCGTCGCCTTGTAGCCGCCGTTGGCGAAAACGGAGTAGGCGCCTGCCATGTCGATGACCGAGACTTCTGACGACCCGATCGGCAGCGTCACCACATTTTCCAGTTCGTGGCTCAGGCCCATTGCATAGGCTGTCTCAATGATCTTTTCCCGGCCGATAGCCTGGGCCAGGCGCACCGGGACGACGTTTATCGACTTGGTCAGCGCCAGTTTCAGGTTCACCGCGCCGCGATAGCTGCGGCCGTAATTGCGCGGGCACCAGTTACCGATGCATAGCGGCGCGTCCGGCACGATGCTGTCCTTGGTGTAGCCGTTCATGAAGGCGGTGATATAGACGAAAGGCTTGAACGACGATCCGGGCTGGCGCAGGGCATAAACGGCCCGGTTGAACTGGCTTTCGCCATAAGATTGCCCGCCGACCATCGCGACCACAGCACCGTCCGTCTGCATGGCGACCATGGCCGACTCGCCGACATCGCGAGCCTTGCCGTTTTCCCTGAGGACCGATTCCACGGCGAGATCCGCCTGTTTCTGCAAGGCGGGATCAAGCGTGGTCCTGACGGTGACGATCCGGTCCCGTGCCAGGGCGGGATGGCTGCGGGCGAGTTTCTTCACCTCCTCCAGTCCCCAGTCGAGGAAATATTCCGGCAGCTGCTCCTTGCTCCGGTCCACGGCAAGGGCAGGGTGGCGCCTGGCCCCGATCACCTGTCCCTCGGTCAACAGACTGGCCTGGACCATATTGGTCAGAACCTCGTTGGCGCGGGCGCGCGCCGCCGGCAGGTTGATGTGCGGTGCGTATTTGGCAGGTGCCTTGTAGAGCCCGGCCAGCATTGCGCTTTCCGCGAGCGTCAATTCTCGGACATTCTTGTTGAAATAGAATTCGGACGCGGCTGCCACGCCGAACACGCCGCCACCCATATAGGCCCGGTCGAGATAGAGCTTCAGGATATCCTGCTTGGTAAGTTTCGCCTCCAGCCAGAGCGCCAGGTAGGCCTCCTTGATCTTGCGGGCGAGTGTCCGTTCGTTGGACAGGAAAAGGTTCTTGGCAAGCTGCTGGGTAATCGTCGACCCGCCCTGGACGACGCCGCCTGCCCGGGCGTTCTCCACCATGGCGCGGAAGGTGCCCATGACGTCGATGCCGATATGGGAGAAGAAACGCCGGTCCTCGGTGGCAAGTGTCGCCTTGATCAGGCTGTCGGGAATTTCGTCCAGCGGGACCGTATCGTTGAGGACAATGCCGCGCTTGCCGATCTCCTTGCCGAAGCGGTCGAGGAAGGTCACGGCGAAATCGTCCGTCGTGCGCCAGTCCGAATGGCGTGTAGCCTCCATTGCCGGCTGGGCGAACGCGAGCATGACCACCAGCCCGGCCAGACCGTAGGTGAGACCGTCACAGGCCAGTTCGTTCAATGCGCGCCAGATGCCGCGCGCGCGGAACCGGCGCAGGAAGACGTCATAGCGCTCATAGCCGCGGCGGAGGGTGGTCAGAAAGTGCCAGAGAAAGGTGTCGACCCAGGCATCCGCCGACAGGAAAAACATCGATAGCGACCGTCTGCGTGACGGCCTTGCCGGGTCCGGCAGGCTGTTTTCCTGGCGACGTTCGCCAGGACGCACTTCCGGAGCCGGCGTTCCGTCGGGCAGTTCTTTTCCGGACTTGTCGTCGCTTGCCATCGGATCCTGCTTGCTGGCGCCATGGTATCAATGTTAGGTCGCGCCCAAGGTTTTACCGTAAAGGAACTAGAAACGGCAGATGAAATCAATTGGCTTGCCGCAAAATCCCGAAGATCCGCCGTTCTGGCGGGTCAAGCGTCTGGACGAAATGAACCAGGCGGAGTGGGAATCGCTGTGCGACGGCTGCGCCCGCTGCTGCCTGAACAAGCTGGAAGACTGGGATACCGGCGAAATCGTCTGGACCGATGTCGCCTGCGAGCTGCTCGATTGCGACACCTGCCGCTGCAGGGATTACGAAAATCGGGCCGCAACGGTGCCCGACTGCATTCAACTGACCGTTGAGGAAGTCAATACCCTGACCTGGCTGCCACAAAGCTGCGCCTACCGGCTCGTCCGTGAGGGCAAGGATCTCTACTGGTGGCATCCGCTCGTGTCCGGAAATCCCGACACGGTCCATGAAGCCGGCATTTCCGTGCGCGGCCGCATCGTCAGCGAAACCGGCATGTCCATCGAGGACTACGAGGATCATGTCGTGACCTGGCCAGGCGATGTGCCCGATGCGGCGTCTTCTCGATACGGCAGCTAAGGACGCTCCGCATTCATCAGAAGCGTTTGAAGTCGGGCCGTTCAGGAGCAACAAGTCCAGGGCACTTGCGCACGGGCCTTTCTGTCCCTGAACGACGGCTTCCCCGCGGTAGATCGGGCTGGGAGCCAATCGTGTCATCTCTATTCGTTTTAAGTATTTTTAGCTTTGAAACGAATTATCGTAAGTTGTAATTTTTAGGAGCGGTATATATTCTATATATATTATGGTTACATTTATTAATTCCAGTCTTTTCGCTCATTTAATTAAATTTAAACGAAAAAACGAATATGAATTTCTCTACGGCAGTTCAATGAGGGTATACGCCTGCTGAAAGAAGTTCCTGCGAGAAAAAGGGGGGATTATGCGGTTGAATTCCTTATTTCAAGGCGAAGCGGATGCCATCTGGCAGGCGCTGCAGAAGTCCAACGCGACGATCGAGTTCAAACCGGATGGGACCATCCTCACGGCCAACGAAAACTTTCTCAAGGTCATGGGATACGACCTGGAGGAAATTCGCGGGAAGCGGCACAGCCTGTTCGTCGATCCGGACTATGCGGCCAGCCCGGACTATGACGCATTTTGGGAGGCGCTGAGGCGGGGAGAATTTCAGTCCTCGGAATTTCGCCGCATTGCCAAGGGCGGACGGGAAGTCTGGATTCAGGCATCCTATAATCCCGTGTTCAACAAGGCGGGAAAAGTCGTCAAGGTGGTGAAGATTGCGGTCGATACGACTGCCGAAAAATTGCGTGAAGCCGAAATTCAGGGGCAGATCGATGCGATAAGCCGCTCCCAGGCTGTCATCGAGTTCGAGCTCGACGGCACGATCCTGACCACCAACGACAATTTTCTGTCCGCTGTGGGTTACCGTCTCGATGAGATCAAGGGCAAGCATCACCGGATTTTCATGGACCCTGCGGAAGCCAAGAGTGCGGAATATGGCACTTTCTGGGAAAAGCTGCGCAGCGGGAAATTCCAGTCCGGTGAGTTCAAGCGGATTGGCAAGAACGGCGAGGAGGTCTGGATTCAGGCGACTTATAACCCGATCTTCGACATGGAGGGCAGGCCCCGAAAGGTGGTCAAGTTCGCGACCGACATCACCGAACAGATGAAGGAGCGGCTGCGCCGCCGCAAGGTGCAGGCAGGCATCGACGCGGACCTCGCCTCCATGGCTGATTCCGTAACGCAGACGAACGGTCAGGCGGCAAGCGCCTCCAGCGCATCGACCCAGGCCGCGGCCAGCGTCCAGACGGTCGCGGCGGCTTCGGAAGAACTGGTGGCGTCGATCCAGGAAATCGGCCGCCAGGTGACCCAGGCGATGAGGATCTCCGAAAGCGCGGTCGACAAGGCCGACAGCTCAAGCCGGATCATGTCGCGGCTTGCCGACGATTCCCAGAAGATCGGCGAGGTGATCGAACTGATCGAAAGCATCGCCAATCAGACCAACCTGCTCGCCCTGAATGCCACCATCGAGGCCGCCCGCGCAGGGGAAGCCGGCAAGGGGTTTGCCGTGGTGGCTTCGGAAGTGAAGAGCCTGGCGTCCCAGACCAGCAAGGCGACCGAGGATATCCGGGGTCAGATCGAATCCGTGCAAAGTTCCACGACCCATTCGGAAGAGGCCATTGCCTCCATCCTCGAGATCATCCGCGAACTCCGGGATATTTCTGCAGGTATCGCAACTGCCGTTGAGGAACAGTCGACGGTGACCCAGGAGATTTCCGGCAACATGCAGATGGCCTCGGAAGGCGTGCAGTCGATCACCCAGAACCTGACAGAGATTTCCGGTTCCACGAACAACGTCGAAATGGCCATGAACAAGGTCCGGGACGCGTCCAGGACGCTCGTCTAGGCGTAAGGCCGGCATCGGAGCGTGGGGCTCGTCCGTTTCGGGCCGAAGATAAAAATCCGGACCGCCGATCAGGCTGTCCGGATTTTTTTTGGCGTCAGGGAAGGGGCCGGTTAGCCAGTCGTTTTGAACTGGCTGGGTGCCTTGCAGTAGACCTTCACGATTTCGCCGTCGTGAACGATGCCGGATGTGGCGGCATACTGTTGTCCATGGACCATGCAATAAGACAGGGAATACTGCCCCGGCGCCACCATCCAGTCGAGCGCCGTGTTCCGATTGCAGTCCTGGACCGGTACGGATGCAAGGCACACGGCCACGTAGGCAGTGTACAGCATGTGGTCTGGTCCTGTTTGTTGTGGCGCCGCATGGGAGGGTGCGGTGCATCACGAAATTGATTTTAAGAAAAAATGGAGGCGAGTCGATCCCACAATTATCAAAAACAGGAAATTTGCAGGGGAAGTGATTGGTTTGTTACAAACGCATTGTAAACAAATACGTTTTCAGGAAGTTGAACTGTGGTAATTCTACGAAAGGCAGATTTTTTTATTTCAATCTGTGGTCGAGTCGGCAGCCTGAAGCCAAAAATTCGGGACTGTCTGCCGTACCCGTGGCGATCCACGGCAGGGTAAAACCGGCAAGCCCAGCCCGTTGTCATCCGTGACGGGCAGATACCTCCCGCAAGTTATCAGCTGTCAGCCTGCTTGACCTCCGAGACCGTCTTGAGCGGATCGAAGCTTTCCGCCTGGGCCATCATCCAGTAGGTCGTGAACCCCGGGATGTCTTCGTCTTCGAGCAGCTGCCCCTCCCGCAGCCATGTCATGGCCGCGCTTGCCGGCAACACCTGGCGGTGACCTTCGCGCAGATAAATGAACTCGGGTCGGAATTCCTTCGGGTGGTGAAGACCGGCGGCGGCCGTGAATTCGGCTACGGCTTTCAAGGTGTTGCGGTGGAAGTTGAAGACGCGCGTCGCCTTGTCCGGGACGACCAGCGCCTCCTGCCGCTTCTTGTCCTGGGTCGCGACCCCGGTCGGGCAGCGGTTGGTATGGCAGCTTTGCGACTGGATACAGCCGAGTGCGAACATGAAGCCACGGGCGCAGTTGACCCAGTCGGCGCCGAGCGACAGGACGCCGGCGATGTCGAAGGCGCTGATCAGCTTGCCGCTGGCGCCGATCCGGATATCGTTCCTCAACCCGGTGCCGACCAGCACATTATGCACGAAGGTCAGTCCCTGACGCAGCGGCGTGCCGAGCCGGTTGGTGAATTCCACAGGTGCCGCCCCGGTACCGCCTTCAGCTCCATCGACCACGATGAAGTCGGGTTTGATACCGGTCTTGAGCATGGCCTTGGCGATGGCCATGAATTCCCAGCGATGGCCGAGGCAGAGCTTGAAGCCGACCGGCTTGCCACCGGAAAGCTTTCTCAAGGTGGCGATGAACTCCATCAGCTCCAGGGGTGTGGAAAAGGCGGAATGACCGGCGGGGGAGACGCATTCCACACCGACCGGGATACCGCGGGCTTCGGCGATCTCTTCGGTGACCTTGGGAGCGGGCAGGACGCCGCCGTGGCCTGGTTTGGCTCCCTGGCTGAGCTTGATCTCGATCATCTTGATCTGATCGCTCTTGGCTTGTGCCTCGAATTTCTCCGGATCGAAGGTCCCGTCATCGGCGCGGCAGCCGAAATAGCCGGAACCGAGCTCCCAGATCAGGTCGCCGCCGCCCTGCCGATGGTAGCGCGAGACGCTTCCTTCGCCGGTGTCATGGGCAAAGCCTCCCATCTTGGCGCCGGTGTTGAGGGCCAGGATGGCGTTGGCCGACAGCGAGCCGAAACTCATGGCGGAAATATTGAACAGCGATGCCGAATAGGGCTGGGTGCAGTCCGGTCCGCCGACGGTGACCCGGAAATCGCCGTTGCCGTGCCCGGACGGCACCATGGAGTGGTTCACCCAGGAATAGTCGTCGTCATAGACGTCATATTCGGTGCCGAAAGGGACATTGCCTTCGATATCCTTGGCCCGGTCATAGACCAGGGATCGCCGTTCGCGTGAGAACGGCCTGCCGTCCTGGTTGCTTTCAAAGAAGTACTGCCGCATCTCCGGCCGGATCGCCTCGAACATGAAGCGGAAGTGGCCGATGACCGGATAGTTGCGCAGGATCGAATGACGTGTCTGTACCAGGTCGTGGATGCCGACGACGGACAGGACCGCAACGATCAGGAGCGGCCAGAAGAAATGAATGTTCACTGCCATCATCAGGATGAAGAAGACGGCAGTGAAAACAAGGAGGCCGAGAAAGACGGCATAGCGGGGCTGAAGCATTACGGCGGGATCCTGGCAATCGGTCTTTGATGATGATCCTAGAGGCAAAGTCTTTCGAAAGTGCAACGGTTCCGGTTAACGGACGTCTCCGGCCAGGACGGCTTCCAGCCGGGTTGCGGCTTCATCGACGCCCCCTTCCGCTGCCATTTTTTCCGCGATCCTTGCCGCGGCTTTGGCATAGTCGGGGGTCTCCAGATCCCGCAATGCCCCTGCGAGCTTGTCCGCTGTCAGTTTTTTAGCGCGAAGAGGGGGCGGACCCGCGCCCAACCGTGCCACCTGCCGGCCCCAGTAGGGCTGATCGCCGAAGACGGGGCAAACCAGGCTTGGCCGGCCCCATCTGAGACCTTCGTGGGTGGTGCCGGCCCCGCCATGGTGGACGACGGCCGCGCAATGCGGAAAAAGCCAGGAATGGGGGACCGATTTCAGCACGTGAACCCGCTCCCTGAGCCTCGGCTGCAAGGCTCCGGCCTCAAGTCCGCCCCAACCGAGTGCCACAATCGCCCGGATATCGGTTGCCTCGATCGCGTCAAGGATCGTTCTGGTCAGCTCCGCCGGTTTTCGGCTTGGCATGCTGCCGAAGCCCACATAGACAGGGGCAGGACCGGCATCCAGAAAGGTCGCCAGATCTTTGGGCGGGACGTAATCGGGATCAGGATCCTTGAACCAGTAACCGGTCACGGGATCAGTCGATGGCCAGTCGTCCGAAATGCCCGTCAAGGTCGCACTATAGGCCTGCAGTCTTGGCGCGGGGGCGCCGGAAGGCAGGTGGCCTGACAACAGCCGGTCTGCCGGAAAGTCGGGGGAAAGACGGCCGAGAACCGACTTCAGCGATGGTCGCATGCCTTTGTCAAGCAGGGCAATGAACGCTCGGTGCAGTAGCCGGTTGAGAGCCGGGTCCAGGTTCGGCAGATTGAACATTTGCGGTGGAAAGGCGCCGGTCACGGAAAACAGCGGCTGCATCATGACCGGAATGGCTGGAACCTTCAGGGCGCGCCCGAGCAGCGTGCCTACAACGCCCTTTGGATTGAAGAGGATCAGGTCCGGCCGGGTATCGAGCCCGATCTGCCACAACTCTTCAGCAATCCGGCGCTGGACCTGGAGGCCCCAGCGCGCAATCTTGACCATGCCGACAACGCTGTGCAGGGCCTCTTTGACGTTAGGCTGGGTAACGAGGTCCTCATAATTGAGGGAAACAGGCCGTGACGTTGCGCCTGCCGCGGCGATCATTTCCTCAAACCCCTGACCGCTCGATAGCACTACGTCGTGGCCACTTGCGGCGAGCCGCTGCGCAACGGCAGCGAAGGGTTGCACATCGCCCCGCGTGCCAAGGGTCAGGATCAGGATTTTCTTCTTGGCGGGAGACATTTACAGGCTCACGGAGCAGGTTTGCGGGTGGGAACGGGCATTGGCACCATGCAGGCATACCGGCGGTGGGTGCAACAGCTGCTGGTCCCCACTGTCAAAGGCGACGCGATTTACAGGGTCGGTCCCCGCCAATAGAACGAAGCTGATCAGGACATTTCTGTCCTGACCCTAGCACGCAAGGGCTTGAACAACACCATGCAGACCGTATTCGCGCTTCAGACCCGTGGGGCAGGCCTCTACGAATTCACCGGCACTGTGGCCGGCTGGCTGGAGGGCGAAGGCGCGCGGGACGGTCTGCTCACGCTGTTCGTTCGCCACACCTCCTGTTCCCTGCTGATCCAGGAAAACGCCGATCCGGATGTACAGCGCGACCTGGCTGCGTTTCTGGAACGTCTCGTCCCGCGGGCGGACGATCCGTCCATGGACTATCTGGTTCATACGCTCGAAGGTCCGGACGATATGCCTGCCCATATCAAGGCAGCTCTGCTGCCGGTGTCGCTGTCGATCCCGGTCATGAACGGCAGGATGATGCTCGGTACCTGGCAGGGCATCTATCTGTTCGAACACCGCACCCATCCGCACCAGAGGCAGGTGGTGGCGCATTTCGGCTGAGCTGGCGGAGATGCAGAAGAACGTCCGTGAAGTGGACGTCTCGCGTTAGAGCCAAATTCCGGTCAGCGTCATTTCTGCGAAGAACGCATTTATCCAGGCATAGATGATCGACGCGACCGCCAGAAATATCGCCGGGGCGCGTGCTGCTTTTATCCAGTAGACGAGAAACGCCAGAAAGGCGATTTGAAGCGCCAGAAATGAAGTGAGAAGCGGGTTTGCATCAGGAACTTGATTACGAAAATTTGCTGCGTAGATGCTCAAGGGTATGCAGCTCAACGGTGATATCAGGAACCAAAACAGCTTTTTGTCCGGGTAGCGGAAACAAAGTGCGAATCCAATGATCAGGCCAATGAGGCCTAGGAGAGGAACCCCGACAAATAGGCTATCGACGACAAAATTGGCTGTCATTCAAAACCCGGATTCCGACTTCAGGAGCTTCTGGACAGTCCTTCATTGAACCATCGAAATCAAGTCTTGGTGGGTATGTGGCAGCTACCTGAGAATATGGCGTGGCCATTGAAATAATTGCGTGTCAGGGCCGGTGGGTTTGGCTTGGCGTCTTATCGTTCGTTCGACGGTCCGACCGGGGCGATGGCGGCAAAGGCGACGATGGCGGATGTGATGATGGTTCGGAACATGGGTCTCTTCTCCGTTGATGGAGAGACCTTAGCTGTGATCCGATTCTCCGGCTGTGATGCCTGTCACGACCTTTATGGTTTCGCTTCGCTTGCCGTGTTGAATTGATTCGGCCTCTGAACCAGTTGAATCGGTTTGCCAGCGTGTTGAATCAGTTTTTCAAGTAACGGAAAAAGAGTCGGAAAATCAGGGAGGTGATCAGGGCACTTGAATCACTTCCCGATCGATCTGACTCAGCGGCACTTGAAGTCGGATCTGCAACGGCTTTCACTTTTTGGGGTGGCGGAACGCTTTATCTATCGCTGCGTAAGCTTCGCGCAAGCCGCGGAAGTCACAGTGCAATCAACACACCAGTTGTGTTGCTTATGCCTCCCAAGACTGGCCCGGGTTCTTGATCAAGAGCCCGGCCTTTTTTCGTCCGCAACGATGCGCAAACCGGCTGACCGGATCGGCAATGAAGTGATGCTGCTGAGGAGGAGGAGCCTTTAAGATGCCCCTCTGAAAAAGAGTGGCCCGCGCCGTCGGACGGGGACGACGCGGGCTCCAACACCGGCCTGAAAAGGAGGGGCTCAGGAGCCGGTGCTCTCGCTCGCTGCCAACAGGGCTGCGATCTGGTCTTTCAGATGAAGGCGCTGCTTCTTCTTATCTTCCAGCGCTTCATCAGAGGCCGGTTCGATGTCGGTTTCGATCCGGTGAATTTCGCGGTTCACGTTGTGATATTCGTCAGAGAGCTTGGCGAAATGGGCATTGCTCACCTTCAAGGCGTGCAGCGCATCCGCGTGCTCCGGAAATTCCTCATGCAATTCGTGGGGAACGTGACTCATATACGTTGTCTCCTCTTCGTGTTCCAACATGGCGATGCCGGGTGTGTACCACCTTGAGGCAGATCAAAAAGCAGGTTTTCTAGAAAAAATTTTTGAAAAATGTCTGGCGGGGGCGTCCGGTGTGTCTCCAACCTGAATTTTCGTTGTTCGTCTCTGTCGGAAAAGAACGGTCCTGATAATAAAATCGAACGCGAAGCAGAAATCTGATTGAATGCTTTGGATGTTTTCGAATTGAATTTTCTTACATGGGTAAAAATGGCAACTTTATCTGAGCAAGTGCGTATTATTGTCAATATATGCAAAAAAATATACATATTTCCTTCGGAATTAGGCGCTGATCCATCTTGAGTTAACGCTTCTCCCTTTAGGTTATCTGGCCGGAAGGGCCGGTGTCTCGGGAGTCAGGAATGTTCACCAATTTGCGTCTGTCCGCCAAAGTTCCATTGCTGGTCGTCAGTGTCGCAGCAATTGTCGCGGTAGGAATCGGTGTTGCGAGCTATTTCACGGCGCGTCTTGAACTGAATTCGTTGACGAAGGCACGTCTTGAAGCGGCGGCGACCAGCGGTCGGGATCAGATTACGGATTACCTCCGCAGTATTGAAAGCGAACTGATTCTGATCGCGGAGCACCCCGGTACAGTTGCCGCGGTCAGGGAATGGATCGCGACCTGGCAGCTCTTGGAACAAACGGGCGCCGACCCGTCCGCCGTGCTGGTGAAGGCCTATGCCGAGGACAATCCCTATCCTGCCGGTGAAAAACAGAAACTGGACAAGGCTCAGACCGGCTCCGCCTACGACGATGCGCACGCGAAATTCCACCCCTGGTTCCGACAGTTTCAGGAGGAGCAGGGCTATTACGATGTCTTCCTGTTCGATACGGAAGGGAACCTGCTCTACAGCGTAACCAAAGAGCCGGACTATGCGACCAACTTCCTGATTGGCGGCGGCAAATGGGCGGAAACCGACCTGGGAGCCGTTTACCGGGAGGCATTGGGTGCCGAGCCCGGGAACGGGATTTCCTTCCGGGATTTTGGCCCGTATGACCCAAGCGCGGGTGCCCCGGCCAGTTTCATGGCCCATGCTATCCATGACGAAACGGGAAGGGTGGTCGGCGTTCTCGCCTTTCAGATGCCGATCGACCGTTTCAACGCGCTTCTGTCTCAGAATTTGGGCCTGGGCAAAACCGGCGAAATCGCCCTGGTCGGTGCCGACTTCCTGATGCGCAACGATTCCCCCTTTACCGCGGACGTCAACGACATCCTTCAAACCAGGCTCGACGATGACGTCGTACGGAAAGCGTTCTCCGACAAGGCGGCCTTCGGCTACGGTGCGCTGACCCGCGACACCGAACTGGTCATGGATGCCGAGGCCTTCGTCTACCGGGGTGTCCCCTATGTGATCGTCGCGGCGCAGGCCGTGGATGAAGCTATTGCGCCCGCGTTGGAAATGCGAAACCGAATGTTTCTGGCCGGTGCTCTGTTGTTGAGCATATCCGCGCTGCTTGGGCTGTTTTCTGCTCGTACCATCACCCGCCCGATCAGGGCCGTTGTCGGGGCGATGAACACATTGGCCGCCGGCAAGACGGATATCGATCTTGATGAAGGAGAGCGGACCGATGAGATCGGCGACATGGTGCGTGCCGTCGGCGTCTTTCGTGAAAACGCCATCCAGAGGAATGAGCTGGAAATCAGGGCGCAGAAGGAAAGGGACCGTGAGCGCCAGCGTCAGTCCTATCTGAACCAGGCGATCCAGAGTTTCCGCGAAACCATGTCGAACCGCCTGTCTTCCATGACCGCCCAGGCGGACATGATGCGCCAGAGTTCCACCGTGCTCGATGAAATCACCGAAAGCCTGGCCGGAAAGGCCGGCACGGCGCACTCATCCTCTTCAAGCGCATCGGAGAATGTCGGCACGGTTGCGGCGGCGGCACAGGAAATGGCCGCCATCGTCCGCGATATCGCCGGGCAGACCGACACGACCAGCCGCATCGTGGCGCACACCGTGGAGGCTGCGGAAACGACGAACCGCAATGTCGCGGCACTGTCCGAGGCCGCCCAGCATATCGGCAGCGTGGTCAATCTGATCCGCGACATTGCCTCACAGACCAATCTTCTGGCTCTGAACGCGACAATCGAGGCGGCGCGGGCCGGTGAAGCCGGACGCGGATTTGCCGTCGTGGCGTCCGAGGTGAAGCAACTGGCCGAACAGACGTCCAGGGCGACGGACGAAATTTCCTCTCAGGTCGAGGGGATCCAGAACTCGGTGCACGACGCCGCTTCGTCGATCACCAATATCACCGAAAGGGTCGGTGAAATGCGGGACCTGACCACCGCGGTCGCCAGTGCGGTCGGTCAACAGCAGGCGGCAACGATTGAAATCGCAGAAGCGGCACGGCGCGCTTCGGAGGGAACGAATGACGTTGCTGCGAACATGGACGTGGTTGCCGAGGCCATCCAGCAGACCCGCGGCGAGGCCGGCACGGTGAACACGGCAACCTTCATGGTGGCGGCGTCGGGCAAGAGCCTGGCGTCCGATGTCGAAGGGTTCCTCCAGGAGGTCGCCCGGGACATCGATGACCGACGACAATCCCTCCGCATTGCCAAAACCAGCGCCATCAGCATCATCGACGCATCGGGACACACGAGAAGTGCTCAGGTGATCGACACCAGCCGGACCGGCGCCCAGATCATCGATGTGGACGGGATCGAGGTGGGGGACGAAATTACCCTGATCCTTCCGGATGGGCGCCAGACGCAGGCCCGGGTCGTACGCGGCACGGGCACAGGCATCGGCGTGGAGTTTGTAGAAGCTCTTGCCGAAGACGACCGGTTTCTCGCCGCCTGAGACAGATAGCGTTTTATTGGGACGTCCTGACTTGCTCCTGACAGAAGGCTGTCAGGAGGGGGGCCGTATGTTCACCTCGTCGTCATTCGAACGAGGGACCAACGATGACTTTCAAACCCGATAATTTCACCGTCTGGATCGAATTGCCGGTCACCGATCTGGACAAGGCCACAGCCTTCTATAACGATGTCTTCCAGACCGAGTTGATCAGGGAAGATATGGGCTCCAACCCCATAGCCATGTTTCCGACGGCAGATGGCAAGGGGTGTGCCGGACACCTCTATCCCGGAAAGCCGCCGGCAAAGGGAACAGGCCCGACAGTTCATCTGGCCTGCCCGGACACCCTCGAAGCGACGATGGACCGTTTCGTGAAGGCGGGCGGTGAGATCGTCTCCGATCCGATTGCCATCCCCGCCGGCCGGTTCGCCTATGGCCTCGACCCCGACGGCAACTCCGTCGGCCTGTTCCAGTCGTAAGGAAATAGAGATGAGACGTGCCGACCGCCTGTTTCAGATCGTGCAGTATCTGCGCGGCGGCCGGCTCGTCCGCGCCCGGCAGCTTGCCGAATGGCTTGAAGTGTCCGAGCGCACCATCTATCGCGACATCGCCGATCTGCAGTCTTCCGGCGTTCCGATCGATGGCGAGGCCGGGGTCGGCTATATCCTGCGCGACGGTTACGACCTGCCGCCTCTGATGTTCTCCCGTGACGAAATTGTTGCCCTGGTCGCGGGCGCCCGGCTCATTCGCGCCTGGGGCGGGGCGGACATGGCAAGGGCGGCGGAAGAGGCGCTGATCAAGATCGACGCCGTCCTGCCGGACAAGGCGCGCACCAGAAGCAATCAGGTCGAGGTCCACGCCTTCGCGCCGGAAATGACACCGGAGGTGCGCGAACGGATCGATCGCCTGGAAGAAGCCGCCGATTTGCGCAAGCGCCTGACGCTGGCTTATCTCGACGCGTCCGAGGCGAAGACGGACCGGACGGTGCGCCCTCTGGGGCTGTGGTTCTGGGGCAAGGTGTGGACGCTGGTCGCCTGGTGCGAGCTGCGCGAGGATTTCCGGATGTTCCGCCTCGACCGGATCGCCGGCATGACCGAGACCGGGGATACGTTCCGCCCGGAACCGGGCACGACCCTCAGGGATTTCTATCGGAAGATGGAAGAGACGGGTTATCGCAAGCCCTGAACAATTTTATCCGGCTGAAGCTCCGTGTAGTAGCCGGTGCCGACTTCCCGCAGAAGCTTGCGTTTCATGGCAGCGGCATAATCGTCGAACCCGCTGGCCACCTCGACGAAGGCACCGGGGCCGCGGATGACCCTGTGGCGGTAATAGGCGACCGGATCCGGTTTCGCACCCTTGATCGCCAGTGCGTTGACGACGATCCCCTCGAAGGGAAAGGCGTCATAGGCGCTGGCCGGACCGAAGCCTTCGTTATTGACGCCGTCGCCGGCCACGTCGATGACACGGCGGGCGCATTTCTCAGGTGCCTTGTTCAGATGAACCGCAGCGTATCCGAGTGCGTAACCGAGCGCCGTCGGAAATTCGTTGAAACCCCGTCTGGACCGGGCGAGCTTGCCGGCTGCCGCTTTCGCGCTTTCTTCTCCGTCCAGAAAAGACCAGTCCACCTGAATGACCTGCTGATAGCGACCGCTCCACTCGAAGCTGGAAAACCAGATGCCGCCGACGGCGGAGATTGCGTCGATGACCTCCGGGTCTTGAAGCGCATGGGCCAGCCCCTGAAGCTGAAGCGCGTGTTCGCGGGCATCGACGCTGGAAGAGCCGTCCATCGCGATGATGAGGGCCAGGGGACAGGCGGACACCGGCTTCGGCGCGATTGCGGACAGGAGGCCAGTGAACGCCAGCAGGGCAAGGGACTTGGCGAGAACTGTCCGCCCTGGTCTTTTCCACGAATGCGGCATCAATGGTCTCAAAGCTCCTGTCTGGTCGGCCTTGGGCGCTCCCCCGGCGGAGGGGCCTGACATTTTTTCCGATAGAGAAGCTTAGTGTGGTTTTGCCTGATTGCGCAAACCGGAAGGATTTAAGGTTTGCACGCTGGATGAACCTCGTGTTCATGTTGCATTCAGTTGGCCCCGTCTAAAAAGAAGCCAACATCGCCGGGAAGTCGTGTCGCCGGCGGACAGAAACCGCAACTGAAGGGATATGTCCCTTGAAACGTCTAGTCATCTTTCTGGTCCTTGTGCTCGCCGCAACGGCGCCGGCAAATGCCCAGTGCCTGTCCCAGGCGCAGGCACGCGAAGCCGTGGCAAGCGGAAAGGCCAAGTCGCTCGGGTCGGTCGCAGGGGCCGCGGGCGGCGAAATCGTCAAGGCTGAGCTCTGCCAGCAGGGCGGCGGCTATGTCTATCGCCTGTCCGTAAGGGTAAACGGTCAGGTGGTAACCAGAACCGTAAATGCCAGCCGCTGATATCCGGAGCGAACTCTGTGGCGCGGATCACATATTTCCGCCACAGCTCCGGCTACTGTTCCGCACGGTCCGAATTTTCATGTGAGAAAAGACGTTATGCGAATTCTTGTTGTCGAAGATGATGCCGACCTCAACCGCCAGCTCGTGACGGCGCTGACGGAGGCCGGATATGCGGTCGATACCGCTTATGACGGCGAGGAGGGGCATTTCATGGGCGATACCGAACCCTATGACGCGGTCGTCCTCGATCTCGGCCTGCCGAAGCTCGACGGGTTGTCGGTGTTGGAAAACTGGCGCCGGGACGGTCGGACGATGCCGGTCCTGATCCTGACGGCGCGTGATCGCTGGTCCGACAAGGTGGCGGGCATCGATGCGGGTGCCGACGATTATGTCGCCAAGCCCTTTCACATGGAGGAAGTGCTGGCTCGCGTGCGCGCCCTTGTGCGCCGGGCCGCTGGGCATGCCTCCAACGAAATCACCTGTGGCTCGGTGCGGCTGGATCTGCGCGCCGGGCGTGTCACGGTGGACGGGACGCCGATCAAGCTGACCAGCCACGAATACCGGCTCCTGTCCTACCTGATGCATCACCAGGGCAAGGTGATCTCGCGCACCGAACTGACCGAGCATCTCTACGAGCAGGATTTCGACAGGGATTCCAACACGGTCGAAGTCTTCGTCGGACGGCTGCGCAAGAAAATCGGGTCGGACATGATCGAAACCATCCGCGGTCTCGGCTATCGGCTGGGAGAGGCCGTTGACGGCTGAACCTCAGACCGAGCCTATTCTGGCCGCACCTGTGCGCCAACGGTCTCTTGCCGGACGTCTAGTGCTGTTCGCGGCGGTCTGGTCGACGCTTGCCCTCGTCATTGCGGGTTTCATTCTCGTCGGCCTCTATCGGGCAGCGGGAGAGCGCGCCTTCGATTCTCAGCTGGAAGTCCATCTGAACACGATTATAGGTGAAATGGTGTCGCCCGATACGACCGGCGGCGCCACGCCCGGCGTGCAACGGCCGGAAAGCTTGCCCGAGCCGCGCTTTGCCCTGCCTCTGTCCGGTTGGTACTGGACCGTCCGCAAAGCCGATGAGAGCACCATCCTGTTTGCCTCGCCCTCGCTGGTCGGGGATCCGCTGATCATGCCCCCGCTGGGCACCCAGGAAAGTCTGAGCGGGTTCGCGGAAGGTCCCAGGAAGGAGGAAGTTCGTTTTCTGCAAAGCCGGATCACGATCGAAAACGTGGCTTACGTGATCGCCGTCGCCGCCGAGACGGCCGGTTTCCGCGAGGAGGTCAGCCAGTTCGCACGCCAGGTCGGACTGACGTTGCTGATCTTCGGCGCCGGGCTCGTCGGCGCGATCTTCCTGCAGGTGCGCGTCGGCCTCCGGCCGCTGTCCCGCCTGCGCGCGTCGTTGTCCGCGGTGCGTATGGGCGACGCCGAAAGCATTGATGAAAACCTGCCGCGCGAAATCGCGCCGCTGGCCGTGGAACTCAATGCCCTGATTCTGTCGAACCGGGAGATTGTCGAACGGGCCCGAACCCATGTCGGCAATCTGGCCCATGGCCTGAAAACACCGCTATCGGTGATCGCCAACGAGGCGCGGGCCAATCCGGGTCCGCTCGCCGACAAGGTCGGCGAACAAGCGGCGGTCATGTCGACCCAGATCCAGCATCATCTGGAACGTGCCCGGATGGCCGCGCAGCGGCGGGTCATCGGCGTGTCCTGCGAGGTCGAGCCCGTCCTGAACCGTCTCGTGCGGGCCATGGATAAGATCTATCAGGGGCGTGGCATCGAGGTGGAACCGTCCATCTCCGGCGGAATCCGGTTCCGCGGCGAGCAGCAGGATATGGAGGAAATGGCCGGCAATCTTATCGACAATGCCTGCAAATGGGCGTCCTCTCAAGTGACGGTCACGGTTCGCACGATAAGCGAAGGCGGGTCCGCCAGATCCATGTTCGAACTCGTGGTCGAGGACGACGGTCCGGGCCTGAGCGAGGAGGAACGCAAGGAAGCGGTCAAACGCGGACGCCGTCTGGACGAGACGGTTCCAGGAACGGGGCTGGGCCTGTCGATTGTGGCCGACCTTGCAGCCCTTTACGGCGGGCGATTGGAATTGGACCGTGCCAAAATCGGAGGTCTGAGGACCCGTCTGGTGCTTCCGGCCCTTTAATCGAGATCCGCTCACGCCTATTTTAATTGAGGCGAAACGAATAATGTGGCGAAAATTTACCATTATGGGCCCAGTTAGGCCATAAACTTCGCCTACAACATGATCGCGGGCCGGGTGATTCAGCAAACCGGCCGCAGATCGACGGAGTGATGCATGCGCCTGCGCAACACATCTGTGCTCGTTCTTATCCTGGCCGGCCTGACTGCCTGCAGCAGCACGCCCGGCACGGGAAGCCATGACCTCGGCTTCTGGAGCTCTTCCTCCGGTTCGCCGAATTCGGTCGGACGGAGCGAAGCCGGTGCGGCGATCGCGCTTTTGCAGAGCAACGAGTTCGGCCAGTCGCTGGAAGCCTCCGACCGGAGGGCCGCCGCAGAAGCGCAGCGGCGCGCTTTGCGTGCCAATGGCGTCGGCGTGGCGGTTTCCTGGGAAAACGACAAGACCGGTCGCAGCGGCCAGGTCCGCCCCGGACCGGTCTATCAGGTCAACGATACGTCGTGCCGCGAATTTACCCATGAGATGACCCTGAACGGCGCCGTGATGACGGCCCGTGGCACGGCCTGTCAGGAAGATGACGGCTCATGGCGCACCCTGAGTTGAACCCGCAAGTTCGATAAAAATCGCTCTCATTTTGGGTAAAACCATCCGGGTTTAACCGGGTGTTCCGTTAAGTTATTGCACCAAAAGCAACTTTCAGTCCCGCTTTGCGAAAGTGATAAGGAATCCTTCAACCTTTGTTTAAGCGTTCTGCCTTTAGGGTGCGATGTAATCGGAATAGTCCGGCCGATCGCGGATCATGACTGAAACGGAATTGCTGACCAACAAGATCACCACATACCTGCAGGGGCTTAGTCCGCAGGCCGTGGAAAATCTTGTCCGCAAACTGGAGAAGTCCAGGGATTCCGGATTGAAAGATCCTCACCTCGAACTGATCCTGGCCGCCTCCTTGCAGCTTCTGCGCGATCCGAGGGAGGCAGAGGCAGCGGTTGCTCGCGGCGGCGCGCTTCGCCGCAATCAGGTTCAGCGGATGTTCTTCACGCCGCTCGAAGAATTCCTGATCAATGAGAACCTTCCCAACCGGCAGGAGGGCCGGGTCTACCGGCCGCATTTGGACCGCGTCTGGCAATGGATCGGTCGGGATGTGCTTCCGGGCGACGTCAGACGGGTTCTGGAGGAGGCTGAAAAGGAAACGGTCAGCGAGGAACGGCTCGACAATTTCGTCCACGCGCTGCGCCGGCGGGCCGTTGATGCCGTCGGCTCCGCCCTGGAACGCATAGATCTGTCCGACAAGGAACGCCGCCGCCTGTCCATCGAGATGGGTGGAGAGCGCGGCATTGCGGATCTGAAAGACATTCACAAGATCCTGGCTGCCGAACGCTGGCTGATGCCGTTCCTGAATATGGTGCCGGAAACCCTCAGCGAGAACCGCATCAAGGTCGACACCGATGTGCTTAATCTGGTCGACAAATGTTCGGCGAAATATCCCGACCATATTTCGGTCGTCGCAGCCGCCCTTCTGGAGAGGGCGGATACACCGTCGGCGCTTTGCACATTCGCCGGCCGGCTCGCCCGGACGGACGATCCGAAGCTGATAAGCGCTTCGCAATTCGCTCCCTTCGTCGACGTCGTCATGAGCGAGGCCGAACGGCTGAACGTTCTGGCGCTGGAGCACCGGAAAAACAATCCGGATCCGGTCGCTTTCTCCCAGGCGCTCTCCGAATACCACAGCCTCGTGCGTGGCGTGGAACTGGACATGGACCTGTCCCAGACAGGCGATTGGCACAAGCGGCTTTCGGGCACGAAACGCAATATCTCCGAAGTGGTGACCCGCGAACTGAACAATGCCCACGGCGCCGTGCGCCGGGCGCT
>NZ_CAXXSJ010000064.1:0-18000 GCF_963675095.2 uncultured Roseibium sp. | reverse complement strand
AGTACATCACCAAGCCCTGGCATCCGGAAAACCTGATCCTGACCCTGCAGAACGCCTGCCGCCTCTACGCGCTTCAGCGCGAAAACGAGCTGCTGGCGATCGAACTTAAAATGTCGCCGTCCGGCGCGCGCAAGGTCGTCTCTGAACGCCGTGAGACCCTGCGCAAGGATTACGATTTCGACGACGGCATCATCCGCGGCAAGGCGAGCCCGATGAACGATGTCTGCGCGACCTTGCGCCAGGTCGCGCCTTACGATGTGCCGGTGCTGCTGTGCGGTTCCTCCGGTACGGGCAAGGAACTGGCGGCACGCGCCCTGCATTACGGCTCGCTGCGCTGGAACAAGCCCTTCGTGGTGGAAAACTGCGGCGCGTTGCCCGACCAGTTGCTGGAAAGCGAACTCTTCGGCCACAAGCGCGGCGCCTTTACCGGCGCGGTCGAAGATCACGTCGGCCTGTTCGAACGGGCAAGCGGCGGCAGCGTCTTTCTCGACGAGATCGGCGAAGTCTCGCCGGCCTTCCAGGTCAAGCTGCTGCGCGTTCTCCAGGAAGGCGAAATCAGGCCCGTCGGCAGCGCCAAAACGCGCAAGGTCGATATCCGGGTGATTGCCGCCACCAACAAGGACCTGGAAGACGAGGTCAAGGCCGGCCGGTTCCGCGCCGATCTCTATTACCGCCTCGCCGGTATGGTGATCCGCATGCCGGACCTGAAGGACCGGCGCGGTGACATTCCGGTGCTCGCCAGGGCGCTTCTGTCCCGCGCCATGGATCATCTCGGCAAGCAGGTGGAGGGTTTCTCCGACGAGGCACTTGAGTGCATGCAGGGATATCGCTGGCCCGGCAACGTGCGCGAGCTGCAGAACGAGATCCAGCAGATGCTCGTCATGGGCAAGCAGGACACCTTGCTCGGCGCCGATCTCCTGTCCCGCCACATCCTGCGCGCCGATCGCAGCCAGGATCAGGACGAGACCGACATGCTCGACGATCTGGAAGGCACCCTCAAGGACCGGGTGGCCCAGGTGGAAAGCCGCATCATCCGCGAGACGCTGATCCGCAACCGCTGGAACAAGTCCAAGGCGGCGCGCGAACTGGGCTTGTCACGGGTCGGCCTTCGCAGCAAGCTGGAACGTTACGAGCTGGAAAAGATCAAGCCGCTGCCGTCTGCACGCAGGGCAACCGGCTAGCTGGATAGGAACATGGTGACGCGTCCAACAGGAAGTCATGCTGCCCTCGACCTCGTCGTGCCGAAACTGAGCGGCGCGATCGATGGCACCGGAGACAACGTCTGGATCGAGGTGATCCAGAAGATGGACGAGGTCTATACCGATCTCGTCGATTCCCAGACGGCCCTGGAAGAACAGAACGCCCGCCTGGAGGAAGCCCAGGACTTCATCGGCTCCGTTCTCGGCGCCATGACCGACGTGCTGGTCGCCTGCGATACGGAAGGCCGGATCCAGCAGGTCAATCCGGCTCTCGAGGCCATCGTCGGCAAGAAGGAGCGGACGCTGATCGGCCGGCCGATCGCCGAGCTGTTTCAGGAAAAATCGAAAGACGCGGTCACCGGTTTTCTGCAGGCCCTGCGCACCGGAGGAAAGGTGTCCCAGCGCGACGTCTCGCTGGCGGCGACCGACAGCCAGAACGCCCTGATCTCGACCATCTGCACCGCCCGGCACGATCATCGCGGCCGCCTCGTCGGAATGGTGCTGGTCGGCCGGCCCGTCGGCGAATTGAAACGCGCCTATCGCGATCTCGACGCCGCTCAGGAAAAACTCACCCGCACCCAGCAGCAGTTGTTCGTCTCGGAGAAAATGGCCGCCCTCGGCCGGCTCGTCGCCGGCGTCGCCCATGAACTCAACAATCCGATCAGTTTCGTCTTCGGCAACATGTATGCGCTGAAGCGCTACGGCGCTGCGATTACCCGCTACCTGACCGCCTGCGACGAGGAAAAGACCCGGGACGAAATGAAGGCCCTGCGCAAGGATCTGAAGATCGACCAGGTCCTGCGTGACATCGGCCCGCTGGTCGACGGCACCCTGGAGGGCGCGGAACGGGTGCGCGACATCGTCCAGGAACTGCGCCGCTTTTCCTCCAACCAGCAGGAACAGCCGGAAGAGTTCAACGTGGTCCGGCTGATCCGCACCGCCGCCGATTGGGTGATCAAGGCGCAGCGGGTAAAGACGGAACTGCGGCTGGAACTGCCGGACCGTCTCGACATGACCGGTCGCAAGGGACAGATGCACCAGATCCTGGTCAACCTGGTGCAGAACGCTGCCGATGTGCTCGATGGCCGGCCCGACGGGGAAATCGTCATTTCCGGCGAGCGCCAGGGCGACGACATCGTCATCCGGGTCGCCGACAACGGAACCGGCATCGCCGATGCCCACCGCGACAAAATTTTCGAACCGTTCTTCACCACCAAGCCGATCGGCTCCGGTACCGGTCTCGGGCTCTATGTCAGCTACAACATGGCGGCCAAACAGGGCGGCCAACTGTCCGTCGAGAACCGGCCGGAGGGCGGTGCAGAATTCATCCTGAGGGTCCCTGCGGATGTCAGAAATGAAGTCTGACGGTAAAAAGCCAGTCCGCCTGTTCTGGCTCCAGTCCGGCGGCTGCGGCGGCTGTTCGCTGTCCCTGCTTGGCGCGGAAGCGCCCGATCTGGTGACGGTGCTGGAGGCCGCCAATATCGAGGTGCTGTGGCATCCTTCGCTCAGCGTGTCGAGTGGCTCGCAGGTCGTCGACCTGATGGAACGGATCTCCGACGGCTCCGAGCCGCTCGATATCCTGTGCCTCGAAGGATCCGTCATGCGCGGTCCGAACGGCACCGGGAAATTCCACATCATGGCGGGAACCGACCGTCCGGTGATGGACTGGGTCGAGGCGCTGGCGAAGAAAGCCCGCTATGTCATTGCCGTGGGAAGCTGCGCGGCCTACGGCGGCATCACGGCTGCGGGCACCAACGAGGTCGATGCCTGCGGCCTTGCCTATGACGGACGCAAGCCCGGCGGACTGCTTGGGCCGGATTTCCGCTCCACCGCCGGTTTGCCGGTGATTAATGTCGCCGGCTGTCCGATCCACCCCGGCTGGCTGACGGAAACCCTGCACCAGATCGCCGCCGGCCGCTTTACGACGCGCGACATCGACGAGTGGGAGCGGCCCCTGTCCTACACCATGCATCTGGTCCACCACGGCTGCGCCCGCAACGAGTTCTACGAGTTCAAGGCAAGCGCGGAGCGCCTGTGCGACCTGGGCTGCATGATGGAGAACCTCGGCTGCAAGGGCACCCAGGCCCGGGCTGACTGCAACATGCGCGCCTGGAACGGCGCCGGGTCGTGTCTCGACGGCAATTACCCCTGCATCAACTGCACCGCGCCCGGCTTCGAGGAACCGGGCCATGGCTTCACCGAGACGCCGAAGATTTCCGGCATCCCGGTCGGCCTGCCGACGGACATGCCCAAGGCCTGGTTCGTGGCCCTTGCCTCCCTGTCCAAGGCGGCGACCCCGAAGCGGCTGAAGGAAAACGCCGTCGCCGATCATTTCCGCCAGCCCCCCGTCGATAAACAAAAGAAAAGCTGATGTCTCGTCTGATTGTTGGACCGTTCAACCGCGTGGAAGGCGACCTGGAAGTCAGGCTCGACATTCAGGACGGCGCGGTCCGTCAGGCGCAGGTGGTCTCGCCGCTTTACCGGGGCTTCGAACGGATCCTGGTCGGCAAGGCCCCGTTCGACGCCCTGGTCTATGCGCCGCGCATCTGCGGCATCTGTTCCGTGTCCCAATCCGTCGCCGCGGCCAAAGCCCTGTCGGATGCCATGGGTCTCGGCATGCCGGCGAATGGTGAGCGGGCGGTCAACCTGATCCACGCGACGGAAAACGTCGCCGACCACCTGACCCATTTCTACCTGTTCTTCATGCCGGACTTCGCTCGCGAAGTGTACGCTTCCGAAAGCTGGTACGACGACGCCCGCGACCGCTTCACCGCCATCAAGGGCACGGCGGCGCAGGACATGCTGCCAGCCCGCGCGCAATTCATGCATGTTCTCGGCCTGCTCGCCGGCAAGTGGCCGCACACGCTCACCGTCCAACCCGGCGGCTCGACCCGCTCGGTGGCGGCAGGAGAAGTTGCGCGCCTTGCCGCAATCCTCGCCGCCTTCCGGCGGTTCCTGGAACGCCATCTTTACGGTGACAGGCTTGAACGGATCGCCGGGCTGACATCAACGGACGAGCTTGCCGCCTGGGCGAGCGAGAAATCAGCCACCAGCAGCGACTTCCGCCGCTTCCTGCATTATGCGCAGGCTCTGGATCTGGCAGCCCTCGGGCCTTCCACCGGCCGCTACATGAGCTTTGGCTCCTATGGAACGGAAAGCGCACCCCTGTTCGATCGCGGCCTTTTCGTCAACGGCGCTCCGGGCAAGCTCGACCCGCAGCAGATCACCGAAGACCTGAGCCACGCCTGGTATGCCGACCCGAACGGACCGCAGGCACCCTTCGAAGGCGCAACCCAGCCGGATGCGGAGAGAACCGAGGCCTACAGCTGGTGCAAGGCGCCCCGGCTCGGCGGAGACGTGGTCGAAGTCGGCGCGCTGGCACGCCAGCTCGTTCATGGTCATCCGCTGATCCGCGATCTTGTCGCCGCCTCCGGCGGCAATGTCTACACCCGCGTCGTGGCTCGGGTTCTGGAGATCGCCATGGTCGTGATCGCCATGGAGCAATGGGCCAACGATCTGGTACCTGGAGAACCCTTCATCGCCCACGGTCAGCTGCCGGAGACGGGCGAAGGCATTGGCCTGACGGAAGCCGCGCGTGGATCGCTCGGCCACTGGCTGCGGATCGAGAAGGGCCGGATCGCCAATTACCAGATCATCGCGCCGACCACCTGGAACTTCTCGCCCCGGGACGAAAACGGCGTCCCCGGTGCGCTGGAACAGGCGCTCGCCGGCGCGCCTGTGCGTCCCGGCGAAACCGAGCCGGTCGCCGTCCAGCACATCGTCCGCTCCTTCGATCCCTGCCTCGTCTGCACGGTGCATTGAGGCCGTCATGAGATCCGAGACGGCAGAACGGACCGGCCGGCGCATCAGGATAAAGGGACTTGTGCAGGGCGTCGGCTTCCGCCCCCATGTCTGGCGTCTTGCCAAGGACCACGGGATTGCCGGCTCCGTCCGCAACGACGGTGAAGGAGTCGAAATCGACGCCTGGGCGGAGGCGGACCGGCTCGACCGGTTTCTCGCTGCCATCAGGGCCGAAGCCCCGCCGCTCGCCCGCATCGACAGCATCACCTTCACGGACCTGTTGGAGCCCTTGCCCGGCACAACCTTTGAGATCGTCAAAAGCGTTAGCAGCACCATCTCGACCGGGATCGTCCCCGACGCGGCCACCTGCCCGGCCTGCCTCGCCGATATCCGCGACCCCGACAACCGGCGCTTCGGCTACGCCTTCACCAACTGCACCCATTGCGGCCCGCGGCTTTCGATCGTGCGCGCCATTCCCTATGACCGGGCCAACACCTCCATGGACGCGTTCCCCATGTGCGAGGCCTGTGGGTCAGAATATGAAGACCCGGCCGACCGGCGCTTCCACGCCCAGCCGAACGCCTGTCCGGTCTGCGGCCCCAGGCTGTGGCTGGAGGATAAGACCGGCATCGTCGAGTGCGCCGATCCCTTGCTGGAAACCGCCCGCCGGATCGGCCGGGGTCAGATCGCAGCGATCAAGGGCATTGGCGGCTTTCATCTGGCCTGCGACGCGCTTGATGAGACAGCCGTAGCCGAACTACGCCGGCGCAAGCGGCGCCCGGTCAAGCCGCTGGCCTTGATGGCAGCAGACCTGTCGGAGATCCGGAAGTATTGCCGGGTCTCGGAAGCAGAAGAAGCCCAGCTCTTAAGCGCCGCCGCCCCGATCGTGCTGCTCGAAGTTCACGGGGACCCGCTCGCCACCTCTCTCGCACCCTCTTTGGCTCCGGGGCAGGACCGGCTCGGCTTCATGCTTCCCTACACGCCCTTGCATCACGACCTGCTTACCGCCGTCGACGGACCACTGGTCTTCACATCGGGCAATCTTTCCGACGAACCCCAGGCGATCGACAATGACGATGCCCGGACCCGGCTTGGCGACATTGCCGATCTCTGGCTGATGCATAACCGGGAGATCGTGAACCGGCTCGACGATTCCGTCGTGCGGATCGATGGGCCCGGTCCGCAGATTCTGCGCCGCGCCCGCGGCTTTGCCCCGGCACCGCTGGTGCTTCCCGACGCATTCCGAGATGCACCGCCGGTGCTCGCCATGGGCGGCGAGTTGAAATCCACCTTCTGTTTGTTGAAGGACGGTCAGGCGATCCTGTCCCAGCACCTCGGCGATCTGGAAGAGGCCGCCACCCATGCGGAATACCGCCGGACCCTTGCGCTCTACCGGCAGATGTTCCGCCATGATCCGGAGATCATCGCCGTCGATTGCCATCCGGATTACCTGTCGGCCCAGTGGGGCGAGGCGCTAGGCCGCGAAACCGGCGCCCGTATCGTCCCCGTCCAGCACCATCACGCACATCTGGCCGCCTGCCTTGCCGACAACGGCGTCGCGCCGGGCGAGGATCTTTCCCTCGGCCTCATTCTGGACGGCCTCGGCCTTGGCAGCGACGGCACCATCTGGGGCGGAGAAATCCTGCTCGGCGGCTATCGGGGTTTCGAGCGTAAGGGCCATTTCCTTCCCGTAGCCCTGCCCGGAGGCGCCAAGGCGATCCGGGAGCCGTGGCGGAACCTGGTCGCCCATCTGAGCGCCGCCTTCGGACCGGACTATCTGACCTTAGTGCCCGTCGGCCAATTGGCCGACGCATTGCGGGCAAAGCAACTGCCGGTCATCGACAAGATGATCACCTCCAGCCTCAACGCGCCGCTGTCCTCCTCCGCCGGCCGCCTGTTCGACGCCGTCGCTGCCGCCCTCGGCATCTGCTTCGACCGGCAGGGTTTCGAGGGACACGCCGGCACGGTCCTGGAATGCCTCGCCCGGCCGCACTTCAGCAGTGAAGCACCCTATCCGATTGCGATCGAGCCCGGAGAACAAACATCGATATCGTGGGAACCGTTGTGGCGCGCCTTCCTTGCCGACCTGGCGTCAGGCACGGACACCGGCCGCATCGCCGCGCGGTTTCATCTCGCCCTGATCCACGGCCTGACGGAGGCCGTGGCGACAATCGGCGCCTCCTGCGGTGTCCGGCGCGTCGTCCTCTCCGGCGGCGTCCTGCAGAACCAGATCCTGCACGAAGGACTGACGGACCAACTTCAGCGCAAGGGGCTCGACGTCCTGTCCCACCGCCACGTCCCCGCAAACGACGGCGGCCTGGCTTTGGGCCAGGCCGTCATCGGGGCATTAAGCGAGAGGTAAAACGGAATCTCTGCCCAAGTCCCCTCTCCCCATATTCTAGTTTCTGGGGGAGAGGGTTAGGGTGAGGGGATACAAAGTCTGAGGGATACGGAGAGTTTGAAACCCCTCACCCGGAGCTTCGCTCCGACCTCTCCCAATGGGACAGGTAAATGGCGGTCAACTGCCGACCGCCACTACCGAACCGTCAATTCCGCGGCAGCAAAAACCCGTCGAACAGGGCGGCGAGGTCCTGATATCCGTCGAGCGGCAGGACATGGGCGATGTACTGGTCCGGACGGACGACGACGATGCAGCCCTTGTCCCGGTCGATGCCGCGCATGTCGAAAATGTCGTTGCCGCTCTTCACATCGGCGCAGAACATTTTCTCGCGGTCGGTCAGCTGGTACCTGCCTTTTTTCGGCAGGAGCATCGACGGCATGGCTTCCAGTTCCAGATCACGGAAGTACTGCTGGAACACGGCACGGACGTCGATCGCGCTGTCGAGGTCGGCGCCTTTGGCGGTGTATTTGACCACCGGTGAGTCCGGGGACTTTTCCAGGAAGTCGCACAGGGCGCGGATCTTCGAGGACGACCCCGTCGGGTCTTCCCTGTTGCCGAAGGCAAAGATGCGCCAGCGGCCGTCGGCCTCCACCGTATGACCCAGATGCATCGGCTTGGCATCGCCGAGCCGGATCACCGGCGCGGAATGGAAGCGCGAACCGATCGTGAAGCCTTTCGCCAGATCCTGGTACGTGGATTCGCCGGTCAGCACCGACGGCGTGTAGACGGTCGCAACGCCCGCCGTATAGCGGCCGATCTGCTGGAAGTGCTTGCGGACTTCGGCCGGCTCGAGCCCGTCCGGATTTTCGGCGGACTTGACCGGCGTGCTCAGCACCCTTGCCCAGGCGCTGTCGAAGTCGATCAGGTCCTGTGCGATCGCCTTGCGTTCGGCGGAATAGGTGTGCAGCAGTTCAGGCGCCGAGCGGCCCTGAAGCACATAGGCGAGTTTCCATCCGAGATTGAAGGTGTCCTGCATGGAGACGTTCATGCCCTGGCCCATCTTCGGGCTGTGGGTGTGGCAGGCGTCGCCGGCGATGAACACATGCGGCAGGCGGGTGGCCACGTCTTCGGCCGGCACGTCATCGAACTTGTCGCAGATGCGGTGACCGATTTCATAGACCGACCACCAGGCGGCTTCCTTCACGTCGAGCTTGTAAGGGCTCATGATCCGGTTGGCGGCATCGACGAGGTAGTCGAGAGTGATGTTCTTGGATGCCACGCGCTCGTCTTCGGCGAGCTTGTCGAGCTCCACATAGACGCGGAACAGATATCCGCCCTCGCGCGGAATGATCAGGATGCTGCCCTCATCGGCCGACTGGATCACCGACTTCATACGGATATCCGGGTAATCGGTCTCGGCGAGAATATCCATCACGCCCCAGGCCTGGTGCGCCGCTTCTCCCTTGAGCGAACGGCCCATCGCGGTTCGCACGGCGCTGCGCGCGCCGTCACAGCCGACCACGTATTTGGCCTTTACCGTTTCGATCTCGCCCTTGTGGGCGTCATCCACACGCTCCAGGGTCACGGTGACCGGATAGGCATCGTTGGAGCCGCCGTTGGCGACCTTCACATCCGTCACCTTGCGCGAGTAGTTCGGCACCAGGCGGTTCGGCGAATTGAGCATCACGTCCAGGTAGTTGTCGTGGACGCGTGCCTGGTTCAGCACCACATGCGGGAATTCCGACAAGCCGTCCTCGACATCCTGAATGCGATCGCTGCGGGAGATCTTCGTGCTGTCGGCTTCGTCCGGCGTCCAGAAGGTGACCTCGGAAATCCAGCAGGCTTCCTTGGCGACCTTTTCGGCAAAATTGAAGGCCTGGAACATTTCCATCGTCCGGCACGCGATGCCGTCCGCCTGGCCGTGGGTGAGCGGACCCGCTTTCGGCTCGACGATCCGGGTCTTGATGTCCGGAAACTTGGAGAGCTGGGCTGCCAGCGCCAAACCGGCCGGACCACAGCCGGCGATCAGTACATCGACTTCGTCGGGAAGCGGGTCCGAATTCGCCAGGTATGCGGCATCCTCGGTCTGCGGGGAGACTTCCGGATCGCCGGTGGTGAAACCGTTGAGATGAAATTGCATTGGGCGTTTCCTCCAAATTTTCCGGCGCAACAGCGTCCGTCCGGCGCCGGGCTTGACTTTGTTCCAGCCTTGCTCAAACAAAACCTTTCCTGCGGACTATATAGTCCGTATACTGATGATCAGTATGCTTACTATTTATGGCTTGTCAATTCGTCAAGCCGATTTTTGGAGACGGCTGTGCAACAAATCGAGGAAATGCCGGGGCACCTGATCCGCCGGTTGCAGCAGATCTCAGTCGCGATCTTTCATGCGGAAGTCGGCGCGGCCGGCTTCGATCTGACGTCTGTCCAATATGCGGCCCTGTCCAAGGTCAACACCCATCCGGGCATCGACCAGGCGACCCTTGCCGGCCTGATCGCCTACGACCGCACAACCATCACCGGCGTGGTCGACCGTCTGGTGCAGAAGGGCTTTCTCTCCCGCCAGGTCAGCGAGACGGACCGCCGCGCCCGTGTCCTGGAAATCACAAGGGAAGGCCGCGCCGCTCTGGAAAAGATCCAGCCGGCCGTTCTGGAAACCCAGAAGATCATGCTGAGCGGCCTGAGCGAACCCGAACAAGCCGAGTTCATGCGCCTCCTGGAGAAGGCGACGTCCGCCCTGAACGACCTCAGTCGCGCCCCGCTCAAGGCGGCGAAAGCCGGGACCGAAAACGACCGGTAGAAAGTCCGGCAACATCTCCAGCCGAACCTGTGATAGACAATCGGAATGAACGGCGATTGGCAGATTGAACTGAGGGCCCTGCGGTATTTCGTCTGCGTCGCGGAGGAAAAGAGCTTCACCCGCGCGGCCACCCGCCTGCGCATCGCCCAGCCTGCCCTGAGCCGTCAGATCAAGCGGCTGGAAGACGATCTCAAGGTCCAGCTGTTCGAGCGCCATGCCCGCGGTACGGAACTGACGGAAGCCGGTGAGATCCTGCTCCGGCGCGCCTATCTGATCTTCAACCAGATCCAGCAGACCCACCACGACGTGACCATCCAGTCGAGCCACCTGGGCGGCGTCGTTTCGGTCGGCATGCCGCCGACCCCGGGCGAATTCATCGCGCCGCGCCTGCTGGAACGAAGCAAGGAACGCTACCCGGATATCGAGCTCCGCTTCGTGGAGGGCTTCAGCGGCGACTTGGAGCGGAAGCTTGCCAACAACGAGATCGGCGTCGCGGTCATGCACGATCCCGCCCCGAGAGACGATATCCATATCAGCGAACTGCTGGTGGAACATCTCTGTCTCGTGGGAAAGACCGGCACGCTGACGAAGCCGAGTTATTCCCTGGCCGAAGCGGGCAGCTATCCGCTGGTCATGCCGAGCCGGCCCAACTTTCTCCGGATCCTGATCGACGGCCATGCGGAGCAGCTCAACATCCCGCTGAACATCGTCACCCGGTCGGACGGCATCGGTCACACCAAGTCGCTGGTGAAATACGGCCACGGCTTCACCATCCTGACCTACGGCGCGATCATTTCCGAGGTGCAACAGGGTGTTCTGGAAGCCGTGCCGATCCAGGATCCGGAAATTCTCTGGACCCTGTGCGTCGCCATGCGCACCGACCAGAGCCGCAAGAGAACCCTGGCCGTCATCGAGGAACTGATCCGCGACGTGGTGCAGGAACTGGTCGCCGACGGCATCTGGAGATGACCTATGCCGAAAAGGCATGGAGTTTATTCTTTTATTATATTTGAATTATGGTTCCGAGTTTCCTTTTAATCGAAACCGTCACAGGGGCCTGCGCCACAGGGCGCGCCCGGATGAGCCAAAATCAGGCGTTGATCGACAACGCCGTGGGAGGAAACATGACTGGACTTTCCCGCCGCGGGGTCTTCGGATCCGCAGCCCTCGCCGTGAGCCTTTTTGCAGCGAGCATCGTATCGCAGGCACACGCAGACACCTACAAGTGGATCACGTTCAAACCCCAGGGCGCCGGTGACGCCCAGTCGATCTCGACCCAGTGGTTTGTCGACGAGTTCAAGAAGCGCACCGACGGCAAGCACGAGATCGAGGTCTTCTGGGGCGGCAGCGTCGCCAAGACCCGTGAAATCCCGGAATCGCTTGCCGCCGGCGTGGGCGACTTCGGCGACATCGTCACTCCGTATTTCCCCGACAAGTTCCCGCTGAACAATGCCGTCGGCTTCTTCATTCCCCAGCCCAAATCGACCATCGAAATTTCCGCGATGATGGAAGAATGGCACAAGAAATACCCGCAGTTCGGCCAGGAACTGGAGAGCCAGAACCTGAAGGCCATCGGCTACCGTCCGCTGGAAAGCTACGGCCTGCTGTGCACCTCGGCGGTGCGCTCAGCCGCCGACCTGAAAGGCAAGCGGATCCGGACTTATGGCTTTGCCTATCCGGCCCTGGTGGAAGCGCTCGGCGCAACGCCGGTCTCCATCGCGACCTCGGAAGCCTATGAAGCTCTGGAGCGCAACATCCTCGACTGCACCCCGATCGGCCCGGCTCTCGCCCATGGCTGGAAATATGATGAAGTGGCCAAATACTACATCGAGATCCCGCTCGGAGCCTCCTTCGGTCACCTGATCGCGATGAACCTCGACAGCTATAACGGCATGGACGAGGAAACCCGTGCCGTGGTCGATCAGCTCGGCAAGGATTATTCCAAGGCCTATGCCGACGAACTGGACAAGACCATCGCCATGGTCCGCGCCGGATGGCCTGAGAAAGGCGTCGAGGTCATCCAGTTCCCCAAGGAGGAACTCACCGCGGTGATCAGCGATGAACGTATCCAGAATGTCCGCAAGGAATGGATCGACCGCGCGAAGGCCGCCGGCGTTCCGGCCGACGAGATCGTCTCCGAACTGAGCTTCTGAGATCCGGACAAGACCACTATCCAACCTCCGGGGACAGGCTGACTGCCCCCGGGTCTTCCCCGCACGCGGCATAGTGCCGGCGGGTGCGGAGTTCTGACGGAGAGATCAACGATGCCGTTGTTCGAACGGATCTGGCGTGGCTACGGCAGGTTTCTTTACGCATGCGGGTTTGTTGCCGGCTACACCACCTTTGCAATGATGCTTCTGGTGATCGCCAACGCCATATCCCGCTTCCTGTTCAATGCGCCGGTCGCAGGCGCTTTCGAGGTCACCGAGTCCATGCTGACCGTGCTGATCTTCCTGTCCCTCGCCCTGACGCAATATGAAGGCGGGCATATCCAGGTGGTCCTGCTCACCCAGCGGCTGCCCCACGGTCTGCAGAAGCTGGCCCGCCTGTTCGCGCTGGCGCTGGGTGCTGTTTTCTTTGCCTGGTGTTCCCAGGCCGCCTGGGGCTACGCCCTGAAGTCCTTCGCAATCAACGAACAACAATGGGGCGCGATCCGCTATCCGCTCTATCCCGTAAAATTCATGGTGTTCTTCGGCCTGATCCTGCTCGCGATCCAGTACGTCCTGGGATTTGTCCGCGAGCTGATCGGCGGGGAGCACATCGAGGAGCTTGCCTCACAATGACCGGTCTCGAAATCGGCTTTATCGGTGTCTGCGCGCTCTTTGCCGCCATCCTTCTCGGCGTGAACGTCATGGTCGCGCTCGGCGCGGTCGGCGCGGCCGGCCTTGCTTCCATCGTCGGGGTGAAAGGCGCGACCGCGATGTTGTCGACGGTGTTCTTCGACACCACCCACAGCTTTCATTTCAGCGTCATCCCCCTGTTCCTGCTGATGGGCTTCTTCGCCATGCGCGCCGGCCTCGGCGAAGACATGTTCGAGGCGGCAAGCAAGTGGCTCGGAAACCTGAAGGGCGGGCTTGCCATCTCCACCACCATCGGTGCCGCCGCCTTCGGCGCGGCGTCCGGATCGAGCGTCGGCACGGCGACGGTCTTCACCAAACTGGCCCTTCCGGAAATGCTGTCGCGCGGTTACGACAAGCGCCTCGCTTCCGCGTCCATCGCAATCGCAGGCACGCTTGCCGTCATGATCCCGCCGAGTGCACTGGTCGTCGTCTACGGCATCCTGACGGATTCCAGCATCGGCGGACTTCTGATCGCCGGTGTCATCCCCGGCCTCGTCTTCGCCGTGATCCTCTGCTTTGCCACCTATGTCACGGTGCTGCGCAATCCGGCCCTGGCCCCGCCGATCAAGACCGATGCGACCCTGCCCGAAAAGCTCTATTCGCTGCGTCTCGCGGGACCGCTCGTCCTGGTCATCGTCTGCATCATCGCCGGGCTCTACCTCGGCATTTTCACCCCGACGGAAGCAGGCGGCATCGGCGCAGGTCTGACGCTGATCCTTGCCGTCATCCGCCAGCGGGGCCTGAAAGGCGTGCGGCTGACCAAGACCCTCATGGACACCATCCGCACCTCGGCCATGATCTTCGCGATCATCATCTGTGCACTGGTCTTTTCGAAATTCCTGGCCCTCAGCGGCGTCGCCAATGCCCTCGGCGGCTTTCTGACGACCCTCGATGTCAACCGCTGGGTCGTCGTCGCGATCATTGTCGGGATCTATCTGGTCCTCGGCATGATGATGGATGCCCCTGCCCTTCTGGCGATCACCCTGCCGATCACCCATCCGGTGATGATGAAGCTCGGGTTCGACCCGATCTGGTTCGGTGTCTTCGTGGTGTTGTTGGTCGAGATCGGTGCGGTGACGCCACCCGTCGGCATCAACTGTTTCGTCGTCCAGGCAGCTTCGGACGGCCGGGTCCGTCTCGAGGACGTTTTCAAGGGCCTCGTTCCCTTCGTACTCGCGGGCTTCGTCATGCTGGTGCTGCTCTGCGTCTTCCCGCAGATCGCCCTGTTCCTGCCGCAGACGATGAAGTGAGGAGGCCGACATGAACCTGAACGCTTCCCGAACCAGCGGCACCGAACACGATCTGGCCCCCAGGACTCTACGCTCGACGCTGACCTCGCCCTTCGGCCGCAAGGTTCGTATCGCGATGGAAGTGCTCGGCCTCTCGGACCTGATCGCACTTGAGCCGGCGGATACACGCAGCGAGACGGACAGCCTTCGGCTGCAGAACCCGCTCGGCAAGATGCCCTGTCTTCTCCTTGAAGACGGGACGGCGATCTATGACAGCCGCGTCATCATCGAGTTTCTCGATCAGTGGTCCGGCCGGAACAGGCTCATCCCCGCGCAAGCAGAAGAACGGGCAAGGACGCTCACCAGGGCGACCCTGGCAGACGGCATCGCCGATGCCGCCCTGCTGATGGTCTATGAAAGCCGGTTCCGCGACCCGGAACAGGTTTCCGACATCTGGCTCGCCCACCAGCGCGGAAAGGTGGAACGGGGATTGACCGCAATAAGTGCGGATCTACCGGACCCGACCCACACCGACATCGTCTCCATCAGCCTGGCCTGCGCGCTCGGCTATCTCGACTGGCGCAAGCCTGTGGAATGGCGCAGCCGGTATCCCGAACTGGTCACGTGGCTCAACCGCTTTGCTTCCAGCGAACCTGCCTTCAACCATACGCGCCGGCCGGACGAGGTGACCTCATGACCCGGCTTCCGCCATTGGACCCGGACGCGTTCCACACCGCGCCAGAAGGAAGTCTACGACGCAATCGCGTCCGGCCCGCGCGGCGGTGTCCGCGGTCCGCTGGCCGTCTGGCTCAATCGGCCGGAACTGGCCGACCGTGCCCAGGCGCTCGGACGCTATTGCCGTTATGACACCAGCCTGCCGCCGCGCCTGTCGGAACTGGCAATCCTGGCGACGGCCAGGGTATGGATGTCGGAATATGAATGGGCTGCGCACAAGCCGATCGCCCTGAAGGCCGGGATCGCTCCGGACATCGTGGAAGCCATCCGCACCGGAGGCGAGCCGGTGTTTGAGCAGGCGGACCAGGCCAGCGTCTACGCGTTTTCGGTGATGCTGCACACGCAGCGCAAGGTGACAAACGAGGTTTACAAGCGGGCGATCGACGTCCTCGGCAAGGACGCCGTCGTCGATCTGACCGGTCTCCTCGGCTACTACACCCTGATCTCCATGACCATCAACGTGTTCGAGGTTCCACCGCCCGACGGGCAGGCGCCGGATCTTGAATAGCCGCGTCCGCCAGGAAACCCGTCCCCATACAAAATGAGGCCAGTCATGAACACGGCTCCCATCACCTATCACACCGCCCCGCACAAACCGTCCTTCGCCATGCCCGCCGGCGCCTGTGACACCCATTGTCATGTCTTCGGCCCGGGAGCGCGGTTTCCCTATGCGCCTGAAAGCAAGTTGCAGCCGGGCGATGCGCCGAAGGAAAAGCTGTTCGCGCTGCATGACATGATCGGCATCGAACGATGCGTCGTGGTCCAGTCCGGCGTGCACGGCTTCGACCAATTCGGCGGCTGCGGATGCGATTAGCCGCGCGTCACGGCAGATACCTCGGGGTGGCCCTGCTGCCGGCCGATGTCTCCGACGACGAGATTGCCCGCCATCACGCTCTCGGCTTCCGCGGCATCCGTTTCAACTACATGGCCCACCTGAAGGGTGGTGCCTCCAACGACGAGCTCCTGAGGCTCGCCGACCGGCTTGCCCGGTTCGACTGGCATCTTCAGATACACATGGACAGCGAGTTGATCGCCGAAAAGGCGCCGGTGCTCGCCAAGGCAAGGCGTGCCGGTCGTCATCGACCACATGGGCCGCATCGATGCCTCGCTAGGGCTGGATCAGCCCCCGTTCGAGACGCTCCTGTGGCTGATGAGAAGCAAGCATATCCTGGTCAAGGTGTCCGGCTCGGAACGGGCCTCGCGCCAGGACGCCCCTTACGCGGATGCGGTTCCCTTTGCCCGCAAGCTGGTCGAGAGTTTCCCCGGATCGCGTGCTCTGGGGCACCGACTGGCCCCATCCGAATTTCCGCAGCCTGCCGCCGGACGACGGCGATCTGGTCGATCTGATCCCCGAAATCGCTCCGACAAAAGAGCTCCAGCAGGCCCTGCTGGTCGACAACCCGATGCGTTTCTACCGTTTCGAGATTTGAGGAAAGAACCATGACCGGACGGCTTCAGGACAGGGTCGCGATCGTCACCGGTGCGGGCTGCGTCGGCCCGGGATGGGGCAATGGCCGGGCGGTCTCCGTCCGCTTTGCCGAGGAAGGCGCGAAGATCTTCGCGGTCGACCTCAATCCGGATGCGCTGAAGGAAACCATCGAGCGGACGGAAGCCGCCGGCGGCGAGATCACCGGCCATATCTGCGATATAACCGATGGCTGGGCCGTGACCGAAATGGTCAAGGCCTGCGTCGAACGCTTCGGTCGCGTCGATATTCTGGTCAACAATGTCGGTGGTTCTGCCAAGGGCGGACCGGTGGAAATGCCCGAGGAGGTCTGGGACCGGCAGGTTGATTTCAACCTGAAAAGCGTATTCCTCACCTGCAAAAAACGTGCTGCCGGTCATGGAAGGTCAGGGCGAGGGTGCCATCGTCAACACCTCGTCGACATCGGGCCTGCGCTGGACCGGCGCCGCCCAGTCGGCCTATGCGGCCACCAAGGCCGGCGTGATCCAGTTTTCCAAGGTGGGTCGCGGTCGAATATGCGGCGCGCGGCATCCGGGTGAACACGGTCGTACCCGGTCAGTTGCACACGCCCATGGTCGAGGCCCGCCTGGCCGGCCAGCGCGCCGGCGGCGATGTCCGATGCCCTCTTGAAAAGCCGCCTTGCCCGGATCCCGCTCGGCTTCATGGGCGACGGCCGGGACACGGCCAATGCCGCACTGTTCCTCGCCTCCGACGAGGCCCGCTTCATTACCGGCACGGAGATCGTCGTCGACGGTGGCATGACGGCCCGATGTGATTGAGTTGTCTCTTAGCGGCGGGGCTTGTGCCCGACCGGAATGAGGTCGCCCGGAACGAAACGGCGCAGCAGGCCCCAGATCCCCTTCGGCTCGACCAGGATCACCCCGATGGAGATCACGCCCAGAATGATCAGGTGCCAGACGCCCAAGTCATTCAGGAACTCCCGGATCAGGAAGAACACGATGGTGCCGATGATCGGCCCCTCGAAGCTGCCGACACCGCCGATGACGACGATGAAGATGATATAGACCGTCCAGTCGAGAATGCTGAACGAGGCCGGCGGCGCCACCCGGAGCTTCTGCATGGTGATGATGGCCCCGGCCATACCGAGGAACGGTGCGACCCACAAGAAGCAAAGCACCCGGGCGCGGCGCAGATTGACGCCGATGGCCCCTGCCCCTTCCTCGTCGTCACGCATGGCCGTCAGGCCGACGCCGATCCGCGAGCGCAGCAGATACCAGGTCGACAGGAACGCGGCGGCCAGCAGCGCGAAGGCCAACCAATAGACATTGGCGTAGCGGTCTGGGGTCGAGGCGCCGAAGGATTTCACGAAGGAAACCGGCATGCTCTTGCCCGATCCGCCGCCGAAGGCCGACAGCTTGCCGGCGGCGAGCATCAGCGTCTCGGCGACCACCCAGCTGCCGACCGCCAGATAACCGGCGCGCAGGCGGAAGATCAGCCCCATGACGGGGATCGCGAAGATCAGCGACACCACACCGGCCAGCAGCACCGACAGATACGGGTCGACCCCAAGCAGAACCAGAAAACCGAAGAAGGCATAGGCGCCGATGCCGACGAAGGCGTGCTGGCCCA
>NZ_CAXXSJ010000063.1:0-111256 GCF_963675095.2 uncultured Roseibium sp. | reverse complement strand
ACGAGATCGAGCGCGAAACCAAGCACGACGTCATCGCCTTCCTCACCCATCTGGCGGAAATCGTCGGCCCGGACGCCCGCTTCGTCCACCAGGGCATGACTTCCTCGGACGTTCTGGACACCTGTTTCAACGTCCAGCTCGTCAGAGCGACCGACATTCTGCTTGCCGACATGGACGCGCTGCTTGCCGCCATCAAGCGCCGCGCTTTCGAACACAAGGACACGGTCACCATCGGCCGCTCCCACGGCATTCACGCCGAGCCGGTCACCTTCGGCCTGAAGATGGCGGAAGCCTATGCCGAATTCGACCGCTGCCGCACGCGGCTGCAGAACGCCCGCGAAGAAATCGCCACCTGCGCCATTTCCGGCGCCGTGGGCACCTTCGCCAACATCGACCCGCGCGTGGAAGAACATGTCGCCAAGGCAATGGGCCTGACGGCGGAACCGGTCTCGACCCAGGTCATCCCGCGTGACCGCCATGCCATGTATTTCGCGACCCTCGGTGTCATCGCTTCGTCGATCGAGCGCGTCGCAACCGAAATCCGCCATCTGCAGCGCACCGAGGTTCTGGAAGCCGAAGAGTATTTCTCTCCGGGCCAGAAGGGCTCCTCGGCCATGCCGCACAAGCGCAATCCGGTCCTGACCGAAAACCTGACCGGTCTGTCCCGTCTGGTGCGCATGTCGGTAACCCCGGCCATGGAAAACGTGGCGCTGTGGCACGAGCGCGATATCTCGCACTCCTCCGTGGAACGCATGATCGGCCCGGACACGACCGTGACCCTCGACTTCGCGCTCGCCCGCCTCACCGGTGTCATCGACAAGCTGCTGGTGTATCCGGAGCGCATGATGGGCAACATGGACCGTCTCGGCGGCCTTGTGCATTCCCAACGCATCCTGCTGGCGCTGACCCAGGCCGGTTGCTCCCGCGAGGATGCCTACCGTCTCGTCCAGCGCAACGCCATGAAGGTCTGGGAAAGCTACCAGGTTTCCGGCTCCGCCGGTGTCGACTTTCTGACCGAGCTTCTGAACGATCAGGACGTGCGCAAGTACCTGTCTGAAGACGACATCCGCGACCGTTTCGACCTCGGCTATCACACCAAGAACGTCGATGTAATCTTCAAGCGCGTCTTCGGAGAAAGCTGAACGCATGAAGATCGCCGTGATTGCCGACATCCACGGTAATGCCCTCGCGCTTGAGGCGGTTATCGCCGACCTCAGGCACGAAGCGCCCGATCAGGTCGTAAACCTCGGCGATTGCGTCTCCGGCCCGCTGTGGCCGGAGGAAACGGCGGTGATCCTGCGCGAAACCGGCTGGGTGACCGTACGCGGCAACCACGACCGGGTGGTGGCGGCGGGAAATATCCCGCCGGATAACCGCACGGACAGTTTCACCTATGCACACATGTCCCCGGAAAGCCTGGCATGGCTCGAAGGTCTGCCCCCGGTCATCCGTCTCACCGACGAGATCCTGCTTTGCCACGGCACGCCGAACGACGACAACACCTACCTGACCGAGCGGATCGAAGGCGACGGCCTCCGCATGGCGGACGAAAGTGACATAACGGCACGTCTTTCCGGCGAGACCGCTCCCATCATCTGTTGTGGCCACACCCATATCCCGCGGCTCATCCATCTTGCGGGCACCGGCCAGACCATTCTCAACCCGGGTAGCGTCGGTCTGGCGGCCTATTGCGACGTGGAGCCGGTCAGGCACAAGTCAGAGGCCGGCAGCCCCCACGCCCGCTACGCCACGATGACGAAGACGGCGTCCGGTTGGCGGTTCGAAGCCAAGATCGTCCCCTATGACTGGGAAAAGGCCGCCCTTGAGGTGGAACGGAACGGGAAGCCCAATTGGGCCCGGCCTCTGCGCACCGGCTTTTACGGTCCGCTGTCCTGATCAGGGCTTTTGCTCCAGGTCAAAGACAGATCCGCCTCATTTCCCGCAATAATGTTCTCTAAATCTTCGGTCTGTGGGGCCCATGACAGGAGGACAGCTATGTTACGAAAAATCCTGAAAGCCGGTTTTGCCGGCTGTCTCGCCGCTGCGACCGCGTGCACCGGGTTCGCCGGCCCGGCGCAGGCCCTGCCGCTCGTACAGGCGAAACCGCCGGTGACCGATGCTTTCGGCGGCAACATCATCAAGATCCAGCGAGGCCCAACGGACGCTTTCGGCAATCCGGTTTATCCGCAAGGCCCTCGTTCCGGCCAGACCGGGGGCCGGGGGGCGACGGATCCGTACGGCAATCCGCGCGGGAGCAAAAGGTACCAGAGAAACAATCCTCCCCAGCAAAGCAAACCGTGCCCAAAGGGTTGATCGTTCCCAAAAGCATTACCGCTCGAACAGGGGATTTTACCGGCATAACGGCCACACCTACTACAACGGCCACCGCGGCTACCGCCATCCGAGGCGCGGATATCGCCAGTATAACGGCTGGTGGTTCCCGTATGGCGCGTTCACATTCGGCCCGACTTACAATTACCCGTCTTACCCATATTACCGGTCCCGTGGCCTGAGCCAGGCGCATTACAACTGGTGCTATCGCAAGTACCGGTCCTATCGGGCCTACGACAACACGTTCCAGCCCTACAACGGACCCCGACGGGCCTGCCGGTCGCCGTACTGGCCCTAAAGGAATTTATCCCGGATGGCGGCTTCTAAGCCGCCATTCTTTTTTTGGCGGCCGACAACCCCGCCCGTTGCGGTTGACACGCCTTTTCCACTTGCGCAAAGACAGCAAGAGAAACAAACGGAGCGGCCCGTCCCTTGAAAATTTCCGATACCGATATCCTGCTCGTTCCAGGCTATGGCGATACGCCGTCCGGACACTGGATGATGCGCTGGCAGGCGAAGATGGCCAATGCCTGGGTCGTGGAACAAAAGAACTGGTTCCAGCCGGTGCGCAAGGTCTGGCAGGAGGCATTGGAAAAGCGCCTCGAGAAGACCTCTAGGCCGGTCGTCCTTGTCGGCCATTCCCTCGGCTGCATCCTGATCGCCCATGCGGCGCACAACCTGCCGAAGGACAAGGTCCGCGGCGCCTTTCTGGTCGCCCCGACCGATCTGGAGCGGGAGGCCCCGAAACCGGCCTTCGACACCGGCGACTTCGTGCCCCTGCCTCGCAGCCCCCTGCCGATTCCGGCCCACGTGGTCGCAAGCCGCACCGACCCCCACTGCGCTTACGAGCGGGCCGAAGAAATGGCAAAGACCTGGGGCGCCACCTTCCAGGACGCGGGCGAAGCCGGCCACATCAACCTTGAAAGCGGCCGCGGCCCCTGGCCGGAAGGCATGATGTCGTTTGCTTATTTCATGAAGCGGCTGGGGTAACAGACACAATAACGACCGAAACGGGTAGGCCCGTTACTACGAATGAATTTATATAAGGAAATCATGGTCTGGCGACGTCTCAACGATCAGACGGCCATCCGGTACAGATGTCTTCACGATTTGGAAAGCGACAAATACGCAGTGAGCAATGCCGACGGTTTTCGGGTCGGAGACAACGAACAGCACCATATGTATCTCGAAAACCTCTTTGTGGAATTGCTGATCGAAGACCCCGCATCAGAACGATGCGACTGGTTCGACGATATTGGCGAAGCCATCGCACATCACGATCGGGAGTTCGATTTAATTCAGACGGACGTACGTTCCAACCAATAACTGCGTTGAGCACAATCGGAAGTAATTCCGCCCCCTCCTAAAAAGCAGCTCCAATCCTCGATTTTTCGGGAATGACCGGCGTCACATAAAAAAGGCCGCACGGATTACCATCCGCACGACCGCATTTCTTGTCAGAATGCCGGAATCCCGTCTCAGGCGGTCACGCCGCCCTTCGACGACATCAGATCATTGATCTTCTTGCCGAGGAACAGGCTGACGGGAATGGCGATGACCGCGCCGACGACCGCGGCTCCGGCCAGGAACATCGGGTTGATCTGGTTCACGCCGCCCATTGCCAGCGGGATCAGAGCCCCGATGCCGGCGAGGGTCGGTCCGACGATGATGAAAAGGATAATGCCAAGTTTCCACATGAAGCTCTCTCCATTTGCTTCTCGAATGGAAATCAGCGGCTCCGTAACCCGTTCAGGCGCCCCAGCCCGTTCTTTGCCGCAGTGTGTGCGGATACTTGCAAATAACGTTGCGTCCGGCTTTGACCGAAATCAACGGCAGGCGTCGATTGCCGCCGTCGCGGCCCCCATGAACAGGGAGACGTCGAAACCGTAGGCCATCAGCCGGTAACCCTGCTTGCGCGATTCGTGCACCCGCTCCGGGCTCATGCAGAAAATACCTGCGATCTTGCCCTTGGCCCGCGTGCGTTCGGCCAGCTCCGCGCAGACCTCGATGGTCTTTTCCCCGTTCGGATCCAGCTTCGCCCCGTTCGACAGGGTCAGGGACATGTCGCTCGGTCCGACGAAGATGCCATCGATGCCCGGCACATCCAGGATATCGTCGAGGGCCGCAATCGCCTCCGGGGTTTCGATCATCGCAAGCGCGACCGTCTCGTCATTGGCCGTTGCCAGGTAATCGGGCAGGCTCTGGCCTTTCAGCATGGCCGCACGGTGCGGCCCCCAGCTGCGCTTGCCGACCGGCGGATACTTCATCGCCTCTGCGAAGGCCCTTGCGTCCTCCACGGAGTTGATCATCGGCGCGATCACGCATTCCGCCCCGATATCCAGCGCCCGGCTCGCAGTCGCCATTTCACCTACGGGGATGCGCACGATCTTGTGGGCATCGGTCAGGGAGAGGAACGACATCCCTTCGCGGACCTCGCCAAAATCCTGCTGGCCGTGCTGCATATCGAAAGTCACGGCCGGGAAGCCGCTGCGGCCGAGCAATTCACCCAGGATCGGCGCGGCGAGCGACGCCCATGCGGTCACGATGCTTTCATCGGCGCGAAGTTTGGCGGCAAGGCTCTTGGGAGATGTCATCGGACGATCCTTTTACGTTCTGAAATCAGGCCACATGAAATCCCCGGCCCCGCTTTCGCGCAAGACCGAATTTCGGGAAAATCGTCGTCTCCCGGACCGAAAGTGCCGAAAGGCGTCCTCTCAAAAAAGAAAACCCCCGCCGAAGTGGCGGGGGCTTCCTGAAAACCGTTGATAAGGCCGAAATCAGCCCTGGGTTCTGATCTGCTCGACAGCCTTTTGCATCAATTCGTCCATGGTGCGGCGAATCTGATGGTCGGACTGGTCGACGCTGGCCGCGTCGAAATCCGCGCGGATCTTGCGGAAGACGTCCTCATCCCCCGGCTCCTCGAAGTCGGCCCGGACCACTTCCTTGGCGTATTCCTGCGCCGCATCTCCTTCCAAACCGAGGGCTTCGGCAGCCCAAAGGCCAAGCAGCTTGTTGCGCCGGGCATTTGCCTTGAACCTCAGTTCCTCGTCATGCGCGAACTTGCTTTCAAAACCTTCTTCGCGCTTGTCGAATGTGCTCATCCTGGTGTCTCCTGAACTGCGGATCGCCTCTACGACCTGAATATAGGATCGAACTGGCCTTTTCCATATCCTCGCAAGCGGCCCAAATCAACGCAAGATCGAGCCTCTGCCCCAAATGGATGAGGGAAGCGGCGAAAAGCTTCGCTGTCTTCGATTGTACTTTCGCCGCCATTCGGGTAAGTTCCGCGCCGCTAATGCGGGTCGTTTCCACTCGGCACTGATCTATCGCTGAGGCTGGGGGGAAAAACACAAACGCGAGCAAGACCCCGTTCAATGGATTTTCAAAACACACGGTACCTGCCAATGAACCGCCGCCGTCGAATCTATGAAGGCAAGGCCAAGATCCTTTACGAAGGCCCGGAGCCCGGAACGCTGATTCAGCATTTCAAGGACGATGCCACCGCCTTCAACGCCAAGAAGCACGAAATTGTCGATGGCAAGGGCGTGTTGAACAACCGGATTTCCGAGTTCATCTTCAACAACCTGAATGCAATCGGCATTCCGACACACTTCATCCGCCGCATGAACATGCGCGAGCAGCTGATCCGCGAAGTGGAAATCATTCCGCTGGAAGTCGTCGTGCGCAATGTTGCCGCAGGCTCCATCTCCAAGCGCCTCGGGCTTGAAGAAGGCACCCAGTTGCCCCGGTCGATCATCGAATTCTATTACAAGAACGATGAACTCGACGACCCGATGGTGTCCGAAGAACACATTACCGCCTTCGGCTGGGCCACCCCGCAGGAGCTTGACGACATCATGGCGCTCGCCATCCGCGTCAACGACTTTCTGTGCGGCCTGTTCCTGGGCGTCGGCATCCGTCTGGTCGACTTCAAGATCGAGTGCGGCCGCCTGTTCGAAGGCGACATGATGCGCATCGTCGTCGCCGACGAGATCTCGCCCGACAGCTGCCGGCTGTGGGACACTGCGACCAACGACAAGATGGACAAGGACCGGTTCCGCCGCGACATGGGCGGCATGCTGGAAGCCTACCAGGAAGTCGCCAAGCGCCTCGGTATCCTGAACGGAAACGAGGAACGCCCGGCCCCTTCCGGTCCGACTCTGGTGAAGTAATTCCCGGCTCCGGCGTCAAAAGCGCCGGAGCGCATACCTTCCTGCCGCGACGGCCCTTTCCCCCCGGCCTGGGCTGGTGTAATGAGCGGCCCGAAAGACAACGCGGGGTCATTCCCCGGCTTGCGCAAGAGAGTAGATCCAGATGAAAGCACGCGTGACCGTCACCTTGAAGAACGGCGTTCTCGATCCTCAGGGAAAGGCCATCGAAGGCGCCCTCGGCGGCCTCGGCTTCGGCGGCATCGGCTCGGTGCGCCAGGGCAAGGTGTTCGACATCGAACTGACCGGCTCCGACAAGGACGCCGCACGGGACGACCTTGCGCAGATGTGCGAGAAGCTGCTCGCCAACACGGTGATCGAAAACTACGCGATCGAGATCGTTGAATGACAGTCAGACAGCGTCCCGCGAACGACGATACGGTCAGGATCGTGCGCTTCGTCGCCATCAAGGCGGGAATCTTCATCGTTTTGCCGATGGCGCTGTCCGCACTCGCCGTCTACCTGATGCTCTGAAATCCAACCGGGACTGAAAGTCTGATGAAAACCGCCGTTATCGTCTTTCCGGGATCCAACCGCGACCGTGACATGTTCCATGCTCTGGAACTGATCACCGGCACCCGGCCCCAGTCCGTCTGGCATACGGAAACGACCCTTCCCGATGCCGACCTCGTCATCGTCCCGGGCGGCTTTTCCTATGGCGATTACCTGCGCTCCGGCGCGATTGCCGCCCGTTCGCCAATCCTCAAGGACATGGTCGCCAGAGCTAACGCCGGCGTCTCCATCCTGGGCGTCTGCAACGGGTTCCAGATCCTGACGGAAGCCGGCCTGCTGCCGGGTGCCCTGATGCGCAATGCCGGTCTGAATTTCGTCTGCAAGGAAGTCCTGTTGGAGACGGTCAACAACACGACCCGCTTCTCCAACGCCTTCGACAAATGCCAGGTGTGGCGTTGCCCGGTGGCCCATCACGACGGCAACTACTTCGCAGATGCCGAGACGCTGAAGGCCATCGAAGACAACGGACAGGTGGTCTTCCGCTACGCCAACGGCACCAATCCGAACGGCTCCATCAACGACATTGCCGGCATTATCAGTGAAAAAGGCAATGTGCTCGGCATGATGCCGCACCCGGAAAACCTGGTCGAACCGCTTCAGGGCGGAACCGACGGACGCGCGTTGTTCGAAAGCCTGATTTCGGCGCTCGAGACCGCGTGAGCCGGTAAGGATGATCGGCGTTCTCGCCATCGCGGTTACCCTGATCGCCGCCGCCGTTCTGCTTCACCCCCGTCTGGTCGGCTCCCCGCAGTGGCGCGCCATCTCCACCCCGCTCGCTTCGATCATCGGCAGCGGCTTTCTCGTGTCCGTCCCGATTCTGCGCGACCTGTCCGGCTCCTGGGCCACCGCCTTGATGGCGGGGCTTCTCCTGATGGCCTATTTCGTCGGTGCCGCGGTCCGGCACAACATCCTGCATGTGGAACCCCTGCTCAACGACGGCCAGGCCGGACGACCGATCCTGTCGCTTGAGCGGATGTCCCACGCAGCCCTTGCCTTCGCCTATTTCGTTTCGGTCGCCTATTACCTGGTGCTGTTTTCGACCTTCCTGTTAAAGCCGCTCGGCATCGCAAACGGCACGGACATCAAGCTGATCGTCTCCGTCTGCCTGGCACTGATTGCCGTCGTCGGTTTGTTGCGAGGCTTCGGCGCGGAGGAGAAGCTGGAAATCTATGCCGTGTCGATCAAGCTTGCGGTCATCGGCGGCCTGCTCGCCGCGCTGGTGGTCTATGCCCTCTATCATGTCTTCAACGGTGGGGTTTCGACCGTTCCGGGCCATTTCGAGGCCAAGAACTTGCCCGTTCTCCTCGGCCTGCTGATCGTTGTACAGGGCTTCGAGACGTCCCGCTTTCTCGGCGACGCCTATCCGGCGGAGCTTCGCGTCAGGACCATGAAACAGGCCCAGCTTCTTTCCGGGGCGATTTATCTGGCCTTCTTCCTGGCAATGACGCCCCTGTTCGCCATCGACACCAGCCTGGACGGGGTCGCGGCCATTGTCGACATGCTGGCACCCGTCGCAGCCGTCCTGCCGATCATGATCATTATCGGCGCCCTCGCCAGTCAGTCGAGCGCGGCCATCGCCGATAGGCTTGGCGCCGGCGGCCTCGTGCGCGATGTCAGCGCCAAACGGATTAACATTCGTCATGCCTATCTGCTGACGGCCGTTATCGCCGCACTGGTGACCTGGGAAACCGATATCTACGCCCTGATCACCCTCGCCTCCCGCTGCTTTGCCTTCTACTATGCCCTCCAGTGCCTCGTTGCCGCGATCAGCGCCTACCGGCTGAAACAGACGAAGCATGCCGCCGGTTTTCTTGTTCTGTCGGTCGTCTGTGCGATCATCGTCGTATTCGGCGCCCCCGTGGAAGGCGAGTAGACGCGGTTGCTCGGCCTTGCCTTCCGTCTCCCGACAAACCGAAACCCGGAGTGCCCATGTCCGACATCAAGCTGTCCAAGGAAGAGCACGCCTGGCTCGCCGAACGCATCCAGAGCTATTTCAGCACTGAACTGGACCAGGACATCGGCAACATGGATGCCGGCTTTCTGATCGATTTTTTCGCCGAAACAGCCGGCCCCGTCTTTTACAATCAGGGTCTGCGCGACGCCCAGGTCCTGCTGAGCCGCAAGCTGGAAGACGTCACCGACGAACTGTCAGCCATGGAAAAGCTGCCGCCATCCCGACGGTAGGCGTTCGCCCGATGCGATCAGGTCTGCTTTGTCCGGAGCCGAAAGACCGGCCTCAAGAAATTTTTGCGCCGCACCAAATTGCATTGGTGAAACTACTACGTCATTTTCATTTTACTGAAATAACAAGAGTGAAAATCAGCACTTAAGGAGAAACAATCAATTATTAAACGAATATTCAGCATTGTGAAAAATACTTGAAATCAATGCAAATTTACTCTCGAGTGCGGGAGACGTCACCGGATGCTTGCCTTGAATCTTTTCGACCGTTTCACTCTCCGCAAACGGGTAACAGCACTCGCGGCGTGCGCGATATTCGGCTTCGTCACAATCGGTGTGGTCCAGTTCTGGTCCGATCGAAAAATCGAACAGACATCTTCCGACTATGCGGCCACCGATGCGGCCTATGAGAAGCTGAACCAGCTTGAACGCCTTCTTCTCACGCTCAGGGTTGCAGAACAGAACCTGCGCGCCGAACGGTATGCGGAAGCCCTTCCGGCGGTTACGTCCGCCGAGGAAAGCGTGACCCGGCAGCTCGCCAGGGTTCAGGAAGATCCGACCCTGAGCGCCATCGAACCCGAACTCGCATCGAGCCTGAAAACCTATCTCGGTGCCCTTGAGGACTATTCCGGCATCCTGGCGCAGCTTGGCTACCGCGACCGGCAAAGTGTCCAGGTCACGGAAGAAGGGCAGGCCGGGATCGACAGCCCGACCGGCTTTTCCGTCGACCTGAGCAACGCGGTCGCCAAACTCGCAACCCGCATTGCCGAAGAACTGGAATTCGACGACCAGGCCGCGGTCTTTCAAGTCAACGCGGCCTTTGACGGGATCCGCCGCGATATCCTGATGCTCGTGAACCAGGCGGAAAGTTCCTACGTCACCCTGATCGAACAGAAGTTCGCCGAGATGCGGGACCTGCTCGAGAATGAGGATCTCGATCCCGATTTCGCCGAAACCTCCAACAGCCTGATCGACGCCCTTCAAACCCATCTCGACAATCTGGCCAAGGCGGAGCTTTCGCTCGCGGATGCCGGCGACACGATCAACACCAGCTATGACATACTCAACCAGGACCTGTCGAAGGTGCTTGCCGATATCAACGAACAGGCGAACCGCATTCGCACAGCCATGAATGGCGAACGCGCCTTTCTGTCCGGCCTGATCTTCGCCGTTGTCATCCTGACCCTTGTGGCCGTGATTGCCGCCAGCGTTCTGATTGTGCGCAGCGTGAGCCGGAACCTCTCCGATATCACCGGTGCGACTGCCGACCTGGCCGATGGCAACGTCGACTGCGCCATTCCCTATACCAAGCACAAGACGGAGATCGGCGCCCTGGCCAGGGCCTTGACGGTGTTTCAGGAAAACGCGCGGCAGCGGATGCGCCTGGAGAGCGAGGCAGACGCGGAAGACGCCGCGAAAGCCGCCCGCCAGCAGGAAATCGAAGCCTCGATCGCGGACTTCAAGAGCGACATCCTGCAGCTTCTGTCCACCGCCAGCGAAACCGTCTCTGGCGCACGCCGCACGGCCAACGACCTCCTGGAAGCCAACGACCGCAACGACGAACAGGCAGGCGCTGCCAACGAAGCCTCCCAGCAAGCCTCGACCAACGTGGAAACCGTGGCCTCCGCAAGCCAGCAGCTGACCTCGTCCATTCAGGAAATTTCCGCCCAGATTGCGGCCACCTCCGCCCAGGTGGACAAGGTCAGCGCGAGCGCCCAGGACACCAACCGGGATGTGGATGAACTGGCCCGGGCGGCGACAAAGATCGACGAGATCCTCCTCCTGATCCAGGCGATCGCCGAGCAGACCAATCTTCTCGCTCTCAACGCCACGATCGAGGCGGCCCGGGCAGGCGAACACGGCAAGGGCTTTTCCATCGTGGCTAGCGAAGTGAAGTCGCTCGCCAACCAGACCGCCAGCGCGACGGAGGAAATTTCCAACCAGATCAAGGCGATCCAGCAGTCGAGCCGCTCCACAGTCTCCGCCATGACCGATATCGCCGGCATTATCGGCGAAGTTCAGAACAACACCGTCGCCATTGCCGGGGCGATCGAGGAACAGACGACCGCAACCAGCGAGATCAGCCGCAATGTCGGTGAAGCGGCGGAACGTACCCGCCTGGTGGCGGACACCATCTCCAGCCTGCAGGCAACCGCTGCCGCCGCCAAAACCTCCGCCGGTCAGATCCGCGACGCCTCGGAAGGCATCGACGACATCAACGGCCAGGTAAAATCACGCATCGACGCCTTCCTGCGCAAAGTCGCCGCCGCCTGATCGACGTCCTCTTGCCTCACGCCACCTTGCGGCGCTCCATCTTGGGGGCATGGCCGAAGCGGCGCGAGAAGGCTCTGGAAAAGGCAGCCGCGCTTGAAAAACCGCACATGCGGGCGACGATCTTGACCGGACTGCCCGCCTCCAGCTCGGCCCGGGCGATTTCCAGCCGCCAGTTGGACAGGTAACCGCCCGGTGTCGCCCCCACGACATCCTTGAATGTCAGCGCGAACTGCGTCCGTGACATCCCCCCGATCTCCGCCATTTTTTCCAGGGTCCATTGTCCGTCCGGTTCCTCGTGAAGCGCGACCAGCACGGGGGCAAGACGGGGATGGGCAAGGCCTGCCAGCAGGCCCACATTGGCCGCTCCGGTTTCAAGGGCATGGCGCAGGAGACGGATCACCACCACCTCGCACAGGCGGTGAAACACCGCCTGCCCGCCGCAACGCGGATCGGTGACTTCCTCGATGAGCGGCACGACCACCGCCTCCAGATAGGGGGCGTCTGCAAGCGGCACGGAAATGCAGTTCGGCAGCGCTGCGACCAGATGGTCTCCCGCTCCACTGATCCCGATATAGGCGGAAACATCGGCCACCTCGCCCTCGCCACGCATTTCGGCACGGCAACAGGGATCCGTTTCGCTTCGTTTGGGAACAAAGACCAGGCGCCGGATTTCGGCGCCGTTCCGGAAGACGAAAAAATTCGCCGTCGGCACCTGGGATATTCCGCCGGGCGCAATCACGGCGGTGACGCGGAACCGTTCAATCAAGGACGACAACCGATCAAGGCCACCGTCAAATCGCGCACGCGCAACGCTTCCCATTCCGTACTCCAAATCAACAAATACGAACAAACGATCCCTGTTCGTTCAGTATTCTCTTTTTCGAGCCCATTGAAGCTTATTTTGACCGATTGGTCCACAACAGGAGTTGAGACATGCTCATTCCCCGTCAAACTGTCCCTGAACTGGTTGTTGAAACCGTTGCCGGCGATACGTTCGATCTGGCCGCAGACAACCCGGAATTCGCCACGCTCGTCGTCTTCTACCGCGGCCTTCACTGCCCGATTTGCGCCACCTACCTGAAGGAACTGGAACGCCTGACGCCTGAGTTCGAACAGCGTGGCGTCAAGACCGTCGCCCTATCCTCCGACAGCGAAGACAGGGCCCGACAGATGGCCGAAAAGGTCGGTGCCAAGGCCTTGCGCTTCGGCTACGGCCTCACCCTGTCCAAGGCGAAGGACTGGGGGCTTTATATCTCCACCAGCCGGGGAACCACGTCCATCGGCATTGATGAGCCCACCTTGTTTTCCGAGCCCGGCATCTTCCTCGTTCGTCCGGACAACACGCTCTATTTCTCCTCGATCCAGACCATGCCGTTCAGCCGGCCGCATTTTCAGGAAATGGTGGGGGCACTGGATTTCGTGCAGAAGAACGACTACCCGGCTCGGGGCGAGTACACCGGCGCCGTCTGATTATCGTTGCAAAGGTTACGCGCCACCCGCGGTCCGGCAGCCGGACCGCGGGTGGCTGATTTCTCAGGCTTGCAGCTCCGGTTGCTGGCAGACGACGCAGAAGGCAGGAACCGGTCGCAGGTCAAGTTCGCGGATCTCCACGTCACAAAAGCCGGCCTGGCAGCAGATTTCCGCCATCTGCCCGATCCAGGCCCTGCCCGCCTCGGCGCTGACATCTCCGCTTCTGGGCTGGAACGTCGTCGCAAAGACAGCACCCGGCAAAAGTTGGCGCCTGACCGTCTGCACCGCGTCCAGTTTGTCCTCGACGAACTGCATCACGTTGCAACTGAAGGCAGCGGTATAGGTTTCTCCGATCGCATCGAGCAACTCGACCGACCCTTCGTACAAATGCAGGCGGTCCCGTTTGAGGGCCTGCTGATTGCGGGCTGCCGCCTGCCGCAACATCAAGGCCGAATGATCGATCGCGGTGACTTCAGCGTCCGGATAAGCCGAAAGCAGTTTCTCGATCGCCACGCCCGGTCCGCAACCGATTTCCAGAACCCGCGCACCTCTACCCAGATGAAGTTGTTCGATCGTCCAGGCATTGCGTTCCAGGTTCGAGGGGCGGTTGGCCATGATACGCCCGGCCAGCCGGCCGAGCAGGCCGTGCGGCTTCCGGAACTGTCCGACGATCGTTTCTTGAATGCTCATCGCACCCTCCGCGCAATAACCGCCGTCAGCGGTCGAACCTGGACGTGCCTATGCGAAAGGCCGCCCCCAGGACGAGCGCGACCAAAGCCAGCGCCAGCACGATGGAAAACGCATCGGAATACCGGAGGTCCGGCGCACCGAAGAGGTCCACGACCACCGTCGCCCAACTCCATTTCATCGCAAGGCTGGCGATCAGGACGGCAAGCGCCAGTTTCGCGAAGCCATGCCATTTGCGGCCACCCTGAGGCTCCTGCGGGACAGCGGCGGTATCAAGCATATCAGTCATCGTCTTTCTCCCTGATGTTGAGAAGCGCCTGCCGGAACAACGCGAGGTGTTCGGCAATCGCCTCCATTCCACTCCGGTCCAGTTTTTCGCCGAGGCCCGACAAGATCTCCTGCTCCCGGCGCAGAACCTCTTGAAACACGGCCTCTCCGGCCGGGGTCAACGCGATCAGCTGCGACCGCTGATGGGCGGGGTTGGGCCGGGTCTCCACCCGACCGTCGTTGAGAAGCTGATCGACAAGCGCTTGAATCGATTGCCGTTTGACCGATTTATCGGCAGCGATCTTCGGCACCGCCTGCGCCCCGTTTTCCCGCAGATATTGCAGGATCGCCCGCGTCGAGGCGGTCAATCCGAGATCGGCAATCGCCTCGTCGGAAACGGTTTTCAGGACCCAGAAACACCCGCGGACCTCGTCGATAATCGTTTTCAGCGTGGCAGGACTTGCTCCCATTCCGGTCCTCTTTCCGTTATCCGCAGGGCATGCTTCAATTTGACAGTCTAACTGTCAAAATACATATGACAGGATGACTGTCAATTGAAATCATGAAGACTGATCGAAAATACGTCCGAACCTGAAACGCGGTCACCTCTACACCCGGGTTGTCATCCCGGCTGGAGCGAAGCGGAGGGCCGGGATCCATATGTGGACGGCCCCGTGGTTGCAAGGTTGAAGTTGGCAGGTGTTCCGGATCGCTTGCGGTCATATGTACGGCCTGCTTTGCGGCCGTTTTGCCGCTGGCCAAGATGGGTTCCGCAGCGGATGGGATCCAAACAGTACAGCGATATCGGCCTTGAAGCCGCCACTGGATCCCACGGTATTTCCCATCCGCCTCGGTTCGACCGAACACACCTTCTCATCTTCCCTTGCAAGTTCCTCTGTCGCGCCAGCCTGTCTTTGGCCGGGGCAAGTGTTTTGTCGATCGTCAGGCGAGTCCCGGTTGCTCTTGCGGTGACTGCGGGTGATAGGTTTCGCCGCTGACCATCAGCTTCCAGGCGATGCGCGCCAGCTTGTTGGCGAGCGCGACGGCAGCCAGCTTGTGCGGCTTGTGACGACACAGTTTCTCCAACCAGGGCCAGGGCGTTTTGATCCTCCCCTGCCGGCACTGCAGCAGAACGGCGCTTGCGCCGGCAACCAGGGTGGCGCGCAGCATCTCGTCCCCGGCGCGGGTGATCACACCGAGCCGGTTCTTGCCTGCCGTGGAATGGTTTTTCGGCGTCAGGCCGAGCCAGGCAGAAAAATCGCGCCCCGATTTGAAGGCATGCGCGTTGCTCACCTTGATCGCCAGCAGGGTCGCACCAACCGGACCAATGCCCGGGATGCCGGCCAGCCGCTGGCTGAGTTCATCGGCACGGTGAAGCTCTCGCAGTTTTGCGTTGAGATCGGCTATCTCCTTGTCCACTCGCGCGTAGTCACGGACCAGCGTTTCGAACATATCCCGTGCCATCTCCGGCAGCGTCTCGTCCGCGCGGATCCGCTCGACAAGCCGGTCAAGCTGGAACAGGCCCTTCGGGGCAACCAGACCGAACTCTGCCGCAAAGCCGCGGATCGAATTGGAAAGCTGCGTACGCCGGCCAAGGAATTGCCCTCGCAGCTTCGCCAGCATCTGCGCAGCTTGCTGCTCTGGACTTTTCACCGGCACGAAGGTCCGGGCCAGCTTCGGACGGCTCATCGCCTCGCAGATCGCTTCCGCGTCCGCCGCGTCCGATTTGCTCCGCTGCACATAGGGCTTGACGTATTGCGGCGGGATCAGCGCGACCTCATGCCCCAACTTCCGTAACTCCCGAGCCCAATAATGCGAGGCTCCACAGGCCTCAAGGCCCACCTGCGCCGGAGGCAACCCGGCAAAAAAGTCGAGAACCTGACGACGGCGAAGCTTCTTGCTCAACACCGGATGGTCCCCAGCATCCACACCATGCAATTGAAAAACAGACTTGGACGTATCCATTCCAACGCGGCTAATATTCTTCATGGACGGCTCCATCGTTTGAGATCTTTAACAACCTCATTCTGGCACATCGATGCCGTAGGGGCCGTCCACCCCAACAGTACGCCGTGAGCTTTCGATTCAAACAACAAGCCTCGCGGATTACTAGGTCCCTGCCTACGCAGAGACGACACCGAAAGGGACGCGCTGGCTTATTGCCCACCCGCCTTGCAGGCATCGGCACCGGCCGCGCGGGAAATGGCGATCAGCTCGGGACGGTATTCGAAATGCATGGTGTCGTAATGATACCAGCGCCCACCCCAGATGAAGCCATGACGCTCGAAGATCTCGACGATCTCCAGGGGCATCCGGTTCTTGTAGACCGGCACATTGCCGGGCTTGCCGCCCGCCCAGCGCCAGTAGTCCGCATAAGAGGTATCGAGATCGATGGCCGCGCCGAAACTGTGGACCGACAGGCGGTCCGTTCCGGCAATATTGCGCCAGTTGAAGGTGCCCGCGCTCTTCAGCGCCGGGCGGCGCAGGTTTTCCGGCAAGGCCTTCAACTCGTCCCGCACCGCGATCAGCGCCTTGTCCACGCCAAAGGCCGTCGTGACCTGCAGGCGGGTGCCGAACCAGTCGATCGTCGTCAGCCTGTCCGCCACTTGCCGGCGGGTTCCGCCGTAAAGGCGCATCATCAGGTCCTGCGAGCGCACCCGACCGGGATCGAAATCGACAGCCGGACGTGTATCGCACGGCCCATTCGGATAGACCTGACGAAGCATGTCCTCCACATCCGCATCAACCAAGGCGTCCGCATGGCTCTTCGCCTTGCCGTCGTCGATCGTGATCGCAGGACCGCCATCCTTCAGGATCAGCCGATTGCCATCCACACGCGACAGCACGCCCGGATAACTGGCAACCAGCATATCCAGCCGCTCGCTCAAGCCGATCTCCCCGGACCGAACAGCGTCGGACCGCAGTGCCGTCTGACCCAGCGCCAGGAGTGCTATCAGAAAAAAGCGGATCAATTGACCGTCACATTCACCGAATTCTCGTAGACGTCGACCCGGATCCAGACATTGTCATTGACGATGCGCCAGGCGGCATTCGGATCGATGTAGCCGTTCAGGATCATCCGTTCCATGCGCCCCCGGTTTGCGACCGAGGAAAAAAACCGGTCGCTCTCGTCGCCCTGGTCGCGAATTCCGAACTTGTGGAAATTCGCCCGGTCCTGCCGGATGATCTGCCACGGCTCGCTCAGCCGCGCGCCGCGGGAATTGTAGTGGTCGGCCGTCCCAAGAAATGCGACGTAGGTTTCAAGAAGCGGCCCTTGGGCCTGCGCACCCGACAGCGATGCTCCGGCCAGACCTGCCGCGAGAACAGCGGCCGCGGTCAGTTGTCTCAATACGCGCTTCATGGATCGCTCCCTTTCAGAAAACTCTGAATTAGAAGCTACACCGCTTATTGCGATATCCCGTTGATCCGGATCAACGGGACACACCGATACATGGGGATTCCGAAACGCGATCAGCCGATCAACGCATCCAGCTTCAGGAGAACATCCTCCGAGGCTTCCTCCATTTGGCGGGCCGCATCGATCGCTCCCTCCCGGTCGCCCTGCGCATACAATTGCGCGGCCAGTTTGCCGAGCGTATGGACTTCCTTGTGAACCGGCAAAAGATCAGCGAAAGCCGGGTTTTTGGCAATCGCAGTATCCTTAACCGAATTGTACCATTTGCCAAGTCGGCACTGATGGTGATCCGACAGTTCATCGGCCTTGAGTGCGTTGATCCCGACCAGCATTTCTGAAAGATGCTTCTTCCAAAGAAGGTGGTCGGACTTTGCCCGGTGCAGCACGTAATTGGGAATTTCAAGCTTTTCCAGATGGGCGAACTGTTCGGCTATGATCGCTTCGGAGCCACCAACGGCCGAAATGACTTCCTCCGTATTGGCATTGGCGGTCTTCGAATGAGCGGCAATCGCATGCATGCCCGCCGCGATCTCCTGAACCGCAGCGCTTTGACCTTCCAGAAGCCCGGCGATTTCCGACATATGCCCGGAGCTGGTTCCGATATCGCCAAGGACTTCGGAAATTTCCCGGGCCGCCTGTTCGGAATGTTCGGCACTCACCGTCACGAGACTGTGCACATCCTCCACCGACGAGACGACGTCCTTCACATAGGCCTGGAGCCGTTCGATCCGATCGCGAATGTCGTCCGTCGCCTTCTGGGTCTGGCCGGAGAGGACTTTGACCTCCGAAGCGACAACCGCAAAGCCCTTCCCGGCTTCGCCTGCGCGGGCCGCCTCGATGGTCGCATTCAGGGCGAGCAGGTTCGTCTGCTGGGCCAGGCCATCGATCGTGGCCACGAACGCACCGATCTGCTCGGCCGCTTCGGCCAGTTGCAGTGCGCCTTCGTTCATCTGCTCCATGGAAACGCCGATCTTCCGGTTGGAAGCCGCGGTTTCCTGGGTTGCCTGCTCACCGGACTGCAGGGCGCCGTGAACGCCCTCCATGGCGTTCGCCACATTGTGCGCTGTTTCGGATATCTGCTCGATTGAGGCGTTCAGTTCATCGACACCGGCGGCCATGGCATTCGCGCGAATATCGGTTTCGCGGATTTCTCCGGTAATCCGCGCAGTCGCCGCCATGGCACGGCTGGCCTGCACGGAAAAGTCGACGGTCTGACGAAGGGCAGTCTCGTTTCTGCCGCACAGGTTGTCCCGTAAGTCCCGCAGGGCACCGGCAACCTCGCCCGGCAAGGCATCCAGCATGTCCAGGTCCCGGCATTCCCGCAGGGCGCGCAGCGCCTCAAGGAGATCGGCACTCGAACAATAGTCGTCCGCAGACCGTTCAGGGTCCACATGAGCGGATTGAACATTCACTTTTCTACGAAACATGTGACCTCCCCAGCAGAATTCGGAGGCACACTAGGAAGCGCATGGTAAACCAATATTTAAGTAGAATACCGATTGTCAGATTTTACGGATCAGGGGTTGAGCTTCCCCAGAGAAAGAACAATCAGAAGGAAAATAGTCTATTTAGAATATACAGTTATCAGGTTTGGGAAAATAGAATCAAACCTGAAACGGGCACCGGCCCGTTCACGTGAACACAGGGCCGGTGCCTGAGGTGGACATCCTTGAAATCCAGGACCAGCGCGACCGGTCGAGCCTGTGAACCACGCTTCGTATCGCAACGGTCAACGGAGGTGTTTCCACGGCATGGTATGGCTGTCCCAGAACGGCCGTTCCGCTTCCCGCAATGCCATGTCGCGGGTCAACCCGATATCGGCCAGCGCGTTATCCGGCAATTCAGCCAACTGCTTCCGGGTCCGCGCCGCATGACGCCACATGATCGCCTTCCGGAAGAAATATGTGGCAAGAGCGGTCAGAACCGCATATCTGGAGGAATTGCCCCTCCAAATAATATCGATCGAACTCATATTGCACCTATTTTTGCTACAATTTTCAAGATTGGACTTATTGTCTCGATTCAATCGTATGAATTGACTCTGAAATTGATGCAAGATACTAAATTGTCACCATGACAAATTGGGTTCCAGATATCCCGGCCGGCAAGGGGCCGATGTATGCCCGCCTGGCAAGCCGGATCGCCGACGACATTGTCACCGGTGCCCTGCCGGTCGGCGCAAAACTGCCGCCGCAGCGTGATTTGGCTTACGATCTCGGGATTACGGTCGGCACCGTCGGGCGCGCCTATGCGCTGGTGCGCGAACAGGGCCTCGTCAGCGGTGAAGTCGGCAGGGGCACCTATGTTCTGGGCAGCACTCCGGACACAGACGTAACCGAGATCCAGCCGGCCATGCCGGGCACAGCAGCCCCCGTCGGGAATGCCGCCGCCTGGACGCAAACGGCGACGTCCACCACGGACTCCGGATTTGCCGGCACCCGGGTTGCCATTCCCGCCCCGGACGCGATCCGGTTCGATTCCACTTCCGCTCCGGAACTCGGGCAAGCCGATGTGATCAAAGACCTCACGGCGCAGATCATGTCCGATTCTCCCTACGAGATCGCAAGCTATTCCCGAACGGTTCCCGACACCTGGCGCGCGGCCGGTCGCCAATGGCTGACACGATCTAACTGGCAACCGCCCGAGGCGACGATTGTGCCGACCACCGGTGCACATGCCGCGGCACTTGCCATTATCGCTGCGACCACCACCCCCGGCGATCGGGTCGTGTTCGAGGAACTGACTTATTCCGCCATCGCCCGTGGCGCAGCCCTCTCAGGGCGCCATGTGGTTCAGGTTCCGCGCGACGACGAAGGTCCTCTTCCGGACGAATTGGCCAAGATCTGCGCGCAGAAGCACCCCAAGGTCCTGTTTCTGACCCCGACCATGCACAATCCGACGCTGGGAACCATGTCGGAGGGCCGGCGCGAGAAGATCCTCGCATTGGCCCACCAACATAACCTGTGGCTGATCGAGGATGAGGTGTTCGGCTCCCTGCGCGAAACGGCCTTGACGCCATTCGCGGCCCTCGCGCCGGAACGCACCTTTCACGTGGGCTCATTGTCGAAGTCCGTCACCGCGGGCATTCGCGGCGCCTGGGTCTCCTGTCCGCCGTCCCACGCCCAGCGCGTTCACACGACCCACAAGATGCTGTCGGGAGGCATTTCCTTCCTGCTGGCGGAAGTCTCCGCCCGGCTTGTGCTATCAGGCGCTGCGGACATGTTCCGCCGAAGAGCCCTTTCGGAGATCGCGGCGCGCCATGAACTGGTGTGCAAATACCTGCAGGGCTATGAAATGAACTCCGCCCCGGATGCCCCGTTTATCTGGTTGAAATTGCCCTCCCCCTGGCTGGCAAGCAATTTCAAGGCCGCGGCCGCGTCCGCCCATGTCCTCATCGACGACGAAGACGAGTTCAAACCCGCCCGAACAGGGAACATTCATCACCGCGTGCGCATCGGCTTCAGCAACGCGCATTCCGGCGAGGAAACCGGCCAGGCGCTGGGAATCATCCGCCAGCTTCTGGAGGACTCCGGCGCCTGCTACGACAGCTTTGAATAAAGTCGCCTTATCTCTGTCGTCTGACAGCTAAAAGCGGCCAATTGTCTGCGTATTGGCCTGATTTGCCCCTCCCCTTCCCCGGTCTGATCTGCTAAACCCTCGGCAAAACCGCCCCGGCGTTAGAGCATCGGGCGATAACCGCCGCAAAGATCCGGACCGACATGATCCCCAACGACATCAAGATCACGCCCGAACTCGTCGCCTCCCATGGCCTGAAGCCCGATGAATACGATCGCATCCTTGAGCTGATCGGACGCGAGCCGACCTTCACCGAACTCGGCATCTTCTCCGCCATGTGGAACGAACACTGTTCCTACAAGTCTTCCAAGAAGTGGCTGAAGACCCTGCCCACCACCGGACCGCGCGTTCTGGTCGGACCGGGCGAGAACGCCGGCGTCGTGGATATCGGCGACGGTCAGGCGGTGGTCTTCAAGATGGAGAGCCACAACCACCCGTCCTATATCGAGCCCTATCAGGGGGCGGCGACCGGCGTCGGCGGCATCCTGCGCGACGTCTTCACCATGGGCGCACGGCCCGTGGCGGCCATGAACGCCCTGCGCTTCGGCGCGCCCGACCACCCGCGTACCCGTCATCTGGTGTCCGGTGTCGTCTCCGGCGTCGGCGGCTACGGCAATTCCTTCGGTGTGCCGACAGTCGGGGGCGAAGTGGAATTCCACGCCCGCTACAACGGCAACTGCCTGGTCAACGCCTTTGCCGCGGGTCTTGCCAGGTCCGATGCGATCTTCCTGGCCAAGGCGGAAGGCGTCGGCCTGCCGGTCGTCTATCTCGGCGCCAAGACCGGCCGGGACGGCGTCGGCGGCGCCACGATGGCCTCGGCCGAATTCGACGACACCATCGAGGAAAAGCGCCCCACCGTTCAGGTCGGCGATCCGTTCACCGAAAAATGCCTGCTGGAAGCCTGCCTTGAACTGATGGGCACCGGCGCGGTTATCGCCATTCAGGACATGGGCGCGGCCGGCCTAACCTGTTCGGCGGTCGAAATGGGCGCCAGCGGCGACCTCGGCATCGAACTGGACCTGGACAAGGTTCCGGTGCGCGAAGAACAGATGTCGCCTTACGAGATGATGCTGTCGGAAAGCCAGGAGCGCATGCTCATGGTGCTGCGCCCGGAAAAGGAAGCGGAAGCCGAAGCGATCTTCAAGAAATGGGGCCTCGACTTCGCCATCGTCGGCCAGACCACCGACACGTTGCGCTTCATCGTCAAGCACCAGGGTGACGTGGTCGCCGATCTGCCGATCAAGGAACTCGGCGACGAGGCACCCGAATATGACCGCCCCTGGGTGGAGTGGCAGAAGCGTCCGGTTCTAGCAGCTGTTGACATTCCCGAACCGGACAGCTACGAGGACGCGCTCTTGAAGCTCGTCGGCGGCGCAAACGGCGCTTCCCGCCGCTGGGTCTATGAGCAGTATGACACGCTGATCCAGGGCAACAGCGCAGCCACACCGGGCGGCGACGCCGGCGTCATCCGCGTGGACGGCACCCGCAAGGGTCTGGCCTTCTCCGTCGATGTCACGCCCCGCTATTGCGAGGCCGACCCGTTCGAGGGCGGCAAGCAGGCGGTCGCGGAAGTCTGGCGCAACCTGACCGCCGTCGGCTCCGAGCCTCTGGCTGCCACCGACAACCTGAACTTCGGCAATCCGGAAAAGCCGGAGATCATGGGCCAGTTCGTCGGCTGCATCAAAGGCATCGGCGAAGCCTGCCGGGAACTCCACTTCCCGATCGTCTCCGGCAACGTATCGCTCTACAACGAAACCCACGGCGAGGCGATCCTGCCCACGCCTGCCATCGGCGGCGTCGGCCTGCTGCCCGACGTTTCGGTGCGCGCAGGCGCGGCCTTCGCGAACGAGGGTGACGCCATCGTCGTGATCGGTGGCAAGGGAACCCATCTTGGCGCCTCTCTGTACCTGGCCGACGTTCTCGGCCGCGAAGACGGTGCCCCCCCCCCGGTCGATCTGGCAGCCGAAAAGCGCAACGGCGACCTCGTCCGTCAGTTGATCGGCGGCGCCCGTGTCACCGGCGTGCACGACATCTCGTCGGGTGGTCTCGGCGTCGCTCTGGCCGAAATGGCCATGACCGGCGGCATCGGCGCAACCGTCAAGCTGGAAGGCCCGGCCCACGCCGCGCTTTTCGGCGAGGACCAGGGACGCTACGTCGTCACCGTGGCGGCCGGCAAGCTCGACGACCTGCTGGCAGACGCCGCTGAACAGGAGATCCCGGCAGACCGCATCGGCACAACAGGCGGTGAGGGTTTGACTGTTGAGGGCACCCTCACCATATCCATTGCAAAGCTGAAGGAAGCGCACGAGAATTGGTTCCCGAATTACATGGCCGCTTCGTAACGGCCATGAACGGGAAGAGAGTGCGGGAAGGAAAATAACAGATGCCCATGGACGCGAATGAGATCGAAGCCCTGATCAAGGCGGCTTTGCCTGACGCAAAGATCGAGATCCGCGATCTGGCCGGCGACGGCGACCACTACGCGGCCAACGTCATCTCGGAAAGTTTCCGGGGCATCAGCCGCGTGCAGCAGCACCAGCTTGTCTACAAGGCCCTGAAAGGCAATATGGGTGGCGAACTTCATGCGCTCGCCCTGCAGACATCAGCGCCAGATTGAGCTTTCGGTTAGTTCGCATAAAGGGAGACTATCGTGCACCGAGGCGGACCGTGCGGAGAGTTGGAGGATCAAGGCGTCCCGACCGGTTTTGAAGTGTTCTTCATACCTTCACTTTTTGCCTGGCTGTACGAGACAGAACAACGGAACGGTACAATCCGGACCGAAGTCGAGTTTACCGAGGCCAGACGCCAGTGTCCGTCAGTGTTGATGGAGTGTGCTGACGTTCGTACCATGGAAGCCGAGCGTGGCGGTCAGCCAAACGACTTTACATTCGGGCAATGGACTGAATGGCGGCAAGACAGCGACATGGACTGAGTGCGCTCCCCGACAGGGAGTTGTCGGTGCCAGGACTGGCTAAAAGCTCCGACGATTACTAACTGTGGTAACAGCCATGGAAATTCCGGGCAGACAGCCCGAAGCCAAAAGGACGGAACATCATGAGCATCCAGGACTGGATCAAGAACGAAGTCGAAACCAACGATGTTGTGCTCTTCATGAAGGGCACGCCTAATTTCCCGCAGTGCGGGTTCTCCGGACAAGTCGTGCAGATCCTCGATTATGTCGGTGTGCCTTACAAGGGCATCAACGTTCTCGAAGACGCCGATCTGCGCCAGGGCATCAAGGAATTCGCGAGCTGGCCGACCATTCCGCAGCTCTACATCAAGGGCGAATTCGTCGGCGGCTGCGACATCATTCGCGAGATGTTCCAGAACCAGGAACTTCAGGCAGCCTTCACCGAAAAGGGTATCGAGGTTCAGCAGAGCGCCTGATAATTGGTGCGTTCTGGTTGCCTGCAGATACCACCTGTAGGTAGCCAGAACGTTCTCTTAAGAACAGTTACCCTCAAAAATAAATGTTCGAACGCGATCATCGTCGCCAAGAACTTCGTAAAGAATTTTTCTACCCTTCCTAATATCCCTCTCAACACCAAGACCAAGACAATAAGAAATGCCTTTATAATACCTAACTTTCTTCACACCACATCTGGCAAGACGTTCAACGACTAAATTAAATTCGGAATAAACAGATTCATTTGAAACAATGTCGCCGGAACTCTTAAGTTTTTCCATCCGACCCAGCAAAGAAATAATTTCGCCCTCCCCTTTTGAGTAATCACACTTATATTCGTAGTAGCTATTCTTCAAATCACCTCCATATAAATCATAGAAAAGCGATCCACCCACCCCGAATATTGCGCCAACTACTCCACCCATTAGCCAGTCAAATACACGAGAATACATTAGAAATATCCCAGTTTCTTGGCTCTTCTTATTCGTTCAATTTCATCTTTTTCAACTGAAGGCTCTACGCCTTCCTTATAAAAACTATCCCCCGCTGGCTTAACGTTCGAAGTCGAGTCGGATGGTATGTCGTTATCCGCTGATCGATTGCGGGCAAGCTTGCTATTCTTGGAAGCCGATGGAATTTTCCGGAATTTAATCGTGGCACCGAGCAAGTTGTAACCATTGTCAATAACATTTAACAAACTGGGGAGAGATGCTTTAAGTTTTTCAGCATCTCGCTTTTCCTTCGAAGCACTTTGCGGTCGGAATAGATAGGAAGTTTTAGAACCGGACCTTATATCTAACATATAAGCTTTATACAGGTCGCCAAATTTCGTGATTCTTCGCACGCATTCCTTATCTAAATCTCTTTGTATATCAAAATATTTCTGACCTTTAGAAGAAATCATCGAAATATACTCAGCATCATTTTCAAAAGCGAATTCAGGAAACTCAGATCGATAAATTTTATAGCTACTGTCATCCTTCATGAAATTGTATCCGATAAAACTGTATCTCTTCTGATTGCTCCCATCAAAAATCAAACAAGTAAAAGTTTGAAGATATGGGTTTATTCCAAGTGCGGATACCTGCCTAATAAAATTTATATCATCATTCGACGCTAACTCAGCCGATGCTGTATTAATTCGATGCGAACTTAAACCATCCCCGTCTGAACCGACACAGCTCGCTAAAAAAGGCATGACCAATATAAGAAAAATAAACCCACTGCCTCTCAAATTATCACTCATGCCTGCCCCGCCTTCAAAATCCCACATTATTCCATGCACACTTATACGTGTATAACAACAGAGTGCGCAAAGTCATTTACGCGACCTGCTCATCAGACTATCCCCGTCATTTTCCACTTTCGCGAAAATCGCTCGGCAATTTTTGCCGATTACCTCGAATCGTCTATGATGAACCCTAGGTGAATGCCGGATTCAGGGTCAGTTCAGTCGTGTACCGCCATTCTCCGTTCATGACGTAGAGGTCGATTGCCGGGTTAGCGGCAGATCGCCAAAGACAGGGGAACGGGGACTATGAGGATTGTCACAGTTGCAGTGGCGGCGGCCGCTCTGGCCGGAGCGGTCTACGGCTCGGCCTCCGGCCAGCAGAAAGACACAGACCTGAGACGTATCGACTGTTCGCGCATGACGGTGTTTGCGCCCAAGGGCGGAATTTCCGCAGACGACCTGTGCCGCAGCTATGGCGGCGTGGCTCAAATCGGCGCGACACCCTCCGAGGATGGCCTGGTCATCCTCGTCCGCAATCAGCCCATGGGCGGCTTTGACGGCCAGACCACCGTACGATAGGCGAGCGCGCGATAAACGGCCCGCACGCTAAACGCCGCAAACCTCATTCATTCAGCAGCGAACAGCTTGGCCGTCATTGCCAGGCTTGCCCCGCAAGGCTCTTCCGCCTCCCCCTCTTCAGGGGCTTTTGTTCCATCGGCCGGCCGCAGATTGATGAAGTCATAAAGCGACCGGTCCAGCAGGTGCGACGGCCGCGTGTGGGCGAGCGCACGTGCCATGACCCCGAGGCGGCCCGGCGACTGCTTTTCCCAGCCCTGCAGCATCTGCTTGACTTCTTCCCGCTGCAGCCCGTCCTGCGAGCCGCACAGATTGCACGGGATGATCGGGAATGCCATTCCCTTGGCGAATTTCTCGATATCGCTTTCCGCCGAATAGGCCAGCGGACGTAGAACCAGCAGGTCGCCTTCGTCATTCACCAGCTTCGGCGGCATGGAGGCAAGTCGCCCGCCGTGGAACAGGTTCATGAAGAAGGTTTCCAGGATGTCCTCCCGGTGGTGGCCGAGTACGATGGCCTCGCAGCCCTGTTCGCGCGCGATCCGGTAGAGAATGCCGCGCCGAAGACGGGAACACAACGAACAGTACGTGCGGTGGGCCGGGATCTTGTCCGTTACGATCGAATAGGTATCCTCGCGCACGATGATGTGCTCGATGCCGTTGTCCTCGAAGAACTGCGGCAGGATATGAGCCGGAAAGCCGGGCTGCGCCTGGTCCAGATTGCAGGCGATCAGGTCGACCGGCAAAAGGCCCCGCCACTTCAGCTCCATCAGCACCGCCAGCAGCGTGTAGCTGTCCTTGCCGCCCGACAGGCAGACCAGCCATTTGGCAGGTTTGTTTCCTGTGTCCTTCGGAAGCATGGCAAAATCGTCGATCGCCTGGCGGGCCTGACGCAACAGCCGCTTGCGCAGTTTCTTGAACTCGACGCTTGCAGGCGCATTCCGGAACAGGGCCGGAATGTCCGTACCCGTTGCGACCTGCTCCGCGCGCGGACTGTCGTCGATCTCAGCTTCGGGCAAGGACGTCTGCTTTTCCATATCTTGTCTCGGGCGTCGGAATCCGTCTTCGCCGCTGAATATCGGAATGGCGGAACCGGGGCAAATTTTCTTTTGCTCCGGCCACGTGTGATTGTCTGGGCCTCCGATAGCGCGAGCTGCAGCCATCAACTCCGTTTCAGGCCAGGGACCGACCCACAGAGACCGCCCTCACTCCGTCAAGCCGGAGGAGGAACAGCTTTGGAATGAAGCACGGCCACCCTGCCCGGCAGTCGTGCTTATTTCAGCGTTTCGCCGAAGACGTCCAGCATCGCCGCCCAGGACCGTTTGTCCGCGGTTTCGTTGTACTGGATATTCTCCATGCCGTAGTCGCCCGCATTCGGATTGGTGAAGGCGTGGCGCGCCCCGGAAAAGATCATCATTTCCCAATTGGCCTTGGCCCGGTCGAGCCCCTTCTGGAAAGCATCGATCCGGTCAGCGGGAATAAAGGCATCGTCCCGCCCGTGGGCAACGAGAACCTGCGGCTTGATCTCCGTCACCGTTTCGGGCGCCGGCGGCAGCGAACCGTGAAAGCTGACAACCGTCTTCACATCAGCCCCCGCATAGGCCATCTGCATGACGGTCGCCCCGCCGAAGCAATAGCCGATCGCGGCCACCTTGGCGTCGTCCACGTTGTCCTGTGCCTTCAACACGTCGAGACCTGCCTGCGCGCGGGCCTGCCAGGCCTCGATGTTGGCGGTGATCTGCTTCATCCATTCGCCGGCTTCCTTTCCGTGCGCGGTGACCTTGTCGTCGCCGTACATATCGAGGGCGAAGGCCACATAGCCTTCCTTCGCCAGCGCCTCGGCGCGCGACTTGGCATAGTCGTTCAGTCCCCACCATTCGTGAACGACCAGGACACCGGGCTGCTTGCCGGACATCGCATCGTCCCAGGCGAGAACACCCTTCAGCACCGTATCGCCGTCCTTGTATTCGATCGTCTTCGTCTGCACTTCGGCCTGTGCGCCGAAGGCGGAAAGCCCCGCACCGCCCGCGAGAACCAAAGCCACGGCAAACCGGAATATCTTCTGCATCTGTCGTCCCTCCATTTTTCGATGTACCCGACCATTGCGGTCACGCGGCACGTCAAACAGGAAAAACATAGGCTTGGCGCCGGCGGGCATAAAGGGCCTAAGCTCCCGACGGCAGTAACGGTTCCGTTACGGCAACGTCCGGACAAACAAAAACCCCGCCAGAGATCGGCGGGGTTTTCGATTCGATAAAGGCTTTTTCGAAACGGTAGCCCGTTTCTCTCGCCTGATCAGCGCGAGTAGAACTCGACCACCAGGTTCGGTTCCATCTGCACCGGATACGGCACATCGGAGAAAGCCGGAACGCGGCTGTAGGTCGCAGTCATCTTGCTGTGATCGACATCGATGTAATCCGGCACGTCACGCTCTGCGGACTGCACGGCTTCCAGAACCAGAGCCATCTGCTTGGAACGGTCGCGGACTTCGATCACATCGCCCGGACGAACGCGGTAGGACGGGATGTTGACCCGCTTGCCGTTCACCTTCACGTGGCCGTGGTTGATGAACTGGCGCGACGCGAAGACGGTCGGCACGAACTTGGCACGGTAGATAATAGCATCCAGACGGCGCTCCAGGAGACCGATCAGGTTTTCCGACGTATCGCCGCGCATACGGGATGCTTCGTCATAAACCTTGCGGAACTGCTTTTCGGAGATGTTGCCGTAATAGCCCTTCAGCTTCTGCTTGGCGCGCAGCTGAACACCGAAGTCGGACAGCTTGCCCTTGCGGCGCTGGCCGTGCTGGCCGGGGCCGTATTCGCGCTTGTTGGCCGGGCTCTTCGGACGACCCCAGATGTTTTCGCCCATCCGGCGGTCGATTTTGTACTTCACACTATGGCGCTTGGACATCGCGGTTTCCTTTTTTATCGCGTTGTTTTTACATCAAGGAAACGCGCCCTCCTTTGTCTTGCTCCCGGGAAAAGCCCGGAAACGAGACCGACAGGGATCCGGCTAGACTGCGCCGGCCGAATGCCCACGGGTGCGTATAATCCGAAAGCATTACGCCCGCGGACCGCGGCGTGTTACCCAAAGCAGGCCTGAATGTCAATCACCGCTACGGATTGACAGGGCAATCCCGCCGCTTTTTTACATCCCCGCCATTAAGAAACGGAGTTCAACCTACGCACAACCGAAGATTCGTGCACGCAGTGCGCTTATTGCACTGCGCGGTGGAGCGAATGCGCAGAAATCTGCGAAACAGCCATTCAGAAATCAACTACCAGCGGTAGAATTAATGCATTCATTTAGAAATTTTTAAGTGCATATCCGCAGTATCGCCACAATTATCACACTGTCAAAATTCGGGAGGGTGACGGTCGCATAGATTGTGACTGAATTCTTCGCGGATTTCGTCCGGAGGCACCACATTGAGCCCCGCCGTTGAACGTACGCTGTATAATTTTGAGCAACTTCGCGAAATAGCTGCCCGTGGCTTGGCGGTGGACCATATTATCGGCAGCGTAATATACGCGTACCAGCCCATCGTCGATCTGGGCAGCGGCGTTGTCTATGGCTACGAAGCCCTTGTCCGCAATCTCGACGAACTCGGTCTCAAATATCCGGAACAGCTGTTCGATTTCGCCTTTAACGCCGGCGTCCTGCCCGAACTGGAATGCCGCCTCTTTGAAAAGGCCCTGGAGGACTTCTGCCGACTGCCCATGGCCCGCGGCACCAAGCTCTTTTTCAATATCGACGGCCGGGATCTGGGTCACCGCGACGATCCCAGGATGAGCCTGGACGAGACCCTCTCCCGCTTCGACCTGTCGCCCAGCCAGATCTGCCTTGAACTCTCCGAACGCCACAAGGACGCCTACAGCGACATCACCGATCATGCGCTGAGCAACCTGCGCCAGAGAGGATTTCTCCTCGCCCTTGACGATTTTGGCCGCGGTTTCTCCGACCTGCGCCTGCTGCACGACGTCTCACCGGACCACGTCAAGATCGACCGTTTCTTCCTCAGCAGTATCGATGCCGATCCGAGGCGGAAGATGTTCGTGACCACCGTCGCCAACCTCGCCCATGTGCTCGGTGCGCGCGTGGTTGCTGAAGGTGTCGAAACCGAGCGGGAATACAAGGCCTGCCGGGACGCCGGCTGCGACATGATCCAGGGCTTTTATGTCGCCAGGCCCTTTATCGAAAAGACCGAAGCCAAGCTGTTTTACGATCATATCCGAGGCCCGGTTTTCGGCGGGAAACGTCAGGAAGAGGACACCCGGATCAAGAACGAGCTTCTGGAACTTCCGACTGTTCCCTTCGACGCCTCCATGCGCGATCTGCTCGATCTGTTCGTCAGCGGTCAGGACATCAGCGTCATCCCGGTGGTCGATTCCAGCAACGAACCGCGCGGCCTGATCCACGAACGAGATCTCAAGGCCTATTTATACGCAGGAGGCTCGGACGAGGAAGATTATGATGCCGCGCTGGATCTGCCGCTCCGGAGCTTCGTACGCTCCTGCCCGATCGCCGACATCGATTCCAATGCAGACATGCTGCTGGTCACCTTTGCCTCGTCGTTGAATTCCGACGGCATTCTGATCACCCAGAACTTCCGCTATGTCGGCTTTCTCTCCGCCACGTCGCTTCTGAAGATCATCCACGAGAAGCGTTTGGAGGAAGCCCAGGATCAGAACCCGCTGACCCGCCTTCCGGGCAACGGCGCCGTCAACCGCTTCATCATCGATGCCGCCCGGCCGCGCAGCACCCAGCGCCATCTATGCTATTTCGACTTCGACAACTTCAAACCCTTCAACGACACCTACGGCTATCGCCAGGGCGACCGGGCGATCATCCTGTTCGGCGAGCTTTTGCAACGCCATGTGAGCGGATCTGGCACCTTCCGCGGCCATATCGGCGGCGATGATTTCTTTGCCGGCTTCCTCTCCGGCGACCAGACCGAGATCGCCGCGCGCATGCTCTCGCTGAAGCGGGCCTTCAAGTCGGACGTGGAAAGCTTCTACGAGCCCGAACACCGCGAACAGGGTTATATCGAGGCCGTCGACCGCTTCGGCTCCAACCGCCTGTTTTCCCTTCTGGACTGTTCGATTTCGATCATCTCCCTGCCGCCGAACACGACGATGCATCCCGACCAGCTCAACGATGCCATGGCGGCGTTGAAGCGGGAGGCCAAGCGGTCCGATGACGGGCTCGCGGTCAGGACGCTCGACGCCTACGAAACCGTCGACGTTTCAAAGAACTAGAGCATCGGGCGATAACTTTAAAACATTTGACCGGCGCGCTTTTGTTTGCTGACAAGGCGGGTCGCGTGCCGTGGTGTTTCCCACCACAAGCGCGAGCCAACGCAGTCAGCGGGCAAAAGAGCCCGGCCCTTCGGGTGTCTGAAAGCAGCCCATCGGCTGCGTTGCGCCGCTTGCACGATGCACCGCATCGCACTTCGCGACGCGCCTAGCCGAGTGAACTGCTTTCAGACATCAAATGGTTCAAAGTTGTCGCCCGATGCTCTAACCCAAATCCCGCGAGAAAACGGCTGAGTTCGGGCGTGCTTGTCCCGGACGTAAAGATCGCCCTGTCCGGATTTCGGGACGGCGCAGCGTTCATGTCCCCGTCCAGCACCCGGTAGACCTGACGGGCGATCGCCTCCGCCGGATCGAGCCAGTCGACCGGCCAGGGCGCAATGCGGCGAAACCGGTTGGCCAGAAACGGATAGTGGGTACAGGCAAGCACGACGATATCGGTCCGCCTGTCTTCCTGTTCCAGAAAACAGTCCCCGATTTCAGCGAGCAGGTCCTCATCGTTGACGGTCTGCCGGCGCACATGCCGTTCCGCCAGTTCCGCCAGCCGGTTGGAGCCGACCAGGCGGACGTGGCATTGGCTAGCAAAGGTATCGATCAGCGATCGTGTATAAGCCCGCTTGACGGTTCCGGGCGTCGCCAACACCGAAATGAGCCCGGAGCGCGTCTGCTCCGCCGCCGGCTTGATCGCCGGCACCGTGCCGACGAAGCGGGTGTCCGGATAGGCGGCTCGAAGGGCTGCACCGGCGAGCGTGAACGCGGTATTACAGGCAATGACGATCGCCTTCGGATCGTGTTCGCCAATCAAGCGTCCGAACAGTTCCAGAAGCCGCGCCTTCAGCGGCTCCTCGTCCCAGGCACCATAGGGAAAGCCGCCATCGTCGGCCACATAAAGAAGCCGTTCATAGGGAAGTGCCAGACGAACTTCCCGCAAAACGGTCAGCCCTCCGATCCCTGAATCGAAAACGAGAACCGGCCGGTCTGCCTGGGTCATCTGGTTAGTCTTCCTGTTGGTCGTCCGTTTCTTCGGGCCGCGGGCGCGTCTGGCGTTTTTCCAGAGCGGCCACGACCCCGCGCAAGGCGCGGACTTCCTGATCGGAAAGCTGCGCCTTCTGAAAGATATTGCGCAAGGTTCTGACCATATGAGGGCGTCTTTCGGGCGGTCTGAAGAAAGTTACGCCATCGAGCGCCCCTTCCAGGTGTTCGAAAAAGCGGAACAGGTCGTCCTTGGATGCCGGCGGGTTTTCCTCTTCGCTCAGGCGGAAGGGCAGCGCGCCCGAGGTCGCCGTCTTGCGCCACTCATAGGCGCAGACCAGAACGGCCTGAGCGATGTTGAGCGAGGCGAACTCCGGATCGACCGGCAGGGTCACGATCTCGTCGGCAAGCGCAACCTCGTCATTGTTGAGCCCCCAGCGCTCCCGGCCGAACAGATAGCCGGTCGCAAGACCGTCGGCGCCGAGCCCGACCACCTTTGCCGCCGCCTCGTCCGGCCCGCGCACGGGCTTGGCCACCTCACGCGAACGAGCGGTGGTCGCATAGACGAAACTCAGGTCGGCAATGGCGGCCTCGACGCTGTCGAACACCTGAACATGATCGATCACATGGTCCGCCCGGCTGGCGGCGGCCCGCGCCTTTTCACTCGGCCAGCCGTCGCGCGGATTGACGATCCGAAGATCGGTCAGGCCGAAATTCGCCATGGCGCGCGCAGCCGTGCCGATGTTCTCGCCAAGCTGCGGCTCGCACAGGATGACGGCGGGCGGCTTCACGTCCACCTGCCGCGCCTCGTCCCGGATATTTGCGTTTCTGCTCATGGAAGGGGCATGTAGCCGAAGGCTGCCGGAATGGGAAGGGGGCACGACAAATGCCAGCCCCTCACCTCCTCCGGTTCAAGAACCAAGTTGTTTGTAGAACACCGTGGTCGCGTCCAGTCCGCCTCGGGTAGCTTGCGCATAGCCGGGTATGACACCGACGCGGCTGTAGCCCGCCTTCGGATAGATGCTTTCCGCCGTATCACCGGTCACCGTGTCGAGCACCAGCAGCGTTCGCTCCAGTGAGAGCGCCAGATCCTCGACTGCAGCCAGCAGCTTGCGCGACAGGCCCTTCCGTCTTGCTTGCGGGTGCACCATCAGCTTGGCGACCTCAGCCCTATGGCGGCCGTTATCCTGGGGCGCCAGTTCCAACATCACCGTTCCGACAATCCTGCCGTCGAGCCGGGCGACCAGAAGATACCGCTCTCCAGCGCGGAGGCCGGCCAGCCGGCTCTGCCAAAAAGCTTCTGCCTCTTCCCTCTCGAATGGCAGCACGAAGCCGATCCCGGCGCCGCCCTGGACACAGGCCCACAAGACTTCGCCCAACGCGGCCAGTTCCGATTCCGCTTTGTCAGCCGTCAGAATTTCGATCGGGGGGAGAACGGGAAAGTCTGATTTGGTCATGGCGCGATCACACACAGAATATAGCGGGCATCCTCCGGGCCAGGAGCACGGTAGCTGTTGCCGGTTGTCAGCTTGAAACGGAGGCAATCCCCGGCCTCCAGCACATGGGAGGTCTCGCCAAGCACCACCTCCAGACGACCCGAGCGCAGCAGGAGATGGTGTTCCAGGCCCGGGATCGGCGTGTCGGAATAGGTCACCTCGCGGCCCGCCGGAAGCGTGCCTTCGATGACAGAGCCCTTGTAGCCGGTCCTGGCCGGCGAAACGTTGCGCCGGCGAAAGCCGGTCTGGGGATCGGACCATTCCTGTTGATCGGAGCGGGACACGCGGTCCCCGCCCAGATCCTCCAGCCCCGAAAACAGGGCGGCCATCGGCATCTGATACGCGGCTGCAAGCTGGCCGAGCACATGGGCGGTCGGACTGGTTTCGCCGCGCTCGATACGCGACAGGCTTGCCCGGCTGATACCGCTCTTGTCGGCGAGTTTTTCAAGTGACCAGCCCCGCGCCTGGCGCAGGCGGGTCAAGCGCACCGCCAGCGCCGCATCAGGGGGAAGCGGTTTGTCATTCTCATTTCTCATATTCAGGAATAAATCCCGAATATGAGAATATTGCAAGTCCGATTATGCGTCCGCGCGGGTCGAGGTCAGATGCGGGAGAAGACCGCACTGGCATTTACCCCGCCGAAGCCAAAGCCGTTGGTGAGGATGTGGTCGACCTTGCGCGCAATCGCCTTTCCGTGGATCAGCTCGAACCGGGAGAGCGCCTCATCCGGCGTCTCGAGATTGCGCGACGGCGGCAGCATCCCGGAGGTCAGCGCCTTGACGCAGGCGATCGCCTCGACGCCACCGGCAGCCCCGAGCAGATGACCGAACATGGATTTGCTGGAGGAAACCGCCAGATCCTTGGCCCGGCCGGCAAACAGCGTGGTCAGCGCCGTGATCTCCGCGGCATCGCCCACCGGCGTCGAGGTCGAGTGGGCGTTGACGTAGCCGATATCCTTCGGCTCAAGCTTTGCCATCTGCAAGGCCTTGCGCATGGCCCGCAGTTCCCCCTCCCCGTCCGGCGGTGACGCCGTCACGTGATAGGCATCCGCCGACGTGCCGTAGCCGGCGACCTCCGCCAGCGGCGTGGCACCCCGCGCCCGGGCGTGCTCCTCGCTTTCCAGCACCAGGATGCCGGCCCCTTCGCCCATGACGAATCCGTCCCGGTCCTGATCGAAGGGGCGAGAAGCGTGGGCGGGATCGTCGTTGCGCTTGGTCGACATCGCCTTGGCTGCGGAAAACCCCGCCATGGAGACCGGGTCGATACAAGCTTCGGTTCCGCCGGCAACCATCACTTCCGCCTCGCCGCTGCGGATCATGCGCACCGCATCGCCAATGGCCTGCAGACTGGCGGCACAGGCGGTCACCGGTGCACCGAGCGGCCCTTTCAGGCCATGGCGGATGGACACCTGACCGCTTGCCAGATTGGCGAGAAACGACGGCACCAGGAACGGCGACACCCGGCGCGGTCCGCGCTCGGCCACCAGCCGGGCTGCTGCCGTCATCGCCGGAAAGCCGCCGACACCGGTGGCGATGATGGTTCCGGTGACTTCCTGGTCCTCTGCCTTTTTCGGAAACCAGCCGGCCTGCGCCAGGGCCTCGTCGGCTGCGGCGATGGCATAATGAATGAACCGGTCCATGCGCTTCTGTTCGCGCGGCTCCAGATATTTATCGACATCGAAACCGTCCGGGTCTTCCGCAGCGGTCGGGACTTCACCGGCGATCTTGCAGGCAAGCTCAGTCGCATCGAAACGGGTAATCTGCCGGATCCCGTTCGCCCCGTCGCAGACCCGCCGCCAGAAGGCCTCGAGTCCCACCCCAAGCGGCGAGACCACACCCATTCCCGTCACAACGATCTTTCTCATAAGTCCTCCAGACTGTGTAGATACACATTTCAAATAGGCGTTTGCCCGCCAGCGGCAATGCCCTGGGTGTTGCCGGCTCTAAACCTTCGACAGCACCTTCAGGGATTTGATGGTGTCGTGAAAAGCCTCGACACCCATTTCTTCTGCGAGATCGGCCTGCGCCTTGCGCCAGAATGGCAGGGCTTCCTCGACAAGCGCCTCGCCTTTATCGGTGAGTTCATAAACCTTGCCGTTACCCCGGTCCGCCTCCAGCACACGGACCAGCCCTTTTTTCTGTAGCAGCGCGATATTGCGCACCAGCGTTGTCCGATCCATCGATCCGAGTTCGGCCAGCTCGCCCGTCGTCCTGCCTTTTCCTTCCCGAATATGGGTCAGGGCGGAAAACTGCGCCGCCGTCATACCCAGCTTTCGGGCTTCCCTGTCATACCGCCTGCTGACCGCTCGCGCCGCACGGCGGACATTGGCCAGCATGCAGAGAGAAAAATCATCCTTGATCATGCCTCTCTTTATCTGTGCATATACACAGTCCGGTCAAGAGCCTGCCTGCCCTCAACCGCAAACCACCGGTGGAGGAGCCGGAACAAACGTGTCATTCCCCCTCCCGTCCGCTATAGTGGCACCCGCTTGGTAGTTTTCACAATCTGCCCTTGCTCATCATGACCGCGGAGGCCTCCATGACCGAAATGTCCCAGGATCTTCAGAACCTGAAGCAGAAAATCGAACACAATTGGGGCTGGATTCTCGCCCTCGGCATTCTTCTGGTTCTCGGCGGACTTGTTCTGATCGCCGCCCCCGCTTGCCTCCTCGATCGCTGTCACGCTGCTGATAGCAGCCGTTCTCGTGGTCGGTGGCGTATTCCAGATCATCCAGGCGTTCCGGACCCAGAACTGGTCCGGCTTTCTCTGGAGCCTGATCGTCGGCGTTATCGCGGTGATCGGCGGCATTGTGATCTACACCAATCCCATGGCGGGCACATTCGCGCTCACCCTCGTGATCGCGGCAGTCTTCATCGCCCAGGGCGTCAGCCAGTTGCTGCTGGCCTTCAAGATCAAACCGCATTCCGGCTGGGGATGGGTCGCCTTTGCCGGCGTGATCGCCATTCTGGCCGGCTTCATGATCTGGTCCGAACTGCCCTCTTCCGCGGCATGGGCGCTGGGACTGATTGCCGGCATTTCTGTCATGCTCAACGGCTGGAGCTACATCGCGATCGCCCTTGCCGCCAAGGCGATGAAATCCTCCTGAGCGGCAGGCCGGGAACGCCCGGCAACGGATTGAATCGAGCCCGGCAGGAGACCTTTTTCCGGTCCCCTGCCCGAACTGACGATTGCCAATGCGACAGGCTTTGTTAGCCTTTGTGCAAATCCTCCCTTCGCAGGGGTGGTGTTTGATTGCGTACATCGGTATACAAACGCTGAAGCTTGCCTCCCAAGGCCCGATTTCTCCCATCGCAAAGCACGAGGTCTCAGCAAATCATGGCGAAGATCAAGGTAGACAACCCGGTCGTCGAACTCGACGGCGACGAGATGACCCGGATCATGTGGCAGTTCATCAAGGACAAGCTGATCCATCCCTATCTCGACATCGATCTGAAATACTACGACCTCTCTATCCAGGAACGCGACCGCACCGACGACCAGATCACCGTCGACGCGGCAAATGCCATCAAGGAACACGGCGTCGGCGTGAAATGCGCCACCATCACACCGGACGAGGCCCGGGTCGAGGAATTCGGCCTGAAGCGCATGTACCGCTCGCCCAACGGCACGATCCGCAACATTCTGGGCGGCGTCATCTTCCGCGAGCCGATCATCATGCGCAACGTACCGCGCCTGGTGCCCGGCTGGACCCAGCCGATCATCGTCGGCCGCCACGCCTTCGGCGATCAGTACAAGGCCACCGATTTCCACTTCCCCGGCAAGGGCAAGCTGACCATCAAGTTCGTCGGCGACGACGGCACCGAAATCGAGCACGACGTGTTCGACGCACCTTCGGCCGGTGTCGCCATGGCCATGTACAACCTGGATGAATCCATCCGCGATTTCGCCCATGCGTCGTTCAACTACGCGCTTCAGCGCAAGGTGCCCTGCTATCTCTCCACCAAGAACACCATCCTGAAAACCTATGACGGCCGCTTCAAGGACCTGTTCCAGGAAATCTACGACGCGGAATTCAAGGCCAAGTTTGCCGAGGCCGGGATCTGGTACGAGCACCGCCTGATCGACGACATGGTGGCTTCCTCACTCAAATGGTCCGGCGGCTATGTCTGGGCCTGCAAGAACTACGACGGTGACGTCCAGTCCGACACGGTGGCCCAGGGCTTCGGCTCCCTCGGCCTGATGACCTCTGTCCTGATGAGCCCGGACGGCAAGACGGTCGAGGCGGAAGCCGCCCATGGCACCGTGACCCGCCACTACCGCATGCACCAGAAGGGCGAACAGACCTCGACCAACCCGATTGCCTCGATCTTCGCCTGGACCCGCGCCCTGGCGCACCGGGCCAAGCTCGACGGCAACGACAAGCTGGCGCGGTTTGCCAAGACCCTGGAAACGGTCTGCATCGACACCGTCGAAAGCGGCTACATGACCAAGGACCTGGCGCTTTTGGTCGGCCCCGATCAGGGCTGGCTGACCACCAACGGGTTCCTCGACAAGATCGACGAGAACCTGCAGCGGGTGATGGCATCCTGACTTCTGATAACAACGGGAATTAAAAAGCAAAAAGGCGGCCACCAGGACCGCCTTTTTTCGCTTTTTTGGGCGTAAAGGGTCAGCGCTCGTCTTCGCTCGCCTTTTTCTCGTCCGGGAAAAGCTCCGGCTCGCTGGCGGCTTCCTCTTCGTCGGTCGGATAGACGTCCGCCATCTCCAGTTCTTCCTCCGCCAGATCACCGACGACACGGCGGCCTTCCTTCGCCCGCCGTTCTGCTTCCTCAAGTATCTTCGCAGCAAGCGACGGATGCCGGTCCATCAGTTGCTGCAAGGCAAAGGCCTCGAGAACCAGCAGGTCGCAATCGTGATAGGCGGTAACCGTCGATTCCCTCTGGCGCTGATGGATCAGGGCAAGTTCGCCGAAAAATTCGCCCTCTCCGAGATAAACCGTTTTGGTTTCCAGCTGGATTTCCACATCACCATCGGAGATGAAGTACATCTTGTCCGCCACATCCCCCCTTTGGGCAATGACCGTGCCGGCCCGAACCTTCTGCGCCTTGAGAAGCTTTGCCACTTCCGCGATCTGTGTCGCCTTCAGATCCTCAAACAACGGCACCCGCGCCACCATTGACCAGGTGACGACGAAATCCCGGCTGTGGATCTCACGGGCAAATGCGGAAGCAATGATGCCAACCGGCAGGGCGATCAGGCCGTAGCCCATGAGCATGACGACACCGCCTATGACCTTGCCGAGATCCGTGACCGGAACGACATCGCCATAACCGACGGTCGTCACCGTCGCCAACGCCCACCACATTGCCTCGGGGATGCTGCTCAGTTTCTCGGGCTGAATGTCATGTTCGACCAGATAAAGCATGGTGGCAGCAAGCAGCACCACACCGAAGATGATAACGGTCGAGCCCATCAGCGCCTGCCGCTCGGAAGCGACAGCCGAAAGCAGGGACCGAAGCGCGGGCGAATAGCGCGCCAGCTTCAGGAACCGCAGCAGGCGGAGAATAACCAGGGTGGTGACGGCTGTGTTCGTTTCGAACAAAAGAAGCAGCAAAGGCAGAACGGCAATCAGGTCGACAATGGCATCGACGTGAATCGCGTAACGCAGCCGTGCGAAAACCGGTCCGTAGCGGCGCAGCGGGGGATGCAGATCGGCCACATAGAGTCGGAGCACATACTCAATCAGGAATATCTGCCCGGAAATGAGCTGGAACGCCTTCAAGGGCCCATTGAAGGATTCCTGGATTTTGGGAACCGTCTCGACCACCGACAGGGCCACGTTCATGACAATGAGAAACACCAGGAACTGCCGGACCGCACGGGCCGCCGCGCGTTCCTTTCCCGTATCCTCGAAGATATTGTAAAGCGTTTGTTTGAATTCTGCTCTTTTCACGCTTGTCGGTCTTTCTCAGGCCAGTCGTTTTTGCGGATTTCAAAGTTGCTGCCCGCCGCAAAACAATTCTTGATCCAAGAATACCCTAAGGTTTGCAAAGTGACTCTTAATCAAAATGGAAAAGGCGGGCCGCAAAGCCCGCCTTTTCTGTCATTATTGCCGAGGGTCAGGAGCCTGGCCGCTCAGAGCCCCGAAAGATAGGCTTCGATTGCGGCAATCGCGGCATCCGCCTTGGCGCCTTCCGGTCCACCGGCCTGGGCCATGTCGGGTCGTCCGCCGCCGCCCCGGCCGCCGAGCGCTTCGGAGCCCAGCTTCACCAGATCGACTGCGCTGACCTTGTCGGTCAGGTCGTTGGTGACGGCGGTGACGATCGCGGCCTTGCCGTCGTCCGCGACATTGATCAACACCACCACACCGGAGCCGAGCTGAGCTTTGGCATCGTCAGCGAGACCCTTCAGATCCTTCGGATTGATGCCTTCCACCACGCGTGCCATCAGCTTGAACGCACCGGCTTGCTTGACAGCGGCACCGGCCTCGCCCGATCCGCCGCCACCCATGGCGAGTTTCTTCTTGGCGTCCGCCAGTTCCTTCTCCAGCCGCCTGCGGTCTTCCACCAGCTGTGCGACACGGGCGGTCACATCGCCGGCGCCGACCTTCAACAGCGAAGCCAGTTCGCGGACCCGCTTGTCCTGCTCGTCAAGATAGGCCCGGGCCTCGGCACCAGTCAGGGCCTCGATCCGGCGCACGCCGGCAGCCACCGCGCTTTCGGAGACGAGTGTCACCAGACCGATATCGCCGGTCCGGCTGACGTGGGTCCCGCCGCACAGTTCGACCGAATAGGCCTTGCCGGCTTTCTCGCCGTGAAGCGCCGTCCCCATGGTGACCACGCGGACCTCTTCCCCGTATTTTTCGCCGAACAGCGCCATGGCGCCGCTCTCGATTGCATCGTCGACTGCCATCAGGCGGGTTTCCACCGGCGCATTCTGCAGCACGATCTCATTGGCGTAGCCTTCGACGACAGCGAGTTCCTCATCCGACATGGGCTTGGGATGGGAGAAGTCGAACCGCAGGCGTTCCGGAGACACCAGCGAGCCCTTCTGAGCCACATGGGTCCCCAAAACCTCGCGCAAGGCTTCATGGACAAGGTGGGTCGCCGAGTGGTTGGACCGGACAGCGCCGCGGCGCGCGTGATCGACCATAAGCTCGAGAGCGAGCCCGACCGTGAGCTTGCCTTCCTCGACGGTCACCGCATGGATGAACAGCCCGTCGGCCTTTTTCTGCACATCGCTCACCCGGACCTTGAGGCCGGAGGCTGTCATCAGGCCGGCATCGCCGACCTGGCCGCCCGATTCTCCGTAGAACGGCGTCTGGTTCAGGATCACGAAACCGGACTGGCCGGTGGCAATTTCCTGCGTCTCGGCCCCGTCGGCGACAAGACCGGTCACGACACCTTCCGCCTTCTCGGTCTCGTAGCCGAGAAATTCCGTGGCGCCCAACTTGTCCTTCAACGCGAACCAGACGGTTTCCTCGGCAGCGCCTCCGGATCCGGACCAGGCGGCGCGGGCCTCCGCCTTCTGCCGTTCCATTGCCACGTCGAAGGCATCGGTATCAACGGTAATGCCGCGGGCACGCAAGGCATCCTGGGTCAGATCGAGCGGAAAGCCATAGGTGTCGTAAAGCTTGAACGCTGTTTCGCCGTCCAGTTCGCCACCCTCGCCGAGATCTGCGGTTGCGCTGTCCAGGAGACCCAGGCCGCGTTCCAGCGTTTTGCGGAACCGGGCTTCCTCCAGCCGCAGGGTTTCGGTAATCAGCGCTTCCGCGCGGACCAGTTCCGGATAAGCCCGGCCCATCTCGCGGATCAGTGCCGGCACCAGCTTCCACATCAACGGATCACGGGCACCAAGCAGATGGGCATGACGCATGCCGCGACGCATGATCCGGCGCAGGACGTAGCCGCGGCCTTCATTGGACGGCAGCACGCCATCGGCGATCAGGAAGCTGGTGGAGCGCAGGTGGTCGGCAATGACCCGATGGCTGTTTGCGGCAGCGCCTTCTGCGTCGACGCCGGTGGCGTTCTCCGATGCGGCGATCAGGGCCCGGAACAGGTCGATGTCGTAGTTGTCGTGCACGCCCTGCAGAACCGCAGCAATACGTTCGATGCCCATGCCGGTATCGATCGACGGCCGAGGCAGGTCATGACGGGCTTCCGCAGTCTGCTCGTACTGCATGAAGACGAGGTTCCAGATCTCGATGAACCGGTCGCCGTCTTCTTCCGGCGATCCCGGAGGGCCGCCCCAGATGTGATCCCCATGATCGTAGAAGATTTCAGAGCACGGTCCGCAAGGGCCGGTGTCGCCCATGGTCCAGAAGTTGTCCGACGTCGGGATCTTGATGATCTTGTCTTCCGACAAACCGGCAATCTTTTTCCAAAGATCGAAGGCCTGCTGATCTTCCGAATAGACTGTCACCAGGAGCCGGTCCTTCGGCAGGCCGTATTCCTTCGTGATCAGGTTCCAGGCGAGTTCGATGGCCCTGTCCTTGAAATAATCGCCGAAGGAGAAGTTCCCCAGCATTTCGAAGAAGGTGTGATGGCGTGCCGTATAGCCGACGTTGTCCAGGTCATTGTGCTTGCCGCCGGCGCGAACCACCTTCTGGGCGGTCGCAGCGCGCTGGTAGTCACGCTTTTCCAGGCCGGTAAAGACGTTCTTGAACTGGTTCATGCCGGCATTGGCGAACATCAGCGTCGGGTCGTTGCGCGGCACCAGCGGACCGGATTCGACAATCGTGTGATCGTTTTTCTCGAAATAGTCCAAAAATGCTGATCTGATTTCGTTTACGCCGGTCATTCGGTGTCTTGCCTCGATCGTAGCTCGGTTCTGGCGGAGCGGCCCTTAGATATTCTTTTCCCTGGCATGATGCTTGATCGCCGGGTCGAAGCAGCCTTTTAGCTTTCGGCTCAACGGCTGTCCAGAAAAGCCAGCGATTGAAAGGCCATTCACGATGAATTTCTTATGGCAAACAGAAAACCCCCGGAGCACGCTCCGGAGGTTTGAAGTCTTCGATAAACCGACGTCGGTCGGGTGGGGAGCTTATTCCTGATCCGCGCCGGCGCCGCTGTCATCGTCCGCGCCACCGTCCGGATCGATGATCGCATCGGCGATCAGCCCGGCGTTCTGGCGGATGGCCAATTCGATTTCCGCTGCCAGTTCCGGGTTTTCACGCAGGAACTGTTTGGAGTTTTCCCGCCCCTGACCGAGCCGCTGGCTGTTGTAGGAGAACCAGGCGCCGGATTTCTCGACGATGCCGCCCTTGACGCCAAGGTCGATCAGTTCGCCCATCTTGGACACGCCTTCGCCGTAGATGATGTCGAATTCCACCTGACGGAAAGGAGGCGCCAGCTTGTTCTTGACCACCTTCACCCGCGTCTGGTTGCCGACGACCTCGTCGCGGTCCTTGATGGAGCCGATCCGGCGAATATCGAGACGAACCGAAGCGTAGAATTTCAGCGCGTTGCCGCCCGTCGTCGTTTCCGGCGATCCGAACATCACACCGATCTTCATGCGGATCTGGTTGATGAAGATCACCATGCACTTCGACTTGGAGATCGATGCGGTCAGCTTGCGCAGCGCCTGGCTCATCAGCCGCGCCTGCATGCCCGGCAGGCTGTCGCCCATCTCGCCTTCAAGTTCCGCCTTCGGCGTCAGGGCCGCCACGGAGTCGATCACAAGCACATCGATGGCACCGGAGCGGACCAGCGTGTCGGCGATTTCAAGCGCCTGCTCACCCGCATCCGGCTGGGAAATCAGAAGGTCGTCGATATTGACGCCGAGCTTGCGGGCATAGATCGGGTCGAGTGCGTGTTCGGCATCGATGAAGGCGCAGATCCCGCCTTCTTTTTGCGCCTCGGCCACCGTATGCAGCGCCAGGGTGGTCTTGCCAGACGATTCCGGACCGTAAATCTCCACGATACGGCCACGGGGAAGCCCGCCGATGCCAAGGGCGATATCGAGCCCGAGAGATCCGGTCGAAACAGACTGGATCTCCACGGCCTGGCCCTGACCCATCCGCATGATGGACCCTTTGCCGAAGGCCCGTTCAATTTGCGATAGCGCCGCATCGAGCGCCTTGGTCTTATCCATCTGGTTGCTTTCTACGAGACGAAGTGAACTTTGTGACATGGCTCCAGCTCCTTATTCCACGATGGACCCGCCGTTTCAAACTTTGCCTTTGTACCAGTTTTGTTCTCCTTTTGCAAGCGTGCGGAAATGTCTGAAAATAATAATGAAACTTCAATATGTTCGCCAGATGTTCCGCATTCTTATAAAAATAGATAACGTTACGTCAGTTTTGAATCAATTTCCGTTATATGGAGAATCGCTCACATTGCGGCTGGCACCCAATGTAGCCAGGTCGGGCGACGATCGCCGCCGCCCTTGCAGCCGTCCTCATGATCTCCGGAGATGAAATGCCTGTTCCCCCTCCCCGTTCTGCCAACTCAGTCCTGTGCATCGGCGCGGTTCACTGGGACAGTCTCGCCCGGGCCCGCCGCCCGATCACCCCGGACACTTCCACGCCGTCGGACATCGGCCAGGCCCCCGGCGGCGTCGCAACCAATGTCGCGCGGGCCCTTGTCCGTCTCGACGTCCCCGCAACCTTGTGCGGTGTCGTCGGCGACGATGTCGCAGGCCGGGCCTTGAGAGAACAGTTGAACCGGGAAGGCCTCGCCCTTCGCCTGTTGGAACGGAAGGGAAAGGCCACGGGCCAGTACCTTGCGCTCCATGACCCGGACGGCAGTCTGGTCGCGGCCTGTGTCGACGATGCCATCCTGGCGGAAGCGCCTCCGGAAACCTTCCGGAGCGAGTTGGCTTTACTGGCCGCCGAAATGCCTGCCCATGCCCTCTGGTTTGCCGATGCCAATTTGCCGCCTGACATCTTGAAAGCCGTTGCCGACGAGGTTCCGGAAGGCCACCTTGCTGCCGATGCGGTTTCCGTCGCCAAGGCAGGCCGTCTCACAGGGATCCTGGGCAGGCTGCGGCTCCTGTTCGCAAATCGGGCGGAGGCCGCAGAACTGGCTGATTGTCCGGGCTCGGCCCCCTTGAAGGAAATCGCAGCCCGTCTGCACGACCGGGACGTGTCTGAGGTGATCATCACCGACGGAACCCGGCCGGTTCTGGCTTCCGATGGCACCGCTGTCAGGGAATATGCGCCGGAACCGGCGACCATCCGCGACGTGACCGGAGCCGGCGACGCCCTGATTGCCGGAACATTGGCCGCCCTCGCCCGGGGATACGGCCTTTTCGACGCTGTTCCCCTGGGGTTGGCGGCCGCGCACCTGACCGTTCAATCCGCCGGAGCCGTTTCGAATGAATTGGCTTGGCCGCGCCTTTCACACAAACCTGATGTCAATCAGGCTTGATTATGAGCACCCCGATCGATCATACCCCGTCAACCGGTCCGACCGCATAAAAGGAGGTCCCCCGTGAACCGTTTCGAGATGATCACCATTGCCGAGGAAGTCCAGACGGCTCTTGCCGAGGACCGTCCCGTCGTGGCGCTGGAATCCACCATAATCACCCATGGCATGCCCTATCCGGCGAATATCGAGACAGCCCGGCAAGTGGAGGACGATGTCCGCTCGGCCGGAGCGACCCCGGCGACGATCGCCGTCATGGACGGCCGCATAAGGATCGGACTGAGCGATACGGATCTCGACCGCCTGGCCAACGCCGACGACGTCATGAAGTGCTCGCGCGCGGACCTGGCCATTGCAATGTCCCAGGGCCGGATGGGATCGACCACCGTGGCGGCGACCATGATGGCGGCTCACGCGGAGGGAATTCGCGTCTTTGCCACTGGCGGGATCGGCGGCGTGCACAAGGGCGCGGAGGAAAGCTTCGATATTTCTGCCGACCTCGACGAACTGAACCGCACCCCGGTCTGCGTCGTCGCCGCCGGTGCCAAGGCCCTGCTCGACCTGCCCCAAAACCATGGAAGTACTGGAAACCCGGGGCGTACCGGTGATCGGTTACCGGACCGACGAATTGCCCGCCTTCTGGTCACGGGAAAGCGGTCTCGCCGCCCCCTACCGGATGGATACCCCTGAAGAAATCGCCGATTTGTTGAACACAAGACAGCTCTTCGGCAACCATGGCGGGGTCCTGATCGCAAATCCGGTGCCTGCCGAAAATGAGATTCCGCGGGCGGAAATGGCAGCTTATATTGATGAGGCCATCGCCCGGGCGGACAAGGACAACATCCGGGGCAAGGCGGTAACGCCCTATGTTCTGTCGGCGATCCTGGAACTGACCGGCGGCCGCAGCCTGCAGACCAACATCGGACTTGTCCGCAACAACGCGCGGCTTGCTGCTCAAATTGCCGCCGCTCTTTAGCAGTCTTCTCTGCCCGACTGTCGCAACCGGGTAACAGGCCCGCGCGGAAGGGGGTGTTCGGCCGGTTAAGTCGTTGACACTCCCCACCAAGCCTGCCCTATTTGACGCGCTGCGGCATGGTATCGCTTTCATTGATGCGGGATTATGGGCCATTGCCTTGCAGCCAGCGAAGGAGGCTTGCATATGGTTGACACGCCGACGACGGACTCAAGCACCACACCGGAAACGACCTCGCGGGCGATCACCCCGCTCCAGTATCTCGATCGCGCATTGGCATCCCTGCGCGACCTCGGCATCACGCCGGAAACGGAAACCGACGCGCCGATCAACGCGCTTCTGGAACAGATCTCGGATCTGTCGCCGGACAAGATCCTGATCATCACGCGCACCCTCGGTCAGGCCTCCCATTTCAACGAAGTGGTCCGCACCCAGGTCCAGCAGATGGATATTGGCGAGCGCTACGAGGAAATCACTGAAAGTTTCAATTCCATCCGCGATGACGCCAAGGCCCTGGTCGACCAGCTGGCCGACGGCAGGATTTCCTTCACCGAAAACCTGGCCAACAAATGGCGTGACATGCGCCGCGGCACGATTTCCGACCGCTTCGACGACATCCGCGACACCTACAAGGAGGTCGCCCGCGCCACCAAGGACCAGATCGAACGCGAACAGACAATCCTGGAAGCCTATCAGGATTTCCGCGGAGCCTTGAAGCAGGCCGAGGTCTACGCGCTGGAAGTTCTGAAGGTTGCCACAGGGCAACTGGACAACGCGAAAGCCTCCCTGGAGGCCGCCTCAAACGCGGTCGCCGTGTTCACCGGCGACGATGCGGCCGCCAAGGCGAAGCTGGAACTCGCCCGGGATGAAAAGCTGCGCGAGATGCAGGATGAGGAAAAGCGCTATCAGGTCGCCAAGGATCTCTCCGACAACTTGACCATCGGCTACAACACGTCCGAAATCATCATGGCGCGTCTGATGCAGACGACCAACGCCAAGGAGCGGGTCTATGCCCAGTCGGTCAGCTTCTTCTCCACCAATGAATCGGTGCTGACGGCGCTGAACGCCTCCTTCACCGGCCTCAAGGGCCTGCATGAATCCACCGAAACCCTGAATGCCATGAAGGAAGGGGTCAACAAGAGCCTGGAGACCCTTGCCGAAATCGGCGATACGGTTCAAAAGGAAGCCCTGAAGGCGGGTTACGGCCCGACGGTACAGGCGGCATCGGTGAAGAAACTCGTTGATTCCGTTATCAATTTCCAGGTTCAGTCGCGCGAGATCATCAACGAGATGCGTGACATGTCGACGAAGAATTCCGAAGAGATCCGGACCGCCGTCGAAGATGGAAAGCGCCGGCTTGCAAAGCTTGCGGCTGAAGGAAACGCCCTGAAGCACTGATTGAACGGCTTGCCGGAGCTGAGGTTCCGGCAGCCGCCCAACGGAGAAAATGGCTGAATGGCGGATAAGACCGACGCACAGCTCGACGATCTGATGATGGCGATGGATGTCGTGGACACCCTGCGCCACGATGAGCAGCTCGTTGCCAAGGAGCTGGGCGCGGACAACCGGGATGAGCGGATGATTGCGCGCCTGCGCGAGGTCTACGCCTCCCAGGGCATCGAGGTCCCCGATCATATCCTGCAGGCCGGCGTGGAAGGGCTGAAGGAAGACCGTTTCGTCTATGCGCCGCCATCTGCCGGCGCCATGCGTCTGCTCGCCCGGATCTATGTCACCCGCATGACCTGGTCCAAGTGGTTGGGCGGCCTGGTCCTGGCCTGTGTCATTCTGATCGTTGGATGGCAATTCCTGGTCGTCGCCCCGCGGGAGCGGGCGGCTGCGGCCCTTCAGGTTGAACTGACCCAGGAAATTCCCGAGACCCTGGGTTCGCTATCGAACCGGATTGCCGGCCTCAACCCGGAAAACCCCGCCCTGGACGAAGCCCAAAGGCTTTTGGAAGCCGGACGGACGGCCGCCGAAGACAGGAATATCGAGGCCGCACGTAAGGCAGTGAGCGATCTGCGCACACTCGCAAGCGAGCTTGCCGCCGTCTATGACGTGCGCATCGTGTCGAGGCCTGGCACACCCACCGGCGTGACCCGGATACCGGACGCTAACCCAAACGCGAAGAACTACTATCTCGTCGTGGAAGCCATCGGGCCGGACGGCAAGGTCGTGGAACGCACGGTCAAGTCGGAAGAAGACGGCAAGGAAAAGAGCGTTACCATCTGGGCTCAGCGGGTTCCTGAATCGACGTTCGAAAAGGTGCGCAAGGACAAGGAACGGGACGGGATCGTCCAGGACAGTCTGCTCGGCACCAAGGTCCGTGGCAAACTCGGGATCGATTGGAAGGACGCGGTTGAAACGGGGGCCATCACGACATGGTAGGGTTTTTCCGCGCTGACATCACGAGGAGCTTCGCGACATGCCGTTGACCGGACGCCAGGCTCTCGGGTCGATTGAGCAGGCCCTCGCCGATCTGAGGCGCGAGGAGGCCGAGCTGGTCAGCCGCATCGACCGGGCAACCCGTTCCCTGACTGACCTGCAGACCCGGCAGGGCGACGCCTATCGGGAACTGGCCCGCTTTCGCCTGGACAATCAGGCGGCCGACACGCTCGACATCCGGCTGGACAAGGCCGCCCGGGAGGCAAAACGCCTTCTGGAAAAGCGGGCCACGGACCACAAGGTTCTGTCCGATCAGCTGCGTGAGAAGGAGACCGCGCGCTCCGAAAAGCAGAAAGCCCGTGAGGCTCTGGCACAGGAACGCGAAGAAGCGGCCTCGCGCATGGACGAGCTGATGGAAACCGTCGACACGCGGCTGGAGACCGACGCGGATTTTCTGAAACAGAAACAGATTGCGGAGCAGGCCGCACGCACGGCCGAGGCCGCCGCCGCCAAGGCGAAGACCTCGGAACAGGACCGGCTGGAAAAGAGCAAGGCCTATGAGGCCGACACCCTGTTCATGTATTTGTGGCAACGCGGATACGGTACCCCGGACTATGACCGGCGCGGCATCATCCGCTCGCTCGACGGCTGGGTCGCGGGCCTGATCCGTTTCCATGACGCCAGGGCCAATTATGCCATGCTGACCGGCATACCGGAGCGGATGGCAAAACATGCCGAACGGTGCGCCGAAACGGCCCGGCAGGAAGAGGAAAAACTCGCCTCCCTCAGCCGGCAGGCCATGTCGGACGAAGCTGGTGAGGACCTGGCCGGCATGATCGATCATCTGTCCGACAAGATCGCCGAACTCGACAAGGACCTGCAGGCGGCGGACCAGTCCATCGACACCCTGTCCACGGCGCTTCAGGAATATGCAGAAGGCGAAGACGAGCATTACAAGAAAGCCGCGGACGAGCTATCCACATCCCTGAGGACGGATGAACTGGAGGACTTGTGGCGGCACGCGCTCGACACCCCTTCCCCGGAAGACGAAAAAATCGTGCGCCGGATCGAAGACCTGCTTGAGCGCATGGAGCAGATCTCCCGTGAGATGCGCCAGGACCGTGAATTGCAGCGCGACATTTCCCGGCGGCGGGCGGAGATGATCGAGGTCACGCAGAAATTCCGCCGCAGCGGCTACGACGACTGGGATTCGACCTTCTCCGACAATTCCCTGACCACGATTTTGTTGGGCGAACTCGTCAAGGGAGCGATTAGCGGTGCCGAGTACTGGGCCCGGGCGAAGAAAAGCCACAAGCGCCGCAAGCCGCGCGGAGGCCGGATCGGATTCCGGCACGGCACGGGCCTGCCCCGGTCCATGGGCGGCGGCTTTTCCGGCCGGGGGCTGGACGGTTCCGACACCGGCTCCGGCGGCAGTTCGGGCGGCTTCGGCGGTGGCGGTTTCAGGTCAGGCGGCAGCTTCGGCGGCGGCGGTTTCAAGACCGGTGATACATTCTGACCATATCCGGGGTTCAACAGCCATCGGCCCAGGGCCTGACCGATGCCTTCCCACAACTGCTGGCGTAACAAAATTTCAACCATGTTTGTGGTTAGCTTGGAGCGAGCCGCCTTTAATTGGAAACGAAGGACAGCGTAATGCGTAAGCTGCTCATCCCCGCCATCCTGATGGCTCTTTCTGCCTGTCAATCGTCGCCGCAACGGGGCCCGTCTGAGCCCCAGCCGACGCTCGACGTTCCGGACGGCGCGCAGAGCGTGACGATTGCCGCCGATCCGACCGCTGTCCATGCCGCCCTGGTGGCGAGTGCCGCGGAAAAAGGAACGCCCATCGTTCAGGACCAGCCCAACATGGTGGTCATGGAACGTCAGATGACCGGCGAAAACCCCGCCCTTGATGCGGAATTCGGTCCCTCCGACAACGGCCAGCGTGTCGTGCGCATCCGGGTGCGCTTTACCGGTGGCGCCTGCAAGACGGTCGCTGTCCAGGATCTGGCGGTGATCAACAACACCCATACGGCCCTGGAACAGAGTTTCGTGCTACCCGGCAATCCGAATACGATGGAAAGCCTGCAGGGTCTGAAAGCCCGTGCGGAACAGAACAGCTCCTGCCCGCCGACCTATTGAATCAATAGGTCGGGATCCCCGACTTAGCTCGACAGGACTTCCTTCACCGTGGTGGCGAGCTGCTTCAGCGTGAACGGCTTCGGCAGGAAGAAGAACTTCTCGTTCTCCGGCAGGTTTTCCTCAAAGGCGTCTTCCGCATAGCCGGACACGAAGATGATCTTCAGGTCGGGCCGCGTCTTGCGCAATTCCACAAGCAGCGTCGGCCCGTCCATTTCCGGCATGACCACGTCGGAGACTACGAGATCGACCTCGCCGCCCGTCTCCTCCATCACTTCCAGCGCTTCCGTGCCTGAGCTGGCCTCGTGGACGGTATAGCCGCGCGAGGCGAGCGCCCGGGCGGCAAAGGCGCGAACCGCCTCCTCGTCCTCCACAAGCAGGATCGACGCCGAACCGGTGAGATCCGCCACCTTTTCCGGCTCTGCCTGCGGTTCCGGCTTGGTTTCTTCTTCGATCGCGGGAATATATCTTGGCAGGAACAGGCGGAAGGTCGTGCCCGACCCGACCTCACTGGTGCAGAAGATGAAGCCGCCGGTCTGCTTGACGATCCCATAGACGGTGGAAAGGCCAAGGCCCGTTCCCTTGCCCACTTCCTTGGTGGAGAAGAACGGATCGAAGATCTTCTCCATGACTTCCGGCGGCATGCCTGTCCCGGTGTCTTCCACCTCGACCAGCGTGTATTCGCCCGGCGGCATGCCGCGGGTGTTCTCGAACTGGGTGGATTCGGCGTCCGAAACATTCTTGGTGGTAATGGTCAGGCGCCCGCCGTCCGGCATGGCATCGCCCGCATTGACCGCCAGGTTGACGATCACCTGTTCGAGCTGGTTGAGGTCGGCCATGACCGGCCACAGGTCCCGGCCGTGAATGACCTTCAGCTCCACCTTCTCGCCCAGAAGCCGGTCGAGCAGGATCGAGAGGTCGGCCAGCACATCGTTCAACTCCAGCCTCTGCGGCCGCAGCGTCTGGCGTCGCGAGAACGCCAGCAGCTGGCGCACCAGGCCGGCGGCCCGGTTCGCGTTCTGCTTGATGTTCATGATGTCCTGGAACGACGGATCGGTCGGCCGGTGACTTGCCAGCAACAGGTCGGAGAAGCCGATGATGGCAGTCAGGACGTTGTTGAAGTCATGGGCCACACCACCTGCGAGCTGCCCGATCGCCTGCATCTTCTGGCTCTGGGCGAACTGGGCTTCCAGCGCCCGCTGCTGCGTGGTTTCCAGCGCATAGACGATGGCCGCCTCGCCGTCGCCCTCGCCTTCCTGAACCGCCGAGACATAAAAGGTCGCCGATCTCGGATCGTTGCCGGCCGACAACGGAATATCGATCGGCGAGATTTCCCCGATGCCGTTCGCAGCCGCCTTGAGCGCCTTGGACAGTTCCTCCCGGCCGCTTTCCGCCACATAGGCTTCGAGCTTCGGCGATTCCTCGTTGAGATCGATGGCGCCGAACAGGCGCAGGAATGGCGCGTTGGTGCGCAACACCCGGCCTTCCTTGTCGAGCGAGGCAATCGCGATCGGCGTGTTGTTGAAGAAGCGGGCGAAACGCACTTCCGCCGCCCGGAGCGCTTCCGACGCTTCTTCCCCGCGCGAGCGGTTGAGGACCAGCGTCCGGCTGTCGCCAGGCTGGCCGTTCTCGCCGAACGGCACACGGTGCAGCAGGCGGACCGGCAAGCCCCGCCCCTGCCGGGTCATGAAATCGAGATCGAAGGTCTCGCTCTTGACCTCGCCGGCCTGTCCCTTGATCGACCGGATCAGTTGAGCGCCGTCGCCGCTGACGATGGCGTCGAGATCCAGTTCACCGACTTCGAACTGCGCCAGATCGTAGCCTAGCCAGTCGGCCAGTGTCGCGTTGAGATAAACGAGCCGACCGCGGCCGTCGCTGGAAAAGAAGCCCGCCGGCGCATGATCCAGAAAATTGATGACCCGTTGAAGTTCCTGGAAGGAGTTCTCCTGTTCCGCCCTGTCGCGGGTGATGTCCGACAGTTGCCAGACGGTCAGACGCCGGCCGCTGCCGCCCTCTTTCGGGCTGACCGACAAGGGCCTGATGGTGACCCGGTACCAGCGCGCCCCGCCTTCGCTGCGACCGAGCGGAAACGGCATGCGGATTTCTTCCTGGGCCCGTCGTCCGTCACGCATGGCCTGGGACAGACGGAAAATGGCATCTGCCGCATCCGGATCGCTGGAAAAGACCCGCTCCAGCGCCCGCACGTCTGCCGCCGTTGCCGCGCCGGTCAGATCCGCATAGGCCTGGTTGGCATAGATCAACCGGCCTTCGGTGTCGGTGATCAGCGCGCCATCGCCGAGCGTGTTGAGAAAGGCAGAGGCAATCGGATTGCCGCTCTGCCGGGAAGACAGTTTCAGAAAGCCGATCGCACCGGCAAAAAGACAGAAGACGCCAACAACGGCCAGAATGCCGAGGAGACCGAGGACGAACGGCTGTGCCTGCGCCTTGTCCATGACGGCAAAGCCGACCGCGGCACCGACCAGCACAAGCGCCAGCACGATCAGCAGCCAAATGTTGCCGGAACGTTCCGGCCTGTCGATCATCGGCTCGCGCGGCGTGCCGTCCACGTCATTCATTCTGTTACTCCCTGGCCCGAATCGTCCTGCCGAGCCCAGTTCAGCATTCTGCGCATTTCAGCCAATTTCAACCACTCTCGGGCTCCGGAACCCAACCAAAGCCCATCAATCCCCTGTCCGCGGGGACTTACCGACATTATTTCGCCCGCCAGCTGGCCTTCTTGCGCATCCGGAAGACGAAGCCGATGACCTCCGCGACGGCCTTGTAATGGTCTTCCGGAACCATCTGGTCGATGTCGACGGTGGCATAAAGGGCGCGCGCGAGCGGCGGGTTTTCGACAATCGGGATATCGTTTTCCTTGGCCACTTCCCGGATCCTCAGGGCGACCGCATCCGTTCCCTTGGCCAGGCAAAGCGGCGCGCCCATGCCGTCCTCGTATTTCAGGGCGACGGCATAGTGCGTCGGGTTGGTGACCACGACCGTGGCCTGAGGAACGGCCGCCATCATGCGTTTGCGGCTGCGTTCCATGCGCAACTGACGGATCTTGCCCTTGATCTGCGGGTCGCCTTCCGTCTGCTTGTATTCTTCCTTGACCTCGCGCAGCGACATGCGCTGTTTCTTGAACCACTTGTTGCGCTGATAGAGGAAATCCGCGCCGGCCACCACGGTCATCACCGCCAGAACGGCCGCCAGCAACTGCAGCACCAGTGTCCGCGCCTCTTCCAGCATCACTGTGGGGTCGGAAAAGATCATGACCTCGGCTTCTTCCTTGTGAGGCCACAGGACCGCCCCCATCAGCGCGCCGACAATCGAGATTTTCGCCATGCCCTTGGCGAAGTTGACCAGGCTGTCTGCCGAAAACAGCCGCTTGAAACCGGACAACGGTGAGATCTTCGACAGCTTCGGCTTGATCGTCTCCGCCGTAAACACCAGCTGATGCTGGACCAGGTTGCCGGCAACCGCCATCAGCACCAGGGCAAGCAGGGGCAGGCCGATGATCAGAGCGACCGACTGGCCCGTGTCCCGCCACAGCGATTTCAGGGCAAGGCCGTCGACCGGTATCTGGTAGGCGTGCTCCATATAGCCTTTCATCAGATTGCCCAGGGAAGACACGATGTCGGGCGAAAAAATGCCGATCATCATCGTGGTTCCGGCCAGGGCGAACCAGGTACTGACTTCCTGCGATTTGGGAACGTCCCCCTTGTCATGCGCATCCTTCAAGCGCTTTTGCGTGGGGTCCTCGGTTTTCTCCGAATCGTCGGTATCGTCGGCCATAATCTGCCTTTACCCTGCCGTGTACATGCCGAGCGCCGACTGGAAATGATCCATGTAGAAGGTCATCAGCGCACCGAGCAGAACCAGAAGAAGGGCCAGCCCGACGGCGATGTTCACGGGCATGGCGATAAAGAAGATCTGCATCTGCGGCATCAGCTTGTTGAGCAAGCCGAGGCCGAAATAAAACACGATGCCGACCACGATGAACGGTGCGGACATGCGCACCGCGATGGAAAACACATCGGCGACCGTCTGGGTCGCCATGGCGGCGAAATCCCCCAGTGGCAACCATTGCCCCGGCGGGAACATCGTGAAGCTGTCATGCAACGCCGCAATCACCAGGTAGTGGCTGTTGGTGACGAACACCAGAGTTACGCCAAGGATGGAAAGGTAGTTGCCGAACAAGGCACCCTGCTGGCCGGCGTTGCTGATGTCCGTGCCAAGCGCGAAGGCCATTCCGGACTGACTAGCGATGATGACGCCCGCCGTTTGCAAAGTGAAGGTTACCAGTTTCGCACACAGTCCGACCGCGAAACCGACCGCCAACTCTCCGCCGAACAGAATCAGCAACTGCATCAGGTTGCCGGTCAGATTGTCCGGATAGGTCGGAGACCCGGTCGGATAAAGGACGAGCGTGAGTGCCAGCGCGATGCTCAGCCGGATCCGCGACGGAATGGAGGATTCGCCCAGCGCCGGCATGATCATGATCATGGTGCCGAGTCGCGCGAACATGAGCATGAACACCGCTGCAATCTCAGGCAGAAAGGACAGCTGCAGCGTCATTCGCCCGGCCTAAGACGTTGTCAGGATCAGCTCACCGATCCGCGCCATGAACGCGGCGAGTATCTGACCCATGAACGGCAAGGTGATCAGGAGGGTGACGAAGATCGCGAGAATTTTCGGAACGAAAACCAGCGTCATTTCCTGGATTTGCGTGAGCGCCTGAAACAGGGCGATGATCACACCCACGACGAGACCGACGACCATCACCGGGCCGGCCACCAGGATCATGGTCCAGACGCCTTCGCGGGCGATATCGAGCACCTCTCCGCCGGTCATGTGGCCATTCCCCCTTCGTCAAAGGTCAATGGACCGGTCAGATCGGCATCCGCATGATTTCCTCATAGGCCGAAATCACCCGGTCCCGGACCGTCACCATCGTTTCAAGAGCTAATTCGGTTTCCGAGATTGCCGTGACCACGTCAACAACGTCGGTCTTGCCTTCCACAAGTCCGATGGACTTCTGATCCGCGTCCCGCCCCTTGTCGACGACGGTTTCCACCACGTTTTGAACCATTTGCCCGAAATTCGGGCTGTCGCGGTTCGGGTTGAGATCTTCCGTCCCCGCCGTGGCCTGCGCCAGCCGCGCAGCCATCTGATAGGCATTACTTGCAATGGTTGGTGTGGACATTGCGTTTCAATCCTTTTGTTGAGTCGCTGATGGCACGGAGGTTCCCCCGGGCCTACGCGCGCAGAATATCGATCGTCCTCTGCACCATCCGGCGGGTCGCCTGGATGACGTTGAGATTCGCCTCGTAGGACCGTTGCGCCTGACGCATGTCCACCGTCTCCACGAGCGTACTCACGTTCGGCCGGCGCACGAAACCTTGCTCATTGGCCGCCGGATGGCCCGGTTCGTAACGCTCGACGAAATCCGTCTGGTCCTCCGCGATCCGGCCCATTTCGACCATCTCGGCGCCGATCTCCTTGTCGAAATGACTCTTGAAGGTCGGGATCTTGCGCCGGTATGGCTCCTCGTCGGGCGTCCGCCCGGTCGAATCGGCGTTCGCGATGTTTTCGGCGATGACCTGCATCCGGTTGTTCTGCGCCTTGAGGCCCGACGCCGAAATGAACAGTGATTTGATCAGATCCATTTGGGTGCTCCTATACGTTCACTCGGGTCATGCATTCTTGGAAAGCGCGGTGCGGAGCAGCCCGAGGCTGCGCGTGTAAATGGCGGAGGCCGCCTGGAAATCCATCTGGTTCTCCGCAACCTTCATCATCTGCTCTTCAAGGACGACGTTGTTGCCACTGGGAGTGACCTCGAACATGTCCTTCTCCTCGACCTTGCCGGAAGCAGGAGAACTCATCCCACCGGACAGATGCCCCGCCTTGGTCCTGACGGTTTGCAGACCGAAATTCTCCCGACCGAGATGATCGGCGAACTCGTAATCCCTAAGTTCCTTGGCCTGATATTCCGGAGTATCCGCGTTCGCGACGTTCTCTGCCAGCACCGACTGACGGACCTGGTGCCATTGCATTTTCGATTTCAAAGCCTGAAACAGGGGCAGGTCGGTTATGGCCATGCGAGTCACCATTGTTAACGAATTAGGCAAACATTGCCGATCAGAAGGTTAACGAAAAGTTAACGCATCACCCGCACCCCACCCCGCAACAGCAGAAAACCGTGGAAGATCAGCGCCGACCTTTGCAATTTGCAAGATTTAAGTCCCTGATGACGGGCAGAATTTGCCCACTTCTGTTAACTTTAAAAACATGAAGGATTCGATAGCGAGCGCTGCCGCGGAGGGCGGAAACGCGGTGGATCAACGCGACGGTCGGCAATAACAAGACTGCATAGGGAAGTGCGGCCGGTGTCAAAGGCCCGCTTGGCGAGCCTTAATTCGAGGGAAGTATGTACACTTGGATTGAAACTACTTTTGGCCTCAGCGACGGGTTGGCGCGTGGTCTGGTCTTCGCGATGGCACTCGCGGTCGTCCTGGCCCTGTTTGCCCTCTTTGTCTTCATCATCAAGTGGCTGGCCGGGGCACGCAATCCTTCGGTCAGAAGCAGACAGCCACGACTGGCCATCATGGACAGTGCCAGTGTCGATACCAGGCGCCGCCTCGTCCTGGTCCGCCGCGACAATATCGAGCACCTGATCCTGATCGGCGGGCCGAGCGATGTGGTCGTGGAACAGGGAATTATCCGGGGAACGCCGCTTGCAGCCGGGCATCCCCGCCAGCAGCCGACCCTGACCAACGGCAATCCCCAGATGTCGAACAACATGGACGGTATGGCAGCCTCCGTTCCCGCACCCGTCGCAGCGCCGACCAGCGCACCTTATCCGGAACCGGCAGCCCCCGTGTCCCCACCAGCCGCCGCAGCCGGTCCTGTCGAAGGTCCGCAGCGCAGCACCCCGATCCCCAGTGCCTCGATTCCCAGTGCCCGGGCCTCCAGTGCCCCGCCCCCCAGCGCACCCGTCCTAACGCCACCTCAGCCTGCACCTTCACAGGCTCCGGCATCGCACGCTGCGGAAGCAGCACCCCAGGTATCGGCGGCGAGAGCGGCAGCAAGCAGTGGCAGCGCCACCGTTTCCTCCCTGCGCTCAAGGCTCGGCGACCTGACCAGATCCGCGAGCCCCTCAGCCGAAAAGCCCCAAACGCCGCCCTCAAGAGAACAACCGTCAAGAACTGGCGCCGCGGTCTCCGCATTCTCCAGGACCCTGGCCGCCATCAAGCCGCAGGAAGCAGGAAAGAAGGAAGAGGGAGACACGCCCGCACAACCGGAGCGCCGGGAACCTCAGGTTCCCCAGGCCTCCGCGGCGAAAACGCCCCCCGCTCCCCAGACCCCTCAACCGCCCCGCGCCGCGGATCGGCCGACGGCACCGGCCTCCTCGGGTGAACCCCAGACGGCCGCTTTTGCCCGCACCCTGGCCAAACCGCTGCAGAGCCGACCGGCTGCGCCGAGGCCCGTCGGGCCAACCAGAACGGTTTCCCCCCCCTCCTCCGGTCCCGCCGCCAAGGCCTTGACCGCCTTTCCGAAAGGTCCTTTGGAGGAACGTAAGGAACCGGTGATGGAAGCCGAACCGGCACCCGCCGTAGAAAACGTTTCCGAGGCCAAGGCCTCTCCGCCGCCGAGTGCGGATACAAAGCCCGCCGACCCGACCGTAAAGGCGGAAGCACCAGCGGTCGAAGCACCTGTGGTCGAAACGCCTGTGGTCGAAACACCGGCCGCTCCGACTCAACCGGCAGAGGCAAAAGCAGAACCTGCGTCATCTCCGGCCTCAACCGATGAAGTATCTGCGGAAACGCCGGCGATGGAACAGCCGGCGGCTCCGGAGAAGACAGACACGCCGAAGCCGGCTCCGGCCGTGAACACGCCGGAAGACGCCGCAACGGAGACAGCCGCAGCCGAGCAGACGAAGACCGAAGCGACGGCTGCCGCAGAGGCCCCGCCCTCCGAACAAGGCTCTACTGCGGAAAAAACCGTGTCATCGGAAACCAAATCGGAAGACGGGGCGGGCGGAGAGCCTGCTTCGGACACCGGCACGGCCGCTGACGACGGCAAGGCCACGGAAGACGGCGCCCAGCCCCCCCCGGCAGAAGCCCAGTCGGTTGAGGCCCAAACTGCTAAGGCCCAAGCGGCTGAGACCGAGACAAAGGCCGCTGATCAGGACACCAAATCGGAAGACAAGAAACCGGAAAATGGGCAACCAGGTCCGGACGCCGAGGCCAATCCGATCGAGGATGAAATGGCAAAGCTTCTGGATGAAATCCACGGAAATCAGAAAGCATGATCCCCCGTATCGGCCGTCCGTCCCGACGGCTGACGCTTTTATTGCTCCTTCTGGGGTTGCCGGTTCTCGCGCTGCTCGCCGGTCCGGCGGTGGCGCAGGACATTACGGTTGGGTTCGGCGCCGATTCCAGCCTGACGGAGCGAGCCGTCCAGCTTGTCGCCCTGCTGACCGTTCTTTCGCTCGCGCCGTCGATCCTCGTCATGGTGACGAGTTTTACCCGGATCGTGGTCGTCCTCTCGCTTTTGCGTTCCGCGATAGGCCTGCAGACGGCGCCGCCGAACATGGTCATGGTCAGCCTCGCGCTGTTTCTCAGCGCCTTCATCATGGCTCCGACCCTGCAAACGGCCTACAACGAAGGCGTTGAGCCGCTCGTCAATGGCGACATCGAATTCAACCAGGCCTTCGAACGCGGCTCGGCCCCTTTCAGGACGTTCATGCTGTCCCAGGTGCGCGAACAGGACCTGAGCCTGTTCCAGGAGCTCTCCGGCCAACCCGCCCCGCAGACGCCGGACGACCTGGCCATGAGCACGCTCATACCGGCCTTCATGATCAGCGAATTGCGTCGGGCCTTCGAAATTGGTTTCCTGCTCTATCTGCCGTTCCTGATCATCGATCTGGTGATCGCGTCGGTCCTCATGTCCATGGGCATGATGATGCTGCCGCCGGTAGTGATCTCGCTACCGTTCAAGCTGATCTTCTTCGTACTGGTGGACGGCTGGAACCTGGTGGCCGGATCTCTCGTCAAGAGTTTCGGCGCGGGATAGACGAAAACCCCGCGTTTCCCTCCCTCACGGACTAGCCGGTCGGCGCTGTCGCGGCGACCTTGTCGCCGGTGCTCTTCTGCGGCGTCATGTACTGGCGCCGGTATTCCTCCAGGAAGGTTTCAAGCGTGTCGGTATCGGCCAGCTTGTTGGCGACTTCCAGGAATTCGACACCCTGTGCGTCGATCGGACGGGTCACCACTTCGAAGGCCGCCGCCTCCGGGCTGTCGGCCATCTTGGCAATATATTTGGTCTGCAGGCGGTTGAGGCTGAGCTGGTCACTGGCCAGGGAGTAGGCAATGCCTGCCCGCAGGATGTCGCGCCGCTCGGTCCCGTCGAGTGGGATCGTGTCGGACCAGCGTGACCCGTGCATGGCTTCCAGCTGTTCACCGGCTTCGCGCCAGCTCTGCGCCGCCCAGAAAGTGTCGGCCCGCAAACGGTCAACATCGCTGCCGCGCATGTTGCGCACCAGCTCCAGAGCCAGATCCGGGCGTCCGCTGGCCGTAAGCGCCCGCGCCTCGACGATGTTCCTCTGGCGCTCCAGCGTAGATGGCAGACTGGCCTGTCGCGTCACGTTAAGAACCCGCAGCGCTTCGTCCGGCTTGCGATCGGCCAGGTAAAGCGCAGAAAGGTCCGCTGCGATTTGCGCGCGTGCCGCGCCTTTCAGGCGATTGTCCACCTGATGACGCAGAAGGCCGATGGCCTGATCCAGGAGATCCACCTCGACCAGCCGCTTGGCCAGCAGGCGGACCATTTCGTCTCCCTGGCGCCCGATCGGGGTCATTTCGCGGAAATCATAGAACAGCGCCAGCGCCCTGACCGGTTCCATCTCGTCCGCCTTTCCGTCCAGGAACAGCGATGCGAACAACCCGTTCATTTCTTCCTGCAGCAGCCGGGTCGTATCGGAATCCGGATTTGCCTGGACTGCGGACTTCATGGCCTCGAAGGCCTCCCGGTAGTGCCCTTTTTCCGCATAAAGCTGCGACAGGAAACGGAGGGTCTTGAGTTCGATTTCATCCCCGCGCCAGGAGGTCGCAAGGCTGGCGAGCTGATCGATCGCCTGGTCGATATCGATCTCCCCGTCCCGGTAGCGGATCCGCAGGGCCCGGTATTCGGCCTCAGCCGCCCGCGGCCGGTCTTCCGATTTCGCGACGAAATCGAAGGCCGAGAGCGCTTCCTGGGACCGGCCTGAGGCATCCGCGACACGGCCGCGCAGAATATCGTACCGCGCGGCCTGCGAACTGGTCACCTCGCTGGGCTCGATTTCCGCCAGCACCGAGTTCGCGACACCGAAGTCATTCGCCTCGACCATGGCTTGCGCCGCCGAGAGATTGAATTCCGCCTGGATGGTCTTGGGATAGTTGCCGACAACGGCCCGCCCGCGCGGCATGGCAATCCGCGCTTCGGTCCATTCGTTCAGTGCGACCGCGACAATGGTCTGCCACACGGCGGCGTCCGGACTGTTTTTCAGGTCCGGCCGGTTCAGATGTTCATAGGCATCCTTGAAGTGATGCGCCATGGTTTGGGCCGCGCCCATCATGAGGTTGTAGGAGCTGTCCTGGGCCAGCGCCGGATCCTCTTCGATCGCCAGACGCATGAGGCCAAGCGCCTCCTGGGCGAACTGGTGCGCCAGATAGAACCGGGCAAGATCCATCAGCGCCTTCCGCCGCTGCCCTTTCGGCGTCTTGCTCAAATTGTCCTGAAGGGTATAGAGACGTTCCGCATAGGTCGCCGGACCTTCCGTCGTCAGCGACACGAATTCCACATACCCCGGTTCGTTCGGATCGACGATGGAGTTGAACGCCCCCGTGCCGCCGCGCAGATGGCGATTGGACAGGGAGAGACCGCCCGTCTTCTCGATGATCACGTCATCGCCGAGCAGTTTCATGCTGACACCGTCGGAATGCGACACGATGGCAACGCCCTGCGCCGAGCTCAAAACGTTCAGATCGACAAATTTCTGCGGCTTGAGCAGGCCCCGCGGCGGCCCGAAGCCGGTCACGATGGAGATCTTGTCGCCGACGAACGGATCCTCGATCTCTCGGATATTCTGCGGATCCTTGTAAAGAACCCGCAGGACCGACCCGCCATCGCCGCGGACGTTGCGCTCCATCTTCAGCGGAATGGACGGCTCCAGGATCATGTCTCCGATGACCAGGCTCCAGGCATTGCCATCCAGTCCGACCGTAGCCAGCACGGGATCGTTCATGTCCATGCGCAGGATCTGATAGCCCTCGCGCTGCTCCACATCGATGTTGGAGGCCGTGTCGGACAAGGCCGAGACCATGCCCCGGATATCGATGGTCGCGTCCGTATCGAAAATCATCCAGATGCTGTTGTTGCGCCGGAAGACAGCGCTGGACACCGGCTCCACGAACGGGAACACGACCCGAACCGTCTTGCCGATGCGCCGCGCTTCGGCGGAAACGAAATTGCGCACTTCTTCTGCGAAATCATCGGGCGGGGTTTCGGGGGAGTTGGGAATCTCCGCGCCGCCGTTCGCCCGCCAGACACTTGCGCTGCCCGGCCTGTCGTTGAGCACCACGGCAGGCGGAACGGCCCCATCTGCATTTGCATTGGGCTCCGCAGGGACGACCTCGACCGGTTGCGGCGCAGCCATTTCCAGTTGCTCCGCCCCCTCCGGCCGGCGCGCGGTTTCAGCGCCCGGTGCAGGCTGGGGAGCAGCTTCCGGCTCGGCGGCCGCAGGCGGGACCGGGTTTGCGTCCGCAACGGCGGGCGCCGGCTCGTCCGTTCTCCCGGCCGGGGTATCGGTCGGTGCGTTGTCGGCAGATTGCGAAGTCGGCATAACCTCGGCCTGTGGAGCGGCCGGTTCTGTTTGCGGGGCGTCAACCGCCGCGTTTGGCGGAGTGGTCTCCGCCATTGCCGTGTCCTCGGCCCTGGCAGGCTTCGGCTTCGGCGTCGCAGGGGCAGGCTCCGCAGCCGCTTCCGACGCAGGTTTTACCGCGGCTTCATCGGTCTTCGGTCCGGCCGCGTCCTGCGCAGCTTGAACCGGAGCGGGGTCCGCCGGAACGTTGCCGGTCGTCTCGCTTTTCGGCGGGACCGGCGTCGATGGAACATTCTCCACCGGCGGAGACGGTGCGGCTGGCCCGGCGCCGGGCTCTCCCGGCTCAGCATTGAAAGGGACCATCGCCAGCGCGGTTTCATCCTGCACCGGCCCAGTCTGCGTGTCAGTCTGCGCGTCGGTCTGTGCGTCCGGTGGCGCCGTGACTTCCGCGGACGTTTCCGGCCCGGAATCTGCGTTCCTATTGCGGACGCCGGGCGCAGTAATCATTTGCTGTCCCGTACCGCCGGTGCCCGAGTTCAATTCCGCATTGATCTGCTCATTGGCCGGATCGCGCGGCTCCATCCGTTCCGGCGTAACGTCGATGACATAGGTCTGATCTTCCCGGAAGGCGCGGATATCCACCGACGGATCGATCCGCATCAGGAACTTCAGCTTGCCCTTGTCCAGGAAAGACGTGGCATCCACGACCCCTTGAGGCAGATGCGCGCGCAGGTCCGACACATCAAGCTGGGCAGGATGATTGAACGTAACCTTGACGATATCGTCCTCGCGCACGAAGGCGGTATCAAAACGCACCGTCCAGTCGAACACCAGTCGGGTGAAGGTCGGATGCTCACCGATGTGAAGAGTGACTTGAGGCCCCTCCTTCACTTTCAGCCGCGCCTGCTCCAGCGCGCGGACCTTGCGCATGGCCTCTTCCGCGCGCTTGGCGAGTTCACGCACCACGTCATCGGGAAGTCCCGGCGGAAGGCCCTGCCAGTTGGATGGCAGAATGTCGACGAACAGCTTCTCACCTGCTTCCAGCGTATTGATCTGGAACTGGCCCTTCAGAGCAAAGCGGATCGCGCTGCCATCCGGGTCCCGGCGGGCGATCGTTATGTAATCGCTGAGGTCGAGCGGCACGTCGTCGACATTGATGTCGATCGGGTCTTCAAAGGAAATCCTCAACACACCGCCCGTGATGACGGCATCGTAGACCGGCAAAAGGGTTCGGTCCTTGAAGGTCAGGACCATCCGGCCGTAGCCTTCCTTGGGCTGGACCTGGAGATCCACCGGCTCCAGGGACTGCGCCCGGGCGACCGGGGAAACGGCGAGCTGAACCGGCATCGAAAATGCACACAGCAACGCGGACATCAGGCAGATTGCCAGACGTCTCGGGCGCTGGGGTTTCCCCCGCGTCTTACCGCGTTTCCATATGTGCTTCAGCACGGAGCCTTTCCTTCGGATGCCACCTGTTCTTAACGTTATTTTGACCGGATTAACGCGGCCTTACGCGGACTGCCGAAAAGCGCCGGATTCGACTAGTTCGAGCGGATTTTAGGCAATTCGGCCTGCATCTGCTTCGGTTCCGAGACCGGGTCATCCGTACTACTCGCGATAGCGACGGTCAGGCGCTCCGCCGCTTCTGCGGACATCTTGCCCAGAATATCCGCCATTTTGCGCGGCTTCATCTGACGCACCACCTTCAGCAACACCGGCATGCTCAAGCGGTCGAAGATACGCGCGGCGTCCTTGGGCTTCATGCTCTCATACATGGTCACGAGACCCGCGATCTCGCTTTCGTCCTGCTTGCGCTTCTCCTCGACAGCGCCCTCGATCTGCTTTTCAAGCTTTTTCAGCTCTTCCACACGCTTCTGGATCCGCTCCTCCGTCGCTTGCAGGAGCTTTTCCCTGAGATCGAGCTGTCCCCGTTGCGTTTCCAGGTCCTGCCGGCGTTTTCCGAGACTTTCCAGGACGGCGCGCTCCGCGGCCGATCCGCCGATTTCGAGCGATTCAGGCAACACCGGCGGGTCTTCGGCCGGCGCATCGCCATCCGACTTCATTTCCCCGTCCTTGTCACCTGCACCACCGGCCGGCATGGCCACCGTGGCTTCACCGCCAGGCGGCGTTTCCTGTGGCGTTTCCGGTGCGGCTGCCTGGCCGGGCGTCGTTTCCTGAGCGACCGCCCCCTCGATCGGAATCACATTGGCGACCGGGCCAATCACCAGGCCAAGCACCTTCAGCGCCAGCAGGGCGCTAGCAGAGATTCCAACCAAAGGGAGCAGGCGGATGTTCATGCGGCAGAACCCCCGGACCGCCTGCGAAACTGCTCAAGCCGGGCCGTTGCCTCCGCTGCAGCGCTGCGGATATCGTCCGCACGCGGCGCGCGGACCCGATGAGCGGGCTCGTGCATGGGCGGAGCGGCCATCTGCGGCATATGTGCAGGCATGGGCGCCGGCTGCGGTGCAGGCGCATAGGTCTCCCGCTGCACGGACGACCTGCTGGCCGCCTCGGCGATCTGACTGATACGGGTAAAGACTTCCTCACCCTTCACGACCTGAGCCGCAAGTGCGTTTGACATTTTCTCAGCCTGGCTCAAACGGTTCCCGAGGGACTTGTCGGCTTCGCTCGCCGTCGCCTTCAGTCCGAGGATGGCACGCTCGGCAATTTCGGTTGCCGTCATCAACTCGGAGATTGTCGCCCTCAAGGTTTCTTCATCGGCACGTAATCTCTGCAGCCGCGAGTTCAAGATCCAGCAATACGCAATGGTTACCAAAAGCAGAATCGCAACCAGGCCTTCTATTATCATTCCGACCGGCGGGGTGCTCATGATGTCTCCATTTCGTTTTGCATGGCCCGCTCGAAGGCGGCCAGGGTCATTTTGGGTCTGCGCAGGTTCTTGCCGACGCGAATCGCGATCGAATCGTCGACTTTTCCGAGCGTTCCCTCGGTCAGGGGAACGTTGCCGCATTTTATCGTGACCGGATCCGTCGGGTCGATGTCGAAAACCAATGTTTGCCCAACATCCAGGCTGAGAACGCGCCCGAGAGGCAGATATGTCTCGTAAAGCACCGCATCCACCTCAACTTCCGCTGAGTGAATCTCCGTTGCCAGGTGTCCTTCCCAGATCGGATCGCGGCCGAACTTCTCGCCCATGAACATCTGGAGCAGCAGATCGCGAATCGGCTCCAGCGTTGCATAGGGCATCATGATCTCGACGGTGCCGCCGCGATCTTCCATGTCGATGCGAAGTTCGACCAGGATGGCGGCGTTCGCCGGACGCGAAATCGCCGCGAACCTCGGGTTGGTTTCCAGCCGCTCGAGGTTGAAGTGAACCGGCGACAGCGGCGCGAACGCCTGCTCCGCATCCTGCAGGATCAGCGCCACCATCTGCTGCACGAGATTGGTTTCGATTGTCGTATAAGGCCGGCCCTCGACGCGCACGGCACTCGTGCCCCGTCCCCCGCCAAGAAGCACGTCGATAATCGAGTAGATGAGGCTCGATTCCACCGTGACCATCCCGAAACCGTCCCATTCCTCGGCCTTGAAGACACCGAGAATGGCGGGAAGCGGGATGGAATTCAGGTAATCGCCGAAACGCACTGAGCTGATGGAATCCAGCGACACTTCGACGTTGTCGGACGTGAAGTTTCTCAACGAAGTGGTCGTCAGGCGAACGAGCCTGTCGAACACGATTTCGAGCATCGGCAGACGTTCGTAGGAGACCATCGCCGAGTTGATCAGGGCGCGAATACCGCTCTGATCGCCGGCAATCGTATCCTCGATATTGAAGCCGAGGAGGTTGTCGATTTCTTCCTGGTTGAGGACACGGTCGGCGCCGCGCGTGGCATTTTCCAGGTCAGGCTCGCTGTCGTCGATCATGGCCGCCCATTGCGCAGCCATGTCGTCGGAGCTTCCCGCCCCCTGCTCCTCGAGCGCCGCCCCCCAGGCGGCAGCTAGGTCGTCATCGTCATCGCTGCCTGCGCCCTGTTCGGCAAGTGCCGCCCCCCAGGCATCAGCCATGTCCTCTTCGGACAGATCATCGTCTTCGTCAGCCATTTCGCACCATCACTGGACGAGGATTTCCTTGAACAGGACCCCGTCGACATGAGCCGGATATACGGACAGATTGATGCGCCTGAGCAATTCTTCCTTCAGACGGAACAAACCGGCGGATCCTTCTAGATCCGCGGGACGGAGCTCTCGCAGATAAATCTGGAAAGCATCGAGAATACGAGGGAGATAGGGTGAGATCTGATCGATCATCGCCCGGTTTTCCACCTCCAGGGCGATACGCACCTTCAGATACGTGGTCCGCCCCTCGGTCGCCAGGTTCACGGTCATCTCCGGCAGGTCGTAAAACACCACCGGCTTCTGAGCTTCCTGTTCGCCTTGCGGCCGGCCGGACGCATCCGGCGCGGGCGCACTGCCACCCGACATGAAGAAGAAGTATCCGCCTGCCCCTGCAGCCAGAAGCACGACGAGACCGATACCACCGAACAGGATCAGCTTTTTCTTGCCGCCACCGGATCCCTCTTCGGCTCCCTCGTCATCGTCGACCTGGGCATTTTCGTCTGCCATTCAGCTCCCCGAGTCCTCCACACGCTCACGCGCGTAATAAGTTTCTAAAGTGTTAATGGTTAACGAGTGGTTACCAAATGGTTAACGACCGCAACCCGGCAAAAATTGCCAATTGGTTAATTTCTGCCGGAAACCTTTACCGACCGCACTTGTCAGTTCCTGCAATTACCCAGGTTTTTCAAAGTCTTAGATTTTGGCACGTTCCCTGCAATCAGTTAGGCGGGCCGACGTTCTGGGGAGTTCGAACGCCCACCGGGGAGCAAAGGGAACTGTTAATATGGAGAATGCGCAGCTTATTGCCCTGTCGCGCCAGTCCGCCTTGCGGAATCAGCTCGACGTGGTCGCCAACAACATGGCGAACATCAATACGACGGGCTTCAAGTCGCAAAGAATGCTGTTCGAGGAGTTTATTATGCCCGTCGCCGAGGCGACGGAGTTTCAGCGCCCGGACCGCGATCTTTCTTACGTTCACGACTATGGCACGCTGACCAACTTTGAAGACGGCAGCATCAAGGTAACCGGCAACGACCTTGACGTGGCCATCAAGGGGGAAGGCTTTTTCGTCGTTCAATTGGCCGACGGGACCGAAGCCTACACGCGCAACGGCGCATTCCATCTGGACAACACCGGGCGTCTCGTCACGTCCGAAGGCCGCCCGGTTCTGACCGAAGGGGGGCCTGTCACCTTCACTCAGCAGGACGGCAAGATCGAAATTGCCGGGGACGGCACGATTTCCACCGAACAGGGGAACCGGGGGTGCCATCCGCCTGGTCAATTTCGAAAATCCGCAGGAACTCGTCCAGGTCGGAGATTCGCTGTTCACAGGCGAAGCCCCACTGCAGATGACCAACGGAAAAGTCGTCCAGGGTGCCATAGAGCAATCGAACGTACAGGGCGTCGAGGAAATCAGCCGGGTGATCGAGATCACGCGCGCCTATGAGACCATTACCAAGCTGATGAAAGACACGGACGATCTGCGTCAGAACGCAATCTCCACCCTGGGCCGACTTGAAGCCTGATAACGCCGGAGGACCTACCAGATGAAGGCACTGCATATCGCGGCCACCGGCATGAAGGCTCAGGAGCTGAATGTCGAAGTCATATCGAACAACGTGGCCAACATGCGCACGACCGGCTACAAGCGCCAGCGTGCGGATTTCCAGGATCTGCTTTACCAGAACCTGCGCCGCATGGGTGCGGAAACGTCGGACGCCGGCACGATCGTCCCGACCGGCGTTCAGGTCGGTTCCGGTGTGAAAACAGCGGCGACCGCCCGGATCATGTCGCAAGGCTCCCTGGAGGAGACCAACAAGGAGCTGGACGTCGCGATCCGCGGCGAGGGATTTTTCCAGATCCTGCTGCCGGACGGGACCACCGCCTATACCCGCGACGGCTCGTTTGAGCGCGATGCGGATGGAACGCTGGTGACCGTCGACGGCTACAGCGTCCAGCCTGGGATCACCATTCCCGACGATTCCCGGGACATCACCATTTCCGCGGATGGTAATGTCCAGGTGATCGACGGCGCCGGCGCCACCGTCAACCTGGGCCAGATCGAACTTGCCCGCTTCGTGAACAAGTCGGGGCTTGAAGCCATCGGCGACAACCTGTTCCTCGAAACCGAAGCCAGTGGACAGCCGCAGACCGACACACCCGGCAACGACGGGTTTGGCGACCTGCAGCAGAACTTCCTGGAAATGGCCAACGTGGACGCGGTGACCGAAATCGCCGACCTGATCGCTGCCCAGCGCGCCTACGAAATGAACTCGCGCATTATCCAGGCGGCCGACGAGATGTACTCCACCACCTCGAACCTCCGGTAGGGAGTAACGACAATGATCCGCTCTCTCGCCCTCGCCGGGCTCGCAATCGGAAGCCTGTTCTGGTCCCAGCAGGCCTTTGCCGCCGACGCGCCGATCCTGCAGCCGGAGGTCCACACACTTTCGGACATCGTCACGATCGGCGATTTCTACCGCAATGCCGGAGACTATGCCGGGATCCCCCTGTTTCGCTCACCGGATATGGGAACCTCTGGCGACGTGCCGGCCGAACAAGTTGCCAAGCGGGCTCAGGCTGCCGGACTGATCGCGGCCGGCACCAACGGGCTGACCAAGGTCGTCGTTTACCGCCGGGCGGAAACCCTCGGCCAGAGGGAACTGAAAACCATCGTGGCAAAGGCTCTGGTCGAACGGGACGCCTCGCTGTCCGTCGAAGATCTCGACATCACCCTGTTTCAGGCACCCTCAGCGGTCCATGCCGATCCGAGTGTGGAAAATCCCGTCACAGTGGATCAGGTTCTATGGTCCCGGACCGGCGGACAATTCAGCCTGCGTTTGAACATCTCGGGTCTCGGCGGCGTCCACCCGCTGAACCTGACCGGCGTGGCCCGCGAAATGGTGGAAGTGTCGGCCCTGATCCAGCCGCTCAGCCGCGGCGCTATCGTAAAGCCGGAAGATCTCACGACCGTCCGGCTGGCCCGTGGCAGTGTTCCGGCACGGGCTCTCATCGACGCGGATGAAATCCTGGGATTGGCCGCCCGTTCGAACCTGCGCGCCAATTCCCCGCTGACGCGGAACGATTTCGAACGTCCGACGATCATCCCCCGCGGCGAAAAGGTGACCATCACCTACCAGCTCCCGGGCATGAAACTCACGACCCGCGGGCAGGCTCTGGAAGATGGTGCCGCCGGAGACGTGATCGACATCATGAACCTTCAATCCCGGCGGAAAATCTCCGCCACGGTGATCTCCCGCGGGCAGGTACGGGTCGAGCCGTCCGTCCCGGTCGCCAGCCTCAATGAAAGGGCGCAGCAATGATTTCGAAATCGAGGTTCGCGCTTCTCGCCAGCTGTGCGCTCGCGGCCGCGGTCGGCGGCTGCGGAGCAGCTGACAGGCTGTCCCAGGTCGGCCAGCCACCCGCACTGAACGCCATCCAGGATCCGACGACAACGGCCGGCTATCGTCCGGTGCAGATGCCGATGCCGGAACCCCAGCAGGCCCACTACAATCCGAACTCGCTGTGGCGATCCGGGAACCGGGCCTTCTTCGAGGATCAGCGGGCGAAACAGGTTGGCGACATTCTGACCGTCGTTGTGACGATCAAGGACAAGGCCCAGTTCGACAACACCACCGAGCGCTCGCGCGAGGACTCCAGCTCCACCGGAGCCGGCGGCGCACTCGGCAACGCAATCGATACGATCTTCCTGCCCGCAGGCGACTCCGCGTCCGACCTGGCAAGCGTCGACAGCTCCTCCGACTTCACCGGAAAAGGCAAGGTCGACCGCGAGGAAACGCTGGAAACAGCCGTCGCCGCCGTGGTTCTCCAGGTCCTGCCCAACGGCAATCTCGTGATCGAGGGACGCCAGGAGGTTCGTGTGAATTTCGAGGTTCGCGAACTCGTCGTGGCCGGTATCGTACGCCCGGAGGACATCTCTTCGGAAAATACGATCGTCAGCGAGAAAATCGCCGAAGCACGGATCGGCTACGGTGGCCGCGGCCAGATCACCGATGTCCAGCAGCCCCGCTACGGCAGCCAGGTCATGGATGTGCTGCTGCCGTTCTGATCCCTCCGGACATCATCCGCCTAACACGGAAACAAGCTCCCCCGGCGGTCGGGACAGGTGTTCTAGAAGCCTGACCTGACCGCCGACAACGGGCACGGTGCCTCGCTCCCCGAGCACCGTGCCCGTTTTCTTTTCAGCCGCCGGCGGGCCGGACCCGACACCCCAGAAACAAGAAAGGCTCCCCCGGATCCGGGAGAGCCTTCATTTGTTTCGACTAGCCGACGGGCCAGTTACCGAGGTCGCTCAGTCGTCCCGGTAAACTTTCTCGCGCCGCTCATGGGCTTCCTGCGCTTCAATCGACAGGGTTGCGATCGGCCGGGCTTCCAGGCGCCGCAAGCTGATCGGCTCCCCCGTCTCTTCGCAATAGCCGTAGCTCCCGTCCGCAATTCGTTCCAGCGCTGCGTCGATTTTAGAAATCAGCTTGCGCTGGCGATCCCGGGCCCGCAGCTCGATCGAACGATCGGTCTCGGAAGAGGCACGGTCGGCAAAATCGGGATGGTTCTGGCTTTCCTCCTGAAGATTGGTGAGCGTTTCCTTGCTCTCTTTCAGGATGTCGTCTTTCCATGCAAGCAGCTTGTTCTTGAAATATTCCCGCTGCCTGTCATTCATGAACGGCTCGTTTTCCGAGGGTCGATATTCAGACTCTAGTTCAACCGTCATCGATAGCTCCGGATTACCGTTAGGTCGCGGGCAATATATCCTCGAGCTTGTAAACCGACAACGGTGCATTTTTCAAAAATAACAACGCAAAAAACATTGTTCGGTCAAATATTTAGGAAAATTGGAGCTTTTTGCAGGCTAACCCAGCGTCACCGCTGCCTGCACTCAGTCGGGGAATCGGCCGAGCTTCGCAAGCTCGACTTTGACCCTGAGTTCGATCTCATCGAGGACCGAATCGACCTCCGGATCGCCGCTCGTCTCGCGCTCTGAAACCTCTTTCGCGAGCCCTTCCAGGCGCTCTTCGGAAACATGCCCGGCAAGCAGATCCGCCCTGATCAGTTCAAGCCCGTCCAGGAGCGCATGCCCGCGCCGCGTCGCCCTGGATTTGCGGTCAGGCTTCTCGCCCACCTCCTGCAACGCCAGCAAGGCATCCATTCCCTGGATCGTTGAACCGCCCGACAGTGCGCTCGTCTGCGGAGCCTCGTCGCCAAGCTCAGGCGTAAAGGCGCTGCTGTTCGACGACGTTCCCTTTTTGGCGCCGCGCCCCTGTACTCCGGATAATGGCTTGCTTCCTGTTATGCGCATCTTTCCAACTCAGCTCTCAGCCGACTGCGTCCCCCCGTTACCAAAGGGTTCGTGGGAATTTGCCGACACAGGGTAATTGAGTCCGGGCGCACTCGGCAATATTTGCCCGCAACTTCACACCATTCATTTTAGCACAAATACAATTCGCTTGCTCTCCGCCACCAAAACTTAAGGGAATCCGCCCACTCTGACCGCAGATCAAATCGATTTCGCCTGCCACCGAAAACTGGCACGGCATTCGCAATAACAGTTTTGAAATCAGCCAACGGCCCTGCGGAAAATCATCCGGAGACAGCCGAAAGGTCAGACGGACGGAAGCAAAAAGACGCCGTCCAGCGATGCGAATGAGCGAACGACAAACGATGAAACTGTTTACGAGACTCTGCTTTCTGCTCTTTGGCCTTGCGGTCTTTTCCGCTCAGGCTATGGCTGCATCGCGTATCAAGGACATCGCCGATTTCGAAGGCATCCGCGAGAACCAGCTGATCGGGTACGGTCTTGTCGTCGGTCTCAACGGCACCGGGGATTCGCTTCGCAATGCACCGTTCACCCGGCAAAGTCTGCAGGCCATGCTCGAGCGCCTCGGCGTCAACACCCGCGATGTGGACCTCAATACCAATACGGTTGCCGCCGTCATGGTCACCGCAAACCTGCCCCCGTTCTCCACCCAGGGTACGCGCATCGACGTCAGTGTCAGCGCGCTGGGCAACTCTGAATCCCTTCAGGGCGGAACCCTCCTTGTCACCCCGCTGGTCGGCGCAGACGGAGAAGTCTATGCGATCGCGCAAGGATCGGTAGCGATCGGTGGCTTCTCCGCGCAGGCGGATGCCGCATCCGTTGTGCGCGGCGTGCCGACGTCCGGACGGATTGCCAACGGCGGTCTCGTTGAGCGCGAGCTCGAATTCAAGCTGGCCTCCCTGACCACCCTGCGGCTTGCGCTGCGCAATCCGGACCTGACCACGGCCCGGCGCGTGGCTCTTTCCATAAACGAATTGATTGGCCTGCCGACAGCCGAGCCGCTCGACCCAGGTACGGTTCGCGTCGACTTGCCCAGGGATTACGACGGCAATATCGTCGATCTCCTGACCGACATAGAGCAGTTGCTCGTCGAGCCCGACCTCGCCGCACGTGTCGTGATCGACGAAAACTCAGGCATCATTGTCATGGGGCAGGACGTCAAGGTTTCGACCGTGGCCGTGGCCCAGGGCAATCTGACGGTCACGATTTCCGAAACGCCGCAGGTCTCGCAACCCCAACCCTTCTCCGACGGCGCGACCGTGGTGGTGCCGCGCTCCCAGGTCGAGGTCAACACCGACGCCGATGCCAAGCTCGCGATCGTCTCCGAAACGGTCACGCTTAAGCAGCTGGTCGACGGACTGAACGCTCTGGGTATCGGTCCGCGGGACATGATCTCCATCCTTCAGGCGATCAAGGCGTCCGGCGCGCTCCAGGCAGAAATCGAGGTGCTGTGATGATGCTTGATCCGGCAAAGAGCCTGACGACCCCCGTCAATCCGCTGTCTGTCCTGTCCGGTGTGGATACCTCGGACAAGTCCAGGATCCGCGACACCGCAGAAGGCTTCGAGGCGACGTTTCTCAACAACATGCTGCAGTCCATGTTCACCGGCATGGAAGAAGGCGGCACCTGGGGCAGCGGCGATGGCGCCGAAGCCTGGCGCGGCATGCTGATCAACGAATACGCGCAGTCGATTTCCAAAAGCGGAGGCATTGGGATTGCCGACGCCGTGGAACGCGAACTTTTGGCACTTCAGGAGGTCAGCCAATGAATGCCCAGACTGAACCGGCAAAACTGCCCTTTTCGGTAGAACGCCCCACCAGCCCGGTCGAGGCGGAGCAGTTCTGCAATGCCCTCACCCGCGCCATGGACGAACTCCTGAATCTGATCGAAACCGAGACGGAGCTGGTCAGAGGCGGCAAACTGAGGGATGCCAGCACCCTTCAGCCGGAAAAGGCGCGTCTCATCCACGAATACACACGCGGAATGATGTCGGCCAAGGATCATGCGGTTGCGCTCGGCAATCTGGCTCCTGCGGCCACACAGACCCTGCGCCGCAAGCATGCCGAATTCCAGCCGGTGCTGCGCATCAACCTGGCCGTCCTGTCCACGGCGCGCGAAGTGGCAAGCGATATCGTTTCGACGGTGGCAAAGGCCGTTGGCGCCCAACAGCCGAATCGGACGACCACATATGGTCCGACCGGCAACTCTCCGACCGGACCGCAAACGGCCCATGGCATCGCAATCAACCGCTCGCTCTGACGCGGTCCGATACCGGTTGTGCAATGCCGGCAGAATTCTTCGGTAAACAGAGAAGGCGCCCGAGGCGCCTTTTCGTCATTTGAGGTGGAAATCGATCCGCCCGATCAGGCCGCGGCAACATCTTCCAGGAATTTCCGGATCTCTTCCTGGAACCGGCCCGCGGTCTCGGATGCTTCGGTGGTTTTGCTGAACAGTTCCTCCGCGGAGTGCTTCGTTTCCACAACGGCAGCGTCGAGCTGGCTGATGTTTTCGACAACCGATCTGGTTCGGCTTGCCGTGCTTTGAATATTGGCGCTTATCTCCGATGTCGCAGCCCCCTGCTGGACGACGGCGGTTGCAATCGCACCGGTATACTCATTCACTTGCTCCATCGTCCCGGCGATCTTCCCGATCGCCGTGACCGCCTCATCCGTCGATGCCTGGATTTCCGCGATCTGGCTGGAAATCTCTTCCGTCGCCTTGGAGGTTTGGGTGGCGAGTTCCTTGACCTCGGCCGCCACGACCGCGAACCCCTTGCCGGCTTCACCGGCCCGGGCGGCCTCGATGGTCGCATTGAGCGCTAACAGGTTGGTCTGTTCGGCAATCGCCTGAATAAGCGTGATCACCTCACCGATTTTCGAGGCAGCGGAGGCCAGACCGGCCACCTTCGCATTCGTGGCCTGAACGCCTTCCGTAGCTTCAGCAACGATGGTCGAGGTCCGGTTGACCTGTTCGGAGATCTCGTGGGTCGATGACGTCAGTTCCTCGGTCGCGCTCGCAACCGATTGCGCATTGTCCGATGCCGCCCGCGAGGAAGACGCCGCACCGCTGGCCTGTTCCGCGCTTGTGGACGCTACATTTTCCAGGACTCCGGCCGTATCGAGCAGGCTCCGGTTTGCATCCGTCATTTTAGTCAGGAGTTCCGCGGACATGGCCCGGAACCCGTCGATCAGGGAAGAAACGCGTTCCGCGCGCTGATGACGGGCAATCTGCTCCTCGCCCTGCTCCTGCTCCAGTCGCATCTGGTCCTTCCGGTTGTCGCAGCACACGGCAACGGCGCGCGCAATATCGCCTAATTCATCCTTGCGGCCGACGCCCTTGATCAACTGGTCAGGGTTGCCCTCAGCCAGTTCCATGATCTGGGAGGTGACCCCGTTCAGCGGCACGAAGATGCAGCATTTGGCATAATAAAGAATGCCTCCGGCTATGAGCAGCATCAGCACCCCGGCGCCCATACCTACCATCCGCGCGAACGTGGCGATCGACTGATAGGCGCGCTGGTCGACGGCAATGATTGCCGTAGCGATCGGATCGCCGGAGAAATCATTTACCGCGACCTGTTCCAGATAATAGGTGCCGGATCCATCCGTGATGCCTCCGCCAGCGGTTTCAGACTGCAGGGCAACCGGATCCATACCGTCTGGCAGCTGATTGCCGATCACCTCAGGCCCCTTTGCACCCTCACGAAGAATGGCCAGCGGATAGCCGGTCTGTTTCGTGAAATCCGCGACAAAGAGCTCATGAAAGCCGAGACCGAATTCCACGGACCCGACATGTTCTCCCTTGTGGAAGACCGGGACCACGCCGCGGTTGCCGATACCGGCGACGCCTTTCTCCAAACCGGAGATCGAGTTCTTGCCGGTGTTGGTATCCACCACGGTCTTGCGGAAGCCTGAGAGATCATCGCCGAATTTCTCCGGCTTGTGGACGCGCAGGAAGCTCTCCGCAGGCGGCAGATGGAACTGGAACTGGCGAATGCCGAAACCGGATTTCAGGGCGGCAAACTCGGGAACGAACTCTTGGGCAAGACCCTCGCGGTCCTTCGCGGCAAATTTTTCCTGAACCCCGGTCTGCCCGGCAACCAGGTTCGCAAGAACCAGAGCCTGTCCGCTGTCGCTTGCGATCCTGGCCCTGAGCTGTTCCTTGGCGGCGGCGACTTCCCGGTTCAAGGCAACACCGATGAGGTCGGAGGATACCCATTCGGAAATGACGACTGCGAGAACCGATCCCAACAGGGCGAGACCGACAATCACAAGACTCAACTGCGCTCTGATCGATTTCATGGATGCATGCCCAATTTATTATGTCTGAATATTTAACGTAATTGGATAGATATACTTCCTTTACAGGCCTTTAAGGACATCCTGTCTTTTCGGCAAAAAGCCCTTCATTCTTGCCAGTATTAAGGAGATAATAGGCTCCACAAGAAGCTTGGTAAGTATAGTTTCGTATATTCGTAATTTTAGAATTTGCGAAGAGCCATCCGCCCGGCACCTAATCGAATCACCATCAGAATCAGCGGATCTGGCGATCTGTCCAAATCTAACCTTTCCGTTAACGCAAGATTCATTCCCTTACGTTAAGGTGCCAATGCTAACGGGTATTAGTAGCGAGCAACCCGGAAGGATAGGACGATGGAAACGGCATTAGTACGGCCGCCATTGCCGTCATATACGGCGATAACGCCGGCAACACGCGCTCCGGAGCGAACAGAACCGGCCACCAAGACGGATTTGCCGGCGTCGAACACGGTCACGCCTTCCACGGAAGGCGATCAGGGCCGCCCCACAGCCGAGAATGAGAGGCGTGGCGAGACCCGCCTTGACGCGGTCCGGCCGCAGATCGAGCGCAAGAATATCGTCGACCCGGAAAGCGACAGCCTTATTTATGTCGCGACCGACAGCAACTCCGGCGAGGTCGTTCGGCAGGTTCCAAGCGAGACACTGCTCAAACTGCGCGCCTATGCCAAAACGGTCTCGGACCAATCGAACGAGACGGCGAACCAAGGCGTGGAACGCACCGTCTAACCCCCCCTGCGCGCGCCTTTGCCCGCAGCCTGGATCATCGACCCATATGACCCGCTTCAATCCGTTGAAGCGGGTTTTTTATTGCTTCCCCCAAGCATTTTCCCATGACTAACAAAAAGCAAAATTTCTTGATTAACAAATATTATATCGAGATACAAAACAATTAACCAATACTATTAAGCATAATTATTCAAAGAGCTTTAAACTTAAAATCCGATAACCAAGTTAATTAGGATTCGATACAAATTTTACTGACAGGGTTTGCTTGCCACTCAGGAAGAATGGCGAATAAATCAGAAGGAACTCTGTTATGGGTAGCATTACTATTTCAAGTGCGGTGCGCACGAACCTCAACTCTCTTCAGGCAACGTCGTCCCTGATGAGCTCTGTCCAGGAAAAGCTGTCGACCGGCAAGAAGGTCAACTCCGCTCTGGACAATCCGAACTCCTTCTTCACGGCAAAGGGCCTGGAAAACCGCGCAAGCGACCTTTCCACCCTGCTCGATGACATGGGCCAGTCGGTCCAGACCCTGAAAGCAGCCGACAAGGGGATCACCGCGATTTCCGATCTGGTCGACTCCGCCAAGGCAAAGGCCAACCAGGCCCTGCAGACCTCCAGCCAGTCCGAGCGTAGTCAGTACGCCAAGGAGTACAATGAACTCCTGACGCAGATCGAAGATCTCGCCAAGGATTCCGGATACAAGGGCAAGAACCTGCTCGGCGGTACCGGTAACGACCTCTCGGTGACCTTCAACGAAGACGGCACGTCTTCTCTGTCGATCTCCTCTGTCGACTTTACCGACACCACCAGCTCGACCGGTCTGAACCTGTCCGACCTGGCAACCGCTTCGACCGGCACGGCAACGCTTGCCGTTACCGGCTCGGCAGGAACCACGCTGGACTCCACGGCCAACTTCAGCAGCGGTGATGTCATCACCCTGACCGATGCCAACGGCTCGGAAGTCGGGTCGCTCACCATCGACTCCTCGACGACCATTGCCGATCTGGAAGCATTGTACGATGGCGTCGACGGCGCGAGTGCCGCTTTTGCCACCAATACGCTGACGGTGACGTCCGAGTTCAAGCTGACCACGTCGTCCAGCAACTCCACGCCGGCCGATTTCACCACCAACGGCACCGATTCCGGCTTTGCCACCGACGCCAACATCGACGCGGCCCTGACCAAGCTGAAAAGCGCTCAGGACACGCTGCGGTCTCAGGCATCGACCTTCGGTACCAACCTGTCGATCGTCGAAGGTCGTCAGGACTTCACCAAGGCGATGATCAACACCCTGGAAGAAGGCGCCGGCAAGCTGACCCTGGCCGACACCAACGAGGAAGGCGCGAACCTGCTGGCCCTGCAGACCCAGCAGACCCTCGCCTCGACCTCGCTGTCTCTGGCAGCTCAGGCCGATCAGAACGTCCTGCGGCTCTTCTAAGTCACCGCCAATAAAATCAAGTAGATGGCGGGGAATACCCCGCCATTTATATATTCACTTTCAATTTGCCTTAAGGTTATAAACTTCGTAATCATATTTCTTTACGTTTGTTTACTTTTCGCCGTGCAGTCTTCGCTTCGTCCGACCCAGGAAGGGTCTGTATTGCGTACTCCTAGAAAGGAAGCACCATGGCGACTAACGTCACGATTTCGAGCGCTGTGCGTTCGAACCTGAATGCTCTTCAGTCCACCTCCAAGCTCATGACCTCGGTGCAGGAAAAACTTGCAACCGGCAAGAAGGTCAACTCGGCTCTGGACAATCCGAACTCCTTCTTCACGGCAAAGGGCCTGGAAAACCGCGCAAGCGATCTTTCCACCCTGCTCGACGACATGGGCCAGTCGGTCCAGACTCTGAAAGCAGCCGACAAGGGGATCACCGCGATTTCCGATCTGGTCGACGCCGCCAAGGCGAAGGCCAACCAGGCTTCCCAGACGTCCAGCCAGACCGAACGGGCCCAGTATGCTGAGGAGTATAATGAGCTCCTGACGCAGATCGAGGATCTCGCCAAGGATTCCGGCTACAAGGGCAAGAACCTGCTCGGCGGTACCGGTAACGACCTCTCGGTGACCTTCAACGAAGACGGCACGTCTTCGCTGGCAATCTCTGCAGTCGACTTTACCGACACCACCAGCTCGACCGGCCTGAACCTGTCTGACCTGGCAACCGCCTCGACCGGCACGGCAACGCTTGCCGTTACCGGCTCGGCAGGAACCACGCTGGACTCTACGGCCAACTTCAGCAGCGGTGATGTCATCACCCTGACCGATGCCAACGGCTCGGAAGTCGGTTCACTCACCATCGACGCCTCCACGACGATCGCTGATCTGGAAGCATTGTACGATGGCGTCGACGGCGCGAGTGCCGCCTTCGCCACCAACACGCTGACGGTGACGTCCGAGTTCAAGCTGACCACGTCGTCCAGCAACTCCACGCCGGCCGACTTCACCACCAACGGCACCGATTCCGGCTTCGCCACAGACGCCAACATCGACGCCGCCCTGACCAAGCTGAAGAAGGCTCAGGACACACTGCGGTCTCAGGCATCGACCTTCGGTACCAACCTGTCGATCGTTCAGAACCGTCAGGACTTCACCAACAGCATGATCAACACGCTGGAAGAAGGTGCTGGCAAGCTGACCCTGGCCGACACCAACGAGGAAGGCGCGAACCTGCTGGCTCTGCAGACCCAGCAGTCCCTCGCCTCCACCTCGCTGTCCCTGGCAGCCCAGGCCGACCAGAACGTCCTGCGGCTCTTCTAAGACACCGTCAGACCGACAAGACAAGAAGTGGCGGACCCAGTTCCGCCACTTTTTTATTTGCAACACTTCGTTAAGGTTAACCACCGCTAACCATATATTTTTACAAGTTGTTTTCCTGAATAAAGCTTTGATCTCACCTGAGACCCAGGACGGGTCTTTAGTTTTGCGTACTCCTAGAAAGGAAGTAAAAATGGGTGACATTACGATTTCCAGTGCCGTTCGTTCCAACCTGAACGCACTGCAGGCCACCTCCACTCTGATGAGCTCTGTCCAGGAAAAGCTGTCGACCGGCAAGAAGGTCAACTCCGCTCTGGACAATCCGAACTCCTTCTTCACGGCAAAGGGCCTGGAAAACCGCGCAAGCGACCTTTCCACCCTGCTCGACGACATGGGCCAGTCGGTCCAGACCCTGAAAGCAGCCGACAAGGGGATCACCGCGATTTCCGATCTGGTCGACGCCGCCAAGGCGAAGGCCAATCAGGCTTCCCAGACGTCCAGCCAGGCCGAACGGTCTCAATATGCCAAGGAGTATAACGAGCTCCTGACGCAGATCGAGGATCTCGCCAAGGATTCCGGATACAAGGGCAAGAACCTGCTCGGCGGCACCGGTAACGACCTCTCGGTGACCTTCAACGAAGACGGCACGTCTTCGCTGGCAATCACCGCAGTCGACTTTACCGACACCACCAGCACCACCGGTCTGAACCTGTCCGACCTGGCAACCGCCACGACCGGCACGGCAACGCTTGCCGTTACCGGCTCGGCAGGAACCACGCTGGACTCTACGGCCAACTTCAGCAGCGGTGATGTCATCACCCTGACCGATGCCAACGGTTCGGAAGTCGGTTCGCTCACCATCGATGCGACCACGACCATTGCCGATCTGGAAGCATTGTACGATGACGTCGACGGTGCAAGTGCCGCCTTCGCCACCAACACGCTGACGGTGACGTCCGAGTTCAAGCTGACCACATCGTCCAGCAACTCCACGCCGGCCGATTTCACCACCAACGGCACCGACTCCGGCTTTGCCACCGACGCCAACATCGACGCGGCCCTGACCAAGCTGAAAAAGGCTCAGGACACGCTGCGGTCTCAGGCATCGACCTTCGGTACCAACCTGTCGATCGTGCAGAACCGCCAGGACTTCACCACCCAGATGATCAACACTCTGGAAGAAGGTGCGGGCAAGCTGACCCTGGCCGACACCAACGAGGAAGGCGCGAACCTGCTGGCTCTGCAGACCCAGCAGTCCCTCGCCTCGACCTCGCTGTCCCTGGCAGCCCAGGCCGACCAGAACGTCCTGCGGCTCTTCTAAGCCACTTAAGACAGTCGACGAAAAACAGAAACGGCGGGCTTTTGCCCGCCGTTTTTTTGTCCGCTTTTATCCGCTTTTTTCCGCCAATTTCCGCGGCATCCGCCTTCGCGCCCCCATCTTGCCCCCTTTTCAGAACCTGCTTGAGATTCAACGCGTTAACCGTCCGTTAACCGTAAATTGCGACGAGTTAACCATTGATTAGGGTTAACAAACCATGATCCTAAGCAACCTGCTCAGGAAGAGCAGCAGAACATGGGACCCAGGAAAGGGACACACAGATGGCTGACAACATTACCCTGTCGGCTGCCGTCAGGCAGAATCTCCTTACGCTCCAAACAACAGCTGACCTGATGTCAGGCGTCCAGAACAAGCTGGCGACCGGGCTGAAGGTGAATTCGGCCCTCGATAATCCGAATTCCTTCTTTACCGCTTCCGGCCTCAGCAGCCGTGCGAACGACCTTTCGACCCTGCTCGATGACATGGGTCAGTCGCTCCAGACCCTGAAAGCGGCCGACGAAGGCATTCAGACGATTACGGATCTGGTCGAAACCGCCAAGGCGAAAGCCAACCAGGCGCTGCAGACCCAGAGCCAGTACGAACGCAAGACCTACACGGCTCAGTACAACAACCTGCTGAAGCAGATCGAGGACGTCGCCAAGGACTCCTCCTACAAGGGCAAGAACCTGCTCGGCGGCGACGGTAACGACCTGACCACGATCTTCAACGAAGACGCCACGTCCAAGCTGAAGATTTCTGCGGTCGACTACACCGACGCAGCGCTTTCCACCGGCCTCAACCTTTCGGACCTTGCCGAAGGCCAGGGCGGCGCCACTTCCTTCCAGCTCGAAGGCGGGAAAAACTCGTTCGTGCTCAAGGAGTCGACCAACGGCCCGACCCTGAACTCCAGTTCGCTCTTGGCCGATAACATGGGCCTGTCGACAACGAACACCATTACCTTCTTCGATACGGCCGGCTATTCCACGACATCCCAGATTGGCGCGTATGACTTTGCAGTTACGGCTGGCGCTACCGTTCAGGATCTGATTGATCATATCGACGGCATCGCAGGGGTACGGGCCGAATTCGATGAAGCAACAGGCGAGCTTACGGTCATCTCGAATGACGATCTGTATATTTCCAGCAGTGCTTCAACGACCGGCCAGCTGACGGCGGTCAATGCAACCGCCTTCACAACGCTCACGACCACCCTGTCCGGCTCCGGCTCCTACGCCGTGGGCGACGTCATCACCCTGACAGACGGCAACAACTACGAACTCGGTTCGCTGGAAATCGAAGATGACACCACCATTGAAGATCTCAAGGACTTCCTGAACGATTTCAACGGCGTGACGGCAAGCTTCAACACCACCACCGGCAAGCTCGCACTCACAAGTGAAACCGACCTCGGGTTGACCAGTACCAACACCGACTTCAACGCGGTAGACTTCACGGCCGATTCCGACGGGGTCACGATCGCCGCCTTGTCGGACTCCGGCTTCGCGACGGATAATGCGATCAACAAGGTTGTCGACAGGCTCAACAACGCCTTGTCGAACCTCAGATCCCAGGCCTCCGAATTCGGTACCAACCTGTCCACCGTCGAAATCAGGCAGGACTATACAAAGTCCCTGATCAACACGCTCCAGGAAGGCGCCGGCAAGCTGACCCTGGCTGATACCAACGAGGAAGGCGCGAACCTTCTGGCCCTTCAGACCCGCCAGCAGCTCGCCTCCACATCACTGTCCTTCGCGTCGCAGGCGGACCAGACAGTGCTGTCGCTCTTCTAAGCGGCGTAGAATCAGTCAGACGCACGACTCACAAGCTGACAATCAGGAACGGCGGGAGAAATCCCGCCGTTTTTACGTTTTCCGGTCTGAGGACGATTTTCGGCCTTCAAAAATTAGTCCGCTTTTTCAATCACTTAAAAGAAAGCTTTTGGTAACTTCTGTTTCCAAAACATTAACAGGTGCATCGCCCGTTAACTTTCCATTTACACTCTGACCAAACTACCTTCCCCGTGAAGGTAACTCCAGAAGTGTCTTGAATGAACGCGGTGAGCCCACATGAGCGATATTGTCCTTTCCAGTGCTGTTCGGGATAATCTTCTGTCGCTGAAAAGCACTGCCAAGCTGCAGTCCACCACCCAGAACCGGCTCGCAACGGGGCTGAAGGTCAATTCGGCGCTCGACAACCCGAATTCCTACTTCACCGCAGCCTCCCTGAACTCCCGGGCCAGCGATCTGAGCAATCTCCTGGACAACATGGGCCAGGCGGTGCAGACGATTAGGGCCGCGGAAGACGGTATCAACGGTGTCACCAAGCTCGTTGAATCCGCAAAGGCGATCGCAAACCAGGCGCTTCAGAACCAGAGCGAATACCAGCGCAAGGTCTTCGCCAAGCAGTACAACAACGTGCTGGAGCAGATCGAAGACCTCGCACGGGACTCTGACTATAAGGGCAAGAACCTTCTGGCCGGCATCGGCAACGCTCTGGAAGTCATCTTCAACGAGAACAGTTCTTCGAACCTGACCGTCGAACCCGTGGATTTCACCGATACCACCCTGGAAACCGGGCTGAACCTTCAGGACCTTGCGGAAGGGGCCGGAGCAACGTCCTCCTTTGCCGTCGCCTCGGGCTCGACGGTCCTCGACCTGACAGGTCTGCAGGCCTCTTCCAATCTGACCGACATGGCCAACTGGGCCAACGGCAACATCATCTCCATCTCCGACGGCACGACGACCAAGACCTACACGGTCGGCGTCACGATCACGACGGTTCAGGACTATGTCAACGCGATCGATGACATGGGCGGGCTGAAAGCCTCCTTCGACGAGGCCACCGACCAGATCAGCGTCATTTCCGGTCTCGGCACCGGCGTTACCCTGAGCATTGCGAAGGATGCCACCGGCGGCGGTGCGGTAACCGACGGCGGTGTGACGGCGACTCCGACGCCGACGACCCTGACCACGACCGCAATGAGCTCGACCGCGACCCTCATCAGCTCTGGCAATTTCGAGGCCGGCGACATTCTTTACCTCGCGGACGGAAACGGCTTCGAGGCCGCATCGATCGAAATCGATGCGAATACGACCGTCGACGATCTCATGAAACTGATCAACACGGTCAAGGGCCTGGACGGATCGTTTTCTGCCGGCAGCATCAGCCTGATCGGCGAGGTCTCCTTCAAGATCACGAGCACCAATTCGGACTTCAATATCGGGGCCTTTGCAACGACCGACGGGACGGTCAATCTGACCGCGACGGACTCCGGCTTCAAGGACGACACGGATATCGAACGAACGCTGCAGGCAATCAATGCCGCGCTCGACGAGCTTCGATCATCGGCAAGCTCCTTCGGAGCGAGCCTGTCGACGGTTCAGATCAGAACCGATTTCACGGAAGAGTTGATCAACACGCTTGAGGTCGGGGCAGGAAACCTGACGATCGCGGACATGAACGAGGAAGGCGCGAACATGCTGGCACTCCAGACCCGCCAGCAGCTGTCCTCGACAGCTCTCTCGCTCGCCAACCAGGCCCAGCAGAGCGTTCTTAGCCTCTTCGGCTGATCAACAAGGTTAATAACGTTAAGGTTTTGCTGGCAGCAATTTACCTTTTGGTTAACGTTTCAACGCCATACTTTTGGTTGGAGGTCACGGAATGGCGCTCAAGGTCGAGCTGAAACCGGGCGAACGCATTATTATTGGTGACAGCGTGATTACCAATGATAACCAGCGGACCCGTCTTTTTATCGAAGGCCAGGCGCCAATTCTCAGGGAAAAGGACATTCTCACGCCGGCCACCGCAGATACTCCGGCTAAACGCGTCTATCTGGCGGTTCAGCTCATGTATCTGTCCAATGCAGTGGAGAAGATTCAGGAGAATTACTTCACGCTCGTGAATGACATTGTGAAGGCCGCACCGAGTACGATCCCCTATATAACCAGGATCAGTAATTCAATCCTAACCGGCGCCTTCTATAAAGCACTGAAAGAAGCACGTAAGCTTATTGAGTACGAGAGGACGCTGATAGGCCATGTACAAACAGGCAGCGCAGGCTTACCAGAAGACGAGTCAGGTGGCAGTGTCGCCGAGGGAGCTGGAAGCGAACCTTCTGATGAAGGCGGCCGCCCGGCTTCAACTGATTAAGGACGAATGGGACGAGTCGTCGTTTGCGGAAAAGGACGAAGCCCTCGCCTATAATCGCAAGCTCTGGACCGTCCTGGTCACCTCGGCAACGAGTGCGGAAAGCGAACTTCCCCAGGACATCAAGAACAATCTCGCTTCGCTTGCGGTTTTCATCTTCAAGCAGACCATGAATGTTCTCGCCAATCCCGAGCCTGAAAAACTCAACGTGATGATTTCGATCAACCGCAGCATCGCTGAAGGGCTGCGGGCCCGGCCCGAATAAATCATCCGCCAGGACCGATAAAAAAACCGGGGCATCCGATGCCCCGGTTTTTTATTGCGTAGCGCTCAGATCCCGCTGCGGGGATGTTAGATATAGTTGACCAGGCTCAACTGGAACACGATCGAAGACGCCCTGTAGGACGTCTCCAGATTGGTCTGAAGCTGCAGGATTTCCATCGCAAGGGTGTCGTTGTCTACCCCCTCGATTTCACCGACGGTCGTCAGGTAACTGGACTTCATCTGCGTATGCCGGTCGTCCGTCATCTCCAGGGTCCGGTAGGCTATGGCGATATCCGTTGCAATGTTAGAAATGCCCGACTGGCTCTCCCCCACCGGGGAAACGACGGTCCGCATGTTCTGCGAGAGCGTATTGTAATACTTCTCGTCGGTCGTGGTTCCGCCGGAGAAATCTGCCGCCACAAAGGTGGCCAGCGACTTCATCAGATCCGTGATGCCCTGCTCGTTGGCCCGCGCGCCGTAGTTGAGCGTCAGGTTGGTATCGATGACAGCTCTTTTGTCTTCGCGCGGATTGGTGGTGACGGAGTTTTCACCGGTGTACCAGGCAACCGTTGTCGCGCTGCCGTCGACCACGCCGGTTGCCGTGTCATAGGGCGGACCATCGACGCGCATCGTGGTCCCGCCGTTGTAGGTGTCGAAAAACTCGTCCGCGGCCCACTGATTGGCGATGGCTTTCAGGTTGGTCTGCGCCTCTTCCTCCAGGGCCGACGAGATCGCATCGCGCAGGTTCTGGGTCGTTTCCTCAAGATCCGCCCCGATCAGGAACTGGTTCTCGCCAGCCTGGCTGTCGGCGGCTGTCAATTCCAGGGTATAGGTGTCGGTGTGATTCGGCGGCAGGGTGAACTCGATCGAGATGGTTTCACCCTGGACCGGCTGGCCAGTCAGAGTCACGTCAAAACTGTCCGGATCACCGCCGCCAGGACCTGTGATGGTCGTGTTGCTCAGGCCGTTGGTGACCGACGAGATATCGAACCCGAAATCATGAGCACCGTCTTCGGCGATCGTGAACGTGGAATCCGTCGGGATGAGGCCCAGATAGTTGGTTGTCAGCGCTGAAATATCCAACCGGCCATTGTTGTTCGCGCCGAGGTTGGCCTGGACATATTCATCCGAAATCGTGCGGAACCCGGCCAGCGATCCGGATCCGTTCATGATCGTGTCGATATCCGCCACCGGATTGTTGGTCGTGTCGGTGCCGCCGAAAAGATAATATCCGGCAACCTCGGTATTCAGCAGGTTGGCAGTTTCGTGAAGCAGCAGTTCGGCAGTCGACTGCGTCTGGGTCTGGCCGTCGGCTTCCAGCTCGAAGTCATTGGGATCATAGGCCGATTTAGCATCCAACCGCAGGCCTTCCATCCGATCGAGGGTCAGGTTCATGGTTTTGAGATGCAGGTTCGCCCGGGTGATCGTTTCCTGGTAGGAATCGATCTGGCCGATCTTCTGTGTCAGCTGCAGATCGAGAAGACGATTGTCCCCGACCCCACCATAGGTCGTTGACACCTTGCCGGTCGACAATTGGGTCGACTTTTCGGTGAGCGCCTTGTGAATGCTCGTCAGCTGTTTAGACAGATAAGACCGCGATGTTACTAGGGAACCAACAGGCATAACGCACCTATATGCTGTTCAGCAGGGTTTCATAAAGCTCGTTGACCGTCTGCATCACCCGCGCACTGGCGGCGTAGGCGTTTTGCAGCTCGATCAGAAAGGCCAACTCGGCATCGACATCGACCGAATAGCTTTCCTCGTAGCGTGCCGCGAAATTGGTCGTGACCGTATCCCGGGCATTGCTATAGGTCTCGGCATCTTCTGCCTGGTTGCCCTGATAAGCCGTCACCTGGTTGATGTATTGCATGACGGTGCCCTGGTAGGGACTTGCCGCATTCCCGATCCCGGCACCGGAATCGAAGGCGACGGTGTCATTTGTCAGGGCATTCAACAGATACTGGGCCCGCGCCGGGTCGTTGGGTGAATTCACGGATGGCGTGGTCTGATAGTTCACCAGTTGAGAACTATCCGCCACCAGAGCCGGATTGACCGCGATACCCCAAGCATAACCCAGTCTTTGACCGCCGTCCTCCAACGCATCCGTAAAATCATTGACCCCTTCGGTCTTATCGACGAAGAGCGCCAGTCCGAGTCCCTGATCCGTCGAACTGCTCACTGTGACATCTGCCGTCAGACTGTCGACGATCGTGTTCGTGCCGGTGTCGCCGAGGACCTGCAGATTGCCGGAACCGTCATCGCTGACATTCAGGTTGGTTCCGCCCAGCGCGGCGATAATCTGGGTCACGTAGTTGGCGGTATTCCCGCTCGAGATATCGATCCCGTAGACGGTGTCGTCCGCACGGGCGGTAGCGGAATTGGCAAGCGGCAGCAAAGTCGCGTCTTCTACCGCGACAAAAGTGACTTCATGGGTATCGCCGGCTGTGTCCTGATAGGTCAGGGAAACCGTGTTGCCGGCCTGCAGGGCCGAGAGGTCGAGCGTATATCCGCTCTCCAGCCCCACTGTCGTTGCCGTGCTGTCCACGGTGACGTTTGAAAACGCAAGCGACATCTCCGCCGCGATCGTGTCCAGCTGGGTCTGGGCCTCGACGAGGATTTCGTCGCGAAGTTCCGCCAAGGCGCCGATGCTGCCGGATTCGATGTTCTGCAGAAGGTCGAAAGTCGTTCCGCCGGGGGTGGTAACGGCGATCGTCCCGCCTGCTTTCCCGGGCTGCAACGCGGCAGTTGAATTAAAGGCTACGGTAGAGGCCTTGCCGTTGGCGTAAAGCTGCTGGCCGTTCGCGGTCCGGATCAGGAGATTGCCTTCCCCCTGGTCGGTGATCTTGATTTCGAGCAAACCGGAAAGCTGCTCGATATAGCGGTCACGCTCGTCGAGCAGATCCGCGGTCGAAAGGCCGGCCGCGCGGGCTTCGTCGAGCGATTCGTCAATGTCTTCCATGCTTTGCAGCAGGTCGCCCAATTTGTCCGCCTGTTGTGCCAGCGCATCATCGGCCTGCTGACGCATTTCGTTGATTTCGGCATAGGAGGAATTGAGTTCCCGGGCAAAACCCTGCGCAGCCGAGATGACTTCCTGCTGGGCCGCATAGCTGCTCGGATCGTTGACCAGCGACGACAGCGTGTTCGACATTTCGGTCGCAAGCGACGTCATGCTGGATCCATCTTCGATGGTCCCGATGATTTCGTCGAGCCGGCCGGTGTAATCCGCGATCTGGTAGGAATAGTTGGTTTCGGCGAGGGAGCCGAAATAGGCAGCCTGGATCCGCTCATCGATGATCCGGGTAACCTGGGTCGACTGAATGCCGGAAACGTTGCCCTGGCCGTCGAAGAACACATCGACGGAGACCTTCTTGGCCGTGTAGCCGACCTGGTCCGCATTCGCGATATTCGCGGCGGTGACCTCAATCTGCTTCTGATTGTAGTCGATACCGAACCGCGCCGTATTCAAGGCGGATGTAAGACCCATGGCTACGCCCCTTTAAAAATCGATACTCGGGAACTTCCCGGCGGAGCCCTCAGGCTCCGCCGAAGCGCTTGTTGGCATTAACGGATCATGTTCAGGGCATCGTCGAGCATGCCCTGGGCGGAGGTGACGACCCGCGAGTTCGCCGAATAGGCCTGCTGCGTGACGATGAGCTTGGAAAACTCCGAAGCGATATCTGCGTTGGACAGCTCAAGCGACTTCGCGCTGATCGTGCCGCCACCGGTCAGGTCCGCCTCGCCGGAGTCCGGAGTGGCCGCGAAGGCGGAACCGTCAACACGCTTCAGGTTCTGCTCCGCATCGAATGTGGCAAGCGGGATCCGGTAAAGGCTCCGGGTCTGGTTGTTCGAGTAGCTTGCGTTGATCCGGCCCGATTCATCGATCGAAATGCCCTCCAGTTCACCGGCTGCATAGCCGTCCTGATCCACGGCGACGGAGGTCGCGACACCCGTCGGATCGGAGAACTGGGTCAGAGACCCGCCGGAGAGTGAAAACTCGATGTTGGTCGCGGTCACGTCGCCGACGGTCAGGGTGGCGATATCGAAACCGTTGCTGGTGCCGTTCACCGTGCCGTTGGCGCCGGCGGTGAGGGTCTGCATGACACCCGAACTGGTGAAGTTGACCGTGCCGACTTCCAGCCATGCCGGGTCGTTGCCGCCACTGCTGATGTACAGAGCCCACGTATCGTCCTGCGGCACACCCGCATCTGCATTCAGCGTCTTGGCCCAGCGGACTTCCACGTTCATCGCGGTACCGTTCTGGTTATAGACCGTGGTCGAGCCACCGGTGATGGACTGATCCAGGAAGGTGCTTTCGTTGGCCGATGAAATGTTCGCACCGGCGAGCGCAGCTCCCAGGAGCGCGGTATCTTCGTCGGAATCGTCATAGTCCGTCGTATCGGGGACACGCGGCAGGTTCGCCTGGTAATCGATCTGGGTCGTTGCCTGCGCTGCCAGCGGCTGATCGCTGATCTGGATAACGGTCGGAGAATTGCCCTTCACGTTACCGGTCGTCGCATCCAGCTCGAACCCCTTCAGGAAGTAACCCGAGGCGTTGACCATATAGTTGCTGTCGTTCAACTCGAAGTCGCCGGCGCGGGTATAATAGGACGCATCCTGAAACGTCGTCTGACCGTCGACGACATCGGCCGCGGAGGTCACGACGAAATAGCCCTCACCACTGATGGCCATATAAGTATCGACGTCCGAAGCCGAGATATCGCCCTGCACCGTATTGGTTGCGCGCGAGGTCGCATAGGTGGTGCCGGACACCTGGTCCGCCTGCCGGGTACCGCCACCAGCCACGAGATCGGAAAAGCTCGTGTCCAGGCGCTTGTAACCCGTCGTTTGCGAGTTCGAGACGTTACCGGAAATATTTTCCAAGGCCTGCGCCTGTGCCGTGAGGCCAGAGACCGCCGAATTGATAGCCCCGTAGATACCCATTTTACTTCCTCATCAAGCTATAGGGCATGCGCCCAGTTGTTCGGCAGATCATCCGCAAACAGCGTGCCACAATGCCTTCCGACGGAAATACACATTATTTTTCAGACATTTGCAGAAATGCAGCCGACACACCCGGAAACCTCCCGGCCCGGCACAAATGGCAAAATCGGCAATTTCTTCCCGGCAGATGCGGCAATTCCGGCCATGCGACGAACCTTCCGCCCCTGTTGAAAAGGCCTGCTTGCGCGGGTTTCATCCGGCGCATACTGTTCCCACACCAAATCAATGATGGACATGCTGATGCGTTTTGAAGGTACCGACAGCTACATAGCCACCGAAGACCTGCGCGTTGCCGTGAATGCGGCCGTCGCGCTTCAACGCCCCCTGCTTGTGAAGGGCGAGCCGGGAACGGGAAAGACCGTGCTCGCCCAGCAGGTCGCCCAGGCGCTTGGCGCGCCGTTGATCGAGTGGCATGTGAAATCGACCACCAAGGCGCAGCAGGGCCTTTATGAATATGACGCCGTCTCCCGCCTGCGCGACAGCCAACTCGGCGACGAGCGCGTCAAGGACATCAACAATTACATCCGCAAGGGCAAGCTCTGGGAGGCCTTCACGGCGCCTGTTCGCCCGGTCCTTTTGATCGACGAGATCGACAAGGCCGACATCGAGTTTCCGAACGACCTGCTTTTGGAACTCGATCGGATGGAGTTCTTCGTTTACGAGACCGGCGAGATCGTGAAGGCCAGCCAGCGCCCGATCGTGATCATCACCTCCAACAACGAAAAAGACCTGCCGGACGCCTTTCTGCGCCGTTGCTTCTTCCACTTCATCAAGTTCCCCGACCGGGAAACCATGACGGAAATCGTCGAGGTGCATTTCCCCGGTCTGAAGCAGCGCCTGCTGCGCGAGGCCTTGACCCTCTTTTACGACGTGCGCGATGTGCCGGGGCTGAAAAAGAAACCGTCGACCTCGGAACTGATCGACTGGATCAAGCTCCTGCTAAACGAGGATGTGGACCCCGAGACCCTGCGCCAGGGCGATACCGGCAAGCTCATTCCCCCGCTTCACGGCGCTCTATTGAAGAACGAACAGGACGTGCATCTGTTCGAACGCCTGGCCTTCATGGCGCGGCGGGAACGCACCTGACGAAGAGGCGGCCGCCATGTTGGGAAATCCGTTTTTCCGGGCACGGGTTTCAGCTGCCGCCGCCGCAATGACGCTCTGCATGGTCCTGACGGCCGTCTCCGGCCCGGTCAAAGCCCAGGACGACGAAGACGGCTGGGTCAGCGACTTCGAGGGCCTGAGGCATTTTTCAGGCATGCGGTGCCCCGACGTCGTGGGCGGCTTCCTCCGGTCCAAGGCCTTGGGAGCCGATTCCGACCGGATGGCCGGATGCATCTATTCGGGCGAGGACGGCATGACGGCCGTCCTTCGCCAGCATCTTTTGGGAACCGGATCCACCGAGGCACGGAAATACATGAAGAACTACAAGGCCGCCGGCTTTCGGGAGATTGCCCTGACCGGTGTGGCCCAGAGCGGCATCTCGTTCGTGACCCGGGACTGGACGCAGGCGACCCAGTGCGAAACTCTCTGGCACTTTTCGGGCAAGAAAGCCGACTACACCTTGTGGCTCACCTATTCCCTGCCCGGCCAGGAAACCGTCGTCGGCCCGGCGGTGGCGGCCTTCACCAAGACACTCAACCGCCAGAACTGAATTTGATCCGGCCCGCTGGCCCTTTTGAAGCGCTTCCCATACTCTCCTCTCAGACAATGGGAGGACACACGTGCTTCGCCTCATGCTGCTCAGACATGCCAAGTCGGATTGGGGGGATCCCTCCCAGGACGACATCGACAGGCCGTTAAATGCCCGCGGTCGCGCAGCGGCCCATACCATGGCCGCCTATTTCGCCGCCCAGGACCTCCTGCCGGATCTGATCCTGTGTTCGAGTGCGCAGAGAACCCGCGAAACACTGGCTCATCTCCTGCCTTTTCTGGACGGCGAGTATGAGATCCGGGTCCAGGCCGATCTCTATTATCAGAACGAGAACACCTACGTTCCCATCCTGCGGAAGGAAGGTGGCACCGCCCGCACGCTTTTGCTGATCGGTCACAATCCAGCGACTGAAGAAACCGCCCTGTCCCTGGCCGGCTCCGGGCCGGAGGATGCGATTGAGGACATGGGCATGAAATTTCCGACCGGCGCCCTGGCCATTCTTGATTTCGAACTCGAAACCTGGGCGAAGCTGAGCCCGGAAAGCGGGCATCTCGACCGTTTTGTCAAACCCCGCGACCTCGAAATTCCTGACGAATAAGGGCATTTGCGCGTTCGCCTGATTGCGAACGGCCATGGGCACGCCTACATCTGCGGCGGAGATATTGCATTGACACGACTTCAGTCGCTCACAGAAGAAGCCCGCCTGACGCTGGCCAATCTCGCCGACACCGCGGGGGACCTGGCCGTTCCGAGCCTGCGTCTCGGCGTGACGGGCCTCGCCCGTTCCGGCAAGACCGTCTTCATCACCGCGCTGGTGCATAACCTTATTCATGGGGGCCGGCTGCCCGTCTTCCGGGCCGCGGCGGGAGGACGCCTTTCCAGGGCGACGCTTCAGCCCCAGCCGGACGATGCGGTTCCCAGGTTCGACTACGAAAGCCACGTCGCAGCCCTCGTCAACCAGCGGCTCTGGCCCCAGTCGACCCGGCAGGTTTCCGAATTGCGCCTGACCCTCGAATTCGAAAGCGCGTCTTTTTTCGCGCGCAAGTTCGGCCGGGGCAAGCTGCATCTCGACCTGATCGACTACCCCGGCGAATGGCTGCTGGACCTGCCTCTCCTGTCCAAGTCCTATGCGGAATTTTCCGCCGAAGCGCTACGCCTGGCCCGCGCACCGGGCCGGGCAAAAATCGCCGGGCCATGGCTTTCGATGCTTGGCGAAACGGACCCGGACGGAGCCGAAAGGGAAACCGATGCGCAGAAGCTGTCGGAGGCGTTCAAGCGCTATCTTGCCGACTGCCGGAACGATGCCCATGCCTTGTCCATGCTGCCGCCCGGTCGATTTCTCATGCCCGGCGATCTGGACGGATCGCCTGCGCTGACCTTTGCGCCGCTCGACATGCCCGCCGACTCGCCGCCTGCCCGCAACGGCACCTTCCGCGCCATGATGGAGCGGCGGTATGAGGCCTATAAATCCCATGTCGTCCGCCCCTTCTTCCGCGAGCATTTCGCGCGCTTGGACCGACAGATCGTGCTGGTTGATGTCCTTCATGCACTGAATGCCGGCCCGTCGGCGATGAACGATCTGGAAGTCGCCCTCGGCGAGGTCCTGAAGGCGTTCCGGCCGGGCCGCAGAAGCTGGCTGGCGTCTATCCTCAGCCGGCGCATCGACCGGATCCTGTTTGCCGCTACCAAGGCCGATCATTTGCACCGGGAGGACCACGACCGGCTCGAGGCGATCCTGGAACGGCTGGTGGCGCGTGGCATCGAACACGCCCGCTTCAAGGGTGCGGAGGTCGAGGTACTGGCCATGGCCGCGGTTCGCGCAACGCGTGAAGCCACGGTCAAACACAGGGGCGAGGAACTGCCCGCCATCCTGGGTACGCCCCTGCCCGGCGAAACGGTGAGCGGCGAAAGCTACGACGGCAACACGGAAATCGCCATGTTTCCCGGGGACTTGCCGGAAGATCCTGACTCGGTTTTTGCGAAAGCTGAATCAGGCTCTCAAGGTCCTGATGCACAAAGGCAGGTTCTCTTTGAACCAGTACATGAAGGGATTGATTCAACCCTTCAGTATCTGCGTTTCCGGCCGCCCAAACTCGACACCACGGCAGAAGGCCTGACCTTGTCCCTGCCGCACATCCGCCTCGACCGGGCCCTTGAGTTCCTTCTCGGAGACCGTCTCGCGTGACCGACAATTCATCGACATCCTCCGGCTCGCCGCGTCCCGGGCGCAAGCCGACCGCTTTTCGCCTGGACGACAGGAACGTCAGGCTGACAGAAGATCCCGCCGACCAGCCTGACAACGACGAAGCGCTGATCGCCGCACTCGAGGAGGAAACCGAGACCCCGCGCCTGCCGGCCACCGCAAGCGCGCCGAAATCGACTTTCGGCTTCGGTAAATGGATCGCTATCGGTTTCGGCGGCCTGGTCAGCCTGGCTGTCGGGCTCGCGGTCGATGCGCTGATCCGGGACCTGTTTTCAAAGACCGAGTGGCTCGGCTGGACGGGTGTCGGGCTCGCAGCCCTGGCAATCCTCGGCCTCCTCGGTTTCCTCCTGCGAGAGTTCCTCGGCCTCCTGCGCCTGGGCAAGATCGACCACCTGCGCGCCGCGCTCGCAAAGGCCGCGGAGGAGGATGATGCCCGCGCGGCCGGTCATCACCTGAAGGAGCTGATCGCGCTTTATCAGGACCGTCCGGAGACGGCCCGCGGCCGCAAGGAGCTGACCGGACATATGCGCGAAATCATCGACGGCCGCGACCTGGTCGTGCTCGCCGAACGCGATCTTCTGGGTCCGCTCGATCTGGAAGCCAAACGCATCGTCATGAACAGTGCCAAGCGGGTCTCTCTGGTCACAGCCGTCAGCCCGCGCGCCGTTATCGACCTGCTTGCCGTCCTGATCGAGAACATGCGCACCATCCGCCGGGTCGCGGCCCTTTACGGCGGCCGCCCCGGCACGCTCGGCTTCCTGCGGCTGGCCCGGCACATCGCCACCCATCTGGCGCTCACCGGCGGCATGGCGGCAGGTGACAGCCTTGCCTCGCAGGTTCTCGGCCACGGTCTTGCTGCCCGCCTGTCGGCGCGGCTGGGCGAAGGTGTCATCAACGGCCTTTTGACATCCCGCATCGGCATTGCCGCCATAGCCGTCTGCCGTCCAGCCCCGTTCATCGATACCAACGGGCCGACAGTAACGGAATTTCTGAGCGAAATAGTCAAAACTACCGAGAAAGAAGACCGGTAGGCTTATTCACACGTGAAATATTTCGCCAAATCGGAGCAAACATTGATCCATGTAAATGATTTGGTTTCGTTCTTTTGCTAAAGGCTTCTCCGGACATATTGGGGAGCATGATACATGGCATCTGAGCAACTTGACGCAAATACCGCAAAGGAAACCGCAACAGAAGCCAAGGCTTCCCCGGCCAGGGCCAGACGCAAGACAGTGAAAGCTGTCCCGGCTACCGAAGCGGCTGCCGAAACAGATGTAAATGCGGAAGCCTCTACGACCGCGGGTTTGGTTCGACACCATCTGGCGGAAATGCGCCATGATCCCGCAGCCATTCGCCATGTCTTCGAAACCGGAGAATATCCCTATTCGACGAAGATGCGCCGCGCCGCCTATGAAAAGCAAAAGGCGAAGCTGCAGGCGGAACTCTTGAAGGCCCAGAAGTGGATCCAGGAAACCGGGCAGCGGGTCGTCATCCTGTTCGAGGGCCGGGATGCCGCCGGCAAGGGCGGAACCATCAAGCGGTTCATGGAGCATCTCAACCCGCGTGGTGCGAGCGTCGTCGCATTGCAGAAACCGACCGAGCGCGAACGCTACCAATGGTATTTCCAGCGCTACATCGAACATCTGCCGTCTGCCGGAGAAATGGTGCTGTTCGACCGTTCCTGGTACAATCGGGCCGGTGTCGAACGCGTGATGGGCTTTTGCAAGCCGAACGACTACCTGGAATTCATGCGCCAGTGCCCGGATTTCGAGCGCATGCTGGTCCGCGATGGCGTCCTGATGTTCAAATACTGGTTTTCGGTTACCCGCGAGGAGCAGAAGCGCCGTTTCAAGCAACGCAAGACCGACCCCCTGAAACAGTGGAAGCTGTCGCCGATCGACGTGGCCTCCCTCGACAAATGGGACGACTACACAGAAGCCAAGGAAGCCATGTTCTTTTACACCGATACGGCCGATGCCCCCTGGACCATCGTGAAGTCGGATGACAAGAAGCGCGCACGCCTTAACTGCATGGAGCATTTCCTGAGCTGCCTGCCCTATCCGGACAAGGACCGTCGGGTGGTCAATGTTGCCGACCCCCTGATCGTCGGCTCCAGCCAGCACGTAATCGACCGGGATGCGCATATTCTGGGAAAGACGCTCCATCCGGACATCAAGGGCGGACGCAATGGAGATGGCCAAGCTTAGGCCGACACAGCATTTTGCCCCGGGGCGGTGTTTCGACACGTGACGCACCGCCCTGCGCGGCACAGGTCCAAAGGCGCTTCCGATCTGCCCAGATATAACGGGCAGTGTTCGGCGCGCCATTCTTGATGAGTTCACTTTCAAAATAGCGGACTTCCCGGCAATTTCTCGGGTCTGCCTGCAAGTGATTCAACAATTTATTACTTTAAGAAATCCGAATATATAAAACAGTATTCCAATGTAAAAAGTCTCAAGATAGGCGTTGTGAATTCAAAAATACCTGTTATAGCTTCGGAATAAGCTTTCGAGAAATTTATTATTCAGAATAATTCTAAAGAACGGCTATGTGTCATCCAGAAATAGTAATAGATGGTGTAAAATCAATAGATTTTACCCAACATAAAGATGATCGCGGTATATTTGTTGAAGTTTACCGCAACGAATGGATAGACGAAACACAGCCCATTCAATGGAATGTCGTCCACAGCAGCGCGAATACGCTTCGGGGCGTCCATGTGCACGTCGACCATCACGACTATCTGACCGTGCTCTCCGGCGTAATGCTTCTGGGTCTTCATGATATCCGACCCGAGAGCCCGACCTATGGCAGGTCGAGCACGATTGAACTGAGCACCGAGCCGTCGCGGGCAATCTTGATCCCTCCGGGCGTCTGCCACGGCTTTTATTATCTTCAGCCGTCCATCCACCTTTACGCGGTCTCTCAGTATTTCAATCCTGCGGACGAACTCGGTTGTCGTTTCGACTGCCCGGAACTCAATCTCGACTGGCCGGCAACGTCTCCCCTGCTTTCCCAACGAGATCAAACCGCCGATAATTACACGACGATGTGCGAGAAATTCCTCTCAGGACACAAGAGCGTCGGCTGACACAAGACCCGCGAACCAGCCTTACGCACTTGTTCTGAGCGAATGATTTGTCAGATATAGGGAATGATATGCTCGAAATAGGTCTGGTCGGCTTCGGACGCTGGGGCAAGCTCATCTTTCGCGATCTTCGCGCCTTGGGCGCCCGTGTTCACGTCGCAGTGCCGAGCGAACAGAGCCGGGCGGCGGCCATGGAGGCAGGTGCCGCAAGTGTCTGCACGCAGGCGTCCGGCTTGCCCGATATTGACGGCTATGTCGTCGCTGCCCCGACCATTCTCCATGCGCAATGCATCACCCCCCTGACGGGACGCGGGAAACCCATTTTTGTCGAAAAGCCTCTCACCTGCGATCCGGTTTCGGCCCAGATGATTGCGGAGGAGATCCCGGACCGGATCTTCGTCATGGACAAATGGCGGTATCATCCGGGCATTTTGAAACTGTCGGAGCTGGCCGGATCGGGCGCTCTTGGCGATATCCGGGCTGTGCGGTCCTACCGGCTCGGTTGGGGCAATCCCCACAAGGATGTGGATGCCGCCTGGATCCTGCTTCCTCACGATTTTTCAATCGCCCAGGACATCCTGGGCTATCTTCCCGAACTGGATACGGTTCTCGTCCAGCACAAGGATCTGGAAGGCGAGGACCTGACGGTCCGTTTGAAAGACAAAACGACCGGCGTCTCCGTGACCTGCGAAATTTCGGCCCTGCATCCGGGCAACAAACGCTCGGTGGTCGTCATCGGCAGCACCGCGGTCGCACAGCTTGCCGATTCCTATGACGACCGGGTTCTTGTTGCGAAAATCGGCGATGACGCGGGTCCGCAGGAAATCAAGGTCGACACCAGGATGCCCCTCCTTGCTGAACTGGAGGCATTCATCGCTCACGTAAAGGGCGGTCCTCCCCCCAAATCATCGGCACGGGAAGGCGCCGTCACGGTCCAACGCGTCGCCGAAGCCCGCGCCATGGCCGGCTGGGCATGACCGCGCCGCTGTTCACAATCATTCTGGCGGTTAACCGTCCACCCCTGCTGCTGCCCTTCGCCATTGACAGCGCCTTGAGGCAAACCGTTCAGAACTTCGAACTGTTCATCGTCTGCGACGGTGCACCGGAAGAAACCGTCAAGCTTGCGGAAACCTATTCCGCCGGGGATGACCGGATACGGGTCTACCCTTTTCCGAAGGGACAACGGCACGGGGAAGCCCACAGGGACACGGCTCTGAAGGACGCCCGGTCGACCTATGTCGCACATCTGGCAGATGACGACATCTGGCTGCCCAATCATCTGTCAGAGCTCGAACTGCTCTTGAAGACCTGCGATTTCGGCAATCTCCTGCATGCGGATGTTCGTCCGGACGGTCGGGTCAAGGTCCATGTCGGATCCCTTGGCGATCCGGCGATCCGGGACAGGATGCTCAAGGAAAAGTGGAATTTCTTCGGCCCCTCCTCCGCCGGCTACAGGCTCGATGCCTATCGGGCGCTCCCCGTGGGCTGGAGCCCGGCGCCGGAAGATATCTGGACGGATCTTCACATGTGGCGGAAGTTTCTCAGCCGTGAAGGGCTCACCGCCGATACGCGGTATTCGGTCCAATGCATCAAGCTTCCCGATTCCATCCGCCGGAAGATGACGCTTGAGGAGAGACTTGAAGAGACGAGAAGCCTGGTGGAGAAGTATGCTTCTCCCCAGGCACGACAGGATTTCCAGACAAGGTGCTTCAATCAGATCCTCGATACCGAGCGCGACAGGGCTTTGAGTGAGTACCGGAACGATCTTAGCCGCAGGGAAAAAGATGCGGAAAAGCTGGCCAAGGAACTCTCAAGGCAGCAGAAAAAATACGCTCTCAGATGCGAAGACATTCGTGCGTTGAAAAAGAATGCCCGAAGGCTGGAAGCGAAACTGCAGGAGACGAACGACAAGAAAAAGGCCCAGGCACGGCAACTCGAAGCCAGGATTTTGGAGTTGAAGTCCATGCGGTCTTCCATGTCTTGGCGTCTGACCGCACCGTTTCGAGTCATCGTCGGGATTTTCAAATCCGAAGGAAAATGACTCGGCAGGGCGAACCGGCCTCTTCCCCGCTTCGCCCTTTCCCGCTAACGTCTCCTCATGTTCATTACCTTTTTCACAGAGCTGAAATCCGCCGGCGTTCCGGTTTCCTTGCGCGAATATCTGTCGCTGATGGAAGCCCTTGAACTGGATCTTGCCGAACGCAAGGTCGAGGATTTCTACTATCTCGCCCGCACGGCCCTGGTGAAGGACGAAAGCAATCTGGATCGCTTCGATCGGGTCTTCGGTCATGTCTTCAAGGGGCTCGACCTCTTGAGCGAGGCCCCTGCCGGGGAAATCCCTGAAGAGTGGCTGAAGAAGCTCGCCGAAAAGCACCTTACCGAAGAAGAGAAGGCGCAGATCGAAGCGCTCGGCGGCTTCGAGAAGCTGATGGAAACCCTGCGCGAGCGGCTAAAGGAACAGGAAAAGCGCCACCAGGGTGGCAGCAAATGGATCGGCACCGCCGGCACCTCTCCCTTCGGCGCCTATGGCTACAACCCCGAAGGCGTGCGCATCGGCCAGAAGGAAAGCCGGCATCGGCGGGCGGTCAAGGTCTGGGACAAGCGCGAGTTCAAGGACCTGGACGACACCCTGGCGCTTGGCACCCGCAACATTCAGGTCGCCCTCAAGCGCCTGCGCAATTTCGCCCGCACCGGGGCAGCCGAAGAACTGGATCTCGACAACACCATCCGCTCAACCGCCCATAAAGGTCTTCTGGACGTGAGGATGCGCCCGGAACGGCGCAACGCGGTCAAGGTGCTCCTGTTTTTCGACATCGGCGGGTCCATGGACGATCATATCCGCGTCTGCGAGGAGCTGTTCTCCGCCGCACGGTCCGAATTCAAGGTCATGGAGCATTTCTACTTCCACAACTGCCTTTACGAATACGTGTGGAAGGAAAACAAGCGCCGCCATGCCGAGCGCATCGACACCATGGACGTGCTCCACAAATACCCGTCGGACTACAAGGTAATCTTCGTCGGCGACGCGTCCATGAGCCCCTACGAGATCGCCTATGCCGGCGGTTCGGTGGAACACTGGAACGAGGAACCGGGCTGCGACTGGATCAAGCGGGTCACCGACCTTTACAAGAGCGCCGTCTGGCTCAATCCCGTGCGCGAGGAGCATTGGGGCTATACCCATTCCATCAAGATGCTGCATGAGCTGATGGAAAGCCGGATGTATCCGCTGACCGTGGAAGGCCTCACGGAGGCCATGAAGGAGCTCGCCAGATAAGCCGGCACGCCCTGTATTCCGACCTGGCGAAAAGCGACGAATACCGGAGGACCTGACACGATGATTGACGGCGGCGGCAAACCTGACAGCAATATGGCTGCGCACAGTTCAACCACCGGAATGATCGGCGGCGGCTTCTACAACGCCAATTCCGAACCCCAGATGGCGGCGATTGCCGCAATCCTTCCCTGGCTAGACGAAGCAGTAACGACGATCCCCGGACTGCTGGATGCATCCAATGTCGCTTTTGCGGATTTCGGCTGTTCGGAAGGCGGCAATTCCATCCAGGTGATGCGGCACGCCATCAGTTCCCTCCGCAAGGTTACCGACTGCGCAGTCCAAACTGTGCACAGCGACCTTCCGACCAACGACTTTTCAACCCTCTTGAGAACCCTGCGCGCCGGCGGACAGTCGATCTACGCCGATCCGTCCGCCTATTCCTCGGTCGTGCCCGGGTCCATGTTCGATCAGCTTCTACTGCCGGGGTCGCTCGATCTTGCCACCACATTTAATGCAATCGGTTTCCTGTCTAAGCGACCGCTTGAAAACCTGCCGGACTATATTCTGCCGAACGGACCGGGGCCCGTCCGGTCGCGAGGATCAGTCAGCACGGCGGACCGGAGCACCTTCTCTGCCCTCGCCGAGGCAGATGTCGCCTCGTTTCTGGAAGCCCGGGCCGCCGAACTCCGCCCCGGTGGCAAGGTTTTGCTGCAGGTTTTCGGCGGCAACGACGAGGCCCGCACCTGTGACGGGATTTACGACCTGCTTAACGACGCGGTACTCGATCATGTCGATAGCGGCGACATCGACCAGGAAACCTATGTCCGGTATTATCAACCGGTCTATTTCCGCAACCTCGACGAACTTGTCGCGCCCCTGCGGCGGCCCGGGCCTATTTCGGACCTCTTCACGCTGAACAGGGCGGAAAGCTACGAAGTGCCGGTCGCCTTTGTCGAAGCCTACAAGCGGGACGGCGACCTGGACCGGTACGCACAGTCCTATGTCGACTTTTTTCGCGCCTTTACGGAGGCCGTGCTTCGCATGGCTCTCAGCGAGCATCCGGATCTGGACAGGCTTGTTGCGCAGATCTACACCCGTGCGAAAGAAAGGCTCCGGGAGAAACCGGAGCACTATCCGTTCCGCTATGTGGCGATCGCCGCCCTCATGTCCCGAAACGGATAGCAGTCACGTTATACGCAGCACGGCTTGCTGTCAGTCCCGCAATACCATCACCGAACACGGCGCATGACGCACGATATGCGCAGCGTTGGAGCCGATGAAATAGGTCGCGAAACCGGGCTTGTGCGAGTGCAGCAGGACGAGGTCGGAGCCGCTGTCGTTCGCCGCTTCGATCACCTCGTGATAGACCGTGCCGACTCGGATTTCCGAAGTGACGTCCTCTTTCGGCAGTCCCAGTTTGCCGACGACACCATCGAGGATCGCCTGGGTTTCAGCGACTTCCTTCGCCTGAAAGTCCTCCGGCAGCTGGCTTGCCACGAAGCTCTGCACTTCCGGACAGACGGCAAGCAAATGGACCTTTGCGCCGTAATCCTTGGCAAACTGTGCCGCTTTGGCCAATGCATCATCGGCAAAGCTGGTTTCGGCCGGATCGATCGGCAGGAGTATTTTCTTGAACATATTCCACCCCAAGGTTTTGAATGCGTTGATATTCGGATTTTTGCCTATCGGCGCGCCATGAGCCAGATCAATCTTGAAGCTTGTCGGAAAAATAACGGCCCGGTGTTACCCCGAAAGCTTTCCTGAACGTCGAAACAAAGGCACTCGGCCCTTCATAGCCCAGCTTGTGGGACACATCCGAAACCGGCCGGCCGGCCGACAGCAGCTCAAGCGCGCGGAACAGCTTCACCTGCCGGCACCAGGTCCGGTAGTTCATGTTGGTTTCGTCCCGGATCCGCCGTTCGAACGAACGCACCGACATGGCGCAAGCCGCTGCGGCGGCAGCAAGGGCTGGAACATCGGCCGGGCAGCGCACGATTCCCTCGCACAGCGCCCGCAGTTTCGCATCCTGCGGCATCGGCAGCTGCAGGGGCGAAACCGGAAGCATCTTGAGTTGATCCAGGATCACCTCGCCGATCCGCGCCGCCGGCCCGTCTGCCGTTTCCCGACGCGGATAGGACATGAATTCCAGGATCAGCTCCCGCAGCAGCCTTGTGACCTGCAGCACCTGAGGCTCCTGCGGCAGATCCATCGCCACGTCGTTTTGTATGTAGAGATAGCGGATCTCGGTGTCGGACAGGTACCGGGTCTCATGGGGCAACCGGGACGGCAGCCAGACCGCCCGTTCCGGTGGTGCGAAAAAGGTGCCGCGTTCCGTACGGATCGCAAGCGATCCCTTGACTACATGAAACAGCTGAGCCGTTTCGTGCGAATGCCACTCGGTCACCGAACCGCGCGGCTGCGAGGAGGCAAACCCGATAATCTTTGCGGCGATCCTTTCCTTCGGGAAATGCGAAAGCTCAGGATGTATCGGCACGAGGCTCTCCGAAAACCGTTATTTGGCGAATTGAAGATATATGATGACAAAACAGCGCTAACACGCAAGAGCGGAACACCCTAAAACGTCAACAAACCTGACGTAATATATTTGGGTCCGCGAAGATGAGTTATTTCACCCGCAGCGCCGCTCCCACCGCCCTCACCGGGTGGCGCTCCCCGGCCGTTCTCCTGATGATCATGGCAGGTGCCATGCAGCTGTCCTTTGCCGGCTGGTGGAACCTGATGAACAATTTCGCCGTTCAGGAACTCGCCTTTACCGGCCGTGAAATCGGCATCCAGCAATCGATCCGGGAAATTCCCGGCTTCCTGAGCTTCGCCGCGATCTTCCTATTGTTGATCATGCGCGAGCAGACGGTCGCCTACATCTCGCTGGCGTTCCTGGGCCTCGGCGTTGCGGCCACCGGTTATTTTCCGACCGAGATCGGGTTCTATGCGACCACGCTGATCATGTCGCTCGGGTTCCACTACTACGAGACCATGGCCCAGTCCCTGTCCCTGCAATGGCTTCCCAAGGCCACGGCGGCGGCCAGCATGGGCAAGATCATCGCCGTTGGCGCCTTTGCCCAGCTTGTCGCCTATGGCCTGATCTTCATCGGCTGGAAAATGTTCGATCTGTCCTTCACCAGCGTCTTCCTGGTCTCCGGCAGCCTGACACTTGTCGTCCTGGTTTTTCTGCTGGTCGCCTTTCCGAAATTCAAGGAAGGCTTCCCCCAGCGCAAGAAACTGATCCTGCGCAAGCGCTACTGGCTGTTTTATGCGCTGACCTTCATGGCCGGCGCCCGCCGGCAGATCTTCACGGTGTTCGCCGGCTTTCTCATGGTCGAGCGCTTCGGCTATGACGTTCACGAAGTCGCAGGGCTATTCCTGCTGAACGGCCTGTTCAACATGGCGCTGGCACCCAAGATCGGCCAGTTGATCGTCCGTTTCGGCGAGCGCAAGGCCTTGATGCTGGAATATGTCGGCCTGATCGTGGTGTTCCTGAGCTATGCCTTCGTTACCAATGAGAATGTCGCGGCCGGGCTCTATGTGGTCGACCACGCCTTCTTTGCCATTGCGATCGCGATCAAGACCTACTTCCAGAAAATCGCCGATCCGGGCGACATTGCACCGACCTCGGGCGTCGCCTTCACGATCAACCACATCGCCGCGGTCTTCATTCCCGTCGTCTTCGGCTTCATCTGGCTTTACTCGCCTGCCGCCGTGTTCCTGGCGGGTGCGGCCATGGCCGGCGCCAGCCTGTTCCTGGCCAGCATCATCCCGAACAATCCATCCGCGGGCAATGAAGTCGCCTTCTGGTTCCGCCAGCCCGCGCCCCAGGCCGCGGAATAGCGTTCCGGAGGGAGACGAGAGTCTCGACCCCGGATGGCTTCAGACGACGATGTTGCCGGGTTGGCGGATCTCTATCTGACGGTGTCCCGGCGCAAGGCTTTCCAGCGAGGTCTGGCGTTTCAAGAGCGTGTCCGCGGCCTCCAGCGGACCGAAATCCATATGAACGAGAACGCCCAGCTCCGAGATCGGGATCTGGAAGACGCCGAATTCCTCCGGCAGGATCCTTTCCAGCGGAATGTCCACGAGCAGTTCTTCCTGCCCCAGACGGAACGCCAACGCATGGAGCTGGCCGTCTATCGTGAAGGCGATGAGTTTCCAGAAGCCGGCCGGGATCTTTACTCCGCGATGAGATCTGTCGTTTTTGCCGAAAATCGGACCGTTGAAGACGGAAAACCGGGTCTGCGTTGCGGTTGCCTGCCGCATGACCGAGTTTTCCAACTCGCCCCAAACCCCTTTGAGTTTCGACTGATTGAAGGCCTTGTGCTGTGGCGTGATATTGGTCCAGAAATAGGTGTCGTGATCGGCGCGAACGGCCGCCTGTTTGTCGAACCCCCAGGACCCGTCGACCCTGCGCAGCAAATGCCCCCGGTCCAGATCGTTGTTCTTGTAGAGTTCACCTCCCGCTTGCTCGCTTTCTGAAAGCCTTGGATCGAAGCTCCAGGGCTCCTTGCCGCGCGCGGGCTTGAAAGGCGCGGCGGGATCGTGGTTCCCGGCGGAGACATAGGCCATGCGCCGGTCAGCGTTCATCACGACGCTGTAGTGATCGTAGTCAAGCAGGGTCTTGCCATTGTCGAGCCTCTGCGCCGGATGTCCCGGGGCGGTATCGCGAAGGCTGGGGAAAGGAACCGTGACACCTAGGAAATCCGCGTCATATCCTGTCCGGTCGGCCAGATCGGAGACGGCATAGCGCCGTTCCTCGGCGAATTCGCCTTCAGTTGCAGGACTGACGGCACCCTGACCACCGAGGAATAAAGAAGGCGATGGCGTTCCCCCGGTCCCAGCTGAGAGCGTCGGCAAACCGGCCTGACCAAGCGACAACTGGACAGTGAGTGGCACGGTGATCGCGACACCGCCCGGCGTCTGCACCACCGAAAAACCTGGTGCAGGGGTTTGCTCACCTCGAGAACTCTGGGTGTCCCGCTCGGGTTCGACGACCGGCACCGCTTCCTCTTGAACTTCGGGCGCGTCGAGATCTGCGATGACGGAGAATATCCGGCGCGGCATCGGCCTGTTGAACGCGCCATTCGAGGTGGCCTTGTCGCCGACCGCTAAGACCCGCTGAACGAGTTCCCGCTCGCGTCCCCGGAACACGCCGTCCTTTTCCAGTCCGCGCAAGTGTCTCATGATCCTCGAAACGCGAATGCCCTCGTTTGCGACCCATTTGATGTCGTCGCCGTCGAGGATGTCCGCAGGCAGCTTCAAGTCGCCGTCCTTCATACGCATCTTTCCCTGCGCATCCATCTCGGCGACGGCGCTGTGATGCAGGGCAACGACTTCCCAGGTGTCGTTGAAGACGGGGCTGCCGGAGGAGCCGGGCTTGGTGTCTCCGGAGTAATGTGCGGCGATGTCGATGGACTTGCCGGAATAGGAATTGCCGGGATCCAGTTCGGACGGAAGCGGGAAGATCTTGCTGCTGCGGAACACCACCTGCTTCAGGCCGGCCTGCGGATGCTGGATGATGTTCACCGGCGCTTCCGCCCGGATCTTGCCGACCTTTTCATCGAGCGGCAGATAGCCGTAGTCGTTCAGAGAATAACCCTGGTCCAGGCCGGTTTCCGCAACGGCGACCAGCGCGAAATCGAGCGACCGATCGGAGAAGAAGAGATCATCCGGCCGGAACTCGAACGTCTCCGAACTCAGCTGCCTGTAGCGGGCGTTCAGCTCGTAGTCGAATTGCACCGCCGCGTTCCGCGCATCCGAAGCTGTGCCCAGGACATGATGGTTGGTGATCAGCACACCCGGCGCGACGAGGAAAACCCGTGCCGAAGCCCTGACGCGTTCCGCGCGCCACGATACGCCCGACCGACTTGTTGACGATCGCCGCGCGCTTCACAAACAGCACGGAGAGGAATTCCTCGGCTTCGTTGAGGACGCGTTCGTTGAGCAGCGCGTCGATCGCCTCGGCCGGGTTGCGCTCCGCCATGGCCACGACGCGTTCAAGCGAGGCAGGCATCGAAACCACCCCGGCTGTTTCCGCTGCGATCTGGATCAGCTGACTGACCTTGCGCTTGGCGTAAATCGGCCGGCGCACATCGCTCTCCGCCTGGAAGGCTTTGCCGTCTTCGACCGCCGCTTGGCCCTTCTCGCGCAACGGAGCGGCCTTTTCCCAGTTCTCGGTCGCTTGCAGGATGAGGTTGGCCGGATAACCGCCGATCATACGAATTTCGGGGGCAGCAGCCACTGAAAGGACCCGACCCGCTGCAGGTGCAGGCCTGCTCGGCGCGCCGAGGAACTCTTCGGCGAGATCCTGGACGCCCGCCGTTTCGTCGACCTGCGGCATGGGGCGCGCACGCAGTTTTTCCTCCGACACCACCTCCACGGCGACGGTTTCAAAGAGCACACTGGATACATGCCTGTCCCGCTCGGCGAGCGTACGGGGGGGTTTGCCTTCCAGAAGCCTTTCCAGGGTGGACAGCACCGACCGGTTCTTTACCAGTCCCCCATGGCTTTCCTCCACGAAGGTCTTCGGCAGGCCGTCCATTTCCGCCAGATCGCGCGGCACTGTTCCATCGCCGTCGAGCGAATAGCGGAACTGCAATTCGTTGCCCGTCTTTTCAGCCGCGACGATCGTTTTCCTCGCCGATGCCGATGATCTGGTGAAAACGTTCGTCCGGAAGCGGTAAGTCGTTATGCGCCTCAAGGGCGGCGTCCAGCGCACCTTCTGCACCGGCCGCGTTCCGGAGTTGGGCCAGTTCGCGTGATCGAAAAAATTCTCCGCCGGTCGCAGCTTCGGGTCCGGCCATCATTTCCACCAGCCCCGGGAAATCGCGCAGGACGTCCTGAATGATGTCCTCAGCGGAGTGGATAGGATCGAGCCTGTCGAGCTTCGTGACCATCGAATGCACGTTCCGGAACACCTGCACGGGCGAGTAGGAACCGTTGTTGGGCGTGCCGAGCGTTATGACCCGGCTGATCTTTTTGGTGCTCGCGTCCAGCTTGGCGATCTGCCGGGCCACGAGCCCCCCCATGGAATGGGCGATCAACGTGACGTCGCTGTCGCCATCCGCCACGATCTGCTTGTAGAGGGCGTCGCCGAGTTCAACGGTGGGGTACCGCCAGTCAAAAGGCAGGAAACGGGTCTTGTATCCGGCAACGCTCAACTTCAGCCGCAGCCAGCCATAGGCCGCCCAGAACACGCCCGATGCAAAGACATTGTCCTTGCCGGGCCTGAATTTGAGTTTGTCGACCTGACCGAGGACGATACTAGCCGGATCGAACCAGATGAGATTGTCGCGAAGATCGGATTTGACCGAGAGCTTCGATCCCATGATGCCTGGCAGGATATAAATTGCCTTCCGCGGCTTTCCCAAACCGAACACTTCCTGCGGTGAAACACCGGCGGGAGCGGCCGGGACGGGAGTGCCGGCACCTAACTCGGCACCGAGACCGCGCAGTTCCTCATAGGTCGCGTCCCCCAAGCTCTTTGCGCAGTTCGCTTTCATGAGAGCCGGAAAGCAGTGCGGCTTCGATAGTCTCGTCGGAAAGGTACATGATTATCCCTCCACTCGCTTAAATGTATGATTCTAAATAAATAAAAATTTTATACTGAAAGTTGTCTTTTTAAATAATACACCAAAAGACAAAGGATTACCAACGCCACGTTTGTTGACTGTAAGGCAGGAGGAACCGGCCGCCCTGACCGGAGCACTGACTGTTGAACTAGAGGAGGCGCAGGCGACCATCACCGTATTGAACACGGTGACCGTCAACTCCGATCGGGAAGGGAGACCGGTGTCCACAACGCGCCGTCGAAAAACGCCGCGGATGGTCTGAAGATGTGGGTCCTGCCAGGTGGGCAACATGCACCCGGGATTTGGTGCACCTGTCCAGCCGAGAGACGCACGCCAGGATTTGCAGCCGTCAGCCGGATCGCGGCGACTGGCAACGCGCCTTCGCAAAGCAATCAGGTGATTGCCCCGGAATGCAGCTATCGATTCATAATGAGGTTCAAAAGCCGATCTACATGTAACCCGACATCAATTCGGGCTCGGGAAGATCTGCTAGCTTTATAATATGAGATCCGACCGGCCGCCGGTGGAACGCCGGCCGGTTCATGTCGTCCGATCAGGCTTGGCGCTCGGGAACGTGGACGACCAGGCCATCCAGATCGCCGGTCACCTTGATCTGGCAGGACAGGCGCGAATTCGGCTTCACGTCATAGGCAAAGTCCAGCATGTCCTCTTCCATCGGCTCCGGCTTGCCGACCTTGTCCGTCCAGGCGTCGTCCACATAGACATGACAGGTCGCGCAGGCACAGGCACCGCCGCATTCGGCCTCGATGCCCTGAACCATGTTCTTGATGGCATTTTCCATGACGGTAGAGCCTTCGGCGGCTTCGACCTCGGTCTGTGCGCCATCGGCAGCAATATAAGTGATTTTCGGCATGATCCGCGTCTGATCAGGTAATTACAGGAGGGGTTAGACGATAACTCAGCCCCGACATATACGTTCGCAGGCAAACGTCAAGGTTTCTGATTATTGAAACCGCACAAATACCAGCCGCCGAATGCCTAAAATGGCATCGGAAACGGCGCCCGGAACGACGCCTATGCGGTCTATGTCCGGCAGCGCGGTTTCCGTCTCAGTCCGTCAGCAGGTTGGCGATATAGCCATTCGCCTCGTCCACCGCCTGGACCAAGTCTGACAAATCAGGCGCCCCGGCCGCATCCAGCCTCTGCTCAAGTTCTTCGCACCGCTCCGCAACGGCGCTCGCGCCCACGGCGCGGGCCGAGCCCTTCAGCGTGTGCACCAGATCGTGCACAACACCGGTGTCCGTTTCTTCCGAAAGTCTCTTCATCGCCGCGGTACTTTGGGTCACGAACAGGCGCAGAACCTGGATTTCGAGATCCCGGTTGCCCAACGTGTTGGCGGCAAGCCGGACGAGATCGATCGGAGCCTGGAAGTGAAGCCGGCTCTGCTGCCGGGATGTGGAAGTCATGGCCATTGAGTTGCCCTCGCTTAAAGCGTTCGTTCCAGCAGCCCTCCTCCCTGGACTTGCCGGTTATGACAAAATCATCATGGCCCTCGATGGCCGAACAACTCGTTAAGACCGTGGCGAACGGGTCGCCGGGCGGCAACATCCCCAAAAAACTGAAAAATTGGTTAACGCATATTTAGGCGGCTTTTGGGGAGCCCCGGTCAAAACTCCTTTGCCGGCGCGGCTTTTGCCTTCCCGATCGGCATGCGCGAGCAGGAAATGGCGTTAACTCTTTTTCGATTTTCCGGTTGCTCCGAGCGCCGCTGCACCACTTGTCGTCAGCTTGCAGACGAGCCAGTCAGGCTTGATTGGGTTGGAAAACCAAGGCTCTGCCCAGCCTGCGGCAATACAGGCGCGAATTGTGCGGGCTGGAACTTCGCGTCCTGCGTCATCGAAAAGGGGGCAGCTTTCCACCCGGCTGATTCAGCCCTTTGGACAACCAGCGTTTTTGCGCGGATGTCGGCACAACCGTTTTCGACCGTCCTTTCGCAGCCCCTTTTTCAGCTTTTCCAGGACCTTCTTCAGTGCTCTTAATCGACATTGTCAGCCGTTCCTAGGTCATTAACAGCATTGCTGTTTCTTGTTCATTAGGAGAGAGTGTGCCATTAGGTAAAGCGATGCGGCAAGGTGGGGAAAAGGCTGTTCGGCATAATATGCTCTCAGCGGTCAGCGGCGGCCCCCCAACGAGCCAGGCCACGGAAGCATCGATTGAGGAAAGCGCCTGTCGCTTCCTCCTGTCGATTCCGGGGTCAAAGCGTTCGGTAGACCTCTCGGGCAGCCGAGAATACCGAAGTGTATTGAGTACGGACGTGAGGCGATCCAAATATGGCAAATCCCCCGAAGGTTAAAGACCCGGCGGAAGCAGCTCTGTCTGCTGTCGAAGAGGCCCCTAAAGCTCGATTTTGGCGGACCGGAATTCGCGGACGAGGTGGCGGCAGAAACAGCCAGCGCTTCGGCAAGCGATGACGCAGCGGCCCGCTCCGCCCCCGAAACACCCGAGGGACAGGACGCCAAGACCTCCCGCGACGAAGCGCGCGCATCGCGCCGGCGCGGCGGCCGCGGGCAGCCGCCCGCCTGCAGCCAACGATGACCGCCGCAATATCGGCAACCTTATTTTCGCGCTTCAGCGCCGCCCGTCCTCGACACCATTCTGGGGTGCGCTCGCCCTTAGCGTGCTGTGGATCGGCGTCGGCAGCAGCCTGTTCGCGTCTTCCTTCGGCGACCAGCTCTCCACGATCACCGACTTCGGCTCCATTGCGAATTCGCCTGCACTGATTCTGGCCGGCATCGGCATCGTCGTCCCGGTCATCTTCTTCTTCGTCATGGCCATGATGATCTGGCGCGCGCAGGAAATGCGCATCGTCGCCCGCGGCATGACCGAGGTTGCCCTGCGCCTCGCAGAGCCGGAAAGCATGGCCAAGGAATCCATCCTCAGCGTGGGACAGGCCATCCGCCGCGAAGTGTCCGCCA
>NZ_CAXXSJ010000062.1:0-115572 GCF_963675095.2 uncultured Roseibium sp. | reverse complement strand
TGGCACCACCGCCGAGGATGAACCAGACCTGGTTGCCTTCCCAGACCGGGCCGACCGTGTTGATGGCGACCCGCCGTTCCAGGTCGGTCCTGGCGACGAAGGGCAAGAGCGCGCCGACCCCCATGTCGAAGCCGTCGGTCAGGGCGAAGCCGATCAGCAGGACGCCGAGCAGCAGCCACCAGATGACGCGCAGGACGTCGAAGTCGATGAGTTGATGCAGGATCATGGGACTTACTCCGCAGGCGTGAGGCCGGAGACCGGCGCGTTCGGGGAGCGCGGCGTCGAAACGCCGGACCAGTCATCGGTACCGGAAACGTCCATGTAAGGGCCCTTCCGGATGTATTTGATCATCAGGCCCATCTCGATCAGGAACAGGACGCTGTAGAGGGCGACGAAGCCGGCCAGCGTCAGCGCGACCTGGGTGATGCTGAGATGGGAGACCGACAGGACCGTCGGCAGAACGCCGTCCACGGTCCACGGCTGCCGGCCGAATTCGGCGACGAACCAGCCGAGCTCTGCGGCAATCCACGGTGCCGGCGTCAGGATGACCGCTAGCATCAGTGCCGGTTTCGGGAAGGTCATCGCCTTGAAGCTGGCGACATAGAAGAAATAGACCATCACCCCGATGAAGCCGAAGCCTAGCGCCACCATGATCCGGAACGCCCAGAAAAGGGGCCAGACGGTGGGGATAGTGTCTTCCGCCGCCATGGTGATCTGGGCATCAGTTGCCTGGCGCGGATCGTCGATATAACGCTTCAACAGCAGGGCGAAGCCGAGATCGGCGCTGTGCTCTTCGAACCGGGCCTTGGCCTCTTCCGAGGCCGCCGCCGGATCCTTGCGGATTTCCGTCAGGGCGTCATAGGCGATCATGCCGGACCGGATCCGACGTTCCGCGTCCTTTTCCAGCTCGTTGATGCCGGGGATCTCCTTGGTCAGAGACCGGGTACCGATCAGGCCCATGGCATAAGGCATATGCAGGGCGAAATGGGTCTCCCGCGTTTCCTGGTTCGGGAAGCCGATCAGGGTGAAGGAGGCAGGCGCCGGCTCCGTGTCCCACATGGCCTCGATGGCCGCCAGTTTCATCTTCTGGGAGTGGGTGACCGAATAGCCGCTTTCATCGCCGAGAACGACGACGGAAAGCGCCGAGGCCAGGCCGAAGCTGGCGGCAACCGTCATCGAACGCCGGGCCAGTTCCGTGTGACGGCCTTTCAGCATGTACCAGGCCGAAACACCGAGCACGAACATGGCCGCCGTGACATAGCCGGCAGACACCGTGTGGACGAACTTGGCCTGCGCCACCTCGTTGAAGACGACGTCGAAGAAACTGGTCATCTCCATGCGCATGCTGAACGGGTTCAGTTCGGCCCCGATCGGGTTTTGCATCCAGCCGTTGGCGATCAGGATCCACAATGCGGAGAAATTGGAGCCGATAGCGACCAGCCAGGTGACCATCAGGTGCTTGACCTTCGACAAGCCGTTCCCAGCCAAAGAAGAACAGCCCGACGAACGTGGCCTCCATGAAGAACGCCATCAGGCCTTCGATAGCCAGCGGCGCGCCGAAAATGTCGCCGACATAGTGGCTGTAATAGCTCCAGTTCATCCCGAACTGGAATTCCATGGTGATCCCTGTCGCGACCCCCAGGACGAAATTGATCCCGAACAGGGTGCCCCAGAATTTGGTCATCTGCCGCCAGATCAGGCGATCGGTCATGACATAGACCGTCTCCATGATGGCAACGAGAATGGAAAGCCCCAGCGTGAGGGGCACAAACAGGAAGTGATACATGGCTGTCATCGCGAATTGCAGGCGCGACAGCTCGACGACATCGAGTTCCATGACGTGGCTCCGTTTAAATGTGTATCTTAAATACACCTTAAGTCAGAGCTAGCACCGGCACCGATCAAATGCCAGAGCAAAAACATTCACATCCTCGAAATTAGCTGCGCACAGTGTCGCACCCTCGGCTATATCGTTGTTTTTTATGATTATTATTGAGAGAGAGGAGGAAAGAGAGTGCTGTATATTGGCCACAGAAGGTGCGGTGACACCACGGCCAGGATCGAGCCAATCTCGCCAGAAGGCGTTGCAAAACAGCGCTTAAAGATGTATTCTGTATATGTATTCAATCATTCAAGGCTTCAGCCATGCGCCTGACCACCCGTACAAATCTCGCCATGCGGATCCTGATGTTTTGCGGCGTCAATCAGGACAAGGTGGCGACCAAGGGCGAAATCGCCCGCGTCTGCCATGCGCGCGAAACCCACATCGCCCAGGTGGTCAACGTATTGGCCCACAAGGGCTATCTCGCGACTGCGCGCGGGCGCGGCGGCGGCATCAAGCTGGCCCAACAGCCCGCCGACATTAATGTCGGCGAGGTGATCCGGACCTTTGAGCCGTCCGCCGAATTCGCCGAGTGCTTCAAGAAGGAGGGCAACACCTGCCCGCTGACCCCGGCCTGCCGGTTGAAATCCGCCCTTGTTGTCGCCCTCGGAGCCTTCTACGGCGCCCTCGACGGCCTGACCCTTGAAGACTTCATCGTCGGCAACGACACCCTGGCGACCCTTCTGGAAGGCACCGCGCCACAAAAGGCAGTGGCCTGAGCCAGACTGCCCCTGGTTTCTCTGCCCACCTCAGGTCGGCTCCGGGAAGAACGCCCGGGCCGCGTGTTCGCGGCTCTGCTTCTCGATGGCGTCGAAATGATCCAGCAGGCTGGTGAAGAACGCCGCTTCTTCCTGGGCAAGGTCGATAATGATCTCGAATTCCCCGGGCAGAATATCCAGCTTCGCGGCGATCTTCTTTAAAAACCGCAGCTCGTTTTCGTGGAAAAACCGGTCGACCACCGCCATGTGATAGGAGGCCTCCAGCAGGATCGCGCGCGCCTTGCGGTCCAGATAGGGCAGATAGCGATCGAGGTTTGCAAGGATCCCGTCCTCTTCAGGAGGTGTCTCCTGCCAGTCTTCCATGCGCTTCAGCAAGGGCCCATGGGGGATATGCAGGGCGTCGAGGATGCGAAAGATCAGATCGCGTTCCTCGTCCAGAACCTCCCCGTCGCTGATCACCATCCCGGCCAGAAGGTCGGTCACCGAATGCCTAAGCGCCGCCGCGGCGATCGGAGTGCCGTTGCTTAAAGCCGCTGTCACCGGCGTCACCTCCTGGCAACCGTCGCATTCGAATGCCGGCTCGCCCTTGCCGCCGAAAAACCGGCGCACGAATATGGTCCGCTGGCTACCGCCGTGGGAAATCAGCTGAAAACCCTGCGCCTCACCGCAGTTCGGGCAGTCGAACAGGCCGTCTTCGAAATGAGCGTCCAGATCCATCATCGTTTGTCCAGGGCACCCCGCATATAGGGGCGCAGTGTAGCGCCGCCTTTGCTCAGGCTGGCGATGATCACCACCACCAGCAGGGACACCACGCCCGCGGCGGCGAAGGTGCCGGCGTTGCCGAGCAGGTCGACGGAGAGACCATAGACCCAGTAGCCGGCGGCGATCATCAGCGTCAGCACCAGCGACCCGGCCGACAGGGCCGAGGCCCGGATCGACGATGGCAGCTTGCGGTGCAGATAATGCAGCGCGACGATATCGAACACCGGCGAGGTCAACACCACCAGAAAGAAGCCGACCAGCAGCCACGGCAGCGTGCCGAAAGACGCCGCAAAGAAAGCGACGGCAATCAACGCACAGAAGACCGCGCCGATGGTGGGAAAGGTGTAGCGCCGCTCGATTGGCGCGGAGGCCAGAACCGCGAGGCTGGCGATGAACTCGATCCCGCCGTAAAGCACGCCGATGATCTTGAAGTCGAGGCCATAGTCAGCCATCGCCGCCTGGGCGAAGAAATAGAACGGCGCCACGATCGCGCCCATCAGGGCCATGCCGAATACGGCCAGGGAGAACGCGCGCCCCTTGCGCGTGCCAAGCGCGAAATCGAGGAGCTGCTTCGTCGGTTTGGGCGCGTCCTTCTTGTCGTCGCGGACGAGTTCTTCCCCCGCCTTGCCCGCGGCCGACAGGGACACCGCCGCCCAGATCGCCATGCTGACGAAGGTTGTCGCAAGATAGACCAGGAACAGCATGTTCCAGCTGAGATCCGCCAGAATGCCGCCTCCGGCCATGGCAAGGCTCAGCGAAATGCCGCCGACGGAGCGCGCGCGCGCCTCCACCTTCAGGAAGTCGGCATTTTCCTTGCCTGCCTTCAGCGCATCATAAAGCAGCGCGTGGTCGGAACCGGACACGAAACTGCGGCCGATGCCCACCACCACGAACAAGGCGACGAAATGGCCGAAGGAGGTCGCGACCATCATGCCGGCGCAGTAGATCACCCGGCAGACCAGCCCGAGGGCGACGGAAACCCGCCGGCCGAAATGATCGCCCACCAGCCCGGTCGGGAATTCCGTCGCCATGGCGGTCAGGAACATGATCGTCTGCAACATGCCCACCTGGCCGCTGGTCAGCCCCTGCGCCACCAGGAAGATCGCCAGCACCCCCCTGTCGAAGGCCGCGCGGTGGGCGGCCACATAGCCGATATAGGAGACTTTCAGGAAACGGGTCTGGACTTCGGTCAGCATCTGCAAATTTCGAATCGATATCGCTGCGGTCGCAGCTGATTGGTGCCGGATTGCCGCACAATCTCAGTCAGCCGTCAATCTTTGCCGAACGGCAGTTGCCTCGGCAACGGCGTTGCGATCTATATGACGGCCGAACAATGATTTCTTGCCTGGGATGACCGGATGAGCTGGGAATTCGAATACCACCATGTGCATGATCTTCTCCATTCGATCCACCGCGACAACAAGCTGTTTCACCTGCTGAAGGGCACTGAGGACCAGGCCAAGTCGATAATGGCCGACATCCTCGTTTCGCATACCCTGCGCGGCGGCAACGGGTTCATCCGCGGCGGCTACACCTGCGTCTGTGCCGGCGAACTGCCGATGTCGCAGATCTCCCAGTACCTGGCCGACCCGAACGCATTGGATCAGGACTACCGGGCCATCGGCGTCATTTTCGACAAGCACTGGTTCTTCACGAAAGGCGGCCGCCCGGTCATCTATCAGCCGGAGAGCGAGTTCGATCTGCTTCACGACGACATGAAGCACCTGCACATGCTCTACGATCCGCACGCGGAATACGACTTCTCCTGGATCCGCGAATGGCGCGTGAAGGCCGATACCCTGAAACTCGACCTCTCCAACGCGCTCGCCGTCTTCCCCAACCGGAGCTGGAAGCGCGAGGTGCTGGCCATGGCCCGGGAGCGGTCGGAAGATCCGGAAGCGGTCAACGTCTGGGAAACCCTGGCCCTCACCGACATCGGCATTTCGGTGCTTGAAGGCGATTAAAGCGAGGGCCCGCTGGCAGGCCGGTTTGAGTGTATGGCAACACAGCGCCCTAGCTCTCCACCGTCATGCCCATATTTGCCCCTTGGGCTCTACCATGGCACCCATGCCGCTCCTTCACGGCACAGCACCGCTTCACCGAAGGGCTGGCTAACGGCATGGCCCCAAGGATCAAGCCCGAGGATGACGTCTGGAGGGCAAGAAACACTCCGCCACCCACCGGTTGTCATGCTGATCAACGCACCTCAGATCCGGACACCCGAAAAGCTCAGAAACAATCCATCACCCTGAAATAAATGTCTTTTTTGCACTTGAAATCCCTTTACCGCAGGATAATCTTTTCAAGTAGCCCACGCGGGCTGACGTGTCGTGGTTCATCGCAAACCGACAGCAATTTTTGAGGAATTGAAATGAGCAAGAAGATTGAACTGAAGTCCATCAAGACCACCGCAGCTTCTTCCAAGAAGGCGACCAAGGCCCTCAACCTGCTCGGCGGCGTTCGCGGCTGATTGAATGAGATGACCCGGTCCCGCTTCTCGCGGAGCGTCAACGGGTCCGGACCTATCATGGACCGACTTCGAGAATTTGCGTCCCGGCGGGTCCACCCGTTGGGACGTTTTCATTTTTCGTCTTTGCATTTTCGGGCACCGCGTTGATCGAAGTGCACATCCGTTGCACGCGGCTGCAATTCGGCTAGGTTATTTTCATGAATGAACATGTGGATCCGTTGGGATCGGCCATCCTGCAACTGCGCGAGGGTTCGGCGGGCTTGACCCGGCCGATCGTGATCGAAAACTTTCCCTTCGGCACAATGCTGGACGAAGGTGATATCTGCGAGATGCTGCGCGCCCTTCGCGACCATCCGCAGCGGGAACTTCTGCTGAGGGTCTTCATCGGCTCCCGTCAGTGCTTCCAGTCGGAACGACAGGTCTTCGACGCGCCCCCCGAAGGCGACAGCGGGCTTGAAGCCTGGGGCACGCAGATGTTCGGCCCGGAACGCTGGGGCTGCACCATTTACCGGGCGGAACAACTCAATCCGCAGCTTGCCGAACGGGTCGCCGGCCCCTGGAAGACGCTCAAGGCAGGCACGGCTGAAGAAAACTGCAGCCAGGAGATCTTCGTCTTCGCCGGCAATTACGGCAAGACCCCCTTCGGCGTCCACGAGGACAAGGAACAGGGCGCGGCGGTTCATTTCCACATCGGCCCGGGCCTGAAGCGCATGTACATGTGGACGCAGGAAGCTTTCGAGGCGGCCACCGGCGGCACATCGACTTTCTATGATCTGCCCGCCATCGCCCATACGGCCGAAGTCTACGAAATCCCGGCCGGTTCCGCCTTCCTCCTGCCGGCAGACTATTTCCATATCGGCGAAACGGAGGACTATTCCGCTGGGATCGTCGTTACCAACGTGCGCCTACCCGAGGCCCGCCTGCGCGACATGGCGGTTTCCAGATTTCTCGATTGCCTGGAACCGGATGGTCCCTCAGGCGAACTTGGAGAAGAAGATCTCTCCCGCACCCTGGGCGAGATGATCGGAACCGGCGGACGCATCCGCGAAGCCGAGCGTGTCAGCAATGCCGGCTTCACCCCCTGCCCGCTCGAGATCGGCCAAACGCCGGAGCCCTCGGCGAACACCCGTTTCCGGCGCCGGACAGCGTTTCCGCTCGTAACACAGGACGACGCGATCTCCGGCAACAGTGGCGAACTCTCTCTCTATGCGCGCGGCAATCGGTTGACCCTGCCGGAAAGCCTTTTGCTGCAGGAACTTGCCGACGACCTCAACACCCTTCAAACCATGACCTGGGGTGACATGCTCTCCCGGCTGGAAACCGAATTCGAGCCGGATGCCGCGGCCTTCATCTGCCGCTTCCTGCTCGACACCCGCGCGATCGAAGAAACCGCGCATGAGGAGCACGCCGATGATTAGCTCCGACAGCATTCGCGAACTGGCCGCCATAAGCGGCGGTTTCCGCACGGCTTGCGTGCTGAAGGGCGCCTTTTCAGACCAGTTCCTGAGTGCCTCGGACATTGCGAAGATCTTCCGGACCGTCTCGGCGGACGAGAGCCGGCTGAGCTGCCTGCGCGCCTATACCGAGACCGCCCAGCGCCCGGACCTGCAGCAGAAGCTTTTCCGCGAGCCGCCGGAGACGGAGGATCTGGAAACCTGGGGCCGCAGCCGCTTCGGCGGCACCCGCTTCGGCATCGTCCTCGACCGCCCGCCCCTTGAAAACGACGCCTTCGAGGCGCGCCTGAGCGAGGTCCTGACCGGGATCTACGACACGGCGGGCACCGCCTTCGGTGCCGCCGAACCCCATATCTTCATCGGCGACTATGGCTACAGCCCCTTCGGCGCCCATCACGACCAGGAGGTCGGCCGCATCCTGCATTTCCATCTGGGTCCAGGCGTCAAGCAGATGTACATTTGGGACGAGGAGGCTTACGTGGCCGCCACCGGCGGCACCATGGCCTGTTTCGATCCGGGTGCGATCCTGGACAAGGCGACCCGATTCGACATCGGCCCCGGCGACATCATGGTGCTGCCGACGGAAGGATTTCATGTCGGCTACACGCCAGACTTTTCCATCGGCTTTGCCCTGTGCCTGATGGATGCCGACGAAGGTGAAACCCTGCGCCACGCCGCCGACCAGGCCCTCGCCCATGCCTTGGAAGACATGGAAACGGGCTCGGAGCTAAAAGCGTCCGCGCATGACGGCAACGGCCTTCAGGTGACGGTCGACATCTCCCGCGCCCTGTGGATCGAGGACGCCCGCGCGGCCTCCAACCTGTCGCTCGTACCGCCCCCGCCCCCGCGCGAGGCGCTGCCGCCTGAGGACGCGAAACTCGTGCGTCTCGGCCGTTTCCCCATCATCTACCGGGAACGCGACGACGAGGCGGTTCTGGCCGGACGCGGCCATTCCCTCGAACTGCCCCCCGCTCCGGCACTGGCCGACCTTGCCGCCAGGCTCAACGCGGACGAGGAAATGACCCTGGCCGAAATAGAGATGCTTCTGACTGCGGATTTCTCCGAAGACGCAGCGGAGTATTTGGCAACCCAGCTCTGGACCTGGCACGCGGTGGCACCCGTTGCCTAGTTGAATTCCGGCAGGGCTGAGAGGTCGCCCGTCAGGCTTTTCAGGATCTCGATATCGGTCTTGTCCTGCTCCCTCAGCGGATCCTTCGAGCCGTGCCGGGAAAAGCCCATCTTGATATGCCAGTGACCGTAGGCATCCCAGCCGGGCACTGTGATACCCCGGAAGCTGAGCGGCGGCCCTTCGAACGAGCGCGTCGGCCAGGGCCAGTCCAGATAGCGCCCCGGCGTGGCAATGCCGCCGTCCGCCTTCCGCACCAGACGCGCCAGTTCAACGTAATAGCCGTCCTTGCGGACGAAGCCGGACTCGTTGACGAAGTCCCCGGAGGCTTCCGGGCGGAATTCATAACCCAGCGGCGCCAGCACCTTCAGCGCCTTGTCGAAGTCTCCATCCCAGATGAAGAAATCGATGTCGTCGTGAGGCCGTGTGATCTTGCCGGCCAGGAAATCCAGACCCCAACCACCGAACAACCAGTGCTCGATTCCCGCTTCCGAGAAGGCGTTCGAGATTTCGCCGATCATGGCAAGCTGCGTCTCGGGATCGAACTCAGGCGTGGACATTATGGGCTTCCGGATCCAGGTGAGAGATAAGGTCGGGCAGGAAAGGCAACGCTACCAGATCCGTGCCAGCAGGTAGTTATCGATCTTTTCCCCGCCCACTTCGATCGCCCGGCGCATAGTGCCCTCCCGCTCGAAGCCGGACTTTTCAAGCAGCGACAACGCAGCCTTGTTGGTGGCGAAGACATCGCATTCGATACGCGACAGCAGCGGATCCGCCTCCGCCCAGACAATCAGACCGTTCAGGAGACGAAGCCCGACGCCCTGCCGGCGGTAAGGCTGCGCCACACCGAAACCGATGATGCCGGCATGGCGAAGCTGCGGCCGGCCGTGCCCCTTGAACCCGGCCATGCCGACGATCTCGTTTCCGCTAACCGCGACGATCAGGTGGGCGTTTTCCGCCTCGAACCCTTGGATGAAGCGGAGCTGATCCTCTTGCGTTGGAGGGCTGTCGTGCAGGAACATTGTTGTCAGCCGCTCCGCGAACAGCGCCCCGGCATAATCCGCCAGCGCCTTCGCATCGTCTGCCACCGCCTCGCGTATGCCTATGGACCTGTCGCTCACCCGTCCGTCCCATGTCTGATTGCCGCAGCGCTCACCCCGCGGCGATTCCCGTTTCTCCGGAGCAGGTTACCCGGGAGCGGTCACTGCGATCAACCGATGAAGAGCGGACAATACGGCTCAATCCTCGAACCGGGTCGTGTGGTCGCGATCCCGCTCGTAGAGCCTTGTAAGCGGAAAAGGCGGTAGCCAGGATTCACGGCGAATGATCCAGCTTTCGTAGGTCGGCTTCAACTGATCCGGCGCATCGAGGGAGCCGAGGTTCACCTCGATTTCGTCCTCCGATCGGCCGAAAACGGAGGAGCCGCAACGGTGGCAGAAACATCGCCCTTGATAGTCTCCCGTATCGCCTTCAATCGTGACCGCATCCGCAGGAAAAATCGCGGAAGCGTGAAAAAGCGCGCCATGATGTTTGCGGCAGTCGAGACAGTGGCACATGCCGACCCGGTACGGCCGACCCGTCGCCACAAACCGTACATCGCCGCACAGACACCCACCCGTGAACCGGTCCATTATGCATCTCCCTGAATAGTCAAACAGGCGGCATGTTAACAGCGAACGGCGCTCGAAGCGCGATCGACCATGATGCAGGCATATTGGATTGCCGCCGAAACATATCCAGGCGCTGACGAACTGGCGCCAGGCTTTGCCGCCTCCGGAAAACTGCGGATAAACGACGGTGTCATCACCTTTGCCCTCCCCACAATTTGCGTCTCGCCGCCTTGCCTGTCTCTGGCTCGGTCAGGCAAGATCGCCCCGGGGCGGAAAAGTCGAAGGACAAACAGCATGAGTCGGCAGTGGGCAGGTCTCCTCCTGGTCAGTCTTTTCATTGGCCTCACCATCGCGCCGGTCGGCCGGACCAGCGCGCAGGAGGCTGCGACTGGCACAACGGATGCGCTCCGAACATTAGCCACCGAAACTTTCCCAACGGGAACGGCCGCACCCAATACTCCGGCATCCGATGAGAGCCCTGTGGTCGCATGGAACCGGACAGCGGACCGGGCGGAGCAGATCCTCGCCAAGGCGGTCGCTTCGAACGGCATCCTGGAGCAGCTGCGCGCGGAGCTTGCCGACCAGCGAAACCAGGCCTTCGCCATCGCCGAAGCCGGCAGCATTGCCGCCCAGTCGCTCAAGGCCCAACTCGACGCGCTTGGGCCCGCTCCGAAGGAAGGCGAGACGGAGCCGGCCTTTATTGCCGAAAAACGCGCCGCTCTTGATCAGGCCCTCGCCGCGGCACGCGAGCCGGTGGTCGCCGCGCGTCAGGCCTATTCCCGCGCCGACGTGCTGATCGTCGCCATCGACCGGCTGATCCGGCAGCGCTTCGCCGAACGCCTGTTCCAGCGCGACCCCTCACCGCTCAACCCGGCCCACTGGCCCAAGGCGGCCTCGGAACTCGGCGCCTTTGTCCAAAAGGTCCGCGAAGAATTAAAGGCCGACACCTCTCCCTTCGCGCTGGGACTTGCGACGGTGCTGACCCTCGCCGGCTTTGTCATTCTTGTGTTTCAGCGGCGGATCTTCCGGCGCTTCGAGACCTTGTCCCGCGAGCACGGCCTGACGCTCCACGCCAGGGCCTATGGCGCACTGGCCCTCACCTTGCGCTTCTTCGTGCCGGCTGTGGCTGCGTTTCTCATCGTCTTTGCGTTCCGCACCCTTCAACCGACATCCTTTTCCGCCCGCTTCATCATCGCCATTACGGTCCTCTGGCCGATCCTGATCGTCACCTTCTACTGGCTGGGCCATGTGATCTTCGCGCCGACAGCGCCCGGACGCAGGGTGATCGACATCGACGACAGGAAGGCCGCCCGTGCCGTGCGCCTGTGCGTGGCCTTGGGGTTTGTTCTCGTGGCAGAAGGGGTTATCGAGGCAGCCGGGAAAGGCTATGTCTTCTCGCCGGAAACCCAGTCCGTCGCAACGGCGATCGTCGTGCTCGCCGGCAGCATCTGCCTGTGGCGTCTGGCGGCGATCCTGATCGGCTCCGGCCGCAGGTCCGGCGAAGAGGATGGCGCCGAAGAGCCCGAAGATACCGGCCTGAACTTTCCGCTCTATATCGGCCGCTTCATCGAGGTGGCAGCGGTGGCCGCCGTCCTGGCCGTTGCCGTCGGCTATGTGGAATTCGCCCGCCAGGCACTGGTCCCCTCCATCCTGACCCTGGGCGTGTTCGGTTTCGCGGTCACGGCTCACCGGCTGGTCCAGATCGTGCTTGCCCCCGTGCTCGGCCGCAGCCCCCAGCTTGGTCCGGTGCTGCAGTCCTTCCTGCCGCTCACCTCCGGCGTGGTGCTGGTGCTGGCCTTGGCGCCCTTGCTGGCACTCATCTGGGGTGCCCGGCCCTCCGACATTTCCGAAGTCTGGATGCTGCTCACGCAGGGAATCGAGATCGGCAACACGCGGATTTCCTTCGGCGTAGTCGTCGTCCTGCTCGTCATCTTCGGCCTCGGCCTGCTTGTCACCCAGTGGCTGCAGCGGGTTATCCGCAGTTCCGTCCTGCCGAAGACACGGATGGACACCGGCGGCAAGAACGCGATTGTCACCGGTACCGGTTATATCGGCGTCGTCCTGTCGGCGCTGATTGCCTTTTCCGCCGCCGGGCTCGACCTTTCCTCGCTCGCCTTCGTCGCCGGCGCGCTGTCGGTCGGCATTGGCTTCGGCCTGCAGGCGATCGTGTCCAACTTCGTCTCCGGCATCATCTTGCTGGTGGAAAGGCCGATCAAGGTGGGCGACTGGATCGAGGTCGGCGGCCATTCGGGCATCGTGCGCAAGATCGCCGTACGCGCCACACGGGTGGAAACCTTCGACCGGCACGAGGTGATCGTGCCCAACTCCGACATCGTCGCAGGCGCGGTCACCAACATGACGCTGAGTTCCAAGACCGGCCGGGTGATCGTGCCCGTCGGCGTCGCCTATGGCAGCGACCTGGAAAAGACCCGCCAGATCCTGTTGAAGGCGGCGGAGGACAACCCGATGATCATGGCCTACCCGGCCCCCTTCGTTCTGTTCATGGGGCTCGGCGACAGCTCGCTCGACTTCGAGCTGCGCGGCTATCTCTACGACGTCACCAACATCCTCACCGCCCGCTCCGACCTGCTGTTCACCATCTACGCCGCCCTCAACGAGGCCGGCATCGAAATCCCGTTCCCGCAACGCGACCTGCACCTGCGCGGCGCGGAAGACCTGGTGAAGGCGATCGCAGCGCTGGACAAGGAGGGCGGGAAGGAGAACAGCAGCAAGAGCGAAGGGTGACAGGCCGCAGCCGAAGACATCAGGTCCACGTCGGGTTAGGCCCAAACCTGTCTGCCCTCCTCATGGCACGACAATCCTGCTTCCAGCCACGAAGACAAGTCGTACGCATTTCACGTATTTTTCTTGACTGTACGCGTTTTGCGTATTATGGTCACGATCAACCTACGGAGGATCGTTCCCATGCCGCGCAACCTCAGCCCTTCTCTTCGAAGAACCGGACGAACCACAGGCGGGAGCGCTGGACGAAAGGCTTGCCCGCTCAATCCGGACCGGACCTTTTACAGCGTGATCTGCCACCTGGCGGGTGAGGCCTATGCCCGTGAAACAGACCTGACCGACATGGATTTTGATCGGATCGTCAAAGATATAACAGACGGACAGATCGAAGACATTCTTGCTGTTTTCGCGTTTAACCCGGCCGAGGGCTGGGCCAATGATGTGACCGAGGACGTGCTGGCCGCCGCCTTCCCGGAAAAGGATGACGACACGGGGCCCGACGGTTCCCAGGGCGGCGGAAATCCCTGCACCTATACGAGCGAACGCATTGGCGCCTTCGAGGCAGGCTGCGGCCGCTGGGCCGCATGATCGGCTACTTCATACGCATTCTGCATAAAACTCACTGAAATGGGTCGCCCAAGCGCTTGAGCCGTCTACCCCTGCCCCTTGGGTATTCGCCCCGGCTGCATGGGTAGCGCGGCACCTCCTCCTTGGCCGAAATCCAAAAATAAATGGAACAAATCATGAACAAAAGAATGGGAATCGAACCGCCCGCCAACAGTGACCTCTGCAGGGGTGAGATCGTCCTGTGCCCCGGAGGCCCGGATCTTAAACCGATCGTAATCCGGACAGAGGTCGTCGAGCAGACAAACCACCATTACCTGCGCCAGAAGGGCACTGTGCGCGGCCGCCCGACCGAGGAGCCCGAAACGGTCATGATCACCCTGCCCCGCGTCGACGCCTTGAAGAAGTCGCCGGAGGTAAACTGATCTCATGTCACCGGCGTCAGCAGTACCCTTCGAGTAATGTCGACACGCCCTTCCAACCTTATGCGGCCACCCAACCTTTTGCCCCCACGAGGAAAGTTGCAATGCGACCCCAACTTTGCGACATTCGGGGCAAGTGCCAGAACAAGTTCCAGAACTGGGGGAAATCGAGCATGTTCGAACGGCGGCGGAATGCCTGGAACCTTGCGCAAGCGCGCGTTGTTTTCGCTGCGCGGATGCTCGCTGTTCTGATGCTGCTGCCGGCCGCGGCTCAAGCGCAGGACACGTCCTTGAAAGGCGGCTGGACGCTGCAGCCGGAGGGCTCCTCGCTTCGCTTCCAGTCGGTCAAGAACCTCACCAAGGTGGAGTCCAGCCGTTTCGCCGGGATCGAGGGCTCGATTAACGAGACCGGCGAAGCTTCCATCCATATCTTCCTCGACTCCGTCGACACCAATGTCGATCTGCGCAACGTCCGCATGCGCTTCCTGTTTTTCGAGACCTTCCAGTTTCCCGAAGCCGTCATCACGGCCAAAATCGATCCGGCAGCGCTGAGCGATCTGCCGACCCTAAAGCGCAAGATCCTTCCGCTCAGCTATGACCTTGAGCTCCACGGGGTAAAGAAGAGCTTCGACACCGAGGTTGCGATCACCTACCTGAGCGACGACCTCGTCGCCGTCTCCACGACCGCGCCGATCTCTGTGGCGGCCGCCGATTTCAGCCTTGAGGAAGGCATCAAGAAGCTGGAGGAAGCCGCCAATGTGGTGATCGTGCCGTCGGCGACCGTGACCTTCGACTTCGTCTTCGCCCGTAATACCGCTGCAGAGACGGCCGTAGCGGCTGCCCCCGCGGCGCAGCCGACTGCCGCAAAAGCCCCTGCGTCGAAGGCTCTGGAGCCGGAAGGCAATTTCGACCCCAAGGCCTGCAAGGGGCGGTTTGAAATCCTGTCACGGACAGGAAATATTTATTTCCCGAGCGGCAGCGCGAAACTTGATGCGCGCAGCAGCCCATTGCTCAACAGCCTGACCGATATCATCTCGCGCTGCCCGGGCCTCGTCATCGAGGTTGGTGGCCATACCGATAGCGATGGCAGTGCGGCAGCGAACAAGCGCCTGTCCGAACAGCGCGCCTCGGCCGTGACCCAGTACCTGATTTCCAATGGAATACCGGAAGACCGGATCGTCAGCGTCGGATACGGAGAAGCGCATCCCGTCGCTCCGAACGACACCGCTGACGGCAAACGCCGCAACCGTCGTATCGAGTTTGTCGTTGTCGAATAGAACCCGCCCTTGCCGCCATGCGCTGATCCTCGCCGCCGTCCTGGTGCTGCTGGCAGCACTTCTGCCGGTCAGGGCGACGGCCGAGGCACGTCTTGCCCTGGTTGTCGGCAACGGCGCCTATGTCAACGTCACCGCCCTGCGCAATCCGGTCAACGACGCCATTCTGATGGCAGACTCCCTGCGCAAGGTGGGCTTCGATGTCACGCTCATCACCGAAGCCAAGCAGGATGAGCTGATCCGGGCCATTTCCGAATTCGGCCGCAAGCTGCGCGGCGCCGGCGACGATGCCACCGGACTGTTCTACTACGCCGGCCACGGGGTCCAGTCCTTCGGGACCAACTTCCTGCTTCCGGTCGACATCGCGCTTCAGGACGCGGCCGACCTGAGCCTGGTCGGCGTTCCGGCCCAGGCGGTGCTGCGGCAGATGTTTTCAGCGCGCAACCGGACGAACATCGTTATCCTCGACGCCTGCCGGAACAACCCTTTCGTGACGATCCCGGACCTGAGCGACAACGGCCTAGCCGAAATCAAGGCGCCACGGGGCACGTTCCTGGCCTATTCGACCGCACCGGGCGATGTCGCCGTCGACGGCAGCGGCGCAAACAGCCCGTTCACCGAGGCGCTCGCGACCCATCTGTCTGCGCCCGGCGTGCCGATCGAGGCGCTGTTCAAGGATGTGCGCGTTGAGGTCGTCGAGACGACCGGCGGCAAACAGACCCCGTGGGACACCTCTTCGCTTACCGTCGATTTCCAGTTCGTTCCCGCCAAGGCACCGACGCCGGAAGAAATCCAGATGCGCCAGCTCTGGGAATCGGTCCAGATGAGCCATGATCCGGTCCAGGTGCTCCTGTTCCTGCGCGCCAATCCCGACAACATCTATGCCGACGACGCCCGCGCCCTGTTGCGCGACCTGATGGCCAAGACCCTGAAACCGGGTGAGAGCGACGCGGAAGCAGCAAAGCCGGCAGAAGCCCCTTCAGAAACTCCACGCGAGGCGACAGCGGAGAAGCCCGCACCCGTCAATCCGGTTCAGTCGGAACGCGACCTGATCGAACAGGCGCGCCAGACCGGCACGGCGGACGCCTATCAGGCCTATCTCGACGCCTATCCGGAGGGCGCCTTCGCCGAACTCGCGCGTCTTGAACTCAGAACGATCGAGAACAATGCGCCCCGGACCGATCCGATCTCCAAGCCACCGGAGCCGGTCGCACCGGAGAAGCAGGCCCCCGCCGTTGCCGCCACCGGCATGCCCGACACCGTGGCCTTTGACACGCCGCTCGGCATCGGCGATCCGGAGATTGCGACCCGCAGCATCGCCGAGATCATCGCCGGATCACCGCTGTTTCCGCCCATCGACGGCCTCCCCGACATCGCCTGGAAGGACAAGGCCTGCGCCAGCTGCCATCACTGGAACCAGGAAAACCTGTGCACCCAGGCCAAGACTTACCTCGCCGACGGCAAAGCCGCCCTGGCCAAAAACCACCCGCTCGGCGGCGCCTTCAAACAGGCCCTCGCCATCTGGGCAAGGGATGGGTGCAAGTAAGCGAAGGGAAGGCACCCTCGCCCCACCCACCTGCTGTCATCCCGGGCGAACACAGTAAGTCCTGGCCCCCAGTAACGCGTGAGGCCCATACCTACTGGATCTCGGCTTTCGAAGGGCACATATGAATGAGATGATGATCTCGCGTTCCTATTATGCCTTGTCTCTGCCCTACTCCTCCTGACATCAGCCGCCGCGAAAGATGTGAATGCGCTGGATGGTATGGAATTCTATAAGAAGTTCTCCGACAACAGACATCTCAGACCGGCCGACCTCGATATTTTCCCGACCGGTTTTCGAAGTTACCTTACCGGTGGATTGAATTGGAACAACGCCGGAATGTCAGGATTTTCGCGGAGAATTGCGCAACGCACCTATCTTGTTAGCGTCAGTAGCGAGTATTTAGGGTTCAATTCCAAAGCAGTGCTGATCTTCGCGGGAGGAAGAACCGAAATCTCTCCTGAGGCATCTGTGAAATGGGTACCGCTCTATCTGCCTTACTTCAAGAAAACGACGGAAGGCCGCGTTCCTTATGCGACCGATGAGCATGCCAATCTCCTTTGGAACGAAGACCTCAACGCCATTCAATCGACCATCTGTTCGGATGTCGGGACCGGTTCCTGTCTTCGCTACACCCACAAGATCGAGGGTTCCCAACGCCGGCTACTGAAAATGGAAACACTGGGGTCCTCATACCAACAGTGGAATATTCTTTGGAAAGACGGCAAGTGGTTCACTGGCGACGGCGCGACTTCAAACAGGCGCTAAGCATCTGGGTTCGCGACCGCCGTAAGTAAGACGAAGGGGTGGAGCCTGTCCGCGGCGCAAGGCGCAGCTTTTTCCACGGCTGTCATCCTGGGCGAACGAAGTGAGACCCGGGCCCCAGTAATCCGTGAGGCTGGTTGCTTGAGTCGTGAGGACACGGCATACTGCATACCGGATCTCCGCTCGCGCTCCGTCCGGGACGACAACCGAGGGAAACAGCAAGCACCATGTACGCAGGAGAGCCCCTACCGCTCTCCCTCACCAAACATTCCCGATATCCTCGACCACCATATCAACGAACAGTTTGCACGATGGCGACAGGGAGCGTCCCTTCTTGGTCACCAGAGCAATGCTGCGGCTGACTTCAGGATCCACAAGCGGACGGGTGGCAAGGCCCTGGTGGCGGTGCATGGCGGCAAGGGCGGCCGGCAGGATCGCGACGCCGAGGCCGCTGGCTGCCATCCAGGCGGCCGTTTCCAGGAAGCCGACCTCATGGGCGACCTCCGGCTTGGCGCCAACCTGCATCAGGGTGTGGTCGACAAGATCGCGCACACCATAGGGGCCGCCTCGGAAGGTGATGAGCTGCACATCCGCCAGATCCCGCCAGCGCACCTGATCGCATTCCGCAAATGGATGATCATCGGCGCAAACCACCTGTAGCGCATCCGACAGGATCAGGCGATTGTCGCAGCCCGCCCCTGCCGGGGCCGGCGTGCCGATGCCCATTTCCACCCGTTCGGAAATGATATGAGGCAGGAACTGGCTCGGGGCACAGTCGTCGAGCACCAGCTGGATATTGCCGTAACGCCGGGCAAAACGCCGGGCGGTTGCCGGCAGCAGGGTCGCCGCGGTCGCAGGCGTGGCGGCCAGATGCACCCGGCCCCGGCTGCCTTCCGACAGGTCACGAAAATTGCTGCCAAGCGTGACCACGTCCTGAAGGATCCGCTCCGCGAGACCGAAGGCCTCGTCGGCGGCCCGTGTCGGCGCCAGGGTCCGGGTGCTGCGGTCGAACAGGCGCGTGTTCAGCGTCTCCTCGATCTGGCGGATCAGGGCGCTGACGGCCGACAGCGACACCCCCAATTCGTCCGCCGCGTCGGCAAGCTTGCCGAGGCGATAGACCGCGACGAAGGCACGAAGCTGTTTAAGAGTGAGACGGGTCTCAATATTCATTGCAGATTTTCTTCATAATCATTCTGAATTTTTCGATTTTATTGAGAATAATTCTGGCGTTCAATCCTCCTTGTGACAGCGCCAACGAGGGTCGTTTCGCAGACGGTTTCTGGGAGGAAACCCGGCCCCGAACAGGCGCACGCATTGGGAGGAAGAACAATGAATTTGCGCCGCACCGCTGCGCTGGCTCTTGCCGGCGCGCTCAGTTTCTGCACGGCCTCGGCCATGACCACATCCGCCATGTCCGCCGGCCGGCTGACACTTGGGACCAACCCGCAGGGCTCAATCTATTACACCATCGGCGGCGGCATTGCCGCTGCCCTGCAGGACAAGCTCGCCAGGCAGGTCACCGTCCAGCCCTTCACCGGCTCATCCGTCTACCTGCCGCTGATCAGCGCGGGCGAAGTCAACATGGGTCTCAATTCCAGCCTCGACCTTGGCGGCGCACGCCGGGGCGAAAACGGCAAGCCGCTTGAGAACCTGCGCGTACTGGCCCGCATCTGGCCGCTGAAGGTGGCCTTCGTCACCCGTGCCAGCGAGGGGCTGACCAAGGTGTCTGACCTCAAGGGCAAACGCGTCGTCACCGACTTCAGCGCCATGGCCGCCATGAGCAAATTCAACAAGATGATGCTCGAACTTTCCGGCGTGAAGGCGGAAGACGTCACCCCTGTCACCACGGCCGGCCTCGGCCCGGGCATGGCCCAGCTGACCGAAGACAGCCTCGACGCAACTTCGGTCGCCGTCGGCATTCCGCTCACTCAGCAGGCACAGGCCTCCATCCCCGGCGGCATCCGCTACCTCTCCATCGAAGGCGCAGACGCGACCAGCGCAAAGGCGGACGAACTCTACCCGGGCATGTATCTGGTGGAAGTGAAGCCGTCCAAGCGCCTGCCGGAGGTTACCGAACCGGTCACCGTCGGCGGTTTCGACGTGTTCCTGACGGTCAGCGCCGACATGTCGGATGAGGATGCCTCGACTATTATCGCGGCCTTCTACGACGCCCTGCCCCAGCTCAAGAAGGACTATCCGCCGCTTGGCGCCGCGTCCCAGGAAAAGCTGTCAGCACCGTCCAACACCGTGCCTTATCACCCGGCCGCGGTCAGCTTCTACAAGTCGAAAGGCATGTGGAGCAACGAGAATGCCGCACGCGATGCGGCCCTGACAAAGAACTGATCCGACCAACCGGACCAAGACCATGACCGTGCGATTTCCGGCGGTAGCCACCCTTGTGGCTTCTCTGACCGCCATCGGTATCCTGTGGCTGCTCGATGTGCCCCGGCACTCAGGCTTTGTCGTCCTGACCGAGCAATATCTGGCGCTGATGATCGGCCTGGCGACACTCGCCGGACTGGTCACGGTCCCGCTCAAGGACAATGCCCTGCTGCGGTCTCTCGACTGGCTCCTCGGCCTCGCCTGCCTCGCCTCCTGGCTGTGGCTTGCGTGGAACTACGAGGCCTGGCTGCTCGACCCGGTCAACCGCGGTCCGGAAAAATGGATCCCCGCCGTTATTGCCCTCTTTGGCATTCTGGAGGCCACACGGCGGCACTGTGGAGCGGTGCTGGCGCTGCTTGGCGTTGCCTTCATCGCCTATGGCCTCATCGGCCATCTGGCGCCGGGCATCTTTGCAGCCGCCGAAATGGCGCCGGCCCGCTTCACCCTTTATCTCTATAACGACACCAACGGCGTCCTCGGCCTGGTGCTACGCGTCGGCGCCACCCAGATCCTCGGCTTCATCGTCTTCGGCGCGGTCCTGAACGCGGTCGGAGGCAGCCAGTTGCTCACCGACCTCGCCATGGCCTCCATGGGCCACCGGCGCGGCGGTCCGGCCAAGGTGGCGATCCTGGCTTCCAGCCTGTTCGGAACCCTGTCGGGCTCCACGGTCGCTAACGTGATGAGCACCGGCATCGTCACCATTCCCATGATGAAGCGCGCCGGATTTCCGGCCCGCTATGCGGCCGCCATCGAGGCGGTCGCCTCAAACGGCGGCCAGATCGCCCCGCCGGTCATGGGCGCCACCGCTTTTGTTATCGCCGAGTTCCTGCAGGTTTCCTATGCCGACGTGGTGCTCGCCGCTCTGCTGCCGGCCATCGCCTATTACGTCATGCTCTATCTCCAGGTGGACCGCTATGCCGCCGTCCACGGCCTGGAAGGCGCCCCGCGATCCGAACTGCCGCCGCTCGGCAAGAGCCTGCTCCGCTCCTGGCCGCTGCTCCTGCCCCTCGGCGTGCTGATGTATTTCCTGTTCGGCCTCGGCTACGCCCCTGGCAAGGCCGCCCTTTACGCCGCCTTCGTCGCCTACGGCTTTCATCTCCTCATGGCCCCACGCGGCGCCCCACGGTTCTCCCTGCTGTTCGAAATCGCCCGTACCGCCGGCAAGACCATGGTGCCTGTCCTGCTTGTCTGCGCGGTTGCCGGGATCATCATCGGCACCATTAATGTCACCGGCCTCGGCTTCACCCTGACCCTGGCACTGGGCAAGATCGCCCAGGTGGGCGGCGTCCTGCCGCTGCTCGCCGTCACGGCCCTGATCGCCATCATCCTCGGCGTCGGCATGCCGACCACAGGCGTCTATGTGGTGGTCTCCGTGCTGCTCGCCCCTGCACTGGTCAAGGCCGGCATCGGGCTCATGTCCGCACACCTTTTCATCTTCTACTTCGGCCTGCTTTCCATGCTGACCCCGCCGGTCGCCATTGCGTCTTACGCGGCGGCGTCCCTTGCCCAGAGCGACATGTGGCGTACGGGCGTGACCGGCGTGCAGCTTGCCGTCGTCGCCTATCTTATCCCCTTCGTCTTCGCCTTCAACCCGGCGCTTCTCTTCGACGGCACATGGGAGGAGATCATCGTCTCCTGCCTGAGTGTCGGCACCGGCGGCATCATTCTCGCCGAGGTCCTGGCGTGGAAGAGCGCTTATGGCGGCGGCTGGAAGCGGCTCGCAATGGCGATCGTGGCGCTCTTCATCGGCGGCAGCAGCGCGCTCTTTGGCGCCGCCGCGCCGGCGGCCCTCGTCGTCGCCCTGGCCGCCATGCCTCTGGTCTGGATCCTGCGTCGCTTTTCCGCCGGCCACGTAAAAACGGCACCGGCAACGACAAGCCCGCAACCTTCATCCCATCCCTGACCAAACCGGCCGAACCACCTGACCGGACTCATTAAACGGAGCGACCATGACCGAGAGAAATCCCAATCCGCCCTACAAGCGCATTGCCACCGAAGAGGCCTGGGCGCCCGCCGAGATGATCAAGCTCTATCGCAAGGAAATCGAGGAAAAGGCGATCAACGATCCCGGCTTCCAGTCGCTCTGGGGCTTCTTTTCCGGCGACAGTCCAAAGGCGAAGGCCCATCACGAACGCATCCAGGATCTCGGCGAGATCCGCCTGAAGGACATGGACGACAGCGGCATCGACATCCAGGTGCTGTCACTCACCTCGCCGGGCGTGCAGATCTTCGATCCGGCAACTGCCACGTCGCTGGCCACCCGCTTCAACGACGAACTCGCCGAAGGCATCGCCCGCCATCCGGACCGTTTCGTTGGCCTTGCCGCCTTCAGCCCGCTCGACCCGGCCAATGCGGCCAAGGAGCTGGAGCGCGGGGTAAAGAAACTCGACATGCGCGGCGGCATCCTCAACTCCCATACGCTCGGCACCTATCTGGATGACGAGAAATACTGGGAGATCTTCGAGGCGGCAGAAGCCCTGGACGTACCGATCTACCTGCACCCGAACACGCCGCCGGCCCAGATGATCGAACCGTTCCTCAAGCGCGGCCTTGACGCCGCCGTCTACGGCTTTGCCTGCGAGACGGGCCTGCACGCCCTGCGCCTGATGGTCGCCGGCCTGTTCGACCGCTTCCCGAAGCTTCAGATCATCCTCGGCCATTGCGGCGAGGCCCTGCCCTTCTGGCTCTACCGCATCAACTACATGCACAGCCACATCTCCGTCACCGGCCGTTATCCCAACGTCGGCCCGCTGAAGCGCAAGGCCGAAGAGTATCTGCGCGAGAACTTCATCTACACCAACAGCGGCGTCGGCTGGGCGCCGCCGGTCATGTTCGTCCGCGACGTCATCGGTCCGGACCGGTTGATGTACGCCATGGACTACCCCTGGCAGTTCGTGCCGGAAGAAGTCGCCTGGATGGATGAGTTGCCGTTGGACGATGCGGGGAAAAAGCAGTTCTACGAGGACAACGCCCGGCGCGTGTTCAAGATTACGGAGTAACCTCCACCGCGTTTCTCTCCCTCCTTTGCCCGGCCCGCGAGCGCGTCAGGGTAAAGGAGGGTTCCGCGCACCGCATGACCCACCCCGAAAACCTGATAAAAATCAGCGAGTTCCCCTGTCGGATTGAATCATTTTTTGAATGAGAGCCGTGAAGACAGAAATGCAAAGGCGAACGCCTTTGCGATACGCCTTCGCCACAAAGGAATCAGGAGAAATGTTTCCCACCCTCCGTATATTTCCCTAGCGACTATATATATTTTTTTGCATATTTGATCCGTATCAAGATCAAGCACTTCGGTATTTTTCAGAATATTTCTATTCACACCCGTTCGGACACATTCCGGGCGGCTTTTGGAGGTCTCGATGATTCATACGACCTGGAAGTCCAAGCTTCTCAAGTTCACAGGCTCCGCTCTGCTGGGAATATCCGTTATTGCCATGCCCATGCAGGCCGGCGCGGAAGTCTCCGGCACGTCCGGGCCCTCCGTCGCAACAACCGGCCCCCACGCAGCTGCCGGAACCAATATCCAGCTGGCTCAATGGGGCCCGCCGCCTCCGGGTCCGGGTTGGGGACGTCCGCCACCGCCTCCAGGCGGATGGTACAGGCCACCTCCCCCGCCGCCTCCGGGTGGATGGCGCCGTCCGCCTCCCCCGCGCTACGGCGCACCGCCGCCCCGCTATCACCGGTCTGACGCGCATGTGCGTTGGTGCCTGAACCGGTACCGGTCCTATAATCCCAGAACCGACCAGTATCTGGGTTATGACGGCTACTACCATTATTGCCGTAGCCCCTACCGGTAAGAGCTTTCCGGCACAGGAAAAACGGATGCAGGCCGCTCAAGAAATTGGGCGGCCGTTCTTATTCTGCGGGATCAGGCGCGATTACAGCCAAGCTAAGATTGCCAAAGCGGAACCGCAGCAATTTCAAAAAACAAACGTCAAAAACAAAAAAGGCGATGGCGCGGGAGGAGGAGCGCCATCGCCTTATCCGGAGGAGCCGGGTGTCCGGCTGGCCTCCCTCAATGCATCGACAGCCATTCGCGCGCCGAGCGCTGGGCTTCCGCGATTTCCTCGCGGGTCATCTCAAAAGAAATTTCCTTGCGGTAGCGGGCTGCTTCCGTGCTGCCCTTCAGAGCCGCAATATTGAACCACTTGTGGGCACTGACCAGATCAGCCACACCGTGATGACGACCGCAGGCGCTGTCCAGACCCATCTGGAACAGAATGTCTGCCGATGCGGGCTGTTCGCCCATGACCGCCATATCGGCGGAGTACACTTCAAAACGAGCCATTACGCTCTCCCCTTGTTAAAGACCGCCTTCCCCCGAAGGCATCCCCGAAACTGCGAGCTTTTCTCCCGCGTTTCATGGCCTTATCTTGGGAAAAGCCGCTGAAGGGGCCGTTAAATTTCTAAATTAACGCAATGCGAACAAAGCTTTAAGAGAAACTGAAGTTTACCTGCCGGTAAGGCTGTCGAGGCAAAAAACGCCGTCTTTTCAATCGCCTTTATCTAAAAGCCGTAAGTTGCTGGAAAGACTCTGATTACCATAGATCACGTTTGCAGGTTTCCGTTGCGGCGGGGCGGAAGAAAACCGGTCCGACCCGCAACGGCCTTCATGGCCACCGGATCTTTCATTATAGTCCGTTTCGGAAAACGGTCTGAAGGGAGATGCGGCATGAAGACCAGTTTCAAACCCGAAAGGGCAACATCTCTGCTGCGGGCAGCGATTGCGATGTCTCTGTTGATAGGTGCCGCTCCCGCCAGGGCGGACCTCGACGCCTTCGCCGGCGACTGGATTACCCCCGCCGGAGCCACGGTGCGCATTAGCTCCTGCGGTGAAACCCCCTGCGGACGGATTGTCAACTTCGTTCCCCCGCCCGGCTATTCCGTGGAAAATACCCGCGACCTCAACAACCAGGACACTTCCAAGCGCAACCGAAAGGTCCTCGGCCTTGCCGTTCTCTATGAGCTGCGGGAGGCCGGCCGCGATTTGCAGGGCCGCGTTTACGATCCCCGCCGCGGGTTCAGCGCCGATGCCACCGTCACACGGTCTTCGAGCGACCGCCTGACCATCAAGGGCTGCGTGCGCGTCATCTTCAAGATGTGCGAAAAGGAAACCTGGCGCCGGGCACGGTAGCGAGACTTAAGAACCTCGCATCGTTTGCCTTGCCCCCCAAAATGTCATCCCGGAAAAGCCGTCAGACTTTATCCGGGATGACAATCGGCAGTTAGGCGCCCGCGCTTACCGCTGCCCGAACAGAACGCTCTGGGCCTGCTTGTCGTCGGCAAGCTGCAGCTTTTCCCGCTCTTCCTTGCCGACCGCCAGACCTTTCGTCACGGCAGGACGCGCTTCCAGGAGCTCCTTCCAGGCCTTCACGTTGGGGAATTCCTCAAGGTCCATTCCCTGCCGTTCCCAGCCCTGGGACCAGCCGATGATGGCCATGTCGGCGATGGTGTACTCGCCGGCCGCCACATAGTCGCGGCCTTCCAGGCGGGTGTTGAGCACCTTGTAGAGCCGGTGGGTCTCGTTGAGATAACGGTCCATGGCATAGGGCAGCTTTTCCGGCGCGTAGATACGGAAATGGTGGTTCTGGCCGAGCATCGGGCCGAAACCACCCATCTGCCACATCAGCCACTCTTCCGTCTCCACGCGCTTGCGCTCGTCCGCCGGATAGAACTTGCCGAACTTGCGGCCGAGATACTGCAGGATCGCACCGGATTCGAACACGGAGATCGGTTCGCCGCCCGGCCCTTCCGGATCGACAATCGCCGGCATGCGGTTGTTCGGGGCGATCTTCAGGAAATCGGGCGCGAACTGGTCGCCCTTGCCGATGTTGATCAGCTTCAGATCGTAGGGAACGCCCAGCTCCTCCAGCATGATGGAGATCTTCCAGCCGTTCGGCGTCGGCCAGTAGTAGAGTTCAATCGGCTTCGTCTGCGTCGTTGCCATGGTTATCCCCTTGTCTTCGCCGGCCCGTGAGGCCGCGATTGATCGTAGAATACCGATGGATTTAGGACGCTGCGCCGAACAGCACAAGCGGAGAAACGAAAAAACTTCCGTAAAATCCCGGAGCACTCATAACATCTTCTTGAAACCCAGATGGCTCTGGTCGAAGCCGAGACGCGAATAGAAGCGGTGCGCATCGGCGCGCACCTTGTTGGAGGTCAGCTGCATCAGCCCCGCGTTCGCCGCCCGGGCGAGCTCTTCGGCATGGGCCATCATTTGCGCCCCGATCCCCTGTCCGCGCCGGTCTTGGCGGGTATGAACGCTTTCAAGCTCCACCCGGGAGCGGCCCTGATAGGCCAGACCCTTCATGAAATGGATCTGGTAGGTGCCCACCACCTCGTCCCCGTCGAGTGCCACATAAACGTCCATTTCGGGCGCGGCCAGCATGGCGTCGAACGCTTCGCGGTAATCCTCGACCCTTCCCGTCTCCTGCCCGACCCGCGCGCCCGCGGCACCGGCGATCAGAAGCGCCAGGATTTCGGCCAGATGCTCCGGCCGGGCCTTTTCGATACGGATGTCGGCAGTCATCGGAACGTCCTGAACGTGTCAAAGGTGGGACGCTCATAGAGCACAGGCAAAGGATGGAAGACAAGGTGGTCTAGGAGCGCGGAGGAAGCCAGCCGTTTATGGTCGACGCCACCTCAGTCAACGGCATGGAAAAAGCCCGGGCAGGAATGAAGAGAACTGTGATCGGGTGCAAAATAATCAGATAGCCTCTCCAGACCTCGACCTCCACATCCCCGACTGACCAAGCATAAGATGAAGACATACCTTCGCAAACAAAGCTGACATGAGATCGATCTAAAGCGACCGTACTATTCAAGCCCTTCGAACTTCTGAATACGCACTTGACGTATTCTCGGTAAACCCATCTACGACCAAGTGAGAATAAGTACCAACCAAAAAGAAAAAATAACGTAGCACCGAGAACATTATCAAAATAAAAACCCGTAATCGGATTCGAATAAACAACTTCTAGAGAAATTAAAAAAGAACCAACAATCAAACCAATAAATATGCTTATTATAGACCTATAAATCCTATTATTCAGAAAAGAGTATTTCCAAAATATAGACCTGCTATATCTACTTACAATGTATCTGTACCTCCTTTTCTGCGCATAGTGATACGCAGGAATATCCTCCCCCCTGCACGAATAGCTTCCGGTTATCTCTTCGTCGCTCAATGCCCCCACCCTTATCCAGAGAGGAAACAATCCGCCAAATCCATGGCTTTCCTTGCTTCCAAACGCAATGACAGACGGATGAGAATCACCCGCCTGTGAATATTAAACCGGAGGTAGCAAGTCGACCCAGATGGGTCGCTATTCCAGCCCGATCTTCGACTTCAGCAGATCGTTGACCGCCTGCGGGTTGGCCTTGCCCTTGGAAGCTTTCATGACCTGGCCGACGAACCAGCCGAGCAGGCCCGGCTTTTCCCTGGCCTGTTCCACCTTGTCCGGGTTGGCGGCGATGATCTCGTCGACGACGGCCTCGATGGCACCCAGGTCCGTAACCTGCTTCATGCCCTTTGCCTCGACGATTTCCGCCGGGTTTCCACCCTCGTTCCAGACGATCTCGAACAGGTCCTTGGCGATCTTGCCCGAGATGGTTCCGGCCTTGATCAGGTCGATGACCGCGCCGAGCTGGGCAGCAGAGACCGGGCTGTCCGCGAGCTCATAGCCTTCCTTGTTCAGGCGGCCGAACAGTTCGTTGATCACCCAGTTGGCGGCAAGCTTGGCATCGCGGCCTTCAGCCACCAGCTCGAAGAAATCGGCGGAAGCCTTTTCGGCGACGAGAATATCCGCGTCATAGGCGGACAGGCCGTAGTCGTTGACGAACCGGTTCTTTTTCTCGTCGGGAAGTTCCGGTAGGTCCTTGGCGAGGTCGTCCACGTAGGCCTGCGTAAACTCGAGCGGCAGCAGGTCCGGGTCCGGGAAATAGCGGTAGTCGTGCGCCTCTTCCTTGGAGCGCATGGAGCGGGTCTCGCCCTTGACCGCGTCGAACAAGCGGGTCTCCTGATCGATGGTGCCGCCGTCTTCCAGAATGCCCATCTGCCGGCGGGCTTCATATTCGATGGCCTGGCCGACGAAGCGGATGGAGTTGACGTTCTTGATCTCGCAACGCGTGCCGAAGCCCTCTCCCGGACGGCGCACGGAGACGTTGACGTCGGCGCGCATGGAACCCTGGTCCATGTTGCCGTCGCAGGTGCCCAGATACCGCAGGATGGTGCGCAGCTTGGTCAGATAGGCCTTGGCCTCGTCCGACGAGCGCAGGTCCGGCTTGGAAACGATTTCCATCAGCGCCACACCGGACCGGTTCAGGTCGACGAACGACATGGTCGGATGCTGGTCGTGCAGCGACTTGCCCGCGTCCTGTTCCAGGTGCAGGCGCTCCACGCCGATTTCCACCTGCTCGTCCGGCATGTCGAGCAAGATCTTGCCCTCGCCGACGATCGGCTGCTTGAACTGGGAAATCTGGTAGCCCTGCGGCAGGTCCGGATAGAAGTAGTTCTTGCGGTCGAACACGGATTTCAGGTTGATCTCGGCTTTAAGGCCCACCCCGGTGCGGATCGCCTGACGCACGCATTCCTCGTTGATCACCGGCAGCATGCCCGGCATGGCCGCGTCCACGAGGCTCACATTGTCGTTCGGATCCTTGCCGAATTCGGTTGAAGCGCCGGAAAACAGCTTGGCCTCGGAGGTCACCTGGGCATGGACTTCCATGCCGATCACGATCTCCCAGTCGCCGGTGGCGCCCTTGAGGAACTTCTTGGGATCGGGTGTGCGTGCCTCGACAATCGTCATTGCGTGTCAATTCCTGTCTTTGTCCTGCGCGGAACACGGCCGGGCGATGCGCCGGCGGTCGCGCTGCAATCGTCGGAACCGATGCCTAATCGCGAATTGCCCGGCCCGCAAGACCTTCCTGCCCACATGCGGCAATTCCCGGCATGAAAATGAGGGGAATGCGCAGTTTGGAGTATGGGGAGAACACAATCTTCCGCCAACCTTCAGGCCGTCACCCCCGACTTGATGTACAGACCGGGGACATGGCTGACAGGTGTTCGGGGACATGGTTGACACATTTATATCGCGTTGAGGTCGATTTGTGCGACCTTGTTGGCGCCGAAATAGATGCCGTATTTTCCCGGGTGAGAAGTTGGGCGAATAGCCAGGCTGTGTCCCCTGAATGCTTTCGGCACAGACCAGAGGCGTCCTTTGTAGCTGATTTGGGCCTTGGTTCTGGGGACCTTGCGGGTGATGGTGCTGTTTTCATAGATCATCTCCGGCAAGGTCTTTGACCAACTGCGCAGCGACGGACGGTAGCGGCTCGCGGGAACCTTGTCAGACAGGGCTTCATGCGGGCGATGATGGTTGTAAACCAGCCGCCAGCGGTCGAAGGCCTGCTGGAGCTGCTCCTGGCTACGGTAGCAGCGCAAGGCCAGCACCTCTTCGTTCAAGGTTCGGTTGAAGCGTTCATTCTTGCCCTTGGTTTGCGGATGGAATGGCCGGGCGTAGATCACATTCACGCCCAACCTGGCCAGCCAGACCCGTAACGGTGTCCAATGACTGTCCCGATAACTGGAACCCCAGGGGGCGCCATTGTCGACCAGAAATGCATCCGGCAGGCCATAGAGGCTAAAGCTGCGCTCCAGATGGGTCTGGACGGTATGTGTGCGCTGATCCGGACAAGCCGCCAGGCACACCGCGAAGCGGGAATGGTCGTCGACAACCGTTAGCGGATGGCACTCCTGTGCATTGCCCAGACGGACCCGACCCTTGAAGTCCATCTGCCACATACGGTTGGCCTCCTCTTCTTCAAAACGCTGCCAGTCTGTCCCGCTCCTGTCCCGGGGCCGGATACAATCATGGCGACGCAAGACCGCATGGATGGTCGATACCGCTGGAGTGTTGTCGTCGGTGCGTGAAAGCACCGCCGCGATCTTGCGCGCACCCCAAGCCGGATGGGCCGTGCGCACCGAAAGGATTGCTTCTTCCAACGCGGGGCAAAGCTGCTGCGGACTCGATCGCGGCCGGCGGCTGCGGTCCTCAAGCACATCTCCCGCTTCAAACCGGCGCAGCCACTTGTAGCCGGTCTGAGGGCTGATCCCGAACCGGCGGCAAAGCTCACGCCGGTTCACGCCTTCAAGCCTCGCGAGCCGGACGAACTCTTCTCGCTGTTCCATGATCGACATCTCCTGCCACGGCATGCCCGCCTCCTTCGACGTAAGTCATGCCAAATGTGTCAACCATGTCCCCGAACACCTGTCAGCCATGTCCCCGGTTTAAACATCAAGTCGGGGATGACGCCGAAGATGACGCATCCCCCTACTCCGGCGGGTGCTGGGCCTTGCCGTTGCGGATGATGTAGCCGATGAGGACGGCGACGGCCTGGTAGAGTTCGGTCGGAATTTCCTGGTCGAGTTCGATCTGCGACAGGGCTTCGGCCATCATCGGATTATGCTCGATGGGCACGCCGCTTTCCCGCGCGATCTCCTCGATGCGCTCAGCCACATTGCCGGTGCCCTTGGCGGCCACGACCGGCGCGGAACCATCCTCGTAGGAGAGCGCGACGGCGACTTTTTCACCCGGCCGAACCGGCCTTTGCGGCTTGGGTTTCTTCATGCCCCACCCATCTTCATGACTGCCGATCCACCACGGCTCCGAACCGTGCTTCCGTCCTTTGCGGCAGGCCCCGCAGGAAGCGCAGTTCCTTCAGGTCGATACCCGCGTGGGCGAAGCTCGCCTCCAGCGTCTCCTTGTCGGCCTTCAACCGCTCCAGCGTCTCACCCCGGTCGACCCAAAGGCTGACATAAGTACCGCCGCCACGCAGGCTGACGGCCGCTTCCATGGGCCCGGTTTCGGTCAGGTCGAGGGCAAAGCGCAGGCGCCAGCCCGGCCCGTCTTCATCTTCGCCCTGCGCACCTTCCGGATCCCGCCCCACCTGCATCTGCACGATGGCGGTCTGGCCGTTGACGGCAATCGGCAGATCCATGGTCATGTCCATCGCACGGCCATGGTGAACCTGTTCATCACCACCAAGCCCCCTGCTCACCATCTGCGACATGCGGATCCGCGACAGGGCCGCATCGGTATCCCGCATCAGCCGGTTGAGTACGGACTTCTCGTCACCGTCGGATACGTCAGGGGAGATGCCTGCAGGCCTGTCGCCCTGGGGCGAGCGGCGCAGCGATGGCGCGGCGGGCTGGGTAAACGGCCGGCCGGGTGCTGCCTGCGCACCGAGGCCTTGGAGCAACGAGCGCAGATTAACCAGCAACGACTTCAGGTCGCCGCCCAAAGCCCCCTGGCCTGCGCCCTGGGCGAGGCCTTGCGCCCCGGTCTGACTTGCCCCTCCACCAAGTACCGCCTCGCGGAACAGGCCGGAATTCTTCACCGCCGCCTCGACCGATTTGCCGGAGAAGCCCGCCGCTTCCGGCTGCAGGCGGAGTCCCAGGATCTGTTCCATCACCTGCTTCACCGGCTGGGGCACGTTCGCCGCCGTCTTTCCTCCCGCGACCGCACCCAGTTGAGCATAGAGGCCCGACAGGCTCGCCTGCTGCTCGGCGAGCTTCGGCATCACGGTCTCGGATGCCTGCTTCAATTCAGGCGTTACCGGCCGGTTCTGCGGCGACACCTGCGTCTGTCCCGCAGGCGAACGTCTTGACCCGGCATAGGCATTGCCCGGCAGCGTCGCATGGGCGCTTCCCGAACCTTCCGAAAGTGTATTCACAAAATGGGCGGTCGCACCGGACGTGGACACCGACGTGAACGACGCCTGAGAAGCGGCAGACGCCGGAGCACCGGGGAGCGGAGCCGAGCCCTGCGGGGTTACCGCCTGTGCGGTCGCTGCCGGATTTGCAGGCGTTGGAGTTGCCGGTGTCGCACCGGCCGCCTGAGAATTTACAGCCACCGATTGAGGAATCGTCGCTTGAGTACCCTGAGCCAGCGGCGGTTGTCCGCCCGCCGGGACTTGCGGCAACGCTGCCTGCCCTGGGCCGGCCGGCACGGTGGGGGCTGCGCCTTGCCCACCGGCAGGCACCGTTATCGCCCCCTGCCCGGACGGATTGACCGGCAGTTGAACGGTCTGTCCGGCGGATTGCCCCGAGACGATGGATTGAGCAACCGGCGCCTGCCCCGAACCGGCCGCCGGAGCTTGAGGCTGCGCCTGCGTCGTCGGTGGAGCCTGCGGCTCCGAAAGGGTCTGCAGTTGCAGATTGCCCGGAAGCGTAGGCGCCTGCGCACTGAGTGGAGGAACCGGCGGACCGCCTGCCGACACCGAGGTCGCAACTGCTGCCTGCACTCCGGCACCAGCCGATGGCAGTGTCGCGTTTGCCGCTTGCCCCGCTGGAGCGCCCGAGGTCTGCACTGGAGCCGGGCTTGCACCTGTCGTGCCTCCCGCCACCAGCGCTTGGGGCGCTGTCTGCGTTCCTGTTTGGGGCGCCTGGGTTACGGCCTGAGCGACGGTCTGGTTCACGGTCTGGCTCACGGTTTGCCTCACCACCTGCGCGGCAGCATTGCTTGCCGTCTGAGCCGTGGTGGCCAAGGTCGCGGGCGCACCGCTGGCCTGACTCGAACCAGATTGCCCGGTATTGGCCTGGGCCGCGGTCGATTGAGAAGCTCTCGTCTGCGTGGCGCTTTGCGATGCCTGCGTCTGCCCGGTTTGCGCCTGTGTAGCCTGGGCTTGCGACGTCTGAGCCTGCTGCACCGCCTGGGCCTTGCCCGTTGCCGCGGCCGTCACCGCATCGCCCAGGACGGTTGTGGCAGTCGTGGAAGAGGACGTTGCAGGAGCTGCCGGTAAGGCCGGCTTGGCCGCCACCTGCACCAGCTTCTGCGCCGTCGCCGCATCGGTGGAAGGCCCTTGCCCGGCAGAGGCCTTCTTACCCCCTTTCCCGTCGGGAACAAGCTGGATCTGAGGTTTACCAGGATCGCCGCTGACCTTGAGCGTCAATTCCGTACCCGCGGGCAGCGCCGCATTGGCGCGCACCTCGATGGTGGACTTGCCCACGGAAAGCCGCAGCACGTTGCCCGGCAGGCTCGCCTCCACCTTGGCGCGCGTCTCCGTTCCCGGTTCGAGGCGAACCTGGGCGGACGAAGTCCCGGAGGATAACGACGCCTGCAGCGCCGCGATCGCGCTCACCATTCAAAACGTCTCCGCTTGGGGCGTGAGTCTGCTTCCAAAAGCTTAGCAGAAAAGCATCTGAAGTAGCTCTTCCTCTCTATTGACTCTGATCAAGGTGAAAACTTCGTGTCTTGCTCATAGTGCGTTTCAGAGGGGCACGGTTTCGTGCAAGGAGAGACTGAATGCGTTGGGTGGAAGAAATGAACGGGCGTGCGGGGCTGATGCGCCGCATGCTGGAAACGATCGGAGCCATGGACCAGATCCCGGAGGGCACGTGTGTCGGCCAGGATATCCGGCTCGCGGTGAACCGCTGCATCTGCTGCGAAAAGTCGGAAAGCTGCCAACAGTGGCTTCAGGACCAATCGGGCAAGGGCATCGTCCGTCCGCCGGACATGTGTCCGAATGCAGGATTGTTCAACAAATGGCTGGACAACGCACCTCAGGACGCTGACGCCTGAGGCAAGGACAACAAGAGGCGCAAACAGCCGAAGGCTCCGCAGTCGTGCGGAGCCTTTTCTTTTTACCGAAACAACTTTGTGAACCGGACTAGCCCGTCTGTTTCGCACTCGCTTCTCGTTTCCCTTGTCATTCCAGACAAGTGAGGCGAAGCCGAACGCCGATCTGGAAACCAGATATCAGCACGAGCGCCAGCGAGTTCGTCTTTAAAAGGAAGTTAGACGCGCTCCGCGCGGCCGAAGTCTGGATTCCGGATCTGCACGCAGCTTCGCTGCGCTTGTCCGGAATGACCGACAAAGCCTTCCCTCAGGCCTTTTTCACCCGCTTCGCGATCATGAAGATAATCGCCGACGCCACCAGCCCGCCGACGAAGCGGAAGGGGAACATGGCGAGCGGGCCTGCATTGTGCTGCGACCAGACCGGCATGCCGGTAAAGCTGAGAGCGGTCTCGACCATGAGCGACAGGGCCGCGGCGGCAAAGCCGGCGATCCAGAGCTTCTTGGCCCGGTCCGCGTACCAGCCCAGCGCCCCGCCGATGATGAGAGCGGTCGGATTGAAAAGCCCGGTCAGCCCGAACAGATCCATCCAGGTTTCGGAAAGCGTCAACATGGTCCCGTCTTTAGCCGCAAGCAGAGCGAAATGCGAGCCCCTTTGAAAAATGCCGCACCCGGCATGCAACCCAAGCCTGCTTTCTCACCGGTTGAATTCCCCCTAGGATGCCCTCGCCTGTATTTATTAAATTGAGAGAAGCGACCGCACGGGTGATATCTTCCAATGACGACGACACGCTGACCATCGAACGTCTCAGAGCGGAAGGCATGCGCCTGGGCGTCGTCTGCGGCCACTGCCACCGCTTCCGCTACCTGAACGACAGCCGCTTCGCGGACACCGAAACCCTGGCCGACATCGCCAAAAAACTCACCTGCAACCGCTGCCGCTCCACCGACGTCGAGGCCGTTGCTGTCTCGAGAGACCCCAAGAGCGGCTACTGGCCTGCGGAACGCAGTTAAGGCCCCTAACCGGACTTCCATAAAACGCGCTGCCGATGCCCTTCTAGGTTACCCCAGAGACAGCGCATCCCTTCCTCGCAATCGGGCCTTTGGCAACCTTACCGTATCGATCCGGCGAAACCACGGAGAAGGTTTGTCCTCGGTGAGTTCAATCGTCATCGGACTTTCATTGTCGGGATCGATCCACCCGACTGAAGACAAATCATCCGCCTCGATATCGACCCCCTCATTCGACATCAGGAACGAATAGTTGCGGTGGTGAAATCGCACGGATCGCCCTTTTGCCGAGGCCCAGTCCGCAACAGAGGCCATCATGAGAAACGGTTCGGCGGGAGCGCCGAAGGTCACACCACCACGGGGCCCCCATTTATCCGACAAGTGGATCACGGCTTCGGCCATCATGAAAGGACATACGCCAGCGATACCGAATTCCGGGTGTTTGCGAGGACACAACTCGGCAATACTGCGGCCATTCACGAGACAGAGATAGACGACCAGTTTCATCACTCCGCGCTGGAATCGTTCTTCCAGCCAGAACGCGGACCAAAGGCCGATCTCGGTATACGTTCTGCGGTAGCCAACCTCTCTCATCGTTTTTTTCAGGATGGCTTCGGCTTGCCGGCGCGGGAACTCAACGTCGTTCAAAACGCGCCCCTTTCGTCTTCTTCTTCGTCTTCGTCTTCGTCTTGAAGTCCGACATCAGTATCCACGCAATCACGCAATAGGCTCCGACCAGAACCACAAGGCGAAGCAGTGACGGGGCCGCCATTTCACCTGCGAAATACCAGGATGCGAGCTTCAAAGCGCAAACATCGATCAACATGGCAAGAAAAGCGAAGCCGACGGTGATAACCGGCCGGCTCTCCGCTAATAACAACCGGAAGGTGATTGGCCCAGGTGCACCACCCAGACGGTCGTGAACGCGCCGCGAAAGGGCAACGCCAATCGCAAGAGCAAAAGCTATCATGTTCAATGCAAAGCCCGTTTGCTTCACGATTTTCTGAAATGACGCATCCCAACCGGCCAGGCGCATCCCAATGATGAACGTCACAACGCCAGCGCCTAATATAACGGCGTAGGATATGCCGAATATCGCAATTGTTTTCGCTCGCATTGCACATCCTCTATCCTACAGAGTGTCTAGGCTGTAGTGACAATTTAAGGAATTGGAGATTCCCAAAGGTCGACAAATCAGATTCAACACTGGCTTTTGGAGGCTGGTGTGGAAGGCGAGATACTTCGGGACGATCAATGGGAGCGGCTTCGGGAATTTGTTCCGGGTGGCCGGCAGGGGCGGCGCGGTCCGCGCAGTGACGGACGTCGTTTCTTTAATGCGATCTTATGGCTCGCTCGCTCAGGCGCCCGCTGGAAAGATTTGCCAGAGGACAGGTTCGGTCCCTATCAGACAGCCAAACGGCGTTACTATCGCTGGATTGAAGCTGGTGTCTTTGAGCGCATATTCGAGGCGATCGCCCGTGAGCCGGACATGGAGTGGCTGGCAATCGACGCGACCGTCATAAGAGCACATGCCCAAGCCGCGGGCGGAGCGCGCAAAAGGGGGGATCTGAAGCCCAGGCCCTTGGACGCTCCCGGGGCGGCTTTGGAACGAAGATCCACGCAGTAGTGGACGCACTGGGCTTACCGGTTCGCTTCGATATCGGGCCGGGACAACAAAATGACATGGCTCCCGCGTGCCGTCTCATGAGCGGTCTGCATGCACAGCAGGTTCTTGCGGATCGCGCCTATGACGCTGACAGTCTACATGATCTTATTCTTGAACAAGGCGGCGAGCCCATCATTCCGCCACGCCGCCATCGCAAGCATCAGCATCACTACGACCAAATCGCATACAAGAACCGGTGGGGAATAGAAGGCTACTTCGCCAAACTCAAGCAATGGCGCCGTATCGCTACGCGATACGATAAGCTCGCTGCAAACTTCATCGGCTTCATCAAGCTCGCAAGCATTATGCTCTGGCTTAAATAATTAAATTGTCACCACAGCCTAGCAGACAACCACTAACTCCCCATTAAACCCGCTCATCGCGCGCGCATTGGTACTGAAAGTAACCAACCCGCCCCTAGCCACATCTCAGGCCCGTTTCCGCTCCAGCAGCATCACGCCGGAAACCGCCAGCAGAAACGCGACACCGGACGTGATCGTCCGTGTCTGGTTCCAGAACTGCCAGGGTGCCGAGTAAGTAATCCTGCCAGATCGCACGGGCGCTTGCCGCATCATCAGGCACGGAGACCATCGCCAGCGCTTCATTCATGGGAACGTTGATCCGCATGGTCAGCAACAGCCCAAGCGCGAAATAGACACCCCCGGCAAGGCCGAAGGCCATGGCACTGCGCCGGTTGTCCTCTCTCATGAGCAAAAAGGCCGTCAGCGCCAGCGCGACCGGCGTACCGAAGAAGGCCGGCGCGAAGACGAAGTTGCGGACCGAGGCATTCATCGCCTGCATGGCCTGGATCGCAACCCGCGGATCGGCCGCATCCAGCCCCCACATGGTGGAACAGACCCAGGCATAGAAAAAGCCGAAAATCGCCGCGCTCAGCGTCATCGACACAAGGATCATGGCTTTCGTCAGGTATCTCACATTCGTCTCCATTTAACCGTACACATCTTTACGCCTTTACATAGCCGTATCAATCTGTACGGATAAAGTAAAGGAATTTCAGAGGACTGAATGAACGAAGACGAACGACAGGAACGCCACAACGCGATCTCCCGGGCGGCCTATGCGCTGCTCGCCGAACATGGCTATGCCGGCGCCTCAATGCTGCGCATCGCTAGGGCGGCGAAGGCATCGAACGAAACGCTCTACCGCTGGTACGGCAACAAGGACGGCCTGTTCCGCGCGATGGTGGAGGATAATGCAGCCGAAACCCGGCGCCTGCTGGAAGAAGCAATCGAAGGGCAGGACGATCCGCGCGCCACGCTGGAAAGGATCGCGCCAGTCTTTCTCGCCATGTTGCTCGGGGACAAGGCGATCCTGCTCAACCGGGCCGCGGCGGCCGATCCGACCGGAAAACTGGGCGCCGCCATATCGGCCGGCGGACGCGGACAGGTCATGCCCCTGCTGGATCAGCTCATGCAGCGCCTCTGCGCCGGTTCAGACATCCCGCCTGGTGAAGCCACCGGCTGGTTCCTCGGCCTCCTTGTCGGCGACCTTCAGGTCAGACGGATCATCCACGACTGCCCGGCGCCGGCGCCGGAGGAAATCGAATCCCGCTGCCGAATGGCGCTTCAGGCCTTCTACCGGCTGATCGACGGCGGAGCGCGATGAGAGTAGGCCTAGGTCCGCACTTTTACGCTTAAGATGGAAACCGCCCCTTATCGTCAGGCCAGGTCCACAGCTGGTCGTCATCCCGAATGGCATCGACGACAGCCTGCGCCCTTTGGCAGGCACCGGCTCCATCCCCCAACGCCATATGGACCGTTTCGATCCTGACGAGTTCGGCCACCACGTCGGCATCCGACGCGCCCATGCGTAACTGGCTCGCAGCTCCGATCAGATAGCGGTCGTATTCATCGGCAAAGGACCGACAGTCTTCGTCGTCCCAGCGCTGGTCCGGCCCGAGCAGTCCGATCGGATCCCACAGCGACCAGCCGATATCGCGCAGTCTCGACAACTTGATCCTGGGCGGCGGCGTCAGCGTGGCCATTTTGTTTATCCGCCCCCTACCCCTTCTGCTCCGCCACGGCCGCGTGGTAGCGCTGGCGGATGGTGTCGATGTCGACGGTCGGCGGCGGGGCCTTGATATGCATGTCGCGAAGGGTGTCGCGGATGATCGAGGCGGCGGTAAGATTGCGGAACCATTTGCGGTTGGACGGGATCACGTACCAGGGCGCCCGTTCGGTCGAACATTTGGAGAGCATGTCTTCATATGCTTCCGTATAGGCGTCCCAGTGCTCCCGCTCCGCATAGTCCGACATGCTGATCTTCCACTGCCGGTCCTTGTCCTCCAGCCGCTTGGCGAAGCGCTCCAGCTGTTCCTCCTTGGAGATATAGAGGAAGAACTTGATGATATGGACGCCGTTGTTGGCCAGAAGCTCCTCGAACATGTTGATCGCCTCGTAGCGGCGCGACCACACTTTTTTCGGCACCAGGTCGTGCACCCGGACCACCAGCACGTCCTCATAATGGGAACGGTTTGAAGACGGCCACATGCCCTCTCCCGGGCGTTTTTGAATGCACCCGCCACAGGAAGTCATGGGCGAGTTCTTCCGAGGAAGGCTGTTTGAAGCTGGAGACCGTGCAGCCTTGCGGGTTCATGCCCGTGATCACATGCCAGCAGATGCCATCCTTGCCGGCGGAATCGATGCCTTGCAGCACGATCAGCAGCGCATGCTTCTTTTCCGCGTAAAGCTCCTCCTGCATCCGCGAGATATCGTCGAGGATCAGCTGCAGCTCCGGCTTCGACCTTTGCTTGTTCAGATTTTGATCGTGAAAATCCGGATCGATATCGGCGAGCTTCACCTTGCTTCCCGGCTTGATGATCAGTTGGTCGCGATAGGACATGAGCGTCTTCCCCGAAGGTGATGGGTTAGCGGGATTGGAGACGGGCGTTGACGAGCCGCAGCGCGCGCGCCCATTTGCCGGTGCGGTGATCCACGAACCGTTCCGTCAGAACGCGGACGACGCCGAGCACCACGAGCCAGGCCAGAAGATAGACCCACACCCAGCCAATCAGCGTCCAGGAAATCGCCGGCACGATCCAGCCGAAGCCGCACATGAGCACGGCCAGCAACTGGGTTGCCACGATGGCCACAAACAACGGCCTGGCCGGATAAGGCGGCTTGAAGAACCAGTCGCCGGTGCGGGTGACCAGCAGGAGCAGGTGGCCGCCGGCCACAAGCTGCAGGAACATCACTGTCTGCAGATGGGACTTGTCGAACAGGGGAAAGAGCGCTTGCGCCGGCCGGATTGCTCAAGACCTCCATGCCGATCAGCAACAGCCCGAAGGACTGCACAACCGAGGCAAGCCCAAGCACTGCGGAGACACCGAGAAGCCTCTGCATCTGCCAGCGGATCGGCTTTTCCGCCACCGCCGTGTTGTCATAGGCAATGGTCATGATCGGCAGGTCGTCGAGCAGCGACATGATCACGATCATCACCGCCGTCAGCGGCTGGAACTCCAAGAACACAGTCGACAGCACCACCAGGAACATGATGTCCATGGTCAGCGCGATCCGGTAGACTGTGTAGGAGGTGATGCGCCCGAAGATGCGCCGCGCCTCGTCGATGGCGGCATTGATCACCGACAGGCCGGGCGCGGTCAGGATCAGGTCGGCCGCTCCACGTTGCCGCATCGGTCGCACCCGAAACCGCCGTGCCGCAATCTGCCTGTTTCAATGCGGGCGCATCGTTGACCCCGTCACCGGTCATCGCCACCAGGTGCCCGCGCTCCTGCAGCGCCTTGACGATGGCGTATTTGTGCTCCGGAAACACCCGCGCAAAGCCGTCGGCCCGCTCGATGGCGTCGGCAATGTGGTCCGGAACGTTGTCCGGATCCATGTCCTTGGGAAACGCATCGGCGGCGGCGACGATATTGGTGCCAAGGCCGAGCTGGCGCGCGGTTTCGCGGGCAATCGCCGTGTCGTCGCCGGTGATCATCTTCACCGAAACGCCCTTGGCCTGCGCCAGATCGATGGTCGCCTTGGAATCGTCCCGGGGCGGATCGAACATGGGCAGGATGCCGAGCAGGCTCCAGCTCTTGCCGCCGTCCTCGGAACGCGCCACCCCGAGCGCCCGGTAACCCTTGGCGCCCAGATCGGCGACCGTCCGCGTGACCTTCTCGGCAATCTCCGCAGGCGGCTGCGCCAGATCGACAATCGCCTGGGGCGCACCCTTGGCGACGGTGATCTCCTTCCCCGAGCCGTCCACAAGTGTTGCCCGCGTACGCTTCGACACCGGGTCGAACGGCACGAATTTCTTCAATCTGTAGGCTTTCGGCGCAGCGGTGTCCTTCAGGGCGGCAATGACCGCGCTGTCGATGACGTCGTTGTCTTCCTCCTTGGAGGCCAGGACGGCCGCCAGAACCACCTCTTGGCCGTCCGTGGCCTCCAGCAGGATCGGATCGCCGATGGTCAGCTGGTTCTTGGTCAGCGTGCCGGTCTTGTCGGAACACAGGATATCGACGCCGGCCATTTCCTCGATCGCCGCCAGCCGCGACACGATCGCCTTTTCCTTCGACAGCGCCAGCGCCCCGAGCGCCATGGTGATGGAAAACACCGCCGGCATGGCGACGGGGATCGAGGCCACCAGCAGGATCAGCACGAATTGCAGGATATCGAGCGCGTCCGCCACGCCCCAGGTGTCGGACAGCACGATGTCCCGGTATACCTGCACCGCCACCATGATCAGCGCCAGCGCCACCGCGACGGCGATCAGGAAATTGCCGATCTGGAACATGGCGCGCTGGGCATGACCGACCGAGCCGGCGCCTGCCACCAGCTTGGCGGTGCGGCCGAAGAAGGTATTGGACCCGGTGGCGATGACGACACCGGTCATCTCGCCCTGTTTCACCACACTGCCCGAATAGGCTTCGTCGCCCGGCTTTTTGGTGGCCGGCAGGGATTCGCCGGTAAGAGCGGCCTGATCGATGGAGGCGAAATCGCCTGAAACCAGCCTAAGGTCCGCAGGCACGATCGCCCCGAGACGGATCTGCACCATGTCGCCGGGCACGAGCCCCGCCGCATCCACCGTCCGGAAAGTCCCGCCCCTGAGCACCGTCGCCTGGGGCGCAAGGCTTTGCTTCAGGGCTGCCAGCGCACTCGACGCCTTTGCGGTCCTGCCACAGCTCAAGCGCGGCGTTGAAGATCAGCAGCCCGAAGATGATGGCGAAGTCGTCCCAGCGGCCGAGAAAGGCGGAAACCAGCGCCGCCGCCTCGATCATGAAGGCGATCGGGCCGATGAAATAGTTCAGAACCTTGCGGGCAAAGGACTCGTGCTTTTCCGGCAGGGCGTTGGGGCCGTAAGTTGAAAGCCGCCCCCTCGCCTCCTCGTCGCTCAACCCCTTGTCAGGGTCCGTCTTCAGACTGGTCAGAACCTCCCCGATCGGGAGTGTCTCGAGATCAGGGCCCGCTGGGCCCCCATTTCCATTCCGCTTCGCCGCATCCGCCATGCCAGCCTCCGGGAATCGGTTGCATCATCCAAATCGTCATCCGCTTGAATTGTATAGAGAACAACAGATCCTAAAACCAGATTAAGACCAGCGCTGCAGTGCCGCAGGGGTTGAAATGCCTGATCCTGCATCCCGTCGCATAGCGTCGGTACCATTTCTGGCAAACGCCCCGCGCTTCTGTTGTCATCCCGCGAAAGCGGGGACCCATATGTGGACGGCCCCGTGGTTGCAAGGTTGAAGTTGGCAGGTGTTCCGGATCGCTTGCGGTCATATGTACGGCCTGCTTTGCGGCCGTTTTGCCGCTGGCCAAGATGGGTTCCGCAGCGGATGGGATCCAAACAGTACAGCGATATCGGCCTTGAAGCCGCCACTGGATCCCACGGTATTTCCCATCCGCCTCGGTTCGACCGAACACACCTTCTCATCTTCCCTTGCAAGTTCCTCTGTCGCGCCAGCCTGTCTTTGGCCGGGGCAAGTGTTTTGTCGATCGTCAGGCGAGTCCCGGTTGCTCTTGCGGTGACTGCGGGTGATAGGTTTCGCCGCTGACCATCAGCTTCCAGGCGATGCGCGCCAGCTTGTTGGCGAGCGCGACGGCAGCCAGCTTGTGCGGCTTGTGACGACACAGTTTCTCCAACCAGGGCCAGGGCGTTTTGATCCTCCCCTGCCGGCACTGCAGCAGAACGGCGCTTGCGCCGGCAACCAGGGTGGCGCGCAGCATCTCGTCCCCGGCGCGGGTGATCACACCGAGCCGGTTCTTGCCTGCCGTGGAATGGTTTTTCGGCGTCAGGCCGAGCCAGGCAGAAAAATCGCGCCCCGATTTGAAGGCATGCGCGTTGCTCACCTTGATCGCCAGCAGGGTCGCACCAACCGGACCAATGCCCGGGATGCCGGCCAGCCGCTGGCTGAGTTCATCGGCACGGTGAAGCTCTCGCAGTTTTGCGTTGAGATCGGCTATCTCCTTGTCCACTCGCGCGTAGTCACGGACCAGCGTTTCGAACATATCCCGTGCCATCTCCGGCAGCGTCTCGTCCGCGCGGATCCGCTCGACAAGCCGGTCAAGCTGGAACAGGCCCTTCGGGGCAACCAGACCGAACTCTGCCGCAAAGCCGCGGATCGAATTGGAAAGCTGCGTACGCCGGCCAAGGAATTGCCCTCGCAGCTTCGCCAGCATCTGCGCAGCTTGCTGCTCTGGACTTTTCACCGGCACGAAGGTCCGGGCCAGCTTCGGACGGCTCATCGCCTCGCAGATCGCTTCCGCGTCCGCCGCGTCCGATTTGCTCCGCTGCACATAGGGCTTGACGTATTGCGGCGGGATCAGCGCGACCTCATGCCCCAACTTCCGTAACTCCCGAGCCCAATAATGCGAGGCTCCACAGGCCTCAAGGCCCACCTGCGCCGGAGGCAACCCGGCAAAAAAGTCGAGAACCTGACGACGGCGAAGCTTCTTGCTCAACACCGGATGGTCCCCAGCATCCACACCATGCAATTGAAAAACAGACTTGGACGTATCCATTCCAACGCGGCTAATATTCTTCATGGACGGCTCCATCGTTTGAGATCTTTAACAACCTCATTCTGGCACATCGATGCCGTAGGGGCCGTCCACCCCAACAGTATTCCGCGACGTTCGTTGATTGAGCCGAGAGGATACGGGGTACTGGGTCCCCGATCGCGCTTCGCTTGCCGGGGATGACAACCCGGAGTTCAGGCAATCGCCCCGGCGTATCTCACGCCAGTGGCAATCTGTCCGGGAAGTGCATCGCGAACACCCCTTGCACTCCCCGCACGCACCTCCTAAATCAGCACCGAACATTTTGATGGAGACTTCATGTACGGACGCCGAGAGGCCCGTTAAGGCCCGGTCTCCCCGACCGGGCATCAGTGAGTAACACCGCTGCAAGCGACTGGCTGCGGCGCGTGATCGCTGATTTGCGCCTAACCGCGCATGACATGAAGACCAAGAAATCAATGGATATTTCAAAACCTGAGCAACGGGTCCTGCACCTGCTCGCTCAAGGCGGCCGCATTGTCGTGGAAAAGAACGACCATGGCCGCATTACCGACACCCGGACCATCACCCGCGATGGCTGGTCCTGGTCCGGTTGCCAACTGGCGCTGTTCAAGAAACTCAAACGCCGCCGCTACATCGCCTCCAAGTCCGGAGGCCCCTACCTGATCACCCGCCTGGGCCTCCTGCGCGTCCGCGCGCAGCCCGACAACAGATGATTGGGACAGCCCACCGTCGCCGGGAAACCGGCGGCGGGAGGGGACACTTTGAGAGGCTCAGACACCGATATCTGAGCTGTCATTGGAAAATGTATTGCTCTGTAGATTAACCTAAACACGTTCAATCGTCTGGGATGTCGATCAAATTTAATAGTTCCCCAACGCTATTTTCCTAGAACGAACAGGCCCTTTCATGTTGGCCAGATCTTGATGCTGCATAAAGATGCACTTCAATGATTCAGCCAAGAAAGAAACTGCCTCGACTCGAAAATCTCTTAATTCTTTTGGAGAGTATTCTTTTTGGCCGTGAACTATTTTACTCCTTGCCTTATAAACCTTATTTATTGAAGAAAATATTTCATTCTTTTTCTCCTCGGTATCACCAAGCAACCTTGCCACAGAGTTACAAACTGAGAAGGCGATTTCTGTCCGTTCTCCAAAAAGATTTTCCAAACCGATAACAGCGTCAATCAGGGCATCTTCATTATCTGCCCTCTCATTTGTTGCACTTAAGTACCGACGAAGCGCTAGCCTTATATGCGATGTATCGACTACGTCCAAAGCATCAACCCATCTTCTGATACGATCTAAATCCTCTAAATTTAGAATTCGTGGCTCTGCTTGGCTGCCGGAATCGGATTTGTACATCATGCCCGAATTGTTCGTAGGATTGATAATGATTGACGCAGTGTTTCTTGCCTTTACCAGACCACCACCCTCACCCGACAAAGTAACCCCAAGTTCAATATTTGTTACTTTTTCAAATAAGCTTTGTGTCGTTAATTCGACCGGCCATTTTTGATCTTCACGTTTCGGCTCTTCTGGAAATACAGTTAATCTGTATTCGATGCTTACTTCTAATATAAAACCTATTATATCACTTTCGGATGTTGAGGGTCTTGCTCCAACAGGAAATAAATCAATACAATTTCTATTCACAGGGTATAGGTACCGCCCGCCCAAATCGATCTGCTGATCAACCGTCAAACCAGTGCCAACAAATAATGCAAAAGCAGGTACACTAACCTCCTTCTCTTGCAACGCCGCCCGCACTGCTAACACTTGTTGACAAGCAGCCTCGACGAAATCTTCGAATGAACCACAACGAAGCATCATTGCAAGAGCGGCATTCTCGAGAATCGTGCGCGACCACGCCACACTCTGCACACCTCCCCCAACTCCTATCGAGTCATACCTGAGACCGCATTTTCCGTTACCAGCAACGTCATCGTGGAAAAGTATTCTTATAAACTCGTCATTCAATACCGCATCTTCAAAAGTATCTTCCTCTTTTAAACCATATAAATTAGGAACAAATATCTCTCTTTCCCAAAGAGTTTTAATTGGAATAAGGACATACGGATACACAATTTCACAGAGTAAAATCAACGCATCTAGAACGGGATCATTCTTTATCGGCAACTTAAGCCTTTTCCCCGCACAGCTCTCTCGAAGTTCAGAGAACAAGGCCTTTCCATATCTCAATGTAATTTCTTCTATGGTACGCTGTGCTGCGTATCCTAGCCGCGGCGTGTCCCCCGAAACACCTCTGGCATGCTGTGCGATTCCGTCCAATTGTTTGAGAGCATCAGATTGCTTTTTGGATATCAGTCCACCTTCTCTAATTAATTTCTCTATCGACCCTGCATCAATTGCCAATACATATGACAATATCTCCCTACCAAGAATCTTCGCGACCATTGGGATTAGTTCAACATTTTTACTTGTAAAATCATCCATCTTTAGCTCCTCCGAAAACTAAATTAGAAGTATTTCAAATAATAAAAATTAGAAACACGAAATAATCATAATATACTTATAAAGTGCAAATCGCCAAACTTCCCGCATCAAACGACCCATTTCATCGGCCTAACTCACCCACTCTCCAACGCCCCCCGCATGTCCCGGATCAGCCGAACCCGCTCCACCTCGCAGGGCGTCAGCAGCGCATAGCGTCCGCAAGCGGTTCGCAATAACCGATGCAGCCAACGGAAAATCACCTTTCAACCAGCCGGAATCAAGCCTCGGAAACCTCATAGGTCCACACCCGGAACGAATTCAGGATATGCGGGCCGAAGGAGTTGATGAGCGGGACGTCGGCGGCGTCGCGGCCGCGGGCGATGACGATGCGGCCGATGCGGGGCGTGTTGTTGCGCGGATCGAACGTGTGCCACCTGCCGCCGAGATAGACCTCCATCCAGGCGGAAAAGTCCATCGGCTCATCCACGATCACGCCGATGTCGCCGAGATGACCGTTGACGTAGCGGGCCGGGATGTTCAGGCAGCGGCACAGCGCCACCGCCAGGTGGGCAAAGTCGCGGCAGACGCCGACGCCTTCGTTCAAGGCTTCGAAAGCGCTGCGCGTCGCCCGCGCCTGCATGTAGTCGAACCGGATGTGGTTATGGACGAAGTCGCAGATCGCCTGAACCCGGTTCCAACCCGGTGCCAGGTTCCCGAACCTGTCCCAGGCGAACTGGCTTAACCGGTCGGTTTCGCAATAGCGACTGCCAAGCAAATAGACGAGGCATGCGTCCGGCAGGTTCTGCACGGGTATTTCCGGCGCGTCCCAGACCTCCGGATCCAGGGTCTCGTCGTCCTCGATGGTCGCATCGCCCCACAGTCTCACCTCGCCGGCCGGAGCCACGAAACGTCGGCAGCGGTTTCCGTAAATGTCGTGGTAGGTCGTGCTTGCGATGTCCGGCGTGAAATACAGGTTTTCCGGTGCACGGAGATCCCCCTTGCGGTCTTCATGCACCTCCAGCAGGCTCACCATGGCGGTAGGCTCGGCACAGGCAAGCGTAATGTCGTAGCCGTATCTGATCAGCATGGGCGCGTGGTCCTTCCCCTTGAATTCGGTTGGCGACCAACAAAGCGCCCTCAGCACGCTTCGTCGCGTTTCCAGCAGGCCGAACGCGGGAGCGCGCCGGCCTTGTACGATCATTCCTGCACAGTGCCGCGGCCGGAACAAGACGGACTATTAGGGTACGGACCCAAAAAATTCTGCTTTCAGGCGTCAATCCGGCAAAGGAGAGTTAGGAAAAGCCTGCAGAACCATGCGCGTGCATGGTGCAAAGGCTTTGACGCGGCTTTCCGCAGCCGGATTGGCGTCCTTCGGATCGATCAGGAAATGGCCGCCTCCTGCGTTGCAAAATCTTGAAAACCTCGCGTGCATGGTGCAAAGGCTTTGACGCGGCTTTCCGCAGCCGGATTGGCGTCCTTCGGATCGATCAGGAAATGGCCGCCTCCTGCGTTGCAAAATCTTGAAAACCTCCCGGGTTTCCCGCGATTTATGCGTCTTGGATACAGCCATTTCCTGATCGACCTGAAAACTGAATTTTATGGGTCCGTACCCTGAGCCGCCTGCCCGGATTTTCATCAGACCGCAGCTGCGGACCGGACCTGCGGTGCAGCCTCTCTTCCCTGATCCAACGCCACGCGCATGTCCCGGATCAACCTAACCCGCTCGACCTCGTAAGGTGTCAGCAGCAGGCCGGCCTTGCGGCTCAGCCGGCCGATCGCCGGCAGGGCTGTGACGTAGAGCAGACCCGGCGCCAGTACCAGCGGCACAGAGACAGGAGCGAGCCACCAGAACAGGTCCGGGGTCATTTCGAAGGCGAAGACCAGCGCGGCAGCGCCTGCGAGGACCATCCACCATGTGGCCTTGAGGCAGGCGACGAAGGGGAGCGAGCCATCGTCGCGGTCGGCGGCAGGCCAGCCGGAATCGCCGCCGGTCAGCACCTGAAACACGGACCGGCTCTGGAACATCATGTGCACCGGCGCCAGCACCGAGGTCATCAGCAGCTCCAGGATCACGCTCACCGTCAGGAGGAAGGCACCGCCGTAACGGCGGGCGTCGCCGTTCAGAAGCGCGCGCACCAGCAGCATCGCCTTGGGCAGGATCAGGAGCGCACCGACGCCGAAGAGTAGCGCCAGCGCCACCGTGGTTTCCGGATGGGGAAAGACAGGAAAGAGCGACCGGCCGTCGAAATAGACCGGCTTGGGCGCGAACAGGGGCGCGGCCAGACTGGCGATCAGGAACAGAAGCCACACCGGCGAGGACAGGTAGGCAAACAGCCCCTGGATGATGGAGATCCGGCTCCAGGCCTTGAGCCGCGGCGCGCCGAGCACCCGCGTGTGCTGCAGGTTGCCCTGGCACCAGCGCCGGTCGCGCTTGGCATAGTCGATCAGGTTCGCCGGCCCCTCTTCGAACGAGCCCTGCAGGTCCGGGTCAACCCGCACCTGCCAACCATCGCGGGCCAGAAGGGCCGCCTCGACGGTGTCGTGGCTGAGGATATGCCCGCCGAACGGCGGCTTGCCTTCAAGGGCGGCCATGCCGCAGGACTGGGCAAAGGCGCGCACGCGGATCAGCGCGTTGTGGCCCCAGAACGGGCCTTCCGCCCCCTGGAGCGCGGCCACACCCCTGGTGAAGACCGGCGAGAAGAAACCGGCGGAAAACTGCAGCATGCGGCCGAACAGGCTGGTGAGGCCGATCATCTGCGGCAGGGTCTGCAGCAGGCCCAGCGTGGGAGCGGCCTCCATCCGGCGCACCATTTCCACGATCGTTTCGCCGTCCATCAGGCTGTCTGCGTCAAGCACCAGCATGAACTCATACGACCCGCCGGAAGTGCGGATGAAATCGGCGATGTTGCCCGCCTTGCGGCCGGTGTTCTTCTCCCGGTGGCGATAGTAGAGCCGCCCGCCGGCCTGCAGCCGAACGAGGCTCTGGCGCCATGCGCCCCCTTCGGCCTCGGCAATTGCCGGGTTTGTCGTGTCCGACAGCACATGAAAATCGAACAGGTGCAAAGTGCCGGTGCGTTCCAACGAACGGTACATTGCCTCGATGCGGGCAAAAACGGCCGCTGTGTTTTCATTATAAACCGGGATCAGCACCGCCGTCCTCGACCAGGGCCCTTCTTCGTTGCGGGGCACGGCGGGCGGGTCGAACAGGACACCGAGGAGCGCCGTACAGGCGCCCCAGGCGAGCCAGAAACCGGAAACGGCAATCAGCAGGATCCGGATCACGTCGACCCAGTCGAAACCGTCCGCCTGAGCGACGGTGCCGAACATGGAGGCCGCCCCCACGGTCAACGCGGCGGCGAGCAGGAAGGCTCCGACCCTCCGGACGGGAACCGCCTGACGGTCCATCCGCTCCCATGCGCCTTTCAGAACCGTGTTCAGGGCCGGTGATCCGGACATGTCAGCGCTTTCTTAAGAAAAGCGGAAGCAAGACCGGGCGCTTGCTCCAGAAGGAAGATGCGGCGCGACGGGATTTTTCCGGAACGAGGTCATGTTCTGGCATAGCCATCGGATGCTGCGGCTGGGGCAGCGCCAGGCAGGAGACGGCGAGACGCAGGTCCGCATCTGCTGCCGGACGGGCCAACAGGTCTTCCGCGCTCGCGGTCAGGCCGAGCCGGGCGGCCGCCTCATCGAGGCAGGCAACCAGTTCGGCATCGCTCAGGTCCGGCCGGTCCAGCCCGTTCCGGATGTCATCAAGTTTCAGTTCTGTTTCGGTCATATCCATTGCTCCCCTGCCAGAACGCATGTCGGATATAAAAGTTCCAAGGTGGCGCACTCCCGGCAACGCCCTTGCCGGATTTGGGCCGGTTTCAGGCCGGGCTCAGGTCGTTCGGGCCCATTGATACAGCCAGGTTTCGGTCACGGCCTTGCCATCGTGTTTCAGCGTCAGCGCCAGTTCCACCGGATTGCCGCTGTCGTCCTGCTTGACGTCGAAGATCTGCCGCCACACGCCATTTTCCAGAGTGGCAAGCTGATGCGCCATCAATGTGGCATTGCTCACCTTCAGGTCCGCCTCCAGCTTCGCCTCACTGCCCAGCTTGGCGAGCGGCCCACCGGCGAACTCCACGGCAAATTTGCGCTTGCGCGGGTCGGGCTCAGACGCCGCGGTCCCGCCCTGGCCGGTCCGCGTGGTGCGCACCTGGGCAAGCCCGGAACCGGGCTCCGGCTGGCTGCCCCAGTGCATCCGGTAGCGGAACCGGTGTTCGGACCCGGCTTCCGCCTTTTTCTCCGGCACCCAGAAGGCGACCACATTGTCGTGGATCTCCTTGTCGGACGGGATTTCCGCCAGCATGATGTGCCCCTTGCCCCACTCGCCGATCGGCTCGATCCACAGGGACGGCCGCCTCTCGTAATGAGCTTCCGTGTCCTGGTAGCTGTCGAAATGCCTGTCCCGCTGGATCAGGCCGAAGCCCTTCGGGCTGTCCTCGCCGAAGAAGGAAAGCGCAAGTTCGTTCGGATTGCGCAGCGGCCGCCACAGGCGCTCGCCGTCCTTGCGCAGGGTGAGAAGCCCATCGCTGTCATGCACTTCCGGCCGGTAGTCGTCGAAGCCCGTGCGGTCGTTCTCACCGTAGAGATACATGGAGGTCAACGGCGCAACCCCCAGCCGTTGCACATCACCGCGCAGGTAGATGTTGGCGTCCACATCCACTTCCGTGTTGATGCCGGGCGTGATGGTGAAGGCATAGGCGCCGGTCACCCGCGGGCTTTCCAGCTCCGCCCAGATGCGCATCCGGTTCTGCCCCGGCACCGGCCGTTCCAGGTAGAACCGGGTGAAGTTCGGAAACTCCTCCTCGCGCCCGGCCGCGGTATCGACCGCAAGGCCCCGGGCGGACAGGCCGTAGAGGTTGTCCTTACCCAGAGCGCGGAAATAGCTGGCGCCCAGGAAGGTGATAAGCTCGTCCCGATAGTCGGGCCGGTTCAGCGGATAATGCAGGCGGAACCCGGCAATGCCGGGCAGTTCCAGCCCGTTGAAGTCCGCAGCCTTGAGGGGCTCCCGGTATTCGAAATCCGCGCCGGTGAAATGCAGCTGCCAGGATCGGTCGCCGATCACCTCGTGCAGATCCACCGGGTGCTTGAACAGCCAGCCGGGGTGAAACGCCTGCAGCTCGAAATTCGAACCGCCGTCCTTCCATAGCGCATGGTCGGGCCGGTAGCGGATCGCCCGGTGCTGATCGTAGCTGAGGTTCGCGAGTTTTTCCGGCAGATCGCCTGCGGGTTCCACGTAGGGCGTCTTCGCCTTCTCCCGCATTTTTGCCTTCAGTCCGTCGAAGGAAAAATCCTCCGCTTCCCCGGCCGCAGGCGCGCCGGAAACAAAAGCAACAGGCAGGCCGAAGGCACAGCCCAATCCAAGAGACGTATTGAGAAGAAACGTCCGCCGATCAATCACTTAGAGACCCCACGCTTGCAGAGACGGTGCAGTGCAATACTACTTCCGCAATAAAATGCAAGCTATGCGGCAACAATAAGAAGAGACTGCGCTCATCCCGTGGCGGCAAAGACCATGGAAACCTCCGGTTTTCATTGTCTGACCCGTCAGTGAGCCTCGCTCATAGCGGCGGAATTGTGGCGGGAGGGCGGAAGGAAAAGGCAAAAGCGGAAAGGCACAGAGTACTGGTTCCCCGCTTCCGCGGAGAAGACAACATTGGATGTGCCACGGCTTCACCACCCCACAGATGTCATCCCCGGCAAGCGAAGCGCGACCGGGGACCTAGTATTCCGTATCGCCAGCAGGGAATGCAGCACTCTTAGTCAGACCAGACCCTCATACAAATCCCGCCAGTCGGGATTTTGCTTTTCTATGAGCTCGATCTTCCAGGCACGGTTCCAGCGTTTGATCTGTTTTTCCCGTAAGATGGCTTGCGCCACCTCCCGATGCGGCTCGAAGTAAACGAGTTTATGAACACCGTATCTCCGCGTGAATGCACTAGCCGTCCCCTCGCGATGTTCATTAACCCTGCGGATCAGGTCATTTGTCACACCGACATAAAGCGTTCCACCAATCCGGCTGGCGAGAATATAGGTGAAGTAGAGCTGCTCGTCGGACATACGCAACTCTAATAAGGAAATTCAACCGGATACAACTTCAGAAAACCAACTCAAACGACACAGATTACTGGGTCCCCGCTTCCGCGGGGATGACAACAGAGTTGTGGAATGGCTTCACCACCCCACAGTTGTCATCCCCGGCAAGCGAAGCGCGACCGGGGACCCAGTAATCCGTGTGGATGATTGCGGAAACCAAAGCGATGCTGCATACTCGAAGCCGATCCGAGCAGCTGCCAGACACGAGTACTGCCCCCCTCAGCCAAGCCGCTCCGCCACCAATTCCCCGATAGCAAGCGACGAGGTCAGCCCCGGCGACTCGATGCCGTAGAGCGCCACGAGACCGGCCATTCCATGCGCCTGCGGACCATCGATACGGAAATCCGGCGCCGGTTCGCCGGGCCCGTGGATCTTCGGGCGGATACCGGAATAATCGGCCTCCAGCGCCCCATCCTCCAGCGCCGGCCAGTATTGGCGGATCGCGTCGTAGAAGACCTCGGCGCGGGCCGGATCGACCCGGTAGTCGATCTCCTCGACCCATTCCATGTCCGGCCCGAAACGCACCCGGCCCTGCAGGTCGAGGGTCACATGCACCCCGAGCGCACCGGTCTTTGTCATCGGCACCGGATAGATCAGCCTTGAGAACGGCGCCTTGCCGTTGAGCTTGAAATAGCTGCCCTTGGCCAGATAGCCCTTCGGCGGATTGGCTTCAGGAAAGGCGGTCATCAGGTCCGGCGCACTTCTACCCGCGGAGACGATCAGTTCCTTTGCCGTGATGGTGTAGCCGTCCTCACCCGCGATCGTGACGGAGAAAGCCCCATCATCCGTCCGGCCGATGGATCCCACCGCCGTATTCAGCACCACCTGGCCGCCATGGGCCTCCAGTTCGCCCTGAAGCGCCAACATGTAGCCGTGACTGTCGATGATGCCGGTCGAGGGCGACAGCAGCGCACCTTCGCACGCAAGCTCCGGCTCCATCTCCCGCGCCTCGTCCGCCGTCAGTCGGATCAGATCATCTACCCCATTCGCCGCCGCCCGCTGGCGGATCTCTTCCAGCTTGTCCGCCTGCTCCATATCCGTGGCGACGATCAGCTTGCCGGTTCGCTGATGCGCCACGCCGTGGCTTGAACAGAAGGCATAAAGCAGTTGCTTGCCGTCCACGCAGCAGCGCGCCTTGAGGCTGTCTTTCGGATAGTAGATCCCTGCGTGAATGACCTCGGAGTTACGCGAACTGGTCTCCGAGCCAATCAGCCCGTGCCGCTCCAGCACCATGACCTCGCACCCGGCTACCGCCAGCGCCCGCGCAATCGCCAGCCCGACAGCGCCCGCCCCGATGACGATGGTTTCAACGTCGGTCATTCACTTGCCTTTCTGACGGTCCTGGAGCTCATTTAGGCTTCATGAGCAGGGGGCACAGCCTATCCCGATCTTCTGTTGTCATCCCGGACGGAGCGACAGCGAAGATCCGGGACCCAGTAATCCGTCAACTCGGTTGCTTGAACCGGGAGGACACGGCGTACTGGATCCCGGGTCTCACTGTGTTCGCCCGGGATGACAAGTGAGCTTATAAATCAGCCCCTTACTTCCACCAGTTCTCCGCCTCGAACGAGCCGGCCGCCTCTTCGATCACGGAGCCGACCTGGAACAGGGTTGCCTCGTCGAAGGGCTTGCCGATGAGCTGAAGGCCGAGCGGCAGTCCCGACTTGTTGAGGCCGGCGGGAACGGAGATGCCCGGCAGGCCGGCCATGTTTACGGTCACGGTGAAGATGTCGTTCAGGTACATGGTCACCGGATCGGTGATTTCGCCCGGCGCGAAGGCCGCATCCGGGGTGGTCGGGGTCAGGATCGCGTCGACGCCGTTTTCCCAGGCCAGATCGAAGTCGCGCTTGATCAGGGTGCGTACCTTCTGCGCCTTCAGGTAATAGGCATCGTAATAACCGGCAGACAGCACGTAGGTGCCGATCAGGATGCGCCGCTGCACCTCCGCGCCGAAGCCTTCCGCGCGGGTGTTTTCGTACATCTCCACGATGTCCTTGCCCGGCACGCGCAGGCCGTAGCGCACGCCGTCGTAACGGGCCAGGTTGGAGGAAGCTTCCGCGGGCGCGACGATGTAATAGGCCGGCAGGGCGTATTTGGTGTGCGGCAGGGAGATATCGACGATCTCAGCGCCCGCATCCTTCAGCCACGCAATTCCCTTCTGCCACAACTCCTCGATCTCCGCCGGCATGCCGTCGACCCGGTATTCCTTCGGAATGCCGATCTTAAGCCCCTTCACCGACTTGCCGATGGCGGCCTCATAATCGGGCACGTCGATTTCCACCGACGTGGTGTCCTTGGCATCGACGGAGGCCATGGATTTCAGCAGGATGGCGCTGTCGCGCACCGTGTGGGCGATCGGGCCGGCCTGGTCGAGGGACGAGGCGAAGGCGACAATGCCCCAGCGCGAACAACGGCCGTAGGTCGGCTTGATGCCGACGGTGCCGGTCAAAGCCGCCGGCTGGCGGATCGAGCCGCCGGTGTCGGTCGCGGTCGCCCCCATGCACAGGCGCGCTGCAACCGAAGCCGCCGAACCGCCCGAAGAGCCACCGGGCACCAGGGCCGCGTTGGAGCCGTCCTTGCGCCAGGGATTGACCACGTTGCCGTAATAGGAGGTCTCGTTGGACGAGCCCATGGCGAACTCGTCCATGTTGAGCTTGCCGAGCATCACCGCGCCGTCGGCCCATAGGTTCGAGGTCACCGTGGATTCGTAGACCGGCTTGAAGCCGTCGAGAATATGGCTGCAGGCCTGGGTGTGCACGCCCTTGGTGGCGAACAGGTCCTTGATGCCGAGCGGAATGCCTTCCAGCGCCCCACCCTCGCCTTTGGCGAGCTTCTCGTCGGAAGCCTTGGCCATCTCCCGCGCCTTGTCGGCGGTCACCGCCACATAGGCGTTGAGCGACGGGTTGGCCGCCTCGATGTTGGTCAGAAACGCCTCGGTCAGCTCGCTGGAGGTGTAGTCCTTGTTCTTCAGCCCTTCGCGGGCCTCGGCAATGGTCAGTTTGGTCAGGTCGGTCATACGAATATCTTTGATTGGGCCTGAAGCGGCCTTGAACAGAATACTGAAGCGGGGGCGCGGTCGTCCTTACTCGACGACTTTCGGCACCATGAAGAAATTGTCTTCCGAGGCCGGCGCATTGGCGGTGATGTCATTGGCATAACCGCCGTCGGTGACCCCGTCCTTGCGCTTCTTCATGGTCTGCTCGACCACGGAGGTCAGCGGCTCCACGCCGTCGATATTCACCTCGTCGAGCTGTTCCACAAAGCCCAGGATGGCGTTCAGCTCACCGGTCATGCGCTCCGCATCCGCTTCGCTCACCTTGATCCGCGCCAGCCGCGCGACCTTTTTCACCGTTTGGGTATCGACGGACATATCGTCTCCGTTCCTGTTGGGCTGTGTCTGGTTTTGTCCGGCTTGTCGGCCGGTGTTGGGCTTTGTCTTCCGCAAAATCAGACAAACGGCAAGGGCCGGACTTGCTTTCAGCATAAAATAATCGATATTTCGGTACTGAATATAACCGTATTGTGGCTCTCCATGTCGTCAATTGCGCCCCGACCCCAGACCACACCTGAACCAGGCCGGCCGCAGGAGGCGCGGGTCACCCGCGCCCTGCTTGAATCAACTCTGCAGGAACTTTCGCTAAACGGTTATGAGGCCACGACGATTGCCCGCCTGGCGGCTAGAGCGAAGACCAGCAAGCAGGCGGTCTACCGGCGCTGGGCCGACAAGCCGGCCCTGATCGCAGACGCAATTCGAAACGCGCTGGCGGAGGCCAACCCCGCCCCGCCCCAGCGCGGCAGCGTCGCCCAGGACCTGCGTGTCTTTCTGGTCAACACCGTCTCCGCCCTGCAGGACACGCCGCTCGGTGATGCCATGCGGGCACTGGTCCCTTTACGCAAACATCCGGAACTGGACGCGGTATTAACGGAAGCGGAAGATGCGAGGCGGCTGATCCTGCGGCAGATCTTCATCGCCACGCCCTTCGAGGCCCATATGGAAACCCGGATCGATCTCTTGCTCGGGCTGATCTATTTCAAGCTCCACATCCGCGGACAAAGGGTAACGGACACAGACATCGAAACCGCCATCCAGCTCGTCCTCGGCCTCACCCCGCCTCGCGCGCCTGTGCCGGTTCCGTGAACACACTTGATTGGCAATTTGGCTCCATGGATTACATCTGTTGGTGAGCAACCAACCACTTGGGGTGTAACCGACGGCGGGATCGATCCGCCGGCAGTTCAGGGAGAGTTAGCAACATGTTCCATTCATTGAAGGCAGGCCTGGGTGCCTTGGCCCTGTCGCTCACGGTGTTCGCCACCGCAGCCACCGCCGACGAGATCACCACCTATGTCGACCACGGCGCAGCCATCGGCGGCACCGACCCGGTCGCCTATTTCACCGAAGGCAAACCGGTCGCCGGTTCCGACGAATTCACCACGACCTATGACGGTGTCACCTGGAAGTTCGCCTCCGCCCAGAACCGGGATCTCTTCGCCGCCGATCCGGCGAAATACGCCCCCCAGTACGGCGGCTTCTGCGCCTTCGGCGCCAGCAAGGGCTTCAAGGTACCGGTCGTGCCGGATGCCTGGAAGATCGTTGACGGCAAGCTTTATCTGAACAACAGCAAGGCCGTTCAGAAGCGCTTCGAGGCGGAAACAGAAGAAATCATCCACGATGCCACCCTCAACTGGGAAATCATCAAGGACAAGAAGCCGGAAGACCTGAAGGAACCGATCGTTCGTTAAGGACATCCGGCATATATGATCATGCCTGCCTCTCCCGACGTGTGGGGAGGCAGGCTTTTTAATGACATTCCAGGATCGCCGTCGCCTTGGAAAAATCGCCCGCTGCCAGGTCATCGGGCCGGATCCAGAAGTAATAGACACCTGCATCGCCCCAGACCCAATTCATCGCGGGATCGGAAGCGACCTGTAACAAGAGCAGGGTGTTGGACGGCCCGATCTGCGCTTCCGACTGCAGGCCATCGTGATAGCCACCCATACGATGGGGACGATTGTCGGCCAGTTGACGCCACCACGGTTCGTACGTTTCCAGCAACGCCGGCGGGATCAGAGCCTTGTTTTGTGCATCGGTGTAGTAATCGGAGACGAATTGCCAGAGCCCGAATCTGTTCTCGTCGAACATGCTCCAAATCGTCTCTTCCTTTTCAAGGATGGAGACATTGAGCCGGTCGTCTTTCCAGGCCTTGATTGCAGCGATCCGCCAATAGGTGAGCGGATGGCTTTCCAGTCTCTCTTTGATCAGCGCCCAATCCCCGGCTGCCAGAAGCGTATCCGGGTCGCGGGTCTCGAGCCTCTTCCTTTCCCTGGAGAGCAGTTGCAACGCCGATTCCCGCCACGCCTCCTTCTCCTCTTCCAGGCCGTGCAGATAATCGAGAAGACTTTCACCCGTGGGATGGTCGGTCAGAAAAGCATCCAGCCGCCTCGCCCGCGCCAGCCCTTCTTTGCGCTGGGCCAACTGCTGCAGGATCTCGTCTGCAGCTGCACTGCCCGGATCCACCACATCGGCAAGCGCGAGTTTCAATTCTTCCACCCGCTCCTCGTTTGCCTCTACATCCGGCCTGAGCGAGGCGAAAAAGTGAGGATCGCTCAGCTTGGCAACCGCCTCCTTCGAGAGGGTTTCCTTGCCCATCGGCTTGGAAAGCCACCTCTCGAACTGCGCGATCACACCAAGGGCCATGCGCCAGGTAAAGGGTTCCGGCAACACCTCGGGGCGTGGACCACCCGCGACCGGCGCACCGGCATAAAGCCGTTCTGCGAAATGTTGGGGCGTTACCTGCACGTGGCCGTTCTCTTCATGGGCCTCGTTGGGAAAGCTCACGAGATCGACCGGCCAGCGGCGCCAGGTGAATGGCACGTCCGCTCCCAGATAGTCATAGTCCGGTCCGGTATACTGGCCGTCGTGAACCGGCCCCAGATCGGCGGGAACTGGCCGTTCAACGCCGAGTTCCTGCGTATGCAGGATCCTGAAAGAGCCTGAATCCTCCGGGAAATACTGGTTCGGATCTAGAAAGAACAACAGCCACCCGCTTCGTGGTCCCAGACCGCACCAGAGTTCATCCGGCAGGTCCTCACAGGCAATCTGTGCCAGAAAATGCAGGGGCCTTTCGCCCAGCTCCCGAGCCTCGAACGAGACCGACCGCGGCCACGGCACGTCCTCGGGCATCATCGGCAAGCCACCGATCCATGAACGCGGCGGCTCGTTGAACCGCGGCGGCACCTGGCGCCGCAGGACCACCGTGACCGGCTCGCTAACCGGAGCCTTCTCTCCCTTTTCTCCAAAGGCATGTTCCGTCCTCTGTTCGACGGGATCTGGCCGATCCTGATCAATAAACGGAACCGCCTCCGGTTCGGTCACGATTGACGAAGTCCGTTCCTGCGCTCTCGCGCTCCCCGCCGCGGAGAGCACCTGCTGCATCCGTTCATTCGACACCTCAACCGCCATCCTCGCCCTCTCCTGCCTCTTGCGGCGGCGCGACGCCCAGATGAATAACCCGGCGGCCAACATGACGATCAGGAACAAAAGCCAGAAAAGATATGGAAAAATCTGCAGCATGAGCAATCCGATTCCTTGCATGCGGGACGGCAGGCAACACACACCTGACCGGCAGCGGAACAGATCTCACTCTAACGACCTGGCATTTAAAACCAGGTAAAATACGCGCAGTAGTTGCTCAGCAAATGACCACCGTCAGGGCAGTCGGTCCACCTGATCCTGCTCACGCGGAGATATAAAGCCAGAGCGGCAAAAGGGCTGTCAGGGAAACCGCGAACCAAAGCAGCGCGCTCACGGCCATCGCCCTCGACCGACGGCCGGACGCCATGCCCGCGAACCAGCCATAGATCGCGCCGCTGACCCCGCCGAAGAGCGGCAGCAGGCCGAGCCCGCCCAGATTGATAACAAGGGCAATCCCGAGCCCCAATGCCAGCGCTGCAAGAAGGCTGCCCGCCCATCCGGCAACCGGCCGCCGCTGCAGCAGAACCAGATGCACCAGCGCCACGAGCATTCCGCCGGCCAAGCCGCATTCGCCCCAGAACAATACGCCTGACGGGTCGATGCCGGTGATGAAGGCGTCGGACGGAGCCCCCGCGGACGGGCTGAAGGCGATTCCGGGCAGATGCAGACCGCGCATCAGCGCTCCGCGATGGAGGAATTCGGCAAATAGGATGCATCCGGCCAGACCTCCGCCCAGCCAGCCGGCAAGCCAGATGCCCAGGACCTCCAGAACCGACCGGCGCGTGCTGCCGGAGGATCCGGCGGTGGTAGTGTTCATGACAATGCCCCCTTGGTCATGGCCGTATCTCGATCTCGGTGCCGTTGGCGACGGCCCGCCAGATTTCATCCATTTCCGTATCGGTCACCGCGATACAGCCGTTGGTCCAGTCGACCAGCCGGTGCAGCGAACCGATCCAGCCATAGCCGTTGCGCATGCCGTGGATCATGATGTCGCCGCCCGGCGAAACCCCGGCCTTGCGCGCTCGCGCCCGATCCTGCGCGTCCGGATAGGAAATATGCAGCGCCAGATGATAGCCGCTGGCCGGGTTACGGTAGTCGATCCGGTACCGGCCCTCCGGTGTCCGCCCGTCGCCCTCACGCTGTTTCGCGCCGACCGGTTCGCGACCAAGCGAGACCGTATACCGTTTGAGCGTGACATCGCCGGCCATCAACTCCAATACCCGTTCGCCCTTGAAAACCACGACCCTGTCCGCCCGCGCGCCCGCCTTCAGCGGCGTCTCGGGCCAAAAGCGCTCGCAAGCAGTCAGGCCGCAGCTCACGGCAACCGCCAAAACCAGTGCGAATAGCGTCTTCTTCATTCCGCCGCCGAGCCCACTCCGGCATGATTTCCCTTTGTCAGCGATAGTTGTCAGCCAACACCCGCGCATTGCTTCAAATCAAGGTTTGCGACCGCCGGGATGCTAGCATCTGCGAAAGAATGGAACTGGAGAACCCCCATGACAGGCCGGTCACCCCTGACACAACGCAGTCGCCTCGGCGCCCTTGCCGCAACTGCCGCCGTACTGACCTGCTTCGGTACGGTCCTGTCTCCGCCTGCCCTTGCCAACGATTCCTCCGCTTATCTCGCGACCGGCGGCCTTGTGATGGCGCGCAACGACGCCATCGAAATGCGCTCCGAGGACCTGTACGTTTCGACCGCAGAGATCCGCGTCACCTATCATTTCCGCAACCTGACAAATGAAGATGTGACCACGCTGGTCGCCTTCCCCCTACCCGAGATCCGATCGCCGTCGGAGGAAGACAATTTTGTGATTCCCGTGCCCGACGCGGACCGGAACTTCCTCGCTTTCGAGACAAAGGTGGATGGTAGGCCCGTCGCCATGCAGGTAGAACAGCGGGCGGAAACACTCGGCGTTGATCGCACCGCGTGGCTGGAGAGCCTCGGCCTGCCGCTCGCCCCGCACGATCCCGCTCTGCCGGACCTTCTGGCAAAGCTGCCCAAGGAGACCCGGCGCGAACTATTCGAAAACGGCATGATCGACGATCCAGGTCTCGGTCCTGCCCAACCTTACAGTGCCGGTATCCAGCCGCGCTGGAGCGCACGCACTACCTATTACTGGAAGCAGACCTTTCCGGCCGGGCGCGAAATCGTCATAGAACACCGCTACCAGCCCTCGGTCGGCGGTTCTGCCCAGACCTCCATCGGCGAGCCTTTCGAGAGTGCTGAGGAAAAACGTAGCTACGCGGAGCGCTTCTGCACTGATGATGGCTTCATCCGTGCCGTGCAGAACGCCCGTGCTCGCGCGGGATCGGACAATTTCATTTTCTCTGAAGCTCGCCTGGAATATGTGCTGACGACCGGCGCAAACTGGGCCGGCTTCATCCGCCATTTCACCCTCACCGTCGACAAGGGCGCACCGGAAAACCTGACCAGTTTCTGCATGGACGGCGTGAAAAAGATCGCACCGACCCAATTTCGCGTGGAAAAGACCGACTTCTGGCCGGAGCGCAACCTGCAGATCCTGATCCTGGAGCCTCACCGGCTGCAGTAGATCCGCGCTTGACGTTGGACAAGAAGTTCGGCCTGCCCGACCATCGGCGGTACCGATCGTCAGGAGCCATGCGGCACCTGCAGCCCGGAGAAACGCTTCCAGTAGCTGCTCAGTACATTGTGCTCGTCCGGGGCACCCGACATCACCCGCTCCAGCATTCCCGCGTATTCGCCTGTCCACCGGGCAATCCAGTCGGATTCCGCCTCGCCGGGAGTTGGGCTGGACATCGCTTTCAGCTCAATCGCGAACCTGCGGTTCTTGCACGTACAATGGACCCAGTAGATCGGGATCGAGCCGCGGTACGCCAGTTTCGGAAGGAGAGAACCAAAGGGCTGCAGATATCCGAACAGGTTTGCCGTAGAGACGGGCCCTCCGTCCCGGCCGGAAGGGTCCAGGGGCAACTGGTCGGCTGTCGCGAAGATGGAGCCGCCGTCCCGCAAGACGCTCACCGTCGCACGGGTCGCCGCCATCCTGTTCGGCCAGTCATGAATGGGCCTGAACGGAATAGCATCACCGTCATTCGTTCCGAATGATCTTAGGTGATGCATCTTGGGAAACATTTTCGACAGATAGCAAAGGGTCAGGCCATATCCCAGATGCGTTGTCGCCACCAGGAACGGCTGGTTGTTTTCGGAGCGCGCCAGCAGCTTGGAGATATCCGGAAGGTCGACATACTCCATCAGGGGATCGAGATTGTTTTCGTCTTCAATCATCGCCCGGTTGATCAAACGCTGCACGGCAGCGCCCCACTGGGCCTTCTCCAGCCAGTCGTCGAACGCGTATGCGGATTGGTCAGCAAAGCGCCAGGCTGTCGAAACGGTAAAATGGCCTGTCGGCAGATACCAATTCCGTGAACCGTGAAGTGTTTGCCTGAGACCGGTTACGAAACGGCTGGGTGGCCTTACCATCGTATACAGCCCTGCGGAATCGGGGTCCCGCCCCCCAGGATCCGCGCTCCCGGCACTGGAACCTGTAGCCGCGAGCGGTTCGTATTTGGTCTGTTCCATGATCGAAACGACGGCAGCCTTGTCTGCGCCGGCCAAGGCCTTTTTCAGCAAGTCGCCCTGCGCATCGCCGTCTTCGGAAAGAGCGATGCGGCGAACAAGTTCGATACGGCGGTGCAGACTGGTGCCGGACGGAAGCCGGATCAAACGCAGCAAGGTCTCCGTAAATGCCTGCTCATGCCCTGAGGAGTTCGTATAGATATCCAGCAGCATCGACAGGACTTTCGCGTTTTCCGGATCGCGCGCGAGAATAGCCCGAAGCAGACTGACCGACTCCGCCGTCCTGCCCTGCATCCAGAGGAACCGGGCCGCCCAATAGTCGATATCCAGCCACTCCTCCCGTTTATCCCGGGCTTTCGAATAGAGCGCCACGAACGACGTCCGGTCTTGGGCAAGGGCGAGCGATCTCAACCGGTCGATCAGGATGTCGGGATCATCCGGATAGACCTCCAGGGCTCTGGCGGAAAGGTCACAGGCCACAGAAGCGCGATCGAACAAAAGCGCGGCATCGAGCAGCATATGACAGTCTTTCGCGTCAAGTTCATTGAGCGGAAGCGAGACGATTTCGTCGATCAAACGATTGGCACCCGGCGAATCGTCGAGTGCCTTTCTGGCCATGGCCAGTCTGAATTTCAACATCAGGCTGTCTGGATGCTGCACATTCAGGCGCTCGAGCACAGCGGCTGCCTCACCCTTGCGGTTCATCGCCTGAAGCAGTTTCGCCAGTCCCAGCTCTGCCGGCAGGAAACCGGGATGAGCCTCTGCGGCCGCCTTGAATAGCGCCAATGCCTGTTCGTAATCGCCAAGGCCAAGGGCTCTCCGCGCCATGCCCACAAGCGCGGTTCGATCCTTAGGCTCCTTTTCGAGAACGTCCCGGTAGTAGGCGTCTGCGTCATCCGGTCGTTTCAACACCCGCAACGTTTCCGCGATCGCCAGCTTCGCAGACAGGTCTGCGGGATTGGTATCTGCCGCGGCTTCAAAGGCCTCAAGCGCCTGCTCGTTGCGGCCAAGACAACGGTACGTTTTCCCCAGGCCCATAAGCGCGGCATGAGCGATGCGGTCGTCCGGCTGCCGGGTCAGAACATCGCGATAACACCGCGCGGCTTCTTCCGGCCGGTTCAATGCCCGCAAAGTCTTGGCGATCTCCAGATGAGCAATGAGTAATTCGGGCGCCGCGAGGGCCGCAGCCTCGTAAAAGGCGAGCGCCTGTCCGTTATCACCGAGGCCACGAGCCTTCCGCGCAAGATCCATCAGCGTAGCGGGATCATCCGGCATCTTTGCATTGATTGCGGAAACTGTTTGCTCGCTGCCGCCGGCCCGTTCCTTAACTTCGGTTTCGTCTTCCCGAGCGGCGGCCGGCTCTGTCAGCCTGCTGGACAATTCGGACATAAAAAACGTATCTCCAAGTCAAAACGAACTTAAACGATCAGCCCTGCCCCACTGCCGCCTGGGACCACGAGCTTCTGCCTTGAGACACCACGCTCCGGACATCAAATATCGCGATTTCGGTTGTGCAAATAGGAGTTTTTTCAATTGGCGCGGCATGTTAGCGTGAGGATCTGCTTTTTGGAACCTGCAGCCATTGCGTTGCGGGATTTTTGATGTCTGCATGCATAAAAATCAGGAATTCTAGCCTTGGAAGGTGATACGCGGAGTGCCCGTTTCCGGCCAAACCGGCAAGTGCTCGAAACCCTTCGAAACACCCGTGCATTAGGTGTTGCCCGCCGCCTCGGCAAGATCGATATGGACCTGGTTTCGCGCCTGCGCGACGGCGCCGCGGTGCTCGATGGACAGGCGGATCACGGCTATATCGACGACGTTGCGGTTCACTGGGCCCGCACTGGGTTTCAAATGACCGAAGAGGACAAGGACACGTCCTATACGCGGAGCCTGAAACGGAATGTGGCCATCGCCAAGGTCACGGACGAAAGCGGCCTTGTCAGCGAGACCTATCGAAACACGCCTCTTGCCGCCGCCGTCGAAGACTGGCGCGGCGTCATTTCGCGCTATGCGGACGATCTCACTCTCACCCGGATCAATTTTCTGACCGGAAAAGGGCATGTGCTCGAACACGTCGACCCACCGGACCAGAACATGATCCAGTGTCTTCTGGCCGGCGACACGGTTTTTGACTTCCGCACCAAGTCCGGCCGCCAGTCCTACAGGATGAAAATCGGCGAAATCTGGTGGTTCAACACCGCCTGGCCGCATAGCACCCGGAACGACAGCGATGATCTCAGGTTGCTCCTGCACACGCGCGGGACCCTGAAAGACGAAATTCTACAGGCCCCGGAGGCAGAGCCCTCCGAGGCAACAACAAACTGATATTGAAATCCTTTTTAAGTGTAGCAGGCGTAGGAAATGACAGCTTCGATCAGGACCAGACTTCGGGAAGTTCGCAAGGCCGCGACCCTGCTCAGGACGTCGACCTATGAGATCTCCTCGACCTGCAACCTGACCTGCGAAGGCTGCCTGTTCTTTTCCGGTGAACATGCCCATCAGCACGCCGACGAGAAGGACACTGCATCGTGGCGGGCGTTCTTCCGCAAGGAGGCGGAGCGCGGCATCACATTCGCCTTTCTCGCCGGAGCGGAGCCGGCACTGGCTCTCGACCGCCTGCGGGCCGCCTGGGCGCATATTCCCGCCGGCATGATCGTGACCAACGGCACACGCCGGATTCCAGACGACATCGGCTACCGGATCCACGTGTCCCTGTGGGGAGCAGAGGAAACGTCGGCAATCACGCGCGGGGCGGACGTTACGCGCAAGGCGCTTCGCAATTACGCCAACGACCCTCGCGCAATCTTCGTCTACACGATCAATGCCATGAACCTCGGCGACATCCGGCCAATGGCACACGCCTGCGCCGAATACGGCGTGCCGCTGACCTTCAACTACTACTCCCCGACCGAAGTCTACCAGGGTCATCTCAACGACCCGCAAAGCGAACGCACGGACTACTTCCGCTTCAGCAGCGAAGACCGCAACCTGATCATGGGTACCGACGATTACAAGCAGGCAGGCGAGATCATAAAAGACCTGCGCGGCGAGCTTCCGGACACGATCATCTATTCCGATACCTATGACGCCTGGGTCACGGGCACGCATCTCTACGATCTCGATGAAAGCGGCATTGCCCGCAATTGCGCCAGCCGGTCCGACAGCGTTCACAGCACCTTCTTCGTGGACCAGACCCAAAGCGACCTCAAGTGCTCGAACCCGACCTTCGACTGCCGCGACTGCCGCACCTATGCCAGCGGGATGACCTCCCACGTGCGCATCGAGACTGCCCGGATGCGCAAGGCAGCCGTCCGGAACGAATGGTCCGATGCCTTCGAATGCTGGGACAGGATCTTCGTCGGCGACCAGTGGGAGCGCCTCTACGCCCACCTCACCCGCAGCGCGGCGTGATTTGGTGACGCCCCCTCCTCGCTCCCCCCGCGAGAAGCCGGAGAAAAGGGCCTCCTAGCCCATCCCCTCGGTTGTCAGCCCGGCTTGAGATGCCCCTCAATTCAACGCATTCACCGTCTCCGCGAACGCCTTGGCCGCTGCCAGCGTCTGTTCCCGGCTGTGGCCGTAATGGTTCGCCCGGAGCTCAATCGCAATGGCCGTGCTTTCCTGGATGCGCAGGAGCTTGGCCAGTCGGTCGAAGTCGATAGCACCGAAGCCGGGAGGGGCGTGCATGTCGCCGATACCGAAGAACAGGCGCTCGCCCTCGTCATCCCACTGGATGGTGGAAGGCACGCCGGTGGAATCGGAAAAGTGGATATGGCCCACATGCGGCGCCAGCTGTTCCGCCTGTTCGTACATGTCGAAGCCCTGGAGTAGCGCGCCTTGCTGGGCATGGCTGACGTCGAGACAGGCGACCAGCGCCGGATGGCTGATGGCTGAGACCTGATCCGCCAGAGCCACCAGATCGAGCGCGTAGGAGGTTTCCGTGCCGGCGATGATCCGCCGGTTCGGGCTCATGTTCTCATAGGCGATCTTGACGCCCAGCGCCTGCGCGCGGTCGGCGAGTTTTGACACAGTCTCCCGCTCCCGCGCCAGCAGACCGCGCGACTGGTCGACCCAGAGCGCGGGAGGTACCCGGCCTGGATGGAGGACGACAATGTTCGCCTCGCATTCCGAGGCCAGCTCCAGGGTGGCTTCGGCCGCACGGACCTGCAGATCGAGATGCGGCTCGTCCATCAGGTTGACCGCGATCGGCCCGTGCAGCGTGTAGCGGAGGACATGGCGCGCAAGCACCGTCTTCAGTTCCGAAATCCGTTGCGGCATCAACCGGCAGCCTGAGACCGCGTCGAGCCGCACGGCGTTCAATTCGCAAATCTCCGCCCCCAGATCGACGAGTTCGCCGAGCCGCCGGTCGAGTGCTGCAAGATCGCCGTGCATGCCGAACTGCGCGGCACTGAAACCGGTATGGGTAATCCGCTCCAGCATCACATCTTCTCCGGCGACTGGGCGGCAGCGAGCGCATCGTCGAGGGAGACGTCACCGTTCCAATAGTCGGCGAACACTCTGGCCGTGGTTGCGACCTTGTCTTCCACTTCCCGGTAGCGGCCACGCAGTTCGATCATGGCATAGGTGCCCTTCCGGTAATCCATCTTCGACAGAAGCTCCCGCCACGGGATCGTGCCCCAGCCCATGGGCAGGTGCAGATCGCCGATGCCGAGTGAAATCCGCGACCCCTCGTCGCCATTGGTCTTGCGGTCCGGAATGCCGAAATTGTCGTGCAGGTGCAGGTGCCAGACCTGGCTGGAGAATTCGGCAATGGCATCGACGAAATCGAAACCGAGCACCGGCGCCGACAGGAAGGCGTGACCGAAGTCGAGGCAACCGCCGATGGCCGGGTGATTGACTGCCGCGATCTGTTCGGCGAGCGGACGCGGGTCGGCACCAGATTCGACCCGGTTGCCGCTCGGATCCGCGATCAGGTTCTCAACGGCAATCTGCACGCCGGCTTCGGCGGCAAGATCGCCCAGGCGCTTCAGTTCCTCGCGCTCGATTTCGAGCAGCTTGTCGCGGGACTCGGCCCAGACGTCCTTCGGCGCATTGCCGGAGTGCATGACCATGGACGTCATGCCGTAACGACGGCACAGTTCCACGGAGGCAGCGGCGGTCGCCCGGTGCACTTCCAGGTCGGGCAGGTTCATGAGATTGATCGCGTGATCCGCGTGGAGCACGTAGTTGATCTTGCGCCCGGCGAGCACGTCTTCCGCCGCCTTGGCCCGCTCCTCGATGATCCGCCCGCCCATGATCACGTCGAGCCTCCGGGAGGTGATCTCCACATGGCTCATGTCATAGGTCTCGTAAGTGTCCAGCACTTGGGCGAGCGCGATCATGTCGCTGCCGGGCAGGAAGCTGGTGTTGAGGCCGGAGGCGATACAGGTTTTCGTGATCATTTTGTTTTTCCTGTGGGGAGGGAGTTAGTCTTGGAGAGAGGGGTCGAAGCGGGTTCGCAGCCAGTCGCCAAAGATCGACATGGACAGTGTGGTGAGGAAGATCATGATCCCGGGAATGACCGCGAGCCACCAGGCGGAGACCAGGTAGTCCCGGCCGTCGCCGAGCATCTGGCCGAGCGAAGTCATGGGCGGGCGGATGCCGAGCCCAAGGAACGACAGCGAGGTCTCGAACAGGATCGTTTCGGGAAAGCTGATGGTGAGCTGCACGATCAGCGGCGACAGGATGTTCGGCAGAACATGGCGCAGATAGATGGTCCAGGACCGCCCGCCGAGCGCATGGACGGCGCGCGCATAGCCCTCCTCGCGGGCGGCAAGCACCAGCCCCCGGGTGATGCGGGCATAGCGCTCCCAGCCGTACATCCCGAGCAGGAACAGGAACACCACCATGGAATTGCCCATGAAGGCGAGCACGGCAAGCGCGATGATGAACCAGGGCATGGCGGCCTGGAAATCGACCAGGGTCGATATCCCCTCGTCCACCCAGCGGCCGAAGTGCGCGGCAACGAAGCCGAGGAATGTGCCGATCACGGCGCCGATGATGGTGCCGAGCAGCGACAGCAGGATCGAGGTCTGGGTGGCGATCAGCAGCCTCGACAGCACATCGCGGCCGAGCTTGTCCGTGCCCAGCGGATGGGCGAGCGTCGAGCCTTCAAGCGGCACCGGAGGGGCCAGACGGGCGCGCAGGTCCATCTGGTCGAAGTCGTAAGGCAGGATCCCCCGGGCAAAGATGGTGGCGAAAGCCACCAGCGCCAGAATGGTGATGGCGACGATCACGCTGCCCGGCACCTTGCGGAACCCCATGAGAAAGCGGCCCGCGATCCCGGCTTCCGGGCGGATGACGTCTGTGGTGGCGAGGCTCATTGCAGTCTCTCCCGCGCGGCGCCGACCCGCACCCGCGGATCGAGCCAGCCGTAGATCAGGTCGACGGTCAGGTTGGCGGTGACCATGGTCAGCGCGATCATCATCAGGATGCATTGCACGACCGCGAGATCCCGCATGGCGACCGCATGGGTAAGAAGCCGGCCGATCCCCGGCCAGGCGAAGACGTTCTCCACGACGACGGCCCAACCGATCAGTTCGCCGATCTTCAACCCGATGATTGTGATGATCGGGATCGACGCATTGGGCAACGCGTGCAGGTAGAGCCTGCGCGTGGTCCCTGCCCCCTTGGAATCCGCGGTGCGCATGTAGGGCTTGTTCATCACGTCGATCATGGCAGAGCGCGTGTAGCGGGCGATCTGCGCGCCCATGGTGCTGCTCAAAGTCAGCGCGGGCATGATCAGGTGCAGCCAGGTGTCGGAGCCCGAAGACGGTAGCACGCGCAGGTACAGCGAAAACCCGAGGATCAGGAGAATGCCGAGGAAGAAATTCGGCATGGAAAAGCCGAAGACGGCAACGCTCATGACGATCCGGTCGATCAGCGAGTCCTTCTTCAGCGCTGCGATGACGCCGAGCGGAAGCCCGAAGGCGATGGCAAAACCGAGCGCGGTAAAGCCGAGCAGCGCGGTCTTGGGCAAACGGCCGAGCACCAGTTCCAGGGCGTCCTGATTATCGCGGAAGGATATGCCCAGGTCGCCGTGGAACAGGGCTTCGAAATAGCGCCAGTACTGCACCAGGATCGGCTGATCGAGGCCCCACAGGCGACGGTAATAGTCGATGGTGTTCTGGTCGACGTCATCCGGCAGAAGTTGGGCCACAGGGTCGCCCGTCAGCCGCAAAACGAAGAAGACGAAGGTGACCACCAGCCACATGGTCAGCACGGCCCGCAGGACCTTCCACAGCGCATAGGTGACCGTCATGACCGCTCCTCCGCGTGGTGGCAGGCAACATGAACCGACCCGAAGGAACGCATCTCGGGCATGTCTGTCCCGCACCGCTCCGTTGCAATCGGACAGCGGGTATGGAACCGGCAACCGGCAGGCGGCGCATGCGGGCTCGGTGGATCGCCCATGAGAAGCTGTTTCGACCGCTTCACCGCCGGATCGGGCACCGGCACGGCGGCAAGCAGTGCCTTTGTGTAGGGATGCATCGGTGCAGAGAACAGGCGTTCGACCGGCCCCTCCTCCACGATCTGCCCCAGATACATCACCGCCACCCGGTCGGCGATCTGGCGCACAACGGCGAGATCATGGGAAATGAAGATCATGGTCAGGTCGAGCCGGTCTCGCATGTCGGCGAGCAGGGAAATGATCTGCGCCTGGATCGACACGTCCAGCGCCGACACCGGTTCGTCGCAGATGAGTAGGCCCGGCTCAAGGATCAGGGCGCGGGCAATGACGACACGCTGCTGCTGTCCGCCGGACAATTCGCCTGGAACCGCCTTCCACAGATGACGGCCGAGCTTGACCGCCATCAGCATCTCTTCCGTCCTGCGCCGGCGCTCTTCGCGGGTCCCGGCATTGTGCAGGTCGAGCGGCTCGCGCACCTGTGTCTCCACGGGCAGCCGCGGATCGAGGGAACCAGCCGCGTCCTGGAAGATGACCTGAACCTGCGTGCGGCTGTCCCGCCAGCCGTCGGCGGAAAGCTCGCCGAAGGAAATACCGTCGAGATCCACGTAACCACCGGTCGGTCGCATCAGCCCGGCGGCCAGCCGGCCAAGGGTCGACTTTCCGCAGCCGGATTCGCCGACGACGGCCATCGTCTCGCCCTTCCTTAGGGACAACGACACGCCGTCGACCGCGTTGAAACTCTTCGCGGGTCTGGTGAGCGTCCCGCGCCGGTAGACGAAGGCGCGTTCAACCTTGTCCAGCTTCAGAAAGGCTTCATGCGCGGGTTCAGGTTCAGGCGCCCGGGAAGGTGTTTGGGCAAGAAGGGACAGGGTCATGCAACCGCCCTTTCGACGGGTTTGTGGCAGGCAAGCACACGGGCGTGCGATGGTTCGATCGGGTGTGGTTCCAGCAGCGGACGTTCGCTGCGGCAGACCTCGCTGGCGCGCGGGCAGCGCGGCGCGAAGGAGCAGCCCGCCGGCATGGCGTTGATCGGCGGCACCTGGCCGGGGATCACCTGCAATGCGCTGCGGCGCTCGTCCACCCGCGGCAGGGACCCAAGCAGGCCGGAGGTATAGGGATGGTCCGGCCGGGCAAAGAGATCGGCGACGGATGCAGACTCCACCACCCTGCCCGCGTACATCACCGCCACCTTGTCGGCCATTTCGGCGACCAGCCCCAGGTCGTGGGTGACGAAGATGACCGCCATGCCGAATTCCCGGCGCAGGTCGTCGATCAGCGCCAGGATCTGTGCCTGGATGGTCACGTCCAGCGCCGTGGTCGCTTCGTCAGCAATCAGCAGCCGCGGACTGCCGGCAACCGCAAGCGCGATCATCGCGCGCTGGTTCATGCCGCCGGACAGCTGATGGGGAAATTCTTTCGCCCGTGCCTTCGGGTCAGGCATGCCGACCCGGGCAAGCAGATCGAGCGTGCGCTCGCGTGCGGCCTTGCGCGACGCACCTTCACGCAGCATCACCGCTTCGGCGATCTGCCAGCCGACGGTCTTCACCGGATTGAGCCCGTTGGTCGCATCCTGGAAGACGAAGGCGATCTTCCTGCGGCGCATCTCGCGCATGGCCTTTTGATCGAGGCCGGCAAGGTCGGTGCCGTCGAGAACGGCGGAGCCTGAGGACACCCGCCCGCGCTTCGGCAAAAGGCCGGAAATCGCCAGGCAGGTCATGGATTTGCCGCAGCCGGATTCCCCGACCAGGGCCATCGTTTCCCCCGGAGCAATGGAGAACGTGGCCTCGCGGACCGGCAGCACGGTACCGCCGTCACGGGTCTTGATGGATACGGCCAGATTTTCGACGGTCAGAAGCGGAGTTGTCATGGACTATGTCGTTGAATGGAAAAAGAAGAGCCACGGCAGGGAATGCCCCGCCGTGGCCCGTCGGATCAGTTGGTCTTGCCGTCGATCGTGAGATTGTAGGGACGGAAGTCCATGTAGTAGAGCGACACCGGCCGCCACTGGACGCTCGCCTTCATGGCGTAGGTTTCCAGCGGATTGTAAAGCATGGTGCCCGGAGCCTCGTCCATCCAGATGTCGAGCGCCTTGCGGTAGGCATCCTGACGGACTTCCATGTCGGTAGCCGACACGATGGTGTCCTGCAGCTCGTTGAACTCGGCCGGCGCCTTCCAGGAGCGGGCTTCCACGTCCTTGTTTTTCTGGACTTCGGAGTCCTTGCCCCACTGCGGTACGAAGGAGCCGATCGGATCCGGCATGCGGTGGGTATTGGACCACGGACGGATGTTCACCGTGCCGTTCTTGTCGGTCACCTGGCTCCAGTTCTCAACCGGCTCCAGCTTCACGTTCAGGCCGACGTCCTTCCACATCTGCTGCATGGCCTGAGCGGCCTCCATCGACAGCAGGTAATAGTTGAGCGGCAGCTTGTAGACGATTTCCTCGCCGTTGTAGCCGGCTTCCTTGAGGAGTTCGCGGGCCTTGTCCGGATTGTATTCGAATTCCGGATAGTCCTTGATGTACATGACGTAGGACGGCAGCTGATGGCCGTTCGGCGTGAAGTTCTTGTTTTCCCACAGGGCCTCGCGCAGCAGGGCACGGTCGATGGAGAGCGACAGGGCCTGACGGACGCGCTTGTCCTCCAGCGGGCCGTTGTTGAAGAACACCAGCATATGGGTGTTGTCGAGAACGACTGACGACACCTTCACGTCCTTGTAGCCGCGCAGCACCGGAACCTGATCCGGCGGGACGTTGACGATGATGTCGTATTCGCCCGAGACGAGACCGGCGATACGGGCGGAGACTTCCGGCACCACCTTGAAGGTGATCGACTTGGCCGTCGGCTTGCCGCCGAAATAGTCGTCATGAGCGACCAGGCGGACAAATTCACCATCGACCCATTCGTCCATCTTGTAGGGGCCCGTACCGACCGGATGACGCGCGAAATACTCCTTGCCCTTGAGCATGTATTCCTTGGCGTTGACGATCCACATGGCGTAACCGGCGAGACGCTGGTCCAGGAGCACATCCGGCTCCTTGGAGACGATGCGCACAGTGTATTTATCGATCGGCTCGACATGGGACAGGGTCAGCATGAAGCGACGAGCGGCGCCGATCAGCGGGTTGTAGCCGTAGCCACGGCCCGGGTTGAGCGAGAAGACCACGTCGTCGGAGGTCAGTTCCTCGCCGTTGTGGAACTTGATGCCCTGGCGGAGCTTCAGTTCCATGGTGCGGTCGTCGATCTTGGTCCAGCTTTCGGCGATGCTCGGCACCAGCTTGGACGAAGAGCCGCCTTCGTTGGCGAGGAAGTCGCGGCGGATCAGCGAATCGAACATGGAATAGGTGATGCGGACGGCCACATTGCCCATCTCTTCGATGGATTCCAGGCTGCCCGGAAGGCTGTTCACAGCCACGACGATATCAGGACGGTCATCAGCGGCAAGAGCCGGCGCCGTGAGCCCGAGGGCAATGGCAGCGGCCGCAAGCGCCTTTTTAAAAACGCGCATGGGAGGAGTCCCCTGTTGCAAGGTAAAAGACCTGCATTATCTAAGAGACATAATTGTCAGACAGATGTAATCGGCATGACAGTTTCATAAATAAAATACTTCATAAATATAACAGAATCATATTATAGAAAATTATAAGATTTACAACTTTAACGACAAATAACGGACCTGAAAATAAATTCAGAACCGTTCGTTTTTTCTTATTAATATGCATGACTCCAATCAGGAGGCCCGCGACATGACTGAAACTGTGACCGATCGTTTAGCCGCCCCGGATCGGCGCTACATCCCGGTCCGGATCCAGGACAGGCTGTCGCCGGAGTATGACGGCGTTGTAACGGACAAAGCCCCACGTATGAGCGGGTAAAACATTTCCTTTCACCCGATGCCCTTCATGGGCGACCGCAGCCAGTGCAGGCAGATCACAGGATCCGCCTTCGCCTCCAACCTGTTCGTATCGGCAAAAGCCTGTTCCTGGATCAAAGGCGCCGAACACGTCGTCCGGTACAAGGCTCCAGGCCGCGATATCACCAAGGCGTTCTGCCGAACCTGCGGGTCCGGCCTGCCCTATGTGAGTGACGACGGCGCCCGCGTCCCCATCCCGGCAGGGGCGTTGAAAGACGATCCCAGGATCGAAACGAGATACCGGATTTTCGAGGCAGAACGGCCTGACTGGTCGACAGACCTTGGCTCGGTCGACGCGTTCGAAGCGTTTCCGGAGTGATACCGTAACATCATGGATCATACATCGATGGCAATATTGGGCCTGGTGACCTGGACGATGCTGTTGCTGACGGCCATCGCCATTCTGCGGACCGGTTTGACGGTGAGCGGAGTGCGCGCGGCCAACAACTTCAGCCCGTCCGGCGAAGACGTGTCTCCCTTCTCGGCGCGACTGTGCAGAGCGCACGCCAATTGTTTCGAGTTCCTGCCGTTCGCGCTGGCAATCCTGCTCTATGCGGTGGCGACGAACCAGACGACGACCACCGACGGCCTCGCGCTTGTCCTGCTTGCTGCGCGCATGCTGCAATCCACGATCCACCTCGTCTCGACGAGCCGCCTTGCCGTCGCCCTACGATTTGCCTGCGTCGTGCCGCAATTTGCCATTGTCTTCTTATGGATTGCCAAATTGGTCTGAAGTGTCCCCTTCGGCCGTCCGGGCGTTTCGTGTCGCATCCGTTCCTGGTCAGGATACGGATCGTGAAGCGTCCGGTTCCAGTGTCTCAATGACCAATTCGGCGATATTCGATGAAAAGTCCGGATTGGACCGGAACAGGGCGGCAGCGCGGCGTCCCTCTTCCAGACGCCTCACCTGGTCACGCACCGCAAGGACGCCTCTCCGCCCGTCTCCGCCGAGCCCGAATAACGATTCCCCCCTTATGATCCGGCCCGATGCCTCGGCCGCCGCGACGCGTTTCTCGCAACGGCACGCGGCCTCGGTCGAAACATTCCCGCAGCTTGCAAGAACGAATGCCGTCACCGCAGCACGGGCGCGGCGCAACCGCTGGCGATAGGCTGCCGGCGAGATTTCCAGAACGGAAGCCGCTTCCGTATCGGTGAGCTCAAAGACGTCACCGAGCAGATAGGCAATCCTGAGGTCCCGGTTGAGGCAGATGATCATGGCGAGCGTGCAGCCGACCTTGACCTCCTCGACGGCAAGAACCGTCTCTGCATCCTCAAGAGCGCCGTCGGCAATGTCGCTGAGGCCCTGTTCGAGATCGGCGGCAAACCCCTTGAAGCTCAGGCGCATGGCCTCGATGCGGCCGGTCCTGCGCATTTCGACCAGATGCCGGCAGGCGATGCGCATGGCCCATCCCCCGGCCGCCTCGATATCGCGCAAGGCGCCAAGATGGGTGACGATCTTGATCAGGATCTCCTGCGTTGCGTCTTCAGCATCGGCAGGATGGGCCAGCATGCGCAGGGCAAGATTGTAAACCGGCCTTTCGGCCGCGCGAACGACCGTTTCCAATGCGGCGCGGTCTCCCGACCGCGCCGCCTCCACCTGCATCGGATCAAGCCTGATCATGCTTCAAGCCTCGTTTTCAGCTCGACGAGCTCCCGGGCGAGAATGCCCATCTGCTCGGACAGCGCACCTTCGAGCATTTCGAGCGGCACTGGCGGCGCCATCAGGACGAAGGAGTATATGGATTTTTCGGCTCCATCGGGCGTAACCCGCGAATAGGCCGTACCGACGGAACCGTCCGGGAAAGTCATCTTCCAGTCGACTGTCCCCTGCTCGCTGCGGGCAATGGTTTGAAGCCGGATCGGCGGACGGCGCCACCTGGGGTCACGAGTTCGGCCGTTTCGGCATCAGCCCGTTTGAAGGCATTCGTCCATTTAGGCAGATTTGACGGTTCGGCGATAAAATCGAAAACGATCCGCGAGGGCTTGGCGATGGCAACGGACTGAACGTCATGGGTTTTCATGTTGAAACTCCTGATATCGCGCTCCCGGCCAATCCGGGGCGTATATTGATAAGGAGGCGTCCATCACCATCCGATACTGTGACTCACTTTTCGATTTTGTTCGGATCTAACCCTCAATAACAACCATGGCCGTTCGAGTGGTGAGCGAACGTCTCGCCAAACCTGGCCCGGAACACCCCGCCCGTGCCTTCTTGCCCGATTGGCGCCATTGCCTTTTCCTCCAATCGGTACGCATGGCATATGGCCCAGCGGCGCAAGGGGCGCTGTCTGAAGTCCGACATCCATCCATGCTATCAGGGCGACTGCGCTTCGTTTTAATCCTGAACGGCCGTCGCCGGAGTATGACGTAGCGGCAAATGACATGGCCCAACGTATAACCGGAAAAAACATTTCCTTTCACCCGATGCCCTTCATGGGCGGCCGAAGCCCCTTCCGGTCAGTTGGCGCTCGTATTTTTCTTTCCCGCCAAGCCAAGCTATAAAGAATCCCGATCGGCGCGGCTGTATCCGGCCCGCCGCAAAGCCAAGAGGTAACCGTGACGTTTTCCTTTATCGGGGTTCTACTGCTCGTCCTTTCGGTTCCGCTCTGGACCTGCCGCCTTGTGCTGTTCCTGGGGCTGAATCCGCGAAGCAGGGGCATCGTGAAGCGGGTGCGCAGGCGCGGCGGCAGTGCAATCCGTTTTGCGGCCCGAACCTTCGGGGTCACACTCGCGGCGTTTGGCGTGGTTTTCGCCCTGCTCGTCGTCTTTCGCTTCCTGAAATACGGCGATTTGCACATCAGAAGCCTAAGCGAGATCTTCCGTAATCGGCTCTATGTCGGCCATGGAGAGATCGACAGTCACGTGGACACGCTGGTCTACGACCAGGCCCTGCCGGTTGGCTTGATCCTCTTCTGTCTCATATTCAGCGCCGGTCTCGCACTTGTCGTGTCCGCCCTGCGCGACATTTTCCTCATCCAGAAGCTGAAACGGCGGCTTGCCAGGCTTGAACGCGCCCAAAAACGGGAGGATGCCCGGACGGCTTAGCGATCCGACCCGAAGGGTTACGCATTAACCCGCACTTCATGGTTGTTCCTGTAAGATCTTACAGGGATGTCGTGGAGGGTAAGGCGTTGCAAGAGCTTATGGTTGCGGGGGCGCAGGCAGAGGCCGCCCCGGCGCTGGTGGTTGATCTGGAAAAGCTGTCTTGCGTCGAGGCGAAGGTCTACGGGCTCACCGAAAAAGGCTGCACGGTCGTTTGCGAACAGGTGCATCTGCTCAAGGATGAAATCGGTCTTCGTCTGAAAGACGTCAAGACGATGTTGCGCGGAAAGGTCGTCTCGCATTCGGGGAACGAGGCGCAGGTCTCATTTTCCTCCGAAAAGAGCGAGCCTGTCGAAAAGCGCAGGGAACCCCGGCGGCGTGTCCTGATCACCGCCGTGGTCTGCAGCCGTGTCGGTCGGGAGACCCTGCGGTGCCACATTGTCGATGCCAGCAAATCCGGATGCCGGCTGGAGAGCGACCAGCTCGACAAGCTGCCCGACGACATCGAAATCTCCATACCGAAACTGGACATGCCCCTCGTCGGAAAGATCGTCTGGCGCTCCGGGGATTATGCCGGCGTCAGCCTGAACTGGCCCTTTACGGAAGAGTCCGGGTCCAATTCCCCGAACAAGCGCATTAAGCCCGAGGAACAGGAAGCCGAAAAGGCGCGCAGACGCGGCAGAGGCGGCGCATTCGGCGTCCGCTGACTCAGTATCAGATCCGTCGCCGCACCTGCGGCTAACGGCTCCGTCAAACTGGCTTCGCCCGTGGACTGATATCCGCCCTGCAAGTCGCTTTCTATGATTGGCCGCAGGCGCGGATTTCACCGGACCTAAGCAAACTGCCATCCGGCAGCCCCGGATCGAAAGCACGCGCCGCGTATCCTCGCCGGCATGGGCCTGCTCGAGCGGTAAGGACGTAGCGCTTAAGCCCTCCCCCCCAAAAAACCAGCCTGTTTCGGCCTGAAGATCGCCGGTTGATCCACAGTTCCCTTCGTAGCCACGGAAAGGACTTGCCGAAACGGGTTTGATCACGCTAGACATGTTATGTAATAACATTACAGAACCATCTAAAGGATCTGCCTGTGTCTGATGCGCGCCTGCCGGTAACCGTCCTTTCCGGATTTCTCGGGGCCGGAAAAACCACCCTGCTCAACCGCGTTCTGAACAATCGCGAAGGCCTGCGCGTCGCGGTCATCGTGAATGACATGTCGGAAGTGAACATCGACGCCGATCTCGTCCGTGCCGGCGGCGCGGAACTGAGCAAGACAGACGAAACGCTGGTGGAAATGTCGAACGGCTGCATCTGCTGCACCCTGCGCGACGACCTGCTGCAGGAGGTCCGTCGTCTCGCGCAGGAGCGGAAGTTTGACTACCTCCTGATTGAACCGACCGGCATTTCCGAACCGCTTCCGGTTGCCGCGACCTTTGAATTCCGCGACGAACGGGGCGAAAGCCTGTCAGACGTGGCCCGACTGGATACGATGGTGACCGTCGTGGATGCGGTCAATCTGCTGTCTGACTATTCCAGCCACGACTTTCTCAGTGACCGGGGCGAAACCCTCGGCGAAGAGGATGAACGCACGCTGGTGCATCTCCTGACCGACCAGATCGAGTTCGCGGATATCGTCGTGCTCAACAAGGTCGGCGCCGCAGGGCCGGAACGGGCGGATGCAGCCCGCAAGATCATTCGCAGCCTCAACGCGGACGCAAAAATCATCGAGACGGATTACTCGGATGTTCCCGCCAGGGACATCCTGCACACCGGTCTCTTCGATTTCGAAAAAGCCCATGAACACCCGCTCTGGGCCAAGGAGCTTTACGGTTTTGCCGACCATGTGCCGGAAACGGAAGAATATGGCGTCACCTCCTATGTCTATCGGGCATGCCGCCCGTTCGATCCGGCGAAGATTCAGGCCCTGTTCAACGGTCCCTTGCCCGGCGTTATCCGCGCCAAGGGTCACTTCTGGATCGCGACCCGGCCGGAATGGGTGATCGAATTCTCTCTCGCGGGCGCCCTGTCCAGCGTCAGTCCCCTGGGAACCTGGTGGGCATCCGTGCCCCGGAACCGCTGGCCGGACGATGAGCGGGCGCTGGCCTATGTCAAAAGCCATTGGTCGGAGCCGTTCGGCGACCGTCGTCAGGAAATCGTCTTCATCGGTGCGGGCATCGACTGGCCGATGCTCAAGAGCCGGCTGGATGCGTCCCTTCTGGATAAAACCGCCGGAGATGACCTGAGTGCCTTTGCCCATTTGCCGGACCCGTTTCCGAACTGGCAGCGGAACGGACAGGCGGCATGAGCGTTCCCGAGCGCACATCTCCCCTCCGGCGACCGGTTGCGACGAAACCGACTGCTTCCGACGTTCTGATCGGACGCGACCCGGACATCCTGAACGATATCCGCGCTCCAGGCGTGGCCTGCTGCCATCTGGCGGCGGCCCGTGCATCCCGCTTCCAGAACTGGATCGACGGGCTGGGCGATGCCCAGCTCCCCAGGCTCAGAACCTTGGTACCGGTTCATAAGGCCGAAACCGCGGTTTTGATCGCCTGCGGAATCGCAAAAACTCCTCAGGGTCCGGAACTGGACAGGTTTGCCCGCGATGTAAGCGCCCTGACCAGTCCAATACTGCAGGATCATGGGAACGGACTATGCCCGGATCAGGCTGGATGTCACCGACGAAGCGATGTGCCCGAAGTTCCATCGCGACAACGTCCCTGCGCGCCTCATCTGCACCTACAGGGGCTCGGGCACCCAGTATGTGCCTGACCCCCACCAGGGCGATCCGCAGCGCATCAGGCAGATGCGCACGGGCGACGCCGCCCTTATCCGCGGCGAGCGATGGCCTTCAGAAGAGCGGTGCGGTCTGCTGCACCGCTCTCCGCCGATGACACCCGGAAGCAGATCGCGCCTGCTACTGGTGATCGACAAGGCGGATTGAATACGAAGAGGGCTGCAGGATGGAAATCCTGCAGCCCGTTTCAAGCCGTCAACAATCTGCTGCTTATCAGGCGAACCACCAGCGTTCGAGCGCCCGGAACCCGTCCAGGGTCCAGTTCGCACCGACTGTTTCCGGGTGCGCGACCTTGTTGGAATGAGCCATCACGTAGCTGGCGAACATCGGGATTACCGTACCGCCGTCGGTGCGCACCAGATCCTGCATCTCGGAATACATGGCCCGGCGCTTGTCGTCGTCGAGTTCCGACCGTGCTTCGACGAGAAGTGCGTTGAACCGGTCGTTGTCCCAGAAGGTGTCGTTCCAGGCAGCACCCTTGGCATAGGCGACGGTGAACATCCAGTCCTCGGTCGGCCGGCCGCCCCAGTAGACCGCGCAGAACGGCTTCTTCATCCACACATCCGACCAGTAGCCGTCGTTCGGCTCGCGCACCGGTTTGATGGTGATGCCGGCTTCCTTGGCGCTGTTGGAATAAAGAACCGCCGCATCGACCGCACCGCTGAACGCCGCATCGGCAGCGGACAGCGCCACGTCGAGCGAGTCCAGGCCGGCCTGCTTCAGATAGTATTTCGCCTTGTCCGGATCGTAGCTGGTTTGCTCCAGATCAGCCGCATAGTAGCGGTTGGAGCGGCCGATCGGATGATCGTTGCCGACCTCACCATAGCCGAACAGGATCTTGTCGACCATTTCCTGCCGGTTGATCCCGTATTTCAGGGCGCGGCGGACATTGTTGTCGTTGAAGGGTGCTGCGCGCGTATCCATCGCAAAGGTGTAGTGCTGGGTTCCGGTCGTCTGTAGAATGCTAACGTTCGGAGCGCGGGCCATCAGGCCGGCGGTCTTGAGGTCCACCTGGTCGATGACGTCCACATTGCCCGTCATCAGGGCCGACTGGCGTGCCGCCGGGTCCAGAATGGTCAGCATCTGAACGCCGTCGAAATGCGCCCGGTCGGTCTTCCAATAGTTTGGGTGACGGGTCATTTCCGCGATGACACCGGGCTCGTAGTTGGTCACCTTGTAAGGTCCGCAGCCGATCGCGCTCTTGGGATCGATCTTGCCGTCCTTGGAAGGCAGGATCGCCAGATGGTAATCGCTGGCGACGAACGGGAAATCCGCATTGCCGGCTTCAAGCGTGATAACGACGTTCTTGCCGTCGACTTTCATGTCGGTGATCTGCTTGACGAACGGCTTGGCCGCCGACGTGCTCTTTTCGCCGCGGTGGAAGTCGATCGATGCGATCACATCTGCCGGCGTAACTGTGCCGCCATCGTGAAATTCGACGCCGTCGCGGATCTTGAATGTCCAGACCGTGGCGTCAGGCGTTGCGTCCCAGCTTTCCGCGACTTCGCCAACCAGGGAACCGTCGGCGGCAACTTCGACCAGATAGCCGTTTCGCGCGGTGGCGAACACCTGGGCATAGCCGTTATCCCAGGTTCCCGGATTGTAGGTGTCGTTGGTGTTGCCGTGTGCCATGCCGATTTTCAGGGTTCCGCCCTTCTTCGGCTGGGCAAATGCGTTTCCGGCTCCCAATGGACCGACCAGTGCCGCGGCCCCAAGGGCGGTCGCACCCTGCAGAACGCGTCGGCGGGAAACCCCGAGTTGAGTGATTGGCTGACGAAAATCGGGCATTTTATCCTCCGTTTCTGGTTCCGGCACCTTTTGGAAAAGGCACGGGCGATCATCCGAATCCGGGAAGAAATTTCGAAGCGCCGATGGGCTCCCAACGCACCAGATCACCCGCTTCTTGTGTGTGTGACGGATCTGTCTCGACCTGATTGAACGGAGGACACTCAACTTCCCTGCGTGGAGTTACCAATAACATGCTCTCTGTTAATTGATCAATCAATCAATGAAAACCGGCCAATTGGGCATTCAGAACCTCGAGCTGATCGGCGACCCCCGCAGAACCGCGGGAGCCGCCTGTCCGGTCACCATAGGGATGTGGGCCCGATTGCCGGGCCGTCTTTTTCGCCTGCTCAGGTCAGGCGGCATCCCGTTCGGCAGCACAAGAGGGCGCCGCCTCAACTCCCCCCGTAGACCGGCTTGCGACGCGCGATCCATGCGTCGAGCCCTTCGCGCACGTCCTGCGTCGCACACATACGGGCAAATTGTTCCCGCTCGATGAGCAAGCCTTCTTCGATTGTGGTGTTGATGCCGCGCGTCACGGCCGTGATGATACGAGCCGCCGCCAGCGATGAGTGGCGAAGAATACGGTCCGCCAGGTCAAAGGCTGCCGGCAAGAGCTGGTCGCGCGGGACGACCGTGTTCACCAACCCCAACTCATAGGCACGCTCGGGGCCGAATGTGTCGCCCGTCAACAACAGCTCCAGCGCGCGTTTTCTGCCCGCCAGGCGCGGCAAGCGCTGGGTCCCGCCAAAAGTCGGCGGAATCCCGATGTTGATTTCCGGTTTGGCGAAGATCGCGCTTTCGGATGCCACCGCCAGATGTGCCGCCTCGGTGATCTCGCACCCGCCTCCGAAGGCAATTCCATTGACGGCGACGATGACCGGCTTCCCGAAGGCTTCGAGACGCGCTGTCATTCGCTGACCGCGGCGACAGAAGTCACGCACCGCTTCGTCCGTTCCCCGTTTGATGCTCTGCGTGAATTCATGGATATCGCCGCCTGCCGAAAAGGCACGATCGCCGGCCCCTGTCAAAACAACGGCGCCAATTGCGTCGTCTACCTCGATTTCGTCCAGCAACTCCAGCAACCGGTCGTTCGTTGCGTAGTCGAGGGCGTTCAGCTTCTCGGGCCGATTGAGCGTGAGAAGCGCGATCCGTCCGGTCCGTTCGATCAGTACATTGTCTTTCATCTTGGGTCTCCTGTTTGGTTGACAGGAACGCTAGCCCAAGACAGGATCCAGCCAAACTGACTGGTTAGTATACATACGCGGATGCCTGAACCATGGCCGTTACCAAAAAACCTGCGCGAGAGAAGATTGTCGATGCCGCGAACCGGCTGTTCTACGGCGAGGGTATTCGTGCCGTCAGCGTGGATGCGATTGCCGCAAAAGCCGGTGTCACCAAGAACACGCTTTACTATCATTTCAAGAGTAAGGACGACCTCGTCGCCGAATACCTGGCATCCCGGGACCAGCCGAACCTGAAGCTCTACGAAAAGTGGTTCGGGGCGGCCGCCGGAAGTGTCGCAGACAAGACCGAAGCGATTTTCCTGCACGTCGCCAAGGCGGCGCGCCATCCCAAGTGGAAAGGCTGCGGTTTTCTGCGCACGGCCGGGGAACTCGCCAATCTGCCCGGCCACCCGGCCATGAAAATCGGCGCGGATCACAAGAAGAAATTCGAGAGCTGGCTTGCCGAACAATTCGCTCAAGCGAACATCAGCCATCCGGAAGGCCTTGCCCGACAGGTCGTCCTGCTGATGGATGGCGCGTTCTCGACCATGCTGGTCCACCGTGATCCGGCTTATGCCGAAGAAGCAGGCCGAGCGGCAAAGGCACTCGTTTCGGCGCAACTACGCCCTGGACTCATGAATGCTGAGCCACAGCCGCATCCCAGCTAGCTTTACGAAAACCTGCGGCGACAATGTTCAATCCGATTTCCGATTGAAGAACCGCTCGACCAGTTTCCGAACCCGATAGCGGAGGCAGCAGGGCGATCGTCTCAGGTGAACCCCAAATTGACTTCATTCCATGATTCCGAAAAACTCCGCGAACAGTTCAGCGAGATCGGCCCATGCTCATAGACGTAAACCTTCCCCTCATCCTCCTGGCAGCGCTTGTCGCCTCGATTAGCCCCGGACCTGCGACGCTCGCTATCGCGGGAACGTCTATGGCGTCTGGAAGGACATCCGGTCTTGCTCTTGCCTCTGGTATTACCACCGGCTCACTGATGTGGTCGGTCGCCGCAGCTCTTGGCCTTGGAGGTTTGATGCTCGCAAATGCGTGGGTCTTTGAACTGATCCGTTACTTTGGAGCGGCATACCTTATGTATCTCGCTTACAAAGCCGCGCGGTCTGCTTTTTCCAACAAGAACTTGGCGACCAGATCTTTCGCGGGAGGAAAACGCTCTCTTTACGCAAAGGGTCTCGCTCTTCACCTTACGAATCCGAAGGCAATCCTCTTTTTTGGATCGTTGTTCTCAATTGGCTTGCCGCCCGGAACAGACGTGGCGAACCTTGCGTTGGTCATTGCTGCTGTCGGATTTCAAAGCTTTCTTGTGTTTCATGGCTATGCACTGCTTTTTTCGTCAAAAGCCATGACAAAAATCTACCTCAAACTGCGGCGCGGGTTTGAAGGTGCGTTTGCGATCGGTTTTGGAGCCGCAAGTCTCAAGATCCTGACGGCCAGGGTCTAGTCTTCATAGGCCCACTTTTTAAGATCGCCACACGGCAAAATCCGGTTCAGCGATCCTCGATGACGAGCTTGATCGCCATTCCTGTTGTCGCCTCGCGCAGCTTCGCGGCCTGGTCCGGGTCCAGAACAACCCTGCAGGCGAGTTTTTCATCGACGTCGAGCCTGTCGTCCGGCAACTCGAAACCCGCATGACGCGCGGCGGCCTGCAGCGACCAGCGGGTCGCCAACCGCCGGAGCGCGGGTTTGAAGATCTTGCCGACCGGGGTCAAAGGGATCTCATCGACAATTTCAATGCGCTTTGGCACGGCGGCCGGCTCTGGAATGGTCCGGACGGCGTGGTCCTGCAATTCCGCGATATCGATGTCAGCCCCCGAACGGAGCTGAACAAAGACGACCGGCAACTCGCCGGCATAGCTGTCCGGCATGCCGACGGCAGCCGCATTGGCGACAGACGGGTGGCTCAGAAAGGCATCCTCGATCGATTGCGGATCGAGATTGTGGGCGCCTCGAATGATGACATCCTTTGCCCGCCCCGTAATGAAGATACGGCTGTTTTCATCGACAAGGCCGATGTCGCCGCTGACGAGCCAGCCATCCCCCGGAAAGGTGTCGCGGCCGACAGAGGCATCGGTATAGCCCGGCGAAACATTCACGCCCCTCACCGCAAGGATACCATGGGTCCCGTTTTCAAGCGGCGTCGGCGTTTCTGTATCTTGTGCGATTGCGCAGACTTTCGTAAACGGCAATCGCAAACCGCAGGACCCCGGAGTACGTGGCCCGTGAAACGGCTCGACCGCGATGCACCCCGCACTCTCGGTCATGCCCAGGATGTTTCGAACCGGCTTTGCCGTCCGTGCCTCGAAGGCATCGGCCAGTTCCGGAGGCAGCGGTGAGCCGCCGGTGAGCATCAGCCGCAATGACGAGATATCCGCATCGACCGGAATGCCGTTCAAGGCGCTGATCACGGTCGGCACACCGCCGATGGCGGTGATGCCGTAATGCTCCACCTGAGACCAGATCGTGCTGACGAAGGCGGAAATGCGCATTCCCAGCCGCCCAGGAATGATCAGCTCCGCTCCGGCGCAAAGCGTGGATAAGCCGTAGACGAAAGCTCCCGCGACATGAAAGAGCGGGAACCCGTTGACGGTCCGGTCACTCGGTTGGAGATCGTACATCAATGCGCAAGACCGCCCGACATGCGCCTCGTTCAACCGCGTATGCCGGACCAGTTTCGGTGCGCCGGTCGTGCCGCCCGTGTGATAGAAAGCCGAGACCGCGTGCTCGTCGCCGTCCATCGCAAAGGGACTGTCGTCCTCCACCTCGCAAAGCGCTTCGAAACGGCCATACGCGCCTTTTGAGGGACGATCGCCCTCACACTCCAGGATCGGAATATCAACACCCGCGGACTGCAGCCCCGGCACGACAGAACGCCAGACCGGTGCTTCGTCGTTGTCGCCCAGGACAACAACGACCTTGGCCCCGGAAGCTTTGAGCAGACCCGCAATGTGGTCCGGCTTAAGCATCGGATTGATGGGGCACGCCCGGCCGGCCAACTGCGCGCCCCAAAGGGCGATCTGCGCACAAGGCGTGTTGGGCACCAGGATAGCGACGCTGTCGTCAGGTCCGACGCCAAGTCGGCGGAATGCGCGCGCGGCCTGATGAATGCGCTTCACAAGCTGGTCATAGGTGACGAGCAGATCATCCTCCGGTTTCCCCGCGTTTTTGAGAAAACGGATTGCGACGGCGTTCGGATTACGGTCGCGCGCCGCCCGGATCAGGTCATAAGGCGTCTTTTCAGGCAGAAAGGTTTCCAGCCCGGCGGCTTCCACCCGCTCGATGTCCTCAATCGTGGCAATTTTCTGCAAGCCACATCCTCCCGATGATCGGCTCCGACCGGACAGGTCCGATTACGTATTTTTAGTTTCCTTGTGAACTATATAACTTCTTGACCACCGGCACAATCAACCTGCGGACAGCAAGTCGAGATTGGCATCTTGAACGCCTTGCCGACGTCCTTGAGAGGCCGGCCACAGAAAGAGGAAGGTTGGAAAACCCGAGGTCCTCAGCGATCGGGAAACGAGGACCATTGAGCGCCTGCTGCGACCGGAGCCCCGAAAAGTTTCATACAGCCGCGCTTCAGAAACTGCTTCGCACCTTCAGGTGGGTGTGTTCGTGGGGCGGTCCCTCGTTATGGACGTGGGTAACCTTGTCTTCCGCCACCGGAATCAGCCCGAGCGTGCCGTGCATCACGCCGCGTTCCAGAAACAGGGCCTCCGCAAAGGAGGTCACATCGGACACCCGCCCGCGCATCACCGTCACATCGACGGACGTGGAATGATCGATCGGGACGGACAGGGCCGCGACCGTCTGGTCGTGACGGTCGAGCCGGCTTTGCGGCACCCTGGAGGCGAGATTGCGCACCGACTGGTCGATGGCACAGCTGATGACGCCGAAACAACCGGCGTCTTCCGTTTCCTGCGGAATGGTTGCCAGACCACGCCGCACCAGGTCGCGGATCGCCTCCGACCGGCCCGATGCGCCGATGGTGGACATGTGCGCATCGAGTTCGGCGGCGAGTTCGTCGTCGATCGTGATCGTGATCCGTTGCATGCGTCCTCCTGACCTTCCGATAAGGTAGCGTCGGGGTACTCGATTGAAAAGTGGAATGAATTCGATTTTCCGGTTGCGCCGCAACATTGAGTATGATTTTTTACATTGAAATTCATACCAACAGGAGATCCCATGCGTTCCGCCCGCCTGACCGCCGCCATCGTTGCATCTCTCACCTCCCTCGCCTCCCCGTCCATGGCACATTTCCAGGAGATCATTCCGTCGGCGGACGTTTTGCCGGAAGGCGGCAAGGTAACGCTCGATCTCGTCTTCACTCATCCCTTCGACGGCGGCCCGGTGATGGAGATGAAGAAGCCGGTGAAGATGGGCGTCCTGAGCGGCGGCAAGACGGTCGACCTGCTGCCAAACCTCACCGAAAAGCCGATCGACGGTAAAAGCGCCTGGTCCATGGACTACGATCTCGCCGAGCCGGGCGCCGCGATCTTCTTCGTCGAGCCGCAGCCCTACTGGGAGCCGACTGAAGGCAAGTACATCATTCATTATTCCAAGGTTGTGGTCGACAGCTACGCCTCCGGCGAAGGCTGGGACGACCTGGTCGGGCTGCCGGTGGAAATCCAGCCGCTGGCCCAGCCGACCGGCATCTGGAGCGGCAATATCTTTTCCGGTGTCGTGCTAAAGGACGGCAAGCCCGCGCCGTTTGCCGAAATCGAGGTGGAATTCATCAATGACGGCTCGGTGAAAGCCCCCAACGACGCCTTCATCACCCAGGTGATCAAGGCCGATGCCAACGGCACCTTCACCTATGCCATGCCGCGCGCCGGCTGGTGGGGCTTTGCCGCCCTTATCGAGGGCGACGAGACCATGACCTCGCCGGAAGGCAAGGACGTCCCGGTCGAACTGGGCGCCCTGATGTGGGTGAAAGCCACCTCGATGACAGGAAACTAAGCCGACATGGCGCATATTCCCGACGGCATCCTGTCCGCACCGGTCTTGATCGGCGGTGCGGCCCTGGCAGTGGGAGGCGTGGCCCTGGGGCTGCGCCGCCTGACGGATCAGGCGATTCCGAAAGCGGCGATCCTCTCCGCCGCCTTTTTCGCCGGATCGCTGATTGCGATCCCGGTTGGGCCGTCCAGCGTGCATTTGCTGCTCTCCGGCCTGATGGGAATCATGCTTGGGTTCGGCGCCTTTCCCGCCGTGGCCGTGGCGCTGATGCTGCAGGCGGTGCTGTTCGGGTTCGGCGGTCTGACAACCCTCGGCGTCAATACCTTCAATATCGCCCTTCCCGGCGTTCTGCTCGCCATGGCACTCGGCCCAACGATCCGCGCGACATCTTCGCCGGTCCGACGAATGGCCCTAGCCGCGACGGTCGGTGCCTTGGCGGTTCTGGGCACGGGCGGACTTGTGGCGGTTTCCCTCGCCCTGTCGTCGAGCGACTACACCCCCGTTGCCAGCATCCTGCTCGCCACCTACCTTCCGCTCGCCATCGGTGAAGCCTTCGTGACCGCGGCGGTGGTCGGTTTTCTCGCCCGTGTTCATCCCGAAGCCTTGAGCCCCGCCCTGTCATGATCCGGTTCCTCCTGCTTTCTTTCCTCCTTATCCCCGCTCTCGCAGCCCCCGCCGAGGCCCACAAGCTCAAGGTGTTCGCAGCCGTCGAGGGCGATACTGTTGCAGGCTATGCCTTCTTCATCGGCGGCGGCCGGGCCATGGGCACGCCCTGGACCGCGAAAGACGTTGAAGGGACCGTTATTGCCGAGGGCAAGACCGATGATGAGGGCCGCTACCGTTTCGCCCCTAAGCAACCGGTTTCGTCCGACATCATCGTCACCGTCAACACCCAGGAAGGCCATATCGCCTCCGCCGTCATTCCCCCTTCCCGCTTCGGCGGGAACGCTGCGGCCGGGACAGCCGCGGCCGCCCCCACTGCGGCCTCCGCCGTCCCGGCCGACAGCTCATCGCACGGCACGAGCCAACCGGTCTCGGACCAAAGGATCGCTGCGCTGGTCGAAAGCGCCGTCCAGCGTCAGGTCGAGCCGCTGCTTGAACGGATCGAACAGATGGATGACCGTCTGCGCTTCACCGATATCCTATCCGGCATCTTCCTGATCATCGGGCTCGCCGGGATCGGCCTGTGGGCGCGGAGCCGGAAATGAGGCGACCGCTGCTGCCTCAAGACCTGCGTTTGCGCCTTGTGGCAGCCTTCATTGCTGTCGCAGCCCTGTCCCAGCTGCACGACCTGGCGACCGCCGCCATCGCCCTTGCCGGCGTCTGCCTGATCGCACTTGGCTCCGGTATCGAGCGCACCCTGTGGCGCCGGCTGTTGCACGTGGAAAGTTTCGTTCTGCTGCTCTTCCTCACCCTGCCATTCACGGTTTCAGGCACGCCCCTGCTGACCCTCGGCCCGCTGACAGCCAGTTCCGAAGGTGTAGCGCGCGCGGCCCTGATCGCCTGCAAGGTCTCGGCCTCGGTTCTGGTGCTGATGACCTTTCTCGGCAACGTCGATCCCACCCGGCTCGGCGCGGCGCTGCACGCGCTCCGTGTGCCGGAAGCCATCGTCAGGCTGTTCGTCCTGACGGTCCGTTACCTGTCCCTGATCCGCGGCGAAGCGCGCCGGCTGCATGAGGCGATGCGCGCCCGGGCGTTCCGGGCCGGCTCCAACCGGCACACCTGGCGCAGCTACGGCTATCTGATCGGCATGCTGCTGGTGCGCGCGCTGGAGCGGGCCCAGCGCGTGGAGGAAGCCATGCGCTGCCGCGGCTACAACGGACGCTTTCCCCATGCTGCCCTGCCCGCTCCCGGAACACGGGACTGGGCTGCCTTTGCCGGACTGTCTGGCTTAGCCGTCGCAACTCTGCTAGTCGACCGGTTATGAGTGCACTGCTGAGCCTGACCGACGTCACCGTAAGCCGCGACGGCAAACCCGTTCTCGGCAGCCTTTCCCTAGAGCTGTCGCCCGGCGAGCGGCTCGCCATCGTCGGGCCGAACGGTGCGGGCAAGACAACGCTCCTGCGCACCATCGTTGGCTTGGAACGCGCCGATGAGGGCACTGTGCACCTGTTCGGCACCGAATGCGCGACCGAGAAGCAGTTCCGCGTTCAACGCCCGAAGATCGGTTTCCTGTTCCAGGATAGCGACGATCAATTGTTCTGCCCCACCGTGATCGAGGACGTGGCCTTTGGCCCGCTCAACATCGGTTGTTCAGAGGCGGAAGCGACCGACCGGGCTCTAGAGGTACTCGAAGGGCTGGGCATCGCCCATCTGGCCGACCGGGTCAGCCACAAGCTGTCAGGAGGCGAAAAGCGGCTGGTATGCCTTGCCGGCCTGTTCGCCATGCGGCCTGACGTGCTGCTTCTGGACGAGCCCACCAACGGGGTCGACGATGAAAACGGCCGGCGGCTGCGCGCTGCGCTGAACGGTTTCGCCGGCGCGATGATCCTGGTCTCTCATGACAGCGCCTTCGTCGCGGGACTGGCGACCCGGGCGATGATCCTGAAAGGGGGCAGCCTGGCCCCGGCCGAGATCCATAACCACGCCCATGTGCACACCCACCCGCATGTCCATCCGGGCGCGGTCGGGCACGAGCATGTGGGCGAAGGCCGGGAATAAGTCCTGTTTCCCGGCCTCCCGGTACCTACTCGCTGGAACTGTTGTTGCGCATCGCCGCCTGTAGTTTTGCAATGTCGGCGTCGGACAGTTGCGGCCGGTCCACGGTAATGGTCAGCTTGTCGAGCTTCGCAGTCAGCGGGAACGGCGGCTTATAGTCGGCGTCATTCACGCCGGTCAGCGTGTCCGACCCGACGTCGAAGGCTTCGTCCCATTGCAGGATGAACGGCATGGTGTGTTCCATCTTGGCGGTCTGGACCGCCTTGCCGTCGACCATCAGCGTTCCCGTGCCGGACCGCCCCAGCCCGCTCGAACTGTTATAGGCGAGCGTGCCGATCCCGAGACCATCGTATTTGAAATCGAAAGCCACCGTATGCTTGCCGGGGGAAAGCGCTTCATCGCCAGCCCACTTGATCCGCTGCAGATCCATCAGGTTCCACAGGAACACCGGCTTGCCCCCAACCAGGTAGAAACCATAACCGCCGAACCGGCCGCCGGAGGTCAGGATCATGCCTTCCGCACCGCCTTCCGGCACGTCGATATCGGCTGTAATCGTGTAGGAGGTGTTGAGCAGCGACGGGGAATCCCCCTGGGGCAACCCTGTCATCGGCCGCGTATAGGTGAACTCCTTGCGACCCGCGGTGATGTTAGGCCTCGGCGCGATGATGCGGGCGGCCACCGAAGCATCCATCGGGAACACCTGGTATTTCTTCGCCTCCTCGATGAACATCTTCTTCAGCTCCGCCACCTTTTCAGGATGTGCGTCCGCCACATTCGCGGTCTGGCTGAAGTCGGAATTCAGGTTGAAGAGTTCCAGAACCTGGTTGTTGAGCGGGTCCGGATTGGCCTTGCCATAGGCTTCCCACGGCGCGCGGTTGACCTTGGTCGAAAGGAACCAGCCATCGTGATAAAGCGCCCACTGGCCCATCATCTCGAAATACTGGGTCTTGTGATGTGACGGCTCGTTCGCATTCTTAGCATCGAACGTATAGGCGAAGCTGGTGCCCTCGATCGGCTTTTGCGGAATACCGTCGACCGTCTCGGGCGCCTTGATACCCGCGACGTCAAGGATGGTCGGCACGACATCGATCATATGCACGAACTGGTCGCGCAGGCCGCCCTTGTCCTTGATGCCCGCAGGCCAGGACACCACCATGTTCTGGTTGATGCCACCCAGTTGAGACGCATTCTGCTTGAACCAGGGGAACGGGGTATCGAACGCCCAGGACCAGCCGGCCGACATGTGGTTGTAGGTTTGCTCGGTGCCCCACACATCGTACCACTTCATCTGTTCCTTGACCGGCATCATGTTGATGCCGTTGAAGAACGCGACTTCATTGGGAGTCCCCAAGGGTCCCCCTTCGGCACTGGTGCCGTTGTCGCCGTTGATATAGATGATCAGCGTATTGTCTCGTTCGCCTATATCCTCGACCGCCTGGATCACACGGCCGATCTCGTGGTCGTTGTAGGCGGCATAGGCCGCGAACACCTCGACCTGGCGCAGGAACAGTTTCTTCTCCTCATCGCTCAGATCGGCCCACTCCTTCAGCACTTCCTTCGGCCAGTCCGACAGCTTCGCGTCCTGCGGGACGACGCCGAGGCGCTTCTGGTTCTCCAGGATGGTCTCGCGCAGCTTGTTCCAGCCGTCGTCGAACAGATGCATGTCGTGAATCTTCTCCACCCACTCCTTCGTCGGGTGGTGCGGAGCATGCGTGGCGCCCGGAGCGTATTTGATGAAGAACGGCTTGCTCGGATCAGTCTGGTGCATCCGCGTCATCCAGTCGATCGCCTCGTCCGCCATGGCCGTGACCAGGTTCCAGGTGCCTTCGGGCTTGCCCTTGAACGGATAGATCTGGGTTGTGTTGCGGAAGAGATTTGGCTCCCACTGGTTGGCATCGCCGCCGACGAAACCGTAGAAATACTCAAAGCCCATGCCGGTCGGCCACTGGTCGAACGGACCCGACTGACTGGCCTGGAAGGCCGGCGTGTTGTGATCCTTGCCGAACCAGGACGTGTTGTAGCCGTTATCCAGCAGGATTCTGCCGATCGTCGCCTTGTCCCTGGGGATGATGCTGTTGTAGCCGGGAAAGCCGGTGGACTGCTCCGAGATCACACCGAAACCGACCGAATGATGGCTGCGGCCGGTGATCAACGCCGCACGCGTCGGCGAGCACAGCGCGGTGGAAAAGACCCTCGTGTAGCGCAGGCCGTCTGCCGCGAGTTCATCCATGGCCGGCGTCGGGATGACGCCGCCGAACGTGCTCGGTACCGCGAAACCCGCATCGTCCGTGATGATCAGCAGGACATTCGGCGCCTGCTGGGGCGGGACAACGGTCGCTGGCCACCAGGTTTTAGACTGGAGGGCGTCCATCTTGATCTCGCCGCCGAAGGACTGATCGGGCGGCGGCAGCTGCTTGCCATCGAGAACCCTCTTCGCCGAAGGAGAGCCCGGTGTTCCGATGATCTCATCCGCCCCGGCGACGCCGGAGGACACAATCGCGACTGTTAGCGTAAGCGCCACTGCGGACGCGGCTGACAGGGCGGTACGAACAAACTTCGACCTCATGCAATCCTCCCTCAATTTTCTTCCGGTATGTAAGATGGCAGCCAGTGGCGCCGCAAAATCTGAAGCCGGAGCCAGAAACAACCTGTGGCAAGCAATTCAGAACGCAAAAAATGCGGAATTCGCATTCATATTGCGATTTCTGCATATACGCTCCCAATAGGCAACGGAAAAATCCTAAGTATATTTCCTCAGAAATTCTCGACCTTATAAAGAGCCTGAGGTAATTTATTTATTTCGGATACAAAAATTACTTGTGATCATTCTGACGACAGCCAAAGGGCTCTGCAGTTCGCCACCGCTACTGCACTGCAAAAGCTACTTCGTCAGGTTCTTGCGGCCGAGCATCTCAGGATCGATGCAGACGGAATAGGTCCAGTCGGTGTCGGAAATGCCGAGACGATTGCAGAGAGCGGCCGACGAGGCATTGTCCTGGCGCACACCGGTCATGAAGCCCCGCGCGCCTTCCTTTTCCCACATGTGAACGATCGCCTGCGCGCCAAGAAGAAGTGCAATCTTTTCTCCGCGCCGGTCCGGCCTCGTCGCCAGCATTCCCCAGAAGACGGTTTTCGCGTGTGGGCTGCTGGCCGGATGCATGAACAGCGACGTAGTAACGGCAACCGGTTTGTTATCCTCATCGTTGCGACCAGGCAGAGCCCCCGTCCCTGCTTGCCTCTGAGAAAGGCCGCGGGAACCGGCATCACGCCGCAGGATTCCATCAGAGCGACGGCCTCGCCGATAAAGCTGCCAGGCGTCGCTTCGCTGAGCCTGCGCACTGTGAGATCGTTTGGAAGGCTGTGATCCGAAAGGACGCGCTTAGCCGCGGCGTAAGCCGCCTCTCCACCCAGGAAATGTTCGTGCCTGTCCGTCGATAATCCATCGCTTTCGAGCGCGGAAAACAAGGCTGGCACGTCCGACTTGGGAAAGAAATAACACGCGCTGGCACCTTGTAGACGCGCGAGCGCGCCCAGAACCTCTACCGTGTTGTCGACGGGCTGGCCCAATCCGACCATTCGCCCATAGAAAGCAAACCGCGGATCGCCCTGGACCAGGGCCCACAGCGTGGCCCCCCGTTTCATCGCAGCTACACTTTCCGGGCTTCCGTAATATTCCCCGTCATCGTTCATGGACAAAAGGCTCCCCGCATTTTCCGTGGGAGAAGGTATGCGATGAAGCGATCCGAAGAAAGTCGCAGGGCTTACGCCACCTTGCGCCAGCGTTCCTCGCGAACGAATTGGATCAATTCGGCCGAAGACATCGGCGCCGCAAAGGCATATCCCTGCAGCTTGTCGCAGCCGAGATCGCGCAGGATGGCGACATGCTCCATCGTTTCCACCCCTTCCGCCACGACCTTGATGCCGAGCGACTGGCCGATATCGATGATCGAGGCGACCAGACGACGCTGGCTTTCGGAATGAACAATGGGGGTTATCAGCTGGCGATCGATCTTCAGCCTGGCCGGGTTCAGATGGATCAGGCTGACGATTGAAGCGTATCCGGTGCCGAAATCATCGATTTCGATATCAATTCCCTTGTCCCTCAGCCGCTCGAAATTGGCGGTGATCGTTTCGTCGCCTTCGTCGAGAAAGATTGATTCCAGCAGTTCGAAAGACACCGTGCCGGGTTCGATGGAAAGACCATCGAGGCTGCTCATCAGGTCGGTATCGTGCAGCCGGCCTGCAGAGACATTGACCGACAAGCGCGGGATCGAGATCCCGACCGCATCCCAGCGCATCTTCTGCCACAGCGCCTGTTCCAGGATCGTGCGGTCTATGAGCGGAACCACATTGAGTTCGTCGGCGATCTTCAGGAAGACATCCGGCGTCAGCACGCCCTTGTCCGGATGCGCCCATCTGGCGAGCGCCTCCACCCCGACGATCTTGAGCGTACGGGCATCGAACTGCGGCTGGAAATAGGGCAGGAACTCCTGGCGCTCGAGCCCGCTGAGGATGTCGTCGGCAACCTGCTTGTTGCGGACGATTTCCGCCTTCAGCGTATCGGAGAAGAACTCGAAACGGTTGCGGCCGTTGCTCTTGGCCCGGTAGAGCGCAATATCGGCGTCAATCAGCATGCGCTGGCCGAAATCCTCAAGACATCTGTCTGCCTTGGCGATCCCGATGCTGACACCGAAGCGGCATTCATGATTCTCGAAGGGAACCGGATGACGCATTTCCTCGATGATCCGTCCGGCCAAAGCGGACAAGTCGCATTGGCTCATCGGCTCCATCACCGCGATCACGAACTCGTCGCCGCCGATGCGGGCAACGAAATCATCGGCACCGGTGTTGGCCTTGAGGACCGATGCGGCATGGACGAGCATGGCGTCGCCGGCCGCGTGGCCCAGCGTATCGTTGATATGCTTGAAGCGGTCGAGATCGATATGCAAAAGTGCAGTGGGAGCCTTTTCGGCACCACGGTCCAGAAGCTGCTGGTCGACGAAACGCCGGTTCGGCAGGCCGGTCAGGCTGTCATGCAGCGAGTTGTGCTCCATCTGGGACCGCGCGTCCTCCAGTTCGCGGTTCCTGACCTCCGCGTTCTGCTTGGCAGTCATCAGGCGGGTCTTGAGCTGGATATCGGACGAAACGTCCCAATTCACACCGACGATATAACGCTGGCCGCGTACATCATTGTGCACGGCACCAATGGCTCGGATCCACCGGATCGACCCGTCGGTCAGAATGACCCGGAACTCCGAATGGTACATCCCGCCGGTTTCTACAGCGGCCCAGTATTCCCGCTCCGCTTGTTCACGGTCATCGGGGTGAAGGCATTCGGACCAACTCCTGTATTGGGACGCCTCAGCACTTTCGGGAATGTCGTATAGCTCCCGCATCCGGCTGTCCCAGGTCAGGACGTTTGTATCGAGGTTGAATTCCCAGATCCCGATCTTGGAAGTGTCGAGGGCAAGCTTGAGGCGCTGCGACAAACGCTCCATCTCATCCTGACGCAGTCGCATCTCCTTGATATGGGTCCGGCGCTGGTCATAGAGCTGCCCGGCAATCAGGATCGGCACGATGACGAGAAGCCCCCCCGCCAGAATGACGAGCCGCACCACCCAGACGTTTTCGGGCATGTCCGACCAGCCACCGCGCGGAACGGCGGAAATGCGCCACCGGCCGGCCGGCAGGGACACTTCTGAAACGACCGGATCGTCGGCGAAGATTTCAGGCCGTCCGAAGAAGACGGTTGTGTCCGAAGCGGCGGCATCCCGCCCGGAAATGGCAATGTCGACCGACAGGTTGGGATCATAGAGCCCGCTGTCGGCATAGAGCCGCTCGACATCGACGACCGCCGAAACGAGCCCCCACAGGCGGTCGGTGCCATCCGGATTCTCGACGAAGACCGGAAACCGCCCGATGAAGCCCTGGCCACCCTGCAACAGGTCGACCGGTCCGGCGAGCACCATCTGACCGGTTCCCACTGCCCGCAGGGCCGCTTCGCGCTGTTGGTCGTTCTTCCTGTAATCGAGCCCGATGGCCTTTTCGTTGCCTTCGATCGGGTACATCAGGCTGACGACGAGGCCCGGCGCCGCGGCGACGTTCCGCACTTGAGGCTGATTGCCCAGCAGATTGCCCGCAATCCGGCCGAACTGCTCCTGATCGATGTCCGGCTGGGTGGCAATCACAGCCACGAGACCGCGTATCAGCTGAAGATTGCTGTTGATATTGCCCTCAAGCCGCGCGCGTACAAGGCCCAACTGCTCGCTGACGGCGGCCCGTGCGCTCTGGCGGTGAACCGCCCGGTTCTGCTCCTCTGCGAAAATGCCGGTCACGACCGTTACGGCAAGCGCAATCCCGACAGCGATGACGCTGGGCCTGGACAGAATAAAACCTGCTTCCGATCGGGAAAAGAAAGGTATCCGCATTGCATCCTGTAAAGTCGAAGCGTCTCGGTTTCCTCCTGACCTCGGAGACCGGACGAAATACTGCTCACATGATACTGGGGAAATCGAAACAAATGACTAAAGGGCGTTTGCAGCGCACAATCTGCCCCTCAATCATTCGTGACCAGTACGATCGGGATCAATCGGGTCCATTACCGAGCCCGTTTGCCTGGTTTTTCGGAATTCACGACCTTGCCAGCCCGGCCAACTTCGCCTTAGATCGGGTCCTTAATAGAATTTCTCGAAAAGGAATAATGCGATGGCTGGCAAGTTCGAACTCTACCAGGATAAGGCAGGCGAATACCGTTTCCGTCTCAAGGCCGGCAACGGGGAAATCATCCTCGTCAGCGAAGGCTACAAGCAGAAAGCCAGCGCCGAAAACGGGATCGAGTCTGTCCGCAAGAATTCCCCGACGGACGAGCGCTACGAGCGCAAGGAGACCTCGTCCGGAAAGCCGATGTTCAATCTCAAGGCCACCAACGGCCAGGTGATCGGCACCAGCGAATCCTACTCCAGCGCATCCGCCCGCGACAACGGCATCGAGTCGGTGAAGAAAAACGCGCCGGACGCCAAGCTGGACGACCAGACCGCCTGATCACCGGCATCCGCCTATCGGCTGATTGCCACCAGAGACATCCGAACGCCCCGCGGCTGAGCCCGGGGCGTTTTTTTACGTCCGCCTTGGTTGATCCGGAAGTCCCTCGTCTGGCCCAGAGCCACCAGTTGACGGCGCGCTGCGAGGTGGTGCTCGACGCGATCCGGTCCAAATACCGCAAATCCCGGCGGACCTCCGATTTTCTGCCCGCCCGGATGCGCGGCTATTGGCATTCGGCTTCACATCGCCAGACACAGCAGGACATTCAGGTTCATCCTTTATCGGCGAATGGATGGAAACCTGGCTTTCGTCCATCGCCTCTCAGCCATTTTCTCGAAAAAGAACCAAAAAGGAATGCCCTCATTGACAATTCACTTAACGAGCGTTTAGTAACTTACTGAACGATCGTTAAGTCGATCTTGGGAGGAAGCAGATGCGCAATGCGCGAACCGGGCACGCCGTGGCCGGTAAAACAGTCGTCAGCGATGGACAGGCCGAAGGTCAGCGGGGATCACGGCGAAGGCACGTTCTGGATGCGGCTTGCCAGCTTTTCTATGAAAACGGTTATGCCTCGGCCTCAATGCGCGATCTGGCGTCCGCTGTAGGGGTTACCCAGGCGGCGATCTACTATCATTTCGCCAACAAGGAAGAGATCCTCTTCGCGCTCATTGAGGATTTCAATCTTCGCCTTCATGACGTCCTGAGCCAGGCATTTGCCTCGCAAGCGGATCCTGCCCAAGGTCTGCGTGCCGCCATCGAGGCGCACATCCTGCTGGGGCGTACCTGCTATCGCGAGTTCAAGCTGGTCACAGAGGACAAGCAGCAGCTCACGTCCGAACTGTCGGCACAAATGCGCGTCAGAGAGCGGCAGATCTTCGACCTCTACAAGGAAGCGATCACCGCCATTCATGCTCAGCAGGAAGGTCCGTCTCTGGATGGGGCGGTGTGTGCCTTCAACATCTTCGCGATGATCAATTTCGTTTTCAAATGGTACCGGCCTGACGGTGAACTTTCACTGGAGGAAATCGCCCGTCAGACGGTGGCATTTGCATTGGCAGGCGTAAACGCCGCCAGCACTGACTAGCCGGGGTGCACGCCACCCCCGCTCGTCCATCAAACAGGGAGGAAATTCATGACATTCAAAGGTATCCGCCTCGCGGCAACCGCAGCAAGCGTCATTGCCATGACAGTGGTCGGTGGGGCAGCACTTGCGGCAGACGCAATCAAGATCGGTGCTCCGCTCATTCTCAGCGGACCGGGTGCATTCGCTGGGGAGGCAAGCAAGCAGACCCTTGAACTGCTGGTCAAGGAACTGAACGCCAAAGGCGGCATCGATGGGCGTCAGGTGGAGATGATCTACTACGACACCGAAGGCAAACCCGATATCGCAGTCCGCGTGATCAACAGGCTTGTAAAAAGCGATGGCGTGGATGCTGTCCTGGGCCCTATCGCAAGCTGGGAAGCCGTTGCGGTCAGGCAGGTTCTGGACCGGGCCGGCGTTCCGACACTCATGCTTTCCGCCACCCGTGCCTCCGTCGACCCGCAGACCGCCTGCATGTTCAAGCTGCCGGTGGACGATGCGATCGTCGTGTCGCGGATCTACAAGTATCTTGCCGAAAAAGGCATCCGCAAAGTTGCCGTGATCAGCACGTCGGACGGATTTGGCGATGGCGGACACCGCGAACTTGAAGCGCAGGCGGAAGCCGCGGGCATCGAAATCGTATTTGACGAGCGCTTTTCGATGGAAGACACGGATCTGGCGCCGCTCCTCAACAAGGTGAACCGAAGCGAAGCCGAGGCCCTCATCAACTGGTCGTCGTCCCGGGCGCCGGTCATCGTGACCAACACCTACCGCCAGGTTGGTCTCGACATCCCGCTGATACACAGCCATGCCGCCTTGTCGCCCGCCGTCCTGGCCGGTGCCGGAGAAAATGCCGAGGGAATGTTCGCGGCCGGCGCAAAGTTCGAGGCCGGCCCCAACCTGCCCGACAGCGATCCGCAGAAACCGGTGATTGTCGACTACCGCAAGACCTATGAGGAAGCGGTCGGCAAGGAACCCAATCAGTTCGGCGCCGGTGCCTTCGACGCCTTCAAGGTTCTGACGGCTGCGATCGCGAAAGCGGGAACAGACCCGGAAGCGTTATGTCCTGCCATCGAGGAAACCCGGGACTATGTCGGGCTTGGCGGGATCTATACCTACTCCCCGACGGACCACGCCGGTTTGGGGACGGATTCCGTCCTGATCTACCAGGTCGAATCTGGCCACTGGCAAGCTGCGGACTGACAGGTAACCCGACATGACCAGCAATATCCCTGCCGATCTGATCCAGATCGTCATGACCACATTGACGGTCGGGTGCATGTATGCACTTGTGGCCGTCGGCGTCGCGCTGATCTACAGCGCGACGGGCGTGATCAATTTCGCGCAAGGCGAGTTTGTCATGTTGGGCGGCATGACGGTGGCCAGCCTCTACGGTCAGCATGACTGGCCGCTGGCCGCCGCCATAGCGGTCGCACTCGTGGTGGCGCTCATCTACAGCGCTGTCCTCATGCTGTTGACGACAGCGTTTGCTGCGAGAATGTCCCTCATCGGCGTTCTCATCATCACCATCGGCGCTTCCATAGCAACGCAGGGTGTCGCCGCCTGGATCTGGGACAGCGACACGCACCGGTTCGCACCGTTTTCCGGCGATGAGCCGTTCCGCATCCTGGATGCGACCATTACGCCCCAGGCGCTTTGGATCATCGGCATCGGCGGCGTTTCGATCATGCTTTTGCTGTGGTTCATCCGCTCCACAATGATGGGCAAGGCAATGCGCGCCTGCGCGCTCGACAGGGCGGCGGCGACCATGGTCGGCATCCCGGTGCGGTGGACGATCCTCATGTCCTTCGTCTTGTCGGGAATGTTGTGCGCGGTCGGCGGCATCGTCACCACGCCCCTGACCACGATCGATGCGAATGGCGGAATGCTTCTGGCGATCAAGGGCTTTTCGGCGGCCATGCTCGGTGGGATGGGAAACATCGGCGGCGCACTCTTGGGCGCCTTGCTGATCGCCTTCGTCGAGACCCTGGCCGTGACCTTCAGTTCCAGCGCCTTCAAGGAACTTCCCACCTTCACGATCATCATTCTCGTCCTTCTTTTCATGCCCCGCGGTCTCCTGGGCCGGCGCGGTGAAACCGGTTTGCATCATGAAGACCTCACTCAGCGATAATCTTGCCGCGGCCGGCCCGGCTTCGGCGGCAAGCAGCGCTTCCTCTCCGTTCAATCGGGAACTGCGCCGGCACACGCTATCGGCCGGGGCCTTCCTGGCGGTCATGCTCCTCGTGCCTGCCGTGTTCGGAACGGGCTACTATCTCAACACGTTGAATTTTGTCGCGCTCCTGGCGCTCCCGACCCTGGGCCTGAGCCTGCTCAGCGGCCTGAGCGGCCAGCTCGCGATCTCCCACGGCGCGTTTTTCGCCCTGGGCGCCTACGGATCCGCCATTCTGTCGACGAATCTCGGCATAACGCCGTTGCTGTCGACGGTGCTCGCTCAGGTCATCGTCGTCCTGATTGCCGCGGCCATCGGTTCGGTTGTCCTGCGCCTGCGCAGCCATTACCTCGCCATTGCGACCTTGAGCTTTGCGATCATCGTGGAACTGCTCATCGAGGAGGCCCGGTCGCTGACCGGTGGCATGCAGGGTATGCTTGGCATTCCGCCGATCGATGTCGGCTTCATGGAACTCACCAGTGATCTTGAGATCTATCTCCTCTACTGGCCGATAACCATCGTCATGCTCTGGTTCGCCCTGAACATTTCCTCTTCCGGGGTCGGCCGCGTCTTGCGCGCGGTACGGGAGGGCGAGCCCGTCCTCGGATCGCTCGGCATTCATGCCCCGCGCTACAAGATCGGGATCTACATCCTGAGTTCGATCTATGCCGGTGTCGGAGGCAGCCTTTACGCGCATTTCGTCGGCTTCGTGACGCCGGCGACCGGCTCCATCATGTTCGCCATCGAAATCATCATGGTCCTCGCACTTGGCGGCTTTGACCGGCTTTGGGGAGCGCTTGTCGGCGCGGCCCTGATGACACTGCTCAATGAATACGCCCTGGGTTTCGCCGACTTCAAACGGATCATCCTTGGCGTGGGCCTGATCGTCATCATGCTTGTTTTCCCGCGCGGCCTGCTTCCAGGCCTGATTGACACCGCCAGGCATTGGTTCGCACGGAGGGCCGGTTGATGTTGTGGGTCACTGAGCTGTCCAAGTCTTTCGGCGGGCTAAACGCGCTGAAAGACGTGAGTTTCGAAGTTGCCCCTTCCGAGATCAAGGCCGTGATCGGTCCTAATGGCGCGGGCAAGACAACCCTGTTCAATATCATCGCCGGCACGCTGCGCCCCACGTCAGGCTCGGTCGCGATGGACGGAACCGAAATTTCAGGCAAGACCGCCGCCGCCATCGGCATGGCGGGAATCGCAAGAACCTTTCAACAGCCACAGGTCTTCACGTCTTTGACGGTGATGGAGAATGTGATGCTTGGAGCGAACCGGTTCCACAAGTGCGGGACGCTCTCCAGCGGACTCGGGCTCGGCGCCGCCCGGCGCGCAGAAAAAGACCTTCACGAAATCGCGGAGAAATGGCTCGCTTTTGTCGGCTTGGACGATGTTTTCCAAAGACAAGCATGTGAACTGCCGCTCGGACAGCAGAAATACGTCGAAATCGCCCGAGCGATGGCGACGGGTTCCAGGGTTCTTCTGATGGACGAACCGGCAGCAGGGCTTGACGACACCGAAACCGGAGAACTGGGAGAGCTGATCACGCGCATCCGCGGGACCGGCATGACCGTTCTACTCATCGACCATCACATCGATTTTGTCATGAGCCTGGCCGATTCAGTCCTCGTTCTGAATTTCGGGCAATGGCTTGCCGAAGGAACGCCGGACGAAATCCGGAATTCGCAAGCGGTGATCGATGCGTATCTCGGGAGTACCGAGGATGCTTGAACTCAATTCAATCAGCGTTTCCTACCGCAATATTTCAGCCCTGAAGGACGTGTCACTGAAAGTGGATGCGGGCGAAATTGTCGCGTTGATCGGCTCCAACGGCGCCGGCAAATCCACCTTGATCAAAGCCTGTGCGGGACTGGTCAAACCCACCACCGGGAACATTCGCCTGAACGAGACGGAACTGCTCAAGCAGCCCTCGCAAAAGCGGGCCTCGCTCGGGATTGCCGTTGTTCCGGAAAACCGCCGCCTTTTCGGCGAGATGAACGTTCGCGACAACCTGCTTCTGGGCGCCTATTCCCGGTCCGGTTTCGGGCGAGGTCAGGAGATCCAAAAGGAAATTGAGAACGTCTATTCCCTGTTTCCAAGGCTCGACGAACGCCAGCACCAACGGGCAATGACCATGTCCGGCGGAGAGCAGCAAATGCTTGCGATCGGACGCGCGCTGATGTGCAGTCCCAAGTTGATCCTGATGGATGAACCATCCATCGGCCTTGCCCCCAAAATCGTAGCCCAGATCTTTGCCGCCATTCGCACCATGCGCGACCGGGGCGTCACCATTCTGCTTGCCGAGCAGAACGCCGCGGCAACATTGCGGATCGCTGATCGGGCTTATGTTCTTGAGCTTGGTCAGGTCACCATAAGCGGTGACGCCAAGAGCCTCTGGAAACAAGACAGAATCCGCCAACTTTATCTGGGAGGAGGCAACAAATGACCAAACGCGTCGCATTGGTGACCGGTGCCGGGGGAACGCTCGGTTCCGCTTTCTGCGCGGTTTTGGCACGCGCCGGTTTTTCAGTCGCCGCCAACGACATCAACCCCGAGGCTGCCGAACGTTGCGCGCAAGGGCTGCGCGATCAGGGACATGATGCGCGTGCCTGGCCGGTTGATATCAGCGATCGCGCAGCCGTCGATGAGATGGTGTCCGCCATAGAACAGGAAACCGGCCCCCTCACCGTTCTGGTCAACAATGCCGGACTGCCCGGGCCGTTTTCCCTGATCGTCGATATCGAGGATACCGCCTGGGACGCGACGCTTCGCGTCCATCTCTACGGGTCGTTCTATCTTATCCGCGCCGCCGCCCGGTGCATGATCCCCCGCAAATGGGGGCGGATCATTAACATCGCCTCGGTTGCCGGCATGCTCGGAACGGTTGGAAGCGCCGAATATGGCGCCGCGAAAGCCGGCCTGATGAACCTGACGATGACCGCCGCCAAGGAATTGGCGCCCTACGGCGTGACCGCCAATGCGATCGCTCCCGGAATGGTCGCGACCCATGTGAACAGGGAATTGCAGGAACAGGGAAGCCGGTTCATTTCAACCGCGGTCGATGGCACACCGGACGGCAAGCTTGCGGATCCGTCGGAGATCGCGGATCTGCTCGGCTTCCTGTGCAGCGAGGCCGGCGGGCATATCAACGGCGTCACCATTCCCATCGACGGCGCCTCGACCCTGGAAATGGCGACCGACGGCTACATGCGCCGCGCCCTCGCCAAAAGAAGTTCCTTCATGAAAGAGGCCGGCGATGCGGTTTCTTCATGACATCCTGCTGGAAGGAGCAGCAGGTCGTTCCGGCCAAACCGCTTTGATCTTTCAGGACGAGACGGTGACCTATGGCGCCTTGCAGAAAGCCGCCGAAAATCTCGCCGCCCAACTCGCCGAAATGGGTGTGAAAACCGGCGACCGTGTCGCTTATCTGGACGAAAACAGCACGGAATATCCCGTGGTGGTTTTCGCCGTATCCATGTTGGGCGCGCTTTTCGTGCCGATCAATTTCCGGTTCGCCCCGGATGAAGTCGCCTATGTGGTCAATGACGCGAAACCCCATGTGTTGCTCGTCGCCCCGGCCTACATGTCGCAGGTGGAGAAGGCACAACCGTCCTTCGATCAAAGCGTTTCCGTGATCGAAAAGCCCCGTCTGGAAACCTTGCTGAGAGCAGACGCTCCAGCAATGCTGCCAAGGTCGGCTCTCTCCGAAGATGCGCCTGCGATGGTCATGTACACGAGCGGAACGACGGGGTTTCCCAAGGGCGTTCTGTTTTCGCACAGGGCCTATCTCGCCAACGTGAAGGCGATCATCGAAAGCGGCGAACTGACGTCCGACGACAGAATGATGGTATCGCTGCCTCTGTTCCACAATGGCGGGCTGACGGCAGTGCTGATGCCCACTCTGCTTCTGGGGGCAGTCGCGGTCATCATGGCGCGCGGTTTCAAACCGGAAGAGGTGCTGGAAACCGTCGAAAAGCACCGGATCACCTCGGTGATGTGGGTGCCGACGATGCTGTCGATGCTGATCACCTCCGATGCTTCGAGCCGGTTCGACACCTCCTCCCTGTCGAAGATCTGGTACGGCTCGTCACCGATCGCGCCGGACTTGCTGGAACGGTCCAAGCGGACTTTCGGAGCCGATCACTATCAGTTCTACGGCATGACCGAGACCGGAATGACCTCGGTCCTGAAGCCGGAAGACCACGATCTTTATCCGGGCAGCACAGGCCGTGCGATGCCGGCGGCGCAATTGCGGCTGGTCGATACACAGGACCGGGACGTTGCCATCGGAGAAATCGGCGAAGTCCTTTCCCGCCAGCATCCGCTGGGAATGATCGGCTATTTCGGAAAGGACGAGGAAACCCTGGAGGTCCTCCGCGACGGTTGGATTCATACAGGGGACCTGGCCCGCAATCTGGGAGACGGCTACTTCCTCATCGTCGACCGGAAAAAGGACATGATCATTTCCGGTGCGGAGAACATCTACCCCCGCGAAATCGAACTGGTGCTGGCAGGTCATCCCCATGTCCGGGAGGTGGCCGTTTTCGGCATTCCGGACGCAACTTACGGCGAGGCTGTCTGCGCTGCGGTCGTGTCCGAACCGGATACCAAACTGACCGGTGAAGAGGTGACGTCCTGGTGCGCCGAGCACCTTGCCGGATACAAGAAACCCAAAAAGGTTTTGCTGATGAACGAACTGCCGAAGAACGCAGCAGGCAAGATATTGAAAAACAATCTTAAAGCCTCCTTCTGGCAAGGGAGCGCGTCAGCGATTTGATGTCATGGAAGAGTTGTCAATTTCAAAGCTCCGTCCTCTCCGGGAGGGGATGTTTCATTTCGACGAAAACGGCATGCCGACGGCCCTGATAGGCGGACGGTGCACGGTATGCGGACAGGTATCCTTCCCGGCCAGAAAGGCCTGCGGCTCCTGCGGTCCGGAAGCGCCGATCGAAACACATCTGCTTTCAGCGGAAGGCCGGGTTTACGCGGCGACCAGAGTGCATGTCCCATCGGCTCTGGGGCATAAGCCTCCCTATGCCTATGGCTACGTCGACCTGCCGGCGGACAAGACCCGGATCTTCGCGCCTTTGGTCGGAGAAGACGATACCGGTTGGGAGCCGGGACAGGCCGTCGAACTGGTTTTTTGCGAGATACCTGCCGAAAAGATGCAGGGCGTCCTGGGCTATGCCTTCACTCAAGCGCCCCGAGGCGATGATGTCTGAACCTTCGAGAAACGCCTATATATCAGGCGTAGGCATGACGGATTTCGGGCGTCATCCGGACCGGTCGCTGACTGATCTGGCCAGCGAGGCCGTGCTGGAAGCCCTCGGCGATGCGGTTGTTGCCCCGAACGAATTGAACGCTGTTTACTGCGGCAGCGCGATGGCCGCTCTCGTCCAGGGAGACACAGGTGTCGGTCAATCGGTACTCATGGAAATCGGTGTGACCGGAATTCCCGTGATCAATGTGGAGAACGCCTGCGCGACCGGTGCCACAGCGCTTCATCTAGCCTGGCGGGATGTGGCCTGGGGCATCCATGACGTTGTCCTCGCACTGGGCGTCGATAAGGCCGTCATGCCGAAGGGAACGGTTCTGGCTGCCGGAACCGCACAGTTCGAAGCCCAGCTCGGCGACATTTTTCCGGGCACATTCGCCTTGATCGCCAATCGGCACATGTCGATCCATGGCACGACGGCGGAGCAACTCGCCGAGGTCTCGGTGAAGAACCATGATCACGGCGTCCTCAACGAAAAGGCCCAGTTCAACAAGCCTGTGACACTGGATGAAGTTCTCGCCGCACCGATGATCGCGGAGCCTTTGACGCTTTTTTCCTGCTGCCCGAACAGCGATGGCGCCGCAGCGGTCGTGGTGTGTTCCAGGGACTGGCTGGACCGGCGGGGCTCCAGGGCGGCGATCCGCATTGCAGCATCGGTTCTGTCTTCCGGTGACTACGCGCCTCTGAGAGACATGACGGTTTGGGACAGCGAGGTCCGGACCGCTCAAATGGCCTATGAAGCGGCGGGGATCGGCCCGGAAGATCTGGACCTCGTCGAGCTCCACGACGCCTTCACGATATCCGAAATCGTTCACACCGAAGCGCTGGGACTTTGTCTCCCGGGCGAAGGCGGACGATTGATCGATAGCGGCGCGACCAGACTGGGTGGCCGGATCCCGGTGAACCCCAGCGGCGGGCTGCTTGCCCGCGGACATCCGCCGGGCGCGACCGGTCTGGCGCAGATCTACGAAATTGCGAAACAGCTCCGCGGTGCTTGCGGCAAACGTCAGATCGAGGACGCTCGTATCGGGCTTGCCCAGATCATGGGCGGAAACAAGGGCAATGATGCCCAGGCCTGTGCGATCCATATTCTGGAACGCCTGGACACAGCTCATCTGAACTGATCTTCCATTCAACGGAAGTGACCAGACGCTGCGCCCCCGTACCGCCAGACGGAAGCCTGGGGTCGATTTGGACTTGTGGCCGGGAGAGCCGCCTGAGAAGATGACCACTCCCGCGCCCGCCCCCGCATCGACAGATCCCGCTTCATGTTCCGCCCTCCCCGCCACTATCTTTATCTCGATGCCGTCGCACGGGCCGGATCGATCCGGAAGGCAGCCGCCAAGCTCGGCGTCGCCTCCACCGCCCTGAACCGGAAGATCCTGGAAATCGAGGACGAGCTCGGCATGCCGATGTTCGAGCGTCTTGCCAAGGGGGTCCGGTTGACGACGGCCGGCGAAGTTCTGATCGATGCGATCCGGCGGAACCTGTCCGATATCGATGCGGCCAATGCACAGATCGAGCAGTTACGCGGTCTTGTACGCGGCAACGTCAGCCTGGCGATTGCCCATTCGGTGGCCAACAGCCTCGTCCCGACCGCGATCGCCGGCTATCAGGTCCATCATCCAAGGGTCAATTTCCAGCTGATGGTCGGCGGAACGGTCGATCTGGTGGCGGCTCTCCTGCGCGACGAGACAGACCTGGCCCTGGTCCATGATCCGGCGCCGACGCCGGATCTCAACGAGATCGCCTCGATCCGGCAACCGCTCTGCGCCATCGTCCGCCACGATCATCCACTGGCCGGCCGCAGCAAGCTGCGCCTTGCCGACTGTCAGCCCTATCCGATCGCCCTGGGCAATCGCACCTTCGGCGGCCGCCAGCTGATCGATCCCGTCCTCAAGCGCGCCAACCTCAGCCTGAACGTGGTGCTGGAATCGAATACGGTGCGCTCGCTGATGGTCTACGCCAAGCAGACGGGCGCCGTCTGCTTCCAGTTCCAGATCGGAACCCTTGAGGACACGGCTGCCGGCGAGCTCGTTGCGATTCCGCTCACCGACCCGGAGCTGACCAACGGCCGACTGGTTCTCGTCAACCGGAACGGTCGGAAATTGTCACTGCCCGCCATCAGTTTTGCCGAAACCCTGAAACAGCATATGGCCCGCGTTTAAGCAGATCCGGCCCAGGGTATCGTTCCCAAGAGCGATACATATCAAGGGTTGCTTTCAGCATCCAAGACACCTCCATCACCGCCGTGACTGCGTTCTCTTGAAGCAAGAGTGCACACATTTTGCTCTCACCATGAGTGTTTTTTTGACCTATGCCGGAACTGTCTTTCCCTCCAACCTGTGAGGCGAAACAACACATCAAGTGGGACGACTTTTCTTGCAGGCGGACGTTTTCAAACTCTCCATGGACCATCCCGGCGATGTCTCGGCCCTGGCGAACCTGATCAACAGCGGCCAGGTCCGCGCGGACCAGATCGTGGCCTTCATCGGCAAGACCGAAGGCAATGGCGGCGTGAACGATTTCACCCGCGGCTATTTCACCGACCGGCTGATGACCATGCTGTCGGGACATCTGAACGAACCTGCGGAAGGTCTGGCCCGGCGCCTGCCCTGCATCCTGTCCGGCGGCACTGAAGGCGTCCTGTCACCCCATTACCTCGTGTTCTGCCGCAAGGAAACGGATGCACCCGGAACCGGCGCGCTCGCCATCGGCAAGGCCTTCTCCCCGGTTCTCGAGCACCAGTATGTCGGCACACGAGACCATGCGCTCAGCGTCGCCGAGGCCGTCAAGGCGGCGATCGCCGATGCCGGGATCGAGAATATCGAGGATGTCCATTTCGTTCAGGTGAAAGCCCCCTGCCTGACGTCCGAGCGGATCGCCGGGCTCAGGGAAAAGGGCCTGCCGCTGCCGGCCACGAGCGCCGGCCAGTCCATGGCCCTTGCCCGCGCTGCCGGCGCCTTCGGCGTGGCCCTGGCGCTGGGCGACATTACCTCCGAGGCTCTTTCGGCCTCCCTGTTTCTGCAGGACTTCAGCCATTTTTGCGACCGGGCCAGCGTATCCTCCGGCGTCGAGGTCGAGGCCAATGAGGTCATCGTCCTCGGAAACAGCCCGAAATGGTCGGGCAACCTGCGCATCTCTCACCGGGCCATGGACGATGCCATCGACCTGGCCGCCGTCCAGAACGTTCTCGGCGATCTCGGCTTGTCAGCGAAGTCACAGGTCAGCGCTTCTGAGCGCGACCGGATCCGGGGCGTTCTGGTCAAGGCGGAACCGGACCGCAGCGGCAGGATCCACGGCCAGCGCCACACCATGCTGAACGACACGGACATCGACCCCCAGCGCCATATCCGCGGCGCGGTCGGCGGGGTCGTCGCGAGCGTCATCGGCGATACCCGGATTTTCGTCTCCGGCGGCGCGGAGCATCAAGGACCCGATGGCGGCGGACTGATTGCCGTGATCGCAGAAAACGCGGCAGGGACTACGCCGCCGGAACAGGACACAGGAGTATAAAATGCGGGTTGTCATCATCGGAGCTGGAGTTGCCGGATGTGTGGTCGCACGTGGCCTGTCCCGCATGCCCGGTCTGGAAATCCACTGCCTGGAGCGGGTCGAACCCGGCGACCACGCGGAAAGCGGCACCGGCCTCAACATCGGCCCGAACGCGGTTCAGGCCCTGAGGGCCACCGATCCGGAACTGGCCGGCCTGATCGACGACGCCTCGCTGGAGTGGAAGAACTGGCGCGTTTCGCTGACCGACGGCACCGTCCTGTTCGACCTGCCGCTGAACGAAGTCTCCCCCAGCAACGGCTGGCGCCTGCGCTGGTCGGAGCTTTACAAAGTGCTGCGGGAGTCCGCCGAAGGCCTGATCCGCTACGGCTGCACGGTTGAGGAAATGGGCAAGACCGCCGACGGCTCCGGAAAGACCTTCGTGCGCTGGAGCGACAAGGATGGTTCCCACGAACTGACCGACATCGATCTGCTCATCGCCGTCGACGGCCGGTTCTCCCAGACCCGCAACGTCTTTGCCGGCGGCGTGAACTCCCGCCAGATCGGCGTGGCGATCTTCCGCACGCTCATTCCCGATACCAGCGACGGTCTGATCACCGACTACGAGCAGTGGTTCAACGGACCGAACCGCCTGCTCGCCTACCGGGTGCCGCCCGGCCACATCTACATCGCCGGCACCTTCCCGATCGCCAAGGAAGGGGAAACGCCGGACGAGCTGAAGACCGCCGACGCTCTGCGCGCCGCCTACACCCCGCGCACGGCCCCGCCAAGCGATCAGGCGAAGTGGATGATCGACACGATCTGTTCGCCCGACAGCGAGCTGCATTGGGCACGGATCCAGGAATCCGAGGCCCGGCACAGCGAGCCGGACGTCAACGTTCTTTATCTCGGCGACAGCTCAAACGGCATGGTGCCGACGCTTGGACAGGGCGCGACCCAGGCCATCGAAGGCGCCTGCGCGGCCCTTACGGCCATCGAAAACCGCATGGCCGTCGGCGACACCGACGTTCGCAGCTGGCTGACCGCCATCGAAGCGTCGCGTTCCGAGCGCATCCGCTTCGTCATGGAATTCTCGCTTGAGGCGAGCGACACCCTTCTGGCCGGTTCGGATCCGGTCGAAGGCACACTGAAGAAAAGAAGTCCGGCGTTCCTGGAAAAACTCAAGCGACTTTACAACGACATAGGAACGATCGGCTCGGCTCATCCCGAGGAGGAACGCGCCGCCGGCTGACAGGCCAGAGGCCCGGGGACAGAGACAACTTCCAGATACAGGGACTTCATCATGAACAAGACCAATTCCTTTAAAAGGCTGGTGACCGCCGGCCTGATCCTGGCGGCGACCGCCTGCGGCACGATCACCGCGCATGCGGCCGACAAGGTCAAAGTCGGCGTCTTCAGCGCCAGCTCCGCCCTGCCCTATTACGTCGGCCTGAAGCGCGGCTATTTCGATGAGGTCGACATCGAGGTGGAAACCGTGGTCATCGGCACCCACCCGCTGATCGTCCAGGCACTGGTGACCGGTGACATCGACGTCGCCTCCAACGTCGTGACCCTGGAAGGCGCCAACATCGTTGCCCGCCGTCCCGGCACGCTCAAGTTTATCGCCCTCAACGGCCAGAACGCCGAATACATCATGGAGCAGTTCGTGGTCGCGCCTAACAGCACCGCGAAAACCGTCGCCGATCTGAAAGGCGCAAAGCTCTTCTCCGCCCCCGGGCCGGCGAACCTTGGGGCCGCCAAGGCTGTTCTGGCCGCCGCCGGCCTGAAGGAAGGCACGGATTTCACAATCCAGGAACAGGGCATGGGCAACCACATGGGCGCCATGAAGGGCGGCACCTTCGACGGTGGTTTCACCCTTGAGGCGCTGGCCAGCTCGATGATCGATCAGGGGATCGCGAAGCGGCTGGAAGCCGGCGTCATCTCCAAGTACCTGCTTAAGGACGAGGCTGCCGAGGCCTATGCCGCCGGCGCTGCTGTCTCGGGCAAGATGCTGGAGGAACGTCCGGACGTCGCCGCCCGCTTCGCCAAGGCCTGGGAAAAGGCAACGGCGGATGCGAACAACGATCCGACCGCCCGCGCCTATATGGCGGAGGACATGCGGGTCAATCCGAAGCTGGTCGACACGGTTCCGCTGGCCCATTTCGTGATGTCCAAGGACCTGAGCGAAAAGCAGATCGAAGACTTCCAGAAATTCATCCAGATCGGCGTCGACCTCGGCGTTGTCGCAAAGCCGGTCAAGGCCGAAGATCTTCTGGAAAAGGAATGAGAGTGCCCATCGAACAACAAGGCATGACAGGCGAAGCGGCGGTGCATCAGGCACCGCCGTCAGCCGACCCGGATCGCTTGCGCTGGTTTCCCAAGGGAACCCACATCACGGTACGCGGCCTCACCAAGACCTTCGACGACGTCGTTCTCTACCGGGATTTCGACCTCGATATTCCGAAGGCCAAGGTCATCTCCGTCTTCGGCCCCAACGGCTGCGGCAAGAGCACCCTGATCAACATGATCTCCGGGATCATGGACTATGACGCCGGCCAGATCCTGTTCGATGGCAAGACCGCGCGCGAAACCCGTATCGGCTATGTGTTCCAGAACTATCGGGAAGCGGTCTTCCCCTGGCTTAAGGCGATCGACAACATCCGCTATCCGCTGCAGTTCCTGAACCTCTCCAAGGCGGAGCGCGACCGGCGGGTGGAGCATCTGCTCGAAAGCTTCGACGTCAAGATCGACCTGAACCGCTATCCGTACGAACTTTCCGGCGGCCAGCAGCAGCTCGTCTCCATTATGCGGGCCTTAGTCGTGGATCCGGAGGTCTTGTTCCTCGACGAGCCCTTCTCCGCGCTCGACTACGAGATGACCCTGTTCCTGCGGGACAAGCTGCAGAAGGTCCTGACCGAGCTGCAGGTGACCACCCTGCTCGTCTCCCACGATCTGGACGAGGCGGTCGCCCTGGCTGACGAGATCCTGCTTCTGACCAAGAAGCCGACCCAGGTCGCCGACCGGCTGATGTTCGATGCGCCGCGCCCGCGGACCGCGGAGACGACCCTGACCCCGGAATTTATCGACGTGAAGACCCGCAGCCTGGAGATCTTCCAGCGCGAGGTGCGCAAATGAGCCAGAACACGAAAATCGCCAAATTCATCCGCCAGATCCAGCCGCTGATCGGCGCCGCCTTCCTCGTTCTGCTGTGGTGGCTGGCAAGTGCCGGCAGGCTGATCGATCCGGTGCTGCTGCCCTCCCCGGCGGAATCCTGGCACGCCTTCATTTACGGCCTGACCGAAGGCACGCTCTGGCACGACTTCTGGCAGACCATCGTCCGCACCACCGTCTCCTTCGTCATTGCCATCATCGTCGCGGTGCCGATCGGTGTGTTCCTCGGCTCGTCGGAAACGGTCTACCGCTCGGTGGAGTTTTCCGTCGACTTCTTCCGCTCCACGCCCGCCTCCGCGCTGTTTCCGCTGTTCCTGGTCATGTTCGGGGTCGGCGAGGAAGCCAAGATCGCAGTGGCCGCCTTCGGCGCGGCGCTGATCATCCTGTTCAACACCGCCTACGGCGTGATGAACGCCCGCAAGCAGCGCCAGCTCGCAGCCCGTGTCATGGGCGCCTCGAAGTTCCGCATCCTGACCGATGTCACCATCTGGGAATCCCTGCCGCAGACCTTCGTCGGCATGCGCTCCGGCATTTCCATCGCGCTCGTCATCGTGATCGTGGCGGAAATGTTCATCGGCTCCACCGACGGGCTCGGCCAGCGCATCATCAACGCCCAGATGATCTTCGACATGCCGGAGATGTACGCGGCGATCTTCGCCTCGGGCGCCCTGGGCTACGGGCTGAACCTGCTTTTCATCATTCTGGAACGCCGCTTCGTCCACTGGGGCGGAAAGTAACGGTGCTCCCACAAACGAAAGGATCAAGGCGCAGATGAAGGTCGGCGTACACAAGATCGCAATGGCGTCCCCGAGCGACGTTTCCGAACTCACGGCCCTGATCGCCGACGGCGCGATCGACCCCAAGGCTATCGTCGCCGTGATCGGCAAGACGGAAGGAAACGGCGGCGCCAACGATTTCACCCGTGGCTTTGCCACCCTGGCCTTCGCCCTGGCGCTCAGCCCCTACAGGGACCAGTCCGCCGACGAGGTCATGAGTGACATCGCCTTCGTCTGGTCCGGCGGCACTGAAGGGGTTCTGTCGCCGCATGCGACCGTCTTCACCCGGACGACGAGCGAAACCGGGGCAAGCCACCCGGAAGGACGCCTTGCGCTGGGCATCGCCATGACCCGGGACATTCGCCCGGAAGAAATCGGCACCATGGCCCATGTTGAAGAGGTCGCGAACGCCGTCCGCCGGGCTCAGCAGGACGCCGGCATCCCGGACGGGGCGGACGTGCACTACGTTCAGGTCAAGGGTCCCCTGCTCTCGCCGGAGAAGATCGCCGACGCGGACAGCCGTGGCGAGCCGCTCGTCACCCGCGACCCGAACGGATCAAAGCCCTTTGCGCGCGGCGCCATGGCGCTCGGCGTCGGTCTCGGCCTCGGCGAAATCTCAGGCGAGGCCGTAACCGCGGACACCATCGCCGAGGACATGTCGGTCTTTTCAAGCGTGGCCTCCACCTCCGCCGGCGGAGAGCTGACCAAATGCGAGATCCTTCTGTTCGGCAACGCGCCGGGGGCCTCGAGCGACTGCCGGATCGGACATGCTATCCTGAAAGACGCCATCGATGCGGACGGGACCCGCAGCGCCCTTGCCGATGCCGGATACACGGACGAAGATGGCCCTGACGCCATCCTGTCTGTCTTTGCCAAGGGCGAGGCGGCGGCCAAGATCCGGGGCCGCCGCACCACCATGATGTCGGACGCCGATATACATTTCGAACGCCACGCCCGCGCCGCTGCCGGCGCCGTGATTGCCTCCGTCACCGGCGATCCGGCGATCTTCCTCTCCGGCGGAACGGAACATCAGTGTGCTCCCGGAGAGGCGCCGGTCGCGGCGATCGTCAAGGCATGACGGCCCCGCTCTGGCAATTGTCGGCGGCCCGACTGGTGGAAGGCTACCGCAGTGGCGCCTTCACTCCGGTCGACGCGCTCAAGGCGGTCCTGGAACGGTGCGAAGCCGTCAACCCGTCTCTCAACGCGGTCGTGACGCTGGCACCGGAAGCAGCTCTTGAGGCTGCAGAGCTTTCCGCGAAGCGCTGGCAGGCCGGAGCGCCGCTTGGGCCCCTCGACGGCGTGCCGATCTCCATCAAGGACAATCTCCAGGTCAAGGGCATGCGCGCCACCTGGGGCAGCCGGGCTTTTGCCGAGTTCATCCCTGATCACGACGAGGTGCCAGTGGAGCGCCTGCGGGCGCAAGGGCTGGTCCTCTTCGGCAAGACCAACGTGCCGGAGCTGACCCTTCAGGGCTACACCGACAACCTTCTCTTCGGCGCGACCGGCAACCCGCATGCGCCGGCCCTCACCCCCGGCGGCTCCAGCGGCGGCGCGGTCGCAGCAGTCGGCTCGGGCATCGGCCCGCTGGCCTTATGCACCGATGGCGGCGGCTCCATCCGCAGGCCCGCTGCCCACGGCGGGTTGTTCGGGCTGAAACCGTCGGCCCGTACCGTACGGCGCGGCAAGGGCTTTCCGGCGATCCTCGGCGAATTCGAGGGGGTCGGCCCGATTGCCCGGACCCTGGAAGACGTGGCGCTGATGCTCGAGGTTCTGGCCGAAGACGATTTGCCGAACGGCGAGCTTTCGGTAGCCCCGCGCATTCTCCACGCCCGAACCTTCGCCGGCCAGCCGGTCGATCCGGAAATCGCCGCCGGTATCGACGACATCGCCCGCCGCCTGACGGACGCCGGCTGCGAGGTCACGACCCTCGATAGCCTCGATATCCTGAGCGGCATGGACGCGGTCTGGCCCGTCGTCAGCGCCTCCGGCGTCGCGTGGCTGTTCGACCAGTATCCGGCCCTGACCGAAATGGCTGGAAAAGATCTGCAGGCCATGGCGGAAACCGGCCGGGGCTGCACCGCCGCCGACTATGCCGGCGCCATCGCCGGTATCGAGACGATCAAGGACCGTTTCCTCACCCGCCTCGCCGGCTTTGACGCCCTGCTGACCCCCGCCATCGCGGCGCTCTCCTGGCCCAAGGCAACAAGCCATCCGGGCACCATCGCCGGCCAGCCCGTCGGCCCGCGCGGCCACGCCATCTTCACCGCCTTCGCCAACGCCCTCGGCCTCCCCGGCCTCAGCGTCCCCGCCGGTGTCTCCGCCGCAGGCCTGCCCTACGGCTTCCAGCTCGTCGGGCCCGACCGCTCGGAAAAGCGGCTGATCGCCATTGCGGAGCGGCTGAGCCCGAAAAGCCCGGGTATCCCGACCGGGACCTGAAGTCCCTGCGTTGAACCACCGGCGGCGCCTTCACTGACAAGCGCCGCCGGCAGTCATTGTCCTCACATCACCGTCACCAGATCCTCAAGCCGGACCGGGAACTTGCGCACCCGGACGCCGGTTGCGTGATAGATGGCGTTGGCGATGGCGCCGGCGGTGCCGGTGATGCCGATTTCGCCGACGCCCTTGATGCCAAGCGGATTGATGTGATCATCCTCCTCCGGGATCAGCAGCGCCTCGACAGAGGGCACGTCGGCGTTGACCGGCACGTGGTATTCGCCGAGATCCGCATTGCCGATCCGGCCTGTGCGGGGGTCGAGGTCCACCGCCTCGTGGAGCGCGAAGGACAGGCCCCAGATCATGCCGCCCAGATACTGGCTGCGCGCCAGATGCGGGTTGATGATCCGGCCCGCCGCGAACGCGCCGACAAGCCGCGTCACGCGCGTCTGGCCGAGATCCGGATCGACCCGGACTTCGGCAAAGACTGCGCCATGGGCCTGGAACGCATAGTCTTCCGCCACGGACGGATCACGCGCACCCTTGCCGTTGCCCTCGACCCCGGTCCGTCCGGTGCGGGCGAGGATTTCCGTATAGGCCTCGCTGCGGCTGTCGTCGTCCGCCCTGTGCAGACGTCCGTTCTTGGCGACCACCCCGGCGTTACCCGCCCCGAACAGCGGCGAGGCCGGATCGGCGGTGGCGAGTTCGGCAAGCTTGGCGACCGCGTCACTACCCGCCCCCTCGATTGCCATGCCCGCGGTTGCCGTGT
>NZ_CAXXSJ010000061.1:0-136818 GCF_963675095.2 uncultured Roseibium sp. | reverse complement strand
ACTGGACGACCATGAAATGGTCCTTGATGTAGTCGCGAACTTCCGGATCGCTGAGCAGCTTTTCATGCATGGCCTTGCAGTAGATACAGCCGCGCTGCTCGAAAATGATCGCCAGCCGTTTGCCTTCCGCATTGGCTGCCTGGATATCCTCCGCCATGTCGCGGAACGTGATGGTGAACCAGGGTTCCTTGTGCAATCCGTCTTCGCCCATGGTTACAGCGCTTGCCGGTCCAAGTGCCATCGGGCCGGTGAGGGCGAGGGCAAGCAGGGCGAACCGGAACAGTCCATTCCTAATGACTTCAAGCATGATGTCCTCTCCTTATGTGAACCTGACGCGCACTATCCGACTTGCTGGAAGGCGGGAAAGGTTTCCAATAGCCAGTAAGATATGTCCGACATCTTTCCGGTGATGAATAGAATGCCGGTCAGGACGAGAAAGCCGCCCATGATCTTCTCGACGGTTCCCATGTGTTTACGGAAGCGGCTTGCCCAGCCGAGGAACTGGCTGGCGAAGGCGGCAGCCAGAATGAACGGGAGACCGATGCCGAGTGCATAGACGAGCAGGAGCAGGCTGCCCTGGGCCGGGTCGGTCGTTCCGGCCATGAACAGGATCGCGGCCAGTACCGGACCGACGCAAGGTGTCCAGCCGAAGGCGAAGGCCAAGCCGATGATATAGGCCCCGACAAGGCCGGCGGGCTTGCGTTGGACCTGAACGCGGGCCTCGCGGAACAGCAGGGCAATGCGGAACACGCCGAGGAAATGCAGGCCCATGACGATAATGATGGCGCCTGCCACGATCGCCAGGGTATCGAAATACTGGGCGATGGTCTGGCCGATGACGCTGGCCGTTGCCCCAAGGGCCACGAAGACGGTGGCAAAGCCGAGAACGAAGGCAATGGATGAAAAAATGATCCTGCGGCTGGTTGCCGCGGTTGCCGTTTCGCCCTTCAGTTCATCCACGCTGACGCCGGCGAGATAACACAGGTACGGCGGGACAATCGGCAGAACACATGGTGAAACGAAAGACAGCAGACCGGCCAGAAAGGCCGCGCCAACCGAAATGTCCAGCATTATATCCCTCCCAACGGACGTTATCTGTTCACCGTCCCTTGATTTCAAAGTATTCAAAAGTTCCTATATAAAGCAATCAGGAATCTCAAATAATGCGCAGAAACTCACGAGGAGGCGACGTGCGAGCTTTTTTGATCGGAGCCTTGACCCTCCTGGCGGGTTTTGGCGTACATGCCGGTGCATGGTCGGCGGAACTGATCATGATCGAGGAGCCCGGGTGTCCCTGGTGCCGGGCCTGGCATGAGCAGATCGGTATTGCCTATCCGAAGACGGAGGAAGGCAAGAGGGCGCCGCTCAGGCGCGTGGATCTGACCGAGCCCTGGCCGGAGGATCTGAAGGACATTCGTCGGGAGCGGGTAACCCCTACATTTATTCTCGTGGACGCCGGCAATGAGGTCGCACGCTTGCGCGGGTATCCGGGCGAAAACTTCTTCTGGCCGCTTTTGGATGAGATGCTGGAAAAGCTGGACAAGGCGCAGAATTAGTCAAGAAAAACCCCTGTGCGTCACTTTTGTTTGTTGGCAAAGTGGTGTATGGGCTGTATTCCTCTCAGGTACTCAAGCGTTCGTGAAAGTAGTGAACGTTCCCGAGGGCGACAGGCAACATCGACACGGTAGCGGATATGAACCTTCCGATCCTGAAAAAGGGTGCAGACCCGGCGGAGTTCGACGAGCTGTTCGCGCAGGCGCGCAAGGCCAGCGACCTTTTGAAGGCGTTGTCTCACGAAGTGCGCCTTCTGATCCTCTGCCTGTTGTCGGAAGGCGAGAAGTCGGTTTCCGAACTGGAAGAAATCCTGACCATGCCCCAGGCGGCCGTGTCGCAGCAGCTCGCACGGCTCAGGATGGAAGGGCTGGTAACGTCCCGCCGTGATGGACGGCTGATCTTTTACAGCATCCGGGACGATGAAGTGAGCAGCATCATTTCCGCGCTCTATGACCTCTTCTGTACGGATGTGCGTCCCCCAAAGGCCGAAGGCGCGCCGGCCTGACGGGAAATAATTCCCGCCTGGCCTAAAATTCCCGCATTGCGCCGCAGCATGGCGAAAGATTGCGGCAACTCTTCCCGGTTGATAAAAGAATTTTAACCGCTGGATATTTGCCGGGCGGCAGACTTGGACGCGCATTTGCCTCAAAGGCGACGGGTAAACACTTGCAGCAGGCCGGGCAATCCCATGAGTGAATTCGAACCGCTGGTATTACTTCCTCTTTTTGGGCTTGGCGCCGGCGCGGTTCTCGGTTTTGTCGCGCGCTGGAACCATTTCTGCACGCTGTCGTCCCTCGAACGGCTTTGGTACGCCGGCGACAGCAGTGGCGTGCGGACCTGGGCCCTGGCGTCACTCACGGCGCTGCTCGCCACGCAGCTGCTGGTCGCGACCGATCTCGCGTCGCTTGAGAACGCCTTTTATCTTGATCCCCGCTTCGGATGGACCGGTGCGATTTTCGGCGGCATCATGTTCGGCATCGGCATGGCGCTTGTCGGGACATGCGGCTTCGGTGCGGTGGTCCGGCTCGGTGGCGGCAGTCTGCGCGCGTTTGTCGTGCTGATCGTCATCGGCCTGACAGCCCTTGCGACGCAGCGCGGGCTGCTCGGCCAAGCGCGAATCCACGTGGTCGACAATCTTGCCGTGGATCTCGGCTTCGCGGGCGACCAGTCCATCGGCAGCCTTCTGTCATACGTATTGGGCTTCGACGTGCGCCGGGCGTTCGTCCTTCTGGTCGGCGCGGCGGGCCTTTTGTGGGTCTTTTCCCAGAAAAGCTATCGCCGGCAGGGAAAGCAGATCCTGACCGGGGTACTGATCGGTCTTGTGATCGCCTTCGGATGGTGGGCGACGACGTATGTCGCAAAACTCGCCTTCCATCCGGTACAGAAAGAGGCCGGATCGTTCGTCGTGCCGGTCGGCGACACGATCATGCAGTTCATCACCTACACGAACTCCCTGCCTGATTACGGCGTCGGTCTGATTTGCGGCACCCTCGTCGGGGCTATTGTCGCCGCTCTGTGGCGGCGCGATATTCGTTGGGAGGCTTGCGACGATGCGCGCGAGCTCAGCCGGCACATCCTCGGCGCGGCGCTGATGGGCGTCGGTGGCGTCATCGCCATGGGCTGCACGGTGGGGCAGGGGATCTCGGCTTTTTCCACGATGGCCCTGTCGGCACCCGTCGTGCTTCTATCGATCGCCTTCGGCGCCCGGCTTGGGCTGGCCTGGCTGTTCGAAGGCTCGTTCCTGGCGGCGTTCCAGCGCAATCAGGGCAACCACGGCAACGGATCGCGCCAGGCAGCCGAATAAGTGCCAATTTCTCGCTTCCGTCTTCCTCCTAGGGAAGAGACGGAAGCAAGGTGGTGCGTTCGTCAGATCAACTTTAAAACCGAACTGACCTAACCGGCCGCGACGAAGCGGTAGGCGGTGCCGTTGCGTTCGGCAACGCCGTGGCCGGGGTGAGGCAGGTGATAGCCGATGATCTTCGTCTTGTCCGTGGCGATGCGGTCGAGCAGCGATGTCCGCGTTTTGACGCCCTTGTCCGGATCCTGGTCCGTTCCCGACTGCCACGTCGGCTTTTCAAAGGAAATGACCGCGTTGGAGATGGCGTCACCCACGACCAGCAGGCTATCGCCGCCGCCATGCAACATGTAGGACATGTGGCCGGGCGTATGACCGGACGTGTCGATGGCCTCCACCCCGGGCAGGACTTCCATTCCGGGTGTGATCATGGCCACCTGGTCCTCGATCGCCTCGAAACGGGCCTGAGCGCCGACAACGAAGGTCTTTCGATCTTCGGGCGTGTTGGCGAGCGTATCGTCGGAGCGCCAATACTCCCATTCCGCCTGCGGGACCCAGTATTGGGCCTCGGAGAACAGCGGTTCGTCGAAGTCGTCGAGCACGCCCCAGAGGTGGTCGGGATGGCCATGGGTGAAGATCACGTCGGTGACGTCGCCCGGGCCGATTCCCGCTTCTTCCAGGGCGGACAGCAGTTCGCCTGCTGTCGGCTGGAAATTGGCGCCGGAGCCGACGTCGAACAGCGCCAGACGGTCACCGGTGCGCAGCAGGGTGACGTTGCAGTCCGGCGTCAGTGCGTCGGTGGCCATACCGTGCGGCGTCATCAGGTCCGCGACTTCTTCCTTGGTCTGTTGCGGCAGGACGAAACCCATCGGCAGGGTGAGATGTCCGTCTGAAAACACCTGGACTTCCATATCGCCGATTGCGATCGGACTGCTTGCGGCAAAGGCAGGCCTCAGGCCGGCGCCGGCCATCGTGAGGAACGCTGCTCCACCTGCGAGAATTTCGCGGCGCGATAGTCCGCCATCAAGGAATTTAGGCATATTCTCCTCCACACATGCATTTTTTCGAATTTATCGGACTTTCCTTGAGGAACGTCAATGCATGATGGTTCTGATTGCACTCAAGATTAGCGCATTCAGATGGGCAATGCGCCCGGTTGGGGCAGTGAAGAACGATGAATTTGACTTACTTTCTGGAACGGTTTTCCGAACCCTGGATCCTGACGGTCGGGGGATTGACCGTTGGTGTGCTCTTCGGCGCTTTCGCCCAGCAGAGCCGATTCTGTCTGCGGGCAGCCGCACTCGATTTTGCGCATGGCATCTTCGGTGTCCGGCTTTCCGTTTGGCTGATGACGTTTTCGGCCGCGGTTCTTGGAACCCAGATTCTGGTCGCCCTTGGGGAAGTGCAAGCCAGCGAAGCGCGCCAGCTGGCCTCGCCGCAAAGCCTGAGCGGGGCGGCAATCGGAGGGCTTTTGTTCGGGTCCGGCATGATCCTCGCCCGCGGTTGCGCGAGCCGGCTTCTGGTGCTGTCTGCGACGGGAAACTTGCGTGCATTGCTGTCCGGTCTGGTGTTTGCCGTTATGGCACAGGCCAGTCTGCGCGGTATCCTGACGCCGGCCCGCGAATGGGTCGCAGGGTGGTGGACGACCGCCGATATCGGCGGCAACGACCTGATGGAATTCCTGTCCATGTCCTTCACGATCACGATCCTGCTGTCCTTGATGTGGCTGGCGGCGGGCGTGTTCTTTGCCTTTAAAAGCCGGGCGCCGCTCTGGCAGATGATCGCCGCACTGGGCACCGGATTGACCATTCCGATCGCCTGGTGGTTCACGTCTTCCATGGCGTCGCAGGCCTTTGAACCGGTGCAGATCGAAGCCGTGACGTTTACCGGTCCCTCTGCAGACACGCTCATGCTGTTCCTGTCGCCGCCGGGATCGACCCTCGATTTCGACGTCGGCGTGGTGCCGGGCGTGTTCCTCGGTTCCTTCCTGGCCGCCCTCCTGACCCGTGAGCTCGCCCTTCAAGGATTTGAAGGCGGCAAATCCATGGCCCGTTACATGACCGGTGCGGCCATGATGGGCTTCGGTGGCATGCTGGCCGGCGGTTGCGCCGTCGGCGCCGGTGTGACCGGAGCCTCGATCGTCGCACTGACCGCCTGGGTCACGCTGACGTGCATCTGGCTCTCGGCTGCGGTGACCGACAGGCTGATCGAAGTTCAGCCGAAAAAGACGCCGGCAGAAAAGATCGTGCCGGAAGAGGAAATGATCACGGAAGCCTCCCTTAAGCCGGTTCCTGTCCGAAGAGGCTGAGGCGAGACAGCTCAGCACGTCTGGCCGAACGCCTTAGACATCGCCAGATGTCGCAAAAAGGGGTCTTACCGATACTTCTCGATAAAGGCGTCGATGGATAGGGCGCGGAAGTCTGGGAGGCGCTCTTTGAGTGTCGGGTGATCCCAGTCCCACCAGGCGATTTCCTGGAGCGCGTCGGCCTGGGGTTCGGTGAAACGGCGTTTGATTGGTTTGGCGGCGACACCGCCAACGATCGTGTAGGGCGGCACGTCCTTGGAAACCACCGCACCGGCTGCCAGGATCGCGCCGGTTCCAACCGTTACGCCGGCCAGGACCGTTACCCCGTGCCCGATCCAGACATCGTGGCCGATGGTCACCCAGTCCTTCTTGCGCCATTCGAAGAAGTCGTCGTCATTTTCACCCAGGTCATAGGCGGCCGCCCGGTAGGTGAAATGGTGCTGGGAGGCGCGCCATGTCGGATGGTTGCCCGGGTTGAGCCGGACGCTGCGGGCAATGGAGCAGAACTTGCCGATGGTGGTCCACACCACATCGCCGTTCTGAACGATATAGGAATAGTCGTCCATCGAGCTCTGGCGCATTTCGGTGAAGGCGCCGACTTCCGTCCATACACCGAGGTCACAGTCGACCACGACAGCCTGTTCGTGGATGGACGGGTCCGAGGAGAGAGCGGGTTTGTCGGTAGGCGATTTCATGGACGGGGAATTCCTGTTGTGGGGGCATGCCGACCACGATCGGCATTTCAGGATTTTTCCTTACTTACTTTCGGCGCGTCGAACTACGACAGTTCGGTGACAGTTTGATGAATTTTTCAAGAATTCATCGAGAAGAAGAGGCTGTTTGACATTCGTAGAGCCTTGCCAGGACAGGAAAAATTGGCCGAGCCGTCAAAGTTTTACCCGTTTCCGAAACTCGAGTGCCTTTTAATTCATCATTTTCCGGGTTGAGCGGAGCTGTGACGCCGTGAAGACTGTCATTTGCCTGTAATACTCTCGTGGCTCTTGTCCGTTGAAATACGAAACAACACGGACAGGGCTGCCGGGTGATTCAATTTGAACAGGTGACCAAGACCTTCGGGACGCGAACCGCCGTCGACAAGGTCAGTTTCTCCATCGACAAGCCGCAGATGATCGGCGTGATCGGCCGGTCAGGGGCGGGCAAGTCGACCCTCCTGCGCATGATCAACCGGCTGACGCCGGCAAGTTCGGGGCGGATCCTTTTCAAGGGGGAGGACATCCTGAGCCTGAAAGGCGCCACCATGCGCCGCTGGCAGCGTGACTGCGCCATGGTGTTCCAGCAGTTCAATCTCGTTCCCCGGCTGGACGTGGTGACCAATGTGATGCTGGGCCGTTTGAACGGCCACGGCGCCTTCAAGAGCCTGTTCAACATCTTCAGTTCCAGTGACGTGAATACGGCGCTCGCCGCGCTTGATCGTCTGGGGATTGTCCAGGAGGCGCAAAAGCGTGCGGAGGAACTGTCAGGCGGCCAGCAGCAGCGTGTCGCGATTGCCCGGGCGCTGATGCAGGACCCGCACATGGTGCTGGCCGACGAGCCGATCGCCTCGCTCGATCCGATGAACGCGAAGATCGTGATGGATGCGCTGCGCGAGATCCATGAACGCGACAACAAGATCGTGCTGTGCAACCTGCACACGCTCGATACGGCCCGGGCCTATTGCGACCGGGTGATCGGCATGCGCGACGGCATGATGGTGTTTGACGGCGTGCCGGAAGACCTGACCACCGATGTGGCACGTGAAATCTACGGCGCAGATGAAAGCTTCAACGAGGCGGCAACATCAACTGCCATCGATGCGGGCGGACCTGCCCGTTCGGAAGAACAAGTTTCCACCGGTGCGATGACGCCGGCGGCTGCAACGGCCTTTTGAGGCCGAAAAAACAATCAAAGTCATCACATCTCGAAAGCTCGTGGAGTGTCTCACATGAACGTATTCTCCAAAGTTGCTGCGCTCGCCGCAGTCAGCATGATCGCCCTGAACGCGACCGGCGCTTATGCCGCCGACAACATCACCGAATTCCGCATCGGCATCCTCGGTGGCGAAAACGCTTCCGACCGTCTGCGCGCCTTTACCTGCCTTGAAGAAAAGGCCGCCGATCTCCTCGGCGTTCCGGTCAAGCTGTTCGCTCCGGCCGACTATAACGGCGTGATCGAAGGCCTGCTCGGCGGTAACCTCGACATGGCCTGGCTCGGCGCTTCCGGCTATGCGAAAATCTACCTGACCGACCCGGAAGCCGTTGATCCGGTTCTGGTCAAGGTCAACAATGACGGTGGCTACGGCTACTATTCCATCGGCTTTGCCCGCGTTGACAGCGAAATCAATTCGCTCGACGACATGAAGGGCAAGGTTTTCGGTTTCGGCGATCCGAACTCCACCTCCGGCTACCTGATCCCGTCGATCGAAATCCCGAAACTCGGCTATTCCATGAAGCCGGGTGAGTATTTTGCTGACGTCAAGTTCACCGGCGGTCACGAGCAGACCATCGTCGCCGTGTTCAACGGTGACATCGACGGCGGCGTTACCTGGGCCGACGGTCTCGGCGAATGGGAAGACGGCTACAACTCCGGTGCCCTGCGCAAGGCCACCGATGCCGGTCTCGTCGACATGACCGAGATCAAGGAAATCTGGCGTTCGCCGGTGATCCCGGAAGGCCCGGTCGTTTTGTCCAAGAAGCTGCCGGAAGACGTCAAGCTGAAGATGACCGGCCTGATGGCCAGCCTGGTGTCCATGGATCCGGAATGCGCCTATGGCGTGATGTCGGGCGAAGCCAAGGGCTTCATGCCGATCACCCACAAGGCTTACGAAAGCATCGTTGCCGCCCGCAAGGCCAAGAGCAAAGGCTAACGGCCGGCTCAATTCCAGGCGCGGACCGGGCCTCCCGGTCCGCGCTTCTTCATGTGAATAAGAATTCAAGCTGAAGGTTTCTTGAAATGGCCGTTGCCGCCCTTGAACAGGAAATCCTGTCGATGCGCAAACGGCGTCAGCTCTACTCCCTGATCGGGGTTCTGCTGGTCGTCGCCGTTCTTGTCTCCGGCTATTCCAAGTCCAATGCCATGAACTCGGGAAGCTTCGTCCAGGGGCTGTCCAAGTTCTTCGACTATCCGAGCGAAATCGTAACGGAAGCCTGGGATGCCGGGTCCGCCTTTTTCGGTCTGATCGTCCATTTCATGCCGTTCATGCTGGAGACGCTGAACATCGCAGCGGTGGCCACGCTGATCGGCGGAGCGCTTGCCGTTGTGCTTGCCATGGCGTCAACGCGCAACGTGGATTCCTACGGGCCGCTTATTCCGGTCATCCGGCGGATGATGGATATCATGCGGGCCTTTCCCGAACTCATCATTGCCCTGTTTCTGATCTTCGTCCTTGGATCCAGTCCGGTGCCGGCCATGATCGCTGTGGCGTTTCATACCGCCGGCGCGCTGGGCAAGCTCTTTTCCGAGGTCAATGAGAACATCGACCGCAAGCCGATCGAAGGACTTTCCGCCTGCGGGGCAAGCTGGCTGCAGCGTATCCGTTTCGCCGTCATGCCCCAGGTGGCGCCGAACTATCTGAGTTATTTCCTGCTGCGCTTCGAAATCAACGTGCGCGCCTCTGCCATCCTCGGTTTCGTCGGGGCAGGGGGGATCGGCGCCGAACTCCGCCGTACCATCGGCTGGGGCCAGGGTGCGGGCGACGAGACAGCCGCGATTTTCGTTCTGCTGTTCATCACCATCATGATCATCGACCAGACGTCTTCCTATCTGCGCGGGAAGCTTGTCGGGTCGGGCCGGGCGCATTGAGGAGCACGTTCATGGCTGTCGATACCCTTGGACACGGCTTCGATCCGGCGGAGGTGTTCCGCACAATCCGCCGGCGCACCGCCTTTACGGTCGCCGTTCCGCTGCTGGTATTGGTCTATCTGGCCTATACCTGGTTTGCCTTTGATGTGCCGGGCATTCTGGAGCGGGCCCAGCCGGAAAGGGCCGCGATCCTGGCGACCGATTCCGTGGCCTACAAGGTGCATGTCACCAAGGATATCCGCCGGGGCGGCCTGGAAGTGGCCATCGAGGGCGAGCGGACCGCCACCTATGACAATGCCGAAGCGCCCGACTGGGTGAAGATCGACGGCGACGACGCGGTTATCGACCTGGGTGACGGTTATATCGTCGATATCTCCGGCAAGACCATGCACTTCACGGTACCCGGTTACGGTGTGATCACGACGACGGCGACGAAGAAGGGCGTGGAGACGGAATTGCCGCCCGGCGATGTTCCGGACTGGATCAAGGACGATCCGCGGAAATTCGACGCCCGTCCGACGCTCGACCGCAGGGTCCAGGTCACCAAGACCAAGATCGAGGTTCACAATTACTTCGGCGGTTGGGAGAATTTCTGGTTCACCTTCAGCTCGCCGCTTCACGGCAAGTCCTTCGGAGAACTGGTCAGCCTCGCCCGGAGCGATCAGCGTATCGACCCGGAGCAATCGAACCTGTCGTTCATCGTCGATCAGTTCCTGTCCAACACGGACTGGCAGCACGGCGAAGTCTTCATTGCCCTGTTCGAGACCATCATGATGGCGGTGCTCGGTACGCTGACGGCGGCCATCTTCGGTCTGCCACTGGCCTTCCTGGCGGCGCGGAACTTCACCCCGTCCTTTATCCTGAGGTTCGGCGTGCGCCGGCTGTTCGATTTTCTGCGCGGGATCGACATGCTGATCTGGTCGCTGATTTTCATACGGGCCTTCGGTCTCGGGCCGCTGACCGGAGCGCTTGCCATTGCCTTCACCGATACCGGCTCGCTCGGCAAGCTTTTCTCCGAGGCGCTGGAAAACATCGACAACAAGCAGGTGGAAGGGGTCCGTGCGACCGGCGCCAGCCAGATCCAGCGCTACCGGTATGGTGTGATCCCGCAGATCCTGCCGGTGTTTGTCTCCCAGGTGCTCTATTATCTGGAATCCAACACCCGTTCGGCGACTGTGATCGGTGCGTTGGGGGCGGGCGGTATCGGCCTGATGCTGGTGGAAACCATGCGCACCTCACGCGACTGGGAAAACACGTCCTACATCATCATCCTGACGATCCTCGTGGTCATCGTCATGGACCAGATGTCGAGTTGGCTGCGCCGCAAGCTGATCGAGGGCAAATAGTCAAAGGCGTCTCTTCCTCCCAAGCTGGAAAAGACCTGTGGAACGCTGCGGCACATGTGCCGCAGCGTTTTCTTTTGCCGCAATTCAGGCGCGGACCCGTGGCACACTGGGTCCGATTCAGGCGCAAATGCGGAGCTGGCGATGCGGTTTGACGGTGTGCAAAAGTTTCGGGGCCCGGTAGCTTTCTTCCTGGCGTTCATGGGTGCAGGCAGCCTTGCCGCCCAGGCGGCGTCCTTCAGCTCCTGTGTCGCTACCTTGAAAAACCAGGCGGTCAAGGCGGGTGTTAGTCCTCAGGTTGCCGAACGGATGCTATCGGGCGCGCAGTATGACGAAAAGGTCGTTCGCTTCTCTACGTCGCAGCCGGAATATGAAACCCCGATCTGGGACTACATGGCGTTCCTGGTCGATCCCCAGCGAATTTCCGACGGCAAGGACAGGCTGAAAAAACACGCCCGGACCCTGTCGGCGGTCGAAAAGCGCTACGGGGTCGACAAACATGTTGTCGTCGCCGTCTGGGGAATTGAAAGCGACTACGGTCAGTTCCGGGGCGACTTCTACACCCCGCATGCCCTTGCCAATCTGGTTTGTGCCGGCGGGCGGCGGGCCAAATACTTCAAGAATGAGCTGATCACGACCATGAAAATCGCTTCGAGAGGCGATGTTCCGGCGAAGCATTTCGAAGGATCCTGGGCAGGGGCCTTCGGCCAGACCCAGTTCATGCCGACGACCTACGAACGGCTGGCGGTCGATTTCGACGGCGACGGCCGCAAGGATCTGGTCACGTCCATTCCCGATGCACTCGCCTCGACCGCGAACTTTCTGAAGAAGGCAGGCTGGAACCCGGCTCTTCCGTGGGGCTATGAGGTCCGCGTGCCGTCTGGCTACAACGGTCACGTGGGCCGGAGGAAGAAGGCGACGCTGACCAGTTGGGGCAATCGTGGCCTGACCCGCATGGATGGCCGTCCTCTCAAGGGCGGGATCGAGGCCGGGCTGATCCTTCCCGCCGGGCGCAACGGGCCGGCCTTTCTTGTCACGCGTAACTTTGAAGCGCTGAGGTCATACAACGCCTCGGATTCCTATGGTCTTGCGATCGCACTGCTTTCGGACATCCTGTCCGGTGGGGAGCCGATCAAGGCGCCGTGGCCGACCGATAATCCGGGGTTGTCACGGGCTCAGCGGCTTGAACTGCAGAACCTCCTCAATAAGAACGGCTTTGACGTGGGCAAGGCGGATGGAAAGGTTGGTCCAGCGACCCGCGAGGGGATCAAGAAGGCGGAGGCCAAATTCGGCATGCCGGTCACCGGCCGCCCGGCCTGGAACATCTATCAGGCCCTCGGCGGCAAATAAGCCGGAACGCCCGACAGAGTCCGCGCTCGCGACCGGGGCCCGTATTTCACGGTTATTATCCGCCGGGCTCCGTCCAATCAGCGGTTGTCATTCTCTTTGTTGCGGCGCAATATAAAGAAACGGCAGTTGTCTCGGCGAGGTTGGGCAATGACTGGACGTATTCTCACGGTCGCGCAGCAAAAAGGCGGTTCGGGCAAGACGACCCTGGCCGCGCATCTGGCCGTCGCGCTCTCCAAGAAGAGCAAGGGCGGCGTCGCCATTCTGGACGTCGATCCGCAAGGCTCTCTCGGTACCTGGTTCGAGGCCCGGGAAGATGCCCTCGGAGAGGAGGGGACGGGGCTGGAGTTCCGCACGGCCTCCGGCTGGGGCGCGCGGCGGGAGGCCCGCTCGCTCGCCCGTTCACATGATTATGTCATCATCGACACGCCGCCCAAGACCGACGTCGATGCGAAGCCGGCTATCGATGCAGCCGATTTCGTCATCGTGCCGATCCAGCCGACCCCGGTTGATCTGTGGGCGACGTCGCAGACGATCCAGCTGGCGGCTCGGGAGGATACGCCGGCGCTTCTGGTCCTGAACCGGGTCCCGCCGCGCGCGTCGCTGACGAAGGAAATGACCGATGCCATCGCCTCGTCTGGGTATGACGCGCTGGATGCGCGGCTCGGCAACCGGACAGGCTATGCCTCGTCCATGGGGCAGGGGCACACGGTGACGGAAACCGCCCCCTCAAGCAAAGCGGCCGAGGAAGTCGCCGCCTTGATCAAGGAACTCCTGAAGCGGCTCTAGGCCCAAATCCGGAATGCCGATTGCTCCATTCCGGTCCGTATTTTCATTAATTGCCCCTCTGCCTTGGCAAGGACATGATCTGGTGCTCGGTTAGCTGATCCGAAAGGTGAGGATCGTTGCGCCGGACAGGTGTGATGTGTCCGGGCGACACGCTGCAAGTTCTTGAAAGCCGTTGGGTTTCCTGCGAACTTGGGCCGCGTTCCCGAGCCGCTCGGGGTAAGTGTTTTTAGAGATATTTATCGGGGCCGTATTTCGAGGCCTCATATTGCGACAAACGAGCTTGTCAGCCGGAGGAGTGTGAGATGGCGTTGTCTGATGTCCTGTTGAGGGGAGCAAAACGCATTTCAGGGGCGCGGGGATCACTATTCGGACTGACGGTCGTCGGTCTCGGCCTGGCGCTCTCAGGCGCGGCATATGCTCAGGACCGGCGGATCGTGACCATCGAGGATGCGGATTTCTTCGGTTCCGATTATCGCACGGTCAAGGATGTCGACCTGGAGGGCTGCAAGGCGGTTTGCCTGGGCGACAACCAGTGCCGGGCCTTCACCTTCAACACTTCCGCCGGCTGGTGTTTCCTGAAGTCCGATTTCGGACAGCTGCAGAGTTTCCGCGGCGCGATTGCCGGCCGCGTGGTCGAGGTCGTCCAGCCGCGTCAGTCCGCCGAGGCCGACCGCAAGGCGGAGCTGACCTTCATCGAGAAGGACCTGATCGAGGGTGCGGCCACCTACAGCAAACGCATCGAGCAGGACGCGAAACCGCGCGGGCAGACCGCCGAAAACCTGCGTCAGGCAGGCCAGACCGCGCTGAATGCCAAGAACGGAGTGCAGGCGGAACAGGATTTTTCCGCGGTGATCGCATTGCTGCCGGATGATTATTCCGCGTGGAGCCGCCTGACGTTTGCCCTATTGCTGCAGAATCCCAAGGATTGGCAGGAAAAACGGACCAAGCAGGAAAACGCGACTTCTGCGGCAATCAATACCTATTTGCGTGCCGTAACGCCGGATGAGCGGGCCTGGGGGCTCAATCTGCTGGGGACGTCCTTGAGCCGTCGCGACATGTGGAAACCGGCAATCAAGTCTCTGCGCGCCGCTCTTGTCCTCGACGACAACGCGAGGCTGCGGCAGCGCTATGACGAAATGGTGGCGCAGCACGGCTTCCGGATCGTGGACCATCAGGTGGATGCCGACGGCGCCGCGCCGCGCATCTGTGTAATTCTGTCCGACAAGCTGCCGAAGGATGCGGATCTTTCACCTTATGTGTCGGTCATCGGCGATGGCTCCACGACCGTCGAAACCGAACAGTCGCAGATCTGCGTTGACGGTGTGCAGCACGGCAGCCGTTACTCGGTGACCCTGCGCTCCGGGCTTCCGGCGGCAGACGGTGAGAAGCTGGAGCGTCCGGCAAACCTGACCGTCTATGTGCGCGATCGCACGCCGACCGTCCATTTCCTTGGCCGGGCCTATGTGCTGCCCGCCGGCGGCGACCCGACCATTCCGATCGTTTCGGTCAACACGTCCGAAGTTGAAGCCAAAATCTACCGCATCGGTGATCGGGGCCTTGTCTCGGCCATTCGCGACGAGCGTTTCCTGCGCCAACTGAATTCCTACCGGAGCGATCAGATTTCCGATGAGCAGGGGGAGGAGGTCTGGTCCGGCATCGTCGAGACGGAAAACCGTCTGAACGAAGACATCACCACGGCCATTCCGCTCAACGATATCGGCCTGGACATGAAGCCCGGCGTCTATGCCATGACGGCGCGCTCCAAGCTCGACAATCAGAACCGCTGGGGCGACATGGCAACCCAGTGGTTCATTGTCTCAGACCTCGGACTGACGGCCTATTCGGGTGTCGATGGCGTCACTGCCAACATCCGCTCGCTGACCAGCGCCAAGGCGCTGCCGGGCATCAAGGTGCAGCTTCTGGCTGTCAACAACGAGATCCTCGGCAACGCGATCAGCGATGACCAGGGTTTTGCCCGTTTCGAGGCGGGCCTGACACGGGGTGCCGGCGGTATGGCGCCCGGGCTTCTGGTGGCTGAGACCGACGACGGCGATTATTCCTTCCTGGATCTGAGAAAACCGGCCTTCGATCTCTCCGACCGCGGCGTGGAAGGGCGCCCGGCGCCGGGGCCGCTTGACGTGTTCGCCTGGACCGACCGGGGGATCTACAAGGCGGGCGAGACGGTTCACGCCCAGGCAATGATCCGGACCGCGAAGGCCGTGGCACAGGACGGTCTGCCGCTGACCTTCGTCATCGACCGGCCCGACGGCGTGGAACAGTCCCGCCATGTGGGTCGAAGACACCGGGCTCGGTGGCCACCTGCTCGACATCGATCTGAGCCAGACCGCCCAGCAAGGCGTGTGGTCCTGGTGCATCTACGTCGATCCGAAGGGAACGCCGCTTGCCTCCAATACCTTCCTAGTGGAGGACTATCAGCCGGAGCGGGTCGATTTCGAACTGAAGACGGCGGCCGAAGCCTTCGATCCCGCCCAACCGACTGAAATCGAATTGAGCGCCCGCTATCTCTACGGCTCGCCAGCCAGCGACCAGGGGCTTGAAGGCGATATCATCGTGTCGCCGACCCGCAGTCTGGACAAGTATCCAGGCTATCAGTTCGGCCTTGCCGACAGCGAAACCTATCCGCAGCGCGATTATCTTGAGGGCGAGCGGAAGACCGATCTCGACGGCAATCTGTCCTTCGCCGTCTCGTTGCCCACGTTGCCGGAAACCACGGCTCTTTATAAGGGGCAGCTCGTTGCACGGCTGGTGGAAGCCGGCGGGCGCTATGTGGAACGGCGGCTGGAACTGCCGGTCCGGGCCGAGAGCGGCCACATCGGCGTCAAGCCGATGTTCGACGGCGGCGTCGATGAGGGCGGTCCGGCGGACTTTTCCGTCATCGCGATCGACCGGGACGGCAAGCTGGAAAATGTCGAAGGGCTCGTGTGGACGCTCTCAAAGATCAATCGCCGTTATCAATGGTATCGCTCGGACGGAAGCTGGTCCTACGAACCGATCACCACGACGGAACGGGTGGCGAACGGCAAGCTGGACGTGACCAACGACAAGCCGGCCAGCCTGTCGCTTCCGGTGAACTGGGGTCAGTACCGGCTGGAAGTCGCATCGACCGGAGCCGGTGAAATGGCGACCAGCGTTGAATTCTCCGCGGGCTGGTATACGGCGGATGCGACTTCGGAAACGCCGGATTATCTGGACGTGGGGCTCGACAAAAAGAGCTACCGTCCCGGCGAAACCGCGATCCTGCGCATGAAGCCGCAGTCGGACGGCCTTGCTGTGGTGAATGTGGTTTCCGGCGGTCTGCTCTCCAGCCAGGTGGTGAGTGTTACCGCCGGCGAGGCGGAAGTCAGCCTTCCGGTCACCGAAGAGTGGGGCGCGGGGCGCCTATGTCACGGCAAGCCTCTACCGGCCCATGGACGTGGCGCAGAAACGGATGCCCTCGCGCGCGATCGGCCTGAGCTGGCTGCAAATGGAGCCGGGCGACCGGGATCTGGCCGTGAAACTGTCGGCTCCCGACACGATGCGGCCGGGCACCCGTCTGGACGTGCCGGTGAAGCTCGCCAGCCTGAAACCGGGAACGGAAGCCTATCTGACGGTTGCTGCAGTCGATCTGGGCATTCTCAACCTGACCGGCTTCAAGACGCCGGAACCAGAGAAATGGTATTTCGGCCAGCGCAAGCTCGGCACCGAGATCCGCGATCTCTATGGCCAGCTGATCGACCGGATGGCGGGAACCCGCGGCAAGGTACGCTCCGGTGGGGACGGCATGGCGTCACGTCTGCAATCGCCGCCGCCGGACGAGGAACCGGTCGCGCTCTTTTCCGGACTGGTCAAGGTGGGTGACAACGGTGAGGCAACCGTTTCCTTCGAGGTGCCGGAATTCAACGGTACCTTGCGGCTGATGGCGGTTGCCTGGTCCAGGGACGGCGTCGGCCACGGCGAACAGGATGTTGCGGTCCGCTCCCCTGTGGTGGTGACCGCAAGCCTGCCGGGCTTCCTTGCGCCCGGCGACAGTTCGCGGCTGCTTCTGAATATCGACAATGTGGAAGGGGCTGCCGGAGATTATGATCTTCTGGTGTCGGCGGAAGGTCCGGTTGCGCTCGAAGCGGGCGAGGCGGCCCTTCGCCAGGTGTCTCTCGGTGAAAAGGCGAAAGCCCAGGTGATCCTGCCGATCCGGGCTGCGTCCGGTACCGGCAAGGCGCAGGTCTTTGCCACTCTGACGGCGCCTGACGGATCGGAGACGATCAAGCGGGTCGGCATCGACGTGAAGGACACCCAGCCGGATGTGGTTCGCCGGTCGGTCTTCGCCCTTGCCGGAGGCGGCAGCCTGCTGCTCGACGGCAACAGTTTCGAAGGGTTGAAGCCGGAGACAGTGAAGATCAAGGTGTCTTCCGGCGGGGCGGCGCAGATCGACATCGCCGGGCTGCTCGAAGCGCTTGACCGCTATCCTTATGGCTGTACCGAACAGACGACCAGCCGCGCGCTGCCGCTTCTTTATCTGAATGAGGTGGCCCATGCGGCGGGGCTCGGCGAGAGTGCCGAAATCCGGCAGCGGGTCGTGGGCGCGATCCGGCGTGTTCTGGCCAACCAGTCCTCGAGCGGATCCTTCGGCCTGTGGAGCAGCTATGGCAGCAGCGACACCTGGCTCGACGCTTATGTGACCGACTTCCTGACCAGAGCACGCGAGCAGGGTTATCTGGTTCCGGCCATCGCCTTCGAAAACGCGCTGGACAATCTGGAAAACCGGTTGGCCTATGCCTCCGACGTCACCGACGGCGGTATGGACATCGCCTATGCGCTTTATGTCCTGGCGCGGAATGGTCGGGCCTCCATGGGCGACCTTCGTTACTACCTGGATGCCAAGCTTGCCTCTTTCACCACGCCGCTTGCCAAGGCGCAGGTGGCTGCGAGCCTTGCGCTTTATGGAGAGCAGGAACGGGCGGCCACCGGTTTCAAGGCGGCGGTCGCAGGGCTTCAAAGCGATGGCCTGTCCGGTTATCGGTCCGACTACGGTTCGCGTCTGCGGGACGGGGCAGGGGTCTTGACCTATATCGTGGCCTCTTCCGTTGATACCGGAGAGAAGGCGCAGGTCACCGACCTGCTTCGCCGGTATCAGGATCAGACCAGTCACTACTCGACGCAGGATATGGCTTGGCTCCTGATGGCGGCACGGGAACTCAACAAGTCGGCCTCGGCGGCCAAGATTGCCGTCGATGGTGTCGTTGAGCCGAACCGTCTGGTCTGGCCGTTCGATGGTGAGGCTGTCGGGCAGACGCCGGTGCGGCTTGAAAACCAGGGAAGCGATGCGACGGATCTGCTTGTTTCCGTGACTGGCCAGCCCCGGGTTCCGGAACCGGCCGGAGGTCAGGACTATGCGATCGAGCGGCAGATCTACGATCTGGACGGCAATTTGGTCGATCCGAATGCGGTTCCGGTGAATACGAGGGTTGCCGTCGTCCTGACCGTTCGGGCGCTCAGCGATGTGCCCGGTCGGCTGATGGTTGTCGACCGGATCCCGGCGGGTCTTGCCATCGACAACCCGAGGCTGGTGCGCTCCGGCGATCTGGGCGGACTGGATTTCCTCTCGACCATCAATGAGACCGAACATGCGGCCTTCCATGAAGACCGGTTCGAGGTTGCGGTCGACCAGACCCGTCATGGCGACAAGGAACTCTCCTTCGCCTATCTGGCCCGGGCGGTGACGCCTGGAAGCTACGCCCATCCGCCCGCATCGGTGGAGGACATGTACCGTCCGGCGCGCCGGGCGATCACCGATACCTCCACCTTTACCGTGCTCGGTCCGACCCGCTGATCCTTTAGCGGACCGAAAGGCCATGGCCATGCAGGACGGGAGAAAAGGACAATCGCGCTGGCGGCGCCGGTTTAAGGCCATCGGTCTTGCCGGCGCCGCGGTCGTGTGTCTGATTGCCGTCAAGGTGGCGGTGGATTACCGGAACCTCCCCGAAATTCCGAAGGCTTCGGGCCTGCCGTTATCCGCGGTCGTTCTGGATCGGGACGACAGGTTGCTGCGAGCCTTTACCAGCGACGATCAGAAATGGCGGCTTCCGGTCGGGCTTGCCGATATCGATCCGCTCTATGTGAAAATGCTGGTCGCCTATGAAGACAAGGGCTTCTACGACCACCACGGCGTGGATGCCGGTGCGCTGGTTCGGGCGGCCTGGCAGATGCTTCTGTCCGGCAGGGTCGTGTCCGGAGGCTCTACGCTGACGATGCAGGTGGCCCGCCTGCTGGAAGAGCATCCGACCAGGACCATCGGTGCGAAATACGAACAGATCCTGCGCGCCGTTCAGATCGAGAATGGCCTGAGCAAGGATCAGATCCTGTCTCTTTATATGCTGCGTGCGCCTTTCGGCGGCAATCTGGAAGGGGTGCGGGCGGCAAGCCTGATCTGGTTCGGCAAGGAACCGTCACGTTTGACACCGGCCGAGGCCGCCCTGCTGGTCGCTCTGCCACAATCGCCGGAAGCGCGCCGTCCGGACCGGTTCGCAGCCCGGGCTACGGAAGCGCGGGACCGTGTTCTGGAGCGTACGGTCGAGGCGGGCGTCCTTACACCGGAAGAGGCAGGGGCCGCGCGGCTGGACCGGATCCCGGATCATCGTCGCGCCATGCCGTTCCTCGCGGCTCATGCCGCGCGTGATGCCGTTCTTGAAGATCCGACCCGCTCGATCCACCGGCTGACGATCGACGGTCGCTTACAGGAAAGCCTTGAAAGCCTGGTCCGCGACCGGGTGCGGGCGCTTGGATCTCATATATCGTCCGCGGTTGTCGTTGCCGATCACCAGACAGGCGAGATCCTCGCCTCTGTGGGCTCTCCTGATCTCCTGTCGGAAAGGCGACAGGGGCACATCGATATGACAAAGGCGGTCCGCTCACCCGGTTCCACGCTCAAGCCTTTGATCTACGGACTGGCGTTCGAGGAAGGCGTCGCCCATCCGGAGAGCTTCATCGAGGACCGGCCCATCGATATCGGCGGGTATAGGCCGACGAATTTCGATCAGGCCTATCAGGGCACGGTCACGGTTCGGGAGGCCCTGCAGCTTTCCCTGAACACGCCGGCGGTGCAATTGCTGGAAGCGGTCGGCCCGGCCCGGCTGATCTCGCGTCTCAAGCGGGCGGGCGCCGAACCGGTTCTCGGTGGCGACAAGGCGCCGGGTCTCGCCATCGGTCTCGGCGGAGTCGGGCTGACCCTGACGGACCTTGCCAAACTGTATGCAGCCCTGGCCCGGCAGGGACGTCCGGTCTCGCTGGCGCTGAACCGGGACCAGCAGCGACAACCGGTAGGCACTTCAAAGGTTCTGGAGCCGATCGCCGTCTGGCATGTCGCCGACATCCTGTCCGGGTTGCCGCAGCCACAGTCGGCAGGAACTTCGGCAATCGCCTACAAGACCGGAACCGCCTACGGCTACCGGGACTGCTGGGCGGTCGGGTTCGACGGGCAGTATGTCGTGGCCGTCTGGGTCGGCCGCGCGGATGCGAGCCCGGTTCCCGGAATGACCGGTGCCACCGCCGCCGTACCGGTCCTGTTCGAGGCCTTTCAGCGGTTGGGCAAGGACCGGGTGCCGTTGCCGGCAAAGCCCGAGGGGGTGTTGAGCCGGCCGACTGCCGAGCTACCGGTCGCTCTGCGGCACGCCCGGGTGGCAGGCAGGGATGCGCTGTCGCGGAAGGGCACGCCGTTCCGGATCGCCTATCCGCCCAGGGGCGCGGTCGTTGAACTCGGTCTGAAGACAGGCACGAGTGCCCAGCCGCTGGTGGTAAAGCTTGAAGGCGGCAAGCGGCCTTATACCTGGCTTGTGAATGACAAGCCCGTGGAAGTGTCCTCGTACCGTCGGCAATTGGTGTTCACGCCGACGGAGGAAGGATTCGCCCAGGTGGCCGTGATCGATTCCGAAGGACACGTGGCGCGCGTCGACCTCACCCTGAAATGACGCCCGTCTTCAAACAGGCCGTCTCGTGATTCTCAAGGCGCAAGCCTGACGCAGGTTTGACAGGTGAGAATCGCTACCGAAATCGCTCGAATCTCTGTGACTGAGCGCTTTTCACTTGTCGAATCCCGGACTGAATCACGGTCGGAAGAAGGGGAAAGTGCCCCGATTCAGCAAAAGTCACGGTGTGTAAAACACGTGCTAAGGCCCCGAAATCGGTGCTATTTCTTACCGTATTCTTACTTTTGACCCGGATTTTGTGACATTCGAGCAACACGGGTTTTGAAAGGAACCCGGAACCGGCTTCAGACCGGTATTCGGTGTTGAACGAAAAACCGGGATGCGTATGGTCACAACTGCGAGCGGCTTTCGGGTCGCCCTGTTTTGCTCACTTCGGAAGTCCAACCTCCGGTCGGGGCAAAGACAGAGTTTTTCGCGGGGAAAATGACTTTACAGCGACGGCCAAGGCCAAGTGAAGTCTTCGCTAACATGACTGATTGGAGGTCAGATATGAACTTTAAGAGCCTTCTGCTCGGCGCTGCTGCAGTTGCATCTGCAACCGGCGTTCAGGCTGCCGATCTTCCGGTTGCTCCGGAGCCGGTTGACTACGTCCGCATCTGTGACGCTTACGGCGCACGCTTCTACTACATCCCGGGCACCGAAACCTGCCTGCGCGTTGGTGGCCGTGTTCGTGCCGACTACCGCGTTCGCGACTTCGCTTCCACTGGCCCGAACGCTTGGGACAGCAACGAAGACGTCTCTTCGAACTTCCGTGCACGTGCATACGTTCGTATGGATGCTCGCACCCAGACCGAATACGGCCTCCTGAAGACCTACTTCGACCTGTGGTTCACGTCTGACGTTACCAACTTCAACTCCACTGGTGTTGAAATCTGGGACGCATACGTCCAGCTCGGTGGCTTCACCTTCGGTCGTACCGGCTCCTTCTCTGACCACTGGACCGGTGAAAACTGGGGTTCCCAGGTCGGCCAGGGCCTCGATGACCGTGCAACCGTTCTTGCTTACACCGCTGCCTTCGGCAACGGCCTGTCCGCAACGATCGCTCTGGAAGACGGTCTGACCCGTCGTCTGAACCTGGTGAACCGGACCGGTATCGGTACTGCAAACGCCAACGTTTATGGCGGTCACCGCATTCCGAACTTCGTTGCCAACCTGCTGGTTAGCCAGGGTTGGGGTTCTGCACAGCTGTCTGGTGTCCTGACCCAGGTTCTCGCTGGCACGACCGCTACCGCAGCTATCACCGAATCCCCGCTTGGCTGGGCAATCAACGCCGACGTGGCGCTGAACCTGCCGATGCTCGGCGCTGGTGATACCCTGGGTATCCGTGCTGGTTATTCCGACGGTGCTCTGGGCTACGTCAACAACCACCTGACGGTTGATGCCGTTGCTACCACGCAGACCAACGTCAACACCGCTACCGGTTGGGGCATTGCTGCTGGTATCACGCACAACTGGACGCCGACGGTTTCCACGTCTCTGACGGGTACCTACGCTTCCCAGGATGCAACCGGCACCCTGTTCGATGCTGACATGTGGTCCGTTCACGGCCAGGTTGCTTGGGCTCCGATCTCCGGTTTCGTAACCGGTGTTGAAGTCGAATACCTGAACCGCGACTTCACCGGCACGGTCAACGACAACGACGACCTGACCGCTACCTTCCGCGTTCAGCGCACGTTCTAAGTCTCTCCTTTCATAGGATTGACTGGAAAGCCCGGCAGAAATGCCGGGCTTTCTTTTTGTTTGAATAGCTTCTTTCTTCGATTGCCAGTGAGAGCAGGGTCGCTTTCGAAAACTGGACGCGCGAAATCCTACCCGCAAGCGAGCGGGTGAAGCGCGACTATCCAGGAAAAGGGGTTTCGAGCCTGCCTCGTTCATGTGAATTAACGCGCCACGCGCTATCCACTTTTGACGCACGTCTTATTGCGAAATACCGGTTTCCACTTTTTCGCGATGTGCTCTAGGCTGAAAGCCGGTCCAAAAAGGCAGCTATTTCCTGCTGGGTTTCCTGATCCCATAGCACCGGCGCATGTCCCTGGCCTTTGACGGTGAACAATTTGGCGTCGGGATGGGTGGCGAGCATCTTGTCACAGGTCTCCCGGCTCAGAAGATCCGATTGTTCTCCATGAATTATGAGAAGCGGAATATTTTCCAGTGCTTCGAACAAATGCCAGATATCGGGAACGGGCGACGCGTCATCCTGACCGATCAGGGTGTGGGCCAATGCCGGATCGTAATCGATCACGCAGCCTGCGTCGCAAGGACTTGCAATTTGCTGGCTCAATTTGAGCCAATCCTGTTTCGCAAAAGATGAGAATTGCGGTCCAAGCAAATGCTCGAGCTGTTCGGCGAGTGCCTCAAAACTCGGATATTGCATTTTCTTGCCAAGTGAAGCCGCGATCCGGTGGATTGCCTTCATCTCCAGGTGAGGGCCGACGTCATTCAAGATAACTCCGACCATGCGATCGGGTCCGTAGCGATGCGCCATGGCCATGGCATGAAGTCCGCCCCGGGATGTGCCGAGAATTGCAAAACGGTTCAGACCGAGGGCCTCGATCGCGTCATCGATGTCGTGCCCTTCGATGGGGATCGCGTAATTGTGCCACTCCGGGTCCCATGCGCTGGCGCCGCGGCCACGGTAATCGAGGGCGACGACATGATAACCTAAGTTCTGAAGAAATATCGAAATATCATTGAAATCACGCGTATTTCGTGAAAGGCCAGATAGGCAAAGGACGGTCGGATGACGGCTTGTATCCTCCCCTTCAGGACGCCATTCGCGGCCTGAAAGGGCCAGGCCGTCGCGGCTGGTCCAGGTGAAGGTTCGGGATGCCTGTCCGGTGTCTCCGGAGGTTTCGATATCGTCTGTCCCGGGCTGGTTCATAAGTTCGGCGCTCCTCGCATGTACCGTCAGGCTTTTTGTTTTGGGAACCTAAACGGCTTTGCCGGATCTTGCCAAGTACGGGGAGATCCGACTTGGCAATAAATGACCACCTTAAACCAGTCGAGCCCGGCTGGACGTGGCCCAACCATGTTGTGAACCTTCGACAGCGGCTTATCAAAAAGAACAGGCTGCTTCTCTTTCAAGACCATTGCCCCGCGAGGATCAGGCGATTATTGTGCCGGTCCGATCGGGGTTCCCGGTCTCCAACGAAAAATCCATGAGGAAACCGAAGATGTTTACAGGATCGATTCCAGCGCTCGTGACACCGTTCAAGGACGGGGCGCTTGACGAGAAACGGTTCCAGGATTTTGTCGATTGGCAGATAAAAGAAGGCAGCACCGGACTGGTACCTGTGGGGACGACGGGTGAAAGCCCGACGCTGTCTCACGACGAACACAAGCGGGTTGTCGAGCTATGCGTCGAAGTGGCGGCCGGACGTGTGCCCGTCATGGCCGGTGCGGGATCCAACAACACGGAAGAAGCGATCGACCTGGCGAAATTCGCCGAGAAGGCCGGAGCAGATGGTCTGCTCGTGGTCACACCTTATTATAACAAGCCGAACCAGGCGGGTCTGAAGGCGCATTACCGTGCGATCGACGCTGTGGTCGGGATTCCGATCTTCATCTACAATATCCCCGGCCGCTCGGTCATCGACATGACTTCGGCCACGATGGCGGAGTTGTTCAAGACCTGCAAGAACATCAAGGGCGTCAAGGACGCCACCGCGAACCTTGCAAGAGCGAGTGAGCAGCGCCATCTGTGTGGTCCGGACTTCATCCAGTTGTCCGGCGAAGACATCACCGCGCTTGGCTTTAACGCTCATGGCGGTTCGGGGTGCATTTCCGTGACGGCCAACGTGGCACCGCGGATGTGTGCGGATTTCCAGGCGGCCTGTCTCTCTGGTGATTATGCGAAGGCTTTGTCCATTCAGGACAAGCTGGCGCCGCTACATCAGGCCCTGTTCATTGAGCCCAACCCGACGGGTGCGAAATATGCCCTGTCGTTGCTCGGGCGGATGGAAAACGAGGTGCGCCTTCCGCTGGTGGCGATTTCGCCGGAGACCGAGACTAAAATCCGCGAGGCTATGACCCACGCGGGGCTGATCAACTGATCGGCGGAACAATTCGGCACGGGACGGTTACTCCGGCCCGTGCCCATACAAGGTATTACAAGAATGGCGCCTAAACGCGGAGGTCCTCCGGGGCGGACGATCATCTCCGACAACCGGAAGGCCCGTTTCAATTTCGAGATCGAGGAAACCTTCGAGGCTGGCATTGAGCTGAAGGGAACGGAAGTGAAGGCCTTGCGGAACGGCAAGGCGAATATCGCCGAATCCTATGCCGCCGAGCACAAGGGCGAGATCTGGATCTACAACGTCTATATTCCAGAATATACGCAGGGCAACCGCTTCAATCATGAGCCGCGCCGTCCGCGCAAGCTGCTCATGCACAAGCGTGAAATCTTCAAGCTTGCGGGTGCCGTGCAGAAGGAAGGCAAGACCATCGTTCCGCTCAAGCTCTATTTCAACGAGCAGGGCAGGGCGAAGCTGGAGATTGCCCTTGCGAAAGGCAAGAAGCTGCATGACAAGCGCGAGACCGAAAAGAAACGCGACTGGCAGCGTGAGAAGTCTCGCCTGATGAAGGCCCATGGATAAGCCTTGAACAACCTGTGCGCAGGTTGTGGATATGATGTGGCTAATCTGCAGACTTCATTGGGGTACAATCTCCAATTTCATTGAACGGGACTTGAACTTTATAATCGAATCTTCTCCTCTGCATTGACAGGTTTCAGGGTGTTGTTTTTTGGGGGGATTATGAACAGGCAACTGTTCTGGGCGGTTCTTGTCCTGATTTCGGGTCAGCTTCTGGTGACATCGGCGATTGCAGGTTGCCAGACACAAGGCTCGCGTTTCATGCTCCACCACAAGAAGCCTATGAAGGCCTATAGTTGGGTGTCTTCGGGCAGTTGTGAGTACTATTTCCGTGCAGGCGGGCGCATGACTTTTACATCAGCGTCTATTATCCGTAAGGCGAAACACGGTGTGTTCAAAAAGACCTCGAGGTTCCAGTTCATCTATACCCCGAATAAGAACTACAAGGGTAAGGACAGCTATTCGGTCAGGATCTGCGGCCAAGATCTTCAGGGTAAAAACTGTGCGGAAATTGTTGTCGAAACGACCGTGAAGTAATCCAGTGCACAGCGGCTGTTGGAAAGTGCAGGGGCCGGCACTGTTACCGGTCGAGCAACTGGCCCAATGCTGCGCGCATTTCTTCGCCAATCGGCTTTGGTCGCCGATTTTCCCGGTCAACAAGGACATGCACGAAGCGGCCCTGGGCTGCCGCGGCTTGTTGCCCTTCCTTGAACAGCGCGATCGTGTAAATCACTGAAGACGAACCGATCTTTTCGATCCGGATACCGGCCGTCACCACCTCCGGGAAGATGAGTTCGGCAAAATACTGGCAGCCGGTTTCCACCACGAGGAAGATCTCCTCCGACCCGGCCGGATCGAGCAGTCCTTCCTCCACGTACCAGCCGTTAACTGCGGTATCGAAGAAGCTCAGATACTGAACGTTGTTGACGTGGCCATAGATGTCCACATCCATCCACCTGGTCGGGATTTCCCGGAAAACCGTGAACTCGGATCGGGTGAGAGGGGCCGGTTTGGCCGGTTTTTCAGCGTCGCTCAAAGGGCAGCCTCGTAAATGGCAAGGGCATCGGCCTCGGTGACCGGCCGGGGATTGTTGACCAGAAGGCGGGTCTGCTTCATGGCATCGCTGGCCATCTTGGGCAAGTCGGCGGCGGTGATACCGACTTCACGCAAGGTGGATTGAAGGCCGAGCCGGTTCGAAAGATGTCCCAATTCGTCGGCAAATGCCTGGGCACGGGCCTCCGGTTCGTCGAGAACCGCCAGCTCCGGAAAAACATGGGGCGCGAGTATGGCGTAGTCCGTTGCTGCGTCGGCTGCGTTGAAGCGCAGGACATGAGGCAGGACGAGCGCGTTCGATAGCCCGTGGGGAACATGGAACGTGCCGCCGATCGGATAGGCAAGCGCATGAACGGCGGCGACGGGCGAATTGGCGAAAGCCATGCCGGCCAGCATGGAGCCCAGAAGCATGGCGCCGCGGGCGTCCTCGTTCTTGGGTTCGAAAACGGCGGTTTCAATGTTGGTGCCGAGCAGCTTCAGCGCTTCGATCGCGAGAGTCCTGGAGACAGGGTTGTTGTTCGCACTCTTCGAAGCATAGCCTTCGATGGCGTGGACCATGGCATCGATGCCGGTGGCCGCCGTGACATGGGCCGGCAGGCCGAGGGTGAGTAACGGATCCAGAATGGCAAGGTCGGGCAGCAGAACCGGGGAGACGACACCGCGCTTTTCGTCGTCCTCCAGAGTGATGATCGAAATCGGCGTGACTTCCGAGCCGGTTCCGGCGGTCGTCGGAATGAGCACCAGGGGCAGGCGAGGGCCCTTGGCGTTGCCGATCCCCCAGGCATCGTCCAGATCCTCGCCGCTCGAGGCGAGCAGGGCGACCAGCTTGGCGATATCGAGAGAAGAGCCACCGCCGAAACCGATGACGCTGGTTGCGCCGTGCTTCATCGCCATACGCGTGGCCTGTTCCACCAGCTTGCGAGGTGGGTCTGCCAGCACGTCCTCATAAAGGGCCGTTTGGTAGCCCGCAGCTTTCAGATCCTTCAGGCAGCCGTCGATCAGTCCGCAGTTGATGATCCCCTTGTCGGTGACGATGAAAGGCCGATCGCCCAGAAGATCGCCGGCATGGCTGGAAAGCGCCCCAGCGGAACCGCTTTCAAAGACCACCCTGTGGCTGGTGTTGAAGGTAAACGCCCCGATCATCCTGTCCTCCCGCACGTTTTACCGCCCGATACGGCATGCTTTCGCGCCAGAATGCAAGGGCAGGTGGCTTTCGTCGAGATCTACTTTGGTGAAAACGGTACAGCGTTTCGAAATGGTGCCGTTACAGCTCGCGCGGGCCGAATTTGTTGGAGCGTGGGAAGCCGGTCGGCGGTAGACGTCCGGCCTGTCCGCGTTCGCCGCGCCAGTCGGCCAATTCGTTCAGCGTGCGGGTGAAACTGCGGCCGGAACTGTCGGTCCAGGTCAGACCGTCTTCGCCCTTGAAGACCCGGATATCGGCGATGTGGCCGTCGCGGTAGCGCTGCAAACGCACGCCGCGGCCGCGGCCCATTTGCGGAATCTGCTCCAGCGGGAAGACCAGAAGCTTCCGGTTCTCGCCGATCACGGCCACATGGTCGCCTTCGGCAGCAACGCAGATCGAGGCTTCCGCCGGGGCTGCCAGGTTCAGGACCTGCTTGCCCTTGCGTGTATTGGCAATGACATCGTCTTCCGGCACCCGGAAGCCGCGGGCTTCGTCGTTGGAAATCAGCAGGATCCGTCCCGGTTTGTGGACGAAGGCGCTGATCACGTCCTGGGCCTCGTCCATTTCCACCATCAGCCGGATCGGCTCGCCATGGCCGCGTCCGCCGGGAAGCTTGTCGGCGCCCAGCGTGAAGAACTTGCCGCCGGTGGAGAAGATCAGGATCTTGTCGGTGGTTTCCGCATGGAAGGACAGTTTCAGCTTGTCGCCCTGTTTGAAGGCGAGGTTGCCGAGATCTGCCTGATGGCCCTTCAGCGCGCGGATCCAGCCCTTTTCGGAGACGATGACCGTGATCGGTTCCTTTTCGATCATGGCCTGCTGAATGTCGTCCAGATCGTGCTCCGGGGCCTCTGCCAGGCCGGTACGCCGTTTGCCGATGTCGGTTTCCGGTCCGTAGACCTTGGAGACCTCCGCAATCTCCTTGCTGATCCGGGTCCACTGGCGTTGGTCGGAGCCGAGCAGCTTGGTCAGCTCGTCCTTTTCCTCGGAGAGCTTTTCGTGCTCCTTGCGGATTTCCAGTTCTTCCAGCTTGCGCAAGGACCGCAAGCGCATGTTGAGAATGGCTTCGGCCTGAACGTCGGTCAGTTCGAACGTCCGGATCAGTTCACCCTTGGCATCGTCCTCCTCGCGGATGATGCGGATCACCTCGTCGAGGTTCAGATAGGCGATCAGATAGCCTTCGAGAACTTCGAGACGATGGTTGATCTGGGCCAGCCGATGTTCGGAGCGGCGGACCAGGACTTCCTTGCGATGGTCCAGCCATTCGCGCAGGACCTGCTTCAGGCCCATCACCATGGGCACCTTGCCCTGGGAGAGCACGTTCATGTTCAAGGCGAACCGATTTTCCAGGTCCGTCAGCTTGAACAGGGATTCCATCAGGAGCGTCGCGTCGACATTGCGCGAGCGGGGAACCAGAACGATGCGGATGTCTTCCGCCGATTCATCTCGGATGTCTTCCAGAAGCGGCAGCTTGCGCGCGGTCAGAAGCTCGGCGATCTTCTCGATCAGCCGCGATTTCGGCACCTGGAAGGGGATCTCGGTGACCACCACGTTCCATTGGCCGCGGCCGAGATCTTCGACCTCCCAGCGGGCGCGGACGCGGAAGCTGCCGCGACCGGTCGTGTAGGCTTCGCGGATTGCCGCCTCGTCGGAGACGAGAAGGCCGCCGGTCGGGAAATCCGGGCCCTTGATGAACTGCAGCAGTTCATCGGGCTCGCATTTCGGGTTCTTGATCAGGTGTTGCGAGGCTTCGCAGAGTTCAAAGGCATTGTGCGGCGGGATTGAGGTCGCCATGCCGACGGCGATCCCCGAAGAGCCGTTGCCGAGGAGGTTCGGGAAGCCGCCCGGCAGAACGATCGGCTCCTTGTCTTCGCCGTCATAGGTCTCGCGGAAATCGACGGCATCTTCGTCCAGACCGTCGAGCAGGCGCTTGGCGGTATCGGTGAGGCGGGCTTCAGTGTAACGCATGGCGGCGGCATTGTCGCCGTCCACATTACCGAAGTTGCCCTGGCCTTCGATCAGCGGGTAACGTTGCGCGAAATCCTGGGCGAGGCGGACGAGGGCGTCATAGACGGCCTGATCGCCATGGGGATGGTATTTACCGATGACATCGCCGACGACGCGGGCGCATTTCTTGAAGCCGGCGCCGGGATCGAGTTTCAGAAGGCGCATGGCGTAAAGCAGGCGCCGGTGCACCGGCTTCAGCCCGTCGCGCACGTCCGGCAGGGCGCGGTGCATGATGGTCGACAGCGCATAGGCAAGGTAGCGCTCTTCCAGCGCTGTGCGCAGTTCGATGCCTTCAATGCCGCTTGGACCGCTCGGCGGAATCAACTCGTTTCCCATAGGAAACGAGTAGCGGCATCGAAAGTTCGACGCAAATGATTTGCGCAGAACTCTGCGGTTTCGAGCGTGGTTTTCCCCGGTTCGGGCATCCGGGGTGGATGGTTTCGATACTATTGCCGGGACGGCTGTAAGCAATGTGTCGGCTAAAGCGGGAAAGTGGAAAACTTACAACCCTGAAGCCTGGCGGCGATTTAGAGCCGGTGCCGTACTGTGATGTCACGGCGGAGCGCCGCAACGTAATATCTGACTAACGGGTTATTTAAGGTTTATCAGTAAGTTTATCAGGATATTGCCGGAACTATATAGCCGGATGTGCATTTTGGAATTGAACGGCAAAATATATTTGAGGCCTGTCAGGTGAAACTTGAAAAGCTAAAAAACCTGTTTTCTGTTCCGAGCGGTGACCCCGAACTGACGCTAGCGCAGTTCGATGCCAATACCAGACAGCTTCCCATGATGTATGCGCTGCTGCTGGTCAACACCTGGGCGCTGGTGGCAACGTTCTGGAACCTGGCGCCCCGCAGCCTCACGTTCTATATTCCGGTTGGGCTGTCAGTCCTGGTATTCGTCCGGCTGGTGAGATGGAGGCGCTCCATTTCAAAGTGCCCGGATGCCGCAACCGCTTTGAAATCCCTGAAACAGACAAATACGCTTGCACCGCTCATCGCGGCCGGCTTTTCCGCCTGGTCACTGGCGCTTTACCCTTATGGCGATGCCTATGCACAGGGGCATGTGGCGTTCTTTATGGGGATCACGGTCGTCGGCTGCATTTTCAGTCTGATGCACATGCTGTCGGCGGCGTTCAACGTGACGATGATCGTCAACGCCGCCTTCATCGTCTTCTTCGGCTTTTCCGGCAATCCTGTCTTCATGGCCAACGCCGGCAATCTCATCTTCGTGTCGATAGCCCTGCTGGTGATCGTGTCGATCAACTACAACAGGTTTGTTTCACTGATCGGGTCCCAAAGACAGCTCATCCAGCAGCAGAACGAGCTTGTGCAGAAGCAGAAAGAGACGCTGGAGCTCTCGAACGAAAACTACCGCCTTGCCAATCTAGACAGCCTGACCAATCTGCCGAACCGACGCTGTTTCTTCTCAGAGTTTGCGGAAAAACATGCGTCCGCGGCTATGGAACAGGCGCCGCTCATTATCGGCCTGATCGACCTGGACGGGTTCAAGGCCGTCAATGACTTGTACGGTCATGCGGTCGGAGACAAGCTGCTGGTGTCCGTGGCGGAGCGCCTGAAAGTTGCCTGCCAGGGGGATCTTCTCCTTTCGCGCCTGGGCGGCGATGAATTCGCCATTCTGATCAACCTGGAGCTTAGCGATGAGAACCTGATGCAGATCGGGCAAAATCTGTGCACGGTTCTGGAGGCGCCGTTCAATCTGGCGGAAGCGACCCTGTCGATTTCAGCCAGTATCGGTTTTGCCCGTTGGCAGACTGGCATCCAGTGCGACGAGCTCTACGAAAATGCGGACTTTGCCCTTTATTCCGCTAAACGAAGCCGGGATGCAGGCAGCAGTCATGTGGTCCTCTTCGGCAAGCCGCATGAAGCCAGGATCCAGCGGACGAAGCTTCTGGAAAAGGCTCTTCGAAGCGATACGGTCGCCGATGAAATGGGTGTTGCCTTCCAGCCGGTCGTGGATGTGAACAGCCGCGCAGTGGTGGCGTTCGAGGCGCTCGCACGCTGGACCAGTCCGACGCTGGGCATGGTGCCTCCGGGCGACTTTATTCCGGCTGCCGAACGGGCAGGGCTTATAAACCCGCTGACCCTGGTTTTGTTCAGGCAGGCGCTTATCTGCGCCAGGACCTGGCCGGAGGACGTCCGCCTGTCGTTCAATCTGTCGGCGGCCAATATCGCCAAGACCGACTATGTTCGCGAACTTGTCGACGAAATCCATAATTACGGCGTTGCGCCTAATCGGATCGACTTCGAGATTACCGAAACCGCGATAATCCGCGACGTCCACCGGGCACAGGAAGCGATCGCCGAACTCAAGCAGACCGGGGTCCGGATCTCGCTGGACGACTTCGGAACCGGCTATTCGAGCCTCAGCCACCTGCACAGCTTCCCGCTGGACAAGATCAAGGTCGACCGGTCGTTCGTGACCAATATCGGCGAGAATTCTGCCGGCTACGGGATCGTCAAATCGCTGCTCAACCTGTCCCGCGACATGAATATCGGCTGTATCATAGAGGGCGTGGAGACCGAGGAAGAACTGGCCATAATCCGCAGCCTCGGCGGCGAAATGGTTCAGGGCTACTATTATTCCAAACCCATTCCGGGGGATGCGGTCCTCGACTATCTGGCAAGCTTGGATGGCATATCGGAGGAGCGGTTTTTAAACCGGGCTTGATTGCCGTCAAGGTCGAATGCCTTCCCTGCATTGTTCGGACTAGTCGAAATTCCACGGATATTCAGCGCGGTATTGCTTCTCCAGTGCCGCAATCAGGCCGGGGCGCAGGTCGCCCGCCTTGATCCCTCGGGGCTCGTAGACGTTGCGATTTAAGAAGAAATCGGTCAGCCGGAACCCCTCAATCAGATCCCGGTAGGTGATCTCGCTGCCCGGCTGACGCTGGCCCTCCACGAGGAACGGGGGCAGGGGAAGCAGTTTGTCCCGGTAGGGCTCGCCGGCCTCCCGGCTGACGGCACGGGCCGATTTCGGCGACACCCACGCGAGGTCATCCCGGGTTCCGGTCGCCGCGCAGCTGGTCAAATCCAGGCCGTAGCCGAGTTGGTTCAACAGTTCCAGTTCGAAGCGGATGATCAGCGGGCCGGCGACATCGAACCGGTCGAGGTGGTCGAGCACTATCCTGAAGGCTTCATAGAGCCGTGCATGGGGATCGCGTTCCGGCAGAAGGCGAATGAGGCCGGCCAGATGCTGGACGCCATGCAGGCCGACGGACGAGGTCATCAGTTCGGCGGCACGCGAGCGGATCGGATCGACGGAAAAGATCCCTAAATGGTCCGCCAGCCGAGCCCGCCAGGTGACCTGCACCTCGTTGCCGGGCTGAAGCATCGGTTGCCGGCGGCGCGAGCGGCCACCGCGCACCAATCCCAGATGCCGGCCGCGCTCCGCCGTCATCACCTCAAGGATGACGTCCGTCTCGCCGTGCTTGCGGGCTCCCAGAATGATTGCTTCGCCGGTCCATTCCATGGAGCAAGTTTATACGATTCCGGGGAGGGGAGAGGCGGGAAGTTCCTGGCCGTAGGGTAAGGCGAGAGATGCTGTATCTCTCGTTGTTCCTTACCTCGGGAACTCCAGCCCCATTTCGCGATAACGCTCAGGATCATCCGCCCAGTTCTCGCGCACCTTTACGAACAGGAACAGGTGCACGGGCGCATCGATGATCTCAGCAAGCTCTTCGCGGGAGGCCTTGGAGATGGCCTTGATGGTCTGCCCCTTCTTGCCGAGGACGATGCTCTTCTGGCTGTCACGCTCCACGTAGATGGTCTGCTCGATGCGGACGGAGCCGTCCTTGCGCTCCTGCCACTGTTCGGTTTCCACCGTTGAGATGTAGGGTAGCTCCTGGTGCAGGCGCTCGAACAGCTTTTCCCGGGTGATTTCGGCAGCCAGGATGCGCAAAGGCAGGTCGGACGGCTGGTCTTCCGGATAAAGCCACGGACCTTCGGGAACCTGTGCGGCGAAATAATTCAGGATCGTCTCGACGCCGTCGCCATTCAGAGCGGACACCATGAAGGTCTCATCGAACGGCATGACCTCGTTGGCGGCTTTTGCCAGTTCCAGAAGCTTGTCGCGCTTGGTGACGTCGATCTTGTTCAGGATCAGCACCTTCGGCGTCTTGATATCGGCGAGCCTCTCCATGATCGCTTCGGCTTCCTCGTCGATTCCTTTTCGGGCGTCGATCAGGAGCGCGATCACATCCGCGTCCCGGGCGCCGCCCCAGGCGGTGTCGACCATGGCGCGGTCGAGGCGCCGCTTGGGTTGGAAGATGCCGGGCGTATCGACGAAGACGAGCTGGGCCTTGTCGTGCATGGCGATGCCGCGCACGATCGCCCGTGTCGTCTGCACCTTGTGGGTCACGATGGAGACCTTGGTGCCGACGAGCTGGTTGATGAGGGTGGACTTGCCGGCGTTCGGCGCGCCGATCAGGGCGATGAAGCCCGCACGCGTGCCCTCAGGCATCGGGGCCGAGGCTTCGGGAAGAGGCATGTCGAACCGCGGGCTTGCCTGCGGCATGTCATCGTCGTCGGAGTTCAAGTCCTGTCCTGTTCTTTCCAGACGCCCTCACGGCGGAGCACGGCTTCGGCGGCAGCCTGTTCGGCGATGCGCTTAGAGCCGCCCTGGCCTTCGCCGGGGGCAATCCCCTTTACATTGACGCCGACCACGAAACTGGGGGCGTGATCCGGGCCTTCGCGGCTGATAACATCGTACTTCGGTGTCGGCAGCCCACGCGACTGAGCCCACTCCTGCAGGGTGGTCTTGGCATCCCGCAAGGGGCCGGACCAGGATAGCATACGCGGTTCCCAAAGGCGCCTGACGAATTTTTCGGCGTCTGCAAATCCGCCATCCAGATAAATGGCTGCGATCACCGCCTCGCAAATATCGGCCAGCAGGGCCGCCTTCTTGCGGCCGCCGGTCTGAGCCTCGCTCTGGCCGATGCGCATGACATCGCCCAGACGCAGTTCGCTGGCGATTTCCGCGCAGGTTTCCCGCTTGACCATATGATTGAAACGCCGGGCAAGTTCGCCCTCATCCGCGTTCGGGAAATGATTGTGGAGCATACCGGCAACGACAAGGCCGAGCACCCGGTCGCCGAGAAACTCCAGGCGTTGATAGCTCTTCGTGACGCTGTCAGTCGGCGCGAGCGCACTGGCGTGGGTCAGCGCCACGTTCAGCAGGCCGGGATCCTTGAACTCATGCTGAAGGCGTTGGGCCAGTTCGCTCATGGCCTGTGTGCTTGCCGCCATATTGTTTCCTTGCGCCGCTTCCGCTCGGGCCGGCCTCAGGGGTGCAGATCCCTGAACAGGCGGTCCCAACGCACGTCCCAGGGCCATTTCCAGATCATCCAGGCCGGCGTACCATCCTCGATGGAGAAGAACAGGACTTCCGCGCGGCCGACCAGGTTTTCGTAAGGCACATAGCCGACAGCCGACAACACGCGGCTGTCGGTGGAATTGTCGCGGTTGTCGCCCATCATGAAGTAATGCCCTTCGGGCACTTCATAGACGCGCGTGTTGTCCAGCGCGCCGTTGTCGCTCAGATTGAGGGTCTCATAGGAAACGCCATTGGGCAGGGTCTCGCGGAAGCGTGCCACCCGCTTGACGCCAAAGCCGGTGTTTTCGATGTAGTCGTCGATGCGTTCCTGCTTGACCGGTTCGTCGTTGATGTAGACGACGCCTTCCTTCACCTGGATCCTGTCGCCGGGAAGGCCGATCACGCGCTTGATATAGTCGGTCGAATTGTCCTTGGGCAGCTTGAAGACGACGATATCGCCGCGTTTCGGTTCCGCACCCCAGATCCGGCCGGAGAAGGGGGCGAGGCCGAAGGGGAAGGAATAGCGGGAATAGCCGTAGCTGTATTTGGAAACGAACAGGTAGTCGCCGATCAGGAGCGTGTCTTTCATCGATCCGGACGGAATGTTGAACGGCTGGAACAGAAAGGTGCGCACGATCAGGGCAAGAAGGAGCGCCTGCACGATGATCTTCACGGTCTCGTAGAGCCCGCCGTCCTTGGCCTTCTTGTCTTCGTTCACGCTCATCTTGTCCTTTGACATGTAAATTCCGGGCTGATGGATCCGGCGGAAACGCCGGGAGCGAAATGACTGTTTAGAATCTGCTGCCGACTATTAGCGGCTCGCGGCTTTCGTGGCAATGACGGCCGGCTGGGTATGGACCGCTCACCGCTCGTCTTTCATGTAGGAATCCGGCAGTAAAAAGGTAGTGTCCTATTTGTCGATTTCTTCCAGTCCCGCAGCATGCGGGGCCGGAAACGGCGCGCGCTTGCGGGCAATCGAGGCCTTCCGCCGCGTCTGGTAGACTTCGACGCTCTTGTAGACAAGTACGTAGCAGATCACGGCGGTGATCGTTCCGAGAGGCACAGCGCCGACCAGCATCGGTTTGAACATCGGCAGCAGGACGTCGAGAGAACTGTCCAGCAGCCGCCTCGCGAATTCCTTGTGGATGTCATGGCCGGCAGGGGCCGCATCGCTGCGCAGGATCCATTGACCGACCTTGAAAGTGGAGGCCCAGATGAACGGGAAGGTCAAAGGGTTGCCGACGGACGTTCCAAGGGCGGAGGCGATCAGATTTCCGCGAATGATATAGGCGATAACAAAAGCGAGAATGAAGTGGAAGCCGACCAGAGGCGTGAAGGATGCGAATGCGCCGGCGGCAAATCCGATCGCAATCGCATGGGGCGTCGCGGTCAGGCGCAGGACGCGTTTTCCGAAATAGCGGGTCGACCGCGACCAGCTGTTGCGCGGCCATACGGCCACGCGAAGGCGTTCGATGTTGGTGGGCTTGTTGCGGCGGCGGAACAGCATACGGTTTTGTCGGTCTCGTTTCCGGTGTCCTAGGCGAGGCCCCGGCTTCCCGGTTTGACCGCAGGGATAGCCGCCAATTCCGGCGGAAGCTTGTCCGCTTCATAGGCCGGGACCTTGTAGTCAGCCAGGGAGATCAGGGGCACGCCCGTATCGGCCGCACCGGCAGAGCGGTCGATCAGACAGGCGACCGCCAGCACGTTCGCTCCGATCGACTTCAAAGCATCCACCGTTTCGCGGCTGGAGAGGCCGGTGGTCACGATGTCCTCGACGATCACGACGCGCGCGCCCTCCGGCATTTCGAACCGGCGCAAACGGAATTCTCCGTCCTCGCGCTCGACCCACATGGCCGGCACCTTCAGGTGGCGGGCGGTTTCATATCCGGGGATCAGCCCGCCCAGGGCGGGAGAGACGACGTAGTCGATGTCACCGAGACCTGCGGCGCGAATCTTTTCCGCGAGCGCCTTGCACAGGGTTTCCGTCCGCTCCGGATACATGAAGACCCGGGCCTTCTGGATGAATACCGGGCTTCGAAGGCCCGAGGACAGGATAAAATGGCCTTCAAGGATCGCGCCAGCGTCGCGGAACTGTTGAAGCACTTCCTCGCGAGTCATGGGGCGGCTCATGGGGCTGGTCATGCGGATGACTGTCCTTTCCTCGGTTTTCCGGCGTCAGCCGTTGACACGGGTCACACTGGAGACATTCGGTTTTGAACGCAACTGATTGATGATCCGGTTCAGGTGTTTCAGGTCCCATACTTCCAGATCAATGACCATTTGGTGAAAATCCGTTGCCTGGCGGACCATCTTCACATTGTCGATGTTGCCGCTGTTTTCGCCGATTACCTGGGCGATGGCGGCAAGCGAACCGGGCTCGTTGATCGCGGAGATGGCGAGTCTGGCGGGAAACCGTTCCGGATTGTCGACGTCGATGTCCCAGCGCACGTCGACCCAGCGTTCGCTCTGGTCGTCGAATTCCTTCAGGGACGGAGACTGGATCGGATAGATCGTCAGGCCGTCGGTCGGGGTCAGGATGCCGACGATCCGGTCGCCGGGGACGGCGCCTCCGTCCGGGGCAAAACCGACCGGGATGTCGCCGGACAACCCGCGGATGGGTAGTGCGGATCCGTCCCGGGCTTCGTCGCCGGAGTCCGGGTCAAGCTCACCCGCGGGTATGCGGAATTTCAACCCCGCTCCCTTTTCCAGGTCGAACCAGCCATCTTCGGACGTGGCCGGCGTATGGACGACACGGTCGTCCTGATAGTCAGGGTGGGCCGATTTCAGAACCGATTGGGCACTGATATCGCCACGGCCGACGGCCGCGAGAAGTTCGGCGACGTTCGGCTGATTGTGATCGCTCAGCGCGCTTTGCAGCAGGTCTTCGGAATACACCTTTTCCGCTCGGGCGAAAGCGCGCTTGAGGATGTGCTCTCCGAGGGCGCCATATTGCTTGCGGACGGATTCGCGGGTTGCCCGGCGGATCGCCGCGCGGGCCTTTCCTGTGACGGCGATCGATTCCCAGGCCGGCGGCGGCGTCTGCGCCTTGGACCGGATGATTTCCACCTCGTCACCGTTTCTGAGTTCGGTGACCAGGGGCATGATCTTGCCATTGACCTTGCAGCCGACGCAGGTGTTGCCGATGCCGGTGTGGACCGCGTAGGCGAAGTCGATCGGGGTCGCGCCGCGGGGCAGGGCAATCAGCCTTCCCTTGGGCGTGAAGCAGAACACCTGGTCGTGGAAGAGCTCCAGCTTGGTGTTTTCCAGGAACTCTTCCGGGGTGTCGCCTTCGTTGAGAAGGTCGATGGTTCGCCGCAGCCACTCGTAGGCGCGGCAATCTTCCGTGTGACGCGCGATGTTCAAGCCACCCATCTCGCCGTCCTTGTAAAGGGCGTGGGCGGCGATGCCGAATTCCGCGACACGGTCCATTGCGGCCGTACGGATCTGCAGTTCCACGCGCTGGCGGGACGGGCCGACGATCGTGGTGTGGATCGAGCGGTAGTCGTTCTGCTTCGGGGTGGAAATGTAATCCTTGAACCGACCCGGAACCGTCGGCCAGGTGGTGTGAATGACCCCCAGGACACGGTAACAGGCCTCGACCGTTCCCACCGTGACCCGGAAGCCGTAAAGATCGGAGAGCTGTTCGAAGCCGAGCGATTTCTGCTGCATCTTGCGAAAGATCGAATAAGGACGCTTCTCGCGGCCCTTGACCACCGCCGCCATGCCGCGTTCCGCGAGGCGTTCGGTCAGGGTCTTTTCGATTTCAGCGATCAGTTCCGCATTGGTCTCGCGCAGCTCGGTCAGGCGCTCGCTGATGGTGTCATAGGCTTCCGGATTGAGGGTCTTGAAGGAAAGGTCCTCCAGCTCCTCGCGCATGTCCTGCATGCCCATGCGCCCCGCGAGCGGAGCGTAGATCTCCATCGTTTCTTCGGCAATCCGGCCGCGCTTGTGCTCGGGCATGTGGTGGAGCGTGCGCATGTTGTGCAGCCGGTCCGCCAGCTTGACCAGTAGCACCCGGACATCGTCGGCGATTGCCAGCAGGAGCTTGCGGAAGTTTTCCGCCTGCTTGGCTTTCTGGGAAACGAGGTCGAGGCGCTTGATCTTGGTCAGTCCGTCGACCAGCTTGCCGATCTCTTCGCCGAACATGGAATCGATTTCGGCGCGGGTCGCGTCCGTGTCCTCGATCGTGTCATGCAGAAGGGCGACGGCGATGGTTGCGTCATCGAGACGCAGATCGGTCAGGATCGCGGCAACTTCGAGCGGATGGGAGAAGTAGGGGTCACCGGATGCGCGTGTCTGGGGGCCGTGCTTCTGCATGGCATAGACATAGGCCTTGTTGAGGAGGGCCTCATCCGCATCGGGATTATATCGGGTTACTCGTTCAACGAGCTCGTATTGGCGCATCATGGCCGGAACCGACCCATATGACAGCCGGGAGAAACGGGAGGTTTTCGAAAAACCTGCCGGGCTGGCGATGTTCTGAAGCCGTCAACCCGGCGTGTCTTGAAACAAATCCTAGACGTCGTCGCTGCGCTCCGGTGGTACCAGGCCTTCCAGGCCGCGCAGAAGATCTTCTTCCGACATACGGTCGAATTCCACAGCCGAATCATCGACCGCATTGACCTGGGTCGTCTGCTGCTGGCCCGAGGGAACCATCGGCACGGCTTCCGCTTCCGGCTCGTCCACTTCCACATATTTTTGCAGGGAGTGGATAAGGTCTTCCTTCATGTCTTCGGGACTTACGGTCTGCTCGGCAATCTCGCGCAGGGCCACGACCGGGTTCTTGTCGTTGTCACGCTCTACGGTGAGCGGTGAGCCGCTTGAGATCATGCGAGCGCGATGAGCGGCCAGGAGGACCAGCTCAAAACGATTTTCGACCTTGTCGATGCAGTCCTCGACGGTCACACGCGCCATACGACGTCTCCATGAGTTAGGGAACTTGAAAAGAAAGCGTATAATATTCAGATTAAGGGAAAGCAACCCCGTATCGGGGAGCTGTTTGCTTCAATTCAATTTTGCTGGAAAATGGACCTTCGGGCGGAAGTTGGCGCGCTTTGTCATTGCGACCGGCGACAGTTATGGTGTAGGGCAATGGTATCGGTTATGTAAAAATACACAAATACCAACCAAATGGTAAAAACCGACAGAAGTAAGAATCGTAAAAGCGATCATGTGCACGAAATGACAATGGAAGTACGCACCATGATGTGGGTTGGACGGCTCGATTCCGTCGGCTTCGGAGTTTCAACTCCGGGAGGCTGTAGAAACAATAAGAAAGGTTCCCACGCGAATGTTTGATGCCAGAGAAAAAGTTGCTTTATTTATTGACGGCGCCAATCTTTACTCGACTGCCAAGGCCATAGGCTTCGATATTGATTACAAACGTCTCTTGAAGGAATTTCAGGGTCAAGCTTATCTGCTTCGGGCCTACTATTACACCGCTCTCATCGAAGATCAGGAATACTCCTCCATCCGGCCGCTGATCGATTGGCTCGATTACAACGGTTATAAGGTCATCACGAAGCCGGTGAAGGAGTTCGTTGATTCGTCCGGCAGGCGGAAGGTGAAGGGCAATATGGATATCGAGCTCGCCGTCGATGCGATGGGGCTCGTCGACAGCGTCGACCATATCGTTCTCTTCTCCGGTGACGGTGATTTCCGGTCGCTGGTGGAAGCCCTGCAGAGAAAAGGCCGCAAGGTCAGCGTTGTTTCGACCCTGAAGACGCAGCCGCCGATGATCGCCGATGATCTTCGCAGGCAGGCCGATCACTTCATCGACCTGGCGACCCTTGCCAGCAAGATCGGCCGGGATCCGTCCGAACGTCCCGCACGCCCGCAGACCGGGCCGGACTTCGACGACGAAGACGACGACGACTACTAAGCCGGCGATTTCGTAAAGAATGCGAGGAACCTGACTGCGATGGTCAGTGTCGACCCACCGCTGGACTGTCAGGCATGCCCGAGGCTCGTAGGCTTACGCCATGAGCTTCGGGAACAATTTCCCGACTGGTTCAACGCGCCGGTCCCGTCTTTCGGGTCTCCGGATCCGAAGCTGCTCATCGTCGGTCTGGCGCCGGGTATGCGCGGTGCGAACCGGACGGGCCGGCCGTTTACCGGTGACTTTGCCGGTGACCTTCTTTACGAAACCATGCTGGATTTCGGTTTTGCCGCCGGAGCTTATGAAGCCCGTCCCGATGACGGACTGGAACTGCGGGATGCGATCATCACCAATGCGGTGCGCTGCCTGCCGCCGCAGAACAAGCCGACAGGTCCGGAAATCAAGACATGTCGCCCGTATCTGATCGCGACGCTTGAGGCCAATCCGGGCCTGAGGGCGGTGCTCGCACTCGGGCGGATCGCCCATGAAACCTTCCTGAGCGCTCTGGAGCTTCGCCGCGCCGATTTCACCTTCGGTCACGGTGCGCGCCACGATCTGGGGACGCGGCAGCTTGTCCTGTTCGACAGCTATCACTGCTCGCGCTACAACACCAATACCGGCCGGTTGACCACGGAGATGTTCCGCTCGGTCTTTACCGATATCCGCCAGTTTCTGGATGCGGCATAAACGCGGGAAGCGTTCTTTCAGGGATGATCACCCAAGCAGAGGGTCGGGCTCGGTCCAACCTTCCGGCCCCAGGTGTTCCTGAGGCTTGAAGCGGGCCTTGTAGGCCATCTTCTCAGATCCTTCGACCCAATAGCCCAGATAGACGTAAGGCAGCCGCAGCCGGCGGGCACGCTCGATGTGATCGAGGATCATGTAGGTTCCCAGGCCCACGCTTTGCACGTCCGGGTCGAAGAAGGAATAGACCATGGACAGGCCGTCGGCGAGCTGGTCGGTCAGTGCCACCCCGAGCAGGGGGCCTTCGCCAGCCCCGGTTATGAAGCTGTCTGGGCCGCGCCGCCTGTATTCGATGACCATGGTTTCCACATGGGTGTCTTCGACCATCATAGCGTAGTCGAGTACGCTCATTTCCGTCATGCCACCGCTTTCGTGACGGGCACGCAGATAGGTCTGGAACAGATCGTATTGTTCGGCCGACGGACTGGGCGGAAGGCGCGCGCCGATCAGGTCGGCTCCCTGCTTCCATTGGCGCCTCAGGGACCGTGTCCACTCAAAATCATCGACTCTTACCCGAACCGAGATGCAGGCACGGCAGCTTTCGCAAGCGGGACGATAGGCGATGTTCTGGCTGCGCCGGAAGCCGCCCTGGGTCAGAACGTCATTGAGCGCCGTGGCGTGATGGCCGATCAGGTGGGTAAACACCTTCCGCTCCTGACGGCCTTCCAGATAGGGGCAAGGCGCGGGCGCGGTCAGATAGAACTGCGGATGTTCGGTGGGATGCCTTGTCACTGTCCGGTTCCGTGGGCCTTCATGCGTTCTTGTTCACCCGTCAAAGTCCATAATACCATGGAGCGACCAATGAGAAAGTCACCCATAATATAAGCGATAGCGGCGTTCCGGCACGTATGAAGTCGGAAAATCTGTAATGTCCCGGGCCCATGACGATCAAATTGGTCTGGTAGCCCACCGGTGTCGCGAACGAACTGTTTGCTGCCAGCAGCAGACACACAACGAAGGCTTCGGGGGACTGCCCGAGCTGGTTCGACATGTTGATCGCAATCGGTGTGAACAGAACCGCTGCGGCATTGTTGGACAGGAAATTGGTCAACACCATGACGATCAGGTAGAGCGCCGACAGAATGACTGCTGCGGATTGGCCCTTGAGCAGGGTGACGAGTGTGCCTGCAATCGCGGTCGCGCCGCCCGATGATTCCAGCGCCACGGCGCCGGCCAGGGAGGCGCCGACCAGCATGAAGATCCGGCTGTCGATGGCGCGCATGGCCTGGCGCACATTCAGGCACCCGGAGGCCACCATGGCGAAAGTGCCGGCGATGGCCGCGGTAACGATGGGGATCAGGCCGCTGGCGGACAGGCCAACGACAATCGCGAAGATGGCAAGGGCGCGGGGTGCGTAGCGCCGGCGCGGCACTTCCGCCGTCGACCAGTCGAGCAGGAGAACGTCGCGGCTGCCGCGCAGCCTTGAGATCTGCTCAGCGCTGCCGCCCACCAGCAGCACATCGCCGGCCTCCAGACGGATATTGTTCATGGCCATGCGCGGCATGCGGCTGCGCCGCTGGATGCCCATGACGACGCAGCCGGTTTCCGCGTGGAAGCCCGATTGCAGCAGGGTGCGCCCCATCATGCGCGAGGCGGGGGCAACCACGACCTCCGCGAGGGTCATGGAACCCGGCGGCGTGGACGACTGGTCCCCGTTGTCCGCAGTCTGGCTGGAGTTTTCCGGATCCATCAGTGGCTGGCGGCGGGACAGGGCGTTGGCAAGGGCCGCGCGGGTTGCCGCCACAATGACCGTATCGCCGGGCGACAGGGTGACGTTCTCGAAAGGAGGCAGGATCGGCTGCTCACCCCTTTGCACAAGGCGGACCGTCATGTCTTTCAGGGCGGGGAACATGCCGGCGACGGAGGTCACGCCCACCAGGGGGTGGCCGTAGGTGATATCGATCTGGGCGATGAACTGCTTGCCGGAGGCGCCGGTGAGTTCGTCGGCCATGGTCTTGCGCGTCTTCAGGAGGCGCGGCATGAAAAACAGCACATAGATCGAACCGGCGCCGGCCAAAAGGAGGCCGATCGGGGTGAAGCTGAAGAACCCCAGACGCAGATCGGAATGCTGGGCAGCGTAGTTGACGACCAGCAGGTTCGTCGAAGACCCGATCAGCGTGGTCATGCCGCCGAGGATGGCCATGAAGGACAGCGGCATTAGCACCCGGGACGAAGACTGGCCCATGGTTGCCGCGACCGCGGTCAGGATCGGCAGGAACATCACCACGACGGGGGTGTTGTTGAGAAAGGCGCTGAGGCCCCCAACAGCGACAAGGACCGGAATGGTCGCCAGATGCGAGCGCCCGCGCACCCAGCGGACGATGGCCTGGGCCGGACTTTCCAGCGCATTGGTCTGGAACAGGCCCTGGCCGATGATCAGCAGGCAGATGATGGTGACCAGCGCGGGATTGGCAAAGCCGACGAGAAAGTCGGCGGTTGTTACCGGACCGCGCTCGGTCTCGACGGGAAAGAGCGTGAATATTGCTGCGAGGGAAACGACGGACCCGAGCGCGATTACCTCGATGGAATAGCGCTCCAGAGCATAGAGTACCACCGTTGACGCGATCACCACGAAGGTCAGCGCCATGGCTACGTCAATTGATTCCATCCACCTGCCTGCTGCCGCCTGGCCGAAGCCGAAGGCGTCCAGTCTAAAGCACGCGCAGGGGGAATAGGAAGTCCCCCGACTGCAGTAAGAACAGATCTGGCGAAAAGAGCCATGCGTTCTCGTCGGCGTTTTGGAAAAAGATTCCTGCCGTCAGGCCCAAAATCAGCCGCGTGCCTGGAGGGCAGCGGAATTCATCACAACCGTTCCGAGGATCAGGTCGTGTAGCAGGCGCTTGCGGTCGGTGAACAGCGACACCAGGAGCACGAGGGGCGTCAGCAGGGCGACGGAGAACCAGAACAGGAGCAGGTGCATGACGGCCAGCAGCGGGTAGGGGCGGCCGCCGTACCAGAGGCGCATTTCCAGGCCCATGGCACGCATTCCGGGCGTTGCCGCATTGGGGCCGCCGAGGGTGAAGGCGGTGTAGAGGATCGCGACGCCCTGGGCCAGGAAGGCGTAGAAAAACCAGGCCAGGCCAAGGGTGAAGATCCCGAGAATGAAGACGAGAACCGCGGCCACGCAGGTCAGGATGGCAACAGCGATAGCGTCGATGCAGAAGGCGAAGATGCGCTTCGTTCTGATGCCATCGAACAAGTCCGGCATGGCGACCGGATCGTAGGCGTCCTGTCGGGAACCGGTGGAATCAATGTCTGTGGCCATGGGACGGTCTCCTTATCCGCTCCAACCGATGTGGGGACGACCGCCCGGTTTCGCAAACCAAATGTCGCGGAAACCGGTGGGTTTCACTCAATCGATTCCGCCACGTCCATGTGACGGACCCGGTAGCCGCGCTCGCGCAGGGCAGCGACGATCTCCTCGCCGTGATGGGCGTCGAAAGCCTCGAAGGTGACGTCCAGTGTGGTTCCTTTGGCCGGGACATTCAGGAACAGGTGGTGATGGGCGACATCGACCACATTGCCCTTGAGGTTGCCGATGATCGTAGCGATCTCGCCCAGAACGCCGGGCCGGTCGGGCGTATCGATGCGGATGGAGACGAGACGGCCGTCCCGAGCCAGTTCGCGGATCACGATGGAGGACAGGAGCCGGGGATCGATGTTGCCGCCGCACAGGATCAGGCCGACCTTCTTGCCGGCAAACCGTTCCGGTTCGGTCATCAGGGCGGCTAGGCCTGCGGCACCCGCACCCTCGGCGATGGTGCGCAGACGGGTCAAATAAGCGTTGATCGCCCGCTCGATGGTGCTTTCCTTGGCCAGAATGATGTCGTCGACGACCTTCTTGACGATCTGCCGGGTCAGCTTGCCCACATCGCGCACGGCGATGCCTTCGGCGATTGTTGCGCCTTCACAGCGCACCTCCTTGCCGTAGAAGTCGCCCCACATGCCGGGATAAAGCACGGTCTCGACGCCGATCACCTCGATGTCCGGCCTGATCGCCTTGGCAGCGGTACCGTTGCCCGAAATCAGCCCGCCGCCGCCGATCGGAATCACCAGCATGTCCAGGTCCGGATAGGCTTCCAGCATTTCCAGAGTGATGGTGCCCTGACCTTCGATCACACGGGGATCGTCGTAGGGGTGTACCCAGACGAGGCCGCGTTCCGATGCGATCCGGTCGGCTTCTTCCGAGGCCTCATGGACGGTCTCTCCGGCAAGCACAACCTCAGCACCGTAGCTTTTCGTCGCGGCGATCTTCACGAAAGGGGTTGATTCCGGCATGACGATGGTTGCCGGAATGCCGAGGCGCTTTGCATGGCAGGCGACCCCTTGGGCATGGTTGCCGGCCGACATCGCGATTACACCGCGGGCGCGTTCATCCGCGGTGAGGCTTGCCAGCTTGACGATGGCGCCGCGCTCCTTGAACGCGCCGGTCACCTGCATGTTTTCGTATTTGACGAAAACCTCTGCGCCGGTCAGGGCTGACAGCGCGGGAGCGGGCAGGCAAGGCGTCTCCAGGACCGCGCCCCGTATCAGTTTGGCCGCCTTTTGAATGCCTGCGAAGGTGACCTCACCGGGATCCGGAATTGCGCCAGGTCCGGTTGGCGTGGCGGTCATAACGTGCGGGCCAGGAGAGTGGCCACCTGAGGTGCAAAATAGGTCAGGATACCGTCGGCGCCGGCCCGTTTGAAGGCCATCAGGCTTTCAATCATGGCGCGGTCCCGGTCGATCCAGCCGTTGGCGCCGGCCGCCTCGATCATCGCGAATTCGCCGGAGACCTGATAGGCATAGGTCGGCATGCGGAACGTGTCCTTCAGACGCCACAGGATGTCGAGATAGGGCATGCCCGGCTTGACCATGATCATGTCGGCGCCCTCGGCGATATCCAGTTCCGCCTCGCGGATGGCTTCGTCCGTATTAGCCGCATCCATCTGGTAGGTGCGCTTGTCGCCGATCAGGGTGGCGTTGGTGCCGACCGCGTCCCGGAACGGACCGTAGAAGGCCGAGGCGTACTTGGCCGCATAGGACATGATCTGGACGTCGCGGAAATTGTTGGTGTCCATGGCCTGGCGAATGGCGGCGACGCGGCCGTCCATCATGTCGGACGGGCCGATGATATCGGCGCCGGCTTCCACCTGATTGAGCGCCTGGCGGCAGAGCTGGTCGACGGTTTCGTCGTTGAGGATCGTCTCGCCGTCCATCAGGCCGTCATGGCCGTGGCTGGTATAGGGGTCTAGGGCAACGTCGGTCATCAGCCCGAGATTGAGGCCCTCCTGCTTGATCGCCCGGCAGGACTGGCACACCAGATTGTCCGGATTGAGCGCTTCGGAGCCCGTCGGATCGCGCAGGGCCGGATCGGTGTAGGGGAAAAGGGCGATGACCGGAATGCCGAGGCTTTCCGCCTTGACCGCATCCTTCACCGCTTCGTCGACGGACAGGCGTTCCACACCGGGCATGGAGGGAACGGGCTGGCGGATGCCGGCGCCCTCGACGACGAAGATCGGCCAGATCAGATCGTTGGTCGTCAGGACGGTCTCCCGCACCAGGCGCCTGGACCAGTCCGCGCGCCGGTTGCGGCGCATGCGGCGGCCGCCGAGGATCTCATCCATATCGGAACTGGTGATGGACGGGGAGCGGGTGGAAGACGACATCTTTCTGGGATCCTGTAATGGGGGCCTGCTAACAGGGGAAGCATGCATGATACATTGCCTGAATCCATGCGACCCTATCACGGGATCGGGTGCGATCCAACATGATGTAAAATAACGATAAACGCTTATGAAAATGCGTTTTATTGACGTTTACGTCAAAACTGGCTAAGTCCCATTCAACATCGGAAGCCAAGACTTTAACCTGTAAACAGCAGGGCTCGGGAGGACAGGTCATGGATTTTTCCCTCAGTGAAGATCAGCGCGCCTTTCAGGACATGGCGGCAGCCTTTGCCCGCGATGAAATGGAACCGTATGCGCGGGAATGGGACGAGAACAGCCTCTTTCCCGTCGATACGCTGCGCAAGGCTGCGGAACTGGGATTCGGTGGCATCTACGTGCGCGAGGATGTCGGCGGCTCGGGTCTGACCCGCACGGACGCGGCGATCATCTTCGAGGAACTGGCCAAGGGCTGCACCTCGACGGCGGCCTATATTTCCATCCACAACATGGCTGCCTGGATGATCGATACCTATGGCAGCGAGGAACTGCGGCAGAAATACCTGCCCGACCTCTGCTCCATGAAGAAATTCGCCAGCTATTGCCTGACCGAGCCGGGAGCAGGATCCGATGCGGCCTCCCTGCGTACGAAGGCGACGGATGATGGCGACCACTACATCCTGAACGGCTCCAAGGCGTTCATTTCCGGCGGCGGCGCCAGCGATGTCTATGTGGTCATGGTGCGCACCGGAGGCGACGGCCCCAAAGGCATCAGCTGTGTCGTGGTGGAAGAGGGGACGCCCGGTCTGAGTTTCGGCGCCCAGGAGATCAAGCTCGGCTGGAAGAGCCAGCCGACTGCCCAGGTAAATTTCCAGGACTGCCGAATTCCGAAGACCAACCGGGTCGGGGCGGAAGGCGAGGGCTTCAAGATCGCCATGGCCGGGCTCGACGGCGGCCGGTTGAATATCGGTGCCTGTTCGCTCGGCGCCGCCCAGACCTGCCTGGAACGCACCATTATCTATATGAAGGACCGCAAGCAGTTCGGCCGTGCGCTCGCCGAATTCCAGGCGCTGCAGTTCCGCCTCGCCGACATGGCGACCGAACTGGAGGCCGCACGGCTCTTCCTGCACAAGGCGGCCATGCTGGTGGATGCCAAGGCACCGACGGCGACAACGACCGCCGCAATGGCCAAGCGGCTTGCGACCGATACCGGCTTCAAGGTGGTCAACGAGGCCCTGCAGCTGCATGGCGGCTACGGCTATCTGCGCGACTACCCGATCGAGCGTTACCTGCGCGACGTGCGCGTGCACCAGATCCTGGAAGGCACCAACGAGATCATGCGGCTGATTATTGCCCGCGATCTTTTGAAAGACTGATCATTCGAAACGGGGACGGATGTGAGCGACGATATCTTGTTTGAACAGCGCGGCGCAGCGGGTTTCATCACGCTGAACCGGCCGCAGGCCCTGAACGCTCTGAACCACGGCATGGTAACGGCAATGGCCCGCCAACTGACGGCCTGGGCCGGCGATGACGGGATCAGCCACGTGGTCATCTGCGGGGAAGGGGAGAAAGCCTTTTGCGCCGGCGGAGATATCCGCAGCATCTATGATGCGAAAATAGCCGGCGAAACCGGTCTGGCGGACTTTTTCCACGATGAATACCTGCTGAATGCCCAGATCAAGTCCTATCCGAAGCCCTATATCTCGCTGATCGACGGTATCGTCATGGGCGGCGGTGTCGGTGTTTCGGTGCATGGCAGCCACCGGGTCGGCACAGAGAACACCATGTTCGCCATGCCGGAGACGGGAATAGGTTTCTTTCCGGATGTAGGCGGGACCTGGTTCCTGCCGCGGATGCCAAAGGAAACCGGAACCTATTGTGCCCTGAGTGCCGGGCGCCTGAAACAGGCGGATGCGCTGGAAACAGGGGTTCTGACTCACGCGACCTCCCGCGAGAAGCTTCCGGCTCTGATGGAGGCGCTGGAGCAGGCTGCGGACGTCGATGCGGCTCTTGCTGGCTTCCATGTCGACACGGAACCGTCCGACCTGATGACAAGGGCGGATTTGATCGAGGAGGTTTTCTCCGCCCCGACTGTTACGGACGTGATGAACCGGCTCGATGCCTGCGGGGATCCATGGGGCCAGAAGGTGGCGGCAGGGATCCGCTCCAAGTCGCCGACCAGCGTTCATCTGGCTTTTGAACAGATGCGACGAGGTGCAAAGCTGGACTTTAGCGGCTGCATGCGCTTGGAATACCGGATCGTTACGAAGATCCTCGAGGGACATGATTTCTTTGAGGGGGTAAGGGCGCTTCTGGTCGACAAGGATCAGTCGCCGAAATGGCAGCCGAACCGGTTGGACCAGATCGACGAGACCGTGCTTGCACCCTATTTCGAGGAACCGGCCTCAGGGGATCTTCCTCTTTAATAATAAGTACCGGACAGGACCGAAATGCTCGCGAATCTTCATGCCATTATGAGTTCGAGGCCGCCGTGGAGCAGCATCCTGGTATGGTATCTGCGCGCAATTGCGGTCCTGTTGCTCGGGGGAGGGCTGATCCACTGGGCGCGGATCATCGGGATCACACCCTGGCGCGATGTCTGGTTCTGGGACATGCCGCTGGCGTGGCAATCGGCGACGGTCTTCTTCGGCGTGCTTGATCTGGTGGCGGCGATCGGGCTGTGGCTGGCGGTCTCCTGGGGCACGGTCATGTGGCTGTTTCGCGCCGGGCAGCCAGATCGTGATGCACACCCTGTTTTCCGATATCTACGGCCGCCCGACCCTACGAGATCGCATTCTATCTTCTGACGATCGCGGGATATCTGCTTCTGACCTACCTGATGGAGCGGGAAAATCGCGCGCGTTAGCCCTGTGCGGACCAAGGACCGGGCCATCACAGGCTGTCGGGGACGCAGGATCACTTATTTCAACAGCAACACGGATATGCCGGAAGCGAAAGCGCGGTCCGGCAGCGGGACAAGTCGGGAGGAGTTGTCATGACAAGTAAGATCGGATTTATCGGCCTGGGCAATATGGGCGGGCCGATGGCGGTCAACCTGATGAAGGCCGGGCATGACGTCCTGGGTTTCGATCTGTCGGAAGGCGCGCTTGCGGCCTTTGAGGATGCGGGCGGCACTTGCATAAAAAGCGTCCCCGGAGCTCGCGGCGGCCAGTGACGTCATCGTCACCATGCTTCCGGCCGGTGCCCATGTGCGCCAGGTCTATATGGACGAAGGCGGTATTTTCGAAAACGCCAAGCCGGGGACGCTGATGATCGATTCCTCGACCATCGACGTGGAAAGCGCGCGCGCGCCGTCGCCGCGGCCGCAGCCGAACGGGACATGCCGATGGTCGACGCGCCGGTGTCCGGCGGCGTCGGTGGCGCCACGGCCGGAACCCTGACCTTTATGGTCGGCGGGGCCCGCGGCAGCCTACGAACAGGCCAGGCCCTATCTGGACATCATGGGCAAGACCATCGTCCATGCCGGCGACTCCGGAACCGGGCAGGCCGCCAAGATCTGCAACAACATGGTGCTGGGCATTTCCATGATCGCGGTCAGCGAGGCATTCGTTCTCGCCGAGCGGCTCGGCCTCGATGCGCAGAAGTTGTTCGACATTTCCTCCACCGCCTCCGGCCAGTGCTGGGCGCTGACCTCCTATTGTCCGGTGCCGGGGCCATTGCCGAGCTCGCCGGCGAACCGGGACTACCAGCCGGGCTTTGCGGCCGCGATGATGCTCAAGGACCTGAAGCTGGCGCAGGAGGCGGCCAGCACCTCCGGGGCGTCCACACCTCTCGGTGCGGAGGCGTCCGCGCTTTATAATATGTTCTGCAATTCCGGTGGCGAGGCGCAGGACTTCTCGGCCATCGTCAAATACCTGCGTGGATCATGATTAATCAAAACTTTCAAGGTGTTGAGAATCGACCTTAAATAATTAACGGACGATTCAGTGTGTCTCTTAAGCGGATTTTAGAAGCGCTGCTGTAACTTTGTTTACAAGGTGGGAAAAATATCCACCTCGCGACAGGTAATGAATAAAGAGGCGCAAACATATGATCACGGCTACAAAGGGCAGTCGACGCAGTGGTTCAGGGGGAAGATGAAGCGGAAATCAAGCCGCTTTATCTTGAAGCCCTGACCCTTGTTGAGCGGCTGCACAGACGACTGCTTGATGTCATCAAGGACGAGTTCGATCGCATGGGCCGGTCCGATGTGAACAGCGTGCAAGCTCTGCTTCTGTTCAATATCGGCGACGCCGAACTGACCGCAGGCGAGTTGAGAACCCGAGGCTACTATCTCGGCTCGAACGTGTCCTACAACCTGAAGAAACTGGTTGAAACCGGCTATATTCACCATCAGCGCTCCCGCATGGACCGCCGCTCGGTTCGTGTCAGCCTGACGGAAAAGGGACAGGAAGTCGCGCGCATCGTGAACGACCTTTACGAACGCCACGTTCTTTCCGTCGAGCAGGTCGGGGGAAATCGGTACCGAGGATTTCGTTACCCTGAACAAATCCCTGCGCAGGCTGGAGCGTTTCTGGACCGATCAGATCCTCTATCGGCTCTGAGCGGCTCCAACGCCAAATGCTCTTTCAAACGCCGCTCCCGGTTCGCCGGGGCGGCGTTTTCCTGTTTGTGTCGCCCAATGGGCAGAAGAAGACCTCACGAAATGTTCAAGTCGCTGTAAGTGCCGCCGAGCGACATGTTCTGGACACAATGGGATGCGTATGTGCAATACAGGAAATCGCGCCAGGATTTGCCTTTTTCAGTCGATAGCGAGACTTATTTTTCGACTTCGAAATGTGAATTCCGGAGAGCGCAGGCCGTTGATCGGGGCCAAAACCTGTAATTTGTTAATCATGATGGCCATAAATTGGCCTTGGGTTTTGGCTAATGCACCGGTTCAGGTGTGAAATGACGAGATCCGGTCCAGGCGATACGAAAGACCGTATTTGAGATCACAGTGACATAATGGGGTTGGTAATGACTGCATCCTTCGGGAACGCCCGCGGTTTCATGTTAAAGGCGGCAAAGCGGCCGGCGGCAGCCTATGGGGCTGCTCGCCTTGTCGTTCGCAGCCTTCAATACGGCTGCCGTGGCGCAAAGCCCGCTTGATGCCGTTCGTCATCAGAATCAGTCGCTGGAATGGCAGGACCGGTTCCAGGCCACCATGGAAAGCCTCAATTCCCTCGACAGCGCCGAGCCGACCCTGTCGCCGCAAACGGCAGACTATATCGCGGGTGGCGATCGATCGCTATTCCCGTATCGTCCAGCAGGGCGGGTGGGGCCGCGTGTCCAGTGGCAAGACGCTGCGGATCGGCGCGCGGGATGCGCGCGTCGTTGAACTTCGCCGCCGCCTGATCGCTTCTGACGACCTGGAACAGAAGGCAGGCATGTCCGACACCTTTGATTCCTACGTGGATGCCGCTCTGCGCCGGTTCCAGCTTCGCCACGGGCTTCTGGCCGACGGTGTTCTGGGCGAATCCACCATTGTCGCGCTCAACGTTCCGGCGGATGTCCGACTGCGCCAGCTTGAAACCAATCTGGTGCGCCTGCGCTCCATGTCGGGCTTCCTTGGCGACCGCTACGTAATGGTCAATATTCCGGCAGCCGAAATCGAAGCGGTCGAAAACGGCCGCGTGCGTTCGCGCCATACCGCCGTCGTCGGCAAGATCGATCGGCAGACGCCGATCCTGAACAGCGAGATCTACGAGCTCAACTTTAATCCGTACTGGACCGTTCCGGTGTCCATCATCCGTAAGGACCTGATCCCGAAGATGAAGGAAGACCCGGAATATCTGGCCCGGAACAAGATCCGGATCTTCGACTGGAAGGACAATGAACTGGCCTGGCAGCAGATCGACTGGAACACCGAAGAAGCGACCCAGTACCAGTTTCGTCAGGAACCGGGCGCGGAGAATTCGCTCGGCCATGTCCGGATCAACTTCCACAACAAACACCAAGTCTATCTGCACGATACGCCGTCGAAGACTCTTTTCGGTTCCGATTACCGCTTCCATTCCTCAGGCTGTGTCCGCGTTCAGAACGTGCGCGAACTCGTGACCTGGCTGCTGCAGTCGACCACGCCGGACTGGAACCGGTCCAAGGTCGATCAGGTTATCCGGGTCGGCGAGCGTGAAGACGTGAAGCTGAAGAGGAAGATCCCGCTCTACCTGACCTACATCACGGCCTGGGCCAACGCGGAAGGCGTGGTTCATTTTCGCGAAGATATCTATAACCGGGACGACCTCTACGGTTCGACCGGCGAAGGTATCGGCGATGCGCAAGCTCGTCTGTAACCAGCCTTCTTATCTTGCTGTTTCGTCATTCCAGACAAGCGCAGCAAAGCTGCGTGCTGATCTGGAATCCAGAAATCAGTCGCGCCGAAGGCGCGCCTTTTCTCTTTTCCTTTTGTAAGTAGGGCTCGCAAATGCTCGCGCTGACATCTGGCAACTGTGTTTCACGGAGTGAACGGCACTTCATCACGAATAACTGCGTTCGCGGTTGTCAGCAGCTTTCTGGCAACCGCTATTTTGAAAGGCTTTCCGCGATTTTCAAGAGTGTCAGCGAAGGCCTTGAACCTTGAGCTTGAGCGGGAAGCGGTCACAGCCGCCATGTAAAGGGCATCCCGCACCGGTTTGCGTCCCCCGCGGATTGAGCGTTTACCGCAGAAGCGCCCGGTATCGGCGTTGAAAGGGGCAAGTCCAGCGAGTGCGGCCAGTGATTTGGCCGGTCGGGTGCCGAGCTCGGGCAAGAGGGTCATCAAGGTCACAGCGGTTACCGGACCGATGCCCGGAACAGAGCGCAGGAGCTTTTCCTGACGGGCAAGGACTGCGCTGTTGTGCAGAAGTGCTCGCATCTTTTCTTCCAGACGTGCGATCTCCCGGTCCAGCCAGGCGATATGTCGCTTCAAGCTGTCCCGTTCATCTGCAGTGGCCTCACTGAGACGCTGTTTGTCCTTTTGCCGGACGGAGACCAACTGACCGCGCCGCCGATGGACGGCTTCAAGGCGGAGGCGGGCCGGATCTCTGGGCAAAGTGGCTTCTGGGGCAAGGCTTTGGCCTAAACGGGCAAGCATGCGCGCATCGATACGGTCCGTCTTGGCCAGATGTCCGGTGGCTGTCGCAAAGGCACGTGCTCGAGCCGGATTGACCCTGGCATAGCCGATGCCGTGAACCTCCAGAGCCTTGGTCAGAACTCTGTCGTAGCGCCCGGTCGCCTCCAGAACGAAGAAGGGCGTGCGTCCATTCAACTGGCTGAGCCATCCCGCAATGTCAGTGACCGTATTGCCGATCCGAAGGGACCTGCCGGTGTCGAACAAATCCAGATGCGCTTTAGAAACGTCGCATCCAATAACGTCAGGGTGTAAAGTCATTGTGCCTATCCCTGTGCTACGAGGTCCGCGCCAACGGCCTCTATCAACTGTTCAGGTTGGGTATGTGGAACGGGCGGGGGCCAAGCCAGTAAACGGTCTTACAAGACCAGGATTCCAACGGCCTCCCGCCCGGACACACCTAAGCACAATTCCGACACACAGGATTCCAGATCAGCGTTCGGCAGCGCCTCACTTGTCTGGAATGACGGCGCGGGAGTGTGATAAATGCGGGAAGGCTTATGGAGAGAAGCAGATGAGTCGCGATGCGCCGCCTTCCGGCGAAATCTATCTTGAAATCCAGCAGATCGGACGGCAGGTCAAGATGACCGCCATTCATGCGGATACAGGGGTAGAGGTCGTCGTCTTCGGCCCGATTACCGCATCTCAGGAAGATTTGAAGCGTATTGCCGTGCGCAAGCTGCAGAGGCGCCTGGAGCAGGAAAACGGCGCCTGATACCTCTCGGGACCCAAATTTCTGTTGTTGGACCGGCCCGGTGTCAGTTTTGTGAAACTTGGCGTCGCAGTAGCCCTTGGTTCGTGCCGGTCCCTATGCTAGTTCCACGCCTGCACGGAACGTGAGGCCTCAACAGTGGCGAACGGACCGGGGCCGGAGAGAGATCCGGCAATCAGAATTCTACCAGAAAAGGATGGTGCGATGTCCTTGACAGATTCCGCGGCCGGCCAGTCTTCCCATTCGGCATTCTTTACCCGCAGCCTTGCAGAGACCGACCCGGATATTTTCGGCGCCATCGAGAACGAACTTGGCCGGCAGAGGCACGAAATCGAGCTGATCGCTTCGGAGAACATCGTTTCCCGTGCGGTCCTGGAGGCCCAGGGCTCGATCATGACCAACAAGTATGCGGAAGGCTATCCGGGCAAGCGCTACTACGGCGGCTGCCAATTCGTGGACGTGGCCGAGTCCCTTGCCATTGAACGCGCCAAGCAGCTGTTCGGCTGCAACTTCGCCAACGTCCAGCCAAATTCCGGCAGCCAGATGAACCAGGCGGTGTTCCTGGCACTGCTGCAGCCGGGCGATACCTTCATGGGTCTCGACCTCAATTCCGGCGGTCACCTGACCCACGGCTCTCCGGTCAACATGTCCGGCAAGTGGTTCAACGTGGTTTCCTACGGCGTTCGCAAGGACGATCACCTGCTCGATATGGACGAGATCGAGCGGCAGGCGCAGGAACACAAACCGAAACTGATCCTGGCCGGCGGAACAGCCTATTCGCGGATCTGGGACTGGAAGCGGTTCCGGGAAATCGCCGATTCCATCGGTGCCTACCTGATGGTCGACATGGCCCACATCGCCGGTCTTGTGGCCGGCGGCGTGCATCCGTCGCCGATCCCGCATGCCCATGTGTGTACCACCACCACCCACAAGTCCCTGCGCGGTCCGCGCGGCGGCATGATCCTCAGCAATGACGAGGACATCGCCAAGAAGATCAATTCCGCGGTTTTCCCGGGTCTTCAGGGCGGTCCGCTGATGCATGTGATCGCCGCGAAGGCAGTGGCTTTCGGCGAAGCGCTGCAGCCGGAATTCAAGACCTATGCGAAGAGCGTGGTCGACAACGCAAAGGCCCTGGCTGCGACCCTGCAGGAGCAGGGGCTGGATATTGTATCCGGCGGCACGGATAACCATCTGATGCTGGTCGATTTGCGTCCGAAGAACGCGACCGGCAAGAAGGCCGAAGCCTCGCTCGGCCGGGCGAACATCACCTGCAACAAGAACGGTATCCCGTTCGATCCGGAAAAGCCGTTCGTGACCTCCGGTGTCCGTCTGGGTACGCCAGCCGGTACCACCCGTGGTTTCGGTGTCGCCGAGTTCCGCGAGATCGGCCTGCTGATCACCGAAGTGCTTGACGGCCTGAAGGCGGCCAACAGCGAAGAGGGTAATGCGGCGGTTGAAGCGGCGGTCAAGGCGAAGGTCGAGGCTCTGACGGCCCGGTTCCCGATTTACTGAGGCCATCATGAGGGCCGGTTGAACCGGCAGGGAGCTTTCGAAAATGCGGTGTCCCTATTGCGGGGGTGACGAAACCCAGGTCAAGGATTCCCGTCCGACCGAGGATAATACGGCCATTCGCCGGCGCCGGGTATGCAACACCTGCGCCGGCCGGTTCACCACGTTCGAGCGGGTCCAACTGCGCGAACTCATGGTCCTGAAGCGGTCGGGCCGGCGGGTTCCCTTCGACCGGGAAAAGCTGATGCGCTCGGTGCAGATCGCGGTGCGCAAGCGCCCGGTCGAGCCGGAACGGATCGAGCGGATGGTGAGCGGCATCGTCCGGCAGCTGGAAAGCTCCGGGGAAAGCGATATTACTGCGGAAACCATCGGCAATCACGTCATGGAAGGCCTCAAGGGCATCGATGACGTGGCCTATGTCCGCTTCGCCTCCGTCTACAAGAACTTCCGCGAAGCCAAGGACTTCGAGGCGCTTCTGGACGAATTGAGCGGTCCGGAGCAGCAGATGCTCGACGAGAACTGATCGGGGCCGGATTTTCCGCAGAACCAGAAGTAAAGCAGTCCGTTTCATGCCATCGGCGACCAACCTCGACCTCAAATACATGGCTGCCGCCGAGCGTTATGCGCGCCGGGGGCTGGGCGTGGTCTGGCCGAACCCGCCGGTCGCAGCGCTGATCGTTGCCGAAAACGAGCGCGGGGTTCCGGTGCTTGTCGGCCGGGGTCGGACGTCGAAGCCGGGCGGGCCTCATGCGGAGGTCAATGCGCTCAGAAGCGCCGGCGACAAGGCGCGCGGTGCGACCTGTTACGTGACGCTGGAGCCGTGTTCGCATTACGGTCGGACACCGCCGTGCTCGCTGGCCCTTGTCGAGGCAGGCATCAAGCGGGTCGTCATCGGCATGCTCGATCCGAACCCGCGTGTAGCCGGGCGCGGGGTCAGGATGCTGCAGGAAGCCGGAGTGGAGGTCGTGGTCGGCGTCCACGAGGAAGCCTGCCAGCGGTTGTACCACGGCTTCACCCTGCGGATCACGCGGCAGCGGCCGCATGTGTTCCTGAAGCTCGCCGTGTCGCGGGACGGTTTCATCGGCCGGGAAGGGGCGGGACAGGTGCGGATTTCCGGCGAACTGTCCATGCGCATGGTTCATGGATACAGGGCGACCTATGATGCGATCCTGGTCGGGATCGGGACTGCCCTTGCCGACGATCCGCAGCTGACCTGCCGGCTGCCGGGCATGGCCGAGCGCTCTCCGGTCCGGGTGATCGTCGATGCCAGGGCCCAATTGCCGCTCAAGTCGAAGCTGGTGAAGACCGCTGCCGATGTCCCGGTCTGGCTGATCTGCGGCAATGGCGCCGATCCGGATCATCTGAGAGAGCTTGCCGATGCCGGCGTGCTGGTGATCCGCGTTCCGATCGATGACGGCCGTATCCACCCGTCGGTCGTCGTCAGCGCGCTGAGTGCCCGGGGCATCACCCGGCTGATGGTGGAAGGCGGGTCGCGGATCGCGAATGCGTTCCTGGACGCGGACCTTGTCGATGACCTGTGTGTCGTGACCGGCGCGGTGGACGTGGGCGAGGGCGGCATCCCGGCGCTCTCCGGCCGGGATCTTGAAACGGTCCTGAAAGACCCCAGGTTCGCACGGGTCGGTGCCGGTTATCTCGAAGATGACCGGTATATCTATCTGAGCAGGCGGGAAGCCTGAACGACGGGAAGCCTGACATGTTTACTGGAATCGTTACCGATCTCGGCGAGATCCTGAGCGTCACCAAGATCCCGGCCGGCATCCGGACCCGGATTCGCACGGCATATGATCCGGATGGCATCGACATCGGCGCATCGATTGCCTGCGGCGGCCCGTGCCATACGGTGACGGCCAAGGGGACGGACGGGCAAGGCAACTGGTTCGAGGTGGAATCGGCGTCCGAAACACTGGCACTGACCACCGCCTCGGACTGGGCGGCCGGAATGAAGCTCAATCTGGAGCGCTCGCTTGCCATCGGGGACGAGCTCGGCGGTCATCTGGTTCTAGGTCACGTCGACGGACGGGCAAGGATCGTCAAGCGGGAAGACCATGACGACTCGGTCTATTTTCAGTTCGAGGCGCCGGAGGAGTTCGCGCCCTACATTGCCCGGAAAGGCTCCGTTGCCCTGGACGGCACGTCGCTGACGGTGAACGAAGTCGACGGTCGGTTGTTCTCGGTGTTCCTGATCCCGCATACGCTCTCCGTCACCACATGGAGCGAGCGGAAGGAGGGCGATTTCGTCAATCTGGAAGTCGACATGATGGCGCGATATGCTGCGCGCCTTGCGGAATATGCCAGGCCGTCATAACAGCGCCGCAAAGTCTTATGTAACGGTATCGCCGAAACGTTCTTGCCAAGCGATGGCTGCAGGGACATATCGGGGTGGACAAATCGAGGCAGACATGGTTCCTGTCGCGACCCTCAAGACAAATGAATGGATCCATGAGCTCAAATCCGAAACTGCTGATTATCGAAGCCCGTTTCTACGATGAAATCGCTGACGCCCTTGCCGAAGGCGCGATTCAGGCGATCGAGGCCGCCGGTGCCCAGTATGATCGGATTTCCGTTCCCGGCGTTCTGGAAATTCCGGCAGCCCTTTCCATGGCCCTGACGGCGATGGAAGGAGAGGGCACGTTTTACGACGGCTTCGTGCTGCTCGGCTGCGTCATTCGCGGCGAAACCTCGCATTACGACATTGTCGCCAATGAATCGGCGCGGGTCATCATGGACCTGATCGTCGATGCGGACCTGGCCGTCGGCAATGCTATTCTGACTGTTGAAAACGCCGAACAGGCCTGGGCCCGGGCAAAGGTGGACCAGAAGAACAAGGGCGGATCGGCGGCGGAAGCAGCTCTCGCGATGATCGCCCTGCGCGAAAGGCTTGGAGTTTAACCGATGACCGACAAGGTCGATCAACCGAAGCCGCAACCGACTGCGAAAACGAACCGTCCTGCAAACAAGCGCGGCGCGGCGCGTCTGGGAGCCGTGCAGGCTCTCTACCAGATGGACGTCGGCGAAGTGTCGCTGGCCGATGTGATCAGCGAATTCACGACCTTCCGGCTCGGCAAGGAACTGGACGGCGAGCAGTACCGTGAAGCGGATGAACAGTGGTTCAAGGACATCGTTAAAGGCGTGGTTGAAGACCAGAAGTTCCTGGATCCCTTCATTCACACAGCGCTTGCCGAAGACTGGCCGCTGAAGCGGATCGACAGCCTGCTCAGGGCGATCCTGCGCAGCGGGTCCTACGAGCTGCTGCGGCGCAAGGATGTACCAGCGCGCGTGATCATCTCCGAATATATCGATGTGGCGAAAGCCTTTTTCGAGGATGACGAGCCGGGGCTAGTGAACGGTGTTCTCGACCGGCTGGCACATGATCTGCGCAAGGCGGAATTCGATGCGCCGAAGGCCGGCGGCAGCGAGGCCTGACCATGGCCGGTGACCGGCCGCACGAATTCGAGCTGATCAAGCGCTTTTTCGCGCCGCTTGCGACCGATTCCGGCAGTCTTGGTCTTGCCGATGACGCTGCAGTGTTCACACCCCGGCCCGGATATGATCTTGTCCTGACAAAGGACATGCTCGCCGCTGACGTGCATTTTTTCGCGGTTGATCCTCCGGAGGCCATCGCGCGGAAGGCGTTGCGGGTCAATCTCTCCGATCTGGCGGCCAAGGGCGCCCGGCCGAGGGGCTATCTGCTCGGTCTCGGGCTTGCCGTCGACTGGACGGCAGACTGGCTGGAACGGTTCTGCGCCGGTCTCAAAGCCGATCAAGCCGCCTATGACGTTGTGCTTTGGGGCGGCGATACGATCAAGTCAGGCGACGGTCTGCAGATATCGGTCACGGCGATCGGCGAGGTGCCGCAGGCGAGAGCAGTTCGGCGCAATGGCGCGCGGGCAGGGGATGCGCTTTATGTGTCCGGCACCATTGGTGACGGAGCAGCTGGCCTGAAGGCACGCCTCGACGGCGGCTTTGCCGCACGGTTCGGCCTCCATGACGAGGACTTGGCGCACATTCTCGACCGATATCTGCTGCCGCGTCCGCGTGTGGAGCTGGCAGAGGCGCTGAGCGATCATGCCCATGCGGCGATGGACGTCTCCGACGGGCTCTTCGCCGATGCAAAGCACATCGCCGAGGCGTCCGCGGTGGATCTCAAGATCGATCTCGATCTTGTGCCGGTTTCACCGGCGCTGGGAAAGATCCGTGAAGCGAACCCCCGGGAATTCACCGGCTTGCTCGGCGGCGGCGACGACTACGAGATCCTGGCGTGCGTTCCCGAAGCCTCGGTTGCCGCGTTTGAGGACGGCGCCGGGGCTGCGGGCTGTCCCGTGACCCGGATCGGAGAAGTCGCGACCGGCAACGGCCAAGTCGAGCTGCATCGGGGCGGTTTGCCGGTGCAATCTCCGACCGCCGGCTTTCAGCATTTCTGACGGCCGGCCTCCAAGCCGTCGCACCTTCTTGCCGTAAACGCCTTGCCAATGAAACCGGGCCTCTGATATTCGAAATCCACGGTTTCAGGCACCGGCCGCTCGCGAGCCTTTGGCTTCGGTAGAGCCTGTTTCAGAACGATACCCCGAAACCTTTTGTTCCGTTGGGGCAATGCGAGCACCCTCCATTCCCGCAGATGCCGGGATCACAAGGAATGTGAGAAAGAGGATTTCGGCATGTCGTCGGACACCGTGAAACCGAATGCCTTTGTCCATGGTCCGCTTGGCGTCATTTACGCCAAAACGGCCCTTCCCATCATCTTCGTCATGAGCATGAACGGCCTTCAGGCCGTGATCGACGCCGTTTTTCTCGGTGTGTTCGTCGGGCCGGAAGCGCTCGGGGCTGTGACGCTGATGTTTCCCTTTTTCATGATCATCATTGCACTCGCGACCCTCGTCGGGAGTGGCATGTCCAGCATTCTGTCCCGCCGGCTCGGAGCGGGAAGTTTCGACGAGGCCCGCTCGGTTTTCGCCGGGGCGCACGGGCTGGCGGTTGTCGTGTCGGGCTGCCTAATCGTGCTTTTCCTGGTCCTCGGCGGGCCGGTGACGCGGCTTGCCGCCGACGGGTCGCCGGTTCTGGAGCATCTGGGGTATGTCTATCTTCGGATCCTGGTGCTGTCGTCGCCGGTTTTCTTCGTGATGGCGGTCAATGTGGACGCGCTACGCATTGAAGGGCGTACCGGCTTCATGGCGGCCATGAGCCTGCTGGTGTCTCTGGCCAATATCGGTTTCACCTATGTGCTGATCGTGGTCATGGGGTTGGGGGTCGCCGGCTCCGCCTTCGGCACGGCACTTGCCCAGGCTTTGGCTCTGGCGATCATTGTCGTCTTTCGGGTGCGGGGACGGACGCCGTTGAGACCGGGTTCCTTGCTGCACCATAGCCCTTTGACCGGCTGGAAACGGATTCTGGCGCTTGGTGCACCGCAAAGCCTGAATTTCATGGGGATCGCGCTGGTTTCGGCTTCGATCATTGCCGCGCTGCAGCTGAGCGGCAGCGGTAATTATCAGGCGACAGTATCGGCTTATGGCATCATCACCCGCATCATGACCTTCGTGTTCCTGCCGCTTCTCGGGTTGTCTCAGGCATTGCAGGCAATCGTGGGCAACAATTACGGCGCGGAGGCCTGGACGCGCTCCAATACCAGCCTTCGCCTGGGACTGGCGATCGCGTTTGTGTACTGCATCGCCGCGGAAGGCGCGCTCGTCCTTTTTGCCGAGCCGATCGGCTTCGCCTTTGTCGACGACAGGCTGGTGGTTGGAGAAGTGGTGCGGATCCTGCCGGTGATGACGGCGATGTATTTCCTGTCGGGCCCGCTGGTCATGATTGCCATCTATTTCCAGTCCATCGGCGACGCGGGACGGGCGGCGGTGCTCGGACTGGCCAAGCCCTATGCCTTCGTCATACCCATGATCTTCCTGCTTCCGCTTGCGTTTGGCGAAGTGGGGATCTGGATGGCGACGCCCGTTGCCGAAGTCCTCCTTTTCGGGCTGACGACTGTTGTGCTGGTCGCAACGGCCCGCAGCCGGAACCTGAGATGGGGGCTGTTCGTCACCGAGGCATGAAGGGGAGGGAGAGCCTGAGATGTTTTTGGCTCGCCAATTATTACGTCTAGTTGCGCTCCCCTGAAATTAGGGGCTGTCAAACCCGGCGCGCTCGTGTAGGCATGACAGCTCTCTTTAAAAAGACGTTCGTATTCTCAGGAACAGACATGTCTGCCACTGCCGCTGCTTCCCACGGGTTCATCGATGACCGGCTTGCCAAGCGCAATGCCCTCTTGCTCGCCTTCGCCCAGGCGCTGGGCGGTGCATCCGCCTCCATCGTGATCGCCACGGGATCGCTGATCGGCAGCAGCCTTCTGGGAAGCGACAAGTCGCTGGCAACCCTGCCGGTCTCCGCCTTCGTGCTTGGGACGGCCATCGGGACCCTGCCGGCCGGGGCAATCATGCGCCGCTTCGGGCGGCGGGCCGGCTTCATGGGGGCGGCCGCATTCGGCATTTTTGCGGCATTGCTTGCGTCGTTCGCGGTGTTCCAGGGCAATTTCCCGCTGTTCATCGTCGCCTGTAGCGGCAGCGGATTTGTCGGTGCTTTCGTGCAGCAGTTCCGTTTTGCCGCGGCGGATACGGCAAGCGACGCATTCAAGCCGAAGGCGATTTCATGGGTGCTTGCCGGCGGCGTCCTGGCGGGCGTTGTCGGTCCGCAGACGGTGATTATCACCAAGGACATGTTCTCGCCGATCCTGTTTGCCGGCACCTATCTGGCGCAAGCCGGACTTTCTTTTGTCGCCCTGCTACTGGTCTCCTTTATCAGGATCCCGAAGCCGGTGAAGGCGCCGGGGGGAACTCACGGCGGTCGGCCGATCCGCACGATCATGGCGCAACCCCGTTTCATCGTCGCGGCCGCCTGCGGCATCTGTTCCTATGCCCTGATGAGCCTGGTGATGACGGCAACGCCGCTGGCCATGATCGGCTGCGGCCTGTCTTCGACCGATGCGGCGCTGGGCATTCAGTGGCACGTGCTGGCCATGTTCGGTCCGAGCTTCTTCACCGGCAACCTTATTGCCCGTTTCGGCAAGGAGCGGATCGTCACCATCGGCCTGGCCCTGCTCGGTGGCTGCGCCATTATCGCACTCATGGGCGTGGAGCTTGTCCATTTCTGGAGCGCGCTCATTCTGCTTGGTCTCGGCTGGAACTTCGGTTTCATCGGCGCTACCGCCATGCTGACGGATACTTATCGTTCCGAGGAACGCAACATGGTGCAGGCGACCAATGATTTTCTGGTCTTCGGATGTGTGGCCTTCGCGTCCTTTTCTTCCGGGGCGCTGCTCAACCATTTCGGTTGGGCAACCGTGAACTGGCTGGTCTTCCCCTTCGTCGTCCTGTGTGCCGTGCTCCTCGGCTGGCTGGTCTTCCACGAGAAGAAGCATGTTGCGGTCTGACAACCGGATCAGAAAAGTCAAAATAAATTCCGACGAAATTGCTGCGGTGCACCGTATTCTGCCCTAAAGGCAAGTGTGTGTAATCCCTAAGAGTAACTTGACGGCTGTTGCCGATCTGTTGCTATCGTGTGGACCATTGACGCGCCGCATCCATGTGGCGCTGTTTTGGGCTGGCCGAAAAACAAAAAGACAAACGGCCTGCTGCACAATTGGGAGGAATTATGAACGAGATAATGATCGTTATCATCGTCTGTGGTCTGCTGTCAGTGGCATATGGGGCCTGGGCGATCCAATCCGTGATGGCAGCGGATGCCGGCACGGAACGCATGCGGGAGATAGCGGGGGCAATTCAGGAGGGGGCGCAGGCCTATCTCACCCGCCAGTACACAACCATTGCCATCGTGGGGGCCGTGGTCTTCGTCATTGCCTGGCTGTTGCTGTCTGCAACGGCGGCCTTTGGCTTCCTGATTGGCGCGGTGCTCTCCGGGACTGCGGGTTTCATCGGCATGATGGTATCCGTGCGCGCCAATGTGCGGACCGCGCAGGCGGCAAGCCAGAGCCTCGGGGCGGGTCTTGAGATCGCGTTCAAGTCCGGCGCCGTGACCGGTCTTCTCGTCGCCGGCCTCGCACTGCTCGGTGTCGCGGTCTATTTCGCGATCCTGACAGGACCGATGGGCCATGCGCCGACGGACCGTGTGGTGATCGACGCCCTCGTTGCCCTCGGCTTCGGGGCTTCGCTCATATCGATCTTCGCCCGTCTCGGCGGCGGCATCTTCACCAAAGGGGCGGACGTCGGCGGCGATCTGGTCGGCAAGGTCGAAGCCGGTATTCCCGAAGACGATCCGCGCAACCCGGCGACGATTGCCGACAACGTGGGCGACAATGTCGGGGACTGCGCCGGCATGGCGGCCGACCTGTTCGAAACCTACGCGGTGACCGTGGTCGCCACCATGGTTCTGGCGTCGATCTTCTTCACGGGTGGTGCGGCTATCGATCTGATGCTGCTGCCGATGGTGATCGGCGCGAGCTGCGTGGTGACATCCATCATCGGCACCTTCTTCGTGAAGCTCGGCTCGAACAACTCCATCATGGGGGCGCTCTACAAGGGTTTCATCGCGACGGCGGTTCTGTCTGCGGTCGCGCTGTTCATCATCACCTTCTTCTGGCTTGGCTTCGACACGACCTATGAGACGTCGGGCGGCACGGTCTTTGCCGCGCGGCACTTGTTCTACTGCGGCCTCGTCGGTCTGATCGTGACCGGCCTGATCATCTGGGTGACGGAATATTACACGGGCACCAATTTCCGCCCGGTGAAGTCCATCGCCCAGGCATCGGTGACCGGACACGGCACCAACGTGATCCAGGGGCTGGCGATCTCGCTTGAGGCAACGGCGCTTCCAGCACTGATCATCATTGCCGGGATTCTGGTCGCGCACTCGCTGGCAGGTCTGTTCGGCATTGCGATCGCGGTGTCCACGATGCTGGCGCTGGCCGGCATGGTCGTTGCGCTCGATGCCTTCGGACCGGTGACCGACAACGCCGGCGGTATCGCCGAAATGGCGGACCTCCCTGCAGAAGTCCGGTCCACGACAGATGCGCTGGATGCGGTCGGCAACACCACCAAGGCCGTGACCAAGGGTTACGCCATCGGGTCCGCAGGTCTCGGTGCGCTGGTGCTGTTTGCTGCCTATACGGAGGACCTGAAGTTCTTCTCCGCCAATGCGGCGGAAGGATCGGTGTTCCACGGCATCAATGTGGAAACGCTGTTTAACCTGTCCAACCCCTACGTCGTGGCCGGTCTGCTCTTCGGCGGCCTGCTGCCCTATCTCTTCGGCGGCATTTCCATGACCGCCGTGGGCCGGGCGGCGGGATCCGTGGTCGAGGAGGTCCGGCGCCAGTTCAAGGAAAAGCCGGGCATCATGCAGGGCACGGAACGTCCGGACTATGGTCGGGCGGTCGACATGCTGACACGGGCGGCGATCAAGGAAATGATCATACCGTCCCTGTTGCCGGTGCTGTCGCCGATCGTCGTGTTCTACGTGGTTCGCGCCGTGGCGACACCGGCCGATGCCTTCGCCGCGGTCGGTGCCATGCTGCTCGGCGTGATCGTGACCGGCCTGTTCGTGGCAATCTCCATGACCGCCGGCGGCGGCGCCTGGGACAACGCCAAGAAGTCCTTCGAGGACGGCTTCATCGACAAGGACGGTGTCAAGCACGAGAAGGGGTCAGAGGCCCACAAGGCTTCGGTGACCGGCGATACGGTGGGTGACCCTTACAAGGATACGGCCGGTCCGGCCGTCAACCCGATGATCAAGATCACCAACATCGTGGCGCTGCTGTTGCTCGCCGTGCTGGCGCATCACTGATCGGATTGTCTCTGCAAAAACAGAAAGCCCCGGCAAACCGCCGGGGCTTTTTCGTTTCGTCCGGAGGTCCGGAACCTGACTTCCGAGACCGGGGTCAGAGACCCAGGCTCGGGTTCGTGGCGCCCTTCAGGATCTGGCTGAGGAAGCCGTAGTCCGTACCGCCGGTGCGGGTCTTGCGGGTGATGAGATCGACGATCTTACCGTCCTGGAGACCGTAATTCGCGATATCGCGGACATAACCTTCCTCATCGAAATAAACAGCGACAACCCGCTGCTCGACGATGTCAGGTGCCATGAAGGCCGTGGTTTCTGTGACCTGGGAGATATAGTAGTAGGCGTCGCCATTCAGACTGGACGTGGTCGAAGGCGATCCAAGCACCAGTTCCACCTGCTCCTTACTGGACCCGACCTGCACCTGATTCAGCATGTCGGAGTTCACCACATGGCCGTGGGTGTAGGAGGTCGTGAAACAGCCGCCCAGCGGCAGGCTGATCAGAAGCGGAATAATCAGGGCGTGGGCCTTTATCGTCATACTCGTCTCTTGTCTTCCTGTGGGCCGGTCCGTTTTCCTGACGCGGCAAACCTTGCGGTGCTTTCTTCAAATTCGTTTCTTGGCAAAGTCCCTATCGTGGGATAGGGCACATGGCAATACAAGTTTGTATCCAATCGTCTTGAACTAGATCCGGAGACCGCAATGCTTTTCGGCCTTTTTCGCCGTCGTCCGCGTGAAGGCGAGTACAAGACCTACGATGAGATCGTGGCTCAAGCGCGGCAGCCGGTATTTTATACCGATTACCGTGTTCCCGACACGCTGGACGGGCGTTTCGACCTGATTGTTGCCCACGCCGTTGTCTTGTTTCAAAGACTTGCGGGCGAAAACAAGACAGTTTCGGAATTCTCGCAGGGCGTGTTCGACCTGTTCTTCCATGACATGGATGCGAGCCTGCGCGAGATGGGAGTGACCGATACCCGGGTTCCCAAGAAGGTCAAGGCGATGGGCGAGGCATTCTACGGCCGTGCGGATGCCTATGCGCCCTGTCTGGCGAATGACGATGTCGCCGGTCTTTCCGAAGCGCTCAGCCGCAATATCTATACCGATGCGCCGGACAAGGTCGCTGAACGCGCCCTTGCGCAGTATTTGTTGGCCGCCTCAAAGGCGCTCGCGGCCAAGGACACGGCAGAGCTGATGACCGGCAAGCTGGACTGGCCGGAACCGGCAGCCTTTGCGCCGGGCGAAGAAACAGCGCCCGGCCGAAACGACGGACAAAACCAATGACAGCCGAAAAATTTCCTTTTTCCCACAAGGTGAATGCGGAACGCTTGGGCGACCGCGAAGAGACGATCGTGATCGAGCCCGACAAGGCAGCGCTGAAGCGGATTGCAGAGGCGAACGGTTGTTTGAATGTCGGCAGCCTTCGTGCGGAACTGACCCTGAAGCCCTGGCGCAAGGCCGGTGTTCGCGTGGTCGGAACGATCGAGGGTACCATCACCCAACAGTGTGTGGTCACACTGGAACCGTTCGAACAGGATATTTCGGAAGAAATTGACCGGACGTTCGAGCCTGTCTCCAGCCGGCCGCGCCGCCCGCGTGATCTCAATGACGAGGGCGAGATCGAAATCGACCTCGAAACGCTCGATCCGCCGGATGTGATGGTGGACGGCGTGATTGATCTGGGAGCGCTTATCTGCGAACAACTGGCGCTGAGCATCGATCCGTTTCCGCGCAAGCCAGGTGCCGTGTTCGAGCAGGAAGAGGAAACCGACAGCGGCGAGGAAGAGGGCAAGCCGTCCCCGTTCGCAGCCCTTGCCAAACTCAAGCAGGACCCTGAGCAGTCGTAATAAATTAACGGTTGTCACGCGGTTGGAAACGGTTATGTTCGCGTGCGTTTGATTGCCTTGCCGGCCTTCCGGCAAGGGAGGAACAGGCGATGGCTTTCTCAAAGCCCTGCCTGCAGAGAGTTTCAAAAGACCCGGTCGATGGCGAAAACCATTCCAATATCCCTCGATGTCATGGGCGGTGATTCCGGCGCGGAGGTGGTTATCCCCGGCGCGGAGATCGCACTTGTCCGCCATCCCGACATTCGCTTTGTGCTTTATGGCAATGAGAAGGTGGTGCTGCCGCTTCTGGAGAAGTATCCGCGGGTGAGGGATGCCTCGACCTTTCATCATTGCGACGTATCGGTCGCCATGGATGCCAAGCCGAGCCAGGCCCTGCGTCAGGGACGGTGGCGGTCCAGCATGTGGCGCGCGATCGAGGCGGTCAAAAGCGGTGATGCGGCCGTGGCTGTTTCCGCCGGCAACACCGGCGCGCTGATGGCCATGTCGAAGTTCTGCCTCAGGACCATGGCCAATATCGAGCGGCCGGCAATCGCGGCGATCTGGCCGACGGCGCGCGGCGAATCCGTCGTCCTCGACGTCGGAGCGACCATCGGGGCGGATGCCCAGCAACTGATCGACTTCGCCATTCTGGGCGGCGCCATGGCGCGGGCCCTGCAGGGCCTCGAAAGCCCGACCGTTGGGCTGCTCAACATCGGCGTGGAAGAGGTCAAGGGGCTGGAAGAGGTGCGCACGGCCGGACGGCTTCTGCGGGAAACCAAGCTGAGGAAGCTGACCTATGCAGGATTCGTTGAGGGCGACGATATCGGCAAGGGAACCGTCGATGTTGTCGTAACGGAAGGATTTGCCGGTAATATCGCGCTGAAAACCGCGGAAGGCACGGCGAAGCAGATTGCCGGATACCTGCGTTCGGCCATGAACCGGACGTTCATGTCGAAGATCGGCTACCTGTTTGCAAAAAGTGCATTCGACCGGCTTCGGGACAAGATGGATCCGCGCAAGGTGAACGGCGGGGTTTTCCTCGGCCTCAACGGCATCGTCATCAAGAGCCATGGCGGGACGGATGCCGAAGGCTATGCCGCGGCGATCGATCTTGCCTATGACATGGTGCGCAACGAACTGCTACACAAGATCGCTCAGGATCTCGTGCATTATCATCGCGGCCGGTTCGCCGACGCCGCGGCTAATTCGGAAGGTGATTTGTGAGCGTAATCCGTTCGACCGTAATCGGCTGCGGCAGCTATCTGCCGGCCAAATGCCTGACCAATGCAGAACTTTCCGCGATGGTGGATACCTCCGACGACTGGATCGTACAGCGGACGGGCATCCGGCAGCGCCATATTGCAGCCGAAGGCGAAGTGACCTCCGACCTGGCCCTCAATGCAGCGCGTGCCGCACTTGAAAATGCGGGCATGGATGCTCAGGACATCGATACCATCATCCTGGCAACGGCGACGCCTGATTACACGTTTCCGGCAACGGCTGTAACGGTCCAGGCGGGTCTGGGTATCCATCACGGAGCCGCCTTCGACGTGCATGCGGTCTGTTCGGGCTTCGTATATGCCCTGACCACCGCCGACGCCTATATCCGCTCCGGGATGTCGAAGCGGGTGCTGGTGATCGGTGCGGAGACCTTCTCCCGGATTCTGGACTGGAACGACCGGACCACCTGTGTCCTGTTCGGTGATGGCGCCGGCGCGGTGGTTGTCGAGGCTTCGGAAGGGGCCGGCGACATTACCGATCGCGGCGTTCTGACGTCCCACCTGCGTTCCGACGGTCGTCACAAGGAAAAGCTTTATGTGGATGGCGGGCCGTCCGCGACACAGACCACCGGTCATCTGCGCATGGAAGGTCGTGAGGTCTTCAAGCATGCAGTCGGCATGATCACCGATGTGATCGAGGACGCGTTCAACGAAACCGGAACGACGGCGGAAGACCTGTCCTGGTTCATTCCCCATCAGGCAAACAAGCGGATCATCGATGCGAGCGCCAAGAAGCTCGGGATCGCGCCGGAAAAGGTCGTGACGACCGTCGATAGACACGGCAATACATCGGCCGCATCAATTCCGCTTGCGCTCGATACGGCTGTCCGGGACGGACGGGTGAAGCGCGGCGACCTGGTGCTTCTGGAGGCCATGGGCGGCGGATTTACCTGGGGTTCCGTCCTCTTGCGCTGGTAGTCCAGTTCCGGGCAAGCCGGTCTCGGTAATTGCAACGATCGCAAGACTGGTGTTGACCGTTCCTTTGGGACGCAATACCGTAGGACTTTACAGCAAGTTCCGTTGCAAAATCAGCCAGATCACTGGCGTTTCGAGGAGGGGTTATGGGTAGCAGGACTATCACCCGCGCCGACTTATGCGAGGCGGTCTATCAGAAAGTCGGTCTTTCCCGAACGGAATCATCTGAACTGGTCGAGCGGGTTCTCTCCGAAATCTCCGAATGCCTGTTGAAGGGCGAATCGGTCAAACTGTCGTCCTTCGGATCTTTTGTGGTCCGCTCCAAGGGCGAACGGATCGGCCGAAATCCCAAGACCGGTCAGGAAGTTCCGATATCGCCGCGTCGCGTCATGGTTTTTAAACCGAGCAACGTGTTGAAGCAGCGGATAAACGATGCGTTGACCGGCTCTTCGTCTTCCTGATTGATGACTAAGGCGGCATGAGCTCTCAGGATAAAAGCCCGGACGCTTTTCGAACGATCAGCGAAGTTGCGGACGATCTGGATCTGCCGCAGCATGTCCTTCGTTTCTGGGAAACGCGGTTTTCCCAGATCAAGCCCCTGAAGCGCGGTGGTGGCCGTCGCTACTACAGGCCGGACGATGTGGAGCTCTTGCGCGGGATCCGCCATCTGCTTTATGGCGAAGGGTATACGATCAAGGGTGTGCAGCGAATCCTGAAGGAGCAGGGCGCTCGCTTCGTGATGCAGATCTGGAAAGAGGATGCGATCCCCGTTCCGGTCTTGCAACAGGCGCCGGTTCAGGATGGTTCGCACATCGATGAACATGCAGAACAATCCGGGAAACCGGAGAAGCTGATTCCGGCAGAGGCCAGTACGGTCGAGATCGCTGAAGGCGAGACGCCCCTGCCGAAAGACGTCCTCGCCGAGACACTCGTCCGGAATGCGGAGCCGGCCAAATCCGGCGGCTTACGCTTCATGGAACGGTTTCGTCCTGAAAAGGAGGGCGAAGGAGCGGCGGGCGCGTCCGAGGCTTTGTCCAAGGATGACGTCCGCCGTCTTCAGGCGACCCTGTTCGAGCTGCTGGAATGCAAGCGCGTTCTGGATCAGGCGCGCTGAGTTTTCCAAAGCCTGTTTTCGGTTTCGAACGAGGCAACGCATTCGGAGCGGCAGTATTCAATCTTTTCCAAACAAACTACTGAATTCTTTTTCGCCATTTCTTGTCGATAAAGGGTGGTCGTGATACGGTTTTGTTAACCATGATCGAATAACTAATCATGGTTTGATGCGGAGCGTATGGCCATGTTTTTAATTCTTATTGCCGCGATTGTATTTTACGCGGTCATGAGCTTGTTATTTTTTATTTTTTCTGTTTCCGAAATGATCGAAAATCGTAACGGCAACGCTGTGAAGATCATTTTCGCCGTCGTATATTCGGCATTCTGGCCGGTAACACTTGTTGTGGTCAGTACCGCTCTTTTCGTGAAGCGGTCGTTTCGAAGAATCGCAGCGATCTCCAGCTAGTTCCGTTCGGACAATACCGACCGAAAAAGCGGAGCAGAGACCAGCACAAAAGCTGGCCATAATCACCATATTGCGTGGAATTGTTGGTCGGGCAGGCCGGATTTGAACCGACGACCCCTTCACCCCCAGTGAAGTGCGCTACCAGGCTGCGCTACTGCCCGAACGCGCCTTACCTATCTCTTTCAGGAGAGCTGTGCAAGGCGCTTATTTGGTACCAGGCCGAGATTGTGCCCAGAGTTTTTGGATTTGTTTTTGGATTCGCATTTATCGTCTGTTTGCGCTCGAGCTTGTCGGCGGCAATCAGTCCCCAGGCAATGCCGTAGAGCATATAGACATGGCGCCAGTGATCCGTGTCGATGATCGCGCTCAAGAAGACATGGGAAAAAAGCACGGCGAAGACGCAGTGGAGAAAGGGTGTCCAGGGTCGACGCTTGAATAGGAGCGGGAACAGGGACGCCAGCGTCCAGAAGACCATCGCGATATAGACCGTCCCGCCGAGCCAGCCATAGGTCGTGAAGCCCTTCAGATAGACGTTGTGCTCGTCTTCGGGAAAGTACTTGTTGAATTCCAGGGGGCCGAGCCCGAGCGGATGTTCCATGACCATCTGGAAGCCGAACGCGTAGCGGGCGAAACGGCCAAGACGTGCAGCGTCATAGGGCTGCTCGAGCTTGGCGCGCTGCTGGAACATCTCGGCGACGCTGTCGATCGACAGGACCGTGGCAATCAAAGCCAGGACGGCCAGAACCCCGAGCGCGCCCAGCACCAGCAATCGCAGGCGCTTAACCGGTCCGCGTTCCGTGATCAGGGCGAGCAGATAGACGACGAGGGAGGCGGCGACCAGAACGCCCCATGCGCCACGGGAAAAACTGAGGAAGATCCCGAGCAGCAGAACGGCCAGCATCAAAAGTGTCAGGATATTGGCCCTCAGCCTGCCGAAAAACAGCCGCTGAATGAGAAGCATGGATGGCAGCGCCAGGAAGGGGCCGAATACGTTGGGGTCCTGGAAGGTGCCGCGGGCGCGGTCGTAGAGCGTGAAATAATCGGCGCCGGGAAACAGGTGGAAGTAGCCAGCGACCCCGATGAAGGCGACGAAAACGGAACCGGCCAGCAAGCCGCTCTCAATCGTCTTGTAGCGCTGCGGATCGTCGGCAAGGATGGCGGCGTAGAAGATCGACGTGATCGCCAGGAAGACCGAGACCGCCATATACATGACGGCGACGTCGAATTCCCGGGCGAGCGGTACCGATGCGATGCCGCCGGCCGAATAGAGCATCATGCAGATGATCAACGGCCCGAACTCCCGCCTCAGTTTCAGGCCGCAGGCAAGCCAGATGACCAGCAAACCGGCCATATAGAGTTCATAAGGCGCCGGTTCGCGGATCACGAAGCCGGACAGGAAGGCAGCAAGCCACAAGGCGCCACTGCCGATGCTCTTCGTGCTCAGCGCGAAATGGGGATGAGGGGCGGCCGTCTGCCCGAATGCGGCCGACCCTGCGCTCAATATGCGTTTTCCGAATTCAGCAGACGGAGCGGTGTCAGGAACAGGATCTTCAGGTCGAACAGGATCGACCAGTTCTCGATGTAGTAGACGTCGCAGTCGACACGCTTCTGGATTTTCTCCTGGGTGTCGACTTCACCGCGCCAGCCGTTGATCTGGGCCCAACCGGTGACGCCGGGCTTCACCTTGTGCCGGGCGAAGTAGCCATCCACGACGTCGTCCCAGGTCTTGTTGTCGGTATGGGCGTTGACGGCGTGCGGGCGTGGGCCGACCAGAGACAAGCTGCCGGCCAGAACGTTGAACAACTGGGGCAGTTCATCAATCGAGGTTTTGCGAATGAAACGACCGACGCGGGTGACGCGGGCGTCATTCTTGGTAACGACCTTTTTCGCCTCCGGGTCTGCCATATCCTGATACATCGACCGGAATTTCAGTACATCGATGATTTCATTGTTGAAGCCGTAGCGCTTCTGGCGGAACAGGACCGGGCCCTTGCTGTCCAGCTTGATGGCGACGGCGGTGGCGATCATCAGCGGGAACAGCGTGACAAGCGCAAGGCTGGCGAAGACGATGTCGAACACGCGCTTTGCGACCATATCCCAATCGGTGATCGGTTTTTCGACCACGTCGACGAATGGCACGGTTCCGATGAAAGACGTGCCGCGGTTGCGGAAACGGACCTTGTCGGTATGCGCCGACAGGCGGATATCCACCGGCAGGATCCAAAGCTTGCGCAGGAGTTCCAGAACGCGTTTTTCGGCCCTGAGAGGAATACAGACGATCAGCATGTCGATCCGGGCAAGCCGGCCGAATTCGACCAATGCGGTGATGTTGCCCAGCTTCGGATAGCCCGCAACGACCGGCGGAGAGCGGTCATTGGCCCGGTCGTCGAAAATACCGCAGATGCGGATATCGTTGTCCGGCTGGGTCTCCAGATCGTGGATCAGGTCCGCCGCGGCTGTGCCGCCGCCAACGATGACGGCGCGCCGTTCCAGACGCCCGTTGGCCCTCCAACGGCGGACCAGAGCGGATACGACGAGCCGGACGCAGATCAATCCGGCGAGGGAAGAAACGAACCAGACGCCCGCCCAGTGCTGGGAAACGTCCGAGCCGAAACCGGTGGTAAACTGGATGATCGCCAGCATGACGAAAACCATCGTCCAGCTCGCGGCGACACGGCCGATCTGGGACATGGCCCGGCCCATGACCGATACCTGATAGGTGTCGGATGCCTGGAAAAAGGCGAAGGCAAAGACGACCGAGATGCCCATCGCGATGAAGTTCGCCAGGCCGAGGGTGGTCGCTCCGGCAACGGTGTGGGAGGCGGCCAAGGCGGTCAGCAGAATGAGAGCCATGTCGACCAGGCGCACGGAACCGGTGAGGACGGGAACCGAAATACCGTCGTCGTCCAACGAGGCCGCGATCTCCAGTGCTTCCTGGGACAGTCCGCTGGGATCGCCCTCCTGACGTTCATCTTCCACGAAGGAGGTGGCGTCGCTGGCCTCCTGCAGATGATGTAGACCATCCGTCAGTCTCTGGCGCAGATCCGGAGTGTTGGACGCCTTCTTGTGTGCCGAATTCCGGCCTCTTGTTTTCATGGCCGCGCTTCTCATTATTGGTTTCTCGATCTGGCAAGTACGGATTGTGCACCGGCTACCGGAGCGGAACGGGAAGAGGATCTGCCCGTAGCGGTTTCAGGCGGCACGACGCCGCGCAGTTCCTGATAGAGCGTGGTGATCCGGTCGCTCATCAGTTCGACCGAAAAGGTTTCTGCCAGACAGGTTCGCAGCCCTTCGGCTGCGATCTGGAGCTCGGCAGGAGCCTCCATTGCGTTTTCCATTGCAATCGTCAGCTTGCCGATATGGCCGGGCTCGATCAGTCGGGAGGCGAAGCGGCCGAAGATTTCCGGAATACCGCCGACACGGGTGGCGATCAGCGGACGTTTTGCGGCCACAGTTTCCAGAATGATGTAGGGCATGGCTTCTGCCCGCGAGGGGACGACGACGCATTTGGCCATCTTGAAGGCTTCCCGGGCCGGCAGGGCGCCGTGGAAGGTCACCTTGTCGCTCAGGCCGAAGCGCTCGACCATGGCCTTGTAGCGCTCCTCGTCCGGGCCTTCGCCGACGATTTCGGCCGTGGGTGCGGTGCCGGTCTTGAGGCGGATGTTGTAAAGCGCCTCGATGAACAGGTCCGTGCCCTTCAGATCGCGAAGCATGCCGATGTAGAGAAAGTCGGAGGCGTCCGGATTTTCCGTGACCGGCTTGAACTCCTCCGGCTGCAGGCCGTTATAGACAACCCGGGCCAGGGCCTTGGGATGGCCGACCTTGGTTTCGAATGCCGCGTATTCGTAATCTGACACGAAGACCAGGCCGTCGGTGAACCGGGCCAGAAGATTTTCGATGCCGTGGTAGACCCGGCCTTCCAGTCGATGCGGATCGTAGTGCAGGCTACCGCCGTGAGGACAGTAGATCCGGGTAACGTTCTGCCCCTTGAGACGAAGCAGGGTCCCGATGATGCGTGCATAGGCGCCGCCCTTGGCACCGTGGCCGTGCAGGACATCGGGCTTCAGATCCCGGATATACTTGTAAATGTTCCAGGTCGCTGCCATGTCCTGGAACGTCAGTTGTCGCTGCATGGGGAACCGGGCGACACCCAACGCGAGTTTGGGGCGCAGTTCCTCCACGAGGGCATTGTCGAAATCGCTTCCTGTCGTGCTGTCGCAAATCACGCCGACCTGATGACCGGCCTCGGACTGGGTCGTGGCCAGGTCCATGATGTGGCGAAAGATGCCGCCGATCGGCGAACGCACACAGTGAATGATCCGAAGCGGATCGGTTGTCATGGTACATGCTCCCTGTTCGAGCCTCCGGGCCTCTTTGAGCCCGTGAAGCCGATGAGCTGCACCTTACGACAGGGAGATGAGTCCGCGGTTAATTCGCCATCGCGTCAGAAGTAGCGCTCGCGGACGTAAATCGTGTCTCCGGGGCGGATCGGGTCCGAAATGGGAACACGTCCGTTTATAATTTCACCGTTAACCTGACGGGTAATATCGACGTCCTCTTGCCGGGCGCGACTGCTGAATCCACCCGCCGTGGCGATCGCATTCTGGACCGTCATGCCGGCGACATAGTTATATTGGCCTGCGGTTTGCACCTCGCCCATGATGAAGATCGGTCGATAGCTGTCCACCTCAACCGATACATCCGGATCGCGCAGATATCCCTGCCGGAGTTTTTGCGCAATCAGGTTGGCCAGCTCCTGTTGCGTTTTACCGCGCACGGCGACGCTGCCGATCAGGGGGAACGCAATATATCCAGCCTGATCAACGGTGTAGGTGTTCGAAAGATCCGTCTGCCCAAAAACGATGATGCGCAGCTTGTCGCTGGAATCGAGTTGGTACGGCATGGTCAGCGTTTCATGAAATGCCGACGGCGGACGCCTGTAGCCACTGCAGGCGGCGAGCCCTGTACAAAGCACCAGAATCAGGAATGCTCTCGTAAGCATCAACGAATCTCCTAACACACTGACCCAACATCCCAAGTCATGGTTAATGGCGCGTGAAGAGGGTGAACACAGTTAAGATGCATTGGAAAAACAGCGGAGGAAGGAATTAACGTTTGACCTGCCGTATCGGTGTGGCTCTTAACGGAACGCTTACCCTGATTCGTCATTATTCGATCATTAGTTCGGAGTTTTGACGATGAATGCGACCCGCCCGCCGGTTTCTTCCGATGATATGGCCCTCGATCTGAGCCGTCTGATACAGGCGATCGGAGGTGCGCTCAGATGGCTGCTTCCTCTTGTCCTGATCGTGGGGGGCGTCTTTTTCCTGGCGCTTCAACTCGTCCCGTCGAAATATAAAGGCGAGGCCAAGGTCCTTATAGAAAGCACGGACGGCAAATTCCCGGGCGCGACGAGAGGCGTGGAAGAGGAACGGGCGCTTCTAGACGCCGAAGGCATTTCCAGCCAGGTGCAGCTCCTGATGTCGGCCGATCTGGCGCGGCGGGTTGCCAAGCGTCTGGATCTGGCTGCGGTGCCGGAGTTCAAGGCGGCCATCGCCGGGTCCGCTCTGGATGATCTTTTCTCCCTGATCGGGCTTTCATCGGATACGTCCCGGTCTTCCGTGGAGGAGAAGGTTCTCAAGTATTATTATGAGAACCTGGAAATTTATCGTCTCGAAGGATCGCGTGTGATCGCGGTCGAATATTCCGCGGAAGATCCGGAACTGGCTGCCGCGGTGGCCAATACCATCCTCGACGAATACATTGCCCTTCAGGCGAGCGCCAAGCGGGAAACCACGGAAGTCGCGGCCACCGCCATGGAGCCGCAGATCCAGCAGCTGCAGCGGGAAGTGCAGGCCGCGCGCAAGGCGGTTGCCGATTACCGTTCGCGAGCAGACCTTCTGGTGGGCAAGGATAACCTCACCCTCAATCAGCAGCAGCTTGCAGATATCAGCAGCAAATATTCCGCAGCCCAGGCCGAAAAGGCCGAGGCGCAGGCCAAGGCGGATCTGCTTCGCGGTCTGCTGAATTCAGGCGGATCCTTCGATACGGCCAGCGATGTCCTGAATTCCCAGCTGATCCAGCGCCTCCGGGAACAGGAAGTCGCGATCCAGTCGAAGATCGCGGAGCTTTCCATCACGCTTTTGCCGAACCATCCGCAGCTCAAGGCGCTGAATTCCCAGCTTGCCGGATACGAACGCCAGATCCGCGCCGAAGTACGCAAGGTGCTGGTGGGACTGGAAAATGACGCCAAGGTGTCGAGCCAGCAGGCGGATGCCTTGGAAAAGCGGCTGAAGGAACTGAAAGCGGCTGCGGCCAGTTCCAATGCCGATCAGGTCAAGCTGAGCGAACTGGAGCGTGAGGCCAATGCCAAGGCATCCCAACTCGATACGCTGATGTCGAGTTTCCGCGAGGCGGACATGCGGCTTCGAGCCCAGGCACTTCCCGCCGATGCGCGTATTATCTCCCGGGCCAGCATTCCGGTTGAACCCTACGCGCCCAAGGTGCTGGCGATTACCATCATTTCGGCGCTTGTTACCTTCGTGCTCGGCTGTGCCTACGTGATCCTCGGAGAATTCCTGTCCGGACACGTCCTTTATCCGGTCGGAGAGGAGGGCAATGCCCCGATGCATCCGACACAGGTGCAAATGCCGGGGGCAAATTGGAACGGCCGCTATGAGGCTGGCGGACCTGCCGCCTATTCCATGACGGGCAGTTTTTCAGACTTCGATGCGCCGCCGGCCGTAAAGGCGGAGCCTGAGTCCGAAGTCGAGGAAGAAAAGCCCGCCGCTCCGAGCCGTTCGCGACGGAACCGGAATTCCGGTCCGGTGGCCGCAGGTCGGAGACCGGCCGATCCGGTCCGTAAGCGCACGGATTATGACAGGGATATTGCTCCGGATTGGGTGGCGGATACGGACTATGACGACGAATGGGATGCCGCACCGGCCGGGATGCCTGATCAGGAGGACCGGATCGACGGTCGGACCGTGGTTTTGAGTGTCGACGAGGCCGAGGCGTCGCAGGCGCTCGCCCTGGAGCTGGCGCGCAAGGCGTCCGGGGCCGGGGGCGCCGTGCTGTTCCTGGAAGTGTTTCCGGAAGTCGACGACCCGCGTGCGGCCCCGGGCTTTTCCGATCTGGTCGCCGGTGTCAGCGCCTTTTCGAAAGTCATCTATCGCGACCCAGAGTCCGGGGTTCACATTATCGAAGCCGGCCGCTTGCCGATCGACGATCGTTCGGCGCGAAGCGCGCGGTTCGGCAAGGCTCTGGAGGCCGTTTTCCGGACTTATGACACGGTCGTGGTCAATTTGGGTGCCATTGATGGCTCGCTGGCCAGTGCGAGGCTGCTTGGTCTCGCGGACAAGATCCTGGTGACGTCGGCCGGCGGGGGGTATGGCCGGGAGCTCGACAGTGCAGCCAATCTGCTGGCGCGCAACACCGGGGCGCCGGTTGAGGTCGTACAGCCTGCCAATGGCAAGGCCTCAGGCGAGAAATCCCGGAGAGGGGCCGGCAGGGCGGCCTGAATTATCGGTTGAGAGATTTCAGGCGGGCCTGAAAGAAGGCGTCGCCTGAAATCAGCCGCCCAGTTTGCGGACGAATGGCCGGAGCTTGCGGACAAGCTGCCATAGTGTTCGGGAATTGCGGATTTTCGCCTTGGCGAACTGTTTTGCCTTGTTCGCCTGCAGGTTCATCCAACCCTTGGCGGTAACGGCGAAGAAACTGTCGCTGAGGGGCTGCGGTTCCGACCAGGGGTGCTTGTAGGCTTCGTCGCCCAACCCGAGATCCAGGATGTCTATCCTTGGATCGGCACATGCGGCGGCGATGATGTTTTTCAACAGCACGACTCCCGGGCTCTGGTTGACCAGGTCGTCATGGGAAATCGAGGTTGAATAGCAGATCAGCCGACTGCCCTGGTGAAGGGTCAGATAGGTTGCGCGGATTGCGTCACCGGCCTCCAGCGCCCAGACAGCGATCTGCGTGTCTGCGGTCAGCGGACCGTTGTCAGGGTGAAGACCGGCCAGCCTCTCCAGAAAGCGACGTTTTTTGGGTGATGAAAAGCCGCTCGGAATGCCGGCCTCGGCTTCCCGCTTTGCGCGCTGCGCGAAAAATGCTTCCAGGCCCCGCCGGATGTCTTCTTCCGTTTCCGCGCGGAACACCCGGAAGTTTCCAGCCGCTTCAAGCTTGCGTTGCTTACGGATCAGCAACTTTGCCGATTTTTTGCTGAAATTGGATCGGAAGAGGCTATCGAAATCATTGGTGAGCCTGCCGACGAAGAATGGGCTCGGACTTTCCGTCCGTTCTTTCAACAGAAGTGGAGAGGGCCGGTCGTTCCAGGTTTGCGGAATATTTGCCAGATGGAGCAGATCGGCCCCTGCGAGATGGCAGACTTCCTCCAGGATGGCGGTTAACGTGTCGGATGAGATCGCGGCATAACAGTCCGGGTTCCACAGGCCGGTGTTCTGGTTGGCATTTTCCTGCCCCAGAAAGGTGAGGACCCTGCAGCCTCGTCTGTGTTCGAGGCCCAAAGGCAGGGCAAAGGCAAAGGTGTTGTTTTGACGGGCAATGACGAGGACCGGCTCGATTTGCCTGTCCCTGCCGACTGCTGTGTGCCAGGCCTCAAACCAGCCAAAGCGCTGATAGGTCAGACCGTCCGCCTGTTCTTCAAGCGAAAGCCACGCGGGCGCAGCCTTTTCCAGAGCCCGGTAGATCGTCACGTCAAAACCTTCGGTTGTGAAGGCTGAACGGGACATTTCGGACGCCGGAGCCATGGCTTTAAACGTGTCAGCGCTTGAGAATTTATAATCGGATGCGGACTGTACGGCCATGAGAATACCAGTGGATGCAATGATTTCATCCGCACTAATAGCAACAAATAATAAAGAAAAAGTGGCTAGCTTCTGAGCTCGAAAGCAGTGAGGTTTGATTTTTAATGGGCGTTCGCAAAAAGCTATTCAAGGCCGCGTTTCAGGTGCTGCAGCGCAGCGGCCTGGGACAGGCCATGGCGCCCATAACCCAGGGATGTGGCGCGATATTTATGCTGCACCGGGTTAAACCGGCCAGTTCTGATCCGTTTCAGCCGAACAGTCACCTGGAAATCGAGCCGGACTTCCTGCGCAAGGCGGTCGCCCATATCCGCAGCAATGGTTATGAGATCATTTCCATTGACGAGGCCGTGGATCTGCTGAAATCGGGCTATGGCCGCAAGCGCTATGCGGTGCTGACCTTCGACGATGGCTACAGGGACAATCTTGAGGTTGCCTATCCGCTTCTGAAGGAACTGAACGCGCCGTTCATCGTGTACGTGGCCAGCGGCCTGATCGACCGGACCACGGAAATGTGGTGGACCGCTCTTGAGAGGATCATTGCCGCGAACGACGAAATCCATCTGACCGGTGACAATGGGGGCGCGGGCATTTCCTGCCGGACGGCGGAAGAAAAATACCTCTGCTACACCAAGATGTGCGCATTCCTGAGCCAGGAGGTCAGCGAGGTCGAGCAAAGGGCGATCATTCGCCGGCTGGCGGAAAAATACGGCCTCGACCTTTCGGTTCTTGCTGACGACCTGATGATGAACTGGGACGAGGTGCGGCGGCTGGCAAGCGATCCGCTGGTGACGATCGGTGCCCATACCCATAACCACTACGCGATCGCCCGGCTTGGAGAGGCTGAGGCCCTTCAGGACATCGACAAGGGCGTTTCCAGGCTGGAGGAAGAACTCGGCCGCAGGCCCAAGCATTTCGCCTATCCCTATGGAAACAACCGGGCTGCGAGCGCGCGGGATGCCGCGCTTCTGAGAGAGTATGGTTTCAGTTCTGCGGTGACCACATTCCCCGGCGTTCTGAAATCGGTCAACGCCCGGGATCCGATGATGCTGCCGCGCGTGTCCTTGAACGGACATTTTCAGGACGGCTATGTCATCGACCAGTATCTGACGGGCGCGCCCTTCGCGCTTTACAGGTCGCTGAAGTGGCTGCGTTAAGCCTGATCGCGTTTCAGCCTTTCGTCCTGTCAGGCTTCTGCATCCACCAGATGATGGCCCCGGCCGGGATCACCCAGATCAGCCCGGCAATCGCGAAATAGACCAGCCTGACCGGCACCGATGCCTGCTGCAGGGTCATGTCGCCGATCACCATGGCGACCAGGGCATAGACGACCACAAAGACCACCAGGGCGACCATGCCGATGAACTTCCGGAAAGAGGGAACCATTCCTGCTGACCTTTTTGTCTCTGGTTGAGAAGCGTTAGAGTGTCGCAAATTTGCTGCGATGGCTTGCCGCAGTCCGTCTGCACCTATATCTCCACCGGTCAAAGGTCAAATCCGGGATTCCTCATGACTGCGTCTCTTTCCTCCTTCGCCGGCTTTTCGGCCGATGACATGGCAATCCGCCGTAATCGCGCGATGATCCGGTGGTGGCTCTATTTCGTCTGCCTTCTCGTTCTGGCGATGGTGGTTGTCGGAGGTGCGACACGGCTGACGGAATCAGGGCTTTCGATCACCGAATGGAAGCCGATCCACGGCGTCATTCCGCCGCTCAACCCTGCAGAATGGCAGGAGGAATTCGAGAAATACCAGCAGATCCCCGAATACAAGATCATCAACAAGGGCATGTCGCTGGAGGAATTCAAGTTCATCTTCTGGTGGGAATGGTCGCACCGGCTGCTCGGGCGCCTGATCGGCGTCATCTTTTTCGTGCCCATGGTCGTGTTCTGGGCCCGCGGACAGATCGAACCCTGGCTTAAACCGCGATTGGTGTTCGGCCTGTTTCTCGGCGGCCTGCAGGGGGCGATCGGCTGGTGGATGGTGGCCTCCGGTCTTGTCGACCGGACGGACGTCAGCCAGTACCGGCTGGCCATTCACCTGACCCTGGCCTGTTTCATCTTCGCTTATCTGTTCTTCATCGCGCGGCGTCTGAAGTTCCGGGAAGGGGCTCCGACCGGGGAACAGGCCGCCCTTTTCGGGTACGGCAGGGCTGTTCTGGTTCTGGTTTTCCTGCAAATCTTCCTGGGTGGTCTGGTCGCCGGGCTGAATGCCGGGTTGACGTTCAACACCTGGCCGCTGATGGACGGGCAGATCATCCCGCGCGGGCTGCTCGCCATGTCGCCGGCGTGGCTGAACGTCTTTGAAAACGTGATGACCGTTCAGTTCCAGCACCGCATGACGGCCTATGTCCTGATCGCCGCGATCCTCTTCCTGCTGATGAAGACCCGCAAGGTTTCCACGTCGAACCGGGTCCGGCGTCCTGCATACCATCTGGCGGGTTTCGTCATCCTGCAGACCGTGTTCGGTATCCTGACGCTGCTCTACCAGGTGCCCCTGGATATCGCCCTGACCCACCAGGCCTTCGCGGTCATCGTGCTGGCTGGCGCCGTCGACTATCTGGCCTCGCTTCGGGGCAGTTATCCGATTCAGGCATGAGCGAAGGCTTTTAGCGCAAAAAAAGCCCGCCGGATTTGGCGGGCTTTTTCGTTTCAGATATCGCTTTGATCAGGCATTCAGGGCCTGATCGAGATCGGCGATGATGTCTTCGGCATCTTCCAGCCCGACGGAAATCCGGACTACGTCGGGACCTGCGCCGGCCGCCGTCTTCTGCTCGTCGGAGAGCTGGCGGTGGGTGGTGGAGGCCGGGTGGATGATCAGGCTGCGGGTGTCGCCGATGTTGGCGAGGTGCGAGAACAGCTCCACGTTGGAAACGAGCTTCACGCCCGTGTCATAGCCGCCTTCCACGCCGAAGGTGAACACCGCGCCAGCGCCCTTGGGCATGTATTTCTTCTGCAGCTCGTGGTGCTTGTCCTCCGGCAGGGCGGCGTAGGACACCCAGCTGACCTTCGGATGGGACGCCAGATGCAGGGCGACCTTCTTGGCGTTGTCGCAATGCCGCTGCATCCGGAGCGGCAGGGTTTCGATGCCGGTCAGGATCATGAAGGAATTGAACGGCGAGATTGCCGGTCCCAGATCGCGCAGGCCAAGGACCCGGCAGGCAATCGCGAAGGCGAAGTTGCCGAAGGTCTCGTGCAGCACGATGCCCTGGTATTCCGGGCGCGGGGTGGACAGGAGCGGATAACGGTCGTCCGCGGACCAGTCGAAGGTGCCGCCGTCGACGATGATGCCGCCCATGGAGTTGCCGTGGCCACCCATGAACTTGGTGAGCGAATGGAGCACGATGTCCGCGCCATGTTCGATCGGCCGGCACAGATAAGGCGTCGCCATGGTGTTGTCGACCACCAGCGGGATCCGCTTGGCCTTGGCGATCTGGGCGATGGCCTCGATATCGACGATGATGCCGCCGGGATTGGCAAGGCTTTCGATGAAGATCGCCTTGGTGTTGGCATCAACGGCCGCTTCGAAGCTGGCAAGGTCGGCAGGATCCGCCCATTTGACTTCCCAACCGAAGCTCTTGAAGGAGTGGTTGAGCTGGTTGATCGACCCGCCGTAGAGCTTGTTCGCCGCAACGATGTTGTCACCCGGTTGCATCATGCTGTGGAAGCACAGAAGCTGGGCGGAATGGCCCGAGGCCGTTGCAAGAGCCGCCGTGCCGCCTTCCAGGGCCGCTACCCGTTCCTCGAGAACCGCCGTCGTCGGGTTGGTGATGCGGGTGTAGATGTTGCCGAAGGCCTGCAGACCGAAGAGGGACGCGGCATGGTCGACATCGTCGAAGACGAAGGATGTCGTCTGGTAGATCGGCGTGGCGCGGGCTCCGGTCGCCGGATCGGGTTGGGCGCCTGCATGGATCGCCAGTGTGGAAAATCCGGGTATTCCTTCGCTCATGATAGCCTCCGTTCTTGTAAATTTCGCGCATACTGGCCGAAGCATACGTTAGCGTCAAAGGAAACCTATAGGTTGAAACCCCACTTTTTGGGTTGTTTTTTCCATTTGGGAATTCGAAAGCGGAACGGCTCCGGTTTCGACCTTCAAATGCGCTTTTTGTCCATAAGGCCTTATTCGCTTCCGCTCGGCTTTAATCCGCGATGCTGAAATCCGCTTTTCAGCGTCGGGCGTTTGGCCGACAGGGTTCGCGAGTTGACCCCGGCCCAGCCGATTTCGCCGGAAAGCCGGCCGTATTCGATCTTCGGACAGCGGTCCATGACTACCTTGATGCCCGCGGCCTCGGCCTTTCTCGCGGCTTCATCGTTGCGCACTGTGAGCTGCATCCAGATCACCTTCGGCAGCCGTCCCGAGGCGAGGATGTCGTCGACGATCAGGCCGGCGGCGGCCGAATTGCGGAAGATGTCGACCATGTCCGGTGTTTCGGGAAGATCGGCAAGCGAGGCATGGGCGGTCTGGCCGAGGATTTCCTTGCCCGCCAGGCCCGGATTGATCGGCCAGACGTCATAGCCCTTCGACAACAGGTATTTCAGGACGAAATAGGAGGGCCGCACGTTGTTGGCGCTGGCACCGACCATGGCGACGGTCTTCACCTCATCGAGGATGCCCTTGATGTAGGCGTCGGAATACTGATCGTGGTTCATGGATTTTAGCTATCCGTCCATTCCGGCTTGCGCTTCTGGAGGAAGGCGCCGATGCCTTCTTCCGCGTCGCGGGCCATCATGTTTTCGACCATGACATTGGCGGCATGGTCGTAGGCTTCCGACAATGGCATTTCGAGCTGCTGGTAAAAGGCTTCCTTGCCGATCTTGACCGTATAGGCCGATTTCGAGGCGATGGCCTCGGCGTATTTCTGAACGACCTGTTCCAGGTAGTCGGCGGGCACGATGCGGTTGATCAGGCCGAACTCCTTGGCGGTCGATGCATCGATGCTCTCGCCGGTCAGAAGCATTTCCATGGCCTGCTTGCGCGAGACGTTGCGCGACAGGGCGACCATGGGCGTGGAGCAGAACAGGCCGATGTTGACGCCCGGCGTGCAGAAGGTCGCCGTATCGGTGGCAATCGCCAGGTCGCAGGAGGCGACGAGCTGACAGCCGGCGGCGGTCGCCACACCGGTGACGACGGCGATCACCGGCTTGGGATGGCGCACGATCTGCTGCATCAGGGCGGAGCACTGGCGCATGATGTGCTCGTAGGTGCCGCGGCCACGGTCAGCTTCGGCGCGGGCGGCGGTCAGTTCCTTCAGGTCGTGGCCGGCGCAGAAGACCTTGCCCTCGGCGCCGAGCAGGATCACGCGGACATCCGGGTTTTGCTCCGCCTTGGTCAGCTCTTCGGACAGCGCGGTCATCATTTCCCGGGACAGTGCGTTCATCCGCTCCGGACGCTGCATCACGATCCTGTAAACGCCTTCATGCAACAGGGTTGCGACAAGCGGTTTTTCGGCTGCGCTGCTGGCAGCGGCTGCTGCGTCGGACATGAAAGGGCTCCCTGAAGGTTCTGTCTTTCCGGCTTTATAGCCGATCCGGGCGGGCTGGGAATAGCCGGGTTAGGCTTGTCTGCGTCTAAAGCGCCACCGACGGCGCGCGCTTGATTTCCTTCAGGACCACATTCGTCTGGGCGCCTCTCACCGCCGGCAGGCGGAACAGGAAGTCGTCAAGAAAGCGGTTGTAGGCGTCGATGTCGGCGCAGACCACGCGCAGGTGATAGTCGGCCTGACCCGTGGTCGCGTGGCAGTCCTGGACTTCCCGGCGGCCCGCGACGGCCCGGATAAAGGCCGCGATGGCGTCCGGGTCGTGGCGGGCGAGCTGCACGTGGACGATGGCGTGGAACGCGAGCCCAAGCTGTTTCGGCTTCAAAATGGCGCTATAGCGCTCGATGATGCCGGCCTGTTCCAGGGCGCGTACCCGGCGCCAGCAGGCGGACGGCGACATGCCGACCTTTTCGGCAAGCTCCGCGTTGGGGATACGGCAGTCCTCTTGCAGCAGCGCCAGCAGCCGGCGGTCGCGGTCATCGAGATCCATCTGGTCAATATTTCCGTAGTCTGGAAGTTATCCGGATAATTCATCCATTCAATAGCGGTTCTACACGCTTTCTGGAACCTTTTTCCGCTTTGTGTCTGGCAAAATATACCGGAGAGAAAATGGAGGGGAGTGCGCCATGCTACAGCGCCATAGCCAGATCGGCGATTACCGGCTCAGCGATCGTTTCGAGCGCAAAGACGGCCGGGTGTTCCTGACCGGAACTCAGGCGCTTGCGCGTATCATGTTCGATCAGGCGCGCCGGGACCGCGACGCCGGGCTGAACACCGCCGGGTTCGTGTCCGGCTACCGGGGATCGCCGCTCGGCGGGCTCGATCTGGAGCTGTGGCGCAACCGGGCAAAGCTGAAACAGGACCGGATTACCTTCATGCCCGCGGTCAACGAGGACCTGGGGGCAACGGCCGTGCTCGGCGCGCAGCAGGCGGTGCTCGATCCGGACTGCGAGGTCGAGGGCGTCTTTTCCATGTGGTATGGCAAGGGGCCGGGGGTCGACCGCTCCGGCGACGCCCTACGCCACGGCAATGCCTATGGCTCGGCGCCAAAGGGCGGCGTGCTGGTGGTGGCCGGCGACGACCACGGCTGTGTTTCCTCGTCGATGCCGCATCAGTCGGATGTCGCCTTCATGACCTGGTTCATGCCGACGCTGAACCCGGCCTCGGTGGAGGAATATCTGGAATTCGGCGAATACGGTTTTGCCCTGTCGCGATTTTCCGGCACCTGGGTGGGCTTCAAGGCGATTTCGGAAACGGTGGAATCCGGCCGTTCCGTGGAGCTCAGACCCGACCGACGCTTCATCATTCCCGAGTTTGATTTTCCTCCTGGCGGATTGCATGTGCGCCGCGCGGATCTGCCGAGCGTGGAGATCGAGACCCGCATCGGCCATAAGCTGCGCGCCGTGGAGGCCTTCGTGGAGGCCAATCCGATCGACCGGCACATCTACGAGGTGCCGGACGCGCAATTCGGCATCGTCACCACAGGCAAGGGACACCTGGACCTGATGGAGGCGCTGCGCCTGCTTGGGGTCAATGAGGCCAAATGCCGGGAGCTCGGCATCGACATCTACAAGGTGGGCATGGTCTGGCCGCTGGCGCGGCGGGATGCGCTCGACTTCGTTCGCGGCAAAAGGGAAGTCCTCGTCGTTGAGGAAAAGCGCGGCATTATCGAAAGCCAGTTCAAGGAATATTTCTACGACTGGCCGGGGGACAAGCCGGAAAAGATGGTCGGCAAACACGACGCGGCCGCGACCCGCGACCTGGTGCCCTGGACCGGCGAACTCGAACCGCTGACGCTCGTTCCGATCGTTGCCGAACGGCTGGACCGGTTTTTCCCCGGCGAAAGCCTGCCGGACAAGGCGCGCGCGCTCCTGGCGCCGCAAAAAATCGTGCTCAACACGGAAGGGGCGACGCGGACGCCGTATTTCTGCTCCGGCTGCCCGCACAACACCTCCACCAAGCTGCCGGACGCCAGCCGGGCCGCGTCGGGCATCGGCTGCCATGTGATGGCAAGCTGGATGGACCGCAGCACCGACGGCTATGCCCAGATGGGCGGCGAGGGCGTGCCGATTGCCGTGCGTGGCATCTTCAACGGCGGCCGGCACATGTTCCAGAACCTGGGCGAGGGCACCTGGTATCATTCCGGCTCGCTCGCCATCCGCCAGTCGGTCGCAGCCAAGGCCAACATCACCTACAAGATCCTTTATAACGACGCGGTCGCCATGACCGGCGGCCAACCTGTGGACGGGCCTGTCAGCGTCGCCGGCATCGCCCAGGCTTGCCGGGCGGAAGGCGTTGACCGGATCGCCGTCGCCTCCGACGACATTTCCAAATTCGACGGCACCGACTTCCCCTTCGGCACCACCTTCCACGACCGGGCCGATCTGGACCCGCTGCAGCGGGAGTTGCGCAAGGTAAAGGGCGTCAGCGTTCTCATCTACGAACAGACTTGCGCCACGGAAAAGCGCCGGCGGCGCAAGCGCGGCAAGATGGAGGATCCGAAGCGCTTCGCCTATATCAACCCGCTGGTGTGCGAAGGCTGCGGCGACTGTTCGCTGGAAAGCAACTGTCTCAGCGTCGAGCCGCGCGAGACCCGCTTCGGGCGCAAGCGCAAGATCAATCTGTCGACCTGCAACAAGGACTTTTCCTGCCTCAACGGCTTCTGCCCGAGCTTCGTCACAGTGGAGGGCGGCGAACGTGCGGTCCATGAGGCGGAAGGCCTTGATCCGCTGGCGCTCGCCGCCCGGCTGATCGAACCGGAGATGGCGACGCTCGACGAACCGTTCGACCTTTTGGTGGCCGGCGTCGGCGGCACCGGGATCGTGACCGTCAGCGCGCTCGTCACCATGGCGGCCCATCTGGAGGGGCTTGGGTCCAGCGTGCTCGACTTCACCGGCTTCGCGCAGAAATTCGGCACGGTGCTTGGTTATGTCCGTCTGGCGGCCGCGCCTGAGGATATTCACCAGGTGCGCATCGAGCAGGGCGCTGCGGACGCGGTGATCGGTTGCGACATCGTCGTCAGCTCCTCGCCCAAGGCATCGACGCTTTACCGGCAGGGAACGAAGGTCGCGCTCAACACGGCCGAAATGCCCACCGGCGACCTGGTTCTGCGGCGCGACGCGGACCTCAAGGTCGGTACGCGCGAAGCGGCGATCCGCTCCGCGGTCGGCTGCGACAACGTGACGGCGATCGATGCCAACCGGATCGCGGAGGAGCTTCTGGGCGAGCAGGTCTTCGCCAATATCATCATGCTCGGCTTTGCCTGGCAGCAGGGGCTGGTGCCGATCAGCTGGCAGGCACTGGACCGGGCCGTGGACCTCAACGGGGTTCAGATCGAAAAGAACCGCCGGGCGCTCGCCATCGGCCGTCTGCTGGCGGCGGACCCGGAAGCGCTGCGGCCCTATCTGAACCAGCCGGAGGAAGAAGAACCCGGTCTCGACGAGCTGATAGCGGAACGGGCGGCGTTCCTCACCGGCTATCAGAATGCGGCCTATGCGGAGCGCTACCGGCAAACCATCTCGGCCTTCCGCAAGGCCATACCAGACGAACTGACGGCCATCGCCGCCAAGGCGCTGTTCAAGCTGATGGCCTACAAGGACGAATACGAGGTCGCCCGGCTGCACACTGGCATGGGTTTCGACGAGGAACTGGCGAAAACATTCGCCGGCGACTTCAAGGTCCGCTACCACCTCGCCCCGCCGCTGCTGCCGCTCGGCAAGGATGCGCGCGGGCGGCCGAACAAACGCGCTTTCGGTCCGTGGATCCGGCCCGCGTTCAAGGTGCTTGCCGGCATGAAGGGACTGCGCGGCACCTGGGCCGACCCCTTCGGCCACACCAGCGAACGGCGGCTGAACCGCAGCCTGATTTCCTGGTACGAAGGGGTGCTGGAGACGGTCGTCCGGACAGGTGCTGAAAATCGCGAAACCGTGGCTGACTTGCTCAAGACCCCGCTCGACATGCGCGGCTACGGTCCGGTGTTCGAGGCGGCGGTAGAGAAGGAGCGGGCGCGGGCGGAAAAGCTTCTGGCGGATCTCGGCCACGGCGCTTGAAAGCGGGGAAGGGCAAACCCTACTTCCCGTTTAGCATGTGATCCCCGTTTGATCAGGCTCTTACGGATGCGGCAGGGGAAATCCGTGGCGCTCCGTGAGGGCTTTCAGAATACCGTCCTTGTCGTCAATGAAGGCCGGACGGCCGGTGGCCGGATCCCTTTTGTCCGACAGAACGAGAACGGGCAGGCTCTGGTTCTCCGGTCCGAGAAGGTCCGCGACCTCGGTTCTCGGGCGCGGCCAGGGAATGCGCCGGACATCGATCCTTGTCCCGAGATCCGGGAACGAGGCAAGGACGCCTTCCATCAGGGCGCAGTGCCAACAGTAGAAGGTCGCGCCCGGATAGTCGGGGTCGGAAAATCCCGGCTGCAGCAGGTAGAGCCTGTCTTTCATCGCATTGTCCGGTCTGGTGCGGGAACGCCAGTCTCCTCGATTCCGCCAATTGGTGAAAGGCCAGCCACGTTCGCGCTTGCATTCGTTCGCTGTTGACGTTTACGTAAATGGAAACTGCAAAAGCAAAACGGATTCGGGACCGTGTTCCGAAGGGGAGGGATGAATGCAGCCGGTGATGAGTGTCGCGGAGATATCGGAGTTTCTGGACCGGGAATTTCCGCAGATACATGCGGGCGGGCGGGTCTACGCCATCGACGCGATTTCACCCGGCGAGGCGGTCGTGCGCCTGTCGGCCAATGACATGCATCTGCGTCCCGGCGGCACGGTGTCAGGCCCATCCATGATGGCGCTCGCGGATCTGGCGGCCTATGTGGTGATCCTGGCCCATATCGGCCCGGTGGCGCTGGCGGTCACCACCAATCTCAACATCAACTTCCTGCGCAAGCCGGAACCGGGCGACCTGGTCGCCACCTGCAAGCTTCTGAAGCTCGGCAAGCGGCTTGCGGTCACCGAATGCGGTATCGGCGGGGAGGGCGAGGAAGACTACGTCGCCCACGCGACGGCAACCTATTCGGTGCCGCCGCGCTAGGCGACGGTATCAGCCCAAAGCGTCAGGCCGAGTGGCGCAGATGCAATGCTCTGCGGATCAGCCGCATCACAACAGAGGCAATGACCGCTGCACCGATGAGAATGCCGGTCGCCAAACCGGCACCGCTCATGGTGCCGAACGGCAGTCCCATGGCGGCCGTGAAGACGCCGATCAGGATGCCGACCACCGCGCCGGTCAGGACGACGCAGATGAGTTGGGGCACCACGTCGCCGGTCATCCAGACCGGCAGACGGGCTGACCGGTAGACTTCGCTGAAGATGAGATACAGGAGAATGACCGCCGCAAAGGCGGCGCCTGCCTCCACGAGGGACAGGACGGGAGAAGCGGAAACCATTTTGTTGAGGGTCCACAAAGGGCAAATGCCCGATACGCGATATGCCTTCGCGCCAAGCTTTCCGGCTGGAACCTTGCCTTGCGGGTCTCTCGGTCCGGAGCGCGTATTGTCCGCCTTGTGGTGCCATGTCGGCAAGCGGAATCTTCATTAGGGAGCAGAGATTTCGAGCATGTGCGAAGCCCTGAAACGCGACAAGTAAAATACGATTAGTAAATGTGGTGCGGTAGGTAGGGTGAAACGGGTTATGTCTCAAGCTTGCCAGTGAGTTTTTCGCTCCGTTGTGTTGAGAAACAACAAGGAAAAACTAGCCGGAAAATGGCATCAATTCTTATGCTTAGGATTGAACTGAGACCGATGCTCCCTTAGAGCTCGACGCCGTTCCCTATTGACCATGTGCCTACGTTCAGACGACTTCTTAAAATAAGTCGGTTTGCTTTTGGGGATTGGTAAAGGAGGTTTATTTCGGGGTATTTTGACCTCATCTCGGTTTTGTTTCTCAAAATGATCAGCCATTCGTTCAAGCACGGCTCTATTCGCCATAAGTTCATTAAGTATTGCTTGGTTGTCTGCGGTTGAGGATTCTCCACTTTTTATTGCCACATGAAGAGCTAGCAGTGAAATAAGTAGCGGTAATGCCCATGCGCCTATTTGGATTATTTTCGAAAATAAAGCGCCTAAGTCAGGGTCGATATCAGAAGCTTTATTAATCGCCTCTTCGGGCTTGATTTCATTCCTCTGTAATTTTTCAGCTAGCGAATAGAGTGCCTCTAGGCTGTGGTGACAATTTAATTATTTAAGCCAGAGCATAATGCTTGCGAGCTTGATGAAGCCGATGAAGTTTGCAGCGAGCTTATCGTATCGCGTAGCGATACGGCGCCATTGCTTGAGTTTGGCGAAGTAGCCTTCTATTCCCCACCGGTTCTTGTATGCGATTTGGTCGTAGTGATGCTGATGCTTGCGATGGCGGCGTGGCGGAATGATGGGCTCGCCGCCTTGTTCAAGAATAAGATCATGTAGACTGTCAGCGTCATAGGCGCGATCCGCAAGAACCTGCTGTGCATGCAGACCGCTCATGAGACGGCACGCGGGAGCCATGTCATTTTGTTGTCCCGGCCCGATATCGAAGCGAACCGGTAAGCCCAGTGCGTCCACTACTGCGTGGATCTTCGTTCCAAAGCCGCCCCGGGAGCGTCCAAGGGCCTGGGCTTCAGATCCCCCCTTTTGCGCGCTCCGCCCGCGGCTTGGGCATGTGCTCTTATGACGGTCGCGTCGATTGCCAGCCACTCCATGTCCGGCTCACGGGCGATCGCCTCGAATATGCGCTCAAAGACACCAGCTTCAATCCAGCGATAGTAACGCCGTTTGGCTGTCTGATAGGGACCGAACCTGTCCTCTGGCAAATCTTTCCAGCGGGCGCCTGAGCGAGCGAGCCATAAGATCGCATTAAAGAAACGACGTCCGTCACTGCGCGGACCGCGCCGCCCCTGCCGGCCACCCGGAACAAATTCCCGAAGCCGCTCCCATTGATCGTCCCGAAGTATCTCGCCTTCCACACCAGCCTCCAAAAGCCAGTGTTGAATCTGATTTGTCGACCTTTGGGAATCTCCAATTCCTTAAATTGTCACTACAGCCTAGTGCGTCTTTCGAAATACTAGGGTGTATTAGTAGGTTTAATCGATCAGGAAGTGCGTCATATGTGCCTGGGATTATTTCGGCCATCTGACCGCATTTAGGGCAGTCTATCTTACATCCGATGAAAGTATTGTTCATTGCCCCGGCGCCAATGGCAAAGCCAGTTGCAGGAAATAAACCGTGTACAGGGCAAAATGCAGGGGGATGATGAATTGTAGGGTTCATTTGGTTGGAATCCAATTGAGGTAACCGGATTACACCCTTATTGCGAGAGGCGTGTCAAAGCGAATTGGTTGATTAATTTACGGTAATATAATACCGTTTTTATAACATATTGTTTTTGCTTGTAAAATTAAGTCGCTATCCGAATAAACGTGCTTGACCGGTTTTTTGTGCCGGCGTATAAGCTGCGCCGACGAATGTGAAAGTCCGTCTGACGCCTTCACGAGGGGCGCGCGGGCTTTTTTGTTTCAAGACGAAGAACGGATCAAACTCATGAAGACCTTCTCTGCCAAGCCGGCTGAGGTCGAGAAAAAGTGGATCTTGATCGACGCGGAAGGCATGGTCGTCGGCCGTCTGGCGGCCTACATCGCCTACCATCTGCGCGGCAAGCATCTGCCGACCTTCACGCCGCACGTCGATTGCGGTGACAACATTGTCGTCGTCAATGCCGACAAGGTGGTGTTCACCGGCCGCAAGTACGACAACAAGAAGTACTACTGGCACACCGGCCATCCGGGCGGCATCAAGGAACGCACCGCGCGCGCCATCATCGAAGGCAAGTTCCCGGAGCGCGTCCTGGAAAAGGCCGTGCAGCGCATGATGCCGGGCGGTCCGCTGACCAACAAGCAGCTGAAGAACCTCAAGGTCTACGCTGGTCCGAACCATCCGCATGAAGCTCAGTCGCCGGTCCTGGTCGACGTCAAGAGCCTCAACGACAAGAACGACGGCAAGAGGGCTTGAATATGGCTGAGCTGCAATCCCTGGAAGAACTGGGTGGCGCTGTCGAAACCGCTGCCCCCGAAGCGCCGGTCCATGTCCAGAAGCTGGACTCTCTTGGCCGCGCCTATGCCACCGGCAAGCGTAAGGACGCCATTGCGCGCGTCTGGGTGAAGCCCGGCACCGGCAAGATCATCGTCAACAAGAAGGACATGACCGAGTATTTTGCGCGTCCGGTCCTGCAGATGGTCCTGCGTCAGCCGATCATGCTTACCGACCGTGACGGCCAGTACGACATCATCGCCACCGTGAGCGGCGGCGGTCTCTCCGGCCAGGCCGGCGCGGTGCGCCACGGCATTTCCAAGGCTCTGACCTATTACGAGCCGGAACTGCGCGGCGTTCTGAAGAAGAACGGCTTCCTGACCCGCGACAGCCGTGTCGTCGAACGTAAGAAGTTCGGCAAGCGCAAGGCCCGCCGGTCGTTCCAGTTCTCCAAGCGTTAATCGCCGGACCGACTGGTTCCAAGTTCAAGAAACCCGCCGGAGCGATCCGGCGGGTTTTTTCATGCCTGAAGTGCTCTTGGTGCGGCCTTCGTGCGGATTTTCTTTTTGCGGGTTCCCAGGTCGAGCAGACGTCGGAACTTCGGGCAATCCATGTGTGAGGGGTGAGGGCAGTCCGCCACATGGCGGATGGCGTCCTTGAGATGGGTCAGCTTCTTGATCTGCTGGTCCAGCTCGTCTGCGCGGGCGTTTAGTTTATCCCGCGAAATACGCGGCGCGCCTGCTGGTCCCAGCATGGCGGCGATTTCCTCCAGCGAGAAGCCTGCCGATTTTCCAAGCGTGATGAAAGCAAGCTGCTGGATGACCGAAGGCTCGAACAGGCGCTTCAGTCCACGCCGGCCCACCGAGGCGATCAGGCCCTGGTCCTCGTAGTAGCGCAAGGCGGACGCTTTCGTTCCGCTCAGCGCGGCGACCTCCGAAATATCGAGAAGTTTCATCTCTTGACCTCAAGTCGACTTGAATTTGTACGCTAGTCAAACTTTGAGTTTTCTGCAAGAGGAGTGACTTCCAATGTCCAACCCAGAAATGACTGCTTCCGTGCCTTTGTGGCGCGATTTGCGTGCCGTGGCCCTGCTGATGGCCGGTACCTTGAAGATCATGGCGAATGCCACCATCAGTCCCGCGCTTGCGGGTCTGGCAGCGAGTTTCGCAGCGACCGCCCATGCGGGGCTTTTGACGCGGCTGCTCGTGCCTGCTCCCTCCTTTTCGGTGATCCTGCTCGCGCCGGTAGTGGGCCTCCTGGCGGACCGTTACGGCCGCCGGCCGCTTTTGCTTTGGGGGATCGTGCTGTTCGTCATTGCCGGTACGTCGGGGCTCTACCTTCCCGACCTGCCGTCGATCCTGGGAAGCCGGCTCCTTCTCGGCGTTGCGGTCGCGGTCGTGACCACCGCACAGACGGCCCTGATCGGCGATTATTTTTCCGGAGACCGGCGCAGCACGTTCCTGAGCTGGCAGGTGGCGGCGACCAATTTCGGCGGTTTTTTCTTCATCGTTCTGGCGGGTATGCTGGCCGGCGTGTCGCCCCGGCTGCCTTTCGCCGTCTACGGTCTTGCGGCCCTTTGCCTTCCTATTGCCTGGATCGCGGTGACCCGCGAACCCTCGCGCCCGGCACACGTTTCCCGTCCGTCTGAGAGGGACGACGGGAGTGCTGGCAACTGGGGCCTTGCCATTTTAGGTGTGACCGCGCTGACGCTGACAACGGTCATGCTGTTCTTCATGATGCCGACCCAGCTTCCGTTCTTCACGGAGTCTCTGGGGCTGGACAGTGCGTCCTGGACGGCAACCGCGCTCGGAACCCTGACCCTGACCGGTGGATTCGTGGCTCTGGCGCACAGTCGGATCCTCGGACTGCTGGGGCTCGCACGAACCTATGCGCTTGGCTATGCGCTGATGGCCATGGGTTTCGGCCTGCTGTCCACCGGCACGGCATCGCAGCAGCTGCTGCTGGCGACCGCCTCGATCGGTGCCGGCTATGCGCTGGTGATGCCGAACTTCATCATTCAGGCGCTCAGGGCCGCTCCGGCGTGGCGGCGCGGGTTCGTATCCGGCATCGTCACCACGGGGATGTTTTCAGGCCAGCTCATATCGCCTCTGGTCAGCACCCCGATCGCCAATGGCTTGGGGTTCGGGGCGACCTTTGCCGGTACATGCCTGATCCTTGCGGTCATGGCTGCGGCAGCTCTGCTGGCGTCGCTTGCCGGCAGGCGTGGGCAGGCCGATTGATGGCTTGTCCGCCTTTCTGAAACGGGCTAGGGCTTGTGCTCCTGAAGTGTCCGGACCCATGGAGCTATCGATGGATACGAAAAATCCCCTTCCAGTCGACAACGCCTTCTTGGGACAATCGCTCAAAGGCGGCTCTTATGAGCCGGCCTATTCGGGGGCGTTGAGTTTCATGCGCCGCCGCTATAGCCGCGACCTGAACGGCGTCGATCTGGCTGTCTGGGGCATTCCGTTCGACGCGGCGGTCTCCAACCGGCCGGGTGCCCGCTTCGGCCCGCAAGGTGTGCGCCGGGCCTCGGCAATCTTCTGCGGTGATCCGCAGTATCCGTTCCATTTCGATCCGTTCGAGATCCTGGCGGCTGTCGACTACGGCGACTGCGCCTTCGATTACGGCGTTCACGCGGAAATTCCGGGCCATATCGAGGCCCAGGCAACCGAGATCCTCGATACGGACACGCATCTCTTCACCATCGGTGGCGATCACTTCGTCACCTGGCCGCTGCTCAAGGCCCATGCGGACAAGTTCGGGGCCGCTGGCGCTGATCCAGTTCGATGCCCATCAGGACACCTGGGATGACGACGGCGGGCGGATCGACCACGGCAGTTTCGTCGGCCGGGCGGTTCGTGACGGCATCATCGATCCGGAACGCTCCATCCAGATCGGCATCCGCACCCACGCGCCCGATGATTTCGGCATCGAGATCATCCACGGTTACGACATCGACACGCTCGGCATCCAGGGGGTGATCGAGAAGATCGAGGCCCGCAGCGGTGTCGGTCCGGCCTACATGACCTTCGACATCGACTGCCTCGATCCGGCGTTTGCGCCGGGCACGGGCACGCCGGTTTCCGGCGGGCTGTCGTCGCGCGAGGCGCTGGCGATCCTGCGCGGGCTTGGCGGGATCGATTTCGTCGGCGGCGACGTGGTCGAGGTCGCGCCAGCCTACGATCATGCGGACATTACCTCGATTGCCGGTGCCTCCGTGGCGCTCACCTATATCGGCCTCCTGGCCGAGCGGCGGGCGAAGCAGCCGAAATAACCGAACCAGGCGACGCGACTAGCGCAGGACCTGTGGATAGAAAGCGAGCAGGATACCCAGCCCGATCATCAGCAGGCCGCCGGCAAGCTTGCAGAAACCGGCGTATTTTTCGCCCGCAAACCGGTCCACGGCAAAGGCGGCGGCGAGAAAGATGATCAGGTCGTCCAGCATGAAGAACAGGACGTAGAGCAGGATATAGAGATAGTAGGATAGCGGCGAAAGGTCCGCGACCGACAGCACATGGGTGAACAGGGCCGGCATGGCGGACGAGCAGATGAACTCGATCGAGTTCACCGCGAAAGCCAGGCCGACGATACTGGCGAAACTCACCAGACCCAGCGGTGAGGTGACCAGATGGCGGATCCGCATCCGGGTCTTCTGACGGCTGTCGAGATCGCCGACCGCGCAGACCAGTTGCCCACCGCTCCGAATGAATTCCTCCAGATTGAGCGCGCCGAAATAAATGGCTGCCAGCCCGATGAGCACCGTCAGGGTGTGGATATAGCCGAGGACCAGAAACACGTTCAGCCAGGCGGTCATGAACAGGAAATACAGGACGCCTGAGGCGAACAGGAAAGTCCCGATCAGGATATAGATCCGGGACCGGTCCTTTATCCCGATGATCAGCGAAATAAGATAGACCAGCACCCACATGGCGCACGGGTTGAAACCGTCGATCACGCCGAGCACGACGGCAAGGGCGGGCAGGGACAATTTGTACGGATCGATTTCTCCGATGACCGGCAAATCCAGCTTGTCCTGGCTGGAGGGCTCTTCGGCGACTGCTCCGGGATTTTCCGTGCCGTTAAGGGCCTGCCGGATCCACATCTCGATCAGGGCGCCGGTTGTGTCCGCCTCGTGGTAACCGAGCAGATGCTTGTCGCCAATAAACAGCAGCGGTGTGGCGATCTGATCGATCGGGAGGCCATGGTCCCGCATGAACCGGACCATCAACTCCAACTCTTCGTCCAGATTGATGTTGTGGGTCACCAGGCGGAGATCGGGATAGTCGGGCTTGATCCTTTCCAGGAAGGCCAGTTCCTTGCGGCAGTGGGGGCATCCGGGCGCGTAGAAGACATCAACGATAACGCCGGGATTCTCCGGGTCGAGCGTCTCGGCGGCCTGCTGCTCGGGTCCGCGTAGCAGAAGGAAGGCGAGAAGGGCGCCGAGAACAAGGAAAAGCCCGGTGCGGAACCGGGTCTGGAACATCGCTTTCAGGAGGGCTGTGCTGCCGGTCATGCGGGAGGGTCTGCCTGCAACAATCTCATGCGTCTATCATGCCATCGACCGGTGAAGCGAAACAGGGACGTGGTGTCGCGATCCTCGCGAAGTGTTATCGCTGCAAGCCGCACGTATTCGTGCGCCGCTGCCTGTTGTCATTGTCCGGAACGGACGTCCAGAACCGGTAAAGCGGGTGTGCATCGTGCATGCGTTCGTAGAGGGCCACCATACGGTCCAGAAAAACCAGCTTTCCCGCATAGGTGACGATCGTTCCAGAGATCGTCAGCCACAGATGGTTTTCCACGGCGCCGAGAACGGCAACGACAAAACCGACGCCGGCGACCACGGAGAGCAGCAGGGCCTTGTTGGCGTCTTCCTGCGGGATCGGGACCAGCATCCGGTTGAGCCAGATGCGTTCTCCCAGGGTGGCCTTGGCGGCCCAGGATCCGAGATAGGACGGAGGAGAAAAGAGGCGCGGATTGAGCCAGAGCCAGACGATCACGAGACCCGTGGCAAGTGCAGACAGGCCGATGCCGATCCAGACGTGGCTCCAGATCGCCAGGAGCAACAAGGGAAGCGTCGCCATCCGTGAGTACACGCTGAGCGGAGAGGCATGGCGGTTCCAGACTTTCGGGGACATGCCGAGAGCCCTGATCTGCCCGGCAGGCATCGCCTGATAGTGCCTCGGGCGAGGCATGGGGATCTGTTGGGCCTGCTTCATTGCATTTGTCCGGAATTCCGCTCCGTTTTCGTTTCGGGGCACAATCTAGCGCTTCTGTCGGTTTACCGCAATTTCCGGCACGGGATTCCCTGTGATGAAACGCCAAAGTGTTCGGCGTAGAACGCTCCGATCTGTCGTAGCGTTTTGAGGGTCCGTATTGATGAAACCTTGGTAAAATTGCCGATTCACATCTGTTGCTACGTTATCCCGATATAAATGTTTGCGGTTCTAAATTCTCATGAAATTGAAAATATATGACACATCCAGGAGGCCTCATTTCCATGAGGAGAGCCTTCCCCGACAGCAGCCGGTATGAACATGCCGATGCGGTCATCAGCGATTTCATTGCTCGGATCCAGCCGTCCGGCGGACAAGATGCCGCACCGGAAATACCGTTCGACCGCATGATGCTGGAAGAGGGCTGGTTGCGCAGGACGTTCGACCAGGTTTCCGACTATCTCTTTATCAAGGACCGTTAGTCCCGTTTCGTGATGGCCAACAGGACGGTTGCCGCGGACATGGGGGTCTCCTCTCCAGATGAGCTGGTGGGGAAGTCGGATTTCGATCTGCATCCGACGGCTCTAGCCGAAAAATTCTATGCCGATGAGCAGGACATCATGCGCACCGGCACGCCGAAAATCGACTACGAGGAGTTCGTCTATCTTCGTGACGGTCGCCGCCGCTGGGTTGCTTCCTCCAAGTTTCCCCTGCGCTCGGCGTCGGGCGAGATCGTCGGTGTCTTCGGCATCAGCCGGGATATCTCCGTCCGGCGACAGGCCGAAGACCTGGTCAAGGGGCAGAGCCGCGTTCTGGAAATGATTGCCGCCGGCGCCCCTCTGCCGGATATTCTGGAGAACCTCGTCTCCCTTATGGAGGCCCAGCTTTTCGGCGTCTGGGGATCCATCCTCCTGCTCGACGACGACGGCCGTCATCTGCGCCACGGTGCGGCGCCTTCCCTACCCGGGGCCTACTGCGAGGCCATCAACGGGGTCGAGATCGGTCCGGTCGTTGGCTCTTGCGGGACCGCTGCCTTTTTCGGCAAGACCGTGATCGTGGAAGACATCGGTACGGATCCCTTGTGGGCGGACTACAAGGACCTTGCGCTTTCGTTCGGTCTGCGTTCCTGCTGGTCGACGCCGATCTTTTCCCGCGATGGCAAAGTGCTCGGCACTTTCGCCATGTACACGGGACGTGCCGCCGTGCCAGGCGAACGTGAACGCAGTCTCATTCGTGACACGACCCGGATCGCGGCGATCGCGATCGAGCGCTACCGGACCGAAGCGCAGATCCGATACATTGCCCATCACGACAGTCTGACGGGTCTGCCGAACCGGAGGGATTTCTCGTTTCAGCTCGACCGGCTTATCGCGTCCGGGGGAGACCGGTTCGCCTTGATCTTCCTCGATATCGACCGGTTCAAAACCGTCAACGACAGCTTCGGCCATGTGGTCGGCGACATGGTGCTGAAGACCGTTACGGAACGGATCCGGGACAGTCTGGAGCCCGAGGACATGTTTGTCCGCTTCGGCGGAGACGAGTTCGTTATCGTCATAAGGGGAGAACGTGCGGCTCAAAGCACGCTGAATGCACTGTTGTGCGACATCAGCCAGCTTGTCGCACTCCCCATCCATTTCGACGAACAGGCGTTTCATGTCACCTGCAGCATGGGAATTGCGCGGTGTCCGGAGAACGGGACCACATCCGACGATCTGCTGGTGAGGGCAGACAATGCCATGTACCAGGCGAAGGAATACCGGCCGCGACGCGTTCTGTTTCTACGAGGACAGCATGTCGTCGGAAGGGCCGTCCCGAATGCGCCTGCTGGAGGACATGCGTAACGGCATCGAACGAAATGAATTCGTGCTCGAATACCAGCCGCAACTGGACCTTTCCTCAGGCAGAGTCTGCGGCGTCGAGGCGCTGGTGAGGTGGGAGCATCCCCAATTCGGCCGCATGATGCCAGGACAGTTCATTCCTCTGGCAGAGGATGCGGGCAGCATCAAGCTGCTCGGCCGGTGGGTGCTGAACGAGGCCTGCCGCCAGATGAAGGCCTGGCTGGAGACCGGCTACGAGTTGGAGACGATGGGCGTCAACGTCTCCGCCCGCCAGTTCCGGGATGCAAGCTGGATCGACGACGTGCTGAAGGCCCTTGAAAGCAATGGCCTGGAACCGCGTTTCCTCGAACTGGAAATTACCGAAAGCCACCTGATCCAGGACAAGTTCTATGCGGTACAGGTCATGGAACAGCTGCGCGAACTCGGGGTCGGGTTGGCAATCGACGATTTCGGCACCGGGTATTCGAGTCTGAGCGCAATCAGCGAGTTTCCGCTGAACCGGTTGAAGATCGATCAGACGTTTATCGACAAGACGTCATCCGACGACAAGGCCCGCGGCATCGCTAGGGCGATCGTCTCGCTCGGTCAGGTCCTGGATCTCGATGTCGTGGCCGAAGGGGTCGAGACCGCGGACCAACTGGATTTCCTGAAAGCCATCGGCTGCGCCAAAGGGCAGGGCTATTTTCTCGGTCGTCCGGTTGCCGCGGCCGATCTGGAAGAGACGCTTGCCAGGAAAGCCTGACGAAGTGCCTCAGACCCGCCTTGCGACGTAGCTTCCCGGGGCGTCTCCGAGGACTTTTACGCGATTGGCACCGGGCTTTCTGGCCTTGGCAAGGGTGGCGTCCTGTTTGCGGATCCAGGCGTCCCAGTTGGGCCACCAGGAGCCGGGTGTCTCGGTCGCGTTTGCAAGCCAGTCCTCAAGGGACCCTTCCGGTTTGCCGTTGGTCCAGAACTGGTACTTGCCCTTGGCCGGCGGATTGACGACGCCGGCGATATGGCCGGATCCGGACAGGACGTATTCCACCGGACCGCCGAAACAGCCCGAGCCGACGAATACGGACCTGGGCGGGGCGATATGGTCCTCGCGGGTGGCGAGATTGTAGATCGGGATCTTGACCTTGCTCAGATCGAGCTTCTGGTTGTCGATCACCATTTCGCCCTTGGAAAGCTTGTTTTCCAGGTAGCAGTTGCGCAGGTAGAACGAATGGTTGGCCGCCGGCATGCGGGTGCTGTCGGAATTCCAATAGAGCAGGTCGAACGGGAAGGGCTCCTGTCCCTTCAAGTAGTTGTTGACCACATAGGACCAGATCAGGTCGTTGGAGCGCAGCATGTTGAAGGCGGATGCCATCTTGCTGCCGTCCAGGTAGCCGCGCTCGGCCATCCGCTTTTCCAGAACCTGGATCTGCTCTTCGTCGACGAAGACCTTCAGGTCGCCGGCATGGGTGAAGTCGACCTGGGTGGTGAAGAAGGTCGCCGTCTTGATCCGCTCATCACCCCTGGCCGCCATATAGGCGAGGGTGACGGCCAGAAGCGTGCCACCGACGCAGTAGCCGATGGCATTGACTTCCTCCTGCCGGGTGGCGCGCTTGATGACATCGAGCGTGTTGAGGATGCCTTCCTTCATGTAGTGCTCGAAGCTCTTTTCCGCCTGGCGTTCATCCGGATTGACCCAAGAGATCACGAACACGGTGTGGCCCTGATCGACTGCCCATTTGATGAAAGATTTTTCCGGCGTCAGGTCGAGGATGTAGAACTTGTTGATCCAGGGCGGCACGATCATCAACGGCCGCTTCAGGACCTGGTCCGTCGCCGGCGCGTACTGGATCACCTGACAGACGTCGTTTTCCGCGATCACCTTGCCCGGTGTGACGCCGAGATTGACGCCAAGCTGGAACTTGGTCGGATCGGTCTGGCGGATCTTCACGTCGCCATGGCCGGCCTTGATGTCCTCAGCCAGGTGCTGCATGCCCTTGACCAGGTTTGCGCCGTTGCTTTCCATGGTCAGGCGCAACAGTTCCGGGTTGGTCAGGACGAAATTCGAGGGCGAAATCGCGTTGGAGATCTGCTTGACGTAAAACTCGGCCTTGTGCCGGGTATGCTCATCGAGCTCTTCCGCCTCCAGCACCATGTCTTCGGCCCATTTGCTGGTGATCAGGTAAAGCTGCTTGATGAAGTCGAAGAACTGATTCTCATTCCAGTCCGGATCGGCGAACCGCTTGTCGCGCGGCGGCGCGGTGACCGCGGGCGCCGCGGTTTCGCCCATCATGCGTTTCAGCGAGGAATTCCACAGTTCGATATAGCCGGTCCAAAGGCGCGACTGGGCTTCGACGGCGCGCTGCGGATCGGAAATCCAGTATTCGCCCACCTGGGCGAGGGTCTTGATCACGCCCGTCAGTTCGTCCGTGGAATCGTGCGTAATCTCGCCTTTTTCGCGCGGCTCGATGTAGGCGGCCAGAGCCTTACCGGCATTTTCGAGCGTCTTGGCGAGGTTCTGGGCAAAGGCTTCGGGGTTGTTGATGATATACTGCAGCATGGGATGCTGGCGATCGTCGGCCATATGCGCGCGTATCCTCCGAACTTATCTTCTTGTTGGCGCAATGAACGATTGCTTGCGCCAGTCCCCGGCATTATCAGTCATTTATGACATACATAGTGCCGTGACGTCGATTAGGAATTGCAGGTGAACTGGCAATCGGTGGTGTTTTGCTTCTGTCTTGGGGGCTTTGTTTCGGGGTGCGCCATGAGCGACGAAACGTCGCTTGTCGGTGCTCTCAACGCGGAAAACGAGTGGGCTGAACCTGTGGTTCAACAGGAACCACCTGTACAGACAACGTCTGCATCCGCGACAAAAACCCTCGGGACCGGGACCAGGTCTCTGACCGCAGAAGAAGAACGGGAAGCGACCATGGCACACCTGAAGGCGCTGGCACGCGCCAACCAGGAGCGGCAGGGGCGTTCGCCCTCGACGTCCGTTACCGAGCTGAAGCGGTTACAGGCGACCCATGGCGATATGGCCCTTTCGGATATTTCCGGCGCGAATACTGAGCAAAATTAGCCGGCTAGCCCGAATAGGCTGATGCGGAAATGAAAACCTGCTGCTAAAAGAGCGCAGCCGGGCGGCGGATCTCCCGTAGAACCGGCGATGATGATGAGAGTTGAGGACCACGAGGACCCGCGCCATGGAGGAATTTCACAAGACACGGCGGCTTCCGCCTTATGTGTTTGAACAGGTCAACCGGCTCAAGGCGAAGGCGCGCGCGGCGGGGGCGGACATCATCGATCTCGGCATGGGCAATCCGGACCTGCCGACGCCGAAGCACATCGTCGAGAAACTGACCGAAACGGTCCAGAATCCGCGTACCCACCGCTATTCCGCCTCCAAGGGTATTCCCGGCTTGCGCAAGGCGCAGGCGGCCTATTACGGCAGGCGGTTCGGCGTGAAGCTCAATCCGGATACCCAGGTGGTTGCCACGCTTGGCTCCAAGGAAGGGTTCGCAAACATGGCCCAGGCGATCACGGCGCCGGGCGACGTGGTGCTGGCACCCAATCCGAGCTATCCGATCCACACCTTCGGCTTCCTGATGGCTGGTGCCGCGATCCGGGCGATCCCGGCTGAGCCCGGCCCCGACGTGTTCCACGCCCTGGAGCGGGCGGTGATTCATTCGGTGCCCAAGCCGATCGCGATCATCCTGTGCTATCCGGCCAATCCGACCGCCTATTGCGCGGATCTCGATTTCTACAGGGACATCGTCGCCTTCGCGCGCAAGCACGAGATCTTCATCCTGTCGGATCTGGCCTATTCGGAGATCTACTTCACCGATACGCCGCCGCCGTCAGTGCTTCAGGTCCCCGGCGCCATGGACGTGACGGCCGAATTCACCTCCCTGTCGAAAACCTTCTCCATGCCCGGTTGGCGCATGGGCTTTGCGGTCGGTAACGAACGCCTGATCGCCGCCCTTGCCCGGGTGAAATCCTATCTCGACTATGGTGCGTTCACACCGATTCAGGTCGCTGCCTCGGCGGCGCTCAACGGCCCGGACGACTGCATTGTCGAAACGCGGGCGATCTACAAGAAGCGCCGGGACGTCGTGATCGATTCCTTCGCGCGTGCCGGATGGGATATCCCGGCGCCCGACGCCAGCATGTTCATCTGGGCGCCGATCCCGGAAAAATTCCGTCCGCTCGGCAGCCTGGAGTTTTCCAAGCTTCTTCTGGAAAAGGCGGAAGTCGCCGTTGCGCCGGGTATCGGGTTCGGCGAATACGGGGATGATTTCGTCCGCATCGGTCTCGTCGAGAATGAGCAGCGCCTGCGTCAGGCTGCGCGGAATATTCGTCGTTTCCTTGAAACCGCGGACGAAACATTGCACAACGTGGTCCCGCTCGGGGCTTCCCGCTGATTTCTGATACGAACTGGAATTCCTTAAATATGGCAGATGCTTTGAAAGTCGGGGTCGCCGGCCTTGGAACCGTAGGAGCTTCCGTGGTCCGGCTGCTCGCCAAGCATGGAGACATGATAGGCCGCAAGAGCGGCCGTTCGGTGAAGGTGACCGCCGTGTGCGCGCGCGACAAAAGCCGCGACCGGGGGATCGACGTTTCGGGCCTCGACTGGTTTACCGATGCGGTGGAAATGGCGGAAAAGGCCGATATCGATGTCTTCGTCGAACTGATCGGCGGCGACAGCGGACCGGCCGAAGTCAGCGTCCGGACCGCGCTTGCCAACGGCAAGCACGTGGTGACGGCCAATAAGGCGCTGCTTGCCCGCCACGGGGTGGATCTGGCAAAGCTTGCCGAGGAACATGACGTCTGCCTGAATTATGAGGCTGCGGTGGCCGGCGGTATTCCGGTCGTCAAGACGCTGCGCGAATCCATGTCCGGCAACGAAGTGTCGCGCATCTACGGCATCCTGAACGGAACCTGCAATTACATTCTGACCCGGATGGAAGCTGAAGGCATCAGCTTCGAGAAGTGCCTCGCCGATGCGCAACGGCTCGGTTACGCCGAGGCGGATCCGACGTTCGATATCGAAGGCAACGACACGGCGCACAAGCTTGCCATTCTCACCAGTCTGGCCTTCGGCACGGAGATCGCCGACGACGATATTTATATCGAGGGTATCACGTCGATCACCACGGCCGACATCCAGGCCGCGGACGAGCTCGGCTACCGGATCAAGCTCCTGGGCGTGGCGCAGCGGACGGATACCGGCATCGAGCAGCGGGTGCATCCGACCATGGTGCCGAAATCCTCGGCCATCGCCCGGATCGACGGCGTCCTGAATGCGGTGGCCATCGATGGCGACTTCGTCGGCGAAATCGTTCTGGTCGGCCCCGGGGCCGGCGGCGATGCGACCGCATCCTCCGTCGTCGCCGATATCGCGGATATTGCCCGCGGTGACGAAACCCCGGTTCTCGGCATGCCTGCGAAGGATCTGACCGAATACAAGCGGGCCCGCATGCGCCTCCACGAGGGCGGATATTACATGCGCTTGTCCGTTTACGACCGGCCGGGGGCTTTCGCGGAAATCGCCCGCTGCATGGCCGACGCGGGGATTTCTCTGGAGTCGATCGTCCAACGCCGTAACCCGGTGCGGGACGACGAATCCCGCAAGGCCGAGGAAGGCCTGCCTCAGCCTGTCATACTTATTACCTATGAAACGACGGAAGTTGCGGTTAAAGAGGCGCTCGAAGTGGTCATGTCGAAGGGCGTGGTTGCCGACAAGCCGCAGATGATCCGCATTGAAAAGCTGAAGTAACAATTGATTTGTGGGGGCTGGCGCTTCGAGCGCGCCCTTCGGGACAGAGGGACTGGAGATTTAGATGTCGAAAACTGATGCCGCCGGAAGCGCTGCGCTGGATCGTATTCTGACGCTTGAACTTGCACGTGTTGCCGAACGTGCCGCGGTTTCGGCTGCGCGCCTGCGTGGCCACGGTGACGAGATGGCAGCCGACCAGGCTGCAGTGGATGCCATGCGGCGCGAACTGAACCGCCTGCCGATCGACGGGACCGTCGTTATCGGCGAAGGCGAACGCGACGAAGCCCCGATGCTCTATATCGGCGAGAACGTCGGTACCAAGAAGGGGCCGAAGGTCGATATCGCGCTGGATCCGCTGGAAGGCACGACCATCTGCGCCAAGAACCTGCCGAATTCCCTGGCCGTGATCGCCATGGCTCCTGCCGGTGACCTTCTGAACGCGCCGGACAGCTACATGGACAAGATCGCCATCGGACCCGGCTATCCGGCTGGTCTGATCGACCTGGACGCGCCGATCGCCGAGAACCTGGCAGCGGTTGCCAAGGAAAAAGGCGTGAAGATCAATGAAGTCACGGCCTGCGTGCTCGACCGTCCGCGTCATGCCCGCCTGATCGAGGACATCCGCGCAACCGGTGCCGCCATTCGCCTGATCGGCGACGGCGACGTAGCCGGCGTGATCCACACCACCGATCCGGACGAAACCGGCATCGATCTCTATGCGGGTATAGGTGGGGCGCCGGAAGGCGTTCTTGCGGCTGCCGCGCTGCGTTGTATCGGCGGCCAGATGCAGACCCGTCTCGTGATCACCCGTGACGAGCAGGTCGAGCGCGCCCATCGTATGGGGATCGACGACATTTCCCGCAAGTTTACCCTTGAGGAAATGGCCGGTCCGGATGTGTTGTTTGCCGCAACCGGCGTGACCGACGGCAACATGCTGCAGGGCGTGCGTTTCGGCCGGAACTGCATCACGACCCATACGGTCGTCATGCGCTCCTCCACCGGCACTGTGCGGTACCTGAAGGCGCAACACACCCAGCTGGAAAAATTCCACCTCGATTGAGGACAGGCAATTGATGTTGGGCGGATTGCTCCCGACAGGAAAGACGATCTCATGAACGGCCCGACCGGCAGTGACGGTTCGGGCCGTCTTGTTCTGGGCGTTGCCCGTTCGGCAAACGATAACGCGTGGCGGGAACGGCTCGACCAGGCGCAGGCGCTGAATGCCATGACGATTGCTCAGCGGCTCGGTGTGCCCGATGTGCTGGCGCGTGTGATGGCGGCGCGCGGTGTGGAGCCGGAAGGGGCGGAAGACTTCCTGGCGCCGTCCCTGAAGATGCTGATGCCGGATCCGTCCCGGCTGGTCGACATGGACGCGGCCGTCGCACGTGTGGCCGATGCGGTGCAAAGCGGCACCAGGATTGCGATCTTCGGCGACTATGATGTGGACGGTGCAACGTCGTCTGCCATTCTCGCCAAATATCTGCGCTGGCTGGGCCTTGATCCGGTCATTCATATTCCGGACCGGATCATCGAAGGCTACGGGCCGAACGGTCCCGCCATAGAAGCGCTGAAAGATGGCGGGGCGGGGCTGCTTGTCACGGTCGACTGCGGCAGTACTTCCTTCGAGGCCTTCGAGGTGTCCAAGAAGCTTGGTCTTGAAGTGGTGGTCATCGATCATCACCAGGTCGGCGAGGAACTGCCCGAGGTTCGGGCACTGGTGAACCCGAACCGGCAGGACGATCTGTCGGGGCAGGGGCATCTGGCCGCCGTCGGCGTCACGTTTCTGTTCCTGGTCGGGTTGAACCGGGAACTCCGGCGGCGGGGCTTTTTCCAGGGGCATGGCTTCCAGGGGCGGGGCGAACCGGACCTGATGGCGCTTCTGGATCTGGTTGCGCTCGGCACTGTGTGCGATGTGGTGCCGCTCAAGGGGCTGAACCGCGCCTATGTCACCCGTGGCCTTGCGGTTATGCATAAACGGCTGAACCCCGGGCTCTCTTCACTGGCAGATGCGGCACGGGTCGCGGGAAAGCCGGCGCCTTACCATCTGGGCTTTCTGCTCGGGCCCCGTATCAACGCCGGCGGGCGGATCGGCGACGCGGCGCTGGGCGCGCGGCTGCTGACCTGTGAGGACGGCTACGAAGCGCGTGAGATTGCCGCGCGGCTCGACCAGCTCAACACCGAACGCCAGGCCATGGAAGCCGTCATGCTGGAGCAGGCCGGCGCTCAGGCCGTCATCGCGCTTGAGCAGGGCGACCCGGCCGTGTTGATTACCTGCTCCGACGACTGGCATCCGGGCATTGTGGGTCTGATTGCATCGCGTCTTAAGGAAGCGCATCGCCGGCCCGCCTTCGCCATCGCCTTCGACGAAACCGGCAAGGGCACCGGGTCCGGACGGTCCATCCAGGGGGTCGACCTGGGCAAGGCGGTACGCCAGGCTGTCGACTTGAAGCTCCTGGAAAAGGGCGGCGGCCATATGATGGCAGCGGGCCTGACGGTGATGCGAGACAAGCTCGATGACCTGACCGCCTATTTCAACGAAACGCTGGCTGAGGATGTGGAAGAGGCGGCGTCGAAGCGCGATCTGAAGATCGACGGGGCTCTGACGGCGACCGGTGCTACGCTGGATCTGATGGAAAAACTGGAACAGGCCGGCCCGTTCGGCGCCGGGCATCCGGAACCGGTGTTCGCTTTTCCCGCCCATCGGGTCGCCTTTGCCGATGTGGTCGGTAAGGGGCATGTGCGCGCAAGTATTGCCGCGCCGGACGGAACCTCCCTAAAGGCGATTTCCTTCAAGGCGGACGACAGGCCGCATGGCAAGATGCTGCTGGAGGGACGGGGGCGGAACCTGCACGTGGCGGGAACGCTGTCCATCGATACCTGGCAGGGCAGTCCGAAGGTGCAGCTTCGTATCCTGGATGTGGCAGACCCGCAAAAAGTCCGGATCTGATTGCCTTGTTAATTATGCTTAATCGACGTTAACCAATTGGCAACGTCCCCGGCCTAGCCTTTCTGCAGGCAGAAGGAATCGCCGGGGGCTGACATGCACGCTCAGGAAGAGCTGAAGAACCTTTTCACCGAAATCGAGCAATCCAGCGACCGTGCGCTTGCCGGCCTGCAGAAGGTCAGGGCGACCACGAAACTGGAGGCCTTCCCGAGCAACCGGCAGATGGCAATGCTGCAGGCCGCTTTTCTCGGCGCGCTGGCCTCGCTGATGGCGCTCTGGATCAGCCGCGGAGCCTAGGGTACGGACTCATAAAATTCTATTTTCAGGCGCCAATCCGGCAAAGAAAAGCGAGGAAAAGCCTGAAGAACCATGCGCGTGCATGGTGCAAAGGCTTTGATGCGGCTTGCCGCAGCCGGATTGGTGTCCTTTGGATCGACCAGGAAATGGCTGCCTCCTGCGTTGCAAAATCTTGAAAACCTCGCGGGTTTCCTGCGATTTATGCGCCTTGGATACAGCTATTTCCTGATCGACCTGAATACAGAATTTTGTAAGTCCGTACCCTAGAGCATCGGGCGATAACGCTGCCCGTTCCTCTTTACCTGCCCCGAAATATCGGGCAGAGGTGGCACCGGATTCATCTCTCCCGGAGCCTTTTTCGATGCAGGACTACCCCATCGCCTTGTGTGCGCTCAATCTTGGCTTCGCGCCTGCGTCGCCTGCCGCCTTCGCCGCGCATATCGAAGACAAGATGCTGGAAGCCGCCCGCCAAGGCGCGCGCCTTATCCTGTTTCCGGAATATGCGATCGAAGCCGCACTCGCCTGGAAGCCGGACGGCCTGCCGGCGACGGAGGAAATGGCTTTTCTCGCGGGCGCAGGGGCGGACCTGCTGGCATTGCTGCGGCCCTTGCCGGCGCGCCACGGGATTTCGCTCCTATGCGGCTCCATGCCGGTTGCCTGTGAGGGCGGATATACCAATACCGCCATTCTTCTGACTGTCGACGGACGGGAAATCCGGCAGGACAAGCTGTCCCTGACACCGGGCGAGCAGGACGAAGAGAGCTGGCAGCTCACGCCGGGAACCGCACTGAAGACCTTCGACCTGGACGGTCTGCGCATGGCAATCCTGATCTGCCTGGATGTGGAGATGCCCGCGCTTTCGTGTCTGCTGGCTCCGGAAAAGCTCGACCTGCTGTTGGTGCCGTCGATGACGGAAAAGCTCTCCGGCTATCACCGGGTCTTCGGCTGCGCGAAGGCGCGGGCGGTGGAGTTGATGACGGCCGTGGCCGTTTGCGGGACCGTGGGGGCTGCGAAGGGCACGACCCAGATGTTGACCAACGTCTCCGGGACGTCCCTGTTTCTGCCTTGCGAGGAAGAGCTGGGTTTTACCGGTATCGGCGTTGAAATTAGTCCGACCGGAGGGGAGGCCGGGGAGGAACCGTTCGCAATCGCAAAGGTGCCCGTTGAGAAGATACGGGCCCTTCGTGGCGGTTCGGCGGAGGTTTGGCCCGGGTCCTGGTCGGCAGAGCATGTTTCCGTCGTTAGGGCGGCTGGCTAGTTTTTCCATTGGCAGTTTTTAGCAGGCAAATTAAGCAACTTTTCACAAAATGCGCACATTGTGCACTTATAGCTGGACATAGCCATTGCTTGAGCGTAATTCGCTAAGTGAAATTCCTTAGTTTTGATTCTCGATAAAGCTTCTCAATAGACCTGCATGACCACGACAACTCTTACACCACCCGTATCGATCTTCTTGCAGAGCCTCGTCGGCATTTTCAAGCGGCCGCCGCGGCTGCAAATCGCCGCCTTGTGCTATCGGAAGTCGCGGAAAGGGTTAGAAGTTCTGCTGGTGACGTCCCGCGGTACCGGCCGATGGATCCTGCCCAAGGGGTGGCCGGAGCTGAAGGAAGCCGGTCACGAGACAGCAGAGACGGAAGCCTATGAAGAGGCGGGTATTGTCGGATCGGCGGAAAGCAAACCGTTCGCCCATTTCCGCTCCTACAAGGGGATGGATGGCGGATTGAACCTCCGCACCCGCGTCGATGTCTACCTGATCAAGGCGGAGGATCAAATTGCTGACTTTCCGGAACTTGGCCAGAGGACTATCGCCTGGGTTCCTGTCGACAAAGCAATCGAAATGACTGGTGAACCGGAACTGCACCGAGTTTTGAAACGGCTGGAAGCTCATATCAAACACCGTTGAGCGTTCCACTTGTCTAAATTTCCGATAAGCAGACCAGATCTGCATTAGGTGGCTAAGAAAACTTTGGACTGGGGCGCCAACGGAATTGATTTCCGGCTGTATTTGTTTATCCCTGCATCCTGCGAACGAACGGGCTCAGAAGCCCGGAGGCCGAAAGCCCGGGAACGAGGTGCATGGACGTTCACAAGAGCTATAAGAAGCCAACCCTCGACAAGGACCTCGATAAGTTCACCTATATCGAGGAGGCGGCCTCCAATGTCGGCCGCGGATTGGCTGCCCCGGGATTTGCCTTTCTCTTCATCATCCTGTCGGGTGCCATAGCCGGCATCTACATGACCGGCACCCACGGGGCGGCGGTGATCATGGCTGCCGCGGCCATCGGTGCCTATATGGCGCTCAACATCGGCGCCAACGACGTGGCGAACAACGTCGGCCCCGCTGTCGGTTCCCGTGCCATGACCATGGTGACGGCCCTCATTATCGCCGCCCTGTTCGAAAGTGCAGGGGCACTGATCGCCGGTGGCGACGTGGTCGGGACGATCTCCAAGGGGATCATCAACCCGGAAATGGTCAGCGACCCGGCGGTCTTCATAGCTGCGATGATGGCGGCCCTGGTGTCTTCGGCGTTGTGGATCAACCTGGCAACCTGGCTCGGGGCACCGGTCTCTACGACTCATTCGATCGTCGGCGGCGTTATGGGGGCCGGTATTGCGGCCGCCGGGATGTCCTCTGTGAACTGGCCGACTATGGGCGGTATCGTTGCGAGCTGGGTCATCTCGCCTTTGCTTGGCGGCGTGATCGCCGCCATTTTCCTGGCCATCATCAAGACCTTCATCATTTATCAGGACGACAAGATCGCGGCCGCACGGCGCTGGGTTCCGGTTCTGATCGCGATCATGGTCGGATGTTTTGCGGCCTATCTGGCGATGAAAGGCCTCAAGCATCTGGTCAAGATCAGCCTGCTACAGGCGTTGGCCGGGGGGCTGGTCATCGGCCTTTTATCCTGGGCAGCGGTCCGGCCGCTCATTCGCATGCAGTCGGAGGGACTTGAAAACCGGAACCAGTCCCTGCGCAAGTTGTTCTCGCTGCCCTTGATCTGTTCGGCGGCCCTTCTGTCTTTTGCCCATGGTGCGAACGATGTCGCCAATGCGGTCGGACCGCTGGCAGCCGTCGTTCATACGGCCGCTCTTGGCGAGGTCGTCTCGAAAGTCGCCATTCCCTTGTGGGTGATGGCGGTCGGTGCGCTCGGGATCTCCTTCGGGCTTCTTCTGTTCGGGCCCAAACTGATCAACATGGTCGGCCAGCAGATCACGAAACTCAATCCGATGCGGGCCTATTGCGTCGCCCTGTCTGCGGCGATCACCGTGATTGTTGCCTCCGGGCTCGGATTGCCCGTCAGCTCCACCCACATTGCCGTCGGCGCGGTCTTTGGCGTCGGGTTCTTCCGGGAATGGTACACGGAACGTTCGACCCGACGGACGGCGTTTTTGAACAAGAACAATGCGCTCAAGGACAAACGGGTGCGCCCGGTCAGGAACCGGGAAGAGCAGAACCGGCGCATGCTGGTACGCAGAGCCCATTTCATGACGATCGTTGCGGCGTGGGTCATTACGGTGCCGGCGTCTGCGGTCCTGTCGGGCCTTCTGTTCTTCGTCCTGCGCCCTCTGATGGGCTGATCCTGCGTTCTGTCATTCGAAACCAGACATGAAAAAACGGGGGCGTATTGCCCCCGTTTCCTGCAATGCGTCCAATTCACGTCGGATCAGTTGGACGCGGATCCGCTGGCATTCGGGAAGAACAATTGTTCGCCACCAACCTTGAAGGACGCGATGGCTTTCTGACCTTCCGCGCCGATCAGCCAGTCGATGAACTCCTGGCCGGCTTCCGCCTTCACGTTCGAATGCTTTTCCGGATTGACCAGGATGACGCCGTACTGGTTGAACAGGCGATCATCGCCCTGGGCCAGGATTTCAAGCGCTTCCTTGTTCTTGAAGGCAAGCCAGGTTGCACGGTCGGACATGGTGTAGGCACCCATACCGGCAGCGGCGTTCAGCGTCGCACCCATGCCCGAGCCGGTTTCCCGGTACCAGGTGCCGGAGGCGGCGGTCGGGTCAATGCCTGCCTGCTTCCACAGCGCGCGTTCTTTCTTGTGGGTGCCGCTGTCGTCGCCACGAGAGGCGAACGGCGCATTGCTATCCGCGATTTTCTTGAGGGCTGCGGTGGCATCGGTCATACCCTTGATGCCGGCCGGATCGCTCTTCGGCCCGACGATGACGAAATCGTTGTACATGACGTCGAAGCGCTTCACGCCCATGCCGTCGGCAACGAACTTTTCTTCCGCCGGCTTGGCGTGGACGAGCAGGACATCGCCGTCGCCATTGGCCGCATTCTTGAGAGCCTGGCCGGTTCCTACGGCGACAACACGAACCTCAATGCCGGACTTGTCCTTGAACATGGGCAGGATGTAGTCGAGCAGGCCGGAATTCTGGGTCGAGGTGGTCGACTGCACGATGATGAAATTATCGGCGGCCAATGCGGCGGCATTGGCTCCGGCGGTCAGGCCGATGGCTAAAACCCCGGCGGCCAGGCGTTTGAAAAGGCTCATGTCTGTTCTCTCCCTTATGAGCTGTTAAATCAGGATCTCGCCAGCCAGATAGGCACGGGCGGCTTCGGATGCCGGCCGATCGAAGAAGGTATCGGCAGGTGTATGCTCGGTAATTTTCCCGGCATGAAGAAAGACAACCTCTTCGCCGAGGCGGCGGGCCTGATGGGGCGCATGGGTGATCATGATCACCTTGACTCCGGCACGCCGAACCTTGGAGATCGCCTGTTCGATGACAAGGGTGGTCGCGGGGTCGAGATTGGCGGTCGGCTCGTCCAGCATCAGGACTTTCGGCTTGAGGATAAGCGCACGGGCAAGTGCCAGACGCTGTTGTTCACCGCCGGACAGTACCCGGGCGGGCCGCTTGGCCAACGGTTCGAGCCCAAGGTCGGAGAGGGCCTCCTTCAGCCGTTCTGCCCGGTCGGAGACCTTGCGCAGGCCGAGGGCGAAGTTCAGGTTCGCGGCAACCGAGCGGCGCAGCAGGACCGGTTTTTGAAACACGAGTGCCTGTTGCTTGCGGACGGCCTTGGTCACGGGCTGTCCCATCCAGCTGATTTCGCCGGACGTCGGCTGGAGAAGGCCGTGCAACAGCTTGAGGAACACGCTTTTCCCGGCACCATTCGGTCCCATGAGAACGGTCAGCCGGTCGGTGCTGAGGTCGAGGTCGATGCCTTTCAGGATGTCCGTATTGCCCGTGGCGAAGGTCAGGCCGCTTATCCGCAGCGGCATCGGCGACGGCGCCGGCCGTAATCCGTTGTCGGCATGGCTGGCAAGGCTGACAACCTCATGCATGGGCCGAACTCCGTTCCGTGCCGCGCAGGAGCGCCACCGCGCCGTTGACGGCGAGGGCGATCAACAGAAGGACCATGCCGAGGGCGAGGGCCAGCGCCAGGTCGCCGCGCGATGTTTCCAGCGCGATCGCCGTGGTCATCATCCGGGTCACGTGATTGATGTTGCCGCCGACGATCATGACCGCACCGACTTCCGCCACCGCGCGCCCGAATCCGGCAAGCAGCACGGTGATCAGGGAAAACCGGGCATCCCATAAAAGGGCACCGATCGCCGTGTGCCAGGGAACGACGAGGGAGTGGAAGGTGTCGGCATATTCCGCGTTTAGATCGGCGATGACCTGGCGGGTCAGGGCAATGATGATCGGGGTGATGAGAACCGCCTGGGCGATGATCATCGCGGTCGGCGTATAAAGCAGCTGCAGCGGGCCGAGCGGTCCCGCGTTGGACAGGAGCATATAGACGACGAGACCGACGACCACCGGGGGCAGGCCCATAAGCGCATTGGCGAGCACCGTGACTGCGGTTCGTCCGGGAAAGCGGGAAACAGCGAGAATCGCACCAAAAGGCAGTCCGATCAGGGCGGAAATACCGAGCGCGCTCGCGGTTACGCGCAGTGAAAGGCCAACGATTTCGGTCAAATCTTCGTCTCCACTGGCGATCAGATCACCCGCCAAGACGAAGCTATGTGCAAAATCCTGCATTTTATGTTTTTATTTTCATAATTGCTCTCCCTTCAGTAGCGTAACTTAGATTTTCGCAAGAAAAAAGAGCTCCCGTACCTTGTTCGGGAGAAACTGCCTTTCTGAATTGTGCAGGGAAACAAGCCGCCGGCTTCATGGCGGAACCGGTTGGGGGAGGCTGTGCGATCTCCGCTCGATACGGTGTCAGGCTGCGGTCGTTCGATCCTCGGCCGAAACCGGATGCGGCTTGTGATCCAGCGTGAGGCTTGCCCAGACGGGCAGGTGGTCGGAGGCGATCCGGGCGGTTTCCGACCGGTGGACGCCGGTACCTTGAACGGTGAATTCCGGACTGGTGATGATCCTGTCGAGGCTTGCGACAGGCATCGGGGAGGGGAAGCTGCGGCCCGGTGTGGTCACCTCGAAATGAGGATTGAACATCTTCAGGCTCTTGGCCGTATCCCACCATTCGTTGAGATCTCCGACCAGAATGGTGGGCAGGTCGTAGGGCCGGGCGTGGAGCTGGGTCATGACCGAGGCGATCTGGCGCTTGCGATAGGTCGCAACCACGCTCAGATGCATGGCCGCGACGCGGATTTGCTGTCCATTGACTTTCAGGTCCGCCATGACGGCACCGCGCGGCTCCAGTGTTGGCAGTTCCAGGCGCCTGAAATCGAGAATGTTGATGGAACGGCGGACCAGAATGGCGTTTCCGTGCCAGCCGATACTGCCTTCGCGGATGGCCAGCGGCACCGGCTTGTAATCGGTCAGTTCCGCGATCATTTCCGGCCGGAGGGTGGCTTCACGCGGTCCGAAGCGCTTGTCGGCTTCCTGGAGTGCGATCACGTCGCAGTCCATTTCGGAAATGACCTTGAGCGTGCGTTCCGGCCGCCGGCGCGCGTCCATTCCGATACTTTTCTGGATATTGTAGGATCCGATCTTCAGCATGGTCCGAATTTGCCCCGCTAAAGGTTAAGGGATCAAGACGAAGTTCCGGCAATCGGTGAATTGAGACCCTTGTTGCGATGCAGAGGGTCAAGCGGCCTGCATGCGTCCCAGCTTTTCAAGAGCCGTGTGCAGTCCATCGAGGCAGGTTTCGTCAATCGCGGTGCCGACGTCTCCACTCATGATGCTCAAAGCCTTTTCGATGGGCATGGCCGCCCGGTACGGGCGGTCGGCGGTCAGGGCATCGAAAATATCAGCCGTCGTGACGATCCTGGTTTCCATGCCGATGTCATTTCCTGACAGACCGTCCGGATAGCCCTTGCCGTCAAGGCGTTCGTGATGACCGCGTGCGATCGGACCGAGATCCGCAAATGCCGAGACCTGGGACAGGATCTGATCGGAAAAGACCGGATGCAGGCGGATCGCTTGCCATTCGTCCTCGTCGAGCTTGCCGGGCTTGTCGAGAACCATGTTGCTGACGCCAAGCTTGCCGATATCGTGAAGGAGGGCTGCGCGTTTCAGCTTCCTGCGATCCGGTGCGCTATAGCCGAGCTGTTCCGCGATCAGATCGGTGAACAGGGTGACCCTCTCGCTGTGTCCGGCGGTGTAGGGGCTTTTGGAATCGATGACTTGGGCAAAACCGGCGGCGATGTCGTCCAGCTGGTCTTCATCGACAGTCCGTACCAGCCGCGCCGGCTCCAGATCATACACCAGTTTGGCGAGATCCTCGCTTTGGAGTGCCTGCCAGAAACCCGGCTCACGGATGGTGTTTTCAAAACAATCCGTCAGCCTCGGATCGAACCAGGTTCCCGCCCGCGCCTGAACCTCCCTGAAGGCCGCTTCCGGGCCGGCATTGGTCTGGAAGACATCGATCACCTGCGCCATAAGGGCAATTTGCGAAAAGACCGGGATGTCATCTCCTGAAATCCTATCCGGTTTGCCGCTGCCGTCCCAATGTTCGTCGAGGCGGTAGATACCGTCACAGACAGCCTCAGAGAAATGCATCTGCCGGGCGATATCGGCGCCCCGGTGGCAGCGGGTCTCGATCAGTTCTCGGGTGATTTCGCCGCCGTTTTGAAGGATGTTGATGATCGCGCGGAAACGTTCTGCCAGTCCGGACTTGAGCCCGGTATGGGACAGAACGAACCGGAGAGCCGCAGACAGGCTGCCGTTGATGAGCTTGAAGTCCTGTTTAAGGGAAATGTCGTCGGCCAGATAGAGCTCGCAGATCCGGGCCGCGTTGCTCGAACAGCCCAGGTCCTTCAGCAGGATGGTGTAGTAGAGGTCGACGAGTTGTTCGTCATTGAGACCATAGGCCTTGCCGATATGGAAGCCGATCCAGCAGCACCGGACGCAATGCCCGCGTGGCTGGCCCTCGGTGATGTCCAAGGCATGGCTGAGGGCTCCAAGAAGTTCGGAGAGCTTGATTTCGTTGGTCTGACCTGACTGCAACACCGTGCACTCCCAATTCGGGATCGATGTCAGACTGTATTTCCGGAGCCCTTAATAAGTATTTGCACCATTCAATTGCACGGCAAATTCAAAATCATGCCGGCTATTCGCATCGGGAGAAAAACTGCTGAAGTGCACTTCCCGATGTGTTGACCGAGCCATGGTGCTTGTCCAAGATGCTTCCGAATTTTGATGCGACTTAATCTGCAATATTTTTCCTGGATGTCGATTTGGAGTGGGAATGGGGGCAGATCAGACGTTGCTTGACAAGCTTGCGCCCTATTGCGGAAAGCGGTTTTTCGGCAACGGGGATACGTTGCGTCTCAAGGGACAGCACTACCGGGACATGTTCGTCATTCTGGAGGGGACGGCCTGGGTCGAACTTGGAGGGTCTTACAATGGTCCGGGCCCGATTCCGGTTGGTGCGGGCAGTCCCGTCGGCGAAATCTGTTTCGTTCAGGGGTTGCCGGCGACAGCAACTGTTACAGCCGGATCGGATCTATTCGCTCTCAGTCTTGACGATGCGTGCCTGAAAAGACTTACCACTGAAAGACCTGACCTGGTCGCAGACCTCTTGAGGGAACTCGCGCAAACCGCCAACGAGCGGCTCAGCTTCAACCTCTCGGTCACGGGCGGTGGCGCCGGTCTTGAAGGGGCTGCCGGTATCAATATCATTTTGTGCCGGTCCGAAGAGCAGCTGCGGAAGGCCAGGCGTCTGCGCTATCAGGTCTATTGCGAGGAACTTGGCCGGACCTCACCCCACGCGGATCGCGACAACCGGGAAATCTCGGATGGGCTGGACCAGACCGGGTTTTGTTTCATAGCGCAAAAAGGCGGTGAAACCATCGGTACGTTGCGGGTCAACTATGCCTGCGACGGGCCGCTGGGCGGACTTGAGACGATCTACGGCATGACAGCTTCGCCGCAATTTCCGAACCACTGCGGGATCTGCACGAAGTTTGTCGTCGACAAGGCCAATCGTGGCGGTCCGACCGCCATGATGCTGATTGCCCAGGCCGTCCAGCTCGGTGTGCGCGATGGCATGCACGAGTGTTACATCGACTGTATCCCGAGCCTGACCGATTATTACCGGGCGCTCGGGTTTGAGGAGACCGCGCCGGAATTTCTGCATTCGGAAAACGGACTGTCGATCCCGATGAAGCTGAACCTGCAGAAACACGGTGCGCAAATGTCGGGCCGCAACGGGTTACGGCATATGCTCAGGCTTTTTCTCAAATCACGGGCCGGCAAGGGGGAGACGGATCAATGACCACTGCGAGCTGGATTGTTCTGGGCGTCGTCGCAATCCTCGGCCATGTCATGGCGGGCATCTGGTATTTCGCCAAGAAGCATGACTGGCGCATTTGCCAGAGAACCATCTACGACCTGCCGGAAAGCAGCCGGCAGCTGAAGCGCGAGCTGAAAAACTCCATCCACACGCCGCTTCATGCGGTTCTCCTGGGCCTGTGTCTGGCCCTGGGCCTTTTCCAGAACACGTCGGCCGCTTCATTCTGGGGGACCGCGCTGGCGATGACCGTCTGGGCGGAGATCTGGCACTATTTTTCCCACCGGGCCATGCATCTGAAGTCTTTGCACTGGATCCACGCCGAGCACCATAAAAGCCGCCTGAACACGCCGTTCACAGCGATATCCTTCTCCTTCACCGAAAAGCTTATCTTCGATCTGGGCATGCTGCTGCCGTTCGCGGTGGCCGATCAGGTCGTCAGCGTGAATTTTTTCGGGATCGCGGCCTGGTTCATCGGCTACCTGATCATCAATTCCTTCTCTCACGCGAACTTCGAATTCCGCGCGGCCGGCTACAACAAACATGTCGGCAAGGTGCTGACGACCACGACCTATCATGCCCTGCATCACTCGAGATACACCGGCAACTACGGTCTCGGGACGCGTGTGCTCGACCGCCTGTTCGGGACCGAATGGGAGGACTACGAGGCGCTTTATTCCCATGTCAACGCGGAGCATGTGCCGCTGAAGTCGCTGAAGGAAAAGGTTCCGGCCGCAGCGGAGGGGGAAACCGCATGAGCGGTAATGGTGTGCCCGATACCGGCACCGTTCCGGCCTATGTACCGCCGGCACCGAAAGCGCTCGGCTTTCCGGCGAACCTGGCCCGGCTGGTGAAGAACAATCTGGGCATCATTCCGCAAGCGGCCTACGAGCAGCCTCTGGTGATGACGGACAGTTTTCCCAAGCTGGCCTTTATCACCGGTCCCGAATTCGTCGAAACGGTGCTGAAACGGAAGGCTGGAGACTTTCCCAAGGGCCGGCTGCAGAACGAGACGCTGGAGCCGCTTTTCGGCAATGCGATGATTTCGTCGGAAGGCCATGACTGGAAATGGCAGCGGGCCATAACCGCACCGCTATTCCGGCATGAGGAGCTGTTGCGATATGTGCCGGTGATGCGCCAGTCGGCGGAAGATCAGATCGCGGCATGGAAAGCGGAAGGCGGCACGGGTTTCCGCGCCATCAACAGGGACATGTTCCGGGTCGCCTTCTCGGTCATCTCCCGCACCATGCTGGAAGGCGGCGCGGATGATGTCATCAAGGTGATCGAGACCGGGCATGCGGCCTATTTCGGCCATGTGAACTGGTGGATCCTCTACAAGATGCTCGGGCTTCCGGGCTGGCTGCCGCGGCCGGGCGGCGCGGTGATGCGGCTCCAGGAAAAGAAGATCCATGAGGCCGTCACCAGTCTGGTGCGCAGCCGCAAGGCGGATGCGGAGACCGGCGACGACCTTCTCGCGCGCCTTGTCCGGGGCCGCGATCCGGAAACCGGCGAGGGCATGTCGGACGAACGCCTCGTCAACAATATCATCGCCTTTCTGGTCGCGGGGTACGATACGACGGCGCTTGCGCTTTCCTGGGCGCTTTATCTGCTGTCGCTCAATCCGCTCTGGGTGGAACGGGCGCGGGCGGAAGTGAACCGGGTCGCCGGCGACAGTCCGATCGGTCCGGAGCATCTGAATGACCTGAAGGTCGTCGAACAGATCATCAACGAGACGCTTCGGCTTTACCCGACGGCCCCGATTGTCGTCCGCGACATCCTAGAAGATGCCGATTTCGGCGGAACCATCGTGCCGAAGGGGACCATCGGCCTTGTGCCGATTTATGCCATTCACCGGCATCGCAGCTTCTGGCAGGAGCCGAACCGCTTCGATCCCGCCCGTTTCGACCCGGAAACCGGCACAAAACCGAACCGCTATCAGTTTCTGCCCTTCGGCGCGGGACCGCGGATCTGCCTGGGGGCTGCCTTCACGATGATCGAGGCCAAGGTGATCCTGGCGACATTCCTGCGCGAGGCCCGTTTCGAACTGAAGCCGGGCTATATGGCCGAGCCGGTCGGCCAGATGTTCCTGACCATGCGCGAGGACATCCCCATGCGCGTCAGCTGGGTCTGATTTTCGCTCAGGGCCGGGCGCCGGAACGCGTCTCGATGACGATATCCGACCGCCGTTGCAGGAAGTCGAACAGGCTCGGCCGCTGGACGTTGGCATCCTCGTCGTCGTAGCGGATGATCATGCCCAGATCGACGGCGCCTTTGGTGAGGGGTTCCAATTGCCCCTCGCGGACTTGGCGGTAGAGATCCGGTACGCGCCCGGTTCCGTATTCCAGCCATTCGGACAGGGTGATCTGCCCGTCGGCGGGCCGGAAATCGGCTTCCAGGTTCTCCAGCCCCTCCGAGACCAGGGCGTAGGTGAGCAGGCCATGCTGTACCAGCTCGCTCTCCAGGGCGACGTTTTCTGCTTGGCTCGCCGTGATGATCTGCATGCCCTTGTCATAGGCGAGCTGTCCGAGGCTCCGGCTGTTCATCGGGCCGGGTTTGAAGCCGTTCGCCTCGACCACGGCCGCGGAGTTGCAGGCATCGATGATGATCACCGTCCGGCCGGCATCCATGGCATAGAGCCAGTCGGCAAGGGCAGCACTTGTAATCGTCCGGTCCAGCAGCTCAGGCGTCAGAGACCGGTCGGTGCCCGTGCCGATATCCCAGGGGAAGAGGTGAAAATTTCCGTCCGGGTTGGCGTAGCCGTGTCCGGAAAAGGTCAGCACCACCAGATCCTCCGGGTTCACCGCACGTAGCTCTTGCGCGCCGTCGATCTCCGCCAGTACATCCGGGTCCGCGGTGCGTCCGGCCAGAACATCGACGACGGCCTTGATGTGTTTGCGTGTCGCCGTCACCGGCCGCCCGTCGGCTCCGGACGCGACGAGTGCGATCGGAACGATATCCTTGTAGGTCTGAGCCGTTTCGGCGCCGAGTTTGGCGGCAAGTGTCGAGCGCAGGGCATCCGCATCGGCGACCGCATAGCGCAGGTTCCAGGCCGGGTTCTGATAGGCGTTCACGCCTATGGTCACGATATAGGCTCTGGGCGCCCGGACGCCGGTCTCCGCGTTGTAGCGATAGCTGAACGAGACTCGCTCTCCTTTCACGCCATCGGCATTGAAGGCATAGGCGGAAAAGGTCCGGATATCGTCTGCTTTGTCGGAAGGCGGCAACTTGATCCCTGAAAAGGTGATCAGGGATTTTCCGTCTGAGCCCGATTGAATGCTCACCCCGTCTTGCTGTCCGAAAGGATCGGGGAACTGGCCGACAAGCTGGCGGTCGCGGAACAGTTTCAGCGAGAATCCGCCATCGGAGTTATCGCCAATCGTCTCTTCGGCAGCCACGGTGACCGAAAGCAGACCACGATCGGTTTCTACCACTTTGTCGATGTTCACTTTCGGAACGTCGATATTGATGTCGGCAATGTCCCGGATTTCCGGAAATTCGTCGAGGGCGAGCAGGCGGGGTAGGAGGCGGGGCTCATAATAGTCCCGGTAGAACACGGAAACGGGCAAGGGGGTCAGCGGGTCGCTTTTGCGCACCCAGGAAAGGGCGGCCACATCGCCCGGATCGCTGGCGTCATATCGTCCGTCCGGCGCGACGGTCAGCCATCCGCCATCCTCTTGCAGGGACATCATCTTGACGAGCTTCTCGCCCGTGAGTGTGTTCCATAAAGTGGCCGACCCATCGCTTTCGACGACCGCCAGCAGGGAATCGTCGGGGGAAAAGCTGATCGTGTTTCCACGGCCGGCCTGGGCGGCAAACCGGGCGAGTTCTTCCCCGGTCTCAGCGTCCCGCAGGACCACGTGGTTCTTGTCGTCGCCGGTCGCAAGCCATGTTTCGTCGTTCGAGTAGGCTGCGGCCACGATCTGCGCCTGCCCGGCGAATTCGACCATCTGATCCGGATCGTCGGACCGGGCAAGAGCGGCATGGCCGAGCCAGCTCGACGCGATCAGATCCGCCATGTCTGCGCCCGCATTTGCGATCCGGACGGGCTGTCCGTACCGCCGCAGATCGATTTCCCTGAGCTGTTCGCCCGTGCGGGCGTGGTAGGTCCACAAGACGCCGCCCAGTTGATCGCCGACCAGGAGCGTGTCCGTTTTCGAATTGTAGCTGACGGACACGGTGCCCTTCGCCGGAAGTTTCGTGCGCCACAGTTCCTGTCCGGTGTCCAGATCCCAGGTCGCAAGGCGGGCGGACCCGTCGTCCGCCATTTCAAGCGGGGCGGTCGCCAGCCGGTCGTCGGGAGAAAACAGGATGCCGTCGCCGACCACGGGAAACGCATCGTAGGCAGTCAGTTTCGCAGCGCCGCTCTTGATATCCCAGACCGCCAGAAAGCCGCTTCCGAGGAACGATATGTGATTGCCGCTGTTGGAGAACCGGACCTTTTGCGGGGCGTTCATTGCAAACCGGCCGTTGGACGGATCCCGGATCGTGGTCGGGATCGACATGATCGTCCGATTGCCGACGCGGGGATTCCAGAACCTGATATCGGTCGCAAGGGCGCCGTTCGCGGTGCCCTGTTGATAGTCGAGCGTGAGAAGTCCCCGTTCGTCCGGCGCTAGGTTGTCGAAGGCGGGATTGCGGGAGAGGTTCGTAAGGCGTTTGACCTCCTTGCCTTCTTCCAGCGACCAGAGGTGCACGTAGCCCGGGGCATTGAACATCAGGTTCCTGCCGTCTTTGGAGAACCGGACGGCCTGGAAGGGGCTGACTTCGGTGCGGAACGCCCCGATCCATTCGCCCTTGTCAAAGTCGATTGCGCTGAGCTGAAGGGGCAGGGCGCCTGCCTGGACAATCGCTTGGGCCGAGCCTGGAACCGGCTTGATTTTCACGCCGTATATCGCCTGCAGGCTCTCCTGGGCGGGAAACCAGCGGCGCTCTTCGGCGATATCGCCGGTAAGAGGGTCGATCAGCCAGTATTTCTCGTTGCCGCCGGAGACCACCAGGTGGGTTCCGTCAGGAGCGATCCAGATGTCGGAGAGAAATTCATTGCCGATAGCGGTCTTGTAAAGGAGGCTCGAGCTGCTGCTTGCCGCATCCGGTCCGGTGAGGTGCCAGGCAAGGATGTGTTGCTTCTTACCGCCGGCCGGATCCTGCTCGGACAGGATCGCGAACAGCTCTTTTCCAGCCGTGCCATAGGCAAGCTTGAAGATCTCGCCCTTCTGGCCTTGAAGACGTTCAAGGAGCTGGCCGGTCTGCGCATCGAAGCGGTACACATCACCACTACTGGCTGCGACGGCGAATTCGCTGCCGTCCGGGCTTACATGAAGCGTTTCGAGAAGACTGTCGTAATCCCTGTGGAACCGCAGGCTTTCGAAACGCAGCCTTTCGTTTTTCAGGTCGAGCACCGCGACATCGGCGTTGTCCCAGAACCAGATGAAATCGCCGGCCTTTTGAAACTTCCCGACCGGCAGCCGGTTGTATTTCACCGGGTCGAAGGGCGATAATTTGCCCGACGCGGCGTTCCAGAGATAGATCCCTTGGGAGCCCGCGATCAGGGCGGTCTTGCTGTCCAGGAAGGTAAGATCGCTGATCGACTGACCGGGCAGGGCGTTCCCACGAATGGCGCGGCGTGTCGGAACGTGCCACAGCCACAGATATCCCTCGCTGTCGCCGGAGGCCATCAGGAGGCCGTCGGGCGAAACTGTGCTGGCGGTGACAAGAGCGGAATGTCCCGTGTTGGTCACCAGGCGCCGGGTTTCCTCTTCTTCAGGCTGCGCATCCGGCGGCGTACCGCCCAGCTCGAAAAAGGCGAACTCGCCCTGTCGGCCGTCGCTGCGTTCCAGGGCCAGCACGAGCCGTTCACCGTCGTCGGAAAAGGCTGCGGCCCCGATGCGCTTCCGGCCGCCTTCGTAGGTCAGAACCGGTGAGGGGACGTCGAGGTCCCAGACCTGTATCCGTGACTTCTTCCGGTCCAGGGCGAGAAGAAACCGGCCATCGCGAGACAACAGAAAATCATCAGGCTCAGTCACATCGAACCGTTCGGCGATTTCGCCGTTTTCGATGTCGCGCAGGGCGAGATATTTGGAGCCGTCTTCACGTTTATGTGGCCCGGTGACCAGCCGGAGGCCGTCGTCGCTGAGGCGGGCAGAGCCTACAATCTCGTCTTCCTTGTGTTTCCAGATAATGTCGCCGGAAGCGGAGATCAGGAAAAGCGTGTCAAACGTTGCAAGCACATGGCGCCCGTCGCCGCTGCTGACGGCGGGGGCGTGGAAACCGGCCAGATAAGCCGCCAGATCGGGCTGCAGTTTCTGGCTGTCGTAAACCCGGATCGGTTCCTGTTTTTCCAGGTCGAAAAGCGTAGCAAATTCACCGGCCAATTGAACATAGAGAGCCCGCTTTCCGTCCGAGGACAAAACGGGGATGCTGAAGCCGTCAAACGGCTCCTTCGTGTCGTAGCGCCAAAGCCGCTTTCCGGTATCGAGTGCGATCCGTTCAAAGCCTTTGGTGTCCCGGCGGACGATCGAACCGGTGTCCATGTCGAACAGGACGGGCGGGCCGGCGAGTTCGGCATCGAGCGCGAAACTGAACGTCTCCGTCCCGGAGGCAATCGAAAACCTGGAAACCCGCGTTGCCGTCAGGCCGTAGGCGGTTTGCGCCCACAAGAAGGCATCGTCCGGGTCGAATGCCAGCGCCCTGACGGACATGTGTTCGTGGGGTATCGAACCGATATGGACGAATTTGTCGGTCGCAGCTTCTTGAGCGCTGGTTGCCGATATCCATAAAGGCAGGAGTGTGGCCAGAACCGCCAGCGCTTTCACCATGAACGTCGATGCGAATTTGGCAGAAGGCACTGGCTGACGTCCCCTGAAGCCTGGGTTTCCTGACATTGGATCCGATCGCTATTGCCCGGTCATGCCGAGCAAAAGGGTCTCCCACTGGCTGATCTGGTCCTTGTCGGAAAAATTCGCCTCGACGACTTTCCGGATCGTGGCTGGATCCGGATGAGGATAGCCTCTCAACTGTGCCAGAAGCGCCAGCAGATCGCGATCGTGGCAGACGTCCTTGAGGTAGCGCCAGGTTGTCGGTTTATCGCCGTCGCTCTTGTGAGGCGCAAGACCGCACCGCTTGCCGGGGGCGGGATTGCGCCACAGCAGTGCCAGCATGTCGGCAAGGGCGGAGCTGTCGTCGGCAAAATAGGAGTGGGACAACATGTCCGTGCCGAGGCCGGTCATGTCGATCGTGTCGAAGTCGCTGGAGGCCAGTTGATTGTCGCCGCCAAGCCCTGCGCGCGTGGCGCTGCCGTGCAGTTCCCGGGAGGTCTTCAGGGCCCAGTCCTCTTCGGACGTGTAGAGGGTGAGGCGTTGCGCGACCGGATGGAACGACTTTGCCATTTCCGCAAACAGGTCTGCGTCTACATCGGGGGCGGCAAAGAAAACCTGACCGAACAGTGGGAGTTCGTCGGGCGTTCCGGTGTTCTTCAGGGCCAGAATTTCAAGGGCGTCCGTCAGCGCCCGGTTTCCCATGGAGTGGGCGACAATGTGGATGGTTTCGGCGCCGGATTTCTGCCTGAGCTCCTCCAGGAACCTGGCAAGCCGGCGGCCGCTGAGCCGGACCACCGCTTCATCGCCGATATAACGGGTGGTCTTTCCGGCAGACGGCCAGGAATAGAGGATCGGCAGACCCGAATAGTTCATGTCATAGGCAAGCTGGCCGGCCCGCTTGGCGGCGGCATCGAAGGTGACGTTGTAGCCGTGGATGAAGACAAAGGCTTCCTTGCTGGAATGCTTTTCAAGATCCGCATTCATCCTGGCGTAAAAGGCGGAGACGTCTTTCGGATCGACCTTCTGGACCATCACATGTTTGCTGGCGTCCGGGCCGAATTCCAGGCGCCAGATGGAGGGGGCCTCTATGGCTCCGGGCACATGAATGTCCGGGATGCTGACGGTGACAATGCCATATTCGAGCTGACCGCGGTCATAGCCGTAGTATTCGCCCGGGTCGTTGCTCCCTGAGCGCGCCCGGTCCGTAGCATAATAGATCTCCACTTCCCGGAAGCCGCCTTCATTGTTGGCCGCCTTGGTGCCGCCGGGTGCTCCGGGCCTATCCATTGTCAGGACGGCTTCCGCCGAAGCCGTGAATTGCTGGAATGCCTTGGTGTTTCCGCGCTTTTGGGCGACACGGGCAAGGTCGTTCATGACGCGGGCGACGGGGTCGCCGAACTGCATTCCGGACCGACGCTCCTCCAGCTCCTGTTCCAGGAGCCTGGAAGCCTGGCGGAGATTGCCATTTTGCTCGTTCAGTTCCGCGGCTTTGTGCAGCAAGGCGGCGATGTTCACATCGAGGCTGTCCCGGTTCTTGTCGGCGTAGGACGCCATGCCGGCCAGCAGCGCGGCCGCTTCCCCGGTTTTGTCGAGTTCCAGCAAAAGGTCGACTTTTTCCTGGAGCAGGTCGAGAACGACCTTGGGGTCCGTGCCTGCTTGCGCCTGCAGCCGGTCCAAGGCGCCATCGATGAGTTGCAGCCGTTCCTGCGGGTCCGGTTCCTGAGCGAGTTGCAGTCCGAATACGAGGGGATTGAAAGCACCGGCTTCGATATCCGGCACAGGGGCCTGCGCGTGAGAGGCGGCCAGGCTCGTGATCAGCATCATTAGGGAAAGCGGAAAAACCAGAAAACGCATGAAACAAGCCTGTATCAAACTTTGACCTAGCGGCAGAATAGACGCTACTCTCCTCGGGTGGCAACTCTACATGTTTCTGTTGAACAACGATAATTTGCCATTCGATCAATCATTCTCTGCATGATTGAAACCAATGCAACGAGGACCGCTCTATGCGCTGGACTGTGATTGCCGGTATCTTCATCTCCCTGTTTTTGGCGGGGAGTGCCAGTGCAGAGACGCGAGCAATGCTCGTGGGCGCTTTCGATTACGACAACAGCTTCGGCATTCCCGATCTCAAAGGCCCAAAGAACGACATTGAAGCAATCGCAGCCCTTTTGAAGAAACGCGGTGTCAAGGATGTGCGCATTTACCTGGACAGCCTGGATCCTCAACATAAGGCCACGCGGCAGAACATTCTGGACGGCTTCAGGAAGCTTGCGGAAGACGCAGCCAAAGGAGACTTCATCTATATCCACATGAGCGGGCACGGGTCGCGGCAGCTGGATATGAACAACGACGAGCGGGACGGTCTGGACGAGATCTTCCTGCCTTCCGACATCGGGAAGCCCGAGGCAGGTGCCAACCAGGTTCCGAATGCCCTGGTCGACGATGAGATCGGCGAGATTGTTGCCGGGTTGCGGCGCAAGGGGGCGGATGTCTGGTTCGTGCTCGACAGTTGCCATTCCGGGAGCGGAATGCGGGATGCCTCCAGCTTTTCCCTCAGCCGGAATGTGACGCCGGATGTGTTCGGCATCGACACGTCGGTTCGGTCCGGTAGCCAGAAGCGGGATACCGAGGCATTCGATGCGCCGGTCGCACAGTCGGGCGAGATGGGTAACTATCTCGCCTTTTATGCCGCACGTTCCACGGAGGTTGCCCGGGAAATCGACTTCAGCAAGGGCGCCGCGAAAGGCGACGAGGGCTGGTACGGCCTTTTCACCTCCGTGCTATTGCGTCGCCTCGAACAGAACCCGGACCTTTCCTATCGTCAGTTGTTTCAGGCCCTTCTCAGCGACATCAACAATGATCCCGAGCTGGGCCAGATGGGTATGCAGACGCCTTCCTGGGAGGGAAATCTGATCGATGCGGCCGTTTTCGGCGGAGAGATGAGCACCGGCGTCCATCGCTTTCTCGTCAACGGCGACGAAATCGAGGGCGGACTGATCCAGGGCATCCGGCCCGGAACCCTGGTCGGTCTCATGGACGGCGATTTGACGAAACACACCTTCCTGGGGTTTGCCCAGGTTGAAGAAGCCGAACCGCGGGTGGCTTACTTGCGTCCCGTCGCGGAGAGTTGCCAGCCGACCTCTCAGGATCTCTGCGAAGCAGAGGGCAACCTTCCGGAAAGCGCGCGGTTCGGCGAAATCGTTGCCCGGCCGATGGATATGATCATCCGCTTTTCACCGGTCCTGGATTTCAAGACCGGGGCTCCGATGGCTTCCGATGCGCCCGTGGCGGAACTGGTCCGGTCGACCTTGCAGGAAGTCACGGAACGCGCCGGCATTGCGGGCGAACAGGCAGAGGGAACCTATGACGTGCAGGTCCTGCTGGACGGCAAGACGCTGTGGTTCGGTCCCCAGGCGCATATCGAGCAGGAGCCCGCGGGGCTGTCTTTCAAGCTCGAAGAGCCTTATCCGGAAAACCGGCAAAAGCTTTCTTCCGTGCTGCTTCGGATCCTGAAGGCGGAATTGTTCGCCAAGGCGATGGATTCCATGGAAACCGAGCCTTCGCTTCTGAGCGAGGCGCCGATCGAGATTGAAGCCAGTCTTTCCAGCAGCGATATCCGGGTTCTGGCGCCGCCGGGACGCAAGGTTTCGGCGAAACGCGAGTGCCGGGCGGCTTACCGGAAAATGGACCCGAGCAAGGCCGCGCCACTGCAAAGCGGTCAGGATCTCAAGCAATGCGACATGCTCCAGTTCACGGCGCAGGGGAAGTTCGAGGACGCACTGGACCTCAACCGGATCCACATCGACGCGCAATATTGCATTCATCCCAAATACGAACTGGTCGATGGCAGTGACCGGAAAAAGCCGGTCGGTGCCCCGACGGTGGTCTGTTCCGATTGTCCACCGAACAACCAGTATTCCGCCGGCTACGATCGCGTCTATTTCATTGCGAGCAAGGTGCGCCGGAATACGGAGAGCTTCAATCTGGAGGGCCAGATCGAAAATTGCTTCGGCGAGGAGGACGGCAGCCGGGGGGCGGATACGAAAGGACTGTTCGGCAAGACGCTGAAAGCCATTTCCGACAAGTCACTTGGAAGCCGGTCCGGCTTTTCGTTCGATGACGCGGCGACCGATGTCTGGGTGAAGACCTACCGGTGGCGGACCCTTCCCAGATCGATTGCCTTCACGCTTGGGAACTAGGCCGCCAAGCCTAGGCCGCCCGGAGTTCCTGCGCTGCTTCTTCCAGCAGGCCGGCCACGTAGCCGATGAAAGAGCCCCAGGCCTCGACGACGAAGCTGTCGTCACCGATGCGCCAGAGCATGACCGGTGTCTTGTGGAAGAGCGTGCGGGTGACCATGCCGACCGGGAAGGCGGAGGTATCCAGATCGATCGGGATACCGGAATTCAGGAGCCATTCGGCCTTGTCGCCGGTCACGATCAGCGCCTCCTGGCGGTGGGAAATGTCGACAAGCGCATGAGGCGCATCGCCGATCGCTTCCGTGAGAGCCCTCTGCATCGCGTCGGCGTCGTCCTCAGGACCAAGCAGCAGCCATTCGTCCGGGCCGAGCCAGAGCGCGGCTTTATCGGCACCTTCGGATGCCGTGAGCGGTTGCTGGGGCAGGTCGAACCCGAGGGCCTTGCCGACCGCGTCCTGAGCCGCCTTGCGGCCGCGGAAGGAAAACCGGCCGAGCGGTGCGGTCTTCAACAGGGAGATCTCCGGGAGACTCAGAACCGGTTCTTCGGCCGCATCGGGCTGGTAGAGGGGATTAGCCATTGAGGCGGCCTCCTTCCTTGTCGACGAAGACGGGTTCGGTCACTTCGACCTCGATCGCTCCGCCGGGCATGGGAATATAAAGCGTTTGTCCGTGAAGCGCGCGGCCGTCCTTGACCATGGCGAGCGCGATGGAGCGGCCGGCAGCCGGGCTGTGGTATGCGGAGGTCACATGGCCTTCCGCAGACGTGCCCTTGGCCGGGTCCGGCACCCTGGTGACCTGGGCGCCTTCTTCCAGCACGACGCGCGGATCCTTGGTAAGCAGCCCGACGAGCTGCTTCCGGCCCTCGGCGACCAGGTCGGGGCGTGCAAGCCCGCGCTTGCCGACGAAGTCCTTCTTCTTCTTGCCGATGGCCCAGCTCATGCCGACATCGTCCGGGGTGACCGTGCCGTCGGTCTCCTGGCCGACGATGATGTAGCCCTTTTCGGCGCGCAGAACGTGCATGGTTTCCGTGCCGTAGACGACGCCGCCGAGTTTTGCCACTTCCGCGGCCATGGTCTCCCAGACCATGGTGCCGTGGCGGCGCGGCACGTTGATTTCAAAGCCGATTTCGCCGGTGAAGGAGATCCGGAACAGGCGACAGGGGACGCCGGAGAAGGTGCCGGTCGCCACGCTCATGTGGGGGAAGGCGTCTGGGGACAGGTCGATATCCTGAATGAACGGTGCGATGGCGTCGCGGGCAAGCGGCCCCTGCAGGGCGATCACCGCATATTGCTCGGTGGTCGAGGTCACCCAGACATCAAGATCGGGCCATTCGGTCTGCAGATAGTCTTCCATGGTGGCGAACACATGGGCGGCCCCGCCCGTTGTCGTGGTCACATGGAACCGGTCCTCGGCGATGCGGCCGATGACGCCGTCGTCGATGATGAAACCGGCGTCGTTGAGCATCAGGCCATAGCGGCAGCGGCCGGGTTTCAGTCCCTTCCACGGGTTGGTGTACATCCGCTCCAGGAATTCCGCCGCATCCGGGCCGACGACCTCGATCTTGCCAAGGGTCGAGCCGTCGAACAGGCCGACCTTCTCGCGCACGATCTCGCATTCCCGGGCAACGGCCGCATGCATGTCTTCGCCGTCCTTCGGGAAATAGCGCGACCGTTTCCACTGGCCGACATCCTCGAAGACGACGTCGTTGTCGACCGCCCACTGGTGGGACGGCGTCTTGCGGACGGGGTCGAAGAAGTCGCCGCGCGATGAGGTGGCGAAGGTGCCGAAGGTGGTCGGCGTGAACGGCTGGCGGAAGGTGGTCAGGCCCACCTGCGGCAGGGGCTTGTCCAGGGCGTTGGAGGCAATGGCCAGCGCGTTCATGTTCGACAGGCGGCCCTGGTCGGTCGCCATGCCGGTGGTGGTGTAGCGCTTGATGTGCTCGATGGAATGCATGCCTTCGCGCACGGCAAGCTTCACGTCTTTGGCGGTGACGTCGTTCTGGTAGTCGACGAAGGCCTTGACGCGGGAGGCGTCACGGTCATGCGGCAGGTCCCCGAGTGTGCCGCCTTCGCCGGCATGGGCGCCGGTCGCGACCGCATAGGTGCGCTTCGCGCTCTTGCCGGTTGCGGATTTCGCCGCGTCTTCGCCGGCTGCGTAACCGTCCTCAAGCACTGCGTTCAGGCCGTAAAGCCCCCGGCAGGCGCCGGCGGAGCGTTCGTTCTGCGGATGGGCGCCGGGAAGGAAGTTGCCGTTTGCCTCGTCCCAGACGACCTTGCCGCGGGACTGGGAATAAAGGCTGACGGTCGGGGTCCAGCCGCCGGACATCAGGAGCGCATCGCAGGCGACATCGCCGGCGGAACTGACGGCCCCGGTGTCGGAGACATGACCGAGCAGGGCGCCGGAGACTCGCTTGCGGCCGTTCGTACCGGTGACGACGCAAGAGGTGCGAACCTTGATGTTACGGGCTTCGGCAATGGCCATCAGGGCGTCGGGCACGGTCTTGCGGGTGTCGGCGATGGCCGCGATTTCCACGCCGTTGTCGGCGAGGTCGAAGGCCGCCTGCCAGGCGGTGTCGCAGGCGGTCGCCACCAGCACCTTCTGTCCGGCCTTGACACCGTAGCGGTTGAGATAGGTGCGGCCTGCGCCGGCCATCAGGATGCCGGGCCGGTCGTTTTCCGGAAACACCATCGGCCGTTCAATGCTGCCGGCGGCGATCACGACTTCCTTCGCGCGCACCTGCCACAGGCGTTCGCGCGGCAGGGCCGGGTCGGGATCGGCCATGTGATCGGTGACCCGCTCGGCCAGCGCCACGAAATTCTGGGCGTAATAGCCGAACGCGGTGGTGCGCGGCAGCAGGGTGACATTGTCCCGTGCGGCCAGCTCGGCAACAGTATCTTCAGCCCACTCTTCGGGCTGTTTGCCGTCGATGGTTGCTGCGGTCTCGCTTAGCAGCGAGCCTCCGAGGCTGGCCTGCTCGTCGCAAAGGATGACGCGGGCGCCGGTCTCCGAGGCGGCGAGGGCGGCGGAAAGACCGGCGGGGCCTGCGCCGATCACCAGCACGTCGCAATGGGCATAGAGATTGGCGTAGCGGTCGTGGTCCGGGTTCTTCGGCGGCTTGCCGAGGCCGGCCGCCGCGCGGATCACAGGTTCATAGACCCGGTCCCAGAACGCCTTCGGCCACATGAAGGTCTTGTAGTAGAAGCCGGAGGGAAGCAGCGGCGACAGCAAATCGTTGACCGCGCCGATGTCGAAGGACAGCGACGGGAACCGGTTCTGACTGATGGCTTCTAGGCCGTCATAGAGTTCGACCTGGGTCGCGCGCAGGTTCGGGGTCTGGTCGCCCTTGCGGTAGACGCCGACCAGCGCGTTCGGCTCTTCCGAGCCGGCCGTCAGGATGCCGCGCGGACGGTGATACTTGAACGACCGGCCCACGAGATGAACGCCGTTGGCAAGGAGAGCCGAGGCGAGCGTATCGCCCTCGAAGCCTTCCATGCGCTCTCCGTCGAAGGTGAAGGAGATTTTTCGGTCTCGGTCGATCTGACCGCCTTTTTCGGTACGGAAAGGCTGGCTCATTGACCGGCCTCCTTCTCCAGGGATGCCAGATCCGGCATCGGTTCTCCCGCCTTGTAGATCTTCAGGAACTTGTCGGAGACCGTGTCGCGGACCGCGTTGAAGAACCGTCCACAGCCATGGATATGGCGCCAGCGTTCGGCGTAGATCCCCTTGGTGTTGGTACGCATGTAGAGGAACTCCGCCCATTCCTCGTCGGTCTTGGCAGACGGATCCTCGGGGCGGGCGATGTGGGCTTCGCCGCCGCAACGGAATTCAAGTTCCGGGCGTTCGACACCGCAGTAGGGGCACTCAATCAACAGCATGGCGGTGGCCTTAGATGGTCGTCTTGACGGCGGCGGTTTCCGGATCTCCGGTATTCGGAGTTCCCGCCGGTTCGATGATGATGAGATGGGTTTCTTCTTCGGCCTTCGGGCAGTGCTCGACGCCCTTGGGCACCACATAGAGTTCACCCGGTCCGAGCGTGACGTTGCCGTCGCGCATCTGGATGGTCAGCTTGCCGGACAGCACGAAGAACAGGTCGTCCGTATCGGGGTGGGAGTGCCAGACGAATTCGCCGTTCACCTTGACCACCATCACGTCGTGTCCGTTGAAGGCGCTGACGATCTTGGGTGTCCACAGCTCGGAAAAGGTGGAGAGCCGATCCGCCAGGTTCACAGCCTGTCTGCTCATGACCGTCTCCTAGTGTGCCACGGCGGCGGCCGCGGCCTCGTCGATCAACCGGCCGGTGCGGAACCGTTCGATCGTAAACGGCGCATTGATCGGATGCGGTTCGTCCTTCGCGATCGTGTGGGCGAAGACATGGCCCGATCCGGGTGTCGCCTTGAAGCCGCCCGTGCCCCAGCCGCAATTGACGTAGAGCCCCGGCACCGGCGTTTTGGCGATGATCGGCGAACGGTCCGGGGTCACGTCGACGATGCCGCCCCAGTTGCGCAGCATGCGCATGCGGCGAAACATGGGGAACAACTCGCAGATGGCGTCGATGGTGTGGGTGGTGATGTGGATACCGCCGGTCTGGCTATAGGAGACGAACTGGTCGGTGCCTGCACCGATCACCAGCTCGCCCTTGTCCGACTGGGAGATATAGGCATGGATGGTGTTGGACATGACCACGCAGGGGAAGGCGGGCTTGACCGGCTCGGAGACCAGCGCCTGCAGCGGGTTCGATTCCAGCGGAACGCGCACACTGGCCATTTCCATCAACACGGAGGTATGGCCGGCCGCCACAACGCCGACCTTCTTTGCCTTGATGAAGCCCTTGGCGGTCTCGACGCCTTCGACAGCGCCATCCGCGCCGCGGCGAATGCCGGTTACAGCGCAGTTCTGGATGATGTCGACGCCGAGGCTGTCGGCGCCGCGGGCATAACCCCAGGCGACCGCGTCATGACGGGCCGTGCCGCCGACCCGCTGGAGGGCGGCGCCCATCACCGGATAGCGGATGTTCTTCTGGATGTTGAGCGGGGGACAGAATTCCCGCGCTTCCTCGGGCGTCAGCCATTCGTTCTGGACGCCGGCCAGGCGGTTGGCGTGGATGTGGCGCTTGAACACCTGGATGTCGTGAACCGTGTGGGCCAGCATCATGACGCCGCGCTGGGAGTACATGACGTTGTAGTTCAGTTCCTGGGAGAGGCCTTCCCAAAGGTCGATCGCGTGCTGGTAGAGCGCGGCACTTTCTTCCCAGAGGTAGTTGGACCGCACGATGGTGGTGTTACGGCCGGTATTGCCGCCGCCGAGCCAGCTCTTGTCGATCACCGCGATGTTCTTCAGGCCGTGTTCGCTCGCCAGGTAATAGGCGGTGGCCAGCCCGTGGCCGCCGGCACCGACGATGACGATGTCGTATTCGGCCTTGGGTTCCGGCGCCCGCCATTGGCGGCCCCAGTTCTTGTGGGCGGAAAAGGCGTTTTTGGCCAGTTCCAGAAATGAATATCGCAACATGAAGCAAAGCCCTGAACATCATGAAACCGAACCGGCAGCCGGTTTATCTCCGGTGCGGTCCGTACCATCGTTAGGGGTAGAACGGATGACCCTTTCGAACAAGGGCCGAGCCGCTTCCCGTTGCCGGCATCATTTCAAGGCGGGACCGGAAGGCATGACGGGTTTCAGTCGCAGGATAGCCTATTTGCGACATGCGGCAGCCAGTCGCCATCGGCGTCCGCGATCCCGTCTCAATCGAA
>NZ_CAXXSJ010000060.1:0-81638 GCF_963675095.2 uncultured Roseibium sp. | reverse complement strand
CTTCGTCGTCGGAATAGTGGGTCATCGCCCGTTCGACGACCTTGGCCGGCATCGGCAGATAGCCTTCGCCGTCCTTGGACATCAGCCGTGCGACTTCCGCCTTGTTCTGGGAGGAATAGATCTGGGCGCGGACCACCGCATTCATGACCTTCTGGGTCCATTCCTGCTTTTCGGTGGTGGCCTGCTCGTGCATGCAGATCACGCAGCACGGATGGTTCTTCCAGACGTCGCCGGTGAAGCGCAGCATGCGCGCACCCGCCTTGATTTCGCCGAGCGCGTTGAACGGTTCGGCGACGATGTAGGCGTCGATCTTGCGGCTGGCGAGGGCGGCCGGCATTTCCGGCGGCGGAAGGATCTGCAGGTTGCATTCGTCGGCGGCCAGCGGCTCGCCTTCGCCCTTGATCACCGCCTTGATACCCGACTGGCGCAGGGCGTACTGCAGCACGATGTTGTGCATGGAGTACCAGAAGGGAACGGCAACCTGCTTGCCGCCAAGCTGCGAGAAGTCGGTAATGTCCGTGTGGCCGCCGACCACCAGGCCGGAGCCGTTGGTGTGTGCCCAGGCCATCAGCTTGACCGGAATGTTGTTGTTGTAGCGCATCCAGACCGGGATCGGCTTCAGGAAGTGCACCAGGTTGAACTTGCCGGAAACGAAGCCTTCCACCAGCGGCGACCAGCCGCGGATCAGGGTCGGACGTTCGGCGGTCAGGCCTTCGTCTTCGAAGTAGCCCATGCCGTGGGCGACCAGCAGGGCCGTCGCGTCGGTGATCGGCAGGTAGCCGATACGCACAACCTCGTCGTCGGCAGAGGCGAACGCCGGGGAGTTCATGGCGCCGATCAGCGGGCCAAGGGCTGCCATCAGGCCGCCGGCTGCGAACATGTCCAGCGTCTGACGCCGGGTGAAATCGCTCGGGATGTAGTCGTCATCCCAATCCAGGTTTCCGGTGTTGTTGCCGTCTGCCTGTCCGTTTTTCTTATCGACCATGTCATTCCCCTTGTTACTGGAAGGTGGGTTTCTCTGGATGGTGGTTCGTTTATTTGATGGCCCGCACCCGCGCCGGAGCGGGTGCGGCCGTGGAAGTCAGCCGGTCCGGCGCCGCGGATTCGGCCATGGTGAGCCCGGCCGCACCCTCATAGGCTTCGACCAGGGCGACCTTGGCGGTCGCGAATTCCGGGCTGGAGGGTGCGCGGTCGCCTTCGATCGGAATGGCGACTTCCGCGGAAAAACGCCCCGGGTTGGCCTTCATCACTAGGGCCCGGTCGGCCATCATCACGGCTTCGTTGATGTCGTGGGTGACCAGCACCAGAGTGATGCCCATCTCCGCAGCGATGCGGCGGATGTCCCGCTGCAATGCATGACGGGTGAAGGCGTCGAGCGCCGACAGCGGTTCGTCGAGAAACAGGATCTGCGGGTTGAGAACCAGCGAGCGGGCCAGAGCCACGCGCTGCTGCTGGCCGCCGGAAAGATCCTGGACATTGCGCTTGGCATAGGAGCCGAGCTCCACCAGCTCGAGCATTTCCGGAACCCGGGTCTTCGCCTCACGCATCCGGCCGTTGAACTTGAGCCCGACGGCGACGTTCTGTTCCACGGTCATCCAGGGATAAAGGCTCGGCGCCTGGAACATCATCACCCGGCTGGGGGAGGGGCCGGTGACGAGCGCGCCGTCCACATGGACCGTGCCTTCGCTTGCCTGGGACAGACCGGAAAGGATGTGCAGCAGGGTGGACTTGCCGCAGCCGGAGCGGCCGATCAGGGCAATCGCCTCACCGGGCTGGATCTCCAGGTCGATACCGTCCAGGGCTTTCGTGGCCCCGCGCCGGTATGTGTGGGAGATCCCCGTTGCCTTTATATGTGCACCCTTCACCATCAAGCTCCTCGAAAAGGAAACAAACCGTTCTGTTTTCTTTTCGATTGATTTGCATGGAACGTGCCAACTGGCGGAAAGGACCTCGTTGCCTTGAATCTTAAACGGAATTTCAATCTGGGTCCGTTTTTTGAGCTTGCTGCGCTGCACATAATGCGCGCGATTGCCCGAAAAACAGCCTATTTTCTGAGCGGGTGTACCTCAGGTTCACCGTTTTCGCAGTCCGGAGGATCGCGTTCATAATATTGCAATCGGCGCCTCATTGCGTTACCAATAGGAAACAGATCTGTATTCTTTTGGGGGCAATCTTGGCGACGGTTATTGAATTGGAAAAGGGCGTGGAAGGACGTGGCGGCGGCGCGAAAGAGCGGTTGCTTCTGGCGGCGTCCGACCTGTTTTGCCGGCACGGGATCAACGCGACCGGTGTCGATGCGGTGGTCGCGGCCGCCGGTACGGCCAAGACCACCCTATATAAAGCATTCGGATCGAAGGAAGGTCTGGTGGAAGCCGTCCTCGAACGAGAAGGCGAGCAGTGGCGCAACTGGTTCGTAGCGGAAGTGGATGCCATTCCAGGCGATGCGACCAACAAGCTCGTCAACCTGTTCGACGTGCTGAAGCGTTGGTTCTGCGAGGAAAACTTCTTCGGCTGCCCCTTCATCAACGCGGTCGGCGAGCACGACAAGGACGACGACCGTCTCCGGGACATCGCGATCCGCCACAAGACGGTGGTGCTCGACAAGATCCGGGAATTGGCCAGGGATGCCCGCCCGGCCGACCCCGAAGGCCTGACCCACGAACTGGGGCTTCTGATCGACGGCGCCATCGTGGCCGCCCTGATCACCCGGGATCCGAGCGTTGCCGATCATGCCCGCAATGCCGCGGCGCGGGTCCTGATGAAATAAGCATACCCCGAGCGGGGGCTATTTCTTCGCCAGAAAATTCTCCAGAAACGAGACGAATTTCGGATCGGTTCCATAGGCGACGTTCACGCGCATGGCTGCGCGTTGCCGTTCCTTCCGGTTTGGCCGGAAGACGGAGCCGGGAGCGATGAAGATGCTTTGTTCGGCGGCCTTCCGGCACAGGTCGAGTTCATCGACCCCGTCGGGAAACTCGGTCCAGAGATAGAAGCCCGACGTCGAGCTTTCGCGGACCGACAGGCCGAGCGCTTCCATCTGGGTGTAGGCGGCCTTGTGCGCGTCTTCCACGCGGGTCTTGAGCCTGCGCAGGTGACGCAGATAGTGGCCGGCCTGGATCAGGTTGAATATGAACCGTTCCACATGGTCGGACGAGGCGACCGACGTGATCATCTTGATGTCGTTCAAGTGGCGGACGATGGAAGGATTGCCCGCCACATAGCCGCAGCGCAGCCCGGCGGACAATGTCTTTGAAAACGTGCCGACGTAAAGCACCCGGTTGAGCTGATCGAGAGCCGCAAGTCGGGGCAGGGCGGTGGGCACGATGTCGGCAAGGGCATCGTTTTCGACCAACAGGAACCCCCAGCGTTCAGCAAGCTGCATTAGGCCGAAGGCGCAGGCCGGCGACAGAGAGCTTCCCGTTGGATTATGCGCATGGGACTGGGTCACGAACATTTTCGGCCGGTGGACGGCGAGCTTGGCCGTCAGATCCTCAAGGTCCGGCCCGTCATGGTTTCGTTTGATCCCGACGATTTCCGCCTTGGCGAAGGTCAGCTTCGCGAACAGCGGATAATAGCCGGGATCGTCGACAAAAACCGTGTCCCCCGGTTCGATCAGGTGCCGGATGATAAGATCGAGCCCGTGATTGACGCCGTGGGTCAGGAGCAGACCCTCGGGCTGAACGGAAATCGACCGTTCCAGCAACAGGACCCTTAACCGCTCCCGCAAGGACGCATAGCCCCAGGGGCTGCCGTAGCCGAAGTTGATGGCGTCGGGGTAGGGGGCCTTGGCATTGGCGAAATGGCGACGCAATTCCGAACCCTCCATCCAGAAGGCGGGCGGGCGTCCGTCGCCGGGACGGACCTCGTAATGCTGGTCGAGCTGTTCGCGCAGAAGCGAGACCGCATCGACGGCTGCCGTCACATGCGGTGCGGGCGGTGCCGGGTTGGGCGCCTTGAACTGGGCGATGTAATAGCCGGATCCGGCCCGTGCCTCGAGCAGGCCTCTGGCGACAAGCCGGTCATAGGCCTCGGCCATGGTGTTTTTCGAGACGCCGTGCTCGCGCGCAGCCTGGCGGATCGACGGCAGGCGCTCGAAGGTTTTGTAGGCGCCGGCTTCCAGCATCAGCGCGACCTTCTCCACGATGCGGTCGACGCGGGATGTGCGTTTCGGTCCATCGCTCCTACTGGCGCTCCTACTGGCGCTCATACTGGCGCTCATACTGGCGCTCATACCGTCGCTCATACTGGCGCTCATACCGTCGCTCATTAAAATTGTCCCCCCCGAAATTTCTGGTACAGTGTCTGAAGAATCAATCCCAACTGTCCCTTGATTGTCCCAATAAATTTTAGGACAGATTAGATCAATGGACAAATAACACCATAGTTCCCTGGGAGGACATCATGACGGAAGTGAATAGGCGTCGCCTGCTGGTTGGTACCGCATTCGGTGGAGCTGCTCTGGCAGCCCCGGCTGTTGCGCAGGCACAGGAAACCGTCGAATGGCGCATGCAGGCGCTCTGGGACGCTGGCACCACCCCTTATGAATTCGAGAAGAAATTCGTCGACCGGGTCGCCGAACTGACGGACGGCAATTTCAAGATCAATCTGTTTTCCGCCGGCCAGCTGGTTCCTGCGAACCAGGCCTTCGATGCGGTTCGCGCCGGCGCCTTCGAGATGATGAAGACCTTCGACGGCTACGAAGCCGGCAAGATCCCGGCTTTCGCCTTCACCTCGACCATCCCCTTCGGCTTCCCGGATCCGGACCAGTACGAGGCGTGGTTCTATGAGCTCGGCGGCCTTGACCTCGCCCGCGAAGCCTATGCGAAGGCAGGTCTGTTCTACATCGCGCCGACCGTCTACGGCGAAGAGCCGGTCCATTCGAAGATCAAGATGGAAAGCATCGCCGACATGGCCGGCAAGAAGGGCCGTTTCGTCGGTCTGGCCGCTGCCGTGATGGGCGATCTGGGTGTTGCCGTGACTCCGATGGCAACCGCCGAAGTCTATACCGCTCTTGAAAAAGGCCTGATCGACTTTGCCGACCGCGGTGACCTGACGGCAAACTACGAAGCCGGTCTCGGCGAAGTCGCCAAGTACATCATCCTTCCGGGCGTCCACCAGCCGACGACGGCGACCAGCTATGTCGCGAACCAGGCGGCCTACCAGAGCCTGCCCGATGACTACAAGGCGGCCCTTGCCGTCGCCGCCCGCGAAATCTCCGGTTCCCTGCGCCAGCACATCATCGTCCAGAACACGGAAGTGCTGAAGAAGTACAAGGAACAGGAAGTCGAAATCATCCGCCTCGACGAAAGCGACGTCGCCACGACGCGCGCCAAGGCGGTCGAGTCCTGGAAGAAGGCCACCAAGGGCGACGATCTGGCGACCCGCGTGGTCGACGGACAGATCGAATTCATGACGTCCCTGGGCCTCATCTGACCCCGCTTCCTCCCCCTGGGCAGGCGGTGCATACTGCGCTGCCTGCCCTTTTTGTCTGAAATTCGAAATGCGCTGGTCGCGACCCACATGAACGCAGTCTGCGTCTTTATCACCGGTGTGAACCGGATCCTGTTCGTCTTCGCTGCCGCTGCGATCTTCGCCGTAGTGCCGATGCTTCTCTATGAAGTCGTCGCGCGCTATGCCTTCGATGCGCCGACGGTCTGGGCGATGGAAGCGAGCACCTTGGTGTTCGGTCCGCATTTCATGCTCGCGGGACCCTATCTGCTGCATCTCAAGGGGCATGTGGCGGTTGACATCTTCAGTGCCAAGCTGAGCGGTGTCCCCCATGTGCTCGCGGGGATCTTCACCCATCTCGTCGTTGCGGTCTTCGCCGGTGTCTTCGCGGTCGTCAGCTGGCCGCTTGCGATGAATGCCTACGGCTTGGGTGAAACCAGCTTCTCCGCCTGGAACCCGCCGATCTGGTGGCTGAAATTCATCGTGCCGCTGGCTTTCGCCATGCTGTTCGCACAGGCACTCGTCGGAGGCGGCAATGGCCGCTCGCGGCAAGGATGCGGTCCCGATCGGAGGCTCGGCGCATGAGCTCCGAACTCGTTCTCGTCGTCATGTTCGCCAGCCTCGTCGGGCTTCTTCTGACCGGCGTGCCGCTCGCCTTCACCCTTGGCGCCCTGGCGCTGGTGTTCACCCTCGCCCTGTGGGGACCGGCGGCGCTGACCGTCACGGTGCTCAATCTCTACGCCACCATGACCTCGGAATCGCTCCTGGCGATCCCGCTCTATGTCATGATGGCCAGCGTGCTGCAGCGCTCAGGCGTCATCGAAAGCCTCTACAAGGCCATGGAACTGTGGTCCCGCAGGCTTCCGGGCGGCCTGGCAGTCGGCACCATCGCCATCTGCACGATCATCGCGGCCATGACCGGCATCGTCGGTGCAGCCGTCGCGGCCATGGGTATGCTGGCCCTGCCGTCGATGCTGAAGCGCAAATACAGCCCGGAACTGGCGATCGGCACGATCTGCGCTGGCGGCACGCTCGGAATCCTCATTCCGCCGTCGGTCATCACCATCGTCTACGCGGTGACGGCACAGGCCTCCATCGGGCAGATGTTCATCGCCGGGGTGGTGCCGGGCCTGCTGCTCGCCTCGCTCTACATCGGCTATATCGTGCTGCGGTCCGCAATCAACCCGTCGATTGCCCCGCGGCCGTCTGCGGAAGAGGGGGCCGCGACCTGGCCCGAGCGGATCGCCTCTTTGAAGTCGCTGGTCCTGCCGCTCCTCATCATCGTCGGCGTGCTCGGCACCATCTACATGGGGGTTGCCACCCCGACCGAAGCCGCCGCCGTCGGTGTCGCCCTGGCCTTTATCTCGGCCGCGATCGAACGCCGGCTCGGCTGGGAGCTTGTCTCCGGCGTCGCGATGGATGTGGTCAAGGTCACCACGATGATCTTGTGGATCACCATCGGTGCGCGGGCCTTCGTTGCCATCTTCACCGGAACCGGCGGGGCTGACTTCCTGCTGTCCTTTATCCAGAACCTGGATGCCAGCCCCTGGGTGGTTCTGGCGGTCATGCTGGCGATCCTGTTCTTCCTGGGCATGTTCCTGGACGAAATGGGCATCATCCTCCTGTGCGTGCCCGTCTTCCTGCCGGTGATCGATTACCTCCACTTCGACCGGCTCTGGTTCGGCATCCTGTTCCTGGTATCGGCACAGATGGCCTACATCTCGCCGCCCTTCGGCTACACGCTGTTCTACATGAAAGGCGTTCTGCCGGCCGGCATCGGTATGGGAACGGTCTACCGAGCCATCGTTCCGTTCATCCTTCTCCAGGCGCTCGGCATTCTGGTCTGTGCGCTTTTCCCGGAGCTCGTGCTCTGGCTGCCCCAATCCATGATCAACTAATTATCGACAGGACATCCGATGAGCGACGTCAAATCGTCCCGTATTGAAGGCCTTCACAAGATGAGCCCCGACGCCCGGCTTCAGGCCGTGGCAAGTCAGGCCGGCCTCGACAATGAAGCCGTGGCCAGCCTCGCAGACGCGGCTTCCGGCCAGATCGAACTGGCCGACCGGCTGGTTGAAAACGCCATTTCCAGCATGGCCATTCCGGTCGGCGTTGCCACCAATATGACCGTGGACGGGCGGGACGTGCTGGTGCCGATGGCGACAGAGGAATCCTCCGTCATCGCCGCCGTCTGTAACTCCGCAAAGCGGTGCCGTCCGACCGGCGGCTTCAAGACGTCCACCAGCGGGCCGATCATGGCAGCACAGATCCAGTTGTTGGGCGCCAGCGATCCGGAAAACGTGCGCCTGAAGGTGCTTGAGCGTTTCGAAGAGATCAAGGAGATCTGCGACGCGACCGATCCGCTGCTTCTGAAATTCGGCGGCGGTTTCCGCGATCTCTATATCCGTGTGGTCGACAGCGCCGAAGGCCCGATGACCGTGGTCCACATCATCGTCGACACCCGCGACGCCATGGGCGCCAATGCGGTGAACAGCATGGCCGAGGCGCTGGCGCCGAAGCTCGAGGAATGGACCGGCGCCCGCAGCCTGCTGCGCATCCTGACGAACCTCGCCGACCGGCGTGTCGCCCGCGTGCGGGCCGTCTGGCCGCTCGATGAAATCGGCGGCGAACAGGTGCGCGACGATATGCTGTCCGCCTACTATTTCGCCGATGCAGATCCCTACCGCGCCGCGACCCATAACAAGGGCATCATGAACGGTATCAGCGCCGTGGTTCTTGCCACCGGCAACGACACCCGTGCCATTGAAGCCGGCGCCCATGCCTATGCGGCCAGGGACGGTCGCTACCGCTCCATGACCCGCTGGGAAAAGGACGGCGACGGCAACCTCGTCGGTATTCTGGAAATGCCGATGGCGGTTGGTCTGATCGGCGGCGCCACCAAGATCCATCCGACGGCCCAGGCCAACCTGAAGATCCTCGGCGTGAAGACCGCCGATGAGCTGGCGCGCATCATCGTCGCCGTCGGCCTCGCCCAGAACTTCGGCGCCATGCGCGCCCTGGCAACGACCGGCATCCAGAAAGGCCACATGGCGCTGCATGCCCAGAACGTGGCCTTGATGGTCGGCGCCGTGGGCGAGGAGATCGACAAGGTCGCCAGTGGACTGAAAGCCCTCGGCAAGGTGCGTCAGGACATCGCCGAGGAAATCCTCGCGCGCCTCAGGTCCGGCAACTGAACGATCTGAAAGCCGGCCGTTAAACGTCGGCCGGCTTTTTTCGTTCGTCTAATGCGCCCGCGGGGCGTAAGCCGACGGATCGACCGTGTCCGGCCGCCCAGGCAGGGACAGCGTTGAAACGCGTGGCGGGGTCTCCGAGATCACCTTGCCGGCCTTGACGACCGCAAGGCGGGTCGCCTTCAGGCGGATCGCCTCGATGGTGTCACGGGCCTGCAGCAGCACGAAGTCGGCCTTGCAGCCCTTGTCCACACCATAGCCTTCCAGCCCCATGATCTTTGCCGGGTGGGTGGTGACGCACTCGAAGGCGTAGCGCATCGCCTCGCGGCTGGTCATCTGGCCCACATGCAGTCCCATGCTTGCCACTTCCAGCATGTCGCCGGAACCTATGGAATACCAGGGATCCATCACGCAGTCGTGGCCGAAGGCGACGTTGATGCCGTAGCCGCGCATCTCCGGCACCCGGGTCTGGCCGCGCCGTTTCGGGTAGGTGTCGTGGCGCCCCTGAAGCGTAATGTTGATCAGCGGATTGGCAATGGCATGCACTTCCGCCTCGGCCATCAGCGGCAGCAGTTTCGAGACATAGTAATTATCCATGGAATGCATGGAGGTGAGGTGGGAGCCGGCGGTACGGCCCTGCAGCCCCAGCCGCTGGGTCTCGTAGGCAAGCGTCTCGATATGGCGTGACATCGGGTCGTCGGTCTCGTCGCAGTGGAGATCGACCATCAGGCCCCGATCGGCGGCGATCTCGCACAGCCATCTTACCGAACGGGCGCCGTCTTCCATGGTGCGTTCGAAATGGGGAATGCCGCCGACGATGTCGACGCCCATGTCGAGGGCTCTCAGAAGGTTCTTTTCCGCATTGGGTGAGCGGAACAGCCCGTCCTGCGGGAAGGCGACCAGTTGCAGGTCGATATAGGGCGCGATCTTCTCCCTCACTTCCAGAAGACCCTCGACACCGGTCAGCCTGTCATCGCAGACATCCACGTGGCTGCGGATCGCGAGCAGGCCCTGGCTGACGGCAAGGTCGCAATAGCGTAGCGCCCGTTCGACCACCGCCTCGACGGTCAGGATCTGCTTGAGCTCCCCCCAGAGCGCGATGCCTTCCAGAAGGGTGCCGCTCTCGTTCATGCGCGGCAGGCCGAGGGAGAGCGTCGCGTCCATGTGGAAATGGCAATCGATGAAGGGCGGCGAAACCAGCTGGCCGTCCGCATCGATGGTGCGTGCTGCCTCGGCGGTGATGCCCGGCTCGACGGCGGTGATCTTGCCGGCCTCGCAGGCAATGTCGACGCCAGTCCGGCCGTCGGCGAGATTGGCGTTCTTGATCAGGAGATCGAGGCTCATGGCAACGTCTTTCCTCTCATCGCTGGCCGCGGAAATAGGGCACGAGAAGCGCGCGCGGATAATCCGCCTTGCGCGCCACCAGGACAAGGGCGGCGATCGACAGGAGATAAGGCATCATCAGGAACACCTGTCCGGGAATGAAGCTGCCGACCTCCGTCTGCAGCCGCACCTGGAAGGCGTCGAAGGCACCGAAGAGCAGGGCGCCGAGCAGGGCTTTGCCCGGTCGCCAGGAGGCGAAGACGGTGAGCGCGATGCAGATCCAGCCGCGGCCGTTGACCATGCCGAAGAAGAAGGCGTCGAAGGCGGACATAGTCAGGAATGCGCCGCCGAGCGCCATCAGCGCCGACCCGGCGACAACCGCGCCGATCCTCAGCCCGTAGACGGAAAGCCCTTGCGATTCCACCGCCGACGGGTTGTCGCCGACGGCCCGGATCGCAAGCCCGAGCGGGGTGCGGTAGAGCACGAAGGCGGTGACCAAGACGACGGCGAGTGCCAGGAAGGTCAGCGCCGTCTGCTGGAACAGGGCCGGGCCGATGAAGGGCAGGTCGGAAAGGATCGGAATATCGAGCGGCTTGAACGCCTCGATGCGCGGCGGCGAGGACACGTCCGGCAGCGCCGTGCGGTAAATGAAATAGCTGAGCGAGGTCGCAAACAGTGTGACGCCAATGCCCGATACATGCTGGGACAGGCCGAGCGGCACGGTCAGGATCGCATGGATCAGGCCGAAGAAGCCACCGGCAAGCGCTGCGACCAGAACGCCGCCCCATAGCCCGGCGCCGAGCCAGACCGCCATCCAGCCGGCCATGGCGCCGGCGGTAAAGATGCCTTCGATGCCAAGGTTGAGGACGCCGGCGCGCTCGCAGACGAGGGCGCCGATCACGCCGAAGATCAGCGGCGTGGCGATGCGGAGCGCCGCGGCCCAGAAATTGGCGGCAAGGAGAATGTCGAGAATATCGCTCATTTCGCCGCTCCTTCCGCGTGCCTTTGACCGACGAAGCGGACCTTGAACCTGAGGAACAGGCCGGAGACCAGGACCGAGATCAGCGCCATGGCGACGATCAGGTCCGCCAGGTAATTGGAGACGCCGGTCGCGCGTGACATGGAATCGGCACCGACAAAGATGCTGGCGATGAAGAGGGCTGCGACGACCACGCCGATCGGGTTGAGCCCGGCGAGCATGGCTACCACGATGCCGGAATAGCCGAAACCGGGCGAGAGATCAGCGGTGAGGTAACCCTTGAGCCCTGCGACCTCGCCAACACCGGCAAGACCGGCAAGCGCGCCGGAAATCAGCCCCACCCGGATGAAGGTCGCCGTCACCGGAATGCCGGCATGGCGGGCGGCATTGGCGTTTTCGCCGACGGCACGGATCTCAAAGCCCCAGACGGTGCGTTTCAGCAGAAGATAGACGCCGATGGCCGCGACCAGCGCGACGATCAACCCGCCATGGATGCGCATGCGCGCCATCAGCTTCGGCAGGGCGGCGGCGTCCAGCATCGGTTCGGACTGGGGCCAGCCCATGCCCATCGGGTCCTTCATCGCCCCTTCGAGCATCATCTGCACGAAAAGCAGGATGACGAAGTTGAGGAGCAGGGTGGTGACCACCTCATCGACGCCGAGCCGCGTCTTGAGTAAGGTCGGACCGAGCATGACCAGCCCACCGGCCAGCGCTCCGCAGAAGACGACCAGCGGGATCAGCACGAAGGACGGCGCGTCGATCACCCCGGTCCCGACCGCGACCGCGGCAAGGGCGCCGGCATATAGCTGACCTTCGGCGCCGATGTTCCAGAGCTTTGCCCGGAAGGCAAGGGCGGCGGCCAGGCCGGTCAGGATCAGCGGCGTCGCCCGGGTCAGCATTTCGGTGAAGGCGAAAAGGGAGCCGAAGGCGCCGGTCGCCATCAGTCCGTAGGCCTTGAAGATGTTGAGGCCCGCAAAAGCCATCGGGATCGCGGCCAGCGCCAGGGCGATGAGCGCGGCCGTCACCGGAACGAGGATCAGGCGGGAGAGGGAGGCCGGCTCAAGCGGCTCGAAACGGATCATGCGGCCTGCTCCTCGCTGTGTCCGGCCATGCGCAGGCCGAGCGTGCCCCGGTCGAGGTTTTCGGTTTGCTCCGCAGACGAAAGATGTCCGCGATGGATCACCGCGATCCGGTCGGACAGGCGCATGAGTTCGTCCAGGTCTTCGGAAATCAGGATGACGCCGGCCCCCCGGGCGCGGGCTTCGAGCAGGCGGCGGTGGACGTCTGCCGTGGCACCCACGTCGAGGCCCCGCGAGGGCTGGGCGGCGAGCACCACGATGGGATTGGAATCCAGCGTCCGGGCCAGGACGATCTTCTGGATGTTACCACCGGAAAGAAGCCGCGCCGGGGCATTACCGCCCTGGCAGCGGATGTCATAGGCGGCAATCGCCTCTTTGGCGCGGGCAGCGATGGCGTCGAAGCGCAGGAAGCCGAAGCTCTGGTTTTCCGGCTTGCGGATCGTCTCGATGGCAAGGTTTTCGGCGACCGACATGGGTCCGACGATGCCGTCCCTGTGCCGGTCTTCCGGAATACGGGCGATCCCGGCATCGATCATGCTGCGCGCCGATGACCGCGTCAGCGGTTTTCCGTTGAGGCTGACGGTTCCGGAAACAGGCGCTTCCAGTCCGGAAATCACCTTGGCGAGCGTGCCCTGGCCGTTGCCGGAAACGCCCGCAATACCGAGGATCTCGCCGGAAAGAAGCTCCAGGTCGACCGCATGCAGCGCATCGCGGCCGCTGCCCGTGGTGACCTGTGACAGAACGAGAAGGGCCGCACCCGGCTGCTGCGGGGTGCGGGTGCTTTCCGGCACGCTCTTGCCGACCATCAGTTCGGCAAGCTGGCGCTTGTCGCAGCCGGCGGTCGGCTGATCCGCCACCTTGCGGCCGCCGCGCAGGACGCCGATCCGATCGGAAGCGGCGAGCACCTCGTCGAGCTTGTGGGAAATGAAGATGATGCCCAGGCCGTCTGCGGCGAGTTTCTTCAAGGTGGCGAACAGCGTGTCGGATTCCTGCGGCGTCAGCACGGCGGTCGGTTCGTCGAGAACCAGCACCCGCGCATCCCGGTAAAGCGCCTTCAGGATCTCCACCCGCTGCTTCTCGCCGACCGAGAGCGAGGAAATGCGGGCGTTGAGGTCGACGGTCAGGCCGGAGCGCCGCATCAGCTCGTCCAAATGCCTGCGGGCCTTGCTGCGGGCGGAGCTGAAACTGGAAAGCGGCTCGGTGCCGAGCAGGATGTTTTCAAGGGCGCTGAGGTTTTCTGCCAGGGTGAAATGCTGGTGGACCATGCCGATCCCGGCACTCAGCGCCGCATGGGGCGAGCCCGGCTCGAGTTCCTGCAAGGTGCCGTCTGTGCCTGCCATTTCGACCGTGCCTTCGTCGGCGACATAGTGGCCGAACAGGATGTTCATCAAGGTTGTCTTGCCGGCGCCGTTTTCACCCAGAAGTGCGAGGATCTCGCCACGGCGCAGATCCAGGGAGACGTCGTCATTGGCGGTCAGTGCGCCGAAGCGCTTGGTGATCCGCGTAAGCCTCAGAACGACAGGTGCCCCGTCCATCGTGCCGGTCATGAAATCCTCTCCCCGAAGCGCATGCGTGTCCGCAGCCGGTTCATGCCGGAGGCATGACGGCAAAACAGTGCATCCGGCTGCGGATAGCGTCAAAAGCCATTCCGCAGCCGGACGACGATCTTACATGGTCGACTTCGGTTCGCTGTCGTTGACGTTGACGCGGAACAGGCCGTCGAGGATTTCCTTTTCCTTCTCCTTCGAGGCCTTCAGAGCATCGGCCGGAGCGAGCTTTTCGTCGGCGACGAAGCTGCCGCCACCATAGGACATGAAGCTGTAGGGGCCATAGTCGGAAGGCTCGAAGCTGTCGGTGGCGACCGCTTCAATCGCCTTGTCGATGGTCGGCTCCATGTGCCACAGGGCCGAGGCGAGGATCGTGCCCGGATAGTCGCCGGCGGTATCGATCACGTTGCCGATAGCGAGAATACCTTTTTCCTTGGCCGCGTCGGAGACGCCGAAACGTTCCGCGTAGAGGACGTCTGCGCCCTTGTCGATCATGGCGAAAGCGGCTTCCTTGGCCTTGGGCGGGTCGTACCAGGAGTTGATGAAGGTCACGAGGAACTTCACGTCCGGGTTGGTCGACAAGGCACCTTCCATGAAGGCGTTCATCAGCCGGTTTACTTCCGGAATGGCGTAGCCGCCGACCATGCCGATGACGTTCGACTTAGTGGTCGCACCCGCGATCATGCCGGTCAGGTAGGACGGCTCATGGATCCAGTTGTCGAATACCGAGAAATTCGGCTTGGCCGGACCGAAGGACGAGCCCATCAGGAAGGCCGTGTCCGGATATTCCGCGGCCACCTTGCGCGCTGCGCGTTCCACGGCGAAGGCCTCGCCGACGATCAGGTCCATGCCCTGTTCGGCATATTCGCGCATGACGCGCTCATAGTCGGTGTTGGCGGTGTTTTCGGAAAAGACATAGGTGACGTCGCCGCGATCCTGTGCGGCATTCAGCGCCTTGTGAATGCGGCTGACCCACTGCTGTTCCACCGGAACGGTGTAGATTGCGGCAACCTTGAGCGGCTTGTCCTTGGCCGAAGCCGCGTCGAAGGGAAGCGTTGCGATGGCCGCGACGGTAAAGGCCACCGACAGGAATGCCCGCCGGGACCAGTTGAAAAATTTTGAATATGCCATTTTGAACCCCTGGAAACTGTTTTTGGCGCAAAGAGTTGATCATATGTTTTGCACGCTCACAATATGGGCATCGGCTTTGCTGGCTAATTTTTTGAGCTTTTGGACAAATATTCCCGGAAACCGGAGCGTTTGCAGTTGACGCTGCGTCGGCGGGGCCTGTCTCAAATGACAGTGCGAATGCTGCCGCTATTGCCAAATGATCCTGCTGGCCTTACCTGAAAGCGTGCTATGCTGCACTGCAATATAGCTGTGCAATCCATTTCAGGATTTAGGCGAAATGGCCAGGAATGCCCCAAAACCCCACACACTCGATCTCGCCCTTCAAGGCGGGGGCGCCCATGGTGCGTTCACCTGGGGCGTTCTGGACAGGCTTCTGGAACACCCCGGAATTGTGGTCGGTGCGGTCAGCGGCGCCAGTGCTGGCGCTCTGAATGCGGCCGTACTGGTGTCCGGGCTCGCCAACGGCGGCCCGGTAGAAGCCTCAACCCGGCTGGCCTCCTTCTGGAAGGCGGTGAACCAGTCCGCACGGCAGACCACGGTCCTGCCGTTTCTCGAAGCCTTTCCCGCGGCCTTCCAGACGGCGGACATGTTGTGGTCGATGGTCAGCGCCGGTGGCATTTCCGTTACCCCTTCGCCGCGTCTCGGCCGTATGGCCCAGGGGATCCTGCGCGACGTCGTCGACGCGCATGTCGATTTCGATGCGATCCGGTCGCCGCAGGCGCCGCAGATATTTGTATCCGCCACCAACGCCCGTTCCGGTGCGCCGCGTATCTTCCGCAATGACGATCTCAGCATCGATGCTCTGCTGGCCTCCGCCTGTCTGCCGATGAACTTCCCGCCGGTCACCATCGACGGCGAGGACTATTGGGATGGCGGTTACAGTGCCAATCCGCCCATTCTGCCGGTCGTTCAGGAAAGTGCGTGCAGCGACCTGCTGCTGGTGACGGTCAACCCGGTCACCCGCAAGGACACCCCACGGGCCATGAACGAAATTCCCGGGCGGATCAGCGAATTGATGTTCAATCTGAGCCTGGTGAAGGAATTGCGCGGCCTGTCGCTGCTGAAGGAGGACATGGGCGCCTGGCAGGTCTTCGGCTCCGGTCTGATCCGGGCTATCCGCGATCTGCGTCTTCATGAAATCTACGACGAGGAAACCATGTCCAAGGTGGACCCGCGGTCGAAGATGACGCCCGGCTGGGAATTGCTGACCCATCTGCACGAGGCGGGTCACACGGCGGCGGATCGCTGGATCGACATCTGCTCCGGCGATCTGGGCAAGCGCTCCACCGCCAGGATTGCCGAACGGTATTTCTGATCCAAGGGACCTGTCAGGCCGGTACAGCCTCGGTGGTCTGCAGGCCTTTGTCGTGCTCGATCGCGACCTGCTGCGCGATCCTTGCCGCCTGCGCGATCAACTCGTCCCGAGGTTCCCCGATGAAGGTGGCGGTGAAGTGGAGCGGTGTCGGCAGCCAGCCCGGGTCGAAGGTGGCGATCCGCTTCTCCGCGACCAGCCGTCGCCCGAGCACGGTCGGCAGAATGCCGACGCCGATGCCGGACGCCACCATTTCAAAGCCGGTGGACAGGGAATTGGTCGGGAAGATCTGCGCGGTGCTGCCATAACGCTCCTGAAGTTCCCGGGTCAGTTCGCGGTGGGGGCGCGAGTTCCGGTTATAGGTAATCACCGGCGTGACGCTCAGGTCGGGATCGGCCAGGTCGAGTGGTCGGTACCAGCTCAACTCGAAAGGCGGTAGATCCAGATTGTCGACGCTGAAGTCGGATACCGGCCCCATCAGGATCGTGAGATCCAGTGACCGCTCAAGCAGCATGTCCCGGAGATTGAACGAGATGTCGACCGACACCTCGATCTTCAGTTTCGGAAAGGTCTGGTGGAGCCGGGCGATAAAGTCGGGCAGCCAGGTCTGCGCAACGGTTTCTGCCACCCCCAACCGGAGCAGGCTGCTGACGCTATCCGCCGGCATGACATCGGCCTTGATGCGTTCGACGAGGGCCGCGATCTGCTCCGCATGATTGCGTAAAAGCACACCCTGCTTGGTCAGCGTCACCCCGGTCGGGCCCCGGCTGAAAAGGGCCGTGCCCAGGTCGCTTTCCAGGCTGGTGATGCGCGCAGATACCGCCGGTTTGCGAGATGTTCATCTGCTCCGCGGCCTTACGCACGCCACCGAGCCGCGCCACCCATAAAAAACGTTCTCAATTGCTCCAAAGTCATGGCAAGTCGACCCTGTTAAGTGATCAGCTATTTCTATCACTTTGGACAGAAAATAGCGATTTGACTTTATACGCCCACAACCTCAGCATTTTCCAGAACGAGTTGAGGTGGGCATGACGGCACTTGTCGAATTTACCGATCTGGTCGGACAGGATGTGGCAACGGTTTCGCGATGCGATCCGGCAGGGACGCTACGCCGGGCACACGGCCGGCCTTGCCGCCGGCCAGCTCCAGTGCAACCTGGCAATCCTGCCCGGTGAGCTTGCCGACGACTTTCACGAATTCTGCCGAAAAAACCCGAAGCCGTGTCCGCTGGCCGGCGTCTCCGAACCCGGCAATCCGCATATCCTGCGGCTGGGCGCGGCGGTCGACATCCGCACCGATGCGGCGCTTTACAACATCTACCGCAACGGGGTCCTGGCCGATCAGGTGCGCGATCTGAACGATTACTGGCGCGACGACCTCGTCGCCTTTGCCATCGGCTGCTCGTTCACCTTCGAAAATGCACTGGTCAAGGCGGGCATCCCGATGCGTCATATCGAGCGCAACGTGACCGTACCCATGTTCCGTACCACGATCGAGACCGAACCCTGCGGCGCCTTCGGCGGCGGCATGGTCGTCTCCATGCGCCCGGTCGCAAAGGACCGGATCGAAGAGGTCTATTCAATTTGCGCGCGCTATCCGCTTGCGCACGGCAGCCCCATCCACATCGGGGCACCGGAGAAAATCGGGATTGCAGATATAGAAAAGCCCGACTGGGGAACGCCCGTGAACATTGGGCAAGGGGAGGTGCCGGTCTTCTGGGCCTGCGGGGTGACGCCACAAGTCGCCATCATGCAGGCCAGGCCGGAGCTTTCCATTGCCCATGCGCCCGGCGCCATGCTGATCACCGACGTGAATGAGCTGACGCCGCCGATCTACCCTTATAACGACAATAATAAACCGACTTTCTGACCCTCAGAGGATGGAGAATGACATGATGAAACGTCTCGCCCTTACCACCATTTCGCTGGCAGCCCTGTGCGCCGGGTCCGCGGCCGGCGCGGAAGAACTGTCCGTCGTCGGCAGCTGGAGCAGCCTGCCGCTGCACAAGCAGTACGAAACGCCGTTCTGGACCGAAACCCTGCCGGAAGTCTCCGGCGGCGACTTGACCGCGACGCTGACCACCCACGACCAGATGGGCATCTCCGGCGGCGACGTCTTCCGCATGCTCTCCCAGGGCGTCTTCGATGTCGGCATGACCGTGGCAGATTACGCGGTGGCCGACAGCGCGCCCCTGGAAGGCCTCGACGTTCCGCTGATCGCCACCGATGCCGCGACCGCAAAGAAGGCCGTCGATGCCGCACGGCCGATGGTCGACGACATCTACAAGGACGTGTTCAATTCCAAGGTTCTGGCAATCGCGCCCTATCCGCCGCAGGTCGTCTTCTGCAATGCGGACATCAAGTCCCTGGACGATCTCAAGGGCAAGAAGGTCCGCGCCTCCGGCCGCATGACCGCGAAGTTCCTGGAAGCGCTCGGCGCGGAAGGCGTGAACGTCAGCTTCGGTGAGGTTCCAGGCGCCCTGCAGCGCGGCGTGGTCGATTGTGCCGTCACCGGCGCGGGCTCGGGCTATAATGCCGGCTGGTGGGAAGTCTCCAGTCACCTGATGACCTTGCCGCTCGGCGGCTGGGATCCGGTTGTCACCGCCATCAATATGGACAAGTGGAACTCCCTGTCCGATGAGCAGAAGAATGTTCTGCAAACCGCGATCAAGGAAAAGTTCGAGGCTCCGGCCTGGGATGACGCGCAAGGCGCTCTTGAAAACGACATTGCCTGCCTGACCGGAAAGGGCGAATGTCCCTATGGTGACGCTCGCAGCATGGTGCTGGTCACGCCGAGCGCGGCCGATGAGGCCAAGGCGAAGGACGTGCTGATCACCCAGGTGCTTCCCGACTGGGCCGAACGTGCCGGTTCCGACTGGGCCAAGCGCTGGGCCGACAGCGTCGGCAAGGTGACCGGCGTCGAACTCGACGTGAACTGAGGCCTTTTCTCATGACTCCGCTCATTGCCTTTTTAAGGAAAACCAATGACCGCGTGGCGATCGGCGTCGGGCTTGCCCTGCTTGCCTGCGTCGTCTTCACGCTCGTTGAAATCGTTTCCCGCCGGTTGGGAGCGTCATTGGGCGGAGTCGATGAGATTTCCGGCTATGTCATGGCTGTCACCACTAGCTGGGGTGTCAGCTACGCTCTGACGGAGCGGGCGCATGTGCGCATCGACCTGCTCCGCCAGCGCCTCGTTCCTGCGGGCCGGGCCCTGCTCGATGCCATTGCCATGTTCTGCCTGGCCGCAACCGCCGTGGTCGTCGCCTGGCGCGGCTGGAGCGTCGTCGCCAAGACGCTGTCCACCGGCGCCCGGGCAAATACGCCGCTGGAGACGCCCTTGTGGATCCCGCAGACGCTGTGGTGGGCCGGCTGGCTCTGGTTCGCCATAACGGCCTGCCTGCTGATGGCCTTCGTTCTCGTGAAGCTTATGCAGGCGGACTTTGACGCGGTCGATGACGCCGCCGGGGCGAGGGGCGAGGCATGATCCAGTTCACCGCTTTCGGGCTGCTCGGGCTTCTGGCGCTCTCCATTCCTGTCGGCGTGGTCCTGTTCCTGCTCGCCTTCGGTATCGACGCCTTCTTCAGCCCCTTTCCGCTGATGCGAGGGCTCGGCCAGGTCGTCTGGTCGTCGTCGAACAGCGCCACCCTTATCGCGATCCCCCTGTTCGTGTTGCTCGGCGAAATCCTGGTACGCAGTGGCGTTGCCAACCGGACATACGCGGCGCTCGACAAATGGGTCTCCTGGCTTCCGGGCGGGCTGGTGCATGCCAATATCGCCACCTCGACCATGTTTTCCGCCACCTCCGGCTCGTCGGTCGCTACAGCCGCGACGGTGGCAACGGTCGCCATGCCCCAGGCACGCGACCTTGGCTATAACGAGAAGCTTTTTTCCGGAGCGATCGCCGCCGGCGGTACGCTGGGCATCATGATCCCGCCGTCGATCAACCTGATCGTCTACGGCTTCCTCACCGAGAGCTCGATCCCGCAGCTCTTCCTGGCAGGGCTCGTGCCTGGCCTGTTTCTGGCCGGTCTGTTCATGGCAGTCACCGCGATCCTGTGTGTCCTGAAGCCGGAACTCGGCGGCCCGCGCCGCTCCAGTTCGTGGGGCGACCGCTTTGCAAGCCTGGCCGATCTCCTGCCGATCTTTGGTTTGTTCGCGGCCATCGTCGGCTCGATCTATGCGGGCTGGGCGACGCCCACGGAGGCCGCAACGGTCGGCGTCGCCATTGCGCTGGTGATCGCGGCCCACCAGAAGGCGTTGAGCCGGGCGATGATTGCCGATGCCTTGCGCGGTTCGGTCAAGACGTCCTCCATGATCATGCTCGTGGTCATCGGCGCCTATGTGCTGAACTTCGTCCTCACCGCAGCCGGTGTCAGCCGCGCGCTTCAGGATGTGCTGAACAATCTCGGGCTCGGGCCGCTGGCGACCCTGCTGGTCATCGTGCTGATGTACATCATCCTCGGCTTCTTCATCGAAACCCTGTCGCTGATGGTGGCGACGATCCCGATCGTGGTGCCGATCATCATCCATCTCGGCTACGACAAGATCTGGTTCGGCATCCTGATGATCATCCTGGTCGAGATGGCCCTGATCACACCGCCGGTCGGGCTGAATCTCTACGTGGTGCAGGCCGCGCGCGGCAATCGCCCCTTCAGCGACGTCATGCTCGGCTGCATTCCCTTTGTCATCGCGATGCTGGTCATGGTGGGGCTCCTGATCCTTGCCCCGCAGATCGCGCTCTATCTGCCATCCACCTTGTAAGAGGCCACCTTCTCAGAGGCCAACTTTTAAGAGGAACATCATGCAGTTCAAAACATCGACGGGGGTGCTGGAATGCACCCCTGATACCCTCATTGTTGCCGGATGGACGGGCCGCGACCGGGCCGCCGTGGACCATCACATCGAGGAACTGGCTGCCATCGGCGTACCGGCACCCTCCACCGTTCCGCTCTATTACGAGTGTGCCGCGTCCCTTCTGACACGGGATGACCGGATCGAGGTGCTGGGCGGGGAAAGTTCCGGCGAAGCGGAACCGTTCCTTCTGAAGGCGAAGGACCAGATCTGGCTCGGCCTTGCCTCCGACCACACCGACCGGGCGCTGGAAACCTATTCCGTCGCCCATTCCAAGCAGATATGCGCCAAGCCGGTCGCCGACACGTTGTGGCTGCTCGACGACGTCATCGATCATATCGATAGCCTGATACTGAAGTCCTGGATCCGCGAAGGCGGAGAATGGGTCGCCTATCAGGACGGTACGCTGGCTTCCATCCTGCCGCTCACCGAGTTGATGGCCGGAATCTCGTTGGAAGAAGGCACCGCCATGCTTTGCGGTACGCTGCCGGCCATCGGCGGCGTGCGCCCGTCGGCCGAGTTCAAAATGTCCCTGATGGACCCTGTAACGGCGAAGTCGATCGAATGGGGCTACAGTTATCGCGTTCTTTCGGTTATCTCCTGAGTACCTGCCGCCGAACTTTCAGCTGACGAGGACATCCATGAGTAAAGACCTGCAATTCCCCTGGAGTGCCGGGACGGCGCCCGCCCGCGTCGAGGCCGCCCTGAGCCGGATTGCAGAGGACAAGGCTGTCGAGGCCGTCTTTACCAAACCCCTTGGCGACCGGGCCCGTGCCCAGGCGAAAGCAGCGGCGGCCAAGACTTCGCCGCTCGCCGGTGCGCTCGTCAGCGTCAAGGCGCTGTTCGATGTGAAAGGCGAGGTCACGACCGCAGCGACGCAGGTGTTGAGAAATGATCCGCCGGCGGCCGCCGATGCGCCGTGCATTGCCGCCCTCAGCGATGCAGGCGCCGTCTTTGTCGGTCTGACCAACATGTCGGAATTCGCCTATTCCGGCATCGGCATCAATCCTCATTACGGCACGCCCGACAATCCGGCCTGGCCCGGCGGCGTGCCGGGCGGATCGACCAGCGGCGGCGCGGTGTCCGTGGCGCTGGGCCTCTGCGATATCGCCATCGGCAGCGACACCGGCGGCTCCCTGCGTATTCCGGCGGCCTTCACCGGCATCACCGGCTTCAAGCCGACCCAAGGCTCGGTCTCGCTTGCAGGCGGCAAGCCGCTCTCCGATACGCTCGACAGTTTCGGGCCGATGGCAAAGACGGTGGCTAGCTGTGAACTCGCCTGGCAGGTGATGGCAGGGCTTCCGGCGGAACCGGTTGCCGCCGAAAAGCGGCGCCTGATTGTTGCCCGCAATTTCGGCTTCGACGAGATGGACCCTGCGATTGCTGCCGGTTTCGATACGGTTCTGGACGCCCTGCGCGCCGCTGGTTTCGAGATCATCGAACGGGACCTCGGCGTGGTCGATCTCTACACGCAGGTGCCGCCCTGGCACATGACCTCGGTGGAATCGCGCGCCCATTACGAGGACCATTTCCAGGGTTCTCCGTACAAATTCGATCCGCGTGTCTATGCCCGCATGGGCCGCGCCGGCGAAATCACCGCGGTCGAATACCGCCAGACCCTGAACCGCCGGGCTGCGTTCGCGGAGGCCTTCGCGGAAGAGCTCGGCGAAGATCTCCTCATTATGCCGACGACCCCGATCCTGCCGCCGTCACGGGAGGAGCTGATCGCCGATGACGAGGCCTTCAACCGCCTGAATCTTCTGGCGCTCAGGAACCCGTCGCTCGCCAATGTCGCCGACGGCTGCGCCATCGCGCTGCCCTATGACCATCAGGACAAGACCTTAAGTGCGATGCTCGTCGGCGCAAAGGCCAAGGACCAGACCCTTCTGTCCGCCGCCAAGGCGGTGGAAGCTGTGCTGAAGGGCTAGGTCGATAAAAAACTTCAGCCGCCATTCCAGGTTGAAAATCGATTGACCTAAAGCAGCTTTTGTTCTTTGTCTTGGGCATGACACGCGATCCGAAAGTCCAGGACATACTTTCCCGTTATGCAGCGGGAGAACGTGATTTTCGTAACCTGGAACTCGACGACCGCGCCTATGATTTCGACAATGTCGATCTCCGCGGTGCGGTCTTTACCGGGAGTTTTCTCTCAGGCAGCTTCAGAAACGCGGGCCTCAGAGGCGTGAACTTTTCCAATTGCAACGTAAAAGCTTGCGACTTTTCCGGAGCGCGGCTGACCGATGCGACATTCTATGGGTCGGCCATTGATGCGGCCGACTTTGACGGTGCGGACTTGAGCGGCTCCAATTTCGAAGAAGCCAGTGCCTTCGGATACGTTTTCGCGCTAGGCGAATTACCGCCGCATTGAATCTTGGCAGCAAGGCGGCGCCGGTTAGTCCACCCCGACATCAAGCCCAAGAAAGCCCAGCTGCACGTCCAGTTGCCCGGCGCCCATGCCGCTGCCGTCGACAATGGCTTTGCCTGCGCTCTTGGCGGCCTGAACGAAGGCCGTATCGCCGGAGACGGTGACGACGTCGCAGCAGAGTTCTGCGTTGGCGATGACGGCCTCAGGAAAGGGCAGGGGGTCCTTTTCGGATTTGCCCAGCGTAGTGGCGTTGACGAGCACCTGCGCTTCGCCGGGCGTGTCTGAAATCTCGACTTCCGGCCAGTGATCGCGCACCAGCCGAAGGGCCGCTTCGCGCCGGGCCGGATCGATCTCCTCAAGGGTCAGCCCGCCGATCCCCTGTTCGCAAAAGGCATCGATGATCGCCATGCCGGCTCCGCCGCCCGCACCCGTGATCCAGGCGGTCTTGCCTTTGAGATCCGTCCCGGTGCCGGCAATGGCACTGCACATGGCAAGACCGTCGGTTGCGTCTCCGGTCAGTCGACCGTCCGGTTCCCGGCGAACGGTGTTGAGTGCGCCGAGCCGTGCGGCCCGGTCGGTCATGCCGTCCACGGCGTCAAAGGCGGCCTGCTTGTGCGGATAGGTGATCGAACAGCCGAGCATGTTGGAACTGCCGCGCAGGACTTGCCAGAAGCCGTCAAGTGTCGCTGGTTCCAGGTCCAGGCCGAACATGACCGCATCAATATTCTTCTTCTGGAACAAGGCGTTGAAGGCGGGGGGAGAGAACACGCCCGACACCGGATGACCGATGATCGGAAACAGCCGTGTGGCGCCGGTGATCGGCATTAAATCCCTCCCGAATTTTCAATCTTGACTCGTTTATAAAAGGATTCAAGAAATATCCAACATTTTTGGGAATGGGACATAAAATGCTCTTTGGCAAACGGCAGGACGAGGACGATACGGTTGTCGCCATGCTGGCGTCGGCGCTTCGCCGGGACATCTCCTTCGGTGTGCTGCGGCCCGATCAGAAGCTCAAGATCGAGGCCCTGCGCCAGCGCTACGGCGGGTCGAACCATTCCATGCGCGAGACCCTGCGCATGCTGTCTGCCGAAGGCCTGGTTGAGGCGACCAGCCAGCGTGGCTTCCGTGTCACATCTGCCACGGAAGAAGACCTGCGCGACATCCTGCTGATGCGGCTGGAGATCGAGAAGCTCGGCCTCGCCCGGTCCATGGAGCGCAGCAATGTCGCTTGGGAAGGCCGGGTCATGGCGACCTTCCACACCCTTCATCACGCGGATACCCACGTCCAGGCTCAGCCCGACGATCTGACCGCGCTGGAGTGGGACGAGGCCTGCCGGGCGCTGTCCGCCGTTCTGATGGAAGCCTGCGGCTCGCCGCGCCTGATCGGCCTGGCTGAAAAATTCTTCAACCAGTCGCGCCGCTTCCGGCTGGCGCTGCTGCGGGAAGGACATATCGACTTCGCTGCGCGCAAGGCCCGTCACGATGCCCTGCGCGACGCGATCCTCGGCAAGGACACCGACAGAGCTCTTGCCTGTCTTGAAGAGGAGATCGCGGCCGATCTCGGCCGAAACCGCTGATAATTCGCCGCACCTGACAAGCGGCAGATAACCATAAAAACCAACACCATAGACACTCAGGGAGGAAATCATGGTGAAATTCAACAGACGTGAAACACTGGGTCTGATGGGCGCTGCCGCCGTGGCGGGGCTTGCACGTCCGGCCATTGCCCAGAACCGCAAGACCGTGGTCGGCGCGCTCAGCCTGACCAGCCACTCCGGCAGCTACATTGCGGTGGAACGCGGCTATTTCGCCGATGCCGGCCTCGATGTGGAACTCAAGTTCTTCCAGGCGGCCCAGCCCATGGCCGTGGCGATCGCCAGCGGCGACGTGGACTTCGGCGTGACCGCGATCTCCGGCGGTCTGGTGTCTCTCGCCCAGAAGGGGGCGGTCAAGGTGATCGGCGGGGCCCTGTCCGAAGCGCCGGGCATCGACGGCCAGAAGATCCTGGCCTCCGACGAGGCCTTCAAGGCCGGCCTGACCTCGCCCAAGGGCCTGGACGGTAAGCGCTTCGGCATGACCACGGCCGGCTCCTCGTTCCACTACATGGGCTCCAAGATCGCCGCCGCGGAAGGCGCGACGCCGCAATTCGTGCCGCTGCAGAAGGTCGGTGCCATCATTGGTGCGCTGAAGTCGAACCAGATCGATGCCTGGTCCATCGTTCCGCACATCGCCAAGCCGCTGGCCGGCTCGGGTGCCGCGCATATCATCGGCAACGTCGCCGACTATATTCCGAACTACCAGGTGACGACCGTCTTCACCTCCGCCAAGAACGCCGCCGACGACCGTGCTCTGACCGAAGCCTTCCTCAAGGGCTATTCCGCAGGCGTGGCTGACTATGACGACACCATGGTGGACAAGAAGAACGGCGAGGCCGCCATCAACGAGATGGTCGAGCTGATCCACAAATACGTCTACACCGACCGGCCGCTGGAAAAGGCCGCTCCGTCGATCATCAACGGCTCCATGCTGCTCAACCGCGGCGCGGCGCTGAATGTGGCCTCCGTGCGCGACCAGCTGAACTGGTTCCAGTCCGAAGGCCTGGTGGACAAGGCGATCACCCTCGATACGCTTCTGGACACCAGCTACGTCGAGACCATCGACTCCTAAGAGGGCAACTCCCTCCCGGCGGCGGCCTGACTGTTTACCCACCATGGGGCGTCGCCGGTTTTTTATTTAGCAAACCGAGAGCCGAAATGGACATCAGACTGGATGCCATCAGCCATTCCTATGGCGAAACGGAAGTGCTGCGGGACATCACCCTTGACATTCCTTCAGGCAAGATCGTCTGCCTGGTCGGGCCGTCCGGTTGCGGCAAGTCCACGCTGCTGCGCTTCGCCGGCGGTCTGGAGCGCCCGGCCTCGGGCCGCGTCCTGCAGCTCGGCACCCCGCCGGAAAACTGTCTGAACCCGCTGACCTACATCTTCCAGGACTTCGCCCTGCTGCCCTGGCGCACCGTGCGCGGCAACATCTCGCTGGTGCTGGAGGATCACGGCATCCGCGGCGCCAAGGCGGATATGATCATCACCGACGTTCTTGCCCGCACCAAGCTGACCGATTTTGCCAAGGCTCTGCCCAAGCAGCTCTCCGGCGGCATGAAGCAGCGTGTCGCCATCGCCCGGGCGCTTGCCGTCAATCCGGCGGTGATGCTGATGGACGAACCGCTGTCGGCCCTCGACAGCCAGACGCGTGAACTCCTGATGGACGACCTGATCGCCCTTTGGACGCGCACACCGTTTACCGCCGTCTATGTCACCCACAACCTCGCCGAAGCCGTCCGCCTCGGCCATTCGGTCGTCGTTCTGTCGCGCCGGCCGGGGCGCATTCGCGAGATCGTCACCATCGACAAGCCCTTGGCTGAGCGCGGCTATGCCGACCCGGAACTGGAGAACATCCAGAAGCACCTGTGGGGCCTGATGCGCGAAGAGGCGCGGGCGGCGGATGAGGAGCTGATCGATGTCTGATCTCTCGTTGAATTCCACGCCGGCTGCGGCCGACAACCGTCAGATGGAAGTCCGCTTCCGCGGCGGCGGTTTCGCGCCGAAAAGCCGCCGCTGGGTCGGCCTTGCCGTGTTCGCGGTGCTGATCGGGGTGGTCGAATGGGGCACGCGCTCCGGCTGGATCTCCGCCCTGACCCTGCCAAGACCGTCCGACGTCCTGAAGACCCTGGGCGATCTCTACTCCTCCGGCCTGCTTTACAAGCATCTCTCGCTGTCGCTGTCCCGTCTTGTGGTGGGTGCCGCCATCGGGGCCAGCGTCGGCGTCTCCGTCGGTGTGGTCATCGGCCTGTTTTCCTATATCCGCGCAGGCCTGGTGCCGCTGATCGCCGCGATCTTCCCGATCCCTAAAATCGCGCTCTTGCCGCTCTTCGTGATCTGGTTCGGCATCGACGAAGGCTCCAAATACGCCCTGATCGCCTTCGGCACCTTCACCCCCACCGTGGTTGCCACCTACGGCGCGGTCGATAACGTCGACCGGTCGCTGATCCGCATGGGCCAGAGCTTCGGCTTGTCGTGGTTTTCCATCGTGCGCAAGATCGTGCTTCCGGGTGCCATGCCGGGCATTCTCTCGGGCCTGCGCATCAGTCTGGCGATTGCCATCATCCTGCTGGTCGCCGCCGAAATGCTCGGCGCGCAATACGGTATCGGCGCCTATATCCTGGAAGCCGGCTCGCTTTACGATCTGGAACGGCTGTTCGCGGGTGTTGTGATCCTGTCGCTGCTCGGCGTCATCGTCTCCGCCGTCATCGGCCTGATCGAGCGCCGCGTGCTCGGGTGGCGCTCGTGAGCCGCACGCCGGAAGCCGACTATGACGTGATCGTCGCCGGCGGTGGCGCCGGTGGTGTCGGCGCTGCCCTCGGAGCGGCGCAGGAAGGCGCCAAGGTGCTGCTGGTGGAAAAATACGGCTTCCTCGGCGGCGCCGCGACTACCTCAAACGTGCTTGCCTATTGCGGCTTCTTCCAGCAAGGCCCGGAACCGGTGAAAGCCGTGGGCGGTGTCGCCGATCTGGTGCTCGATGAGCTGCGCGCCCTTGGCCTGCCCTGCGATCCGTTCCGTTCGCCGACCACGTCGAACTGGATCATTCTGCTGGAACCGGAAGCGGTGAAGCTGGCGCTCGACCGGGTGCTGCAGAGCCACGGCGTCGACGTATTGCTGCACACCCGTGTCGCCGCGGTCACCCGCACCGCCGACCGGCTGGAATCGGTGACGCTCGCCGGCATGGACGGCCGCCGCCGCGTGGTCGGCGAAGCCTTTGTCGACGCCACGGGCGATGCCAACCTGGCGCTGCTGACCGGTCTTGCATGCCGGACCGGTAATGAGGCGGGACAGCTGCAAGCAGTTTCCGGCCCGATCCGGGTCGGTGGACGCAATCCGTCCGTGCCCATCGATCGCAAGGCGATCATTGCAGCCCTTGAGGATTACAACAGGACCGGTGACCGGCCGGTGGCCCGCACCGACGGTGGCATCTACACCGAAGTGCCGCAGACCGGCGAGATGTGGTGGATGATCTTCGACCATCCGCTGGAGGATCTGAGTTCCAAGAGCTTCACCCGCGCCGAACAGGCCTCCCGCGCCGCCGCCCATGACTATGTCAACGTGCTGCGCAAGCATGTGCCTGGGTTCGAGAACGCCTACTTGGCCCAGACCGGTCCCCAGATCGGCGTGCGCGAAAGCCGCCATCCACCGGCCCGCTACGAGCTGACGGGTGAGGATCTTCTGATCGGCCGCCGCCGCCCGGACGGGGTCGCCCGCGCGGCTTGGCCGATCGAGGACCATTCGGTTCCCGGAAAGCCGGTCTACCGTTCCATCGGCGGTGAGGGCTTTGCCGATATCCCGCTCGACTGCCTGCGCGCCAAGGGCCTTGAAAACCTGTGCTACGCCGGCCGTGTCATCGGTGCCGACAGCGCCGCCTATGCCTCCATCCGTGTCATGGGCACGGCTTTCGCCACGGGCGAGGCGGCCGGGCGATTCAGCGCAGGTGGCGGGGTCTAGGCGAATTCGCCTGCTGTGGTCTGAACTCTGCCACGATTAGCTAGAGTCTGACGCCTACTTGTCGATGGCGCGCTGCAATTTGTCGATGGCCGCGTAGAAGACCTCGCGTTCTTCCTTGGATAGCTCGCAGATGATCTCCGCCTGGCGCTGACGCGCCAGTGGAATCACTTTGGCGTGCAGTGCCTCGCCCTCCGGCGTGATCGAGCAGGCGATGCGTTTTTTCGCCGTGTCGCTCTCCGGCTTGATCTCGATGAGATTGCGTTGTTCCAGCAGGCGGATGGTCCGGCTGACCAGTGCCTTGTCCGAGGTCGACTGAACGACGAGTTCGCCGAACGGCAGTGTGCCCGCATGGGCGATGAGGGACAGTACTCGCCATTCCGAAACCGAGAGATCGAACTGGCTGGCGTAAGGGGTCGTCAGCTGCCGGCGCAGCGCGCTCATCAGGGTGCTGAGCTTGGTCGTGATGAAATCATGGACGATCAGCCCGTCACCGCTCGGTTCGAGATGCGACCAGGGGCATTCCCCCGCAATTTCCTGCTTTTTCATGGTCCCGCTTCTGGCTCGCTGATCACTCTCGCAGCCACTTTATTATTTGACGGCGGTCGAAATTCAAGTTTGCGAACAGGGTTTTACGCCCTCGCTAAAATTATGTTGACTCATCAATGTTGTTTCGTCAACATCCTGAAAAGTTGATTAGTCAACAAAATCGAGCGCGGTGGTCCTTGGGCTATACGCGGTTCGGCATCTGATAGGTCTGCTTCGAAAAGAGGGGGAAGCCGATGACTTCATCAGTGCTGGGGCAACCTGTGCCCCAGGTGACGGCCCAGGAGAAGGTGCTTGGACGGGCACAGTATTCGGGCGATCTGAAGCTGCCCGGCATGCTGCATGCAAAGCTGCTGCGCAGCCCGCATGCGCATGCACGGATCGTTTCGATCGATACGGCGCAAGCCGCCGCCCTTCCCGGGGTCAAGCTGGTGGTAACTGGGCAGGACGTTCCTGAGCGGTGCTGGGGCGTGAAGCACAAGCAGCAGCATGTCCTCGCCGTCGGCGAAGTCCGGTTCGCCGGCGAGGAAGTGGCAGCCGTTGTCGCGACCAGCGAGGATATCGCCCGCGATGCCCTCGATCTCATCCGTGTCGAATACGAGGAACTGCCGGCCTGTCTCGATCCCGCCGCGTCGCTGAACGAGGGATCGCCTCTGGTGCATCCGGAGGGCAACCTGGCCGACGAGATCAACATCTCCCGCGGGGATGTCGATGCGGGCTTTGCCGCAGCCGACATCGTCCATGAAGAGACCTACAAGGTTCATTCGCAATATCCCGGCTACATGGAACCGATGGCGACGCTCGCGGCCGAAGACGGCAACGGCCGGCTGACGGTCTGGACGTCGACCCAGACCGTGTTTCTGGCCCGGGCTCGCTTTGCCGAGGCGCTCGATCGCCCTGTTTCCACCATTCGCGTGATCCAGCCAACCGTCGGCGGCGGTTTCGGCGCCAAGATCGTCGAAGAACGCAGTAGTGTGATCGCCGCATTCCTGGCGACGAAGGTCGACCGGCCGGTCCGCCTTTGCCTAAGCCGGCTGGAGGACTTCCAGTCCGGCTGCTTCAGCGTGCCCTGCAGCATCAAGCTCAAGATGGGCATGACGCGGGATGGCAGGATCACCGCAAAGGACGTGCAGATCCTGTCCGAATGCGGCGCCTATGCGGGCCTCGCGCCGGAGGTGATGCTGGTCACGGCCATGCGCAGCGACAACATGCAGAAGATCGAGAACGTGCGGTCCTGCGCCCGGCTCGTCTACACCCACACCATGCCCCGTGGTGCCTTTCGAGGCTTTGGCGGCACCCAGATGTCCTTCGCGCTCAACAGCCATATGAGCGTGATGGCCGACAGGCTCGGCATGGATCCGATTGATCTTCATCGCAGGAATGCCATCAAGACCGGCGATGTCAGCGTGCACGGCTGGAACATCGGCAGCTGCGGCCTGCCGGAGTGTCTCGACCAGGTGTCGACCGCCATTCGCTGGACCGAAAAGCGCTCGCGCGCCAAGGATATCGGCCCTTTGCGTCGTGGCGTGGGCATGGCGGCGGCCATGCATGTCAGCGGCAATCGCACCATGGGCAACTGGGACGGTTCGACCGTCGTGCTCAAGGTCAATGAAGACGGTCGCGCTCAGATCCTCACCGCGGAATCCGATATCGGGCAGGGCGCCAATACCATGCTCGCCCAGATCTGTGCCGAGGAACTCGGTATCCCGCTTTCCCACATCACCGTCTCGGCGCCGGATACGGACAGCGCGCCCTATAACCTGGGTTCGCTCGCCTCGCGCGTCACGATCAATGCCGGCAACGCCATGGTCAAGGCGGCGAGACAGGCCAGGACACAGATCCTGGAAGCCGCGGTACAGAAACTGGAATGCGACGCGTCGGACCTGACCATCGCCGATGGAGCCGTCCAGTCGACCTCGAATTCCAATCTGTTCGCGCCGCTGCCGGAAATCTGCAGGTTCCATATCTTCCGCCATGGCGGCGACGGCATCCATGTCCGTGTCACCCACGATCCGGACACGAAGATGATGGATGCCGATCACTACGGCAACATCGCGCCGGCCTATTCCTTCGCCGCCCAGGCGGTGGAAGTGGAGGTCGACACCGAGACCGGTCGGGTGCGCCTGGTCGAGACCTATCTCTCCGACGACTGCGGCAGGGCGATCAACCCGCTCTCTGTCCATGGCCAGTCGAACGGGGCTGCGGTCCAGGCCGTCGGCTGGACGCTCTATGAAAATCTGCAGTTCGAGGACGGACAGGTCATGAACGGAAACCTGGCGGACTACACCATGGCCACCGCCGACGCCCTGCCGACCCTGAACAGTGACATCGTCGAATCCTTCGAGCCGAACGGACCGCTCGGCGCGAAGGGAGCGAGTGAAACCGCGATCCTGCCGGGCGCGCCGGCGATTGCAAATGCGATCTACGATGCCATCGGGGTCCGGATTACCGAGCTGCCGATCACGCCGGAAAAGATCCTCGCCGGCCTCGCAGCCAGGGAGCAGGCCCATGCGTGACTTCGACTTCCTCGAACCGGCGACCCTGAGCGAGGCACTGGCGATGCTGACGGACCTGCAGGACGACGCCTGCGTCTTTGCCGGCGGCACGGCGCTGCTGCTCGGCATGCGCCAGCGCATGCTCCAGCCCGAAACCGTTGTCTCGCTCGGCAGGCTCGACGATCTTCGGGAAATCACCTTCGACCCGGCGACGGGCCTGCGGATCGGCGCCATGGCGCGCCATGCGGATATCGCCCGATCGGACATCGTCCGCCGGCATTATCCGATGCTTGCCGGAATGGCGGCGGGCCTTGCCAATCCGCAGGTGCGCAACCAGGGCACCCTCGGCGGCAATCTCTGCTACGCCGACCCGGCAACCGATCCGCCGTCCTGCCTGATCGCGCTCGGCACGGAAGTCACCATTGCAGGGCCCGCAGGCGAGCGGCATCTGCCGATGGAAGACTTCACCGCCGACTTTTTTGCAACGGCCCTGGAGCCCGGCGAAATCCTGACGGAGATCCGGCTCCCGGCGCCGAAACCGGGCCGCATCGGCCTTTACAGGCGTCATTTGCGCACCCCCGCCGAGCATCGCCCCCTCGCCAACCTGGCGCTCACTATGGGCCTTGATGGGCAGAGCGCCCGGGACATTCGACTGGTGGTCGGTGCCGCTGTGCCCGTACCGCAGCGCCTGGCGCAGGCCGAAGCCTTTCTGAACGGCAAGGCGATCACCCTGGCGGTCGCGGAAGAGGCCGCCGATCTGGCGGCCGGCGAACTTCAGCCGATTTCCGATGGCCGGGGCGAGGGCGAATTCCGCCGGCAGGTGGTGCGCGCGACCGTGTGCCGGGCGCTGGCCGAGGCGAGCGGATTGAACTGGAAGGACAAGGTGGCATGAGCAGGCAGCGTATCGAGCTTGTGGTGAACGGTGAACCCGTCGAGGCCGAGGTGCCGCAGAAGCGTCTGCTGGCGGACTTCCTGCGCGATGACCTTGCCCTGACCGGCACCAAGCGCGGTTGCGAGACCGGGGTGTGCGGCGCCTGTTCGGTTCTCGTCGATGGTGATGTGGTCAAGTCCTGCCTGTGCCTCGCCGTTCAGGCGAACGGCCGCTACGTGACCACGGTGGAAGGCCTGGGCACGGCCGCCGACCTCCATCCTTTGCAGAAGAGTTTCATGGAGCATGGCGGCCTGCAGTGCGGGTATTGCACGCCCGGTTTCCTGATGGCGGCAGCCGACCTTCTGTCACGCAACCCAACCCCCAGCGACGCGGAAATCCGCGAGGGGCTGAACGGCAACCTGTGCCGCTGTACCGGCTATCAGGGCATAGTGGACGCGATCCGCGATGCCGCGGAGACACTTAATGGAAATTGAACTGTCCAGCGTCATCGGCGCACCGATCCAGCGCCTCTGGGATACGCTTCTCGACCCGAACACCATGGCGAAATGCGTGCCCGGCATGCAGTCCATCGAGGTGATCAGCGACCGGGAGTATCTCGCGGAGGTCAAGGTCAAGATCGCCTTCATCAGCGCCCGCTTCAAGGTGCGCACGGTGGTGACGGAAATGACCCCGCCGACGGTCCTTGTCAGCGAAAGCACCGGCGAGGACAGCTCGGTCGGCAGTTCGTTAAAGGCCGTGTCCGAAATGGCGCTGACCGCTGTCGACGAGGCCCGGACGGAACTGCGGGTCAAGGTGAAGGCGACGGTCATGGGCCGTCTCGGAACCCTTGGCCTCAATCCCATGCGGACCAAGGCGGAACGCATGTGGGAAGAATTCTGCCGCAATCTCGAGGCCGCGCTCGAAGCGCCTGTTGAGGCCGTCGCCGCTCCGACGGAAGCCGTGAGCCCGGTTCCAGCCGGGACACCGGTCGCTTCCGAACCTGCGCCTGCGCCAGTCCAAGCCACCCCGGCAGTCGACACAGCCTCCGTGTCAGCGCCGGCAGGCCTGCCCGTGAAGAAGAAAGGCCTGTTCGGCTGGTTATGCCGAACGCAGCCTTCCTCGCAGGAAATCCGTGTCGAGATCCGGCGCAACGGCACGCACGTCATCGTGCACTGGCCGGCCGATCAGAAAGATCAATGCCTGACCTGGCTTGATACCCAGCTTCGCCCGCCCGGCGAGGCATGACGCAGTGAGACAACCCAGACCAAATACAAAGGGGAACAGGATCATGGGTAAATCGCATATCAGACATCTTCTTGCCGGTGCCGCACTCGCGGTCGGCGCAACGCTTGCCTTGGGGCAGTCCGCCTGGGCGGCCGATATCAAGATCGGCTTCATTACGCCGCTATCGGGACCGATCGCGTCCCAGGGCATTCCCTTTTCAAAGGGAATGGCAGCCGGTCAGAAATATGTTTCGGAAGTGAACGGCCGCAAGATCGAGTTCATCCAGCTCGACGATGCCTCCGACCCGTCGCAGACGGCGCGCAATGCCCGCAAGCTGATCGACGAGGACAAGGTCGACGTTATCGTCGGAACCGGCGGCGTTCCGGGTGCCATGGCGCTTGCCTCCATCGCGAGCGAGGCGAAACTGCCGCTGGTGTCCTTCACGCCCCTGTTCCTGTCCGGCGACAAGGCCGCCTGGTCGGTGACCACGGCGCAGCCGGCCTCCCTGATGATCGACGCGGTCGTCGATCACATGAAGAAAGACGGCGTCAAGACCATCGGTTACATCGGCTTTTCAGACTCCTGGGGCGACCTTGCCTATAACACGCTGCTGAAATCGGCCGAAGGCGCGGGCATGGAGGTCGTGACCAACGAGCGGTATGCCCGCTCCGATACGTCCGTGACCGGACAGGCGCTGAAGATCGTCGCGGCCGGGCCGGACGCGGTCATCGGCGGAACCGCCGGCACGCCGGGCGCGCTGCCTTATCTGGCTCTGGCCGACCGCGGCTACCAGGGTGCGATCTACGGAACCCACGGCATCATCAACCCGGACTTCATCCGCGTGGCGGGAGCATCGGCCGAAGGTCTTCTGGCGCCGACCGGCCCGGTGGTCGTCGCCGACCAGTTGCCGGACAGCCATCCGAGCAAGGTCGTCGCGGCGGAATTCGCGGCAGCCTATGAAGCGGCCAACGGTGAGGCACCGAAAGACGCCTTCTCGGCTTATGCTTTCGACGCCTGGAAAGTGATCGCAGACGCGGCCGCGCGGGTTCCCGCCGACATGGAGCCGGGGACGCCGGAATACCGGGCAGCTCTGCGTGACGCGATCTTCGAAACCAAGGATCTGCCGGTCACCCACGGCGTCCTGACCTTCAAGCCGGGCAGCCCTTACGGCGCCGACGACCGCGCCGCGGTGATGGTCAAGCTCGAAAACGGCAACTGGGTCCTGCAATAACCCTGATTGCCGCTGTGTGAGGGTGCTGCCTCATAACCAGGCCTCAAAAGGCCAAATGAAGGAACGACAGTTATGTCCTGGGATATTGCGTCGATACTCGCAGTCGACGGAATGGCAGGTGCTGCAATCTATCTCCTTGCCGGGATAGGTCTGGTCCTGGTCTTTTCGGTGACACGGGTCATCTACGTGCCGTTCGGAGATGTGGCCGTCTTCAGCGCCCTCACACTTGCCTTTATCGAGGCGGGCCGCGTGCCGCCGACCATCGGTCTGGTCGCCACGCTTGCGGCTCTCGCCACCCTGATGGAAGTTGTCCGGTTTGCCGGGCTCAGGGAATTCGCACGTATTCCCAAAGCCGTCTTCTACTGGGGGATTCTTCCGCTTCTACCCTGCGTACCCGCCTGGATTTTCGCGGGCAGTGAGATGCCGGCCCTGGCCGCAATTGCGCTATCCCTTGCGCTCGTGGTCCCCATCGCCCCGTTGACGGCCAGGCTGGTCTATCACCCGATTGCCGACGCGTCGGTTCTGGTTCTGCTGATCGCCTCCCTGGTGCTGCATTTCCTGATGTCGGGCCTGGGGCTGCTGTTCTTCGGTCCGGAGGGCTTCCGCACCCGGCCCTTCGTTCAGGGCACGCTTCAACTGGCGCCCGGCTTTTCTGTCAGCTTCCAGATCCTCCTGATGGTAGGGGCTGCGATTGTCCTGGCGGGTCTGTTCTTTCTTGCTTTCGAGCGCACGATGATCGGCAAGGCCCTCAGGGCCACGGCCGTCAACCGGGTCGGGGCGCAACTGGTCGGCATCCGGCCGGCAGCGACCGCCACGCTTGCCTATGTCGCGGTCTCCGTGCTCGCCGGCATCGTCGGTATCCTGATCGCACCGTCCACGACCATGTATTACGACTCCGGCCTGATCATCGGGCTGAAAGCGTTTGTTGCCGCAATCATCGGCGGGTTGAACAGTTATCCGCTCACCGCACTTGGCGCGGTTGCCGTTGGCATGCTGGAGAGCTTCGCCTCGTTCTGGCATGGCGCCTTGAAGGACGTCATCGTGTTTTCGCTTCTAATTCCGGCCCTTCTGGTTCGGTCCCATTTCTCGTCGCATTCCGATGAAGAGCCGGAAGAGGAGGTCTGATCATGAACGCCACCTCCAAAAACCGACTGCTTCTTCTGGTTCCCGTCATCGCTCTGGCCGCCGTTCCGTTTGTTTTCGGCAGCTTCACGGTGTCCCTGTTCAACGATATCGGCATGGCGGCCCTTGTCGTCCTCGGGCTGGTGCTTCTGTCCGGTGTCGGCGGCGTCACCTCCTTCGGCCAGGCGGCCTTCGTTGGAATTGCGGCCTATTCCAGTGCCTGGCTGAACACGCATTTGGGCCTGTCGCCCTGGATCGGACTGCCGTTTGCGCTTCTGGTCACGACCGTCAGCGCTGTTTTGATCGGTATCCTGACCCTGCGGCTCGGCGGTCATTACCTGCCACTCAGTACAATCGCCTGGGGCCTGTCGGTGCCGCTGCTGTTCGGCAACATCGCAACCCTCGGCCGTCACTCCGGCATTTCCGGCATTGCGCCAATCTCCGTAGGTGGCTGGCAGTTCTCCAGCTCCGAGGCGGTGTTCTACGTCATCTGGATCCTGGTCGGGCTTGTGACCGTCTTCAGCTACCGGTTGCTCGATTCCCGCATGGGACGGGTGATCCGGGCGGTGCGTGGAGGCAAGGTGCTGCTGGCGAGTTTCGGCGCCGACATCTTCAGGGTTCGTCTGGCCCTGTTCGTTCTCTCCGCCGTGTTTGCCGCCTTCTCCGGCTGGCTTTATGCCCATGCAAACCGGTTCGTCAGCCCGGCGCCGTTCTCGCTGCACGCCAGCATCGACTACATGTTCATGATGGTGGTCGGCGGCCTTGGTCAGCTTGCAGGCGGCATCGCCGGCACGACGATCGTCATCGCCCTGAAGAGCGTCCTGCAGGATATTCTGCCGCTTTTTTCCACCCATGCCGCCCAGATCCAGGCGGTGGTGTTCGCGATCCTCTTTATTCTGTTGTTGCACCATGCCCGGGGCGGGGTCCTGAGCCTTGCTTCCCGCTTTATCGGAACGAGAAGCGGGGGAGGGGCGCCGGCCGCGATTTCCGGGGAGCCGGTCGAACCGCTCCCGCGGCGCGCCCTTCCGGCGAAGGGAGAGGTTCTCCTCTCCGTCGACGGGGTCTCCAAGCACTTCAAGGGACTGATCGCCGTCAATCAGGTTGGTTTCGACGTTCGGGCCGGCGAGATCGTCGGGCTGATCGGCCCCAACGGTGCGGGAAAGTCGACCATGTTCAATCTCCTGACCGGCACCTTGAACCTGACTGCCGGGCGGATCGCCTTTCTGGGCAAGGACATTTCCGGAAAGTCCCAGCGCGATATCGCCCTGATGGGGATGGCCCGAACGTTCCAGCACGTGAAGCTCAGGCCGCAGATGTCGATCCTGGACAATATCGCGCTGGGCGCACATGCGCGGGGCAGGGCAGGCTATCTGAGTGGCGGTTTCGGCTTTGACGCGCAAGAGGAACGCCGCATCAGGGCGGAGGCCATGCACCAGATCGAGCGGATCGGGCTTGCCGGGCGCGAGCACGAACTTGCCGGCAGCATGCCGCTCGGCACGCAGCGAATCATCGAGATCGCCCGCGCGCTTGCCTCCGACCCGGTTCTCCTGATCCTCGACGAGCCTGCGGCAGGCCTTCGGAAAGGCGAAAAGCAGGCGCTCGGAGACCTGCTCGGCCGATTGCGGGCGGAGGGCGTCACCATCCTCATCGTCGAGCACGACATGGATTTCGTCATGAAACTGGTCGACCGGCTCGTGGTCATGAATTTCGGCACCAAGCTATTCGAAGGCGCCCCGCAGGATGCACGCGCCGACAAGGGCGTTCGCGCCGCCTATCTGGGAGACGCGGCATGACGGCCCTGCTGCAGATCGAGAACCTTCACGTGGCCTATGGCAAGGTCGAGGCGGTTCAGGATGTTTCCCTGACCCTGGAAGCCGGTAGAGCGGTGTCGGTGATCGGGCCCAACGGCGCCGGCAAGACGACTCTGATGGCCGCCGCCATCGGCCTGCTGCCTTCGAGTGGGACAATCCGCTTCGAAGGCGAGGATATCGGCAACGTGTCGGTCGAGGATCGGGTCCGGCGTGGCCTGTGTCTGGTGCCGGAGAGCCGGGAATTGTTCGGAGAGATGTGTGTTGCCGATAACCTGCTACTCGGCGCCTTTACGCGTCGGCCTTCGGCCGCGAAACTGACGCAACTGCTCGACCGCGTCCATGGCTTGTTTCCGCGGCTCGCGGAACGTCGCCACCAACGCGCCGATACGCTGTCAGGCGGCGAGCGTCAGATGCTGGCAATCGGCCGGGCTCTGATGTCCGAACCGCGCCTTCTGATGCTGGACGAGCCGAGCCTCGGCCTTGCACCCCTGATCGTGAAGGAAATTCTCGCCATCGTCCGAAGCCTGCGCGACGACGGCGTCTCCATCCTCCTGGTGGAACAGAATGCCCTAGCAGCGCTTGAAAGCTCCGATTACGGCTACGTGCTGGAATCCGGCCAGGTTGCCCTTGAAGGCAAATCCGCGGACCTGCGTTCGGATGCCCGTGTCTTCGAAAGCTACCTAGGCGGCGTTTAAGGGAAGGTCCGGTTCACACCACGATCAGCGGTAGAGATAGATCGGGCTCGTCCAGGCCCGGGTGCCATCCTCCAGCTCGACGCGAATATAGACCGGATTGTCGCCGTCGGACGTTAGGGCAACAGATCTGGTAAAGCGCAGCGACCGGTGTGGATTGACCGCTGGCAGCCGGCTGACCTTGAAGAAGCGCGGCAGGTCTCCCGAGGCATCGAAGACCTGTTCGTCCAGACCGATCTCCGAAATCGGAACCTCGAAACTGACCAGCGGCGTTTTTACCGAAAGCGTCCCGGCTTGCGCGTCTTCCAGGTAAACATCCGCTCCGCCGAAATTCCCGGTGGTCAGCGCCTTCCAGGAGATGTCCGTCGGGCCGGCATGATCGAGCGTCTTGTCCGGATTGAAGAAGTTGATCGGCGTGGTCGCCGTGACGCCGTTGTCGGAAACCTTGGCCGAGCCGTCCCAGATGACTTCGCGGAAGCGGCCGCGGTATTCCGCGCCTTCCCAGTGCAGCCGCAGGCGCGCACCCAGGTCGTCTTCGCCATAGGGCCGGATGGTCTCCACCAGGTCGAGACCGTTGAAGATATCCACCTTCAGGATCGGCGAATTGCTGTCGACCGAAACCTCCAGCTCCATCTCGCCTTCCGGCAGATGAACGATGTCGCCCATCATGGCAGTGCGCGTCGTGACCGGTTTGCTGTCTGAAAACAACTTCGGATCGTCGTGATAGAGACTGACGTCGTGGGTGAAACGCGCCTCGACGGTGATCGCCATGCGGCCGCCATCGCCGCCGGTGGTACCGTAATGGCGGCGCTTGCGCATGCAGTCGAGCAGGGTGTCGCGGTTGAGTTCCGGCACGTTGAAACAGGTCAGTCCGCCGATCGCGCCGAACTTGCCGGCGCCCGGATAACTCGCGCCCGGGCGTCCCTTGTGGCCGTCGGAATTGCACACCACGCCGACCCGGTAGCCGAACTTGATGGCATCGTGCAGCAGCCATTCGAAGCTGCCCCAGGAAGAGTGAACCTCGACCGACTTCTCGAAACGGCCGTCGTGGGCGTAGCCGATATCCGCATAGCGGCCGCCGCAGTGGGCATAGCAGACCACGTCGGTTTCATCGTTGTCCGCGAAGGCCTGGAACAGTTCCCGGGCGGTGAAGCAATCCGTCTCCGCCGTCGTCTGATCCTCGATCAGCGCATGCGAGGACCGTCGGATCAGGCGGTCGTCGGTCGGGTAGAAAACGTTGCGGTCGCCGCCAAGCGCGGTGTTGCCCGACCACTCGTAGCCGGGCAGGGCCACGAATTCGTCCGGCTTGTCGAACTCTGCCGTGATGCGGTTGAGCTCGGCCCAGAATGCGTCTGTGATCTGGAAGTCATTGCCCTGATGGCCACAGGCATCGACCCAGGCCTTGTCGCGGGCAAAGGCGAAATAGCCGAAAGCGCTGTTGGTGCCGATGGTCTCTTCCGACTGGCCGTGCATGTCGCCCCAGAAATGCACCAGCTTCCGGTCTTCAACGATGAGCGGATTGGTGCGGGCGACAATGATGCCCGCTTCGTCCGTCACGACCACGGCGGCCTGTCCCGGCGCGCTCACGGAAAGCCCCGGGACGGTGACTCCGAAGACGCCTTCGGTCATCTCCACGCTTTCCGGCAGGCCGTCGATGCTGCCTTCCGCCATAAGGAACAGCTTTCCCGAACAGCGGTCTGTCGGATTGCCCCATTTGTCTTCGCCCTTGATCTTGAGCGCGAAGGTCTCGCCCGGCCGGCGCAATGTCGGCATCACGGCGGCATATTTGGCAGCCGGCCCTGGTACGATCGAGATCATCGGCTGGACCGGCAGGGTCTGGAAATTGAACGTGGCGATCGGATCCACCAGAACCCGGAACTCGAACGTGTCTTCGCAGAAGGTCTGCAGCCGCATGCCGGGCCCGCCATGGTCGGTGACACCGAAGCGGATGGTGATCGTGTCGCCCACCTGCAGGAACCCCTTGACCACCTTGATCCAGAGCGTGCGATCCCACGGGCGGACGTTTCCCTTCGGATCCCAGCGGACCTGCAGCACGGCCCCGTTGGAGGCTTCCACGGTGCAGTAGTTGGCGGCCGACGGATCGTCGAACTGCGGATTGCCCTGGTCGGATGCAAACCGGAAGCAGACCCGGAGGCTGCCGGAATCGTCAATGCCGAAGGTGCCCGCCGTATAGACCAGGGTGAACGATGCGTAGGACCCGGCCTCGAAGGCGCCCGCCGGCGTGATTTCCGCGTGGCCCAACAGGGACGGATCGATGGGGTCGCGGATCACGCCGCTGTTCATCGCTTCCCAGGGGCGGTCTTGACGATCGGTGACGGGTACGCTGGCGGACATTTGAAACCTTCTTTTTTTCTTGTTGAACGGAAAGGCGGCGGTTCGCCGGGCCTCAGCCGAACAGCTGCACGAGGAACAGGGAAACGGGCGGGAAGTAGGTGATGATCAGGAGATCGATCAGAAGCACGCCGATATAGGGCCAGATGGTGGTCACGATCTTTTCGATCGGCACCTTGGTGATCGCGGAGGCAATGAACAGGTCAACACCGAGCGGGGGCGTGACGGTGCCGATGCTCAGGTTCACCGAGACGATGATGCCGAACAGGATCGGATCGATCCCGAAGCTCATGGCGGCGGGATAGAGGATCGAGGTGAAGATCACGACCGCGGCAGCCGCGTTCATGATGCAGCCGACGAACAGCAGAAAGATGTTCACCAGCAGCAGATATAGGATCGGCCCGCCGGCAACACTGGCCAGATAGGCGGAGATGCTCTGCGGGATCTGGTTGATGGTGATCAGCCAGGCAAAGACACCGGCGGAATTCATGATGAACATCACCACCGCCGACGACAGGACGGCCTTCTGGAAGGCCTTGTAGAGATCCTTGAGCGTCAGTTCCCGGTAGATGAAGCCGACGATCAGGCCATAGAGCACGGCAACGATGGCGGCTTCCGTCGGGGTGAACACGCCGCCGTAGATGCCCGACAGGATGATGACCGGCATGAGCAGCGGCAGGAAGGCGGCCCGGAAGCTGTCCCAGATCCCGGTCAGACCCTGAAATTCGGTTTTCTCGATGCCCTCGCGGCGGGTCATGAACCAGTTGAGCGCCAGCATGGAAAGACAGATCACGATCCCGGGCAGCAGCCCTGCAAGGAAGAGATCGGCGATGGAAACGCCGGTGACGACCCCATAGAGGATCAGCAGGATGCTCGGGGGAATGATCATGCCGGTGACGCCTGCGGCCGCGATGGCGGCGGCGGTATATTGCGGGCGGTAGCCCTTTTCCTCCATCGGGGCATTCATGACCCCGCCGATAGCGGCCACCGTCGCCGCGTTGGACCCCGAAAGGGCTGCGAAGAAACTGGAACCCAGAATAGCGACCGCGCCCAGCCCGCCCGTCAGGTGCCCGACCAGGGAGCCTGCGAAATTGACCAGTCGGCGCGACATGCCGCCGGTCGACATGATTTCACCGGCGAGAATGAAGAAGGGAATGGCCAGCAGCGGGAAGGAATTGTTCGTGGACAGCAGGCGCTGCGCGGCGATCTGGAGATCGATACCACTGATGATCAGTCCCAGGACGCTCGACAGGCCCAGTGCCACCGCGATCGGTGCACGGATGAGCATGAGCAGGATGAGGGACCCGAAAATCGTTGCCGTTACCATGGATGTGTACCGATCTCAGGAAGGGGGAGGTTATTGGCCATCTGCGAGTAGCTCGGCGTCGGGCGCCTTGAGCTGCCTGGCGACCAGTTCCAGAGAAAACAGAATGAGGAAGGCCATGCCGACGGGAACGGCGCCGTAGACCCACGCCATGGAGATTTCCAGGGCCGGCGAGATCTGCGGCTGGACCCGCATCGTGAGCTTGATGCCGGCAACCAGGATCAGGGCGAAGAAAACGATGCCGAGCAGCGTCGAGCCGACCAGCGCGGCACGGCGCGGGACCGCGGGCAGGTGGGAAACAACGACGCCGATGGCCGCGTGAACGTTGCGTCTCAGGGCCACGGCCGAGCCCAGGCTGATCATCCAGATGAAGAGATAGCGGATGAGTTCGGCCGGAAAGGCCAGCGAGCTTTCGATGATGAAGCGGAAGACCACCGTCGCGATGCCGAGAACGAACATCGCGACGAAGCTGAGGACGCACACCACCGACAGGGTGAGTTCAGTAAGGTCGAGGAATTTCTTGATGACCTGCATGATCAGGGTTCCCTGCCGGTGGCGCTGGCGCTTACTTGGCTTCGACCGCGGACTGGATCAGGTCGGCGCCGATCTTGTCCTTGTATTCGGCCCAGACCGGCTCCATGGCCTTCTGGAAGGCAGTGGCCTGTTCCGGGGTCAGGCGGGTGACGACCATGCCGCCCTTCGCCATCTCGTCGAGATAGGTCGCCTCGACTGCATTCAGTTCCTTGCGTTCCCAGTCCTGGGTCTCGATGGCGGTTTCCTTGAACAGCGCTTTCACGTTGTCCGGGGACTTCTGCCAGAGGCCGTCGCTTGCCAGGAACATGATGCCGGCCCACTGGTGGCGGGACAGGGTGATGTTGCCCTGGACCTTGTCGAAGCCGAAGGCCTTGACGTTGCCGACCGGGTTGTCCTGGCCGTCGACGGTGCCCTGCTGCAGGCCGGTGAAGACCTCGGACAGCGCCATTGGCGTCGGGTTGGCGCCGAGCGCCTTGAAGGTGGCGACATTGAGCGGGTTGTTCACGACGCGGAACTTCACGCCCTTCATGTCGTCCGGCATCTCGATCTTCTTGTCCCGGGTCGTGATGGTCCGGAAGCCGCTTTCGTACATGGCAAGCGTATGGATGCCGGTTTCCTTCTGCAGTCCGTCGTAGAGCGCCTGGCCGACCGGGCCGTCGGAAACCGCATAGGCATGCTCACTGTCGCGGAACAGGAACGGCAGGTAGAAGATATCGAGCGGGGAATAGAAGCTCGCCACGTTGGTGGTCGGAACGAGGGCGAAATCGACAACGCCGATTTGGGCGGATTCGACCAGCTCGCGCGAGGATCCGATGGTGCTGTTCGGGAACACCTGGACCGTGATCTTGCCGCCGCTCTTTTCCTTGATCTTGTCGGCGAACATCTGCGCGCCTTTGGCGAGCGGATGGCTCTCGTTATAGGGATGGCCGAATTTCAGGGTCATTTCCGGATAATCTTCGGCGCTGGCACCGCTGAGAGCGACAAGGCTTACGGAAAGGGCCGCGATGGCGGTTCGCGCGGTCCGGAACAGCCTGCTGGTCAGGCCGGGGCGATTGGATCCGGGGCGATTGGATAAGGTCAGGTTCATGGAAGGTGCTCCTGTCTGCTGTGGTTTGATCCGCTCCCCAAAAGCGGACTGATCACGATGGGCTTGGCGCCCATTCTGCTTTTCACCGGCGAAGCTGGATGCGCCGGCATGTCAAAACATCTCGCGCAGGTTGGTCTGCTCCGGCGAGGAGATGGGAACGATCTCGATCACCCGGTCGCTCGGCGGTACGAAGATCCGTTGCCAGGTGATCGGTGCGTCCCGGTAGCTGAGGCCGCCGACGGTCCAGACGATGCCGTATTGGCCATGGGGCACGTTCAGGACGCGCGTGATCCGTGGCGGCAGCGGCTGACACACCATGGTCTGGTGCGTGTTGATCGTCGGCGCGTTGAAGCGTTCTGCCAGGAAGTCGCGAAAGGACACACCGTTGAGCGTCGCTTCGCTCATCCCAGCGATTTCGGCAAACCGGCTGGCGGGCAGGTAGATCTCGCTGAAGACGTCGAACTCGTCATTCACGTTCACGAGGCGGTGTATGTGGACATATTCCTCTTCGGGGGTTCCGAAGAAATTGCTCCACGGTCCGCTTTCGCTCGTCAGCTCGACGCCGATGATCTTGAAGTAGACCGGCAGAAGCTGCTTGCCACCCTCCGCCATGAAACGGAAGTGCCGCAACTGGCCTTCCTGGGCCTGGGCGCCGGTAACGAAGGTCCCGCGCCCGTGATGGCGTTCGACCACGCCCATCTGCACCAGGCTGCGCAGGGCCCGCTGGACGGTGCCGAGGCTGGCATCCATTTCGGCGGCGAGCTGGTCTTCGGCCGGAAGACGGTCTCCCGGAAGCCAGCGCCCTTCCTCAATCGCGCTCAGGATCTCCTCAGAGATCTGGCGGTGTTTCGCTTTTGCCGAACCAAGTTTCGAAACTTTCACGGGTCTGCACCTGTCGCGCTTGATTAAGTCCTATAAAGGACCGTTGCTATAGACGCTACAGATTCAATAAAAAGGCTACAAGTCCTATATAGGAATAAAATTCAATTGGAGTCATTATGAGCAAAGTGCTCATTGCCTGGACTTCGAATGGATGTGGTCTGCTCATCTGGTGTGCAAAATGGACCGAGGACTGCCCGGTTCTATGAGCAGACGAAACAAAAGCCTTGAGCCGTTGCCTGTCCGGATGGTCTCAAGCAATGCTCTTGCGCGGTTCCTGTTAAACCGGAGCGGAGGTAGGCCTGCGGAGTAGCAGGAGAGGGAGATCCGCCGTGCATCCCTGAAGGATAGGGCGAATTTGACCGGCGTCATTGCTGTAAAACGCTGAAAATCAGCCGGCTTCCTGCGGCTTTGTGCCTTGTGTCCGAACAATTTCCTTCCTACCATTCGGCCTGTTTGATGAGGGTAGGGCCAAGCGTGCATTTCGAGCAGATCTTCTATCCGGTGATGCAGGCTGTTGCGGCCCGTCCGAAACTTGCCGGTCTCGTGTTCGCCTTCGATCCTTGGGGAAATCCTCTGGGGGAGTCGTATTCCCGCGACCCCACCTCGGCGGTCGCCGCCATGCACCGGGAAGGAGCGGTTACCTATCGCACGCTTTACCGGCACTGGGTCGTGACCGGCTATGACGAAGCCCTGGAAGTGCTTTCGCGCGACGATCTGCTGGTGGGAGAGCCGATCGGCCTGCTGTTGAACGTCCGGCCTTATTCGAAACTTTCGCCGTTGGCCCAATGGACGTTCCGGAACCTTATCCTGGTGAGCGACCCCCCGGATCACACCCGCTTGCGCCGGATGGTGCACAGGGAGTTCACCTCCCGCAGCATCACCCGGCTCGAAGGGCGTATCGAGGCCACGGCGTATCGGCTTCTGGAGAGGCTTGGGGACAAGCCCGACGGCGATCTGACGCGGGACTTTACCAGGCCGCTGGCGAATGCGGCCGTTGCGAGCCTGATCGGCATACCAGAGGAGGACTGGGACTGGTCGCAGCGCATGACCGACGTGATCGTCAAGCTGCTCGACCCTCTATTGCGGTTCGATCCGGAAACGGTCAGCGCCACCATCGACGAACTCTATCGCTATTTCGACGCTCTGGCCGAACAGCGCAAGCAAGAGCCGAAGGACGATTTCATCACCGCCATGGTGCGGGCGGAGGGTGAGGAGTTCAGCCGCAAGGAAACGATCACCATGGCCTTGATGATGCTGGGGGCAGGGTCGCAGACGACCGGCGGACTGGTCGGCAATTCGATCCTGGCGCTTTCCCGGTTTCCCGACCAGCAGGCTCTGTTACGTGAAAATCCGAAAATCTGGCCGAATGCGGTTGAGGAATTCTGCCGTTTCGACACGTCGGTGAAATTTGCGCCGCGGTACACGCCTCACGACATGGAACTCGCCGGCAAGCGCATCCCGGCCGGATCGAACATCATGATCCAGCTTGTCGCCGCCAACCGGGATCCGCGGCGTTACGACGAGCCGGATCGCTTGCGGCTGGACCGGCCGGATCCGCAGCCGCTGACTTTCGGCTATGGTATTCACTTCTGCCTGGGGGCGGCGCTGACCCGCATGGTGCTGGAGGTGGGGATCAAGGCCTTTCTGGATGTCTATTCCCGCTTCGACATCGAAGCGGGCAGGGTGTCATGGCGCAAGTCGCTGCTGTTGCGCGGTGCGACCCGGATGCCCTTTTCAGGGGTGCGGCGACAGGCGGCGGTGTCGGCATAGCCGGGCGTTCAGTGGGTGGCCCAGCTCGCCTCGCAGACGATACTGCGTAGCCATTCGGCTTCGGGTCCGTAGGGCGCAAGCTCGGCCAGGGCCTTCGTCTGGTAGGACCGGCTCATTTCGGCGGCTCCCTCGACGCCCAGCCAGGCCGTTGCGGTGAATTTGCCGTCATCCTGATGAACCTGTTTGCCGACTTGTTCGACCGTGGCGGTGACGTCGGCGACATCGTCCATGAATTGGTAGGCGAGGCCGAGATAAAAGCCTGCGCGTTCCATCCGGTCCGCATCTTCAGGACCGGCGCCGCACAGGAGTGCACCGCCACGCGCGGCAGCGCCATAAAGAGCGGCACTCTTCAACCGGTAGCAATCGAGCATCTGCGCTTCCGTGCCGTCTGCCAGGCTGCTGGCAAGATCGAGGCACTGGCCCTCGATCATGGCAGTGCCGGCGGAACTGAGGGCAAGAGCCGCCTGAACGCGCCGGTCTGCGGACGAGCGGTCGTGATTGAGGCTGATGGCATAGGCCATGGTCACCAGGAAGACCGGGGCCATGTCCACCGCCCATTTGGGGAAGACCAGATGGACACACGGCTTGCCGCGGCGGAGGGCGGCGTCGTCCATGGACGGCAGATCGTCCAGGATCAGCGAGGCGGCGTGGGCAAGTTCGGCGCCGCATGCCCCCGGCAGGGCGATCTCCAATGCATCGGTGTGAAAGATCCGCCCGGCCGCAATCGCCACGATCGGCCGCCAACGGTGGCCGCCTCCAAGGGCGGTATATTCAGCCGCCCGGCGGACTTCGGTCTCGGCATAGGCGGCGAACTGCTCTTCCAGGTAGCGCTCGACCGCTTCGCGGACATCCGCCTTCTCGCCGCTGAATTCGGTTTTCGCATCCATCATATACTATCCTCTCCGCAGCGCTCCTCCAGGGCCGAGGGCCGCTGATGGCTGTTCTTTCTGAAATTGTATCGGTCCCGTCTGAAAAACGGCATGAGCAGAATGTCGAACACGGTGCCGGGGCGGGCGAGGGCAAGCGGGTCGACCAGGCTCATGGTGTTGTAGAGCGCGCGGATCGTGCGTGGGCCGCCAACGGCAAGGGCCCGGTTGACGTACCAATTGATCACCCGGTGCACAAAAGTGCGCCGGCCTTGCACCGCCGCTCCGTGGCGCAGATCCTCGGAGGTGGAAAACAGCCACGGCACCGCCGTTACCGTCTCACAAGCGCGCTGGGCATGACGGGCGGCCCGGTCGAGGGGAGTGCCGCCCAGGGCAGCACCCCGGCGGAACCGCCCTTGCAGGGCGCGTGCCTGAAGGGCGGCGATCGTCATCCCCTGACCATAGAAAGGATTGACGGTGCACAGGGCATCCCCGATGACCACCAGCCGCTTGAGGCGTCGGGCCAGCGGACTGAAACGGCGACGACGGCTGCCGGCCACCCGGTAGCCTGCGATCTTCGACAGGGGCATGCCGTGGTGCAGGGCTTCATGAAGTGCCGGGTCTTCCAGCCGCCGCGCGTGGTCCAGAAAAGCCTTTTCGTCGGTGGAGGGAATGGCCTCCAACGCTCCGACCAGGCTTGCGACCCAGACGCCGTTTTCCTCCCGGTAGAGGCCGCCCGCGCGCCGGTTGTCCGGAGGCAGCCAGGCGCAAGCGGCGACTTTCCAGTCTCCCGTCGACGGCATCTCCTGCTTTGCAGGAAGCGAAAACCGGCGCGATGCATAGCCCACATGGGCATCGACGACAGTCTCGGGAACCCGGCCAAAGCCGTTTTCGCCAAGCCAGGCCGAAGCGGCGGCGCTGCGGCCGCTGGCGTCGATGACGAGATCCGCGGCCAGGTCTTCCTCCGTGCCGTCCGTCGTCCGAAGACGGACGCCGGTCACGCGGCAGCTTGTTTGGTCGAATAGAAACCCGGTGGACCGGCAGCCGGTGCGGATGGCGACATTGGGGATTTCCGTGACCCGCTGCCGGATATGGCCTTCCAGAAGGGTCCGGCTCATAAGGAGGGTCTTGAGGCCGGAGGCAAACCTCGGCAGGCGTCTGCCACGCACGTTGACGATGCCGTCGGCGCATATGTCGCCCGGGACGGCACCGGCTTCCACCAGTTCCCGGTCAAGATCGGGAAACAGTTCGGTGATCGTTCTGAAACCGGCGGCGAGAAGAAGATGCCCGTGGGCGGACTGGGGGACACCGGGGCGGGGCCCGGTTCGTTCCTGCAGCCGATCGCGTTCGATCAAAACCACTTCCGCGAAGTCGTCTGCTAGAACGCGAGCAGCAAGGAGGCCGGCTATTCCGGCGCCGACAATGACAGTGCGGGAGGAGACGGGCGCCCCCTCGACAATGTCTTCTGAACTGTTCATGTGTCGCTGCCCGCCCAACACCTGAAAATGACCGATAAAATCAAATACTATTAGGGCAAAGACATACTGTGTAGTCCAGTAAAAACTGGTTGTCCTTTACGTCGGCGGTGGCAGAAAATATTTGTCCGATATCGAACTATTCTGCCGCACAAGGTGGGACGATTTTCATATAAGTCTGATGGATGGTTTTAAGTTCGATGTCTATTTTGAAAAATTCAAGGAACTCAAGGAGATGTACTTTCCATCATTCGGTCGTCTGACGCTGGCGGTAATCGTCAGCGCAGATGCACCGAGTGTCCACAGGCTCTTGTGCAACAGGTCCTGTTTCGTGCTTTTTTCGGGCGCCTGAAAAGTGAAAACAATGCGGTTTCCCTGTCTTTGGCCGGAAATGGCGGCGTTACCGGAGCCTTGCGGGATGTGCCAGGTACCGGTAATTCGGCCGCTCCCGGGCGCCAGGGTAATCTGTCCTTCCACGGTAAATGTCTGGCTGGCGACCGCGCAGCGTCCCGAGGTTTTCAGCCGGTTGCTACCGGCGTCCACGGTGTTCGTAATGCGGCACAAGACGGCTTCCTTCGGCGCGTCCAGGCTCTGCTTCGCCCATCCCTTGCCCCGCCAGGTTCCTTCCGCTTTGGACAGGAAATCATCGGCTGCAGCCGGTCCGCAGGCAATTGCAAAGGCAAGGGCCGGAGCCGCGAAGTAGGATTTTCTGGTCACGTTGCGCGTCCCCAAGTGCCTCTCCGGACGAATATATCCGGGATTTTGTTCCCGCAAGCCAGTTTACCGGGTCCGGATGCGAATGCTAGCAGAGGTTCGCCGATACTGAAAAGACCGGGCCGCGGCGAAGCCGGGTCCCGAATGGCTTTTGGTCTTGCATCGGATATTCTGGCGTGGGGATAGGAAAGCGATCGTCATCACGACCCTTTCCGCGCGTACCGGCGGGCAGCCGGGAGAGGAGGCGGATTGTATTTTCTGTTGTGGCCCGGCCACGCGGCGCTGTCGCGGCCCGTCATTGTTTCGATTGTGCTGATGATTCTGGCGGGACTTTCCGTCTTCCCCGTCCTCAATATCCGGTTTGAGAACGATATCACCGCGAGCTTTGCTTCCTCCAGCGGTCATGCGAAGGCCTATTTCGATTTCGCCGACACCAACGGCGGATCGGCGTCTCCGCTCCTGGCACTGGTTCAGTCGCCTGAACCGATGGACGCGGCAGGCTATGAGCTTCTGCGCGACCTGCAGTTCGGCTATTCCCTGGCGGGCGGGGTCGATGCGGTCTTTTCCCTTGCATCGGCCCGGTTTCCCCCTTGGCATCCGGACCATCCGGAAGAACCGGTGCTGCCGTTGGAGCTGGATGTGGAAACGGTCGAGGCACAGCTTGCCGCCTATGACGCGCTGAAGCTTCAGCCGAAGCTGCCCGTCTCCGCCGACAGGACATCGGCGCTGTTCCTGATCGAGACCGGCAAAGGCGTTTCCGCTGATCTGCTGACCGAACTGAAACAGATAACGGCGGAGACAGCCGGTGATCGGTTCCGCGTCACCTTTACCGGTGAGGAAACCGTAGGCCCGGAAATGGTCCGGGCGCTGCGCCAGGATTTGTGGATCTTCAATGTCGCGGGGGTGGCGGTCGTCCTTGCGGTTTCCTTCATCGTTTTCGGTAATCTGCGTCTCGTCTTCCTGGCGGCGGTGCCATCCATTGCCGCCGCCTATACGTCGCTGGTGGTCTTTGTCGCGCTTGGACTGAAGATCACGGTGCTGAATAACGCGATCCCCTTGCTGGTGATGGTGCTAGGGGTGGCGGACACTGTGCACCTTATCCTGAACATGCGCGCCAACGGCAACAGCGACACGGCGCGCGCACGTGCCCGCAAGGCGCTCGTGACGGTTGGCCCCGCCTGTGCGCTGACGGGCGTGACCACGTCGATCGCCTTTTTGACGATCATGATCAGCGAGAATGTACAGACACGCGAGATGGCCGTGGCGGGAGCGGTTTCCGTTCTGGTGAGCTATGCGGTGGTCATCGCCGTTTTCTGCCTGCTCGCGCCTGTTCTGTGGCCCAAAAAATCAGGTGCCCGGCGCCGGGTCCTGTTCGCACTCTCAAAGGACCGGGTGTCCTGGATGCTGGATAATGCCGGAACGATCCGTGCCGGTAGCCTTGTCCTTGCTGCGGTCGCCCTTGCCGGGGTGGTTACCATCAAGCCCTGGTTCAAGATGGACGACAACCTGCCGGCCGATAGTGCCTTGATTTACGCCAACGATGTCATCACCAAGGAATTCGGCGGTTTCTACCAGCTCTGGTTCGAGCTCGATGCGGAAGATGAAACCGGTGAGGGCTTTGCCGCGTCTTCCGACTGGGAACGCCTTGTGCAGTTGAACGATCTGATCGAAAAGGAAGCGCCGGGCAACACGGTGCTGTCGCTGGTTTCGCTGGGGCGGTGGCTGGGGCGGACCGACCGGATGCCGTCGCCTGAGGAAATCGCGAACTGGCCGTCGGATGCCAAGGCGCTGTTTCTGACCGGCGACGGAAAACGCGCGCGTGTCGTCGCCCTGATGCCCGAACCCATGTTCGACAAGGATACCCTTGAGGCGCAGGACCGGCTGGTTGAGGCAGTTCGGGCCGGCTCGTCCGCGCACATCTTCGGTCAGCCGATGATTATGCGATATGACACCTTGGAGCTTGTTCGGCGCAATTCGCTTGGTCTCGGCGGCGCGTGCCTGATCACGGTATTGCTGATTGCCGGTTATTATCGCGCGCCGTCCTTCATCGTTCTGCTGCTTCTGCCCAATCTGCTTCCCATCGCGGTCGCCGTTGCCGCCCTGCATGTTCTGAACGCCAGCGAGCTGACACCCGCAGCCTTGCTGTCGCTGACCATCGCCTTCGGCATCGCTGTCGACGACTCCATTCATTTCATCAACCGCTACACGCTGGAAAGGGGGCGGTGGCCGGACACCCGCGGTGCGCTTGCTGCGGCCATGAGCGAGACCGGACAGGCGATGATCATCACGACCGTGCTGATCAGTTGCGGATTGCTCGTCACGCTGTTCAGCGAATTCCACACCATCAGGCTCTTTGGCGGCATGCTCATCGCAACCCTCCTGACAGCCCTCCTCGGTGACCTGTTGCTGTTGCCCAGCCTGATCGCCCGGTGGAAGGGGAAAGTCTAGGGCACGCACCCGGATGCAGGTTTGTTGTTCTGTCGGGGGATGTCGTGAATCCCCGGGAGTGGCCAATCATATCTGCCGCCATTTGACTGTTTTCTTTTATGGGAACGATTTTGCCCCGGCGCGGGAACGCTGCGCCATCCGATTTCCGTGCCAAATCACCCGGTCCGACTTAACGACCACCAAGGCGGAACTCTGACCATCGTGTCCGCTTTATTCATTGTAATGCAGATTGTTTTCCGGCCAGCAGGAGCAAGCATTTCCCGACCGGCATTTCCCTCCCGCGCACCTTCCGAACCGGCTTTGTGAATTTTTCATTGACTCGACCCCTTCATCCGCGCAATCATCATAATTGATCAATGTGTTCAAAATTGAACAAAATCAGAGGGTCACATGGATCTGTTCAAAGACCGCCTATCGCAAAAAGCGTTCGACACCAGCCGTCCGGCGCTAGCCCACCAGTCCCGGGGACGGGAATTGACCGAGGTTGAGGAAAAACTCGCCGAGGCGCTGATGGAAATCTATGGTGCTGGCGCCGCCGATTACGCCGCTGTTGCCACTGCTCTGACGGACCGCAAGGTCGTCGCGCCGATCTCCGGCAAGACCGACTGGACCGAGGCGCTTCTGTCCGAAGAGCTCACCGCCATCAACGCGGAGTTCGACAGCGCTTACCTGGAAAACGGTTATGGCGCTTGAATTTCGCGGCGTCAGCAAGGAATTCGAGTCCCGCACCGGCGGCATGATGACCGCTGTCGACAGCGTCAGCTTCCGCGTCGATGAGGGTGAATTCGTTTCTGTCGTCGGTCCGTCCGGTTGCGGCAAGAGCACCATCTTGAGCATGACCGCCGGATTGTATCAGCCGACCGTCGGCGATGTCCTGGTCAGTGGCGAGAAGGTGACCGGTCCGAACCAGCATGTCGGTTTCATGCTGCAGAAGGATCTGCTCCTTCCCTGGCGCAGCATCGTGCACAACATCGAATTCGGCCTGGAGTCCCGTGGGGTAGCGCGCGACGAGCGTCGTGCCATCGCCATGAAGGAACTCAAGCACTGCCACCTGGACGGCTTTGAAGGGCATTATCCCTACCAGTTGTCCGGCGGGATGCGGCAGCGCGCGGCCCTGGCCCGCACCCTTGCCATCGATCCCGAGATCATTCTGCTCGACGAACCGTTTTCCGCTCTCGATGCGCAGACCAAGATGCTGCTGCAGAACAGCTTCGCGGAGACGATTTCGGAAAGCCGGAAGACCACCCTTCTGATTACCCACGACCTTGCCGAGGCCGTCCTGATGTCCGACCGGATCCTGGTCCTGTCGGAGCGTCCCGGACGCGTGATCGCGGAAATCAAGGTCGATCTGCCACACCGTGAACGGCCACTGCAGCGGCGCAAGTTGCCGGAAGTCAATAACTACGCCGCGCAGCTCTTCGAGCTGCTCAAACTAGAAGAAAAGACTATCTAGATCATTTTTGAAATCCAGCAGGGGATCTCTGTAATGAAGCGTTTCGCAATTAGCATGATGGCCGCCGTGATGGCGGTTTCCGCAGGTGCCGCTCAGGCGGCCGAAAAGGTGAGCTACCTTTTCCCGGCACCGGACTTTCTGCCGGCCTTCGCCCCGTTCCAGCTTGCCAAGCACAAGGGCTATTTCGCCGATGCGGGTCTGGATGTCACCTTCATGGTCGGCAAGGGCGGCGCGGATGTCGCCACTCAGGTTGCCGTCGGTAACGCCGACCTCGGCGGCGGTATCGGCGACACGCCGATCATCGTGCGCGCCAACGGCCTGGACATTCGCGGCGTAGCCCTCCTGGGCGGCCGTGGTCTGACCCAGCTTGCCTGGCGCAAGGATTCCGGCATCACCGGACCGGCTGACTTCAAGGGCAAGGCCATCGGCGTGCTCGGCTTCCAGGACACGACCTACTACAACCTGCTCGGCGCCATGGCCTCCGTCGGCCTGGGCAAGAATGACGTCAACATTCAGGGCGTCGGCCCGGGCGGCATCATCCAGCTCACCATTGCCGGCACTCTGCAGGGCATGTCCGGTGTTCCTGAGTGGATTGCGGCCATTGAAGCTGCTGGCGTTCCGATGGAACAGGTTCCCGTGGACACCATGTTCCCGGCCATGGCCCAGGCGATCCTGGCCTCCGACAAGACCATTGCCGAGCGTCCGGAAGTCGTGAAAGGCATCGTTGCCGGCGTGATCCGCGCCCTCAAGGACATCCAGGCCGATCCGGCCACGGCTGCGAAAGAATACGTCTCCTTCGTGCCGCAGCACACCGGCAAGGAAAAGGCGATCGAAGCCGTGATGCGCGCCTATGTGGAGAAGGTCTACCCGGCCGGCGAAGGTCAGCCGCTCGGCGCCTTCGATCCGGAGCGTATGGCCAAGGTGCAGAAGTTCTATATCGACAACGGTATCGTCAAGACGGCCGTTCCGGTGGAAGATCTCTATACCAACGAATTCGTCCCGCAATGACGGACGCTAGTCCTTCAATAGGGGTCGCGGCGCCTGCCGCCGCGACCCGTGAGGACCAGAAGAGACGGAAGAAACCGATGACTTCGTCGAAAAGCACCCTGTTTATGAGCCTTGCGGTCCTGGCCGTGTTGCTCCTGTGCTGGGAGTTCCTGCCGCCCGCGCTCGGCGTGCCGAAGTATATCATTCCGACCGTGTCCGACTGCGCGGTGGAAATGGTCCGCATGTGGCAGCAGGAAAACCTGCTCGGCAACACGATCTCCACCGCGGTCTACACTGTGCTGGGGTTCGCCCTGGGCAGCCTGCTCGGCGCGGTGATCGGCTACGTTCTGGGCATGTCGAGCTTCTGGGAGAAGGTGCTGTCGCCTTATATCCTGGCGCTGCAGATCGCGCCCAAGGTGGCCTTCGCGCCGCTGTTCATCATGTGGTTCGGCTACAACGCCATGCCCAAGCTGCTGGTGACCGTCCTGATCGTGTTCTTTCCGGTGCTGGTCAACGTGCTGCAGGCGATGAAGACGGTCGACCGCGACCTGGTCAATCTGGCGCGCGCTTACAACCTGTCCCGCCTGGGCGTCTTCTTCAAGGTGGAGATGCCGTCCACCATGCCGAACCTGCTTGCCGGTCTGCGCATTGCGTCGACCCTCGCCGTGATTGGTGTCACCGTCGGTGAACTGGTCGGCGGCAACGTCGGGCTCGGCTTCCTGATTTCCTACGGCGGCGGCCAGGCGAATGCGGCCATGGTGTTCAACGCCATCGTGCTGCTCACGGTCATCGGGATCATTCTTTACACCGCGATCGCGCGGGTCGAGGAGCGCGTGCTCCATTACCTGCCGAAAGCGCAGAGCTAAACGGACCGGCAACGGCCGATCCGGCCAGAGGGACATGCAGAACTGACCACCCCGGCAACACCGGCCGGGCAGGGACAACTGCGAGAAAAAGACACCGAAGCACAGGTGAGAGCCGGGGCGGGAACTTGGACCGCCGGTCTTGGACTAAGGAGTGGAGAGACATGGCCGATATCGATAAGAAAGCGCTGATCGAGGAACGCGTCAACCAGGGGCTCCTGGGACAGTGGTACCCGGTCGCCAAATCCGTTGAAGTCAAGGATTCCCGGCCTTACGGCGCCAAGCTGCTCGGCCAGAAACTGGTCTTGTGGCGCGACAAGGAAGGCAAGATCCAGTGCATCGAGGATTTCTGCCCGCACCGTGGCGCGCCGCTTTCCTACGGCGAGATCCATGACGGCGATATCGGCTGCCGCTACCACGGCGTCATCGTCGACGGGGAAGGCGTGGTCAAGCGGGTGCCAGCCATGCCGGAATGCGCCCTCGAAGGCCGCAAGGCGCTGAATTCCTTCCACACCACCGAAACCCACGACGCTGTCTTCGTCTACATGCCGAGCGTCGAGCAGCCGGAGCCGCCGGAACTGGCCCTGCCGCATGAGTTCACCAGCGACGAGTGGACCGGTTTCCTGTGTACCTCCGTCTGGGGCACCAACTACCGCTACGCCCTCGACAACCTCGCCGATCCCATGCACGGCTGCTACCTGCATTCGGAAAGCTTCACGCTCGCTTATGGCGCCAAGCAGGACCTGATGAAGCTCGACAAGACCGATGACGGCTTCCGCGTCAGCCGGGTCGAGCAGTCCGGCGAGAACTTCGACTGGAGCGAGTTCGAGGTTCATCCGGGCACCATGTTCTGCTTCCTGGATATTCCCTATCCGAAGGCCGCCGGGCCGGGCGGCAACATGCGCATTGTCGGCTTCGTTGCGCCGATCGATGCCACCACCTGCAAGGTGTTCTTCTGGCGTCTGCGCAAGGTCAGCGGATTGGCGCGCGAAAGCTGGCGCTTCCTCTATCGCGCAAAGCTCGAGGCAAACCACTGGCACGTGCTCGAACAGGACCGGGTCATGCTGGAAGGCATGCCGGATGACGCCCGCAAGCGCGAGATGCTCTATCAGCACGACCTCGGCGTTTCCCGTATCCGCCAGATGCTGACCCGTGCGGCCAAGAGCCAGATCGAGGCCGAACTGACCGCCAGTGAGGCGGCCGAATAATGCTGAAAGAGCGGACCATACTCGTCACCGGTGCGGCGCGTGGCCTCGGGCGTGAAATCGCCCGGTGTCTCGCCGGCCATGGCGCGCGGCTGATCCTGGCGGATATCGCCGAGGAGGAAGGCCGTGCCGTGGCGAACGAACTTGGCGAGGCGGTTCGCTTTTTCCCGGTCGATCTCGGCGAACCGGACTCCATTCAGGCACTTGGCGAGGCCATCGCGTCTGAGACGGGCGGCAAGCTCCATGGTCTGGTCAATAACGGCGCGATCGCGACCGGCATCGGTGGCATTCCCTTCGACGAGATCGAGATCGACAGCTGGGACCGGGTCATGCGCGTCAACGTGCGCGGCACCTGGCTGATGACCCGTGCCTGCCGGCCGATGCTGGCGGCGTCCGGCTCGGGCCGCATCGTCAATGTGGCATCGGACACCGCGCTCTGGGGGGCCCCCCGGTTGTTGTCCTACGTGGCAAGCAAAGGCGCGGTCATGTCCATGACCCGTTCGCTGGCACGCGAACTCGGTCCGGAGCGGATCGGCGTCACCGCCGTCGCACCGGGCATCCTGACCACGGAATCGACTGACTATGTGCCGGAAGCCCGGCATCGGCTCTATGCCGAGGGCAGGGCGGTTCCCGGTCCCCAGGCGGCTTCCGAGATCACCGACGTGATCGCCTTCCTCGTCAGCGAGGGCGCCCTGACCCTGACCGGCCAGGTGATGCCGGTCAACAACGGTTTCGTTTTCAAGTGAGCCGCCGATGACTGTCCAGACCCACATTTCCGGCGGTATCGAATACCTGGAACGTCCGGGACAGGGCGATGGCCCGGTTCTGGTGCTGCTCCACGGCATCGGCAGCAATGCGATGTCCTTCGCACCGTTTCTCGATCAGATCGCCCCGTCCTTCCGGGTGATCGTCTGGAACGCGCCGGGCTATGGCGGATCAGAGCCTCTGGCAAAGGATTGGCCTCAGGCCGCCGATTATGCCGAAGCCTTGAAAGGGTTTCTGGATCGTCTCGGACTGGAGCGGGTGCTGCTCGTCGGCCATTCGCTGGGTACCCTAATCGCCGCGGCGTTTGCGACCGCGCATCCGGACCGCGTGGCGCATCTGTTGCTGGCGTCCACCGCGCTTGGCCATGGGGTGACGCCGGGTTCTGCGTTGAGTGCCGCGGCCCAGAAGCGGTTGGATGACCTGGCAGCCCTTGGTGCTGAAAAATTCGCCGAAGCCCGTGCGGCTCGGCTGGTGTTCGAGCCGGAGGCCAATCCGGATCTGGTCGCCCGTGTTTACGACGCGATGTCCCGGGTCTCCAGCCCCGGCTACGACATGGCGGTGCGCATGCTGGCGTCCGGCCGTCTGCTCGACGATGCCGCCCGGCTGACCGTGCCGACCGATGTGATCGTGGGCTCGGAAGACGTGGTGACGCCACCGGAAGCCGCCCGCAAGACCTATGCCGCCATACCTTCGGCCGTGCGCGGCACGTTCACGGAAGTGCCGTCGGCGGGACACGCCCTTTATCAGCAGGCGCCCCGGGCTTTTGCCGCGGCGCTGGCTTCAATGACTTCGCCCGCACAGTGACGGGCCGGAACAGGAGATTGGAAAATGTCTGATCCGATACGCGTCGGCGCCCTGCGCGGCATCATGATGCGCGGTCCCGGTATCACCGAGACGCTGCCGTTCTACGAAGACATGTGGGGCCTCGACCTGTCGCACAAGGGGAACGACGAGGTTCTCCTGCGCGGTACGGGCACCGAGCCGTTTCTCTACGGCCTCAAGGATGCGCCGGTCTACGGCATCGAATATGTCCACTTTTCCATGCCCGACCGGGCCTCGATGGACGCCTTGCATGCCCAGGTGACGGCGGCGGGGGCTGCCGTCCTCGGCGATCCGGCACCGTTCCCCGATTTCTGCGGTGGCTATGGCTTCGAGATCCTGGATCCGGACAACCGCCGCCTGCGCTTCCGCACAGAGGCCAAGGAACTGGAGCCGAAGGACGATTGGGCGATGCCGCGCAAGGTGAGCCATGTCGTGCTCAATACGCCGAACATGGAAGGTCTTCAGGACTGGTATTGTAAGGTACTCGGCTTCCGGGTGTCCGACTATTCCGCCGACCAAATGGTCTTTCTCCGCTGCAATACCGATCACCATTCGATCGCCCTGGTGCGCGCCTTTTATCCGAGCGTCAATCACGTGGCCTTCGAGATGCCGACGCTTGACGAGTTCATGCGCGGCATTGGCCGGATGAAGCAGAAGGGTCACGTCCCGACCTGGGGTCCTGGCCGGCACGGACCGGGCAACAACCCCTTCGCTTATTTCGTCTCTCCGTCCGGTTTCGTGATCGAGTTCACCTCCGAACTGCAGCAGATCGACGAGGCGACCCATGAGGCCAAGGTCTGGTCGCGCAACGATCCGGAAGCCATGGACCGCTGGATGACCGCAGGTCCTCCGACCCCGGCGCAGCGCGCAGTGATGCAGGGCCGTCCCGATCCCGGCTTCCCGGAACTGAGGAAGAACTGATGCATTACGGCTACGACGGCCGGGTCGCGGTGGTGACCGGCGGATCTTCAGGCATCGGACTGGCGACGACGCGCCTGCTTCTGGCAAGCGGTGCGAACGTGGCCATCTGCGCCCGCAATGAAGAGCGGCTGCAGAAGGTAGCCTCGGACCTGACCGCCGAATTCGGTGAAGGCCGGGTGTTCGCCAAGGCGCTGAACGTGCTCGACGAGGCCGATGTCCAGGCCTTCGCCGTCGATGTTCAGGACCGGTTCGGCCGGTGCGATCTGCTGGTCAACAACGCTGGTCAGGGCCGGGTATCGACCTTCGCCGAGACGACCGATGACGACTGGCGTGCCGAATACGAGCTGAAGGTGTTCAGCCAGGTCCGTCCGGTGCGCGCCTTCAAGGCGATGCTGGCGGAAGCGAACGGCTCCATCGTCGTGGTCAACTCGCTGCTCGCCTACCAGCCGGAAGCGCATATGGTGTGCACGTCGTCCGCCCGGGCAGGCGTGCAGAACCTGGCCAAGTCGCTGAGCGTGGAACTGGCGCCGAAGGTAAGGGTCAATTCCATCCTGATCGGTCTGGTCGATTCCGGCCAGTGGCAGCGCCGGTTCGAAGCCCGCGAGGACAAGAGCCAGTGCCGCGAAGACTGGTACGCCGATCTCGCTTCGAAAAAACGTATCCCGCTAGGACGGCTGGGGCAGCCGGAGGAGGCCGCTGCGGCGATTGCCTTCCTGGGCTCGCCCGCCGCCAGCTACATCACCGGCGCACAGATCGAGGTCTCGGGCGGCGTCTCCCGGCATATTTGAGGGAACAAAAATGAAAATGGAAAAGATCACGATCACTGAGACGGTCGGTGACTTCATCGCCCGCTACCTCGCCGAGATCGGCGTCACAACCGTGTTCGGCGTCATCTCGATCCACAACATGCCGATCCTAGACGCGATCGCCCGCCAGGAGCGGATCCGCTTCGTGCCGGCGCGTGGCGAGGCAGGCGCTATGAATATGGCCGATGCCTATGCCCGCGTCTCCCAGAGCCTCGGCGTGGTCATCACTTCGACCGGTACAGCCGCCGGTAACGCCGCCGGAGCCCAGGCCGAAGCCCTGACCGCTGGATCGCGGGTCCTGCACATCACCACGCAGGTCGATGTCGAATTCGCCGACCGGGACCGCGCCGCCATTCACGACGTGCCGCGTCAGCCGGACATGCTCAAAGGTGTCTCCAAGGCCTATTTCCGCATGTGGGATGCGCGCAATGCGGTCGGCACCCTGACCGCCGCCGTCTCCTCCGCCCTGAGCGCGCCGACGGGCCCGGTCAGCCTGGAAATCCCGGTCGACGTCCAGCGCACCCAGGCCTGCGAGACCGGAGCCATCCATGCGCCGGTACCGATGACGCCGCGTGCGCCTGATGCGGTTATCGAAGAGATCGCCGGCCGGATCAAAACGGCCAAGCGTCCGCTGCTGTGGCTCGGCGGTGGCGCCCGCGGCGCCTCCAAGGAGGCAAGCGAACTTCATCGCCGCGGCATCGGCATCGTTACCAGCACCAACGGCCGCGCCATCGTCTCCGAAGAGCAGCCGGGCAACCTCGGTGCCTTCAACATGACGCCGGAGGCCCAGGAGCTTTACCGCAAGTCCGACCTGATGATCGTCGTCGGTTCGCGTCTTCGCGGCAACGAGACCCACAACAACGCGATGGTTCTGCCGTCGCCGCTGATCCAGATCGACGCGGACGCCACCCAGGGCGGCCGCAACTATCCGGTCGAGATCTTCGCCCATGGCGATGCCGCGGACACGCTCGGCCGGATCCTCGAGCTGCTGCCGGAAAAACTCGATGTCGATCCGAACCAGGCGTTCGATATCGCGACGGCACGCGCGACAGCCGAAGGCCGGATGCGCGATGTGCTCGGCCCTTACCGGGTGATTGCGGACGAACTCGCCGTGCGGGTTTCTGAGGGCAAGCATCCCTGGGTGCGTGACGTCACCATTTCCAATTCCACCTTCGGCAACCGTTATGTCCGCATTTCCGAGCCCCGTCACGGCGTCCACGCCCTCGGCGGCGGTATCGGCCAGGGTGTGGCCATGGGCATCGGTGCGGCTATTGCCTCGCCGGAAGCAAAGGCGGTCACCCTGCTCGGGGACGGCGGCACGATGCTCGGCATCTCCGAGATGATCACCGCGGTCGAGGAAAAGGCCGGGCTGGTCTACGTGCTGATGAACGACAAGGCCTATGGCGTCATCCAGAACATCCAGGATGCGCAGTATGACTCCCGCCGGCATTATTCCGCTCTGGCGACGCCGGATTTCGCCACCTTCTGTGCTTCGATCGGCATGCCCCATCGGGCTATCGGCTCGGTGGACGAATTCGCGGAAGCCTTCGAGGAAGCCGTTTCCGTCGAAGGGCCCAAGGTGATCGAGGTCGACATGTGCGCCATCGGTCCCTTCGCCCAGGCCTTTTCCGGCCCGCCCGCCGGAGCTGCGGGAAACAGGACCTGATCCATGCGCCTCGGATTGATCGGATACGGCAATATCGCCGGAACGCTGCTGCGGCTGATTGCGGAGACCCCGGAAATCAAGCTGGAAGCGCTCACGGTGCTCGGACTGCCGGAGAAAACGGACGAATTGGGCAAGGACCTTGAAGCCAACCATGGCGGTCTGGGCTGCAGCTTTGTCGCTGTCTCCAGCGCCGAAGAGCTTCTGGCGGCCAAGCCCGACTTTGTCATTGAATGTGCCGGTCATCAGGCCGTCGTCAGCCATGTGCCGACAATCCTGAAGGCGGGCGTCGATGTGGTGCTCGTGTCGATCGGCGCTTTTGCGCACCGGGACCTGGAAGCCGAGCTTCGCGCGGCAGCCGAAGAAGGCGGTGCGCGGATCGTGCTGCCGGCCGGAGCGGTCGGCGGGATCGATCTGCTGGCCGCCCTGCGCCCGGCGGGACTGACGTCGGTCACCTACCATGGCTGCAAGCCACCTGCGGCCTGGGCCGGAACGCCTGCGGAATCCGCGGTCGATCTCGATGGGCTCACGGAAGCCACGGTGTTCTTCTCCGGCACGGCCCGTGATGCGGCCGCGCAGTATCCGAAGAACGCCAATGTGGCGGCAACGATTGCGCTCGCCGGCCTCGGCTTCGACGATACGAAGGTCGAGCTGATCGCCGATCCGGCTGCGTCCGGCAACACTCATGAATTCACCGCGGTTTCCGGCGTCGCACGCACGTCGATCCGCATTGAGAACCTGCCGTCGCCGGGCAACATCAAGACGTCCGTGACCACGGTGTACAGCGTTCTGCGGGAGTTGCGAAACCGCGTCGCTCCAGTTGCGATTTGAGGAGATCCGGATGATCGACCTTCCTGAAGGCAAACTTTTCGTCGGCGGCGCGTGGGAAGAGGGCACGGGCCCGGAAATCACCTCCATCTTTCCCGCCGACGGTTCGGTCAACCGCGTGTTGCGCGGCGCGTCGCAGGCCGACGGTCTGCGCGCCATCGAGCGCGCCCGCGCTGCCCAGGCCGATCCGGCCTGGCGCAATCTGAAAGCTCATGAGCGGGCGAAATACCTCTATGCCATCGCCGACGGCATCGAAGCGAATGCGGACCGGATTTCCTTTATCCAGACCCGGGACACCGGCAAGACCTTGAAGGAAACCAAGGCGCTTGCGATGTCGGCGGCGGGAACCTTCCGCTATTTCGGCGCGGTGCTGGAAACCTCCGACGAGGCGCTGACCGTTCAGCGCGGCGATGCCATGACCCTGTCGGTCTATGAACCGCTCGGGCTGGTCGGTGCGATCACTCCCTGGAATTCGCCGATTGCATCGGATGCCCAGAAGGTGGCGCCCGCCCTTGCCGCAGGCAACGCGGTCCTGCTCAAGCCGGCGTCCTGGTCGCCGTTGGTCAGCCTGGAGCTGGCGCGGATTGTGGAAGCGGCCGGCCTGCCGAAGGGATTGTTCTCCGTGCTGCCGGGGGCGGGCCGCGAGATCGGCAATCTGCTGGTCGATCACCCGGATATCGCCCGGGTCAGCTTCACCGGCGGCACCACCACCGGCCGCCAGCTTGCCCGTCAGGCGGCGGAAAAGCTGATGCCCGTGTCGCTCGAACTGGGCGGCAAGTCGCCGACCATCGTCTTTGCCGATGCCGACATCGACCAGGCGATTGCCGGTGTTCTGTTCGGCATCTTCTCCTCCACCGGTCAGAGCTGCATCGCCGGTGCGCGCCTGTTCGTCGAGCGGCCGATCTACGATCAGTTCGTGTCCCGTCTGGTGGAAGTCACCAAGCGGCTCAAGGTCGGAAATCCGTTCGAGGCGGATACCCAGGTGGCGCCGCTGATCCACTTCGATCACCGCGAGAGTGTGGCCGAACATGTGGAAGCCGCCCGCGCCGACGGGGGTGAGATCCTCTGTGGCGGCAGGATGCCGGAAGGTGCGGATTACGCCAAGGGCGCTTACTATCTGCCGACGATCATCGCCGGCCTGCCGAATACGGCGCGTATGTGCCGTGAAGAGGTGTTCGGACCGGTTCTGGCCGTGCTGCCCTTCGACAGCGAAGAGGACGTCATCGCCCAGTCCAACGACAACAGCTACGGTCTTGCCCTCGGTCTCTGGACCAAGGACTTCCCGAAAGCCTGGCGTGTCGGACGGGCCATCAGCACCGGCACGGTCTGGGTCAACACCTATAAACAGTTCTCCATCTCGACCCCGTTCGGCGGCGAGAAGGATAGCGGCATCGGACGCGAGAAGGGCAGGGAAGGCATGCGCGCCTATATGGCGCAGAAGTCGATCTACACCGACCTCTCCGGCAAGCCGCATCCCTGGGCTCTGCCTGCCATGGAGGGAGCCGCATGAGTGCATCCGTCGCCATTATCGGGGCCGGTCCGTCCGGGTGCTTCCTGGCGCAGGCTTTGCTCAAGGCCAATCCGGAGCTCAAGGTCGACCTGATCGACCGCCTGCCGGTGCCTTATGGTCTGGTGCGCTATGGCGTTGCTGCCGATCACCAGGGCACCAAGGGGATCACGCGCCAGTTCGAGCGGGTATTCGAGCGCATGGGTGCCACTTTCATCGGCAACTTGACCGTCGGCGAAGATGTGTCCCTGGATGACCTACGTGCCTGTTACGATGTGGTCGTTCTGGCGGCCGGCCTTCCCGGCGACCGGTCGCTCGGCATACCGGGCGAGGATCTAGAAGGCGTGATCCGCGCTGGCGACTTGACTCGTGCGCTTTACGAACACCCAGACGCCGACCCCTTGCCCACGCTCGGCAAGAAGGTCGTCATCATGGGCAACGGCAATGTCGCCATCGACCTGTTGCGTATCCTGGGCAAGACGCCTGACGAACTTGCGGGATCCGATTTCGGTGCCGGTCCGAGCGCCTGGCTTGCCGGCAACGACATCGAGACCATCGATCTCGTCGGACGCTCGGCGGCCGAAGCCGCGAAATTCGATCCGGAAATGATCAAGGAACTCTCCAAGCTTTCCGGCGTGACAATCCGCGTCGAGGACATGGGGACTGCCCAGAGTGACGAGGGTCAGAAAAAGCTGGACGCATTGGCTGCGGTTGACGGCCATGGAGCCGGTCCGCGCCAGCTCACCTTCCGCTTCGGTTTGACACCGGCGGAAATCACAGGCGAAGACGGCAAGGTGACCGGTGTCCGGTTCCAAAGTGCAAGTGGTGATGTGGCCGAGATCGCCTGCGACAGCTTCATCACCGCCGTCGGGTTTGCCGCAGCCGGCCCTCTGGGGCGGGACGAACTGGCTGCATCGGCAGACGATTTGGCGGCCGGCGCGCTCGCTCCGGGTCTCTACGCGACCGGCTGGTTCCGGCGCGGCCCGCGTGGGACCATTCCGGAAAACCGTGCGGACGCGCAGGCGCTTGCCACCCGTATATTGGCGGATCTTGACGCCGCCGGCGCAGATGCCGGAAAAGGCGGGCGAGATAGCCTGATGGCGGAACGCACAGATCTGGTCGATTACGCCGGCTGGAAGCGGATCGATGAGGCCGAAACGGCCGACCTGCCGGCGGACAGAACCCGCCGCAAGATCGCCTGCCGGCAGGACATGCTGGCTCTGGCCCTGCAAAAATCTGAGGAGATCAACGGATGAAGATCACTGTTCTCTACGGCACCGAAACCGGAAATGCCGAGATGCTGGCTGAGGACATCGTCTCCGGCCTGGAAAGCGACCACGAGGCCGAAGCTGTCAACCTGTCCGATTTCGCTCCGGACGACTTCGAGGCGGGCGGGTTCTACCTGGTCGTCTGCTCCACCTATGGAGACGGCGAACTGCCGGCCTCGGCGAAGCCTTTCGCGGAAGCCATGGCGCAGTCCAGTGCGGATCTCTCCGGTGTCTCCTTCTCCGTCTTCGGTCTCGGCGATTCCGAATATGACGAGACCTTCAACCACGGCAGCAAGCACATCGCCGACCTGCTCGCCAAACACGGAGCGACCCAACTCGGCGATCGGCTGACCCATGACGCGTCCGGTAGTGACATGGCCGACGATCTGGCTCTGCCCTGGGCAGAGGAAATGGTTGCGCTCGCTGAAAAACAGGCTTCAGAGGCAGCCTGATGCTGGCCCGGGAAATCCGCGAAAAACTATCGACGCCGTGGCATCATGGTGAACGCATCGATCTTTCGGGAATCGAGTGTGAGGGCGAGCTCGACCTTGCCGGTCTTGAACTGGCAGGCGTCGATTTCCGGAACGCACGGTTTCCCGACGGCATCGACGCACGTGATGCGGTGTTCCAGGGCCTGTCCTGGTTCGGCGGATCGGTCTTCGGCGGGGAGGTTTCCTTCGCCGGCGCGTCGTTCCGCAACGACGCGCGCTTCGAAGAGGTGACCTTCTCCCGCAAGGTTTCCTTTGCCGGATGCGAGTTCCGCGGGATCGGTAATTTCAACGGCGCCGTTTTCGAAGACGACGCGGATTTCTCAGGCGTGGTTGCCTATGGCAACTTTTCGCTGGAAGGCGCGAGCTTACGCAAGCAGGCGGATTTCTCCGGCGCAGAGTGGCTGGGCGGGCTCTGGTGCGATGGTGTCCGGCTTCCGGACAACGCCGATTTCACCGACACCCAGATCCACGGCCGCCTGTGGCTGCGCCGGGCGCTGACCGGCAATCGGCCGTTGACCGCGGACCGGTTCGGCCTGTCCTTCGGCTACACCTACGACTGATTTTTCCGAGAGTTAGGCTCTGCGCATGCTTCGCGACGTGTGCCCGAGCCCCTCGGATATCCGGTTCGCCGCGGACTTGATGGCGCGTTCGATCACATTCGCCTCGTCCGTGCCCGGCGTGAACACGCTGTCCTGCCCGGTCACGTTGATGCCGCCGACCGCCCGGCCGCGATCGTCGTAAACGGCGACTGCGCAGGAGCCGATCCCCGGCTCGAAATTGGCGACGCTCCAGGCAATCCGGCCTTTCCGGTCTTCGGCAAGCTGTGCTTCCAGTTCCTCCAGGGAGGTTCTGGTCTTGTCCGTATAGGCATCGAGCTTCACGTGGTCATAAAGCTTGTGCAGCGCCTCGGGCGCGAGTTCAGACAGAAGAATGCGTCCGATGGTGGTCGCATGCGCCGGCAGACGGGTGCCGACGCGCACGTTGCTGACCAGGTAGGAATTTGGCGTTTCCCGGGCCAGGTAGACGATCTCAAGCCCGTCGAGAATGCCAAGGTGCGCCGACAGATTGAGTTCGGCCGCCAGGTCGGCAAGGATCGGCCGGGCGATCTGGACAACGTCCCGGTCCGCGATGGCCTCGGAGGCGAGCGCGATCAGCCCGGTTCCGAGACGGTAGCCGGCGCCTTCGTCGATCTCCTCGATCATGCGCTCGTCTTCCAGCGTATGGATGAGGCGGATTAATGTGGTGCGGTTGATTCCCAGTTCCTTGGAGGCCGAGGAGATGTTGCGGCAGCGGTTGCCGGCTCCGATATAGCGCAGAAGCGCGATTGCCCGCAGAACCGGCGGGACCGAATAGCCCGTCTGTTCTGCGTCCTTTTCGGATGCCATCGCCATGCAGGAGCTCCCTGATCCAGATCACATACGCTCAAACGAAATCGGGATGATTTCAAAAAGCTGGTCTAATATGAACGATATGTCACATATTGACCAGCTTCTCAATTGCCCTTTCGTCAGGCTGCCAGGTCGTCAAGACCCACTTCCCAGGCATGATAGCCGTAGACCCAGTCGGCGTTGCCGCGGTCTTTCAGCCATTCATTGGCAAGGGAGCTTTCCTGGACATGGGCGGTGCGGGGCTTCCGGGCAGTCTCGTAGGTTTCGAGCGCGCCGGGCACCTCTGCGGAGGACTTGCCGTCCAGAGAACGGGCCAGAACGACGGCATCCTCAATCGCCATGCAGGCGCCCTGGGCCATAAACGGCACCATGGGATGTGCGGCATCGCCGAGAATGGTGATCCTGCCCTTCGACCAGTGTTCCATCGGCGTGCGCACATGCAGCGCCGAGCGGGTTACGGTTTCGCAGGCGTCGAGCAGGGCGCGGGCCTGCGGATGGAAGTCCTTGTAGACCGCGCGCAGCTCGTTGATGTCGCCGGGCAGGGTCCAGCCTTCCTCGGTCCAGTCGGTCTGCGGTGTGGTCGCGAAGACGAAGATTTCTTCGCCGCGGGTGAGCGGGAAGGTGACGATCTGGTAGTCGCTGGTCGGGCCCCACCATTTGGTGAAGGCGTCGAGATCCGGAACGTCCGCGCCTTTGGAGCGCGGGAAGACCGCGCGGTAGGACACCAGGCCGGTGAATTTCGGGTCGTCCTTGCCGAACAGCGCGGTCCGGACGACGGAATGGATGCCGTCGGCCCCGATGACCACGTCGAAGTCGGCATGGCTGCCGTCGGCGAACCGAATGGTCGCCTTGGTGTCGTCCTGTTCGACGCCGCTCACCTTGCAGCCGAAGAGGATACGGCTGGCCGGTAAGCGATCGGTCAGGGCGTTGAGAAGATCTGCCCGGTGGATGGTCAGCTGCGGCGAGCCGTAGCGTTCTTCCGCCGCCGTGCTCATCGGCAGGCGCGAAGTTTCCTCGCCGGTGTCCCATTGGCGGCTGATCCGGTGCGTCGGCCGTGCAGCGGTTTCGCGCAGGCGCTCGCCGACGCCGAGCCTGTCGAGAGCATGGACGGCATTGGGGGTCAGGTTGATATCGGCGCCAACGCGGCCGAATTCGGAAGCCTGTTCATATATCGTCACGTCGTGGCCCATGTCGGTCAGCGCGATCGCCGCGCACAGACCGCCAACACCGCCACCACAGATCCCAACCTTCAATACGGTCATCTCAAGCCCTCGGAAAGATCATATTTGAACATTATGTTCAATTATTGTCGTGTATGGATTGCCCGTCAACCGGATAACTACGTAGCCGGCGGCGTCACGGGCTCTTTGGAAGTTAAAGGGGGCTGCCACAGTAAACTGCGCCGATGGGTGGCAGCCCCTCTTCATGGTCTTTTCGGTATCAGGCCTTTTCGAACTTGACCGTTTCCGGCTCGGCGGAGCCCACCACATACCAGACGGTTGCAGGCGTGGCGCTGTTGTTGCGGAACCAGTGCTTGCGGCCGGCCGGGGTCTTAACCAGGTCGCGCGGTCCGAGTTCGACTTCGGTGGTTTCGCCGTTCTCTTCCCAACCGACGGTCAGGGAGCCTTCAAGCACCAGGAAAGCGTCTTCCACGTCCCGCGTGAACGGCTTGACGCCGACCCGCGACGGAATGCCGAGCATTTCCTTCCGGCAGGTATCGGTCTCGACGCCGCCCGGGCCGCAATAGACCTTGCGGGTGAAGCCGGCATCGTCCCAGATCGTTTCCAGTTCATTGTGACGGGCGACGTATTTTCCCATCAGCTTCTGCAGCGGATGGGAGCCGTTCGGGTCGAACGGCATGGTCTTGCCCGGCTGTGCTCCGAAGCTGCGGGCCAGTTCCGGCGCATGCTCCTTCGGGTGGTAGTGGTAGACCGGCGGAAGCGGTTTGCCGACGTCGACGGAAATCGACATCAGGACCGGCTCGACGCCGTCGACACGGAAACCGTGGCCGATTTCGCGGGCGTTCAGGATCATGTCCTTTGGGCCGAGGTTGACTTCGACCACTTCGCCGTCCTTTTCCCAGCCGACGATCAGGCTGCCGTCGATGATCAGGAAGCTTTCCTCGATCTCGTGGCTATGGCAGGCGGCGTATTTGCCCGGCTCCTTGTAGATCAGCGACAGGGTGAAGTGATCCGGCTTCAGGGTCGAGGTGTCGCCGACCTTCGGCGAACCGCCGGCGCCGATGTAGCGCATCTGGGCGCGGGAAAGCTCCGGAAAGCCGATGTTCGACGGAAACGCTTCCCAGTCGAAGCGCTTGTCGACAAAACGGCCGGTATTGGCCTTCAGGGCTTCTTTAAGCGTTTTGAATTCCTGGTTCTCGATGTTCATGTCGGCGTCTCCGTCCTCATACGCGGTTGATATGGATCAACTCTAGGGGCATCTTGTTTTACAGGTGAGACTGCGTTTTACTGGTGAAACGCAGACCGGTTTTATTCCAGCAAACAGAAAGATGAGAGAACATGGCGGCTGACGAGGATCGATACCTGGTCCCGGGCCTCGTGCGCGGATTGAAGGCATTGCAGTGCTTTACCCCGGAAACGCCGAACCTTTCCCTGAAGGACATATCCGAACGTCTGGGGATCACCCGCTCAGCGGCGTTCCGTACGGTCTACACATTAGCAGAGATGGGATGCCTGATCCACGACCAGCGCACCAATACCTATGCCGTCGGTCCCGGTATCCTCAGGCTCAGCTATGGTTATCTGGCCACGCGCGAGATCGTCGAGATCGCCCAGCCGGAACTGGAGCGCCTGCGCGACGAACTGAACTGGTCCGCGCATATGGGCGTGCTGGACGGCACCTCGGTTCTCTACGTGCTACGGATCCCCGCCAAATATGCGGATATGTCCATTGTTCATGTCGGCAGCCGGCTTCCGGCCCGCAACACCGCCATCGGGCGCGTCATGCTGGCGGATCTGTCCACCGACAGCCTCGTCAGCATGTTTCGCAGCGACAACGCCGCGCTTGTTCGCGGCGCCATCAGCATGACGGAGGTTCTCACCCAGGCGAAAGCCGATCATGGCGCGGAAGCCATCGTGCATGCCGGTAACTTCGAAGCGGGCATTGCCTCGGTGGCAGCGCCCGTTCACGACATCACCGGGCGTGTCGCCGCCGGCATCAATGTCACGGCGCCGATTTCAGAACAGCACCTAGCGGAGATTCATGGACCGGTGCGTGAAGCTGTGGTTCGGACGGCTAAGCGTATTTCCAGGCTGCTCGGCTGGCAGGAAACGACAGCGGAGCATGCAAAGTAGGTGCAAAAAGGTAAAGTATATCGTTAGTTGTATCGTCTTCCTGATCTGTGTTTTATATATAAAACGGCCTATCGCTAGGGAAAATACTTACACCTAGGCTGGAGCTTTCGTAACTGCCAACAAGCAAACGAGGGTGAAGGCATGATGATGACAGGTAAACTGAACCGCAGGCATTTTCTTGGCGCAGCAGCCACCGGGGCGGCCTATCTTGCCCTTCCGAAATCCGGTTTTGCCGCGGGCGATGAGTTTCAATTCATTACTCCGTTCAGCCTTTCTCTGGCATTCGGCTCCGTACTTTACGCGGAAGCCGCAGGCTACTACGCCGACGAAGGCCTGACCTTCTCGATCCAGTCGGCCAAGGGTGCGGCTATGGCAGCCCAGATGGTGATCGCGAAGCAGATGGATTCCGGCCGGACCGGCGGAACCAACTACATCGTCTCCAAGGTCAACAACGGCGCGCCGCTGATTTCCATCGCGACCATTGCGCAGTTGTCGCCGTTCTACATCATCTCTTCCAAGTCCAATCCGGTGAACTCCGTGGCCGATCTGAAGGGCCGTACCGTGGGTATGGCCTCCCTCGGCGGCTCGATGGAAGGCACGCTCGACCTGCTCTTGTCCGGCGCTGGCCTTGCGACGGACTCGGTTGAAAAGGTCAAGGTCGCCGACAGTGCCGCGTCCTTCGCCCTGATCGAAGCCGGCCGCGCGGGCGCCTTCATCGGCAATACCTCTTCCATGATCAAGGCCAAGGCCGCCAGCGACGACGTCCACGCCATTCCCATGGACGACGGCATGCCCGGGCAGGTCTATGTCGCCCATGAAGACGCGATCAAGGAAAACCCGGAGAAGTTCGTCAAGTTCCTGCGCGCGACCCACAAGTCCGCTCTTGAAATTGCCACGGCCTCGGATCTGGAGCCGATCCTGAAGGCCATCGGATCGAAGCACGACGTGCGCGGTCTGAATGACATGGAGACCGCAAAGCAGGATCTGCGCGCCAACTCGGAAAACTGGGTGTCCAAGTCCGAGGCGAACCTGCTGCGCAACATTCCCGAAGTCTGGGAAAAGGCGGTCTCGCTTCTGACCGAGGCGAAGATGATCGACACCACGCCGGATCCGAAGTCCCTCTACACCAACGATCTGCTGGACAAGGCTCTGCAGAAATGAATGCGCATACGGTTTCGCAGGAACCGGAAATCGCACTCTCAGGCGTGGAGAAGATCTTCGGGACGGACGACAAGGCCGTCACGGCGATCTCTAACGCCAGCCTGACTTTGAGCAAGGGAGAGTTCGTCTCCCTGCTCGGGCCGTCGGGCTGCGGAAAGACCACCTTGCTGCGGATTATCGCAGGGTTGGAATACCCGACCAGCGGCGAGGTGGCCGTTCGCGGCAATTCCGTCTGGTCGGGCAGGAAACGGTCGGTGGAAGCGACGCGGCCGGTTTCCATGATGTTTCAGGAAGCACGCCTGTTTCCCTGGTTCACGGTGGCGGAGAATGTGGCGCTGCCATTGCGGATATCCGGCGTTGCCAAGGCCGAACGCATGGAGCGGGCCAAGGCGCTGTGCGACATGGTCGGCCTGGCCGGCTTTGAAAACAATCGTCCGTCGGAACTCTCCGGAGGCATGCGTCAGCGTGCCTCGCTGGCCCGAGCCCTGGTGACCGATCCCCAGGTGCTTCTGCTCGACGAGCCTTTCGGCGCGCTCGATGCCATGACGCGCGACACGCTCAACATGGAGCTGATGAATGTCTGCGCCCGGGCGAAGGTCACGACCATCCTGGTCACGCATTCGATTACCGAGGCCGCGTTTTTGAGCGACAGGGTCGTGGTGCTCGCGCCGCGTCCTGCCCGCATCATCGGCATCGAGGAGCTTCCGTTTCCTAGACCCCGCGATCTCGATCTGCAGCGCCGTTCGGAATTCCAGGACGCGGTCGCCCATCTCAGGAACGCGCTGACAGGAGGGATGCAATGAGCCGGGAACGCCTTTACCGGATTGGCCTGCCGATCGCATCGGTGACCGTTTTCCTGATCATCTGGTCGGTCTATGTCCATTCGGCCGAAGTCTCCGCCTTCGTGCTGCCGCCGCCGGAAAAGATCCTGGTCGCGCTGAGCCAGATGATCACCGAACCAAAGCTCTGGCACCATGCGCGCATAACCGCAACGGAAGCGATCTCCGGGTTCCTGATCGCCACCTTCATCGGTGTCGGGCTCGGCTTTACCATGGCCCGGTTCCCACCAGTCGAGTGGGCGGCGAAACCCTTCATCGTCTGCCTCCAGCTGATCCCCAAAATCGCCCTGGCGCCGCTGTTCATCCTGTGGTTCGGCTTCGGACTGGAATCGAAGATCGTGATCGCGGCGGCCCTGTCGTTCTTCCCGGTGTTCTCCAACTCGCTGGTGGCCTTCAAGTCGGTCGAGCCCGGAGACAAGGACGTGCTCACCATGCTTCAGGCAAAGTCCTGGCAGCGGTTCACGCTCCTGGAACTGCCATCGGCGCTTCCGGTCATTCTGGCCGGTGCGGAAGTGGCGGTCGTTCTGGCGATGATCGGTGCCATTGTCGGGGAATTCATCGGCGGCAACGAGGGGCTCGGCTACCTGGCCGTCGCCTATCTTCAGGATCTGGCCGTTGCCGAACTCTTCGGCACCATCGTGATCCTGACGCTCGTCGGCCTCGTGCTCTATGGCCTGATTTCGCAGCTCCGCGCCTGGCTGACGCCATGGCACGTCTCGAACAAGAAGGCCTGAGACCGGTCGGCAGAGGTGTAGACCGTTGCCGGGGCCAAATCCGGTCAATCAAGACCGGTAATGAGAAAGAAGGCGCCGTCCGCTTGGGATGGCGCCTTTTTTCTTTGTGGGCAAAAGGGGACCGGGGCGTTGCGCCGAATGGCCGATACGGCCCGAAAATGATCACATTCATATTTCACATTATATGGAAGTATTCTTCCGACTATGGTCCGGCCGGAAAGCGACGACCGCATCACAGGGGCCGCCGAAGAACGCCTTCAGGCGACTGATGTCGAAATAAACAGGTGGACCGGCCGGAAAAAGGCCGGCGATCAGATGATGCATCTTGATCCGATACAATACGGTCTCGGGGTTCTCTCGGGCGGACTGGTGGGTTTTACACTCGGCATGTTCGGCGGTGGCGGGTCGGTTCTGGCCGTGCCTCTCATGGTTTATCTTGTCGGCGTTCCCAGTGCCCATATGGCCATCGGAACGAGTGCCTTCGCCGTCGCGGCCAATGCCTTTGCCAATCTCCTGAGTCATGCCCGGCTCGGCAACGTCAAATGGCGGTGTGCGGCGGTCTACAGCGTTGCAGGAATTGTCGGCGCCTTCATAGGCTCCAGCGTCGGCAAGATCGTCGACGGGCAGAAACTTCTCCTGCTGTTCGCCCTTCTCATGTTCGTGGTCGGCGGCCTCATGTTTCGTAAGCGCGGGGCGGAGGGAAATCCAGGAGCCCAATGCTCGGGGAAAAATGCGCATAAGGTTCTGGGTTTCGGTGGCCTGACCGGTATTTTCTCCGGCTTCTTCGGAATTGGCGGCGGCTTTCTGATCGTGCCGGGTCTGCTGGCATCGACCGGCATGCCGATCCTTTTCGCAATCGGGTCCTCCCTTGTCGCAGTCACCGCCTTCGGGCTGACAACGGCCTTGAACTACGCCTTTTCCGGCTATGTCGACTGGGTGCTTGCGGCCGTCTTCATCGGCGGCGGTGTTTTCGGAGGGCTCATCGGCGGGATGCTTGCCAAGCGGTTGTCAGCGCGAAAAGGCACCTTGAACACCCTGTTTGCCGGTCTGATCTTCGTGGTCGCGAGCTATATGATATACCGAAGCATCGGCCAGATGTTGCAGTCCTGAAACGCGGGGTCGCAGAACCCGCCACCTGTCAGTCAGGATTTCGCTCCTGCGGTCACAGGAAGAGGGTCGCGATCCCCGGGATCAGGATGACCAGCAGCAGGACGCACAGCATCACCGCGATGAATGGCATGGTTCCGGCGAAGATCTGTTCGACGGACACTGCCGGGTCGTTGAGCGTGTTGTGGACGGTAAAGACCGAGATCCCGAACGGCGGCGTCAGCAGGCCGATCTCCACCGCGATCACGACCGCGATGCCGAATTGGCTGAGGTCGATCCCCATGCCCTGCGCGATCGGCGCTGCGATCGGGACCATGATCAAAAGGATCGAGGTGCTGTCCAGGATCATGCCCATGACGAGGATGAGGCCTGAACAGAGCAGCATGAAGCCCATAGGGCCGAGGCCGCTCTGGTTGACCAGTCCCGCGATCGCATTGGGCAGCCCGGCGATGGAAAGCATGCGCGAATAATAGCTCGCCGCGATCAGCAGGAGCAGGATCGAAACCGAGATGACGCCGGTTTGCTTCATCACCTGCCAGAGAGTGTAGCGGTCGAGGGACCGGCGGGAGAGGGCAACTATGAGGGCGCCGAAGGCGCCTACGCCACCGGCCTCCGTCGGGGTAAAGAAACCGGAGTAAAGCCCGCCGAGAACCAAGATGACAAGCAAGATGATCGGCACCAGCTTCGCGATCATTTGCCCGAGCGGCATGGTTTCGACGTCGCGGTCCAGCCGGCGTTGCTTCGCGGCGTCCGGATCGGTCATCACGAAGCCGGGAAAGAGCAGCGTTACGGAGATCAGCATCACCACGAACCCGCCCGCGAGCAGCAGGCCGGGCAGGATGCCGGCGATGAACATGCCGCCGATGGAGACCTCCGCGAGCACGCCGTAAATGATCAGCAGGAGGCTTGGCGGGATCAGCATGCCGAGCACGGAGGAGCCCGCGACCGTTCCGGCCGAAAACGCGGAACGATAGCCGTGGCGCTTCATTTCCGGAACGGCGACACGGGTAAAAACCGCAGCCGAAGCAATGGAAACGCCGGTTACGGCGGCAAAGATCGTGTTGGCCGCAACCGTCGCGACACCAAGCCCGCAGACAACGCGGCGAAGCAGTTCCTCGGCGACTTCGAACGTGTCGCGCCCGACGTTGGAGACGCTGACGAGAAGTCCCATAAGCACGAACAGAGGGATGGTCGCGAATAGATAGTCCGCAATCCCGCTATAGGCGGTCAGTTCCAGCATGCGAAAGGCGAGATCGATATTGTGGCGGATGATCCAGATGCCGGCGAAGGCCACCAGGAACAGCGCATAGGCGATCTGCATCCCGAGCAGGACCAGAAGGATCAGCGCCCCGACAAGCAGGAGGCCGATGGTCAGGGTGGTCATGGTAGGCTCCGGAACTTGCGGATTTCATCTTGCGCGCGGTAAAGCGCGGCGAGGACCGCGGCCGCGGACCCCAGGACCGTGATGCCCCTGAAGGGCCAGGTCGGAATGGTGAAAACACCCTGGACGCCGAAGAATTCCGATGTCGCCCAGGCGCTTGCCAGTTTCGGCCAGGAGGCCCAGACGATCAGGGCGAACACGATCATGCCTGCAATGGAAAATACCGCTTCGATCAGGCACACGCCCTTGGGCGACACGCCCTGGAGACGGCGGATCAGGAAATCGGCGCGGGTCAGGCGCTTCTGCAATATCGCGGCGGCCACCTGCAGGAAGACAATGGCGACGACGGCGCGGCCGGCGATTTCCGCGACGCCGGTAATCGGTGCATTGAAGAAGTTGCGACCCAGAACATCCGCCACGATGAGCACCATGAGTGCTCCGATCGAGAGCGTGCCGACGGACGACATGATGGCGGCCAGGCTGCCGAGGGTCGCGCCGAAAGGCGCCTCCGAGAAGGCCGGGACGAAGGCGTCGTCGGTTTCGGCATTGGTGTCGTCGGTCATCGTCGTATCCATTTCAATCTGCAAACACCCGCCCAGTCGGTTTCCGGGCGGGTGGAGAGTGCGGTTATCGCCTGAGGCGCGAGGCCTATCTTAGAGGCCTTCGTCCCATGCCCTCAACGGCTCGGCTCCGCGGGCGCGCAGCGCATCGAAATAAGCTTTCAGGACCACGCGTCCGGCATCGCCGGTCTGCTCGAGCCAAGGCTCCACGATATTGGGCAGGCCGTTGACCCAGGCCGTCTTCTCAGCTTCCGGCAGTTCGTGGATCGTCAGGCCCGCCGCCTGCATTTCGGTCAGGGCGCGCTTGGCAAGATCCTCGACATACTGGCCATGGGCCTGGGAGGTTGCCTTGGCCGCTTCGCGGAACGCCTTCTGGACCGGCTCCGGCAGGCCATCAAAGAAATCCTTGTTGGCCGCGATGCCGCCGAAATACATCGAGCCGATGCCCACGCGGGTGAGCTCCGGCGCGACTTCATAGACACGGGTCGGCAGAATGCCGGAGGCAAACGACAGGGTGCCTTCGGTCACGCCGGTCTGGATGTTCGTGTAGTAGGTGGTCAGCGCGCCATCGACCGGCGTGGCGCCCGTGCCCCGCAGCCAGTTCGCCGACGTTCCGGGCGCGTTCAGCTTCCGGTTGGCGAGGTCCCCCATCGAGTTGACCGGGAAGGTCGCATAGATGTCGTAACTGTCGGTGATCAGCGACGACAGGTGAACCATGCCGTTTTCGGCCCAGCTGTCGCGAAGCTCCGGCAGGTTTTCCGAAAGGTCATCGAAAATCTCGATGATCATCTTGTGGTCTTCGGTGGCGAAGGGCGTGAAATAGGTCACGTTCTGGAGCGGCATGTTGGCGCCTTCCCAGACCGTGCCGACCATGCCGACGTCGACGATGCCGTCCATGACGGCTTCACGCGTATCGGTGAACTTGTAGAGGGTACCGCCGTAGGACTCGACCCAGTTGATCTTGTACTCGCCGGCAGCTTCCAGGATGCGGTTCACTTCCGGTTCGAACGTGTTCTTCATCGCATAAACCCAGATATTCTGTTCCGGGTGCGATGAGCCGATATTCACCGTTATGGTCTGCTGCGCGGCGGCAAAGCCCGCGGAACAGGCGACGATGGCCGTCGCGGTCGCCAGGGTAATGAACTTCATGATTTCCTCCCAGGTTGCGGGGCTCTTCCTCCAAAGCCCCTTTCAGTTCAGTCCTCCAGGGCCCCAAGTGCCCGAAGGATCCGTTCAGGCGTGAACGGCATCTCGGTGACCTGCGCGCCCATGGGCCGCAAGGCATCGTTGATCGCATTCATGACGGCTGCCGGAGACCCGGCCGTGCCGGCTTCCCCCGCACCCTTGGCGCCGAGCAGGCTTTCCTGTGTCGGCGTCTCCACGTGGCCGATGACCATGTCGGGCATCTCGGCCGCCATGGGCACGAGATAGTCCGCCATCGAGCCGTTCAGAAGCTGGCCGTCGGCGTCATAATGGATCTCCTCGAACAGGGCGCCGCCCAGGCCCTGGACGATCCCGCCACGGATCTGTTCGTCGACGAGCTGCGGGTTGATCACCCGTCCGCAATCCTCGACGCACCAATGCTTGAGTAGCTTGACGATGCCGGTGTCGGTATCGACCTCCAGATAGGAGGCCTGCACCCCGTTGGTGAAGGCAAAGGGATAGTCGGAAGTGATGTAGTGCCGGGTCTGAACCAACTCGCGCGGCAGCCCCTTCGGCAGCGTATCCCCGCGGAAATAGACGATCCGCCCGAGTTCCTCCAGCGGCATCCGGGCCTCACCCGTAGCCGTATCGACCACGGCGCCGTCGCGGATATCGAGCTTCGATTGCTCGGCCTGGAGCATGGCTGCCGCCACTTCAAGGATCGAGTCCCGAAGCGCGCGCGCCGCCTGGAGGGCGGCCTCGCCGCCGATGCCGGCTCCGCGCGAGGCCCATGTCCCGCCGCCGTATGGCGTGACCTGGGTATCGCCGGTGATGACGCGGACCTTGGAGGGAGAGACACCCACCCCCTCGGCCACCACCTGGCTCAGCATCGCCTCGGTTCCCTGTCCCTGTTCCGTCACGCCGGACAGCGCCACGACCGAGCCGTCCGGATCCATCCGCACCGTGCATCCGTCCTGGGCGGAAATCCGCGCACCGCCGATGCCGTACATGAAGGGCGAGGGGTTGGTCAGCTCGATGAAGCTGGCAATGCCGATCCCACGATGGATGCCCCTCTTGCGCAGGTCCGCCTGTTCGGTGCGCAGACCGTCGTAATCCATCAGCTCCAGGAGCTTGTTCAGGGAGGCGTGGTGCGACAGGCCCTCGAACCGCATGTTGGCGGGCGAGGTCGCCGGATAGGCATCGTCCTTGAACATGTTGCGCCGGCGGATTTCGACCGGGTCCATCCCGATCTCGGCGGCTGCCATGTCGACGAGCCCTTCCGTGATCGCAACTGCGATGGGATGGCCCACCGCACGGTACTGGCAGGTCGGCGTCTTGTTCTGGAAGACGACCGTCGTCTTCGCCCGGTAGTGCTTGAAATCGTAAGGCCCGCCGCAGAGGTTCACCACCTGGTTGCCCTCGATGGCGGAGGTGCGCGGATAGACCGAATAGGCGCCGATCGCCGTCCAGTCGTCCACATCCATGGCAACGATCGTGCCGTCTTCCTGGACCGCGATCTTCGCTTCGATTTCGTGATCGCGGGCATGGATGTCGCTGGTGAAGCTCTCCAGACGGTCGGCCACGAACTTGACCGGCCTTCCCATGATCTTTGCAATGGCAGCGGTTGCGACTTCGTCGGGATAGACGTGGACCTTGATGCCGTAAGATCCGCCGACGTCCTCGCAGATGACCCGGACATTGCTTTCCGGCAGGTCGAGATGTTCCGCCAGAACCGTCTGGATCATGTGCGGCGCCTGGGTCGCATGATAGGCGGTCATCTGGTCTTCGGCCGGGTTCCAGTCGACCAGGATGGAGCGCGGCTCCAGCGTCACGCCCGTGTGCCGGCCGGTGACGAACCGCGCCGATATGACCTTGTGAGCGGACTTCATTGCCGCATCGACATCGCCCTGCTCGTGCAGGCGCTGGAAGGCGAGGTTGTCGCCCATGTCCGCGTGAAGCACGGGTGTATCGGCATCGAGCGCGCTCATCATGTCGGTGACGGCCGCAAGCGGCTCGTAGTCCACGTCGATCAGGGCCGCGCCGTCCTCGGCGGCAGCGCGCGAAGTCGCGACCACGGCTGCCACGGGCTCGCCCACCCAGCAGGCCCGGTCCACGGCGAGCGGATATTCGGGCGGTGACTTGAGTCCTTTCAGGTGGGCCAGAACCGCCACCCAGGGCGTGCACACCTTTGCAATGTCTTCGCCGGTGAAGACCCTCAGAACGCCTTTCACGTTCAGGGCTTCCGAGGCGTCGATGCCGTTGATCTTTGCATGCGCAAACGGCGAGCGGACGAAGGCGACATGGACGAGGCGGGGCAGCAAGATGTCATCGACATAAATACCGCGCCCCTGGACGAGCCGTTTGGCGTTCGGACGGGGAACCGTCTTGCCGATGTAGGAATTGGGCCGGTCCGGATTGTCGAATTGAATGGTCATGCCGTCCCCCTTTCGGCGCGCGCGCGAGCCACGGTCTCGACCGCGTCCACGATGGCTTCGTATCCCGTGCAGCGGCAGTAGTTTCCAGACAGGTGTTCCCGGATATCGGCGCGGGAGGGGACTCCTCCGCCGGAGAGCAATTCTTTCGCCGCGACCAGCATTCCAGGGGTGCAGAACCCGCATTGGAGCGCGTTACGTGCCACGAACGCTTCCTGCAGATCGCTGATTTCGGCGGTGTCCGACAGGCCTTCCACGGTCCAGACTTCGGCACCGTCCGCTTGCGCGGCAAGCATCAGGCAGCCGCGCACCGCCTTGCCGTCGACCTGGACGGTGCAGGCGCCGCAGACGCCATGTTCGCAGCTGGCATGGGCGCCGGTCAAGCCAAGTGACGTGCGGAGAAAATCCACAAGGTGCTGGCCCGCCGGCACGCGCGCCTCCACCGGCTCGCCGTTCACCGTCAGGGCAATGTCGACCTTGTCCCGAAACAGTTCCGTCATTCGCTTTCTCTCCGGATCGTCGCCACGGCGCGCCGCAGCAGGATGCCGGCAAGATGACGGCGGTAGGTTGCTGTTGCCTGCGTGTCGGACGACGGATCGATGTCCGCCTGCAAGGCTTTAACAGCGCCGTCAACGTCGCCCCTGTCGAGTTCCGCCATCGCCTGCACGGCCAGAACCGGTTTGGGAGCGACGGAAAAAAGCGAAAGCCTGTGCTTGCCCGAGCGCTGCACCAGGCAGACACCGGCGAGAGCGTAATCGCCGGACCGGCGGGCGACCTCGGCGATCGTCTGACGCTCGTCCGGCCCCGCCTGAATCCTTGATCGACATACCTCCCCACCTCCCTGGATGATTCCTCCTTTTTATCATGAATACCAGTTTCGGCATAGGGTCCAGGGCAACCCGCCAGGATAAATGCCTGGGCCGAATAATGTCGGGCGGATTCGAAGTTGTTACGGCAATGCATGGTCATTGAAAAAAGCGAATGTCATCGCGACAGTGCGCCTTTACGCCCCCAAAACCATATCCGCTTCCTAGGCCTCGGTTTTTCGGAGTCAGCCGGCCGAACCGACAACCGGTCTCTTTTGGCACAATTCATTCAGTACGTCCGTGTATTGATTCTTTTAAATGAAATTGTTAGAAATGATGCTCGGCCCTATATTTGGCCGGTGGCTGAGCCACATCTGTTTTACGGCGAAACACCGTTTTTTTGAATAAGCCAAACCAACCGAGGTAATGCCTCAGCTTCCGACAATGAACCATCCGACCTTTGGGAGTGAGTTTTGAACGAGCTGTTGGAACAAATCGATGACGTGGAATCATTCAGTTTCTTGTTGGTCGATGACCGGGTAAACATGCGGCGCACCATACGCAATATGCTCAGAACGTATGGATTTTGCAATTTCGGTGATGCCGATGACGGTGATGTGGCCATAAAGAAATTGAAAAACCAGTACTATGATTTCATCATCTGTGATTGGAATATGCCCCGCATGAAGGGCGTACAACTTCTTCGAGCCATTCGTGAGGATGAGGAACTGAGTGAAATACCATTCCTGATGATAACCGGGGAGGCCACCCAGGATAAAATAGCCGAGGTCATCGAGGCCGGAGTGGATGGGTATCTGCTCAAGCCATTTGACATCAAATCGCTGGAAAACAGAATCGTGGAGATTCTGAAGGTTCGGAAAAGCGAGCCTTTGCCGCTCGAAGCCCAGATCTTGTTGGCCGAGCATTACAGCCAGGTGGGGTGCTATTGGCAGTCCAATCAGGAGCTGGAAAAGGC
>NZ_CAXXSJ010000059.1:0-20656 GCF_963675095.2 uncultured Roseibium sp. | reverse complement strand
CGGACGTTGCCGTCGCCATCGAGTTTGGCTTCGACCGTGTAGCCGATGAGATCCGTGCCATGGACCGTCTTGACGTCCTGGTGCAGATACCCGTCGGAGAGCAGTTCCTTGATCAGGAAGCCCAGACCACCTGCGGCCTGGAAATGGTTCACATCGGACTTGCCGTTCGGATAGACGCGGGCCAGAAGCGGCACCACGTCGGAGAGATCGGAAATGTCGTCCCAGGTCAGCCGGATGCCGGCGGTGGCCGCCATGGCGAGCAGATGCATGGTGTGGTTGGTGGAGCCGCCGGTGGCATGGAGGCCGACGACGCCGTTGACGATGGCCTTTTCGTCGATCACCTCGCCGACGGGGGTGAACTCGTTGCCGAGGGCGGTGATGGCGAGCGCCCGTTTGGCGGCTTCGCGGGTCAGGGCGTCGCGCAAGGGCGTGCCCGGATTGACGAAGGAGGCACCGGGCATGTGCAGCCCCATGATCTCCATCAGCATCTGGTTGGAATTGGCGGTGCCGTAGAAGGTGCAGGTGCCCGGCCCGTGATAGGCCTTGGACTCCGATTCCAGGAGCGCATCCCGGCCGACCTTGCCTTCGGCGTAGAGCTGGCGGATCTTCGCCTTTTCGTCGTTGGAAATGCCGGTCGTCATCGGGCCGGCGGGAATGAAGACCACCGGCAGATGGCCGAAGGAGAGGGCGGCAATCACCAGTCCGGGCACGATCTTGTCGCAGATCCCTAGGAACACCGCGGCGTCGAACATCTGGTGGGACAGGCCCACGGCCGCCGCCATGGCGATCACGTCGCGGGAAAACAGCGACAGTTCCATGCCGTCCTGGCCCTGGGTGACGCCGTCGCACATGGCCGGCACGCCGCCGGCGACCTGGGCAACGGCGCCCACTTCATGTGCGGCCTGACGAATCAGGTCGGGAAAATGCTCGTAGGGCTGATGGGCAGACAGCATGTCGTTATAGGCGGTGATGATGCCGAGGTTCGGCACCACGTCACCGGACAACGCCTGTTTGTCGGACGGACCGCAGGCGGCAAAGCCGTGCGCGAGGTTGCCGCAGGACAGGCGGGAGCGATGCGGTCCCTTGTCGGCGGCGGCACGGATCCGGTCTAGATACCGGGACCGGCCGTCATGGCTGCGTTTTACGATGCGTTCGGTGACTTCGCCGACGCGGGTTTGAATGGTCGTCATGGCTGGTTCCTCGATCGCGTGTTCAAAACGGCGGGCTTAGGGTTTAAAGACCGTCCTCGGCCCAGGTGCGCCCGTCGCGTTCGACAAGCGCAATGGAAGCCGACGGCCCCCATGTGCCGGCGGTATAGCCGCGCGGCGTGTCCTTGGAATTCGCCCAGGCCTCCAGGATCGGGTCGACCCAGCCCCAGGCGGCGTCCACCTCGTCGCGGCGCATGAACAAGGTCTGGTTGCCGCGGATTACGTCCATGATCAGCCGTTCATAGGCATCCGGATTGCGGATCTTGAAAGCCTCGGCAAAGCTCATGTCGAGGGGAACCTGGCGCAAGCGCATGCCGCCCGGACCCGGGTCCTTGATCATGACCTTCATCTGCACGCCTTCATCGGGCTGCAGGCGGATGATCAGACGGTTGGCCGAGATGGTCCCGGCTTCCTCGTCGAAGATGGAGTGGGGGATCGGCCGGAACTGGACCACGATTTCCGAGACCCGCTGTGCAAGCCGCTTGCCGGTGCGCAGATAGAAGGGAACGCCCGCCCAGCGCCAGTTGGCGATTTCCGCCTTCAGCGCGACGAAGGTTTCCGTGGTGCTGGTCTCGTCGCCGAGTTCTTCCAGATAGCCCGGTACGGCGCCGCCGGCCGAGGCACCCGCCCGATACTGGCCGCGGACGGTGACCTTGTCCGAATTCTGTTCGGTGATCGGGGCAAGCGCCTTGAGGACTTTCAGTTTCTCGTCGCGGACGCTGTCGGCGTCCATGGATTCCGGCGGTTCCATGGCGACGAGGCAGAGCAGCTGGAGAATGTGGTTCTGGACCATGTCTCGCAGGGCGCCTGCGGTGTCATAGTAGCCGGCCCGTCCACCGACGCCGAGGGATTCCGCCACGGTGATCTGGACGTGATCGATATGGGCAGCGTTCCAAAGCGGTTCGAACAGGGCATTGGCGAAGCGCAATGCCATCAGGTTTTGCACCGTTTCCTTGCCCAGATAATGGTCGATACGGAAGATCTGATGTTCGTCGAAGACGGCGCCGACCGTGTCGTTCAGGACCTTGGCGGAGGCGCCGTCCTTGCCGATCGGTTTTTCGATCACGACGCGCGTGTGGTCGGTGACGAGTCCCGCCTTGCCGATCTTCTCGCAGATCGTGGCGAACAGGTCGGGACCGACGGCGAGATAAAAGGCGCGGATTACATCGGGGCGTTCGTTCAGGATCGTCTTCAGGTCGTCGAAGCCTTCGCCGCTGCCGATGTCGATCTTCACGTAGTAGATGCGGTTCAGGAAGCGGTCTAGGTGGGTCTCGTCGATGTCGGAAACATGTTCCTTCAGCGCCAGACTGGCCCATTCGCGGTAGTCTTCATGGGAGTAGTCGCGCCGGGCGCTGCAGACGATGCGCGCGTTCTCCGGCATCTGGCCGTCGCAGTCGCGGTGGTAAAGCGCGGGGATCAGTTTGCGGTGTGCCAGATCGCCCGAGGCCCCGAAGACCACGAGGTCGAAATCGTCGACTTCCAGGAAACGTGCCGCCATGAAAAGATCCCCAATTCTGGTGTTTTCGACTGCTTTTTAAATCGATTTAATTTTCTTGTCAGCAACTGTTTTCAAACCGGAGGACGTCGTCCCGCGAAGGCAGGTCCGCGCCCTGTCTGGTGCAGGTCAGCGCCGAGGCATTGACCGCCTTCAAGACAATCTCATGCAGTGCAGCATGGTCAAGACCCTCCAGGGCATTCCGGGTGATGATATTGCGTGCAACAAGCCCGGACAGCAGCGCCGCCTGGAAGGTATCGCCCGCACCGACGGTGTCGATGACGGTGACGGCCCTGCCGGACACGTCCACGTGAAGATCCCGGGTGAAGGCTTCCGCACCCTTGGCACCGACAGTGACGATGACAAGCCCTGCGCCCAGCTCTAGCCAGTACCGCGCGATCTCGGCAGGCTCCCTGTCCGGGTAGATCAGAGCGAGATCCTCGTCGCTGACCTTGATGATGTCGGCGAGGCTGGCAATCTCTTCGGTGTTCTTCCGCCAAAGGTCGAGATCGGCGACGACCGTCGGGCGGATGTTCGGATCGAAGGCGATCAGGCAGTTCGGCTTCTCCCGGCCGATCAGCGTTTTCAGGGACGAGGCCACCGGTTCGACGAGGGCGGAATAGGAGCCGACATGCAGGATGGAGAGGTCGCGGATCCCTGTCGGCAGGTCGGCCTCGGTGACCATGCGATCGGCAGCACCTTCGCCGTAGAAGGTATAAGCCGGAATGCCGTTTGCGTCCTTTTGCACGACACTCAGGGTGGTCAGGGCTGCCGGACGGCAGACGTGGTCGGTTATTACGCTTTCAGAGCGTAACTTGCCGATCAGTTTCTCGCCAAGCAGGTCGGTCGAGATGCCTCCGAAGAAGGCGACATCCTCGCCGAGACGGGCCAGGCCGATCGCCACATTGAAGGGCGAGCCGCCGACATAGGCTTCAAAGGTGACAGGATCGCGCGTGAGGTCGGAGGCGAACATGTCGAAGAGTGCTTCGCCGCAAATCAGGATCATCGGGTTCTTCCAAGGTTACGGGCCGGCGATCGTTTGGAGATGCCGGCCCGTCGGGAGGGGGCTTTGAGCAGTGTTATGCTGCAAGCCCTTCGGGTGGAGCCATGGCCCCGGTCATGATGGCGACCGCATCGGCCATGGAAAAATCCTGCGGCTTGATGACAGCCGCCCGTTTTCCGAGCCGGTGAATATGAATGCGATCGGCCACTTCAAAGACGTGGGGCATATTATGGCTTATGAGGATGATGGGGAGCCCACGTGCTTTTACGTCCTTGATCAGTTCGAGCACGCGACGGCTTTCCTTGACGCCGAGTGCTGCGGTCGGTTCGTCCATGATGACCACCTTCGAGCCGAAGGCCGCCGCGCGCGCGACGGCGACCCCCTGACGCTGGCCGCCGGACAGGGTTTCCACCGCCTGGTTGATGTTCTGGATGGTCATCAGGCCGAGTTCTGTGAGTTTTTCGCGCGCCATCTCTTCCATCTTGCGGCGGTCGAGCTGGCGCAGCCACTTGCCCCGGAAACCGGGTTTGCGGATCTCCCGGCCCATGAACATGTTGTCGGCGATGGAGAGTGCCGGCGACATGGCGAGCGTCTGGTACACGGTTTCGATGCCGGCTTCGCGGGCCTGGATCGGCGACGTGAAATGGATCCGTTTGCCATCCAGGTGGATTTCGCCTTCATCGGGAACGACCGCACCGGAAATCGCCTTGATCAGGGTGCTTTTGCCCGCACCGTTGTCGCCGATCACGGCCAGGATCTCCCCCGGCATCAGATCGAAATCGCAATGATCGAGGGCAGTCACGCGGCCGTAGCGCTTGACGAGATTGCGGCCTTTGAGAAGAGGTTCCATCAGACTGACACCTTTCTGATCCACTGGTCCACGGCAACGGCGGCGATGATGAGCACGCCGATGAGCAGGTAGGTCCATTGCGCGTCGGCGCCGAGCAGACGCAGGCCAAGGGTGAAGACGCCGACGATCAGGGCGCCGAACAGGGTTCCCAGGATCGAGCCTCGGCCGCCGAAGAGGGAGATGCCGCCGATCACGACCGCGGTAATGGATTCAATGTTCGCCAGTTGGCCGGATGTCGGCGACACGGAGCCTATGCGCCCGATCAGGGCCCAGCCCGCAAAGGCGCAGATCAGGCCGGACAGCACGTAAACGGAGATCAGGGTCTTCTTCACCTGAACGCCGGAGAGGGCGGCCGCTTCCGGATCGTCGCCGACGGCATAGACATGACGGCCCCAGGCGGTGTGGCGCAGGCAATAGGCGAGCACAATGACCAGAAGCACCATGAAGATCACGCCATAGGTGAAGATCGTACCGCCGATGTTGACCTTGTTGCCGAAGAACTGGAGCAGGGGGGCCTGCTCTGCAATTTCCTGGGCGCGAATGGTCTCGTTGGCGGAATAGAGGAAATTGGTCGCCAGAACGATCTGCCACATGCCGAGGGTGACGATGAACGGCGGCAGCTTCATCGCGGCGACGAGCCAGCCGTTGATATAGCCGCAGATCGAGCCGCAGAGCAGGCCGGCGAGGACCGCGACCGGCACCGGTACACCGTAGCGGAAGGCGAACTGTCCCATGACCACGGATGAGAGGACCATGATCGCGCCGACGGACAGGTCGATCCCGGCCGTCAGGATGACGAGGCTCTGGGCTGCGGCGACAATGCCGACGATCTGCACCTGCTGCAGGATCAGGGTCAGGGCGAAAGGCGAGAAAAACTTCGTGCCGAGCAGGATGCCGAAGACGAGCATGGACAAGAGCAGTACGATCAGTGGCACCAGCGATGGTGTCATGTGCAAAGCGTGCTGAACCTTGTGTAGCAGGCCGTGACGGTGATCGTCGAAAGCGGCCACCTGCTGGGGGCTGGCCGCGGCAGCGGCCTCATAGGCCGCCGCATTGGTGGCCGACTGGTTGCTCGAAGTCATCCCTTTATCCTCCCACGGATTTTTCTTCGTTCTTGAGAGCCTCTCCGGGCCCTTTGAACTCGAGGGCGGCTGAGCCGCCCCCAAGAAGAGCTTGCCGTTTCCGGCGGGTTTCGATCAACCCCAGCAGAGCTTCGTGCCTTCGGCGGTATCGATGGACGGGACACCGTCGGCCGGCTTGTCGGTTACGAGCGCGACGCCGGTGTCGAAGAAGTCCTTGCCCGGGCTCGGCTCAGGCTTGGCGCCGCTCTTGGCGTATTCGGCAATCGCCTCAATGCCCTTGGAGGCCATCAGCAGCGGATATTGCTGCGAGGTGGCACCGATGACGCCGTCCTTGACGTTGGCAACGCCGGGGCAGCCGCCGTCGACGGAGACGATCAGAACGTCGTTTTCGCGGCCGATGGCCTTGAGCGCTTCATAGGCGCCGGCCGCGGCCGGTTCGTTGATCGTGTAGACCACGTTGATCATCGGATCCTTGGCGAGCAGGTTTTCCATGGCCTTGCGACCGCCTTCCTCGTTGCCGGCGGTCACGTCGTTGCCGACGATACGCGGATCGGTTTCGTCACCCCACTTGTTCGGGTCGCCGAGATCGATGCCGAAGCCCTGCAGGAAGCCCTGGTCGCGCAGCACGCCGACGGTCGGCTGGCTGACGCCCAGGTCGAGCATGGCGATCTTGGCATCGGCGGCGTCAGAGCCGAGCGTGGCGGCGGCCCATTTGCCGATCAGTTCACCGGCCTTGAAATTGTCGGTGGCGAAGGTGGCGTCCGCCGCATTGATCGGATCGAGTGGCGTGTCGAGCGCGATCACCAGAAGACCCGCGTCGCGCGCCTGCTGAACCGATGACACGATCGAGGAGGTGTCGGATGCGGTCAGCAGAATGCCTTTTGCGCCGTCGGCGATGCAGGTCTCAATGGCGGCGACCTGGGTCTCATGATCGCCGTCGATCTTGCCTGCGTAGGTCTTCAGATCGATGCCGAGTTCCTCGGCCTTCGCCGAAGCGCCTTCTTTCATCTTGACGAAGAAGGGGTTGGTGTCGGTCTTGGTGATCAGGCAGGCGGAGATGTCAGCGGCGGCGGCGGGTGCGGCCGCCATGACCGCGAGGACGGAACCTGTTGCGAGCAGTTTACGGATCATTTCGTTTCCTCCCTGGCCGTGTGTTGATTTTACGGTTCGGATTTGGCCAGACCTGACCCGAGCCGAGTTTCTCTGGCCGTACGTCTCAGGCCAATGCGCCGGCCTCTTCGTTCCGGAAGGCCGCGCCGGCGGAACCTCCCGGCCGGTTGCCGGTCAGGATCGCCGCGCGCGGCGAAAAGTTGAAGAACATCGGCAGGCTGGCGGCACCGATCGCGCCGGCATCCTGATGGAAGCTGCCGAACAGCAGGTCGGGCGTGTTGCGGGCTTCCGGTGCGGCTTCCTTCAGTGCCCTGGCCAGCCCTTTCGTCAGCCGTTCGGCGAAAATTCCGTCGAGGTCGCTGTCGATGATGACGAGCGGCATGTCGAGCAGGGCATAGGCGGCGCCGAGCGATGGCGCGAGCGCGTCGATGCAGTCAGCCATCCATTCATCGGCCGTCGGGTCGTTGCGCTCGACCGCGTCCTGAAGGTCCAGGCGGCTGAGCGACGCGAAATTTTCCGGCGACAGGTGGCGGGCAAGCGACACCAGAGAGGCGCGGGTCAGAAGCAGATCCCATTGTTTCTTTGGCTCCGGCGCCGTTGACAGCCGGCTCGGCGGCACCGGCATCATGGCAACGTCGCCAGCATTGCCGCTGACACCGCGCACGACATCGCCGGACAGGATCAGGCCGCCGCCGATCGCCGGACCCAAAAAGAGATAGAGGAAGTTGTCGTGTGTCCGGCCATGGCCGTAGAAGAGTTCCGCGACGGCCGCCGCCGTGCCGTCGTTCTCGTGGAATACGGGGAGGTCGGTGGCCTCCCGCAACGCTTCCGTAATATCGAAATCGTCCCACTCGCGGAAACTTGCGGGCGGCAGGCCGAGTTCGTGGAGCCATGCGCCCAGGTTGAAGGGCTGGGCAACGCCGATCCCGGCGATGCGGGCCTGTTCTTCCCCGCTCAGCAAGGATTTCAGGCTATCGAGATCGCTGCGGATGATCTCCAGGGCCTTGGCGGGCGGTGGCAGGATCATGTCATGGGCGCGTCGCCCAATGACCTTGCCTTCGAAGTCGAGCAGGACGACTTCCAGATTGGTGCGGTCGATCCTGACACCGAAGCCGAAAGCGCCGCGCGGTGCCAGTGTCAGGAGCGTCGCCGGCTGGCCACGGCTGCCGCCATGGCGCTTGCCGCTTTCGATGATCAATCCGTCTTCGATCAGGGTCTGGATGATGCCGCCGACAGCCGCATTGGTCAGTTTCGTGGCGCGGGCGAGATCGGCCTTGGACGCGCTGCCGGCACGCCGAAGCATCAGCAGAACGATGCGTTCGTTGTATTGGCGCAATTGCGCGGAGTTCGATCCGCGTCCGCTTTGACCCTGCTTGTTCAAGGCCTTTCCTCCCGGGTGCCGCCTGGTGGCGGTCAATTTCAGTTCGATGCTATTAATTATTCTTGATTTAATTATTAGTAATTGGCTGTTTTCTGTCAATTTTAAATGTCAATTCGCTCCTCAATCTTTTTAATGCAATGCGGTAAGTTATTGTAAAGTATTGTTTTCGCTACGTCAGGATTTATGGCGGACTTGCCTGAAATCCAGTGTTTCGGCAGATGGACCGTGTTCACGGCGGCGTTTTGGACAGGTCGGGACCTGTTTCTTCAAAGCGGTCCGAAGGCGTGCAGCGGCGTTGTCGGCACGCCGGATCGTCCGATAGACTGATAAGAGACGAAGCTGCGGCTTCCCGATTCTTTGGAGACCACCATGGCCGCTGATATGGACCACAATAGCGATTTTCTGGCTCGGGCGATCGCCGCCGGATCCGGTGAGGAACCTGCCGACCTCGTCATCAGGAATACCCGGATCTTCAGCGTTCTGGACGGCTCGCTCACCGAAAGCGACATCGCGATCGTCGGCGACCGGATCGTCGGGACCTACGGCTCCTATGAGGCGGCCCGCACGGTCGACGCGGAGGGGCGCGTCGTGGTGCCGGGGTTCATCGACACCCATCTGCACGTGGAATCTTCCCTGGTCACGCCGTTCGAGTTCGACCGCTGCGTGCTGCCTCACGGCGTGACGACGGCGATCTGCGATCCGCACGAGATCGCCAATGTGCTCGGTAGCGAAGGTATCCGCTATTTCCTGGACAGCTCGCTGGAAACGGTGATGGACCTCAGGGTCAACCTGTCGTCCTGCGTCCCGGCAACCGCCTTCGAGACCTCGGGGGCCTGCCTTGAAATCGAGGACCTGTTGCCGTTCAAGGATCATCCCAAGGTGATCGGCCTGGCGGAGTTCATGAATTTCCCGGGCGTACTGGCGCGCGATCCGAAGGTGCTGGCGAAACTTGCCGCCTTTCAGGACGGCCATATCGACGGCCATGCACCGCTCCTGTCGGGACTGGCACTCAACGGCTATCTGGCGGCCGGTATCCGCACCGACCATGAGGCAACAACCGCAGAAGAAGCCTTGGAAAAACTTTCCAAGGGCATGAACATCCTGATCCGCGAGGGCTCCGTCTCCAAGGACCTGGAAGCGCTTTACCCGATCCTGCAGCCGGATGTGTCCGCCTTCGTCGCCCTTTGCACCGACGACCGGAATCCGCTGGACATTGCCGAGGAAGGTCATCTCGACAGCATGATCCGGCGGCTCATCGCCAAGGGGATCCGGCCGCTCGATGCCTACCGCGCGGCAAGCTGGTCGGCGGCCAATGCCTTCGGGCTTAAAGACCGCGGCCTGATCGCGCCGGGCCGGCGGGCGGATCTGGTCCTGCTCGACGATTTCGAGGATTGCCGGGTGGCATCGGTCGTCAGTGGTGGACGGCCTGTGACCGACGACCTCTTTGCCGGCCGGAAAATCGTCGCCCCGGTCGGGCTGACGAGCGTCAAGGCGGACAAGGTGCAGGCAACGTCTTTCGAGATCCGGGCCGCGAACCGCGAGGGCGATGTTATCGGCGTGGTGCCCGGGCGGATCATCACCGAACATCTCAAGCATGCGCTTCCGGTTGAAAACGGACAGGCGCAGATCGATCTCGATGCGGACGTGCTGAAGGTCGCCGTCGTCGAACGGCACAAGGGAACCGGCAATATCGGCAAGGGCTTCGTCAAGGGCTTCGGCATGAAGGCGGGCGCGATCGCGTCATCCGTCGGCCATGACAGTCACAATATTTGCGTTGTCGGCGCCAGCGAGGCGGCGATGGCCCATGCGGTCAACCGGGTCATAGATCTCCATGGCGGTTTCGTCGTCGCCGACGATGACGGGGTCCAGGCCGAACTGGCGCTGCCGGTTGCCGGACTGATGAGCCTCGAGCCGTTCGAGACGGTCCGCCATGCGCTGGAAAATCTGCGTCAGGCGGCGAAGGATCTCGGCTGCACCTTGCCGGAGCCCTTCCTGCAGGTCGCCTTCCTGCCGCTTCCGGTCATCCCCCATCTCAAGATCACCGATTTCGGGATGTTCGACGTGGACAAGTTCGAGCTGATTGAGCCGGCATGATTCTGACCCTTGCCGTTTCCGGATACCGGTCGCTGCGCAATCTGGTCCTGCCGCTGGACCGGATCACGGTGATCACGGGTCCAAACGGCAGCGGCAAGTCGAGCCTTTACCGGGCCATCCGTCTGCTCGGCGACGTGGCCCAGGGGCAGGCGATTGCCTCGTTGGCACGGGAAGGCGGGCTGCAGTCGACGCTTTGGGCCGGGCCGGAAACGATCTCGCGAGCGATGAAGCGCGGGGAGGTGCCGATCCAGGGTACCCGTCGTCAGGACTTGGTCAGCCTGAAACTCGGCTTTGCCGACGAGGACTACGGCTATGCCATCGACCTCGGCCTGCCCGTCACCGACAGCACCTCGTTTTTCAATCACGATCCTGAAATCAAGGCGGAGGTGCTTTGGGCCGGCGAGGCCTTGCGGCGGTCCAACGAGATCGCCGCCCGATCCGGTCCGTCGGTGCGGGTTCTGAACCAGGCCGGACACCGGGTGCCGGTGATGCAGACCCTGGCAAGCTTCGACAGCATGATGACCCATGCGGCGGACCCGCAGAACGCGCTGGAGCTGCTGGTCATGCGGGACCGCATGCGCGGCTGGCGGTTTTACGACCATCTGCGCACCGATGTGGACGCCCCGGCGCGGATGCCGCGGGTGGGAACCCGGACGACGGCCCTATCCGCCGACGGCGGGGATCTCGCGGCTGCCTTGCGTACTATCCAGGAAATTGGCGATGCCGAGTTGCTCGCCGAGTCCATCGATGATGCGTTCCCGGGGTCTGAGATTGAAATCCAGGTGACAGACGGGCTGTTCGAGGTTCTGATGTATCAGCGCGGCCTGCTCAGGCCGTTGCGGACCAGCGAACTATCGGACGGAACGCTGCGCTACCTGCTTCTGACCGCCTTGTTGTTGACGCCGCGCCCGCCGCCGCTGCTGGTGCTCAATGAGCCGGAAACCAGTCTGCATCCGAAGCTGCTGGACCCGCTTGCCCGGCTGATTGCCAGGGCTGCGGAAAAGACCCAGATCATTCTCGTTTCCCATGCCCGGGATCTGGTCGAGCCGATTTCCGGCCTTTCGGGCTGCCTGCGTTACGAGCTGAGGAAGGAACTGGGGGAAACGGTGACGGACGTGGCGGAGGAGCCCGTCTGGAACTGGCCGAAGAGATAATGCGCAAAGATCGACGCGGCTGACGTTTGGACGTGAGTTGACGTCCATAGAAGGTTGTGTCCAATTCAAATACGCGGCCCGCAGGCCGACATCCGCTTGGTAGGCAACAGGCAGGAACAACGGAGAATAAGCGGCGAGGGGGAAGCCGTTCATACGTCGTTCGCATATGTCTTTCGCGGCTCCTCGGGTGCAAAAAGAAAAACGATCTGGAGTAGGTCATGACGACTGCGGAGGAGTGGAGGAGCGCGTTTTCGCCTCGTCTTGTGCACGACTATCTGGAGGACACGGTCAGAGACCTGGGAGACCGGCCGGCGATCGATTTTCTGGGACGAATGTGGAGCTATGCGGAACTGGGAGCGCTGGTCGACAGGACCGCGGCCGGTCTGCAGGCGATCGGGGTGAAGCCGGGCGTGCACGTCGGCCTGTGCCTTCCCAACACGCCCTATTACACCATCTTTTATTTCGCGATCCTGAAAGCCGGCGGCTCGGTGGTCAATTTCAACCCGCTCTACGTCAAGCGGGAGATCGAGTTCCAGGCCCGGGACGCGGACGTGAAGATCATGGTCACGCTCGACCTGAAGATGATCTTCGACACGGTCGAGGCTGTCCGTGCTGAAGGGGCGCTCGACACGGTCATCGTCTGTTCCATGTCGTCCTGCCTGCCGAAGGTCAAGAGCATCGCCTTCAAACTGCTGAAACGCAAGGAAGTGGCAGTGATCCCGGATGGGACAACCCATATCCGTTTCGAGGATCTGATCAAAGGCGCCGGTCGGCCGCAGCCGGTCGACATTGACCCGGATACGGCGATCGCCGTTCTGCAATATACCGGCGGCACGACGGGAGTTCCCAAGGGCGCGATGCTGACCCATCGCAATCTGTCCGCCAACATGGAACAGATGCGCTGTGTTTTCGAGATGGCGAAAAAGGGCGAGGAAAAACTGCTCTGCGTCCTGCCCTTCTTCCATGTGTTCGCCATGACTGTGGGACAGAACCTCGCAGTCATCCTCGGCGCGGAAATGGTGTTGCAGCCGAGGTTCGACCTGAAATCGCTGTTGAATGTGATCAAGCGGAAGAAGGTGACCCTGTTTCCAGGGGTGCCGACGCTCTACACGGCGATCAACAACTCGCCGCTGACTGCAAAATACGATCTCAGCAGCGTCCGGGTATGTATTTCCGGTGGTGCGCCGCTGCCGGTCGAGGTCAAGCAGAAGTTCGAGACGCTGACCGGGTGCATTCTGGCCGAAGGCTACGGGCTCACCGAGACGTCGCCGGTTGCAGCCGTCAACCCGCTCGACGGGACGGGCAAGGCCGGTTCCATCGGCACGCTGCTGCCGGGAACGACCGCGCGTTTCTGCAGCATCGAGGATCGCACCAGGGTTTTGTCCGACGGAGAGAAGGGCGAGCTCTGCCTTCAGGGGCCGCAGGTCATGAAGGGCTACTGGAAAAGGCCGGACGCCACCGAGGAGACCATCGAGACGGACGGTTTTCTGCATACCGGCGATGTCGGCTATGTCGATCCGGACGGGTTCATCTACCTCGTCGATCGGATCAAGGACCTGATCCTGTGTTCCGGTTTCAACGTCTATCCCCGTGTCGTGGAGGAAGCGATCTACCTGCATGAGGCGGTGGCGGAAGTGATCGTGATCGGTATTCCGGACGCCTATCGGGGGCAGTCGCCGAAGGCGTTCGTGAAGCTCAAGGAAGGGTACGACCTGACCGAGGAGGAGCTGGCGACATTTCTCAAGGACCAGCTTTCCGCGATCGAACTTCCTAGGGAGTATGAATTCCGCACCGAGTTGCCGAAGACGATGGTCGGCAAATTGTCGAAGAAGGAACTCGTGGAAGAAGAAATGGTAAAGCGGGAAGGGAACGCGAGCTGATCCTTGGCAGAGGACCCCAATTGGGTTGTTTTCCGAGCGGCTTGTCGCTACCGATTATAAAAAACACTGTGAGCGAAAAAATGTTGCAGGATCTTCCGCCCTATCTGACGACCCGTGAACTCGCCGACCTTATCCGGGTCAAGGAACGCAAGGTTTACGACCTGGCCGCGGCCGGCGAGGTGCCGCACAGCCGTGCCACGGGGAAGCTTCTGTTTCCACGCGATGCCGTGCTTGCCTGGATCGACCGGGCGGGAGATGCCGCGGACGAAGGACAGGAACGCCCTGCCGTCGTTCTCGGCAGCCATGACCTTCTGCTTGAGTGGGCGCTGCGTGAATCCGGCTGCGGACTTGCCAGCCTGTTCGACGGGTCGCTGGACGGCATCGAGCGTTTGGCCCGCAGGGAAGGTGTGGCGGCCGGTGTCCATGTTCCCGACAACGAGGACGACGACTGGAACATTGAGGCGGTCGCAAGCCAGTTCGCTTTCAAATCGGTCGTGCTGATCGAATGGGCGAAGCGCAACAGGGGGTTCATCGTTCCTGCGGGAAATCCGGCGCGGATCTCAAGCGTTGCCGATCTGGCAGGCAAGCGCCTGGCCCAGCGGCAGCAGGCCGCGGGAACATATGTCCTGTTGCAGAAACTGGTCGCAGAGGCCGGCAACAATCTTGAGGCCGCAATCATCGACGGACCGCTCGTGCGTGATGAGCGGGAGGCCGCCCAGGCTGTCTTCGGCGGCGAGGCGGATGTCGCCTTCGGGCTTGAAAGTGCTGCGCACCAGAGCCGGCTGGACTTTGTTCCGGTTTGCACAGAGCGGTTCGACCTTGTCGTCCTGAGGCGGGAGTATTTCGAACCTGCGTTCCAGAAACTGCTGAGCTTTGCGCGGAGCGAGGCCTTCGTCAACAAGGCCGCGCAGCTTGGAGGTTATGACATCTCCGACCTGGGCAAGGTGCACTTCAACGGTTACTGACCCGCCTTTCTATTGAGGCTCAATAGCCAGTGAGGGCTCCGCCAACACAGGCACACTGCAATAAACCGCGCTACACGAAAAACGATAGGGATGGGAGACGGCATGGGCATCCATGATTTCATGGCGGCATATAAACGGGTCTGGGAAGGTCAGGACAAGCACGGGTTTGCCGCGCTTTTCGTCGATGGCGGACGTTACTGGAACACACCTTTCCAGGTTCAGACCGGGGCAGAGGAACTGGCTGCCTATTGGGCCCGGATCGAATTGCAACGCGATATCGCCCTGACCTATGAAGTCCTTGCGGAGACGCCACGCGGCGGGATCGGGCATTGGCATGTCAGCTATCAGGTCGCCTCAGAGGAATTGTTCCGGATCTGGGCTGCGTCCACGGGGACGGGACTGCCGGATCGCAAGCCCGGCGACCCGCTGCCGCGACTGACGCTTGACGGCTTGCTGAAAGCCGAATTCGCGCCTGACGGCCGTGCCGAAGAAGTGCGCATCTGGTGGCATTCGATCGCGGATATGCCCTGACCCTGGGGCCAAGAATCTAACTTCGAATATCGAGCTAGTTGTTGTAGCCGCGTCCTTCGGCGGTGCGGGCAAGCTGGCGGCCGCGCTTGGCTTCGCGGCGGACGGTGTAAAGCGAGGCGCCGATGATGATCGCGGCGCCGATGAGCGTTTCAACGCTTGGCCAGTTGCCGAAAACGACGATACCTATGACCGCGGCATAGAGAAGCCTCGTATAATCGAGCGAGGCGATGGCCGTGGCCTCGCCGGCCCGGAAGGCCTTGATATTGCACATCTGAGAAGCCCAGGCGACGACCCCGACCATGATCAGGATGCCCCATTGTTCAAGGGTCGGCGTGTGCCAGGTGTAGATGGCGGGGCCGATCATCAAGAGGCCGACCAGCAGGGCCTGGTAGGTCAGGATGGTGGTCGGGGAATCCGTTCGCGTCAGGATGCGCAGGATGATCATAACGATCCCGGCGCCGGCCGCGCCCAGGATGGCGAGCGCGGCATAAGGGTCGACGAACCCGGTTCCTTCCGGCCGAAGCATCAAAAGCACGCCGATGAAGCCGACGATCGTCGCCCCCCAGCGGTGAATGCCGACCTGCTCGCCCAGAAAGAAGATCGCGAAGATCGTTATGAAGAAGGTTTTCGAAAACCCCAGCGCAGTGGCGTCCGCCAGCGGCAGTTTGATGAGCGCGGTGAAGCCGCAGAGCATGGCAATGGTCGCGAAGATCACGCGTGCGACCTGCAAATCCGGACGGTGGGTCGCAAGAGAGGTCGGCAGGCCCCGCAGGATCTTCGGTGCCACGATGACCACCATCACAAGCTGGCGAATGGCCAGGATCTGGAACACCGAAATGTTCTCCCCGGCGATCTTGATGAAGGTCGCCATGATGGTGAAAAGGAAGGCCGCCGCCAGGATCCACAAGGCGCCGATGGTATTGGGGGGAAGGTCGTCCCAGATCGGCAGGCGGAACCGGGAGCCGTGACCCGGGCTGTCGGCTGAATTGGGGGCGGAACTGTCCGCTGGCGCTTTGTCTGGCGCCTTGTCCATCATTGGGATCCTTGTTGTTGACGTGGCGCGACAGGAGGGCGGGAGTGACCCGATCATAACGGTTTTCGCCGGTTCCGAAAGAGGGGACGTCCGGGAGACAAAACAAAGGCGGGCCCGGAAACCGGCCCCGCCTGTCTAGTTGTCAGGTTTTCGCCGAATTATGCCGAGCGGACGTCGCTCAGGAATGTTTCCACCTGGCTCTTGAGCTGTTCCGCCTTGCTGGAGAGTTCGCCGGCGGTCGAGGTCACCTGGGTGGCCGCCGTTCCGGTTTCGCTCGCTGCCCGGGTCACCTCGATAATGTTGGTGGTCACCTCCTCGGTACCGGTCGCGGCCTGTTCCACGTTGCGGGCGATCTCGCTGGTCGCAGCAGTCTGCTCTTCGACCGCCGAAGCGATGCCTGCCGCGACTTCGTTGATTTCCGCGATCGTGGCTCCAATCGACTGGATCGCGGCGACGGCGCCATCGGTTTCGGTCTGGATATTGCCGATCTGCTGGCTGATGTCCTCGGTGGCCTTTGCCGTCTGGCTGGCCAGCTCCTTCACCTCCGCGGCAACGACCGCGAAGCCCTTGCCGGCATCGCCCGCTCTCGCGGCTTCGATCGTGGCGTTCAGGGCGAGCAGATTGGTTTGCTCGGCAATGTCGGAAATCAGGCTGATAACCTCACCGATCCGCTGGGCGGCCATGGAAAGCCCCTGGACCTGGGCATCGGTGGTGCTTGCCTGTTCGACCGCGCGGGCCGCGAATTCCGAAGACTGGGTGACCTGTCGGGAGATTTCCTGAATGGAACTGGACAGTTCCTCGGTCGCGGTCGCAACGGTCTGGACATTCGAGGACGCCTGCTGCGCGGCGCTGGCGACCGTGGTTGCGCGGCTGTTGGTGTCGTTGGCGATGTTGGACATGGATGCGGCCGTGCTTTCCATCTCCGTTGCGGCACCGGCGACGGTATTGAGCATCTCCGATATGCTGGTGTCGAAATCCTGGGTGAGCTGTTCGATCCGGCGGGCCCGTTCTGCACGTGCTTTGGTTTCCTCGGCTTCCCGGGCCGCCATTTCGTCCGCCTTGATCATGTTGTCCTTGAAGACCTGGACAGCGGCTGCCATGGCACCGATTTCATCCCTGTGGGTCTGTCCCGGGATGTCGAGGGTCTTGTCGCCGCCGGCGAGAGTCTTCATGGCTTCGGTGATCGCCTTGATCGGGCGTGAGATGCCCGTTCCGATGAACCAGGCCGCAAGGCAACCCAGCAGAACGGCAATGGCGGCGACACCGTAGGTGATGGTGACGGCCTGCTGCATCGCGGCGCTGGCCTCAGGTCCGAGGGTGTCCTGCTCCTTCTTGATCGCCAGTTTCAGGTTCTCAAGCTCGGTCGCAACCTTGGGTCCGATGGTGTCCAGCGTGCCGGAAATGATCTCGTTGCGCGCATTGACCGTGTCGCGAACCGCTTTGAAGGTGTCCTCGTAGGTTTGATGCAGGGTGACCACTTCATCGGAGATTTTCCCGAAGCGGGAATTTCGGACTGCAGATGCGAGGTTGCGCTGATTATCGGCCATGGCCGCCGATTCTTCGAGCACCCTGTCGTAGGCCGCTTCCTCATTGGTGACCAGGAATTTGGTTGCATAGAGGCGCATCAGGAGAAGATTGCGCTGGACCATTCCGGCCCTGAAGGCGGTATTGGCATCCCCCTCACTGTTCGCGCCCTTCATGATTTCGGTGAGCTTCTGTTCGATCTGCGGGCCGACGACGTCGAGCTTGTTGATGACAAGTTCGTTGCGTTTCGCCTGGAGCTTCGTCACCTCCGTGAAGCCGGCAAGGTACCTGCTCAGGCCTTCCCCGGTGCTCGCCACCACGGCTTTCTTTTGCGGACTGTTCACCAGACCATCAAGTTCCTTGTTGAGTTCGAGCGTCTTTGAAATGCGCTCGTTCACGTCTGAGATGGCCGCGTCCGTGGCATTGATGATGAAATTCTTGACGGCCATCCTGGCTTCCAGGAGGTTGGCCTGCACCCGACCGGCCTGATTGGTCTGCAGGGCGATTGCCCGGTAGCGGGAGAAGTCGTTGTTGCCGTTGCTCAGATTCAATCCGCCGGTGGCGCTGATGATCAGGAGGAGGATCAGGACAATGCCGAATCCTCCGAAAATCTTCGTCGAAATGCTGATGTGTTTAAGCATGGCCTTAGCTGCCCTTCAGAACCATTGTTAAGTCGGCAGGCGGCAAAGAAATGGTCGTCGAGCACGCGCGAAGAACAATCTTGGGAAGTCACCTTCGTGCATTTATCCGGCGCGGCCCACTTGTATTCAGTGCTACCTCTCCGGATGATTTCGGCGCCAGTATTCCTAACGAATTGTTAAATATGAGCCGTGCAATCGACTTCACGTAGCGTTATTTTCTTTGCTAATTCAATATCTTATATTTGTTGTGAAACTATTCATATATGCACACAACCACTGATCGTGGTTGTGCGCGGTTTGGAAGGCGTCTAGCTGGGATGCTTGTATGTTGTTGTTATTTCGAGTGAAATTTCCAAGAATTGGGTTTTGTAGGAGTTTCAGCGTGTGGGTATTATGTACGCAATAAGACGTAGGAATGAATGCGCAGATTGTGCTTTCTCAGGGCGCGCGCGAAGGAAATAAATTTTCTTATTATTTTTCGAGAATGTGCTCTTTGGAGGGCGGAGCGGACTTTGGATCACGTATTTTCTATCCAGGCGAACGAAAAGAATCATTTTCGGATTGTATCAAACGCGTGTGGATGCATTCGACCATTAAGGCTGGCCAAATGCTCTTCAGGTCCGGATGATGGACCATCCGGTGGTTGAACGGTGTTGCCGGCGGAATGGGTCAGGGAGGTCTGAGAGGTGCCTGACAGCATGCAAAAGGGGGATGCGCGATGAGGAAAATCCAGAGCCAGGGCGTTCATCATATCACGCTCGTGGGAGCGGACAGGCAGACGTCGATCGATTTCTGGGAAGGTCTGCTGGGTATGCCCTTCGTGTTCGAACAACCCAACCTCGACAATGCCAACGAGAGCCATCTTTATTTCGATCCGGGCGATGGCCGACTGATCACGGTTTTCACAAATGAAGACCGCAAACCGGATCCCAAAAGGACCCCGACCGACATCGGCTGCGTTCATCACCTGGCGCTGTCCGTCTCGCAGGCCACCTTCAAACAGACGGTTGAGAGGCTCGACGAGCGCGGGATCCGTCACAGCGGGCCGAAAGACCGCGGCTTCATGGATTCCATCTATTTCGAAGACCCGCTCGGGTTTCTGATCGAGTTGGCATCCTATCGTTTCGAGCCGCCGGCAGGGGTTTCCTATGGGGAAGTGATGATCGAGGCGCACAAGATCCGCGTCGCGCGCGGGGATTACAATATCGCCGAAATCCATCTCGCCGATGCGATCGAGAACCTGACACGCACGACGCGGCGCAGCCTGTCCGAAGACCGGTCGCCAAAGAACCCCTACGGCAGTCTGTGACGGCCGAAGTGCCGGCGGAGGGTCATTTCCAGATCTCTCGCTATTTGTGCTACGTCACATCGGAACGAAGATTTTATCGCTGAAGGAACATGTGTTTTTCGGCCGCTTGCAATATGTTGAAACAACTAGACAAAAGGGCGTTTTTCGTCAGTGCTTCCGGGTCTTAACCGTCCCTCGCATTGATTTTGCTTGAGTTTTTTCTGCAGGCGACGGAAGCTAACGGCGTTGAAATACCGGGGAGGACTGAACATGTGTCAGATTTTTGCCGGGCAAGACCCAGCTGACTATGAACCGGAAACACGCCGCCTCAGGCTCAATGGACAAAGCACCAGCATCAGACTGGAGCGGTCCTTTTGGCAGATTGTCGATGAAATCGCCGCTGCAGAAGGGCTGACGACGCCGGCGTTCGTTTCGAAACTGCATTCGGAAGTGCTCGAATTGCATGGAGAAGCGCGGAACTTCACATCGCTTTTACGGTGCGCCTGTATCGTGCGTGTCCGACATACCATGGCGCCGATTGCAACAATCGCCGCAGAATAATTACGTGTAGTACTTTGATACTACCCACCCTTTGAAATATTCGGGCATCCTTCCCTCAGGATCGCAAAGACGGTCTGTTGGGAGGAAAAGTTGGCTAAAGTAATACATGCGATGTTTCGCGTGCTTGATGAAGTGCGCTCTGTTGACTTCTACAAGAAGGCCTTTGGCCTGGAGGTCTCCGAGCGGCTTGATTTCGACAGCTTTACCCTTGTCTATCTGAAAAACTCTTCCGCTGATTTCGAGATTGAGCTCACCGTCAATAAAGGACGCGAGGAGCCTTATGACCTCGGAGACGGCTACGGGCACGTGGCCTTCTGCGTCGAGGATCTCGACAGCGAGCATGCCCGGTTCGAAGCCGAAGGCCTTTCTCCCCGCAAGATCGTGGAATTTGAACGTGATGGCGCGCTGCTGGCGCGCTTCTTCTTCGTCCAGGACCCGGACGGATACCAGATCGAGGTGCTGCAGCGGCACGGCCGCTACCGGTAACCGCCATCGCGCGGAATGAGGGAGGAAACAATGAAAACAACACTGGATCGTCACAAGATGACGAGGAGGGACCTGCTTGCCCGCAGCGCGGCAATCGGCGGGGCCTTTGTCATCGGTTCCGGGTTCGTCGCCGCGTCGACGGCTGCCTGGGCCATGGAGGTCGAATACATCAAGCCCGACACCATGGCGGCGCTGATCCAGATGGCGCGGGACATCTATCCGCACGATCATGTTGCTGATCAATTCTATGCGGCCGCCGTGAAGGGTTACGACAACGCCGATCAGTCCCAGATGATCGAGGCGGGCATCGCCGCCCTGAATGCGGCGGCAGCCGGCAAGGGATATGCCGGCTATCTGGCGGCGGGTTGGG
>NZ_CAXXSJ010000058.1:0-21491 GCF_963675095.2 uncultured Roseibium sp. | reverse complement strand
GTGGCATCGCCATGACCATGACCGCCGGATCGGCGCTGGTCTCGCGCGACAGTCCGGCCGCCTTTGGCAACCTGCATGCCTATGACGATGCAATCGTTCCGTGGCTGAAGGACCTCACCGATCACTGCCACGAATACGATTGCAAGGTGATGATCCAGCTCACCCATCTGGGCCGCAGGACCGGCTGGAACACGTCGGACTGGCTCCCCGTGCTCGCGCCGTCGCTTGTCAGGGAAGCCGCACACCGCTCGTTTCCGAAGATGGCGGAAGACTGGGACATTGAACGGATCATCGGCGACTATGCCGCAGCTGCCGGACGGATGAAGGCCGCCGGCCTCGACGGCTTCGAGATCGAAGCCTACGGCCATCTCCTGGACAGTTTCTGGTCGCCGGCGACCAACTTCCGTGACGACGACTACGGCGGTTCGCTGGACAACCGGATGAGGTTCACCTGGCGGGTGATCAAGGCGATCCGCAAGGAGGTCGGCCCGGATTTCATCGTCGGCATCCGCATGGTCGCCGACGAGGATTGGGACAAGGGCCTTTCCCGCGACGAGGGCATGGAGATCGCCCGACGCATCGCTAATAGCGGCAACTTCGACTTCATCAACCTCATTCGCGGGCATATCGACAGCGACGCGGCGCTGTCGAAGGTGATCCCGCTTCAGGGAATGCGGTCTGCGCCGCATCTCGATTTTGCCGGAGAGGTGCGCGCGGCAACGAAATTCCCGGTGTTCCATGCCGCCCGGATCGCCGATGTCGCGACAGCGCGGCATGCGGTTGCCGAAGGCAAGCTCGACATGGTCGGCATGACCCGCGCCCATATCGCCGACCCGCATATCGTCGCCAAGATCACGCGCGGCGAGGAAGCCCGCATCCGCCCCTGTGTCGGCGCCACCTATTGCCTCGACCGGATCTACGAAGGCGGCGGGGCGCTTTGCATCCACAACGCGGCGACGGGACGCGAGGCGGCAATCCCGCACGTGATCTCGAAAAGCGAAGCACCGGGCAAGCGCGTCGTCATCGTCGGCGCGGGCCCGTCCGGGCTGGAAGCCGCGCGCGTTGCCGCCGAACGGGGCCACGCAGTCACGGTGCTGGAAGCCTCCGGCCGCGCCGGCGGACAGATCAATCTTCTCGCCCAGAACCCGCGCCGGAAGGAAATGATCGGCATCGTCGACTGGCGGCTGGAGGAACTGGAGCGGCTCGGCGTGGAGATCCGCTACGACACCTATGCGGAGAGTTCAGATGTTCTGGCTCTCGAACCGGATGTGGTTATCGTCGCCACCGGCGGCATCCCGCAAAACCCGCCGCTGGAGGCCGGAGACGATCTGGTCGTTTCCTCCTGGGACATCATCGGCGGCACGATAAAACCGGCCGGAAACGTGCTCGTCTTTGACGATTCAGGCGGGCATCAGGGCATGACCGCCACGGAAATGATCGCCAACGCGGGATCCACTTTGGAACTCATCACCCCCGAACGCCTGTTCGCCCCCGGAAATCGGCGGGCTGAACCATGTGCCCTACATGAAGGCCTTCCAGGAAAAAGGCGTCCGGATCACGATCAACACCCGTCTGACGGCCGTCCGGCGCGAAGGCAACGGCCTCGTCGCCACGCTCGGATCCGACTATGCCGACGGCTGGTCCGAGGAGCGCCAGGTGGATCAGGTGGTCGTGGAACACGGCACCTGGCCCATGACGAGCTTTACCTCGACCTGAAGCCGCTGTCGTCCAATCTCGGCGCAGTCGATTACGACAAGCTAGTCATGGGCGGAGAGGTGTTTCCAAACGCCTCGGACGACGGCAAATTCATCCTGTACCGCATCGGCGACGCGGTCTCGGCGCGCAACATCCATGCGGCGATCTACGACGCGTTGCGTCTCGGGATCCGCTGGTAGGGCTTTCGAGACTCAAGACGCAGGGGCATTTCCCCCGCCTGCTCCAATCCGGTCATTTTCCCGGAATAGCGGGCTCTTCCGCATCCGCTTCCAGTGCCGTCCACAGTCCCACGAGCATCGCCTGCTGACGGCCACGGATGGCGACGGTTTCCGTACGCGGGGCATGCAGATCCGCATCTGCTCGTGAGCGGCCGCCTCCATCAGCTCCGAGGACATGGCCACCAGGGAGTCGTGCTCCTTTGCCACCTCCATCAAGCGGCTCGCCACGTTGACGCAATCGCCGGTCACGGTGATCTGCTGCTGGTGTTCGTGCCCCAGGCGGGACAGCACAACAGGGCCGAAATGCACACCGGCGCGCAGGGCACCTGTCCCTGGCCTCAAACCTGTACCAGCCATCCATTTGCCGACCTCGTGGACCAGATCGAAGGCGCATCGCCATGCATTGACCGCGTCCTTCGGCCCCGGATCAGGGACACCAAAGCAGATCATGGCGCCATCGCCCATGAACGACATGGCAAGGCCGTGGTGCCGTTCGGTTTCATTGACCACGATCGTATGGAAGACTTTCAGGAACTCCCGTGTTCTGGCTGGCCCCAGGCGTTCGCTCAGGCCGGTATAGCCGGCCAGATCCACGAAAAGCACGGCGGCCATCTGCTCTTTCGGCTCCAGGAGAAATAGCGGGTCCTCCGCAATGCGCCGCGCCAGTTCGGGCGCCTGAAACCGGCTGAGGGCGTCCTGTGCGGTTTCGAGCCGCCGCATCTGGTAGCGGTCGAAAACCTGACGGAGAATGGCAAGGCCGATGACCGGCGGCACACTTGCCGCAAGCGGCAATGCCGCACTGAACCAGTAGCCGCCCCCAAGCAGAAGCGTCGCCGCCGCCAGCCAACCGCACAGAATCAGGACGAAAAGAACGGAGGCGACCGCGAGCGGAAGAAAGGCCACAGCTGCCATACCCGCCACTGTGATCAGGAGTGCTGCCGCCACATCGACCTTGCGGACAAATCCATCCCGGATCAGCGCCGATCCGTCCATCAGATTGGATACCCCGGTCGCAAGCACTTCGACCCCCGGCAGGATCTGGTCGAAGGGCGTACTGAACCGGTCACCGACGCCGGTCGCTGTCGCCCCCAACAGAACGAGGCGGTCCTTGACGGCGGCTGCCGCTTCCGGTGTTCCGTCAAAAAGGCCCTGCGCGCTGATGGTCCGGACTGTTCCCATCGGGCCGTAGTAGTTCAGAGGCAAATGCCAGCCGAGATCGAGTGGCTGAACTCCGCCCGGAAGTCGGATCCCGCCGGCGGTCAATGCGGGCATATCTCCCAGATAAAGGCCCAGCGCGCGCAGGCTGAGGGACGGCTCCGGTCCCTCTGGCGTCAGAAACATGAGCGGAATGTGACGCGGCGTGCCGCCTGCGTCGGCCGCGACATTGACGAGCCCAACGGACGCTGCCGTCGCGAACTCCGGCAGCGGATGAAGGACACCATCCGGCGCGGGGATTACGGAAACGGGTCGATTTTTGTCCTTAAAGACGCCCGCCTCGGCGATGACGCTCGGCAGGCTGGCAAGGGCGGAGGTCAGTTTCGCATCGGCCGCATCATCCGTGTTTCCGACCAGCAGCATGTCGATACCAAGCGCCTTGGCGCCGGCATCGTGTATTTTTTCAACGAGCGCCGCCAGACGGTCGCGTCCGATCGGGTAGCGCCCTGCCTGTGCAATGGTCTCGTCATCGATCCCGACGATGACCACCTCCGGCGGGGCCGGACGCGGGCCGACCGCCAGAATGCGCATGTCCAGGAGCACGGTTTCCGCCCGGTCTATCGGGCCCGCAAATCCTTCCAGGTGTCGTTGCCCGAGCCAGCCGGCCCAGGCAGCACCAAGGATCACGGCGAGCGCGACGAACCAGTAGGGCAAGCTTGATTTCATCGAGCGAAGCGGGCGAGCAGCCTATCGACTTTTTCCTGGGGCCAACTCTTCACGACCAGCGGCTCGCCGGTCGTTACGGTCACGCCTTCTCCTGCGCCAAGCGCAACCGCTTCCGATCCATCGGGACGGGACACGCCGACTTCGCCGCGCACCACGAACACAGAGGTCACACCATCTTCCACATCGACGGCATAGACCGTTCCGCGTACGGCGGCGATCGCCTGTGGCGTCAGGATCTGAAACGGCCCGCTGCCGGGCTCGACCTCGACCAGAACGCCTTTGCCCGACAGGTCGGCCGCGACCGGCCTGCCCGGGGCTCCGGTGTCGGCGATCACAAATGACGCGGCTGCCTCGGCCTCAAGAACCAGCCCGCCCTGGCACGTATAGACGACACGCGCGGGATCGGTCAGTTCGCTGCGGACGCAGCCGTTGACCTGCTGCGCCATGCCCGCCGAAGGGGCAATGGCGAGGAAACACGTCACGGCCAAAAAGAGAGTAAGAATTCGCATTGATATCAGTTCCTTGAAAAGCTTGTTGGCAATAACCCTTCAAACTGCCAGATCCGGCAATGACCACACACCCTCATCTTTGTATCGGCACGACAGACAGACATAAAAGCACAGCGGTTGAACGATAACGAGACAATCATGACAGAAAAGGTGCGGGGTCGGCCCGTCATTTTCAAGGCGCTGGACAGCGGGCGCATACGGGACCGCGCCGCTTTTGCCCTTTTCCGGCGAGTTTTAGCAGCTAAGTCTCCGCTTCGGAACCGATTTCAGACTGATAAATCATTGAAATCGTTTCGTTAAATCAACCTGATGTTTGGAGAGTGTCGCGCGTCACAGGTACCGCGGACCGATCACGCCTAGGTTTTGGACATCGGCGGACGGAGCTTCCGCCAAAGTTCAAAGCGAAAGGAAGATCACAATGTTTCGGAAATCCATCATCTCGGCAATGACGATCGCAATTCTGGGAACCTCTGCCGCCGCTCTCGGCACGACCGCGGCTTCGGCCGGCGGCTATGGCAGCAACATCTACGGCAATGGAAGCTACAACAACGGCTACAATAATGGTTACCAGCAGCCCTACCGTGACGGCCGATACTCGCAGCAGCACGTCAGCTGGTGCCAGAATCACTGGAAGAGCTACGACCCGTACAACAACACCTACCAGCCGTACAAAGGTCCGCGCCAGCAGTGCTATTCACCCTACTACAAGGGCTGACCCCGGATTGGTCTGACGTCAGACCTGCCTCCCTCCGGGCTCGACATCAGACCGGAAGCACCCTCCAGCCCTGGCTGGGGGGTGTGCTTCTGTTTAAAGGGACCGCACAGCGGATGACACATCCGGACCATTTCGTCCGGAGCCGAAAAATCCCCCGCCGTTTTGGAACCGGCGTTCAGGTTAGAAAGCCCTCGCCTCACCGGTTGGCAAATCCGTCTTGACAGAAAGCGGTGCGAAGCGCAGAAAAGCGCTTCTCGCGCGGGTGTAGCTCAATGGTAGAGCAGAAGCTTCCCAAGCTTAAGACGAGGGTTCGATTCCCTTCACCCGCTCCAACCTCCTTTTTGTCCGACCCGGAGACATAGGTAACAGTTTGTACCGGAGACATGGGTTACAACCTCGTGCCGAACGGGTTGTCGATTGTCTGTAGTGTTCTCTGCTCCAGGTCGATGTATCCCAGATCATAGCTCATGAAGCTGATCAGCCAAATTCCCTCGTCCACCTCCTTGATCCCGAGTTTCTGACCGGCCAGCACGGTGGAGACGTTGATCTTCTTTCGATACATGCAGATCCGCCCGCAGGCTGTCACAAGCGCATCCCGGTCGTGGAAGGGATAGTCCAGCTCCGGCAGGCCCCGGTACGGTCTGGGTGAGGGTTTGTAGACTTCATCGGGCATTTGCATGGACAGCGCCTCATGTGGCCGTTCCTGATTGAACTCCTTGAGAAAAGCATCGAACTTGGCCTGCTGCTGAAGGCTGTTCATGCCCGGCGGGCGGGTTGCCTCCTTCTTCAGCGTCAGATGCATGCGTTCATGCCGACCGTTCTGCTGGGGATGTCCGGGTTTGATGCGTTCGACACCGATGCCCAGACGCAGCCACCACACGGACAGCTTCGAGAGATTGTAGAGCCCGTTGGGTGAGGCAAATGGCAGTCCGTTGTCGGTGCGGATCGCCCCTGGCAGGCCGCGCTCCTTGAACAGGCGCACGAAGGCCTCGATGACCGGTCTTTCCTTCGTGCTGTCAAAGGCTTCGCACATCAACAGATAGCGCGAGGCATGATCGCTGACCGTCAGGGGGTAACAGTATTGCCGGTTGCCCAGTTTGAACTCGCCCTTGAAGTCCGTGCACCACAGATCGTTGGGACGAACGCCTGCCGACAGGGCCGTGCCTTCGGCCTTATAGGCGCGCTGCCGCTTGCGGGCGCGCTTGACAAGGCCGTGACGGTCGAGCACCGCATGCACCGTGCTTTGGGCCGGAATACGCACATCGCCGGAAAGCTTCCTGACCAGGATCTCCCGGATCTTGCGTGCACCCCAGTGCGGCTTGTCCTTCTTCGCCGAAACAATCAGGCGCTCGACCTGGTCCGGCAGCTGGTTGGCATAGCGCACAGGGCGACGGGACCGATCACACAGGGCTTCCAGGCCGTCCTGCCGGTAGCGATCCCAGATCTTGTAGCCTGTCTTGCGCGAGATGCCGAACTCCCGGCACACCGAACTCATGCCTTCCCCATCCAAAAGACGGGCGACGAAGCGAAGACGTTCCTCCATGACGGACACCTCTTTCCACGGCATCGACACCTCCCGCTAAAGCGAAAAGTGTTACCTATGTGTCCGGAACGTTTTGTCACCTATGTCTCAGGTCGGGCATTTCATTTCCCTGGTGATAGCCGCTTTACCGAATTCTCGGGGAAGCGATCGGTTTGTCGTTTGCCGGTCCCGATGAGCCTTTCCTCAAGCTTCGAACATTCCGGTGGTCTCTTGGCTCTCGCCGGCTCATCCGTCGCTGCTTAAATGTATTGCGAAACACATGCTCATCTCCGGATCTCGTGCTTTTTGACTTCCGGAGAACCACTTAATTCTTGCTGAGAACTACGGATAAACAGCGAGAGGATAGGCCAAATCGCGTAAAAATAAAATACTTCGATCTATATCCATAATCATAAATTAGAATATATAAGTATTTAAATTCCCACTTACGCCTGCTCTTCGATCGACAGGGTTGATTTCATCGTACTCCCATAATAATGCTGCCCCGCACAATTCAAACGAAACTTCTCGTCTTGTGAAAATTTAAAAAATGAATTTTTCCATAGGGGTGGCCGGACGAGAAAGTTCGTGTTTTGCTAGGAACATGTCGGAAATAAGCATTTCGATATTCAAAAAACGTCGGATGCTACCTTAAGACACCCAATTCCAGAACGACCCAGGACAATCCGAAAGGGGAGACAGGATGACGAACTCCAAAGACGTCGGGCAATTGACCCGTCTTGCCGATGCGGCCCGTACCGGCGGCATCACGAAACGCGAGTTTATCCGCTACTCCGTGCTGGCCGGCATCACGGCTTCCACGGCAACGGGACTGTGGTCCAGCCAGGCCAAAGCGGCGCCGAAAAAAGGCGGCACGTTCCGCTGGGGCATTCACGACGGCAACACGTCGGACACCCATGATCCGGGCACCTATGTGACGCGGCAGATGATCTTCCTGGCGCACCAGTACCGGAGCTATCTGACCATGATCAATCCGGACAATTCGCTTGGTCCGGATCTCGCGACCGGTTGGGAAGCCACGCCGGATGCCACGCAGTGGACGTTCAAACTCAACGAAAACGCCCACTTCGGCCTCAGTGGCAACAAGGTGACGGCAAAGGATGTTGTCGCCTCGATCAACCATCACCGCGGCGAAAAGACGACGTCCGCGGCCAAGGCCCTCCTGACCGACGTGACCGACGTGGTGGCCGATGGCGATCACACGGTCGTCTTCAAGCTCGGCCGCGGCATTGCGGATCTACCCTGGCTGATGACCGATTATCACCTGGCGATCTGCCCGGCCAATGACGACGGCACGATCGACTGGCAGTCCGGCGACGGCTGCGGTCCGTACAAGATCGACAGCGGCGAGTTCGGCGTGAGCTGGTCGTTGAGCCGCAATGACGGCTGGCATGGCGAGGGCGCCTATTTCGACAAGCTCGAGATGATCATCCTCAACGACCCGAACGCCCGCCAGACGGCGTTGGTCACGGGCGATGTGGATTGCGTTTCGCTGGTCGAGCTGAAGACCCTGGCCCTGCTTCAGCGCAATCCGAACATCAAGGTGGACAATATTCCGTCCGGCGCCGCGATCACCATGCCGATGTTCTGTGACACGGCACCCTTTGACGACGTGAACGTGCGTATGGCCCTGAAACTCGCGATGGACCGCCAGGAAATCGTCGACAAGATCGCCTTCGGCGCGGCCACGATCGGCAACGACTTCCATCTTTCGCCGGTGCAGCCATACTGGCCGGATGACATCCCGCAGCACGAATACGACCCCGAAAAGGCCAAGTCGCTGTTGAAGAAGGCGGGGCACGACAATCTGTCCATCTCACTTTCGACCGCGGACAGCATTTTCTCGGGCGCCGTCGACATGTGTGTGCTCTATGCAGAGCAGGCCAAGAAGGCAGGCATCGATATCAAGGTCGTGCGCGAGCCGAACGACGGCTATTACTCAGATGTCTGGCTGAAGAAGCCGTTCACCGCGGTGTCCTGGGGTTCGCGCCCGACCCCGGACGTGATGTTCACGCTCGCCTACAAGGACGACGCCGCCTGGAACGAGAGCCATTGGCGCAACGAGAAGTTCAACAAGCTCCTCCTGGAAGCCAAGTCGGAACTCGACGACGACAAGCGCATGACCATGTATCGGGAAATGTGCCTGCTCATGCATGATGACGGCGGCACGATCATCCCGTTCTTCAACAACTTCGTCTACGCACGCCGTTCCAACGTCATGCATGGCGATACGGTCGCGGCAAGCTGGGCCTGTGACGGCGCGCGCGCCGGAAGCCGCTGGTGGTTCGAAGACGCCTGACCTAAAAAAACACTGGCGCGGTCGGCATTCCCTGTCCGGCCGCGCCGGACGCATATGACGGCAGACCCGCATCAGAATGGGCTGCCGGTAGGGGCTGGCTGGAGGGGTTGAGGCATGTTTCGGTGACATCACCCGGCACTCTCCAGCACTGCGGCGGCGCGATCAGGCGTCCGGCGCAAACATCTGGAGGGACATATGGGCGACATCCTGAGGCTCGTTCTCAAACGACTCGGCCTGGGCCTGCTCACGCTATTCGTTGTTTCAATCCTGATCTTCTTTGCGGTCGAGTTGCTGCCGGGAGATATCGCACAGGCGGTGCTCGGTCAGAGCGCAACGCCGGAAACGGTTGCCGCCCTGCGCGAACAAATGGGGCTCAATCTACCGGCCCCCATCCGCTACCTGGACTGGCTGGGCGGTGCCCTGACCGGTGATTTCGGTGTCTCGCTCGTCTCCGGAGAGCGGGTCAGCACGGCAATCACCGGCCGGTTCGTGAACACGCTGTTTCTCGCGACCTACGCGGCCGTGATAGCGGTTCCCGTCTCGATCATTCTCGGGATCATCGTCGCGCTGTTGCGGAACACCCTGTTCGACCGGGTTGCCAACGTCCTGACCCTGACGTCGATTTCCTCTCCCGAGTTCTTTCTCGGCTATATCCTCATTCTCTATTTCGCCGTGAAATCCAACTATTTTCCCGCGATTGCGAGCCTGAGCGGGGACATGAGCTTTGCCGACCTGTTGCATCGAACGTTCCTGCCCGCACTCACGCTCGTGCTCGTCGTGACCGCACATATGATGCGCATGACACGGGCTGCGATCATCAACCTTCTGGCCTCGCCCTATATCGAGATGGCCCGGCTCAAAGGGGTGCCGCCGTGGCGGGTGATCGTCAAGCACGCCCTTCCCAATGCCTGGGCGCCGATCATCAATGTGGTGGCGCTGAACCTGGCCTATCTCATTACCGGCGTTGTGCTGGTGGAAGTGGTTTTCGTTTACCCCGGCATCGGCCAGCTTCTGGTGGACGCCGTCGCAAAACGCGACTTCCCGATCGTTCAGGCCTGCTGCCTGATCTTCGCCGCAACCTTCATCCTGCTCAATCTGGCGGCCGATGTCGGAGCCATTTTGACAAATCCGCGGTTGCGGCATCCGAAGTGAGGGCAGCGATATGAACACATTTGTAATCGGATACTATGCGCTGCTGATCGGAGCCTCCTGTCTGGCAGCCTATTTCAAGAAACGTGAAGTCTTCCTGCTGATCTTCTCGCTGACGCTGGCGTCATTCATCATGGGAATTATCGGCGGGGTCCCGGCCCTTCGCTTCGTGACAACCGCCGCCGGCATGCTCGCCCTTGCGGCCGGCACGTCTTTCGCCTTCCGAGAATTCCTGATCCTGATCAGTCCGGAGTGGATGGCAAAGGAACTGAGGACGGCGCCGCTGACCGCCGCGTTCGGCATGTTCGTGATCTTCACCTATGCCATTGCCGGCATCTTTGCCCCGGTCATCGCTCCGCACGGCGAAGCCGAGGTGATTGCATCGGCCTTCGCTCCGCCCGACCAGACCATGCTGCTGGGGGCCGATCAGCTCGGCCGGGACATGTTCAGCCGCATTATCTACGGCGCGCGTAACTCCGTCGGGCTTGCCCTGCTGGCAACGACGCTTGCCTTTGTCATGGGCGCGATGGCCGGTCTTTATGCGGCCACCAAGGGCGGCTGGTTCGACCAGATCCTCGGCCGGGCGGCCGATGTCATCATGTCCGTGCCGTCCCTGATCTTCGCGCTCTTGATGCTGAGTATCTTCGGCACCAATCTGGCCGTCATCGTCATCGTGGTCGCGGTCATCTATTCGCCGCGCGTCTTCCGGCTCACACGGGCCGTTGCCGGCAATGTGGTGGTGATGGACTATATCGAGGCGGCCAAACTGAGGGGCGAAGGCACCTGGTACCTGATCCGCAGGGAAATCCTGCCGAATTCCACAGCACCGCTGATTGCCGAATTCGGCCTGGAATTTTGCTTCGTGTTCCTGCTGATCGCCGGCCTGTCCTTCCTGGGTCTCGGCATCCAGCCTCCGACAGCCGACTGGGGCTCGATGGTTCGCGAAAACGCGACGCTGATTTCCTTCGGTGAAATGACGCCGCTGATCCCGGCCGCCGCCATCGCCCTTTTGACGGTTGCCGTCAATTTCGTCGTCGACTGGATGCTGTTCCGGTCCTCCGGCCTGAAGGAGGTTTGACCATGAAGTCGAAGAAAGACGTTCTGCTCAAGATCACCGATCTTCGTATCGAAGGCTATTCGGACGAAGAATGGATCGAAATCGTCCACGGGGTCGATCTCACACTGCACAAGGGTGAGGTGCTCGGCCTGATCGGCGAATCCGGCGCCGGCAAATCCACGATCGGCCTGGCTGCCATGGGCTTTGCCCGGGACGGCTGCCGGATTTCCGGCGGCTCGATCGAATTCGACGCCATGGAGCTGACGACGACGCCGGAAAGCGACCTGCGCGCCCTGCGCGGCTCGCGGATCGCCTATGTGGCCCAGTCCGCCGCCGCTTCCTTCAATCCGGCCCATCGCATCATCGATCAGCACACCGAAGCGCCGGTCCAGTACCGAATTCAGAAGCGGATGGAAGCGCAGGAAGACGCCATGCAGCTCTACGAGCGCCTGCGTCTTCCGAACCCGGAGGAAATCGGTTTCCGCTATCCGCACCAGGTGTCCGGCGGGCAGCTGCAGCGCGCCATGACCGCCATGGCGATGGCCTGCCGTCCGGATCTGATCATCTTCGACGAGCCGACAACGGCCCTCGACGTGACCACCCAGATCGAGGTGCTGGCGGCCATCCGGGACATCGTCGACCAGTTCAACACCGCCGCGATTTACATCACCCATGATCTCGCGGTCGTGGCCCAGATGGCGGACACCATCAAGGTGCTGCTGAAGGGCGAAGAGGTCGAGGAAGCGCCCACCGAGGAGATGCTCGACAACCCGAAGGAAGACTACACCAAGAGCCTGTGGGCGGTGCGCAGCTTCAAACGGCCACAGAAACGTCGACCGACCGAGCCCGATGCCCAACCGATCGTCTCGGTCCAGGATATCGACGCCGCCTATGGCCCGACCAAAGTGCTGGAGGACGTTTCCTTCGACATCTATCCCGGCATGACTGTGGCCGTCGTGGGCGAATCCGGCTCCGGCAAGTCGACCACCGCGCGCTGTATCACCGGCCTGCTGCCGCCGACCAAGGGGCAGATCCTGTTCAACGGCGAGCCCCTGCCGCCGCGGTACCAGGACCGGACCAAGGATCAGCTCCGTCAGGTCCAGATGATCTACCAGATGGCCGACACCGCTCTCAATCCCAAGATCCGGATCAGCGAGATCATCGGCCGGCCGGCGCAGTTCTACGGCGGCCTCAAGGGCGCCAAGCTCAAGAGCCGGGTCGATGAGTTGCTCGATCTGATCGAACTCGAGCCGTCAAAATTCTACAGTCGCTATCCGCCGGAACTCTCCGGTGGCCAGAAGCAGCGGGTGGGGATCGCCCGGGCGCTTGCCGCCAATCCGTCGTTCATCATCTGCGACGAGGTCACCAGCGCCCTGGACCAGCTCGTGGCGGAGGGCATTCTGAAGCTGCTCGACCGGCTGCAGCAGGAGTTCAACCTCGCCTACATGTTCATCACCCACGACCTGGCGACGGTCCGTTCCATCGCGGATGAGGTTGTGGTGATGCAGAAGGGCAAGGTCGTGGAACAGGGGCCCAAGGACGAAATGTTCACGCCCCCGCACCATCCCTACACGGATCTGCTTCTGTCCTCGGTTCCGGAAATGGATCCGAACTGGCTCACGACGCTTCTGGAAGAACGCGGCGTCGACGACATCGGCGAAGCGGCCAAGGTCTGAGACGAGCCGTCTACGACGCCGGACAACCGGCCAAAAACAAGGCTCCCGGTCCGAAGGAGACCGGGGGCTCAAACCGATTTCAGGGAGTTGTGCGGCCTGTTGCCGGGTCAGCCGACCATCAGATAGCCGGACAGCAGCATCGTGCCCACGATCACGCCGTAGACGCCGACCAGCGCCGGCCAGGTTCCGCTGTGCTGTTTGTATTCGCGAATAAGTTCATCACGGGTCATGCCGACCTCCTGAAACGCCCGAACCTCGCCGGGGTGATGCGTTGCCGATTTATGCGACCCCTACTAGAGCGAAGTTAAGAATTCAATGCCGCGTTTCAAGAAACTCCGCCCTGTTTTTGCATAGCTGATGAACGTCGTATTAATGACGCGCATAGCGGCTTTGTGCGGCGATGGACGAGCAGGAAAATTGCTTCAAATCCCCCGCCCCTGACGAAAGCCCCTGCACGTATCCGCAAAAGCGCTATAAAGAACGGAAAGACTCACGGGCATCCTTTCAGTCGGTAAGGTCGAGGCACAAGCGCCGGGCGATGGTCACTCATTTACGAAACTCACTCCTTGTTTTCCTGGCACTTTGCGCTGCCCTCACAAGGGCGAACGCGCAGGACACGGTCGTGATCCCCAATTTCTGGGACCCCAAGGCCGTGCAGGATCGCCCGGCCGACATTCCCGGCAAGATCCCAGTTTCTGGCAACCGACGGCTATCCCCCATTCGTGTACCGCGACGCAGAGGATCGTCTGACGGGTTTCAACGTCGACCTTGCCGCGCGCCATCTGCCTGGAACTCGACACGTCCTGCTCGCTGCGCATCAAGGACTTCAGTGGCCTTTTGCCGGCCCTGGAGGAAGGCGAAGGCGACGCCATCATTTCCGGTCTGGCCCGGACCGAAGACCTGGTGGAACGGCTTTCGTTCAGCGATGACTATCTGAAACTTCCGGCCCGTTTCGTTGTCCGCGCCGGACAGGAAAAGACGTTCGGCGCGGATACCATCGCCGGCGCCAGGATTTCCGTCGAAGCGGGCTCCCGGCATGAAGCCTTTGCCGCCCGTTTCTGGCCGGACGCCCTCCTGGAACCTTTCGAAACGGTGGAAGCGGCCCGGACGGCCCTGATCAATGGCACTGTGGACGCGCATTTCGGCGACGGTCTTCCCCTCGCCTTCTGGCTCAACAGCACGGCCGCGGCCGGCTGCTGCCGGTTTGCCGGCGGGCCATGGCTGGAGCCGGGGTATTTCGACGAGGGCCTGTCGATCGCCATGCGCAAGGACGACGCGTCCATGCGCGAGGCGGTCAACTACGCCTTGCGCCGGCTGCAACAGACCGGCGCCTACCGAGAACTTTACCTGCGCTATTTCCCGATCAGTTTTTTCTGACTCCAGCTTTCCCTATCGGATCCCTATTTCTATGCTCGACTTTCTCTGGACACGCCCGGAAACCTCGCCGGTTGCCACGATCCTGCTCGCCCATGGCTCGGGAGCTCCCATGGACTGTCCGTTCATGGAGAAACTTGCCGTGGCCCTGGCCTACCAGAGCTTTGCCGTTGCCCGGTTCGAGTTCTCTTATATGGCCTGCCGACGGCAGGGAACTGCCCTGCCACCGAGGCCTCTGGACATAGAACTGATCGGCGAATACCGCACCGTCTTGAGGGTTTTTATGGGCGCGTGCGAAGGCCCGGTCCTTATCGGCGGCAAGTCCATGGGCGCCCGCGTCGCCGCCAAACTCGCAGCCGGAGGCTTCCTGCCGGACCGCGTGGCCGGCTTGTGCTGTTTCGGCTATCCGTTCCATCAGGCCAATGAACCCGATTCAAAGTGGCACGTAGGCCCTCTCAGGAAATCCGGCCGCCCGATCCTGATCTGCCAGGGCGAGAACGATCCCATGGGGCGGCGCGCGGAACTGGAGGCCCTGTCTCTTCCCGAACAGGTTACGCTTGTCTATCTCGAAGGTGGAACGCACGATTTCAGCCCCGCCAAGGATACCAGTGCGTCGCTAGACGAAAACATTGGCAACGCAGCCCGTGCAACGACGGCCTTTGTCGCAGGTTTTCTTCCGGCTCAAGCGATGAACTTTGCCCAAAGCGAAAATCAGTCGCAGAAGAGAGGACGATCCTTACTCACCCGCCTGTTGCACCGAACTGACAGACGATGCGGCGCCCATTAGACCGAATTTGTCGGCAATCCGGTTGACGGGCACATGAGCAAGGCCCAAAAGCCTCTATCGCCCCCATCCTTCGAGTTCAGCTCGTTCCAACGGACCCGCACCTTCCATGCCCGATCTTCTCTGGACCCGCCCGAATACCTCGCCTGTTGCCACCCTTCTCCTCGCCCACGGTGCAGGGGCTGCGATGGATTCGCCGTTCATGAACAAGCTGGCCTCAGCCCTTGCGGCCGAAGGGGTCGCCGTTGCCCGGTTCGAGTTTGCCTATATGGCCGGACGCCGGACCGGCGGCGCCAAACGTCCGCCACCCAAAGCGGACAAGCTCATCGGCGAGTTTCAGACCACCCTGCAGGCATTAATGGCAGATTGCGAAGGCCCGATCCTGATCGGCGGCAAGTCTATGGGTGGGCGTGTGGCCGCCATGCTGGCGGGCGGCGCCTCGCTCCCCGGCCGGGTCAAAGGCGTGTGCTGTTTCGGCTATCCGTTCCATCCGACCGGCAAAGCGGATGCGGACTGGCGCCTGGAGCCCCTTCAGGAGGCCAAGAGGCCCGTTCTGATCTGCCAGGGCGACCGCGACCCGTTCGGATCGCGCGCTGAGCTCGACGAGATTTCCCTGCCGGAGGCAGTGTCGCTCATCTACCTGGAAGACGGCAATCACGACTTCGGCCCGCGCGGAAAGTCCCCGGCAACGCTCGATGGCAACATCGCCGAGGCTGCAAAAGCCGTTGCCGGTTTTGCGGAGAAGATCGGTTAGCCGACGGCCTCTTCAGGATCGAATTCGTAGCGGGTGCTGCAGAATTCGCAGGTGACGACCACCTTGCCGTGCTCTTTCATGTCCGCCATTTCCTCGGCGCTGAAGCTTTTCAGTATGCCGGCGACCTTTTCGCGCGAGCAGCGGCAGCGGTCGACGATCGGCTGCGGCTCGAACAGACGGATGCCGCGTTCGTGGAACAGGCGAAACAGGAGCCGTTCGACGGTCACTTCCGGATCGGTCAGTTCCACGTCCTTGACCGTTTCCACAAGGGCCTTCGCCTCCACCCAGGAATCGTCCTCGTCGACGTCATGAACAGCTGCGCCTTCCGGGGCGTCGCCCGGCGCGAAGTCCGCCTGGCGCATGCGTTTCCGGTGCCTCGGGGAGGAACTGGGCAATGACGCCGCCGGCAATCCAGCTGTGCGACGGGCCTTCGCCCTTGTTGCGGGTGAAGAGTTCACCGACAGCGAGACGGACCTCGGTCGGGATCTGTTCGGAGCGGGCGAAATAGCGCCGCGCCACCTCTTCAAGGGAAATGCCGTCGAGTTCAACCAGGCCCTGATAGCGCTGCATGTGCCGGCCCTGATCGATGGTCATGGCAAGGTGGCCGCGGCCGAGCAGTTGTTCGGCCGACGGCGGTCCGTTTTCCATGACCTGCGCCAGTTTTTCCGCGTCGAAGGTTGCGCAGGCGCGCACCGCGTCGGGCGAGGTGAAATCCACGACCAGCATGGACACCGGCCCGTCGGTCTGGGTCTGCAGGGTAAAACGACCGTCGAACTTGAGCGACGTACCGAGCAGGCAGGTCAGAACGATTGCTTCCGCCAGCACCCTTGAGACCGGCTCCGGATAATTGTGCCGCTCCAGGATCTTTTCCACCACGGGGCCGAGCGAAACCGCCCGGCCGCGCACGTCCAGTCCCTTCCACCGCAAACGGACGCACCGCGTCCTGCCCTGCGGGGCTTACGCCATAATCCTCAATATTGAACGCCAAAAGCTTACGTCCTTCAAACCGCGTCAAAACACCAGGCAAGGATACCCTTTTGCGCGTGCAGGCGGTTTTCCGCCTCGTCGAAGACCACGGAATTCGGCCCGTCCATCACTCTCAGACGTCACCTCTTCACCCCGGTGGGCAGGAAGGCAATGCATGAAAAGCGCGTTCGACCTGGCTTCCTGCATCAGGCGCTTGTTGACCTGATAGGCACTGAGGAGATTGTGACGGTTTTCTTCGTCATCGTCTCCCATGGAAACCCAGCAGTCGGTCACCACGCAATCGGTATCCTTTACCGCTTCATATGGGTCGTCGGTGACAATAATCGAGCCCCCGTCCGCGCGGGCCTTTTCGATCAGGTCCATTGGCGGAGCAAGTTCCTTCGGGGTCGCGATGCGCAGTTCGAAATCGAAACGCGGAGCGGCATGGACCCAGGAGGCCAGCACGTTGTTGCTGTCCCCGGTCCAGGCGACGCTCTTCCCGGAGATTGCGCCGCGGTGCTCCTCGAAGGTGAGCAGGTCGGCCATGATCTGGCAGGGATGGGACTCCTTGGTCAGACCGTTGATGACCGGAACGGTGGCGTTTTCGGCCAGTTCGTTGAGCTGGTCGTGATCCAGGATCCGGATCATGATCGCATCGACGAAGCGGGACAGGACGCGTGCGGTATCGGCGATGGTCTCGCCCCGGCCCAACTGCATTTCGGCGCCGGTCAGCATCAGCGTCTCGCCGCCGAGTTCGCGCATGCCCACATCAAAGGAGATGCGTGTCCGGGTCGAAGGCTGTTCGAAAATCATCGCCAGCACCTTGCCGGCGAGGATCCCCTCGCCGCGGCGCACACCGTTGCGGGTCTTCTTGATGCGCTTGCAGGCATCCAGGATATGGCGAAGCTCGTCGCCTTCGAACTGGGTCAGGTCGAGAAAATGCCGCGACATACCGTTGCTGGTCACTCTGCCGCTCCTTTTGCTGTCAGTGTCTGCTCGATCGCGATTGCCGCGGCTTCAAAGCGCGCAACCGCTTCGCCGATTTCGTCCTCGGAGATGGTCAACGGCGGCATGACACGCGCCACGTTGTCACCGGCGGGCACGACAAGCACATCGGCTTCGCGGGCCGCGCCGACGAAGTCTCCGACGGGGACCACGCATTTGAGACCAAGCATCAGCCCGCTACCGCGCACCTCGGCAAAGACCTTCGGATGGCTGTCGACCAGTCCGGCGAGTTTCTGCTTGAAGGACAAGCCCTTGGATTGAACGGCTTCGAGGAAACCGTCTTCGAGAACCACGTCGAGGACCGCATTGCCCACCGCCGATGCCAGCGGATTACCGCCGAAGGTGGTGCCGTGGGTGCCCGGCACCATCGGCGCGGCTGCCTCTTCCGTTGCAAGGCAGGCGCCCATGGGGAAGCCGCCGCCGATGCCTTTGGCGATCGCCATGATATCCGGCGTGATCCCGGCCCATTCATGGGCAAAGAGCTTGCCGGTCCGGCCGACGCCGGTCTGGATCTCGTCGAAAATCAGCAGAATGCCTTCGTCATCGCACAGCTTGCGCAGCTGGCGCAGGAAATCGACCGGGATTTCGCGGACGCCGCCTTCGCCCTGGATCGGCTCGATGGCGATCGCCGCCGTCTGCGGGCCGATGACCTTCTTCAGGGCATCCATGTCGCAGGGCGGAACCTGGTCGAAACCGGGCGCCTTGGGGCCGAAGCCTTCCAGGTACTTGGCCTGACCGCCGGCCGCGATCGTGGCGATGGTCCGCCCGTGAAATGCACCTTCGAAGGTGACAATATGGAAGCGTTCCGGTTGGCCCCGATCATAATGATAGCGCCGCGCCGTCTTGATGGCAGCTTCCATGGCTTCCGCGCCGGAATTGCAGAACATGACCTTGTCCGCGAAGGTCGCCTCGGACAGGCGGCGGCCGAGCCGCTCCTGATCCGGCACCTTGTGCAAGTTCGACACGTGCCAGAGCTTTTCGGCCTGGCTTTTCAGGGTCTGAACCAGGTGCGGATGACAATGGCCGACGGAGTTCACCGCGATGCCGGAACCGCAATCGAGAAAACGTCGGCCGTCGTTCGTCACGAGCCAGACACCTTCCCCGTGATCGAACTCCAGGCTCGATCTTGCGTAGTTCGCAAACAGCGCAGTCGCCGACATTGATTCAACTCCTCTCGAGGCCGGTTCCACCGTCTCGTTTTCAGGTCCTTTACGGGCCAAAACGCAACGTGCCGCCCCAAAGAGGCGGCACGCGCAATTCAGGTCTCCTTATACACTGCTTCCCGTGCTTTCTGTCAATGCAAATGGCGCAAATCAGCCACTTCCGGCGGGCAGCGGGATTTGCGCCATTTATGGGGAAAAGTCGGTTCTTCCCCATCTCATTGAGGCGGGCAACTTGCCTGCGCTTTTCTCCCTATTGTAATCTCCACCCCATCAGCCACGATATCTCGTGCATTAAATCAAATCACGGCACTATATATGCCATGACTGGCGCGTACACACGCGCCTTAACACCGGGTTAATGCCTTCAGGCATGCGCTACGGACCAAGGGGTGCGGCAAATGAGTTGGACGACGGAACGCGTTGAGCTTTTAAAGAAACTCTGGAGCGATGGCCTGAGCGCAAGCCAGATCGCCGGAGAACTCGGCGGCGTCACGCGCAATGCGGTCATCGGCAAGGTTCACCGCCTAGGCCTTTCCGGACGGGCAAAGACGCCGTCGCCGGCGAGCAAGCCGCGCCGCAACCGGCCATCGTCGCCATCCTCTCCGGCCTCTTCGGCAGGCCGCCAAAGCACGCCGCAACCCCAGTCGCGCGGCGCGACGGCTCTGAAGATGGCCCCCGGCGCCCGCCCCCGAGATCGAACCGCAAGCCGAACCGATCGCAGAGCTGGTGCCTATTTCCGAGCGGGCGACGATCCTGACGCTGACGGAACGGACCTGCAAATGGCCCCATCGGTGATCCGAGCAGAGAGGACTTCTATTTCTGCGGGACGCCATTCCGACCCGGGCGTGCCTTACTGCGCCCATCACTGCAAGATCGCCTATCAGCCGGTCAGCGACCGCCGCCGGGACCGCCGGGTGGCGAACACAGCAAACTCTGCGGCGCGCGCTTCGTAAAGGCACGACGGGCTTCGCACCTTCAGTGCAACGTAATAAAAAACCCGCCAATTCGGCGGGTTTTTTCATATTCGTTTCGGGCGATCGCTCAGGCCCAGAGTTTATCAGGCGATGGCGAACTGATCGTTGAACGCATACCCTGCCCCGCGCACCGTGCGGATCGGATCCTTCGCTTTACCGCGGTTCAGCGCCTTGCGCAGACGGCCGACGTGAACGTCGACCGTGCGCTCGTCCACATAGACATCATGTCCCCACACCCCGTCGAGAAGCTGCTCGCGGGAGAAGACACGACCGGGCGAGGTCATCAGGAATTCCAGGAGCCGGAATTCGGTCGGCCCCAGATGGATTTCCTTGGTGTTGCGGCGAACCCGGTGGGTTTCGCGGTCGAGTTCGATATCGCCGGAACGCAGCATCGAGGAGACCACTTCCGGGCTCGCCCGGCGCAGGATCGCCCGCACTCGTGCCATCAGTTCGGGAACCGAAAACGGCTTGACCACGTAATCGTCCGCGCCGGTCGACAGTCCACGGATACGCTCTGCTTCCTCGCCGCGCGCCGTCAGCATGATCACGGGCAACCGTTCGGTGTCTTCACGCGCCCGAATGCGGCGGCACAGTTCGATACCGGACAGGCCCGGCAGCATCCAGTCGAGCAGAAGGAGGTCCGGCTGGCTCTCCCTGAGCCGGATCTCCGCTTCGTCTCCACGTTCGCAGGTTTCGACTGAATATCCTTCGGCTTCCAGATTGTATCTCAGCAGCAGGCTGAGCGGTTCCTCGTCTTCTACGATGAGTACCTTCGGCATTTACATATGCTCCGAGTCATCCCGCCGGACGGGTATGCCCCGTCAGGCGTTTTCCTTGTCGGTAACGCCGGTCTCGTCGACCTTGGGACGTTCGTCCGCAAGCCGTTGACCGGTCGTCATCCAATAGACGTTTTCCGCGATATTCGTGGCGTGGTCGCCGATCCGCTCGATGTTCTTCGCGCAGAAGAGCAGATGAGCGCATTGGGTGATGTTACGCGGATCTTCCATCATGTAGGTCAGAAGCTCGCGGAACAGCGAGGTGTAGATCGCGTCGACCTCCGAATCCCGCTCGCGCACATGGCTGGCGGTCGCGGCATCGCGTTTCGTGTAGGCGTCCAGCACTTCCTTCAATTGCGCCAGGGCAAGTTCGGCGATGTGTTCCACGCCGATGGAAAGCTTCTTGGATTGCAGATCGTTGTCGATGGCAATCACGCGCTTCGCCACGTTCTTGGCCAGGTCGCCGACCCGTTCCAGGTCGTTGGCGATGCGGCCGGCTGCCATGATTTCGCGCAGGTCGCTGCCCATCGGCTGGCGCCGGGCAATGATCTCGACGATCTTGACCTCGACGTCCTGCTGCAGCTCGTCGAGCCGCGCGTCGTGTTCAATCATCGACTGGGCGAGGCCCAGATCCTGGGTCACAAGCGCCGTCACCGAGTTGTTGACGATGGTTTCAGCCAAGCCGCCCATTTCCGCGATTCGGCTCTTGAGCGTTGTCAGCTCTTCGTCGTAGGCCGTAACTGTATGATCGGTCATACCGTAAGTCTCCGCAAATTCTGGTCTAGTGCATCAGCCGAAGCGGCCTGTGATGTAATCTGCGTACGCTTGTCCTGCGGATTGGTAAAGATGTCCTCCGTCGGCCCTTCCTCTACCAGGATTCCCAAATGGAAAAAGGCGGTCCGCTGCGAAACACGCGCGGCCTGCTGCATGGA